>GL947595.1:1381085-1484494 GCA_000218745.1 Prochlorococcus marinus bv. HNLC2 | reverse complement strand
TGGGGGTGATTTTACTCCAAGCTTATGGGTTAGTAATTTTTGTGCTAAAAAAATAAAACCTTCTGGATTAGGTTTGTCTGGAGCATCTCCCATCGCAACTAATGGGGGGTTTTTTAGATTCAGCTTATTCTCTAATATATATTTTGCAGAGGGTATTTCAGCACCACTCACGAACCCCCAAAGGATATGATTATTTGTAAGATCTTGAAAAAGGTCTTTATTAACTAAAATCTTTTCGTTTTGTATAAAACCAGACCACTTACTATAGTCTTCATCTGGACAACAACCAAAATATAGATTTCCAAAACATTTAATTATTTCTTCTCTAAGTGGTGTAATAGTTGATAAATTATTTTCGTTAGTAAATCTTTTTATGAGTTCCAGACTAAGATCCCAATCATTATTCCAGATTCCTTCATTTTTTAAATTATCAATATCTAAAAAAGATGGTTCCCATCCGCAAAAAGAATATACAGTCTTCTTGGTAGCCAACATATAGCTTTTAGAGCAATCCCTAATGACACCATCAATATCAAATAATATTAATCCTTTTGGTTTCAATTCTTTTATCTTGATTTTTAATTATCTTAATATTTTAGGAAAAAATAGTGATTTTAAACATTTAATTAACTATATAAATAAAAAATAAGAAGAAATTTGCTTTATTTATGTTGTGAATAATTTTTAAAGAGATCTTACTAAAAATGGAACTAATAGTTTAAGATTTATTAGAACGTTCTATAAAGTTAAAATAAGAACAGTTTTTAATACATGTTTTAAATATAGTTATTGATATATTAGATAAATATATAGATTATTATTATTATTACATTTTTATGTTCTTATTAGTGTTTTTTTTAATTATTATTGATACAGTTAAAATTATAAGAAATAATTTATTCTAATTGAAATTCCATCGAAAAAAATTACTTATCTCGGAAAAAAATAAACTTAGAACTTCTGTTGGTTATGCTAGAGCGATAGATGGGGAAGTTGATTATTTAAATAAGCAAATTAATCATTTGAAGAAATATGGATGTAAGATTATCTTTTCTGAAATTGTTAGTGTGAATAATGATGATAAACCTCAACTTCGAAAAGCTTTTGAATCTTTATCAAGAGGTGATCAATTTGTTGTATATAAATTAGATAGAGCATTTAAATCGAAAGATGAGTGTATAAAAATAATTAATCAACTTTTAGATAATGGAATTAATATCAAAACTTTATCCGGAGTATTAGAAGCTAATATTTCAAATGAATTATTACGGCCAATCTTCCAAGTTTTATTGGAGTTAAATAATTTAGAACTTGATTTTTTAAGCGAAAAGAAAGTTGAGACTTTACAAAATAGAAAAATCGTAGCTGGTAATTTAGGAGGAAGGCCGAAGATTAGTCCTTTAAAAGAGGATCTTGTTATTCGTTTGCGAAATGATGGATTCTCTTACAGATCTATTCGTGCACAAACTGGTATCGCCTTATCAACTATTAGAAGAATTCTTGTGGAATATGATTTATCAAAATAAGTAATTTAATGAATAATAAAATCGAAAAATTAATTAAAGAAAGTTTTAAAGATATAGCTATTAGGCTATATGATCTAGACTATCAAGATAGAAAAAGTTTATTAGCTGAATATAAAGAATGGATTATAAGTGATATTGATTTTGAAAGAATATTAATGTTGCCCTATGAAGCTTATACACAAATTCATGAAACAGAGATAAATGATGATAACTTATTATGATGAAGCTAAATTTTGTTGATTATATTTATAAATAGCATGCGATATTTCAGGAAGAAATGAAGTATCATTTGCAAAATTTTGACCATTACCAAATACTACTAATAAAGTCTGACTGGATTGATTATTTAACCACCATGCAGCATCATGTCTAGCTTTACTCATTAATCCAGCTTTACTCCAAAAAGGAGTTTTTTCAGGAAGTCCTTCGCCTAAAAAACCTTTAACTTGATTTTCATTTTCTGTTAATTGATCTATTGCTAGATTTCTGAAAAGAAAATCTTTTAATTTTAGATTATTCTGATGATAAATTTTATGGTGGATAATTTCCTCTAAGATTTTTGCTGTACCATAAGCTGACATGGAATTTCTATTTTGATTGTTTTGATCATAGAAATCTTTTTCTCTCCCATAAGGTCCATCTTCCCATGTTTTTTGACAACAATTAAATTCTTTAACTTCATCCCATCCTAAACCTATTAACCAATCATTTATTATCTCTCTCTGATATTTCCATTGATCCCAAACTACTCCTTCAATTGATAAACCACTTGTTGTTCCAGTAAGTAGATCTATGAGAAAACTAGTTGCATCGTTACTTGAGTATTGGAGCATATTAAAAACAGCATTTTCAATTTCTTTGTTTAATATCACTCTTTTTTTCTCAATCCAATCATAAATTGCTAGCCCATAAACCAATTTAACTATGCTTGCAGGATAATATTGTTTTTTCTGATTTATACCGCATCCAAACCCCTTTTTAAAATTAATATTTGTACTATAGTTAATCCAGGTAATAGCAATATTATCAGTTAAAAAATTTTTCCTGTTATTTGATATCTTGTATAAAATTTCTTTTAGAAATATACCCATTTCTTCTTTTTGATAATAGAAAGACATCTTTTATAAAACTATGGAGGCACTAAACTTATTTAAACAAACTAATTTTTCTAATACAATTTGGTGGAGAGTAAATAATGATATTAGGGGTTATAAAAATGAAATAGGAAATGAATTAGTAACTGAGATTATAAAAAATAGACTTTTTAGAATCATTGAGACTAATTTAATACAAAAAAATTGGCACAATAAACATAGAATATTTATTCAATGTTTTGAAGATGGATATATTTGTTGGGTTGATATTAATAATTTAGTAATTGAAAAATATGAGGCTATTAAAAATAGTTTTGTTTTGATTGATAAATTATTTATACAGGAGAAAATGCCAAAGATTTTGGATTGGATTCAAAACCAATCTAAAAAATCTAATTTTTATCTTTGGGGAGGTACAGCAGGTCCAAATTATGATTGTTCAGGATTAATTCAAACAGCTTTTTTTAAAAGTAAGATTTTTGTGCCTCGTGACTCTTTTCAATTGAAAATTTTTTGTGAACATCTTTTTAACTTTCCAGGAGATATATCAGTTCTTCAGATGGGAGATATTTTATTTTTTGGTGAGGGGAAAAAGTGTGATCATGTAGGAATTTATTATTCGAAAGGAAAATATTTTCACTCTTCTGGAAGAGTGAATGGAAGAAATGGTATAGCTCTTGATAATTTACTAGATATTGAAAATAGTGATAGTGTATCTCATTATTATCGTTCAAGATTAATATCTGCTGGTAGAGTAACAAAATCTTATTTATGGAATAAAACCATAAGATGATTTTGCAAAGATAAATTATTCTATAAGTTAGCTATTTCCTAAACTTCTAATCATTGGCATTACAGTATCCAGATGTAAAGTACCACACAATAACCAAGCAAATACTGCACCGCCACATCCGCCTAACCAGAAACCACTGGTAAAGTCAGCCCATCCAGCTTTAGTAAATAAGTCTTTAGGAGGATTGTTTACTGTACAATCTGCTGGTTGTACATTAGGCGCTTTACCGGGAGAATTATATAACAATAATAGTGCTGTAAGGATATGCACAGCTCCTATAGCTCCTAAAAGTCCAACTGTTAATGCAAAATCAGACTCTCTTAGAGGACCCGTCATAGTAAAAGGTCCATATAAAAGATATCCAAATGCGGCTCCAGTTTCTAGGCCACGAAAATTATTTGAAATTCCTTCTCTATAAAAAGGTAAATTATTAATAAATGCCTTTGTTACGTAACCGCTATTAACGGGAGTTTGTAAATTACCTACACATGGGTCACTTACTGTTTTTATAGCCCAATCTTTTGCTGCGCCATAATCATTTTCTTCTTTTTGGAGATCTTCAGATTTTAGAGCGTCAGATGATGGTTGTTGAGTGTTCATTGTTCTTTAATTTAATAGTTTAGTTTTATTCAGTTGCAGTTATATATCTACCAATCAAAATTATAAAAACAGCAGGTACTAGTATTCCTATGAGTGGAACAAATACAGAGGGTAACCAGCTAGCGACCATGTCAGTAGACATAATTTGTATAAACATTTCAATTACTCTAAATGAATATATCTATTTTGTGGTATTTTCATTACTATATGATATAAAATTTATTAACTTTCTTTATGTTTAGGGTACTTTCAATAATACTAATATTATCTATTTTAATTTTTTTAATAATATTTAAAAGGAGTTTAATAATAAAATTTTTTAGTAAAAAAAAGATTGAACTTTATAATAATGTTCAAGAAACGCAGGCTAAGATTTCTTCATCTCCTTTGAAAAAAAAGTTTCCATTTACAAATGACATACAAGTATATTCGCATAGTGAGAGAATATTTTTAAAAAGAAAAATGGAATCTCTCTTCAAGGGTTCTAAAGAAGATAAGTTAAAAGCATTAAAAATTGCCAAGGACTTATCTGATAAATCAACACTTCCTATATTACGGATGGGACTAAAGGATATGGACTCTGATATTGTTGAGATTTCTGCAGATTTAATAGATAAATTTAAATAAATTATGGATTATTTGTTTTCATACTTTTAATTTCTCTTACTCTATAAATTGGTCTGTTTTGACTTTCATGATAAGTGCGCATTAATAATTCACCTAATAATCCAAAGCTGAAAAGTTGAACTCCTGCAATACCCAAAATTAAAGCGAAAATTAGTAATGGTCGATTACCAATGCTTTCTCCTAGAAATTTTAAAACTATCAAATAAGAACTCATTATAAAGCTACTAATGATGCTGATAATGCCAATAAAACCAAAAACATACATTGGTCTGGTTAGGAATTTATTCATAAACCAAACAGTTAATAAATCCATTAATACTCTAAAAGTCCTATCAATTCCATATTTGCTTTGACCGTATTTTCTACTTCGATGATTTACTTTGATTTCCTTAATTTTTGCTCCTTCTATATTGGCTAAGACTGGGAGAAATCTGTGTAATTCCCCATATAATTTTATGTCTTTAATGATTTCATGTTTAAAAGCTTTTAATGAGCAACCATAATCATGAAGGTGAATACCGGTTACATTGCCAATTAATCGATTAGCGATTTGAGATGGAATACGTCTATTTAATAATTTGTCTTTTCTCTGAAAACGCCAACCACAAATCAAATCATAACCCTCATTTATATTTGTTATTAATTTAGGAATATCATTAGGATCATTTTGTAAATCTCCATCTAAAGTAACTATTATATCCCCATTTGAATGATCGAATCCAGCTGCTAAGGCAGCTGTTTGTCCATAATTTTTTCTTAAATTTATTACTGTTAATTGTTTAATTTCTATAGATAAATTTTCTAGAACATTACTTGTGCTATCAACAGAACCATCATTCACAATTATCAACTCAAATAGTAGCTGATGGCTTTTCATAACATTAATTATTTCATTAATTAATAATTCTGATGCTGTCACTTTCGTTATATACAGGAACTACTATTGAAATCAAATTATTTAATTTATTCATATAAAATAATCAATTTAATTGTTAAGTTTAACTTAAATTAATTTAATAATAGCCAAAAAAAATCACCACCATATGGTGATGACTTTTTTCAATATTTTATTAACCAAACTTACCGGAGGTTGATGCGATGACAAAAGCGCCGAAGGTTAAAATATTTCCAATTGTGAAATGTGCTAAACCTACAAGCCTTGCTTGAACGATTGATAGTGCAACTGGCTTATCTCTCCAACCTACAAGGTTTGCTATTGGAGTTCTTTGATGAGCCCATACTAGAGTTTCTATAAGTTCTTGCCAGTATCCTCTCCAAGAGATTAGGAACATAAATCCAGTAGCCCAAACGAGATGACCAAATAAGAACATCCAAGCCCATACAGATAATGCATTAACTCCAAAAGGATTGTAACCATTGATTAATTGTGCGGAATTTAGCCATAAATAATCTCTAAACCATCCCATCAGATAAGTTCCGGATTCGTTGAATTGAGCAACATTACCTTGCCAAATAGCTAAATGTTTCCAATGCCAATAGAAAGTAACCCATGCAATTAAGTTAAGTGCCCAGAACATGGCTAGATACATTGCATCCCAGGAAGAACTATCACAAGTACCACCTCTACCAGGGCCATCGCAAGGGAAAGCATAACCAAGATCTTTTTTGTCTGGAATTAATTTGGTTCCTCTTGCATCTAGAGCACCTTTAATAAGAATAAGAGCTGTTGTATGGAGTCCTAAAGCAATAGCGTGATGAACTAAGAAATCAGCAGGACCAATAGGTAAAAATGCACTTAATGCATCTTGCCTGTTAATTAAATCCATCCAATAATGATTGCCAGGTAGAGAATTAGCTGCGACACTAGCTGCACTTGTTGGATCAGAGAGTAAAGCATTGAAACCATACATCATTTTGCCCTGAGCAGCTTGCACAAATTGAGCAAAAACTGGTTCTATTAAAATTTGTTTTTCAGGATTACCAAAAGCTACAACTACATCATTATGAACATAAATACCAAGAGTATGGAAACCTAGAAGCATAGTTACCCAACTTAAATGACTTATCAGTGCTTCTTTAGTTCCTAGTACTCTAGCTAGAACATTATCCTTATTAAGTTCAGGATCATAATCTCTTACAAAGAAGATTGCTCCATGAGCAAATGCACCAACCATTAGGAACATAGCAATGTATTGGTGATGAGTGTATAGAGCCGATTGAGTCGTGTAATCTCTTGCTATGAATGCATATGAAGGAAGAGCTCCCATATGTTGAGCAACAAGTGAAGTTGCCACACCTAGAGCAGCTAAAGCCAATCCAAGTTGAAAATGAAGAGAATTATTTAATGTCTCGTAGATTCCATCATGATTTATTCCAAAACTACCTTTGTGGGGATCAATTGGATGCCTGGTGTTATGAGCTTCTGTAATTTCTTTAAGACTGTGGCCTATACCAAATGAAGTTCTATACATATGGCCAGCAATAATGAATACTGTACCAATAGCTATATGATGATGAGCTATATCAGTAAGCCATAAAGCTTCACTTTGAGGATGTAATCCCCCTAAGAAGGTAAATATAGCTGTACCTGCACCTTGTGATGTACCAAATACAGCATCTAGTGAATCAGGGTTTTGGGCATAAGCTCCCCAGTTAAGAGTGAAAAATGGTGCAAGTCCAGCTGGATGAGGAAGTACAGTAAGCCAATTATCCCAACCTACATGCTGACCTCTAGATTCAGGAATTGCAACATGAACTAAATGACCAGTCCAAGCGATGCTACTAAATCCAAATAAAACAGAAAGATGATGATTGAGTCTTGACTCTGCATTTTTAAACCAAGCTAGTGAAGGTCTAAATTTGGGTTGAAGGTGAAGCCAACCTGCAAATAAAGTCCAACATGCAAGAATGCTCATAAAGATGGATGCTTGGAATAATTGTTCATTCGTTCTCATTCCAATTGTGTACCACCAATGATATACACCGGAGTAAGCGATATTGACAGGACCTTGAGCCCCTGCCTGAGACATTGCCTCTGTTATGCCTTTACCAAAATGAGGATCCCAAATTGCATGAGCAATCGGTCTTACATGAAGTGGATCAAGAACCCACTGCTCAAAATTGCCTTGCCATGCAACATGAAATAGGTTTCCAGCGACCCATAATGCAATAACTGCTAGGTGACCGAAGTGAGTTGAAAAAAGCTTTTGATAAAGTTTTTCTTCTGTCATGCCGTCATGACTTTCGAAATCATGAGCGGTTGCAATTCCGTACCAGATTCTTCTGGTGGTAGGGTCCTGAGCTAGACCCTGGTTAAATGATGGAAATTTAGTTGCCATTAGATTAAAAGGAAAAGTTCAGGTTTAGCCCAGACCAAAGAGGCGAGCGTGGAAGAAAGCCCAAGTTGTTGCTATGCCTCCAACTAAGAAGTGCGTTACACCAACAGCTCTACCTTGAGTAATAGATAAAGCTCTAGGTTGAATGACTGGTGCAACTTTGAGTTTATTATGAGCCCATAGAATTGATTCAAATAATTCTTGCCAGTAACCTCTACCACTAAATAAGAACATTAAACTAAATGCCCAAATGAAATGTGCTCCTAAGAACATTAAGCCATACATGCTAATTGCTTGTCCGTAACTTGTAAGTACTTGAGAAGCCTGGGCCCAAAGGAAATCTCTTAACCACCCATTTACAGTTATGGAACTTTGAGCAAAGTTACCGCCTGTTAAACCCCAAACGTCACTTTGCATTTTCCAGGAAAAGTGGAAAATAACGATTGAAATGCAGTTATACATCCAGAAGAGACCAAGGAAAACATGATCCCATGCTGAAACTTGACAGGTACCTCCTCTACCAGGACCATCGCAAGGGAATCTAAATCCAAGAGAGGCTTTGTCGGGAATTAATCTTGAGTTTCTTGAATAGAGAACACCCTTAAGGAGAATAAGTAAACATACATGTATTTGGAAGGCATGGATATGATGAATCATGAAATCTGCAGTTCCTAATGGAATGGCTTTCATAGCTATCTTGCCACCGATTGTAATCGTATCTCCATTGAAAACTTGACTAACACCATTTCCGCTTAACATGGTTGTACCAATTCCAGAAGATTGTATATTCTGAACCCACTGAGCAAAGACAGGCTGAAGTTGAATTGCTTTATCGCTAAACATATCGTCAGGTCTTCCTAAAGCTCGCATCGTATCATTATGAATATATAGACCGAAACTATGGAAACCTAAAAACATACAAGCCCAATTTAAGTGACTTATAATTGCATCTCTAGCTTTTAAAATTCTATCTAAAACATTATCAATATTTTTGGCTGGATCATAATCTCTAACCATAGCTATAGCTGCATGAGCTCCTGCTCCTACTATAAATAAAGCTCCAATCCACATGTGATGGGTAAAACAACCTAAGACGGTCATATAGTCAATGGCCATATAAGGATATGGTGGCATGGCATACATGTGATGGGAAATAATTATTGATAGTGATCCCAACATTGCTAAGTTGACAGAAAGTTGTGCATGTCTACTTTCTGCCATGAATTCGAAAAGACCTTGATGTCCTTTGGGTGCAGGAAATAATAATGGATCTCCTGTTTGAGCATCCATAATCTCTTTCATGCTATGACCAATTCCATAGTTAGTTCTGTACATGTGTCCAGCAATTATGAATAACACTGCGATAGCAACATGATGATGAGATATATCTGTCATCCATAGACTTCCAGTTACTGGATTTAAACCACCTTTAAAAGTAAGAAAGTCTGAATATGCCCACCAATTACCTGTAAAGAAATTCTCTGCAGATCTTGCTGCTAAACCTGGAAAAATTTGACTTACAACACTTGGATTACAAAGCTCGTGAGGCATTGGCATATCTGCTATTGAGGCAATTGCTGTTCCATTAATTACTAAAGGTTTACCAGCATCAATAGCATCTAATAAAGCTGCAGTTGGAGCACCAATATGAATACAGTGACCTGCCCAAGCGAGAGAACCTAAACCAAGTAAACCTGCAAGATGATGATTCATCATAGATTCGACATCTTGGAACCACTCCATCTTGGGGGCAGCTTTGTGATAGTGGAAAATACCTGCATGAAGCATTAACGCTGCCATAACAACAGCTCCAATTGCTAATGCCATTAACTCAGTTTCGTTTGTTATTCCCCAAGCTCTCCACATTTGAAATATCCCTGAACTTATCTGTATGCCGTTGTAGTTAGCTCCTAAATCGCCATTCAACATTTCCTGACCAACTACAGCCCAAACTTGCTGTGCCCCTGGTTTTACATGAGTTGGATCTGCTAACCAACCTGTGTAATTAGAAAATCTAGCTCCATGGAAGAAAGCTGCACTCATCCATATAAAAATGACTGCAAGATGACCAAAGTGAGCAGAAAATATTTTTCTCGTAGCTTCTTCAGCATCTCCTGAATGAATATCAAAATCATGCGCGTCAGCATGTAGATTCCAAATCCATGTCGTGGATTTGGGACCCTTGGATAATTTACTGGACCAGAAACCTGGTTTATCTAACTTGCCAAAATCAATTGGTCTTGGATCAGCCTTTACAGGCTCAGCCAAAATCTTTTTGTTTTTTTCTCCACTTTCTGGTGGGCTGATGGTCATCTAGAACCTCAAAATTAGTTAATCCTTGTAATTAAAGGTTGTAAAACCCGAAAGAATATCTTTAATAATAGACTTTCAAGCATCCATCCCGACGTTACATAGGGTTTGCGTTCTCAAAACTATAAGATAAAGATTCTTTGATCATGTGGGAAAGTAACAAATGTTTCATTGATTGTAACTAATTAATAATTTACAAAATCTATTAGTATGACTGGTATCTAGGCATAATTACTTAAAAAAAGAGCTCTTAATCTTAAATATTTTTTTATATTTTGAGTATATATGTATTAATCCAATGACAGGATAAGAAAATACTTTTAAATTAAAATTGTTTATGAGTTAAAAATTGAAAGTTGTTGCTATTGGTTTTTCTTCAAGCTCAATAAAACTTTTAGAGGTATTTGATAGGTCAAATTTTATTGATGAATTTTATCTTGGCAGCTCTTCCAATCAAGAATATAAAAATGTAAAAGGTATTAAAAATTTAAATATCAATAACTATTTAAAAGAAAATTGGAGGAATGTAAACGTATTTATATTTATTGGTTCTGTTGGCGCAACTACAAGATTAATATCATCTTTTATTTCTAGTAAAGAATACGACCCAGGTGTAATAGTTACAGATAAACGAGGATCCAAGATAATACCTGTTTTAAATTTGCACCATAATCAGACAAAAAATATAGCCTTAAAACTTCATAATTTAATAGGAGGGGAAATTGTTGAAACAAATAATTCTTCACTTGAGAATCTTTTAAATCTTGACTCTTTTGGAGAAAACTGGGGATGGCGTAGATCAGGATCAACAAAAGATTGGTCTAAATTAGTAATAAATCAATCTAAAAACCAAGCAATTTCTTTTAAACAGTTTTCTGGTAATGAATTATGGAAAAGATGTAAATCAAGTAAAAACTTAAATCATTTAGATGATTGTGATGATATTTATAATCAAGAGTTAACTTTTTTTGTAGGAATTAAAAAACAATGTCAAACCACATGGCATCCTCCTACTCTTTGGTTAGGTATGGGATGCGAGAGAAATACAAATAAAAAATTTATACAAGACTCATTAAATCAGTTTTTGGATGATAATGAAATTTCACTTTTATCAATAGCAGGAATTGCTACTGTTGATTTAAAGAAAGATGAAAAAGCTATTTTAGATATTGCAAGAGATAATCAATGGCCCATAAAATTTTTAACTACTAAACAATTATCAAAGAAAAATGTTCCAAATCCATCACAGGCTGTATTTGATGAAATTGGTTCCTATTCTGTTGCTGAGGCCTCTTGTTTAATAGCTGCTGGAAAGGATGCAAAATTATTAGTTGAAAAGCATATTGTTACTAATAAGAAATTTTCAGGGGATAGAGCAGGAGCGGTAACTCTTGCTGTAGCGCAATCAAAGAATCAATTTGCTCCTTCAAGAGGACATATTCATGTGATAGGTAGCGGTCCAGGAAATTTATCATTTTTAACTATTGATGCAAAAGTTGCTTTATCAGAATGTCCAGTTTGGATTGGATACAAGATGTATCTTGATTTACTAGATCCTCTTTTAAGAGAAGATCAAATTCGAATTGATAGTGAAATAACTGAGGAAAAGAAAAGATGCGAAAAAGCAATAAGTCTTGCTCAAGAGGGGATAAAGGTTGCACTAGTTTCATCAGGTGATTCTAGTATTTATGGAATGGCAGGACTACTTTTAGAATTAATCCAAAATTTAGATAAAACAGTTAGGCCTTCTTTTACTATTCATCCAGGTATTAGTTGTATTCAATTGGCAGCTTCATTAGCTGGTTCTCCACTTATGAATGATTTTTGTGCTATAAGTTTGAGTGATAAATTAACTCCATGGGAAATAATTGAAAAGAGAATTAAAGGAGCATTGTTAGGGGACTTTGTAGTTGCAATTTTTAATCCACAGTCAAAAGAAAGAGATTGGCAACTAAAAAAAACTATAAAAATGTTTTTAGAAAAAAGAAAAAAAGAGACGCCCATTCTTATTGCTCGGCAAGTTGGAAGAAAAGATCAAAAAATTAGTTTTCGCACATTAGAGGACTTTCCTTATGATCGAATAGATATGCTCACACTGATAATAGTAGGCAATTCCAAAACTAAATTAGTTGGGAACAAGTTTATATCTCCAAGAGGGTATTTATAAATTTAAAAAGGTTAAAAATTTTTATTTTGACTAACATATTAATAGATAAAAGACGCTTTTATTAATGATAAATAAAGCCGATAATGCCTTAAAAAAACCTGATTGGCTTCGAGTAAAGGCTCCTCAAGTTGAGAGGATAGGTAATACGGCTGACTTGTTGAGTGATCTGAAGTTGAATACGGTTTGTCAGGAGGCAAGCTGTCCTAACATTGGAGAATGTTTTTCCAGTGGAACCGCAACATTTCTAATCATGGGCCCAGCTTGTACGAGAGCTTGCCCTTATTGCGATATAAAATTTGATAGATCAAAGAGAGAATTAGATCCAACTGAACCTTATCGCTTAGCCGAGGCGGTATATAGATTAAATTTAAATCATGTAGTTATAACATCTGTAAATAGAGATGATTTAAATGATGGAGGGGCATCTCAATTTTATTCTTGCGTCTCTGAAGTCAGGAAAAAGTCTCCTAATACCACTATTGAATTATTAATTCCTGATTTATGTGGTAATTGGGAAGCACTTGAAAAAGTACTTGATGTAAAACCAGATGTCCTCAATCACAATATTGAAACAGTTCCTTCACTTTATCGAAAAGTTAGGCCCCAAGGGAATTATGAAAGATCTTTAAATTTATTAAAAAAAGTGAGGGAATATAATTCCAGTATTTATACAAAATCAGGATTCATGCTTGGTTTAGGAGAAAAAGATGAAGAAGTTCTCAATTTATTAATGGATCTTAAAAAATATGATGTTGATATTGTAACTATTGGGCAATATTTATCGCCTGGTCCGTTTCATCTACCTGTTCAAAGATTTGTTAGTCCTTCAAAATTTAATTTTTTTAAATTTTTTGGAGAAAATGAATTAAATTTTTTGCAAGTGGTTAGTTCACCGCTCACAAGAAGTAGTTATCATGCTGAAGAAATTCAAAAGCTAATGAAAAAATATCCTAGATAATAATTTTTTATTTATTTGTAATATCAATCCATTCATGTAATTTCCAGTCAACAATATTATTTCTAACCATAGGATCACTTTTAATTATTTTTTCAGCTTCAAAATAGCTTGCACATTCAATCATTAATAATCCCCCTCCTCCAGGTTTTTTCAAATAGTCAATTAAGTATCCACTATTAATATTTATGCCTTTATCCTTTAATGTTTTTACCCAGTTAATGTGATCTTGTATTATTTTTTTTCTTAAATTTAAATTTGATAAATATTCTTTTTTTATAAATTCAGTTTTTATAAAAAGTGGCATTACTTCTTATGAGAATTTTTTATTTCTAAAAGATCTTCTTCACTGGGAGGAACAATGATTTTAAAAAGTTTCATTGATTCATTCCAATTTTGCAATATTCTGGAGGCCTTCAAACTACCTGTATTGTTGAAGTAATCAGATATTATTTTATTTAGCATTAATTCCTGATTTTTATTATGAATTTTGTAGATACTAACAATCTCAGTATTAACCTTCTTTTCTAAATTATTGTCTTCATCAAGAATAAAAGTTACACCTCCTGTCATTCCAGCACCGATATTCCTACCTGTAGGTCCTAAAATTACGATTTTACCCCCTGTCATATATTCACAACAATGATCACCTGCACCCTCTGTAACAGCAGTGGCGCCACTATTTCTAACAGCAAAACGTTCTCCTGATTTCCCTAAGGCATATAATTTGCCTCCAGTAGCGCCGTAAAGGCAAGTGTTTCCAAGAATTACTTGTTTTGAAGAATTATTATTAATTTGTGGAGGTATTACAGATAATGTTCCACCATTCATTCCCTTGCAAACGTAATCATTAGCTTCACCAATTAATTTAATATTCATGCCATCAAGTAAAAAGGCACCAAAACTTTGACCCGCTGCACCATCAAAAAGAATATTTAATTTTCCTTTGAAGCCCTTGTTACCATGCAATGCGGCGATTTCGCCAGAGATTTTTGCACAAACACTTCTATCAGTATTGACGATGGATAATTTTTTATTAATAGTCTGATGATTTTGAATGGCTTTTTGAAATTTAGGATCTGATAGAAGCTCATCTTCTAAAACAAATCCATTGTCATGAGCATTATCTGAATGATGAATCCATGATCTATTAGTAAATAAATCATTTTCTTCAACTAAGGAACTAAGGTCAATATTTTTAGTTTTAGATAAACTAACATCCCTTGTTTTAAGAAACTCTTTATTTCCAATTAACTCATCCATGTTGGAAACACCAATGATACTCATAATTTGTCTAACCTCTTCAGCAATGTAGATGAAGAAATTTACTACATGCTCTGGGATCCCTTTAAATCTATTTCTGAGTTCTTCCTTTTGAGTCGCTACTCCAACTGGGCAGGTGTTTTTATGGCAAACTCTTGCCATAATGCAACCCTCTGCAATCATTGCTACAGAGCCAAATCCATATTCTTCAGCACCAAGTAATGCTGCTATGACAACATCCCAACCAGTTTTAAGCCCACCATCTGCCCTTAGGAGAACTCTCTCTCGTAAATTATTTTGTAGAAGAGATTTATGAACTTCCGCTAAACCTAATTCCCATGGTAAACCTGCATGTTTTATAGAACTTAGAGGAGAGGCTCCAGTCCCGCCATCATGACCAGAAATTTGAATTACATCAGCATTTGCTTTACTAACTCCGGCTGCAATAGTCCCAATTCCAATTTCCGAAACTAGTTTTACGCTAACTTTGGCTTTTGGATGTATTTGATGTAAATCATGAATTAGTTGAGCTAAATCTTCGATGGAATAAATATCATGATGGGGAGGTGGCGAAATTAGAGCCACTCCTGGTTTACTGTTTCTTAATTTTGCGATGTAGTCATCTACTTTTGGCCCAGGAAGTTGACCTCCTTCTCCTGGTTTAGCCCCTTGTGCCATTTTTATCTCAAGTTGTTTTGCACTACGAAGATATTCGGGCGTAACACCAAATCTTCCTGAAGCGATTTGTTTAATAGCTGAACATGCAGTATCACCTTTTTCGAGACCTTTTATAAAAGGTAAAGTTGCTGATTTAGTATTTTCATCAATATCATTTAAAACATTAAACCTTGCTGGATCTTCTCCACCTTCTCCACTATTACTTTTTCCTCCAATTCTGTTCATCGCAATAGCTAAAACTTCATGTGCCTCTCTCGAGAGGGCTCCTAAGCTCATCCCTCCAGTACAAAACCTTTTGCATATAGATTCAACACTTTCAACATCCTCTAAAGAAATACTTTTTCTTTTGGAATCAATCGTGAGTAAATCTCTAAGTGCTGTAATTGGCCTACTTCTAATTAATTTTTGATAAGTATCAAAGTGATCATATCCTGGTCCTTTCTTGAGAGCAGAATGTAGGATCTTAGACATTTCTGGATTATTTGAGTGATATTCTCCGTAATTTCTAAATTGCACAAATCCAAGAAATTCAAGTTTTTTTAGGTCGATTTCTGGATAAGCTTTTGTATGAATTGAAATTGTTTCTATTGCTAATTCTTTAAGGGAAATCCCTGCGATTCTACTGGTTGTTCCATCGAATGCTTTCTTTATGAGGTCAGAGCCTAAGCCTAATGCTTCAAAAATTTGGGCACCATGATAACTGGATAAAAGTGATATGCCAATTTTTGATAAAATTTTCCTTAAACCATCTTCAAGCGCTTTTTTAATATTTTTTTGTACTTGCTCAGTAGAAATTATTTCAAGTTTGCCAGAATCAAAAAGTTTTTTAGTCTTTGGATGATTGATCCATTGTCTTCCAGACTCAAAAATTAACCATGGACAAATTGCGCTTGCTCCATATCCAATTAAACACGCTAAGTGATGAGTACTCCAACATTGACCTGTCTCAATAACTAAAGAGGCCTTTAGTCTTATTTTTTGCTTAAGCAGATAGTGATGGATCGCTCCAACTGCCAAAAGAGGAGGTATAAAAGTTTTTTTTGCATTAACTCCTTGATCAGAAATAATTAATATTGAGCATTGATTTTGAATAGCCTTTTCACTTTCTATACATATCTCATTCAGTCTTCGCTCTAATCCATAAACACCTTGCTCTAAGTCAAATAAAGTAGATATTATTTGAGATTTTATTTCACTATTCTTTATTCCTTCTAGTTGATTTTGGTTAATTATTGGACTATTTAAATGAATAAAAGGCTTTAAGTTTGTCATCTCAAAGGGTGAGCATCTTTCACCTAAGTGCATTTCAAGACTCATTACTAATTTTTCTCGTAATGGATCAATAGGGGGATTAGTTACTTGTGCAAATCTTTGCTTAAAGTAGTCATATAATATATGCGGTTTAGAGGAGAGAACTGCTAGGGGTATGTCATCACCCATACAATAAGTTGCTTCTTTTGATAATGAAGCCATTGAATCTAATACTAAGTCATTGTCTTCTGCTGAAAATCCATATGCTGTTTGTTGCTGTAATAATTCTAAGCTTTTTAGTTTACAGTTTTTTTCCCAAATAATATTTTCGATATTAATAACTCTTTGAAGAAGTAATTTTTTAAAGTCATATCTTTTTGCTGCCTCAGATTTAACTTCCCAGTTTCTTAAAATTTTTGAGTTTTTTAGGTCAACTGAAAGCATTTGTCCGGGTCCTAATCGACCTTTTTCTATTATTTTTTCTTCGTCAAGCTCAACAACACCTGTTTCTGATCCCATAACTACAAACCCATCTTCGGTTATTGAATATCTTGCGGGTCTCAAGCCATTTCTATCTAATGTAGCCCCAATGGAATTTCCATCACTGAAAACTATTAAGGCTGGTCCATCCCAAGCTTCTTGAAGACTTGCTGAATATTCATAAAATGATTTAATTTCCTCTCTGTTATCTAATTCTGGCTGGTCTCTAAATGCTTCTGGCACCAACTTTAGTAATGAATCAGTAATTGGTTGTCCTGATCGAATATTTATTTCTAAAGTGGCATCAAGATTAGATGAATCGCTTCTTGATCTATCAACTATAGGCTTAAGATCACTTGCTAAATCACCCCAGAAATTATCTATATGAGTTTCACTAGCTTGAGCCCAATTGATATTACCTAAAAGGGTATTTATTTCTCCATTATGACCAAGAAATCTCATGGGTTGAGCTAAGGGCCATTTAGGTAGAGTATTGGTACTAAATCTCCTGTGATAAACAGAGAAAGAGACTTTGAAATCTTCATTTTTTAAATCTTTATAAAATTTTGATAAAACCTCAGAACGAACCATACCTTTATAAACAACTGTTTTTGAACTGAAAGAGGCAAAATAGAAATCACTAGAATGATTAAAACTTTCTCGAACTTTCTTTTCTATTCTTTTTCTTAAATGAAAGAGTAAAAATTCAAAATCACTATTCGGATTCTTTTCAAAAGAAACGAGCCATTGCAGGATGAAAGGTGCATTAGCCTTCGCAAGGGGTCCCAAACAATTATTGTTTACAGGTACTTTACGCCAATTAGAATTAATGCTTGAGAGCTTTAAAGCTTCTTGATCGCAAAGAATTTTTAATTTTTGAATAAGTGATTCATCATTAGGCATAAAGATCATTCCTAGGCCTATATCTTTGGATTGATCAATTTCAAAATCACATTCCTTTTCTAAATATGACCAAGGTATTGAACATAATATTCCTGCGCCATCCCCTGAATCGTTATCTCCTCCACACCCACCTCTATGCTCCATACAATCTAATCCTCTGAGAGATTGTTTTAGTACCCAATTACTTTCTATACCTTCAATGTTTGCAACAAAACCTACGCCGCAAGAATCTTTTTCACCAGAAATAAAATCTGGAGAAACAGAATCTGTATATGGATTCATATTAATTTTTAGTTTCTTTGGCATAGAAATTATTAATTTATTAAATTTTAGAAATTTAATATATTTATTATAAAAATAAATCTAACAATAGAACTAAAAAACATGAAGAATTACTAAAAACTTTTTTAATTAAATTTAGGGGAAATAAAAAAAGTTTCAGTAGTTACTCATTAAAGGTTATGATAGTACGATGTGTATTTAAAAATTTGTAGTAATTTAATGCCAACCATTCAACAACTTATTAGCTCAGAAAGAAAACGTACAACGAGGAAGACTAAGTCCCCTGCTTTGAAAGCATGTCCTGAAAGGAGAGGAGTATGTACCCGAGTTTATACTTCAACCCCAAAAAAGCCTAATTCTGCTTTAAGGAAAGTTGCACGTGTTAGGTTAACTTCCGGCTTTGAAGTTACAGCATATATTCCTGGTATTGGTCATAATCTGCAAGAACATTCAGTAGTATTACTTAGAGGGGGAAGGGTTAAGGACTTACCTGGAGTTAGGTATCATATTATTCGAGGAACACTTGATACCGCAGGCGTTAAAGATAGGCGCCAAGCTAGATCTAAATATGGTGCTAAGGCTCCTAAGAACAACTAAATTTTATTTAAAAAAAATGTCACGTCGAAACGCCGCTGTAAAAAGACCAGTACAACCTGATCCACAATTTAATAGTCGTCTTGCCTCTATGATGATTTCAAGATTGATGAAACATGGTAAAAAGTCAACTGCACAGAGAATTCTTTCTGATGCTTTTGGTTTAATAGGTGAGAGAACAGGTGGCAATCCTGTTGAGTTGTTTGAAACTGCTGTAAAGAATGCTACTCCTCTTGTAGAGGTTCGTGCTCGAAGGGTTGGTGGTGCTACATACCAAGTTCCTATGGAAGTTCGTCAAGAAAGGGGAACTGCCATGGCTTTAAGATGGTTAGTAACATTTTCAAGAGCAAGAAATGGTAAAAGTATGGCACAAAAACTAGCTGGTGAGCTTATGGATGCAGCCAATGAGGCTGGAAGTGCTGTTAAAAAAAGGGAAGATACTCATAAAATGGCTGAAGCCAATAAAGCTTTCGCACACTATCGTTATTAAGTTGATCCTAAAAATGACTTCGTTGTTCTATTATGTATCAATAGTTTATTTATGTTTAATAAACTAATATTTTTGAAATTTTATTTGGAGTTTGAACATTGGCACGCGATTTTCCCCTGGAACGAGTTAGAAACATTGGTATAGCTGCTCATATTGATGCTGGAAAGACTACAACCACTGAGAGAATTTTATTTTACTCTGGAGTCGTCCATAAAATTGGTGAAGTTCATGATGGAGCAGCTGTTACAGATTGGATGGCCCAGGAGAGGGAAAGAGGCATAACCATTACTGCTGCAGCCATTTCTACAAGTTGGCAAGATCATAGAATTAATATCATCGATACCCCTGGACACGTTGATTTTACTATTGAAGTAGAAAGATCAATGAGAGTTTTAGATGGTGTTATAGCAGTTTTTTGTGCGGTAGGAGGTGTACAACCTCAATCAGAGACAGTATGGCGCCAAGCTGATAGATATTCCGTACCTAGAATGGTGTTTGTTAATAAAATGGATAGAACTGGGGCAGACTTTCTTAAAGTTCATGACCAAATTAAAGATCGTTTAAAGGCAAATGCTGTTCCAATACAATTGCCTATCGGTGCTGAAGGAGATTTATCAGGCATTATTGATCTTGTTTCAAATAAAGCATATCTTTATAAAAATGATTTAGGTACTGATATTGAAGAAGCTCCAATCCCTGATCATATGAAGGATCAATCCGAAGAGTGGAGAAGTAAGTTAATGGAAAGTATTGCTGAAAATGATGAAGAACTAATTGAAGTATTTCTTGAAAAAGGCGAATTGTCAGTTGAGCAATTAAAAAAAGGGATAAGAGAAGGAGTCCTTAAACATGGATTAGTTCCAATGCTTTGCGGGTCAGCTTTTAAGAATAAGGGTGTCCAGTTAGTTCTAAATGCAGTGGTTGATTATTTGCCAGCACCTATTGATGTCAAGCCTATTCAAGGAATATTACCTAATGGTAAGGAAGATGTAAGACCTTCTGATGATAGTGCTCCATTCAGTGCCTTGGCTTTTAAAGTTATGTCAGATCCTTATGGAAAGTTGACTTTTGTGAGAATGTATTCAGGTGTTCTCTCCAAAGGAAGTTACGTAATGAATTCAACTAAAGATGCAAAGGAGAGAATTTCAAGACTAGTTGTACTTAAAGCTGATGAAAGAGAGGAAGTTGATGAATTAAGAGCTGGAGATTTGGGTGCGGTATTAGGTTTGAAAAATACTACTACTGGGGATACTTTATGTAATACTGATGATCCTATCGTTTTAGAGACCTTATTCATTCCTGAACCAGTAATATCTGTTGCAGTTGAACCAAAGACTAAAGGTGATATGGAAAAACTAAGTAAAGCTTTACAAGCTTTGTCAGAGGAGGATCCTACTTTTAGAGTAAGCACCGACCAAGAAACTAATCAAACTGTTATAGCAGGTATGGGTGAGCTTCATCTCGAAATATTAGTGGATAGAATGCTAAGAGAATTTAAAGTTGAGGCTAATATAGGAGCTCCTCAGGTTTCATACAGGGAAACGATCCGTTCTAGCTCAAAGGGTGAAGGTAAATACGCGAGACAAACAGGAGGTAAAGGTCAATACGGACATGTAATTATTGAAATGGAGCCAGCTGAGGCGGGAACAGGATTTGAATTTGTTAACAAAATTGTTGGTGGTTCTGTACCTAAGGAGTATATTGGACCTGCAGAAAGTGGTATGAAAGAAACTTGCGAATCTGGTGTTTTAGCAGGTTATCCATTGATTGATGTAAAAGTTACACTAGTCGATGGTTCGTTCCACGATGTAGACTCTTCTGAAATGGCTTTCAAAATTGCAGGTTCTATGGCTTTTAAAGATGGGGTTAAAAAATGCAATCCTGTCCTCCTAGAGCCTATGATGAAAGTTGAGGTCGAAAGTCCTGACGACTTTCTTGGCTCTGTAATTGGTGATCTCTCCTCTAGGAGAGGTCAAGTAGAAGGACAATCTGTCGATGATGGATTGTCCAAAGTACAGGCCAAAGTGCCTCTAGCCGAAATGTTCGGTTATGCAACTCAGCTCCGATCAATGACTCAAGGTCGGGGTATTTTTTCAATGGAGTTTGCCAATTATGAGGAAGTCCCTCGTAATGTTGCCGAAGCAATCATCTCCAAGAATCAGGGCAACTCCTGATCTCTTAAACTAAAATAAAATTACTAAACCCTCGATTCTTTAATTCAAATGGCTCGCGAGAAGTTCGAAAGAAACAAACCACATGTCAACATTGGCACAATTGGCCATGTTGATCATGGTAAAACAACATTGACTGCTGCTATTACCAATGTATTAGCAAAGAAAGGTCAAGCACAAGCTCAAGATTATGGAGACATAGATGGTGCTCCAGAAGAAAGAGAGCGTGGTATTACTATCAATACTGCTCACGTCGAATATGAGACTGAAGGCAGGCATTATGCTCATGTAGATTGCCCAGGACATGCTGACTATGTGAAAAATATGATCACAGGTGCTGCTCAGATGGATGGCGCTATTATTGTTGTTGCTGCAACCGATGGTGCAATGGCTCAAACAAAAGAGCATATTCTACTTGCTAAACAGGTTGGTGTTCCTTCTTTAGTTGTCGCACTTAATAAATGCGATATGGTTGACGACGAGGAAATGATAGAACTTGTCGAAATGGAAATTAGGGAACTTTTAAGTAGTTATGATTTCCCAGGAGACGATATTCCTGTTATTCAGGTCTCTGCTCTTAAAGCATTAGAAGGAGATGCAGAGTGGGAAGGAAAAATTGATGAACTAATGAAATCAGTTGACTCTTCAATACCTGAACCAGAAAGAGAGGTCGATAAACCTTTCTTGATGGCTGTAGAAGATGTATTCTCAATTACAGGAAGAGGTACTGTCGCAACAGGAAGAATAGAAAGAGGTAAAGTTAAAGTAGGAGAAGAAGTTGAGATTGTAGGAATCAAGGATACTAGAGTTACAACAGTAACTGGTGTTGAAATGTTCCGTAAACTTCTTGATGAAGGGATGGCAGGAGATAATGTTGGCCTTCTACTCCGTGGCGTTCAAAAGGAAGACATTGAGAGAGGAATGGTACTCGTTAAGAAAGGTTCAATAACTCCTCATACAAAATTTGAGGGAGAGGTTTATGTCTTAAAAAAAGAGGAAGGTGGTAGACATACTCCTTTCTTTGCAGGTTATAGACCTCAGTTTTACATACGAACAACTGATGTAACTGGGCAAATTACTGCTTTTACTGGTGATGATGGAAGTAATGTTGAAATGGTAATGCCGGGAGATAGGATAAAAATGACGGGTGAACTAATTTGTCCAGTTGCTATCGAACAAGGTATGCGTTTCGCAATTAGAGAAGGTGGTCGAACAATTGGTGCAGGTGTAGTTTCAAAAATAATTGAATAGGGTCTCAGAATATTAAATTTTGACACTTGATCAATTAGAATAATAAAAAATACATGGGTTATTAATATTAATAATCCATGTATAATTTCTTAAATAACTTATGACAGCATCTATAACGCAACAAAAAATACGCATTCGATTAAAAGCTTTTGATAGAAGAATGCTTGATCTATCTTGCGACAAAATCATTCAAACTGCTGATACAACTGCAGCTTCTGCTATAGGTCCTATTCCTTTACCAACGAAAAGAAAGATTTATTGTGTATTAAGATCTCCTCATGTTGATAAAGATTCAAGAGAACATTTTGAAACAAGAACTCATAGAAGAATAATTGATATATATAGCCCTTCAGCTAAAACAATTGATGCATTAATGAAATTGGATTTACCAAGTGGAGTTGATATTGAAGTCAAGCTTTAAAAAATGCCCGAAATGTATCATTATTTACTAATATAAAAGTATTATATTTTACTAAGCATGGGAGAGCTGTCAGTTAGAGAGTTACCACTTTTTCCTCTTCCAGAAGTTGTTTTGTTTCCAAACGAAGTTTTGCCATTACATATTTTTGAATCCAGATACAGAATAATGCTTAAATCTGTTTTAGAGTCCGATTCACTTTTTGGTGTAGTCAAGTGGGATCCGGTTACAAAGTCCATGGCAAATGTTGGATGTTGCGCTCATATAATTAAGCATCAAACTTCTGAAGATGGCAGAAGTAATATTATTACTATAGGTCAACAACGGTTTCAGATTTTAGAGATAACACGAACGACGCCTTATTATTCAGCGATGGTAAGCTGGATTGATGATAATAATATTACAAGTTTACAAAATTTAGACATTTTGAGAGATTCAGTAATTGAGGCTCTTAATGATGTTGTGAATTTGACAAGTAAATTAACTAATTCACAAAAAATCTTGCCTGATAAATTACCTAATAATCCACTTGAGTTATCATTTTGGATTGGTGCTCATCTAGGTGGTCCTGTGTCTGATGAACAACAAAGATTACTAGAAGAAAGAGATACTTATATAAGATTGCAAAGAGAATTTGAAATGCTTGATCATACAAGGAAACAATTAGCAGCCAGAACAGCATTAAAAGAAAGCTTTCCAGATGTAAAAGAGAACTAATATTTTACCAATAATTAAATATCAATATTTTTAGATAAATAACAACCAAAATCATTGAAATGTTCGCATAAGGGCTTTATTTCCTCCCTTAGATTAAGAAAAGTAGTAATATTATTTTTATCATTTAATTCAATATCCACATAAATAATATATTCCCCCAACTCTCTTTTAGATGGTCTAGATTCAATTTTACTCATGTTGAAGCCTTTTTCGGCTATGCACGTCAAAGCTTTTAGTAATGAACCTGGTTTGTTAGAAAGTAATGAAAATGCAAAACTTGCAAAGTTAGCATCAGTTTCCACTGTCTTTTGTGTTAATAATACAAATCTAGTACGATTACCAGGTACGTCATTTATTGGGAAAGCAAGTTCTTTTAATCCCTCGATTTCAACTAATGATTTTGATCCAATCGCGGCTCTAAAAGAACTACCTTTTACCATATTAACAGCTTCAGAAGTAGAATTTGTTGGAAGCAAAATAGCTTCTGGTAAGTTTGATGCAAGCCATTCTGAACATTGAGCAAGTGCTTGTGGATGCGATAACACCTCTGAGATATTTGATATTTTTCCGCTACTAATCAAAGCATGCTTAATAGGCAATACAATAGCTTTATTAATGTAAATATCAGGAAATTTCCAGAGAGCATCCAAAGTAGATGTTACTCCTCCTTCCACGGAATTCTCAATCGGCACTACTGCTGCATCACAATTTTTGTAGGCTAAAGATTTTATTACAGAATGAAGCCCTTTACATGGTACAAATATAGGTGACTCATAATTAGCAAGCTTTGATAAAATATCAGCTGCTTTTTCTGCGTATGTACCTTTTGGACCTAAATATGCTACTTGTGTGCGCATGATTAATAAAAATGAAAAAAGAAATAAACTAAGCATTGGAGGCTTTGAATACAATGCTATTATCTTTTGATGCTAAGCAGAAACTTAAGCTTTCTGTAACAACAAATAAAGAATATCTTTCTGATTATCTTTTGCAAGAAGAAAGAGTTGTTGGAGCAATGCTTGACTCCAATAAATTAATACCCGAAGGTGAAGGAAAGTACAAGTACAATGTTACAAGTTTCAGAGTTTTCCAATTAGATGTAAATCCAGTAGTTTCTATCGCAGTTGAAAATAATAATGGTGCATTGATAATGTCTGCTATTGATAGTAAGCTCGATGGCTTAGGAATAGTTGAAGACTTTAAGTTAATTCTAAAGGCAAATTTGCAGGCGACTGAAATTGGTTTAGAAGGGGAGGCATTATTAGGAGTTACAGTCAGCCAACCACCTCTTTTAAAACTTATTCCTAAAAAGATTTTAGAGTCAACAGGTCATTCCGTTTTAAATGGAATTTTATTGGGAATTAAAGCTAGGGTTCAACAACAATTAGTAAAAGATTTTAGAGCGTGGTGCTCATCGAATAATATTTAGTTTCTTTAAGAATGAAGTTCTATGCATTTTTGTTAAGCCTTTTGTTTGAATAGATAAAAAATGTTCTTTTGTTCCATATCCTTTATTTTTTGAAAGATAATATCCTTCATATTTGATTTCAAATCTATTCATTAAAGCATCTCTTTTAACCTTAGCTAATACGCTTGCTGCTGCTATTGATGCAAATTTTGCTTCACCTTTAACTATATTTTTTTGAATCCCTTTCCAAGGTCTTAAAGAAAGTGGCCCATCAACAAGTATTTTTATTGGATTATATTTTAGTTTACTTATTGCTCTAATCATTGATAATTCGGTTGCATATCTTATTCCAAATTTATCAATTTCATTTACTGAACTTTGCCCGATCCCCCAATCTTCGCTGAAAGCGAAAATGTATGGGATTAATATAGATCTTTTATTCGGAGATAATTTCTTGCTATCATCTAGACCTAAATTTCTTAGAATATTTCCATTTTTTTTTGAAATTACTACAGCCGCTGAAAATACTGGTCCAAAAATACAACCTCTTCCTACTTCATCAATACCTATTTCAAAGGATTTAGTCATCTGTAGCAGATGATCTTCTCCTTTTTCTTCTAGATTGATCAATCTCTTCATTCAATTCCGTATTATCTAAATCTGAGGAATTTTTATTTTCAACATCTTTAGGGGTTAACTCTTCATTAATAATTGTAGTTTGTTCAAGATTAGATATTTTAGTATCAATTTCTTCTTTTAAATTTTTACTATCTGAGTTTTTAATTTTTTTCTCATCACTTAATTCATTATTGTTTTTAAGTGTATCCAATTGTGCGGTATTGTTTGCATTTAAATACTCTTTCCCTTTCTTTATTAGCGGATTGATTCCTAGTTGACTGAATACAAATTTCTCCTCTTTAGTCAGTTCGACAGAAATAACTTCTTTCTCATTTGAATTATTAGAAATTTCATCTTTAGATTCCTTCTTTTTTATGTTTGTTGATTCATCATCGGTAACTGCAACATTATTAAATTCTTTTTCAATATTTTTAACTCTAATCTCATGTTGATCAATTTGACTTTGATCATTAAATCCTTCATGAGATTTTTTTGATTTTTTAGTTATTGATTTTTTGGACTCTAAGTCAATTTTTTGAAGATTAGGTAGATTTTCTATATGACCTAAACCATTGCAGCAACTGCATTTTTGGCCAAATAATTCATAAATATTTTGACCCTGCCTTTTTCGGGTTAATTCGACTAAACCTAATTCTGTTAATTGAGCAATTTGTGGCCTAGAGGAATCCTCTTTTAATGCTGTAGTAAAGTGCTCAAGAAGTTGAAATTGATCTCGTCGAGAATCCATATCTATAAAATCAATAATTAATACTCCCCCAATATTTCTTAATTTCATTTGTCTTGATATTTCTATTGCTGCTTCGCAATTTGTCCACAATACTGTTTGCCTTGAATTAGCTGATCTTGTGAATGATCCTGAATTCACATCAATAACCGTTAGTGCTTCTGTTGGCTCTATGATGATATACCCTCCAGAGGGCAAATCAACCCTTGGTTGAAGGGCCTTTTGAATCGTTTGATTTATTTTGTACTTTTCTAGTATGTTTTCATCTTTTAAATTATTGTGAAATTCGACTATTACCTTTGAATCATTATCAGCTAAAAAGTTTTTTGATCTTTCAATAGCATTTTTATTATCTATTGTTATTCGATTAGTTGAATTGCTTAGATGATCTCTAAGTATCTTAAGCGCGAAGTCCTCGTCTCTGCTAATAAGCATAGGTGGTTGATTGGCTTCAGAAATATTTATTATATTTTCCCATTTTTGAATTAAGCTTTCTAAGTCATCGATTAATAATTCCTCATTGATATTTTCGGATTCTGTTCTAAATAATAGTCCAGTGCTAGGAGGTTTTATTAATACTCCAAGTGCCCTTAAACGACTTCTCTCTGTTTCTGTATTAATCTTTCTAGAAATATTCACACCTTGGCCAAATGGTTGAAGAACTATATACTTTCCTGGAAGTGAAATATTTCCAGTTAATCTAGGACCTTTTGTTCCAGTCGGTTCTTTCATGACTTGAACAAGCACTTTTTGCCTTGGCTCTAGGAGTTCTGTTATCCCAGCAGCGCCTTTTTTAAGTTTGAGTGGCCCTAAATCTGAAACATGGATAAATCCATTCTTTTCGCTTTCTCCGATATCTATGAAAGCCGCATCAATTCCTGGTAGAACATTTTCAACTGTTCCAAGAAAAATATCATCAATTTGATATTGACCTTGCGCGACAATAAGTTCATCAACTCGATCATCTTTCAGTAGAGCTGCAATTCTTGCTTGCTCAGCGATAACAATTTGCTGAGGCATATAAAAAATTTAGTATTGGGATGTATTTGAAAAAAGATTCAATCAAGTACTAAATATTAAATTGTAGATTTTTTCAAAACAGGTTAAGAAAAAAACCAAGAATTAAAAAATTAGTATTTGATTTAATATGTTGTGGATAAAATTTTTAACGAATTTTAAACAATTAATTAATTAGTAGATTATGAAAAATTTTTCATGGATCATAATCTTTTTCATAATATCATTATTTTATCGTTAAGTCACATTATCAATTATCCTAGTAAGGTAAGTTTAAATTTTAAAGAAAGTGGTTTTAGTAAACGAAAATTATCTTAAGTTAAAAGCGGGATACTTATTTCCTGAGATTTCTAAGAGAGTTAGTTTACATACTCAAAAGAAAAGTTCTGAAAATATTATTAAATTGGGAATTGGTGATGTAACTGAACCCCTTCCTAAAGCTTGTGTAAAAGCTATGAATAATGCACTTAAAGAGATGGAAACTCATGCAGGATTTAAGGGATATGGTCCTGAGCAGGGATATATTTGGCTTAGGGAAAAGATTGCAAATAACGAATTTCTTTCGAAAGGTTGTAAAATAAATCCTGACGAAATATTTATTTCTGATGGTTCTAAATGCGATAGCAGTAATATTTTAGACATCCTAGGACAAGATAATTCAATAGCTGTTACAGATCCTGTTTATCCTGTTTATGTTGATAGTAATGTGATGACGGGAAGAACTGGTAACCCTCTTGAAGAGGGAGGTTATGAAGGTTTAACTTATTTGCCTATCAATGAAGATAATGGATTTAAACCTCAAATACCCCAACAAAAAGTTGATATTATATATCTATGTTTTCCTAATAATCCTACTGGAGCAACAGTTTCTAGAAAAGAATTAAAAAGGTGGGTTGATTACGCTATCCAAAATAATTCCTTGATTTTTTTCGATGCTGCATATGAAGCATTTATTCAAGATGAGGATATTCCTCACTCTATTTATGAAATTGAAGGTGCAAAAAGTTGTGCAATTGAGTTTAGATCTTTTTCTAAAAATGCTGGTTTTACAGGGGTTAGATGTGCTTATACTGTAATCCCTAAGACATTATCTGGCAAAAATTTAAATGGAGAAAAAATTCAATTATGGTCATTATGGAATAGGCGCCAAAGTACAAAATTTAATGGAGTAAGCTATGTCGTGCAAAAGGGTGCAGAAGCAATTTATACAAAAGAGGGTAAAGAAGAAGTAAAACATTTAATTGACTTTTATATGAATAATGCATCAATAATGAGAGAAGAAT
Organism: Prochlorococcus marinus bv. HNLC2; assembly: GCA_000218745.1. Classification (GTDB taxonomy): domain Bacteria; phylum Cyanobacteriota; class Cyanobacteriia; order PCC-6307; family Cyanobiaceae; genus Prochlorococcus_A; species Prochlorococcus_A marinus_T. The sequence goes on along the minus strand of GL947595.1, from coordinate 1,455,557 downwards.
TACAAAGTTCAGGTTTTACAGTCTTTGGTGGGACCAATGCACCATATGTGTGGATGAAAGTTCCAGAAACAATGTCATCATGGGATTTCTTTGATTATTTGCTTGATAAAGCAAATATTGTTGGTACACCTGGAAGTGGATTTGGAAAAGCTGGTGAAGGTTATTTTAGATTATCAGCATTTAACTCTTTAGATAATGTTGTTGATGCGATGAATAGAATTACTAATATATAATTAATAAGTGATTAAATAAATTCTCAAGATAAATGCATAAAATCAACTCAGATAGTATTGGGAATAATAATTCAGCCCTACTTGAAAAACAGACTTCAAAATTAAAACAGAAATCCCCAAAATATAAAGTCCTTCTTCATAATGATCCTGTTAATTCAATGGAGTATGTGGCATCAACATTAAGGGAGGTTGTCCCGCAACTCAGTGAACAAGATGCAATCTCTATTATGCTTGAAGCTCATAATAGTGGAGTGGGATTAGTAATTGTATGTGATCTTGAACCGGCTGAATTTTATTCGGAATCATTAAAATCAAAAGGTTTAACAAGCTCAATAGAAAAAGAAGATTAAATATTAAATTGTTAAAAAAATTTTTTAGAAAAAATAATTTATTTTATTCATTATTATTTTTCCCCTTCATTTACATAGTAGGCTGGGCATTAATATCCTTACTTATTAACGTTTTTCCTTTCTTAGAATCAAATAAATCACTTTATGGCACAATCATAACTTTTTTGATATTTTTATGCTTTCTTCCTTTTTGGAGTAATCATAGATGGGGTAAAAATTTATCAAAATTATTAGGAATAAAGAATTTAAGCGATAAAAAATTATTTACTTCTTACATCTCAGAATTCTTAAAGGCTCTGATAATAATATCAGTATTCATTTTTATTTTAATCAAAGGAGAATTTGTTCTTTTTCAAACTAATCTGAATTTAAACATAGTGCTCAATAGCTTATTTTTGGCTTGTTTTGTAGGTATTGCAGAAGAATTGGTTTTTAGAGTTTGGTTATTTGAAGAATTAAATTTATTTCTTAAACCAAGAAGAGCTAATCTTTATCAAGCAATTTTATTTTCATTAGTACACTTTCGAAGTGATTTTGATCTTGTTAGTAATATTCAACTTTTAGTGGGTTTATTTATCCTAGGCCTCTATCTCAATACATGGAGACTTATTCAAAAACCAACAATTTTGCTACCAATATTTTTTCATGGATCTTTAGTAGGAGTTTGGTTTTTTGTTACTAATTCTTTAATGATTATCAATAAAAATATTCCTAACCTATTATTTGGACCAGGAGAGGGGATTAATTTTAATCCGGTTGGAGGTTTGATAGGAATTTTTATTTTGCTCTTATTATATTATTTTCAAAAAAGATATTTCTTGAGAAGTAGTTTTTAATTGTAAATAAATATTAAGTTAATTGATTTATGATTTACTTAAAGAGCTTAATGTCTATAAAAATATAAATTGGTTCACAATTCGTTTGCCTCTAATTATCTAATTTATATCTTTTTATTGAATCCGTCATTAATGAAAAGACATTTGATCTGATAAACTTAATTTTTCTTAGGAAATAAAAAATAAAATTTCTTAATGGATATGTAACTTTAATTTTATTAGAAAATAATTTAATTAAAAAATCAGTAAAAAATATTAATGAGATAATATCATTTGATCTTTTGAGGAAGTAATTTAAATGTATAAATTTTCGATACAAGTTTGACTTGTTTTCTAAATTATTTAAAATTTCTCCAATTTCATAAACATCTCTAATACATGAATTCAATCCTTGACCACCTACTGGGTGAAAAGAGTGGGCTGAATCTCCAATAATTAATTTTCTTATATTAGTTAATTTTGGAAGGGCAAAAGCTTTTGCTACTGAGTAATTGGAAATTGCTCCGACTACTTTTTCTGCGATTATTTTGTCAGGTAGAATTAAAGATAATCTATTTAATAATTCATCATCTGATAAGCTTAATTTTTGTTGAGTATCTGCAATGGATGAGAACCAAATAACTTGATAAGTACAATTTTTTAAGGGTAACAAGGCTAGAGGACCTTCATGTCTAAAAATTTCATAAGCTCTTTTTTGAGGAGCTCCTTTTAAAATTGCCTTAAATGAGATACATCTTTGGTTATAAAATTTTTTAAAATATCGTATTTTCCATTTTTTTCTTGATGATGAATCTCTCCCATCTGCAGCCAAAACAAAGTCAAAAGTTTTATCATCGGTTGAATCAACTTTAAATTTATTTATATATCTATTTGAGTTAATTGAATCAAGTAATATTTTCATAAGATCTCTATGATCAATCACCCATCCAAGATTAATTTGTTTATCGTTTAATTTTTTTAAGTCATTTGCTCTTACAATAACCGAACTTGATATCTCCTGATCCATAATTGATAAAGTTGTGAATCCATAAGCTGATTTCTCAATTAATTCCCATAATCCAAATTTCTCAAAAATTCTTCTTGAACTCTGAGTAATTGCGTATCCTTTATCTTTAGATAATAAATCTTTTTCCTCTAAAGGTTCAATTAAAATTACATTACAATCTTTTGAAGCTAAATTTAAAGCTAATAGAGATCCTGTAGGGCCAGAGCCTAAAATTTTAATATTTTTTTTTGCCAAAATTATTCATCTTTAAAAGTACATTAACTATTTATCTTTAAGTATGTGAAAAAGGAATATATAAATAATAAAAATTAACGAAAATTCTTATCTATTAAAATAATTGAATTTATTAATATTCATAAAAATAAAGAATAAAAGAAATTAGTCATAGTTTTTTAGATATAAAAATTACCCTCTACATCTAAAAACACCGAACTGCATTAAACCGTTTCCAAAAGCCCAATTCATTAATAAAATAGTTGGTATTTCTCTAAAGGATTTAAATAAGGAAGATAACCCTAAGGATAAAAATACTTTTGGACGTCTAACTCCTTCAAAAATTGATTCCCACCAAGAGGGTAAAGTTTCTCTTGTCCAATCGTCAGTCTCAACTTGACTACCTACGAATGAACTCATAGATAGATTTTTTTGAAAACTGTTAATGCTGCTGAAGCTGGGATGAGCCCATTGTTCTAGAAGTTGCTTTAAGACCATCTTTTCAATAAGATTAGGAGCCTTTTTAGTTAGGTCTCTAGAGTTCCAATCAGCAACGCCAAGATATCCTCCAGGCCTTAATACACGAAGCATTTCATCTGCATATTTCTGCTTGTCAGGCATGTGAGGGCCAGCTTCAACACTCCAAATACCATCAAATTCGCCATCTTTAAATTCAAGATTCATTGCATCCATTTGTTGAAAGGTGCAAGTCAAACTTGATTTTGTAAGTTCTCTAGCTCTTTTAACTTGTTCAGCACTGATTGTAATTCCTATGACATTAAATCCATAGTGCTCAGCAAGAATTCTAGAACTTCCTCCTATTCCGCAACCCACATCAAGAACTCTTGAACCTCTCGGAAGTTTATCAAGCCCACTCCATTTAACTAATTCATGAACAAATGTCGCTTTGGCTTCTCTAAAGTCTCCAATTTTGGAGGGGTCATGATAGTAACCTAGGTGAATATGCTCTCCCCATAACTTTTCAAGTATACGATCGCTAGTCCAAGTGTCATATGCATCAGAAACAGAATCGGTAGTTTGAAATTTTCTGTTTTTAACAAACCATAAAATGACTAAAAAACTGACGAGTGCAATGATTAAAAAAATGTAGTTCTGGTTCATAATGTTGTTGACTTTCTTTGAGTTTTTAAGCTTGTTTAGAAATACTTTATTTAGCTAGAAAATGCTAAAAGTTTGTAGTTATTAAAGTTTCTAAGAGATCTTTTAAGTGTACATCATAGTTTTAACAACTTTTGTTACGCTACTGCGACTATTTTTTTAGAAAAACTTTATTTTAATCTAAAAATTTATCTTTATAAAAAAATTAACTATTGAATAAAAAATAATTTCCGATTATTTTAATAAAATTTTTATTGAATTTATATGTTGAAAATTATTAATGTTTTTATTTATATGAAGTTGAAATCATAATTCTGAAATCATATAAAACCAGCATACTCTTAAAAGTTTCAATCCATCAATCCATCTGGAAATATTTGGTGAGCCTGATTTTCTTGCGTAATATCGAACAGGATAATTTAATATTTTAAAGTTATTATTTGCAGCTTCAAATATTATCGTAAAGTCTCCGAAGGGATCTAATTTGGAATCCCAACTTCCATTTTTTTTCATAAGATTGAAAAATTTTCTTGAAAACACTTTTGTTCCGCATAGTGAATCAGAAATAGAGTCATTAATTAAAATTGAAAGAAATATAGCAAAACATCTGTTACCTATATAGTTTGCCCATCTCATTGCATCTTTTTCCATTGGAAATATTGTCCTTGAACAATTGATTAGTATATTTTCATTCTTAGATGCTTGAATAATTGCGTCAATGCTATCAGTTATATCAACCGTGAAGTCACTATCTATAATTGCTAAAGTATCTCCAGAAGAAATATTAAAACCTTCTACAACTGCATTTTTTTTCCCTTTACCTGTTTGTTTTAATAAAATAATTTTAAAAGAATTTGAGAAATCTTCTTTTATTTCTTTTAAGACAGAATAAGTATTGTCTTTACTATTGCCTTCAACAAAAATTATTTCAATATTATTTTGTATTTTTTCAAACTTTTTAAGTGCAGAAACTAATAATTTTTTATTGCCGGCTTCATTTCTAGCTGGAATAACTATTGAGATTAATTTATTATTATTTGTTTCTTTGTATTTATATAGGGTAATTTCAATTTCAAACGCCAGCTCTTTAATTATAGGTAATTTTTTTACAATGTTTTTAATTGAAGTAGGAAAAATTTTAGTATTCAAAGGTGTTAATTTATTTACTTTCCAGCGAATTGGTCTGTAATTATATATTTCTCCTAGAGACTCTATGTCGCACAATGTAATACGAGCTCTATTGGTGGTTTCTCTGAAAATTCTAGAATCTAACCTTAACCATCTAGTTATAGGTTCCCAAGTATTACCCCTAACTTTAAGTGTTATAAAGTCTCTATTGTTTTTAAAAGCTTGATGTAATTGATCATTTGTTAAATCCCAGGTATTTATTGATATCATTGTTGAATTTTTTTAAATTTTAACATTTAATTGTTAGTGTATATTTTCTTTATTAATTTCCAAGGTTTAATATTATCATCAGTAAAAATTATTTGATATGAAAATTTTTCTTCTGATGCTTTGTTATTTAGAGTAGCCCATGCGTATTCAGAATCCTTCAATTCCTTTAAGCTATTGATACCTTTTCCTAATTTCGGGGTTAAGAGAGATATTTTAATTATTTTAGAGTGTAAATTATTGTTGTTTATATCATACTTATTAACTTGTATAACTTCATTTCTAATATTCTCTTTAGAGAAGCAATATTCTAAACTCTCTCTTATAGCTCTAGATCTATCGGTAATTAATCCAGATTGAACTATTGATGTTGTAAGTAAATATGGACCTAGAATTAATAAAAATATTATATGTTTTGGTTTATGAAATTGATTGATTAATAACCATGATAGTGAAAATAAAATTAAACCTAAAATTGCAAAAAATTCTTCTTTTAAATTAAAATTCAGTGATTTGCGAATTATAAAAAAATAAATTGGAATAATTAAAAAAATACATGATGGAATTAAGCGTGTTCCTACTATTTTAAGAAAAAGGCTTAACCTCTTGGAGTTTATAGTTTCTTTGATTCCTACATATGCGTTTAATGATAAAATTGGTGAAATTGGTAATGCGTAATAGGGTGTTTTTGTTGAAAAAAAACTTATTAAAAAAATAAATAATATTGGATAAAAAACTATAATTGGATTAATTTTTTTTATCTTTTTATAGTTAGAAATTAAACCTACTAAAGCGAATAAACTCCATGGCACAAAGTTAATAGGTATATTCCAAAAATAATAATAGAATGGATTTGTGAAAGTATTCTTAGAAGATAATTGATTTAATTTATCGAAAAGGTAAATAAAAATATTTCTGTCTATGTATTGATCTATTGAAATAGACCACCATATAAAAGGGACAAAACCTATTAAAAGACCAATCCAAAATGATTTATTTAATAAAATTTCTTTTTTAAAAAAAAGAAAAGGTAATATTGCAAAAATTGGTATAAAAACAAAGAAAGTTTTCATCATAAAAGCTAATCCAATCCATACACCAAATAAAAAAAAATGCAATGGATTCTTGTTTTTATCTAATTTAATGAAGGAGAAAAGACCAATATTTACTAATAAAGAAAAGATTATATCTTGTGTAGCCAAATGCGCAAAATTAAACCATAAATAGGTTGTTGAAAGAATTAATACAGAAAATATTGCCTCCTGCTTATGTATTAATATTTGATGTAATTTAAAAGTTACAAAAAGCATTAATGCTGAAGCTAAAGTTACGGGTAAATGGGCAGCAAAGGATGAATCACCAAAAATTTCTTGTGATTTTGCGATAAGAAATTGAATCCCAATTGTTCTATCTAAGGAATATTCACCCCACCATGTTGGTATTATCCAATTTTTATTTTGAATTATCCATTTTGCTTGTAGAGCATAGAAACCTTCGTCATAAGATAAATAACTTCGCTCTCCAACATATAAAAGTATTGGCAAAAACAAAGAAAATTTAAAAAAATTTTTTATTGATTTTGAAGGCATTTTAAAATGTTTTTCATAATGCCGATAGTTGGATTTGAACCTACGACCTACTGTTTACGAGACAGTTGCTCTACCTCTGAGCTATACCGGCAATTTTCAGTAAATGATTTTTCATACTAAACTTAAGTTTATGTTCTAAATTTCTAATGTCAAAAATTGACCCTGAATTGAAGAAAAAATTACTAAGAGAAACAAAAGCGCCTTTTAAGGGTTTAAGAAGATTGATATGGGCTGCATGCACTGGATCAGCTTTTTTGGGGATTTTTATAATGGGATCTAAAATATTAGCTGGTAATGAGATAGAGATGAATAATCTTCTTATTCAAATAGCAGCATGTTTATTGTTTCCGACTCTTTTCTTTTTTGAAAGAGACAAATCAAATTAATTTATATTCAAAGTTCTTTTTTTAGTAACCATTTTATAGGCTTCTATAATATCTCCTTCAATCCAGTTTGTGAATTTATCACAACCTACTCCACATTCAAAACCGGTATTAACCTCTTTAACATCATCTTTAGATCTTTTCAGAGAATCCAAATTACCCTCATATATAATTTGATCTTCTCTACGAACGCGAACATAACAGTTTCGTTGTAATTTTCCACTATTTATATAGCACCCAGCAATGGATCCTTTGCCAATAGTGAATATAGCTCTAACTTGAGCTTTACCTAATTCTTCCTCAATTAAGTCAGGTTCAAGAAGTCCCTCCATAGCTGCTTGAATATCCTCTAACAGTTTATAAATAACTTCATATTCCCTAATATCAACATCATTAGCATCAGCCGATCTTTTTGCTCCCGAAGCTAGTGAAGTATTGAAACCTATAATTACAGAACCTGATGCTGCTGCTAAATCTATATCTGTTTCTGTAATCTCTCCAGGTGCAGATAATAATACTCTTACTTGCACTTCGTTTTTAGGTAGCTGCTCTAATGATCCAAGTATTGCTTCTACGCTTCCTTGGACATCTGCTTTTAATATTAAATTTAATTCTTTAAGCTCACCTTCATTAGCTTGGCTAGAAATTGATGATAAGCTTACTCTTCTGGATGCCATTTGCTGAGCTAGTTTTGTTGCTCGCGCATCTGTAGCTCTATCACCCACTATTGATCTGGCGGTTTTTTCATCTGGATAAACTTCAAATTCATCTCCAGCTGTTGGCACTTCACTAAACCCTAATGCTTCAACTGGAAATGACGGTGCTGCTTCTTTGATCCTATTGCCATGTTCATCTACCATTGCTCTTATTCTTCCTAATACTGAACCTGCCGCTAATACATCACCAGATCTCAATGTTCCATTTTGGATAAGAAGAGTAGCTACAGGTCCTTTTGCTTTGTCAAGATGTGCTTCAATGACTGTTCCTTTGGCTAATCTTTCAGGATTAGCTTGAAGATCCTCAACTTCGGAAACTAAAAGAATCATTTCAAGTAATTTATCTATATTTTCTCCCTTCATTGCACTTACGGGTACCATTACGACATCTCCTCCCCAGTCTTCTGCGATTAAATCCCTCTCTGATAATTCTTGCTTGACCCTATCCGCGGAAGCACCTTCTTTATCTATTTTATTGATTGCAACAACTATAGGAACTTTGGCTGCTCTTGCGTGGCTAATTGCTTCTAGAGTTTGTGGCCTTACTCCATCATCAGCTGCTACTACCAAAACAGCTACATCTGTAACTTTAGTACCTCTAGCACGCATAGCTGTAAAAGCTTCATGCCCAGGAGTATCAAGAAAAGTTAATTTTTTAACTTTATTTTCATGTTCAACTTCTACTTGATAAGCTCCGATATGTTGGGTTATCCCACCTGCTTCTCCAGAGGCAACCCTCGCTTTTCTAATGGAATCCAAAAGACTAGTTTTGCCATGATCTACATGACCCATGACGGTTACAACTGCAGGTCTTGTTATTAAATTATCAATATCTGCATTCTCAATCATTTCTACAGTTTTCTTAGCAGCCTCTTGAATATCGTCTTGAAGAACAGGTACCCCAAATTCTTCCGCGACGGTTTCAATAGTCGCTAAATCTAAAGATTGGGTAACCGTAGCAGTTATACCTTTAAAAAAGAGAGATTTGATGATTTCTGAACTCTCAAGTTTTAATTTATCTGCTAATTCTTGAACAGTAAGATTGTCATCTGGAACAATTATCATCTCTGGCCTTACTTGTTTAGCTTCTCTTGAGGCACGTAATTCCATCGCTCTTCTTTTTTGTCTTTGCCTGGTTGTCTCTTTTTTCTTTTTCTTAAACTGTTTTGCTGTTTTTTGGTTTTTGTCATTATTAGACTTAGCTTTGGTTGGCCTTGCTAAGCTTGCAGATAAAATAGTGTTTTTTTGTTCTCCTGCAAAACCACTAGTTTCGGTTGTTAAAGAATCATCATTTTCACCAATAATATGAACTTTCTGTCTTTGCTTCTGAGGATTTTTATTTCTTAAAGCTTCAAGTTTTGCAGAATCATCCCAATCGCGGTTATTTTTTTTAGAGGGAATGCTCGCTCTATGAGGTGACTTTTTATTAGTTGGGGCAGAGTTGGGTCTATTAACAGGTGCTTTAGCTTTCTGTTTATTTAAATCGGCAGATTTGGGTTTATTATATTCTCCTTGAGGAGGTTTTGAGTTACTTGAAGATCTTGTCTTTTGCAGTTGCATTAATTCATTAGGAGCAACTGGCTTTCTTACGCCTGTGGATGCTTGTCGATTAAATTTAGGATTATTTCTATTGAATTCTCCTCTTCTATTTGACAAACCTGGTCTATTTTGACCATTAGGTCTATTTGGACCTCCACTTCTATTTGCAAGGCCAGATCTAGAGGGATTCCCAGTCTTTGAAGGGGCAGAAGGTCTATTTGGTGAATTGGTTCTATTGGGATTGTTATTTCTATTATTAATGCTGGAATTACTATTTGGTGTTTGTCTAAAGGTTGTAGATTGTCTATTCACATTCTGCCTGTTAGGGTTATTTTCTCTTCTTATGGGAGCCCCAACAAGTTCGGGTGGATTTAAGGGCGGCTTTTTAGGATTATTTTTTGGATTTACAGGAGAATTCTTATCAGATTTTAAGGTATTGTTATTTCTAGAAATTAAATTATTAGTTAATCTATTTTGCGAGCCATCTCTTGAGTTCTTACTAATATTTTTTGGTTTCTCTATAAGTTGAATCGGAGGTTTTGGAGCTCTAGGAACTAGATTATTAAACTTATTCTTATCTTTTACTGTAGGTTCGTTAGATTTAGGACTATTTAATTTATTATTGTTTTTTGTATAGTTTTGTGGTTTAGCTGTTGATACTATTTGAGGACGATTTATTGATTCTCTTTTTTTTGGAGTATTACTTTTTTCTGAAAATTTAGAAATACTTGGTTTAGTTAATAGAGATTTAGTTACTACTTGAGCATTTTGATTTTTATTAATTTTATTTTTATTGTAGTTCTGAATTTTTTTGTTGCTTTTTTTGAGTTTTAGTATTTGAAATAGATTTATTTACAGAAATAATCTTTTCATTCTTAGTGTTTTTATTATTAATGAGATTTTTAATTTTTTTTGCATCATCTAAACTAATTGAGCTACTATGGCTTTTTACTGAGATAGAAAGCTTTTGAGCTGCATCCAATATATCCTTATTTTCCAGATTAAGATCTCTGGAGAGTTCATAAATTCTGATTTTATCGCTGAGTGTCATTGAAGTTTAAATATACTCTACTTTGGATTAATAGAGCTTTGTTTTAATTATATTCCCTTTTGGGAAAGTTATTTATAGTTTTGTATTTCCATGTCAATAATCTCATAAAACTTTGGATCAATTGTCAGTTTTAAAGCTTTTTGTAGATTTTTTTTGAACTTGGAGTCTTTTGAACATTTTTTAGTTTTGCATACGTAAGCTGAACGACCAATACCTTTATTAATCATTAACCCTAATTCAAAATCATTCGTAAACCTCAAAAGTTTAAGTCTATCTTGAACTACTCGACATGAAATACATCTACGCATAATAAGGCGATTTTTTCTCACCGTGTTCTTTCCTCTTGTGAAACATTATCTTCATCAATTGTGTCAACAAAATCTTCATCATCTTCTGGGAGTGGATATAGTTCTCTTAAGCGAGCATCTTCTTCTGCTCTGGCAGCTTGTTCAGCTTCTAATCTCTTTTCAGCTTCTTTTTGAAGATTTTCCTCCTCCTCTCTTTGTGAAATAAGTTCTGCTACTATTGCATCCTCTGATTCTTGATCATATTCATGAGAATTTTTTACATCAATTTTCCAACCTGTTAACCTTGCAGCTAACCTGACATTCTGTCCTTCTCTACCTATAGCAAGGCTAAGTTGATCGGGAGGAACCAATACATGTGCATGTTGTCCTTCGGGATCGACTAATCTTACAAGATCAACTTTTGCAGGGCTAAGTGAATTTAGTATGTACTGTATCGGATCTGGTGACCACTTTATTACATCAATTTTTTCTCCTCTCAGTTCATTTACAACTTGTTGGATGCGAGCTCCTCGAGCACCAATGCATGCACCAACTGGATCAACCTCTTTTTCAGTACTATCAACAGCAACTTTTGTTCTTGGTCCAACAGCTCTGGAAGGTGGATTAGCTTCTCTTGAAACTGCAACAATTTTAACGGAAGCCTCTTGAATTTCAGGAACTTCGTTTTCAAATAAATAGACAACTAACCCAGCATTTGCTCTGCTAACAAATAGTTGTGGTCCTTTTCGTGAAATTTCACTAACTTCTTTTAAAAATACTTTAAAAGTTGCATTCGCTCTATAGTTATCATTTGGTAGTTGATCTCTTTTGGGTAACTCTGCCTCTACTTCAGGCCTCCCAATGCCTGAACTAACTGCCATTATCACTGACTGTCTTTCAAATCTAATTACTCTTGCGGTTAAAACTGGATCCTCCAAGTCAGCAAATTCCTCTTGAATCATCTTCCTTTGATGATCTCTAAGTTTTTGAGCAAGTACTTGTTTAGTTGTAGATGCAGCCATGCGGCCAAAATCTTCTTTTTCAGGAGTTACATCAAGAACAACAGTGTCCCCAATTTGAGCGTCATCAGCAACTTGTTGAACCTCTGCTAAAGATATTTGATGATCTTCACTCTCTACTTCTTCAACTATTATTTTACTTGCTAATATTCTGTATCCTTCTTCATCAAGATCTAGTCCAACATCAAAATTGCTGAAATATTCTTCTTCGAAGGGATCATCCTTTATTCCAATGTAGAAAGTGCGTCTATACTTTTCATAGCCTTTCAGTAATGCTTCGCGCAATGCAGCTTCGACGACTTGAGGGGGAAGTTTTTTTTCCTCACTAATGTCGTCTATAAGATTGTTTAAACCTGGGAGAATAACTAATGCCATCTATGATGGGTAAATGAAAAACGATTTGAGATAAAGTTTAGTCTTCTATTGTAGCAAGACTAACCTTAAATACTTCAATAAAGGGTATTTTTTTTATCTTACCTTTAATGTTAATGGCTAGGTAATCTTTAGACTTTTCATAAAGTAAACCTTTCAAAATTTTAGTATTAGAAATTTTGTGATTTAATTCAACCTTAACCGGAAAACCTTTAAAAGTTTTGAAGTCTCTATTAGAGGTTAATTCATCACTGACTCCTTGACTACCAATTTCTAAAACATATCTGTAATTTATAAGTTTCGAACTCTCAATAAGACTTTCTACAGGCCCAGTAAAATTAGAGCAGTCTTCTATTGTGATATCTTTTTGATCAATTCTCTTAAGAATGATTTTTAAAATAGCTGGATTTTCATTTGTTAGCATATTTAAACTATCAACTTTAAAATTAAATTCTTCTGCAAGTTTTTCAACCAAAGAATAAAGTTTCTCTTTATTTTCTTTATTCAAAATTTTTTCTTAAGTATTACTAATATTAATTCTTAATAATAGAGTCGACATAAAGATTGCATAAACAATTGTTTTTAAAGAGCAAAAAAGGTTTTTAGACCAAAATCCAAAATATGCATTTAAAATTAATATAATAATCTAAGTAATTTAATAAATTAATTAACATAATTTAAGTTTATGAAGGCTATAACATCATTCTTAGTAGCAATAATAATAATCTGTAATTTTTCTGTTGAGGATGTATTATCTTTAGAAGCTTCCAATGAACGAAATTTTGTTTCTAATGCAGTAAAAGCTGTAGGACCAGCAGTTGTGAGAATAGATACAGAGAGATCTATAGAAAGACAACAGTTTGATCCTACATTATTAGATCCTCTACTCAGAGATTTACTTGGAGAGCCAGGAATATTGCCAGATAGAGAGAGAGGACAGGGCTCTGGTGTGATCATAGATTCTAATGGATTAGTACTGACTAACGCTCATGTTGTTGAAAGAGTAGATCAAGTTTCAATTACGCTAGCTGATGGGGCTATTTGTGAAGGTCAAGTACTGGGGACTGATTCAATTACTGATTTAGCACTTGTGAAAATTCAAGATAATATTAATTCCAAATTTGCTCCACTAGGAGATTCTGAAAAGCTTGAAGTTGGTGACTGGGCTATTGCATTGGGAACTCCTTATGGATTAGAAAAAACGGTAACCTTAGGAATTATTAGTAGTCTTCATAGAGATATTAATAGTCTGGGATTCTCAGATAAAAGACTTGATTTGATTCAAACAGATGCAGCAATAAACCCTGGTAATTCAGGGGGACCTCTAATAAATTCTAATGGTGAAGTTATTGGTATAAATACTCTTGTTAGAAGTGGTCCTGGTGCAGGATTAGGATTTGCTATCCCTATTAATTTGGCAAGACGAGTATCAAATCAATTGCTTAAAGATGGAGAGGTTATTCATCCTTATTTAGGAGTACAGCTAATATCTCTGACAGCTAAAATAGCAAAAGAGCATAATAATGATCCTAATTCGCTTCTTCAATTACCTGAAAGATCTGGTGCGTTAGTCCAATCTATAGTACCCAATAGCCCAGCAGAAAAGGCTGGATTAAAAAGAGGTGATTTAGTTATTGCCGCAGAAGATATGGTTATCAACGAGCCTAAAGCACTATTGGATGAAGTTGAAAAAGCAAAAATTGGCAAAACTTTCCCTTTACTTATAGTGAGAAATAATGAAGAAATTAAAGTTAATATAAAACCCGAACCTTTACCAGGTTTGACATAAAGTCCTTACTGAAATTAAATATTCTTTAGTTAAGAATTAAATTAAAATTTTGGATTTACAGAATCAAATGAAAACTGCTGTTGCTCATGCAGCGATAGAAGATGTAAAAGATGGCATGATACTTGGCTTGGGTTCAGGTTCAACAGCTGCTTTAATGATTAAAAGTCTCTCAGATAATATTAAATCTGGAAAGCTAAAAAATATAAAAGGAGTTCCTACCTCTTTTCAATCGGAAGTGCTTGCTCAAGAGCTTGGTATTGAGCTAATAGATTTAAGTTCGGTTGGTAAGATTGATTTAGCGATTGATGGTGCTGATGAAGTTGATCCAAGTCATCAACTAATAAAAGGAGGTGGAGCCTGTCATGTTAGAGAAAAACTTGTTGCAACAAAAGCAGATCAATTATTAATTGTTGTTGATGAAACGAAGTTGGTAGATAAATTAAATAATGTTTTTCCTCTCCCAGTAGAGGTTATTCCCAGTGCATGGAAGCAAGTTCAAAATACAATTAATGATATGAATGCTGAAAGTAGTTTAAGGATGGCGGTGAACAAAGCAGGTCCTGTTGTTACCGATGAAGGAAATTTACTACTAGATGTCTTATTTCAAGGTGGAATAAATGACCCACATAAAGTTGAATATGAAATTAACAATATTCCTGGAGTTCTAGAAAATGGATTATTTGTAGATTTGACGACAAAAGTGTTAGTTGGAAAAATTGAAAATAATATTCCAAAAGTTTTTACTATGAAAAAACTTAATTTTTAAATCTAACTTTTACTGAATCTGCATGACTATGAAGCCCCTCACTATTGGCAAGATTAATTATGTCATTTTTGTTGTTATGCAAACTTTGCTCATTAAATTCAATTATTGAGGAATTTTTCATAAAAGTTTCAACTCCTAAAGCACCACTGAATCTTGCATTACCAGATGTTGGTAAGGTGTGATTTGGTCCAGCAAGATAATCACCTACAGCTTCTGGGGTCCATTTACCAATAAAAATTGCTCCTGCATTTTCAATACTTTCAAGTATTTCATGAGGACTTTTGGTGATAATTTCAAGATGTTCTGGTGCAAATTTATTACTTAGTTCAATACATGTTTCCAAGTTTTCGCAAATTCCTATTAAACCCCAATCTTTGATTGATTTCATACAAATCTCTTTTCTGGGATGATTCTCCAATTTTTGATAAATCTTGTGGGATACTTCATTCGCTTTTTCTAAGGAAGTAGTTAATAGAATTGCGGCAGCAAAAGGATCATGTTCTGCTTGGGCTAATAAATCAGTTGCCAATTGGTTAATATCAGCAGTATCATCTGCAATGATAAGTATTTCACTTGGACCAGCAAGTGAATCAATTCCAGTTGATCCAAAAATAAGTTTTTTTGCTGTAGTAACAAATATATTTCCAGGGCCAGAAATTACATCAACTTTATTAATTTCTTTGGTTCCAAAAGCTAAAGCTCCTATCGCTTGCGCACCTCCAATTCTAAAAATATTTTTGATTCCAGTTATGTAAGCTGCTGCTAATACTGTTTGATTGATCTTGCCTTCTTTATTCCCTGGAGAAACCATAATAATCTCTTTAACACCAGCTACTTGCGCTGGAATCGCATTCATTAAAACAGTGCTTGGATATGAAGCTCTACCTCCTGGGATATATATGCCTGCTTTATTAACAGGTAACCATTTCCTTTGAACACACTCTCCATAAATTCCCTTTAGTAAGATATTTTTAGGTACTTGTTCTTTGTGAAATTTTTCAATTCTATTTTTTGCATTTTTTAAAGCTTCTTGCAATTCACTATTTGTGGAGTACCATGCCTCTTCTATTTCCTCAAATGCTACTCCCATTGGTTCAGGATTAAACCCATCAAATTGTAAAGTATATTTTTTTATAGCGGTATCACCATTTTTTTTTATATCCTCAAGAATATTTTTAACTGTAAGATTAATCTCATCATTATTTTCAATATTCGTTCTCTCAGCTATCTTTTTGAGTTGCTTAACGGTTTCAATTTTGTTATCAATAATTTTCATAAATTTAATTATAAATATTAGATGGGTAATTGGTTAGAGAAAATTAATAAAATATGATTGATTGCAAGACTAATCTTTTGTTATAGTAGCAAAATATAAACATAGCTATTAAAAGTGGCAAATACCAAATCAGCAAAAAAAAGGATTCTTGTTGCAGAAAGAAACCGTCAATCCAATAGAACTTATAAATCTACTGTTAAAACTTTGATTAAAAAAACTATTATCAGTTGCGAAAATTATAAGAAGGATCCAAATACTGATAATGAAAAATTAGTAAAGGAATCTCTAAATCAAGCTTATAGTCTTATTGACAAAGCTGTTAAAAAAAATGTTCTTCATAAAAACAATGGTGCAAATAAAAAATCTAGAATTAATAATTTGGTAAAAATTACCTTAAAAGATTAAATCTAGCTTTATAAAATGAGTGATACAGAGTTAGTAGATTCCCATTGTCATCTCATATTTGAAAATTTTGAAAAAGATTTTGATGAAGTAGTTGATAGATGGAGATCAAAAGGGGTTAAAAAACTTCTTCATGCTTGTGTTGACCTTTCAGAAATTCCAAAAATTAAATTTATATCTAATAATTATTCAGAAGTTTTTTATTCAGTAGGACTGCATCCTCTTGATGCTAAAAAATGGAATAGCTCTTCTAGATCAATTTTGCAAAAAGCAATAGATGATGATAAAAGGATTGTAGCAATAGGAGAATTAGGTCTCGATTTATTTAAAAATAAAGATCTTGATATACAAATGAATGCTTTAATTCCACAGATGGAATTAGCTTATGAGTCTAATTTGCCAGTCATAATACACTGCAGAGATGCTTCAAGAGAGATGATTGATTTATGCAGAGATCTTTCTAAAAACAAGAAGTGCCCGAGGGGGGTACTGCATTGTTGGAGCGGAACTGTAGAAGAGATGCAAGAGTTTTTACAGTTGGGTTTTTATATAAGTTTTAGCGGTATAGTAACGTTTCCCAAAGCCTATCAAACTCATGAATGTGCAAGATTAGTTCCAAATAACAAATATTTAATAGAAACTGATTCTCCCTTTTTAGCCCCTGTCCCATTTAGAGGTAAAAGAAATGAACCCTCTTATGTTGAAAATGTCGCCAAGTCAGTAGCAACTATAAGATCAACTAGTTTTAAAACAATTGCTAACGAATCATCAAAGAATGCTGAAGAATTGTTTAAATTTGACTTGGTAAAGTGACCAATTATCTGCTAGTATAAAAAATTACTGGCAAATTTTCTTAAATTCATTAAATGAACATATTTAAAACTTAAGTTTTTAAATATGTTTTTTAAAAGAATTTAGGAAAATTAAAAGGTAAAATCTTAAAAAAACCCGGATTTCTTGGATGAGCAGTAGCGCTTTACAGGTAGCTAAGACAGCTACCTATTTACCAGATTTAGTAGAGGTACAAAGAGCAAGTTTTAAATGGTTTTTGGAAAAAGGTCTTATTGAAGAACTGCAAAATTTTTCTCCAATCACAGATTATACTGGCAAACTTGAGTTGCATTTTATAGGCGAAGAATATAGGTTAAAACGCCCAAGGCATGATGTAGAAGAGGCAAAAAGGAGAGATGCGACTTTTGCTTCTCAGATGTACGTAACTTGCAGATTAATTAATAAAGAAACTGGTGAAATTAAAGAGCAAGAAGTATTTATTGGAGAACTCCCCTTGATGACTGAGAGGGGAACATTCATTATCAATGGTGCTGAAAGAGTTATTGTTAATCAAATTGTTAGAAGTCCTGGTGTTTACTTCAAGGACGAGCAAGATAAGAATGGAAGAAGAACCTATAATGCAAGTGTTATTCCTAACAGAGGAGCTTGGCTTAAATTTGAAACAGATAAGAATAATTTACTTTATGTAAGAGTAGACAAAACAAGAAAAATTAATGCTCATGTTCTTATGAGAGCAATGGGTCTATCAGATAATGACGTTATTGATAAATTACGCCACCCAGAATTTTATAAAAACTCTATTGACTCAGCAAATGAAGAGGGTATTACATCAGAGGACCAAGCTTTACTTGAACTCTATAAAAAATTAAGACCTGGAGAACCACCTTCAGTTTCAGGAGGACAGCAACTCCTTCATAGTAGATTTTTTGATGCAAAAAGATATGATCTTGGAAGGGTTGGGAGATATAAAATTAATAAGAAATTGAGACTCACAGTCCCAGATAATATAAGAACACTTACTCATGAAGATGTTCTTTCAACGATTGATTATCTCATTAATTTAGAGTTAGATATCGGAGGAGCAAGCCTAGATGATATTGATCATCTAGGAAATAGGAGAGTTAGGTCTGTTGGTGAATTACTTCAAAATCAAGTCAGAGTTGGCCTTAATAGATTGGAAAGAATCATTAAAGAGAGGATGACTGTAGGGGAGACAGATTCACTTACTCCTGCTCAATTAGTAAACCCAAAACCATTAGTAGCTGCGATTAAAGAGTTTTTTGGTTCAAGTCAGTTAAGTCAGTTCATGGATCAAACTAATCCACTTGCCGAATTGACACATAAAAGAAGAATATCCGCTTTAGGACCTGGTGGTCTTACAAGAGAGAGGGCAGGATTTGCAGTTAGAGATATTCATCCTTCTCACTACGGTAGATTGTGTCCTATTGAGACTCCAGAAGGTCCCAACGCAGGACTAATCAACTCTTTAGCTACTCATGCAAGAGTCAACGAATACGGATTTATTGAGACACCTTTTTGGAAAGTTGACAAAGGAAGAGTAATTAAAACTGGTGATCCGATTTATTTATCAGCAGACCTTGAAGATGAATGTAGGGTGGCTCCTGGAGATGTAGCAACTGATAATGATGGTTTAATCCTCTCTGATTTAATACCAGTAAGATATAGGCAAGATTTTGAAAAGGTTCCACCTTTGCAAGTTGATTATGTACAACTCTCACCTGTTCAAGTAATTTCTGTAGCAACTTCATTAATTCCATTCTTGGAGCATGACGATGCAAACAGAGCTCTAATGGGATCAAATATGCAAAGACAAGCCGTTCCACTATTAAGGCCTGAAAGGCCATTGGTTGGAACTGGCCTTGAATCTCAAGTAGCACGAGATTCTGGGATGGTTCCAATCACAAAAGTCAATGGCACAGTAGCATATGTTGATGCTAATGAAATTGTTGTTAAAGACGAACAAGGAAATGAGCATGTCCATTATTTGCAAAAGTATCAAAGATCTAATCAGGATACTTGCCTTAATCAAAGGCCAATAGTTAAAAATGGAGATAAAGTTATTTCTGGTCAAGTTCTAGCTGATGGTTCAGCATGTGAAGGAGGTGAAATTGCCCTAGGCCAAAATGTTCTTATCGCTTATATGCCTTGGGAGGGATATAACTATGAAGATGCAATTTTAGTAAGTGAAAGATTAGTTACTGATGATCTTTACACTTCAGTTCATATAGAAAAGTATGAGATTGAAGCAAGGCAAACTAAGTTAGGTCCAGAAGAGATTACACGAGAAATACCAAATGTATCTGAAGATAGTTTGAGTAATCTTGATGAAATGGGAATTATAAGAATTGGTGCTTTTGTAGAAAGTGGAGATATTTTAGTTGGAAAAGTAACTCCAAAAGGTGAATCAGATCAACCTCCTGAAGAGAAACTCCTACGAGCTATTTTTGGTGAGAAAGCAAGAGATGTAAGGGATAATTCATTAAGGGTTCCTAATACTGAGAAGGGAAGAGTTGTTGATGTCAGAATTTATACCAGAGAACAAGGAGATGAATTACCTCCTGGAGCAAATATGGTTGTAAGAGTTTATGTAGCACAGAGAAGAAAAATTCAAGTTGGCGACAAAATGGCTGGTAGGCATGGTAATAAAGGAATTATTAGCAGGATTTTACCAAGAGAGGATATGCCTTACTTACCAGACGGCACACCTGTTGATATTGTGTTGAATCCCTTAGGAGTTCCTAGCAGAATGAATGTTGGACAAGTATTTGAGTTGCTAATGGGTTGGGCTGCTTCAAATCTTAATTGTAGAGTGAAAGTAGTACCTTTTGATGAAATGTATGGCCCTGAGAAATCTCATCAAACTGTACAAGCTTTTCTAGAAGAGGCTGCTCGTCAAGCTGGTAAGGATTGGGTTTATAACCCCGATGATCCTGGAAAACTTTTACTGATAGATGGTCGTTCAGGAGAACCCTTTGATCAACCAGTTGCTGTTGGATATTCTCATTTTCTTAAATTAGTTCATCTTGTTGATGATAAAATTCATGCAAGGTCTACGGGGCCATATTCATTGGTTACTCAGCAGCCTCTTGGAGGTAAAGCTCAACAAGGAGGTCAACGTTTAGGCGAGATGGAAGTCTGGGCATTAGAAGCTTATGGAGCTGCTTATACACTCCAGGAACTATTAACTGTTAAATCAGATGATATGCAAGGTAGAAATGAAGCTCTAAATGCAATAGTTAAGGGTAAACCTATTCCTCGTCCTGGCACACCTGAGTCTTTTAAAGTTTTAATGAGAGAATTACAATCACTAGGCTTAGATATAGCTGTATATACAGATGAAGGTAAAGAGGTTGATTTGATGCAAGATGTTAATGCAAGGAGAAATACTCCTTCAAGGCCAACCTATGAATCATTGGGAACTTCCGAATATGAGGAGGATTAAACTTTTTCAATAATTTTTAATTTACATATTTCACTATGACTAACAGCAACTTAAGAACAGAAAATCACTTCGATTACGTAAAAATTTCTTTAGCCTCACCTCAACGGATTATGGATTGGGGTCAAAGAACTTTGCCAAATGGACAGGTAGTTGGTGAGGTGACAAAGCCAGAAACAATAAACTATAGAACTCTTAAGCCAGAAATGGATGGATTATTTTGTGAAAAAATATTTGGTCCTTCAAAAGATTGGGAGTGTCATTGTGGAAAGTATAAAAGAGTGAGACATAGGGGAATTGTTTGTGAAAGGTGTGGAGTAGAGGTCACAGAAAGTAGAGTTAGACGCCATAGGATGGGATATATTAAACTCGCTGCTCCTGTATCCCATGTTTGGTATCTAAAAGGTATTCCTAGTTATGTTGCAATTCTTCTAGACATGCCTTTGAGAGATGTCGAGCAGATCGTTTACTTTAATTGCTATGTAGTCCTAGATGTAGGCGATCATCAGGATCTTAAATATAAACAATTACTTACTGAAGATGAATGGCTTGAGATTGAAGATGAAATTTATGCTGAAGACTCCACTATAGAAAATGAGCCATTTGTAGGAATAGGTGCGGAAGCCTTAAAACAATTACTTGAGGATCTTGATTTATCTTTAATAGCTGAACAATTAAGAGAAGAAATTACTCAAAGTAAAGGTCAAAAAAGAGCTAAACTCATTAAAAGATTAAGAGTAATAGATAATTTTATTGCTACAAATGCAAGACCGGAATGGATGGTCTTAGATGCTATCCCAGTAATACCTCCAGACTTGAGGCCTATGGTTCAACTTGATGGGGGAAGATTCGCCACCTCAGATCTTAATGATTTATATAGAAGAGTTATTAACAGAAATAATAGATTGGCAAGACTCCAAGAAATATTGGCTCCGGAGATCATTGTAAGGAATGAGAAAAGAATGCTTCAAGAGGCGGTTGATGCGCTCGTAGACAATGGGCGCAGGGGGAGAACTGTTGTTGGTGCTAATAATAGGGCATTAAAATCGCTTAGTGACATAATTGAGGGTAAACAGGGAAGATTTAGACAGAATTTGCTTGGTAAAAGAGTTGATTATTCAGGTAGATCAGTAATTGTTGTTGGTCCAAAATTGAAAATGCATCAATGCGGACTTCCAAAGGAAATGGCAATAGAACTATTCCAACCTTTTGTTATTCATAGATTGATCAGACAAAATATTGTAAATAATATCAAAGCAGCAAAAAAGCTTATTCAAAAAGCTGATGATGAAGTAATGCAAGTTCTTCAAGAAGTAATTGAAGGACATCCGATCCTACTAAATAGAGCACCTACTTTGCATAGATTAGGAATCCAGGCATTTGAGCCAAAACTTGTAGGGGGTAGAGCAATTCAGCTTCATCCACTTGTTTGTCCCGCATTTAATGCTGACTTTGATGGAGATCAAATGGCGGTTCATGTTCCCCTTGCACTTGAAGCTCAAACTGAAGCTAGGATGCTTATGATGGCAAGCAATAATATACTTTCACCTGCTACTGGTGAACCGATAGTGACTCCTTCGCAAGACATGGTTTTGGGCTCATATTATTTGACTGCGCTGCAGCCTAACTACAAAAAACCTGAATTTGGTAAAAATACATCAACTTTTGCTTCTCTAGAGGATGTTATTTTTGCCTATGAGGATAAAAGAATCGGATTACATAATTGGGTTTGGGTGAGATTTAATGGTGAAGTTGAAGATGAAGATGAAGCAAAGAATCCTATCGATTTAAAAGAATTTGAAGATGGTTCTAAACTTGAAATCTGGACTTATAGAAGAGATAAACTAGATAATGAGGGTAATTTAATTTCCAGATATATACTTACCACAGTTGGAAGAGTAGTAATGAATCATACGATCTTAGATTCTGTATCCCAGACCTAATTAAAAAAAACACCTTTATCATAAATAACTAAAATCATGACATCATCAAAGCCAAGAAAAAATTCAAGAGTTCGTAAAACTTCAAGAAATTCTAAGAAGAATATTCAATCAATAATGCCTCCTTTAGCAAAAACACCCCCATCTTTTAAAAATAAAGTTATCGATAAAAAAGGGTTAAAAAATCTTGTTGCTTGGTCTTATAAAACGCATGGTACTGCAATTACTGCAACTATGGCGGATAATTTGAAAGATCTTGGATTTAAATATGCAACTCAAGCAGCAGTTTCTATTTCCGTTGATGATTTAAAAGTGCCAGAAGCCAAACAAGATTTAATTGGTGAAGCAGAGGCACAAATTAGTGCTACAGAAGAATGTTATAGATTAGGGGAAATAACTGAGGTGGAGCGCCATACTAAAGTAATAGATACCTGGACAGAAACTAATGAAAGATTAGTTGATGCTGTAAAAAATAATTTTAATCAAAATGATCCATTAAATTCTGTTTGGATGATGGCTAACTCTGGAGCGAGAGGCAATATGTCTCAAGTGAGGCAGCTTGTTGGAATGAGGGGTCTAATGGCTAATCCTCAAGGTGAAATTATTGATTTACCTATTAGAACAAACTTTAGAGAGGGTCTTACAGTTACTGAATACGTAATCTCCTCATATGGAGCCAGAAAAGGATTAGTGGATACAGCACTTAGAACAGCTGACTCTGGTTATTTAACAAGAAGATTAGTTGATGTTGCTCAGGACGTAATTGTGAGAGAAGAAGATTGCGGTACTGAACGTTCAATTGTAATTGAGGCTGAAGATGGAAAATTTGGTAATAGATTATTAGGAAGATTAACTGCTGCGGATATTCTTGATAAAGATGATGAAATACTAGTTACAAAGCATACAGCTATAGATCCCTCTATAGCTAAGGTTATTGAAAAGGCTTCAATCCCAAGAGTAAATATTAGATCTCCATTAACATGTGAAGCTAATAGATCTGTATGTAGAAAATGCTATGGTTGGGCTCTAGCATATAACCACTTAGTTGATCTTGGTGAAGCTGTTGGTATTATTGCTGCTCAATCTATCGGAGAGCCAGGTACACAATTAACTATGAGAACTTTCCATACTGGAGGGGTCTCTACAGCTGAGAGTGGAGTCGTAAGATCAAAAATTGCGGGAACTGTAGAATTTGGGGCAAAAGCAAAAATCAGAGGATACCGTACTCCTCATGGTGTAGAAGCTAAACAAGCTGAGGTAGATTTTATTTTAAAAATTGTTCCTAAGAATGGTAATAAAGCTCAAAAAATAGAAGTTTCAAGTGGTTCATTACTTTTTGTTGAAAATGGTCAAGAAGTAGATGCAGATATTACAATAGCTCAGATTACTACTGGAGCTATTAAGAAAAGCGTTGAAAAGGCGACAAAAGATGTAATTTGTGATCTTGCGGGCCAAGTAAAATATGATAAAGCGATTCAACCTAAGGAAGTTACTGATAGACAAGGAAATATAACATTAAAAGCTCAAAGACTTGGCAGGTTATGGGTTTTGGCGGGTGATGTATATAATTTACCTCCTAATGCAACACCAGTAATATCATCGGATAAAAAAGTAAAAGAGGGTGAAGTCCTAGCAGAAGCAAGTCAATTCAGCGAATTTGGAGGAGAAGTTCGCCTTAGGGATTCAATTGGTGATTCAAGGGAAGTACAAATAGTTACAACTTCTATGGCTATAAAAGATTGTAAATTGATTGAGGAAGCAACACATTCTGGTGAAATTTGGCATCTAGAGTCAGCTGATGGTGTTTCTTACCGTCTTAATACTGTTCCAGGGAGCAAAATTAGTAGCGGAGAGATCATAGCTGATCTTGCTGACGATAAATTTAAAACAAAAACTGGTGGTCTTGTGAAATATGCGCCAGGGCTAAGCGTTAAAAAAGCAAGATCAGCAAAGAATGGATTTGAAGTAAGCCAAGGGGGCACATTATTATGGATACCTCAAGAAACGCATGAAATTAATAAAGATATTTCTCTTCTAATGATAGAGGATATGCAATGGATAGAAGCTGGAACAGAAGTTGTTAAAGATATATTTAGCCAAACTTCCGGAATAGTTACAGTAACTCAAAAAAATGATATTTTGCGCGAGATTACAGTGAGAAATGGAACATTTCATGAATGTGATGATGAAGAAGTTTTAAAACGTTTTGATGATGAGGGGATGCTTGTTAATCCAGGTGAAAAGATTATGGAGGGGATTCAAAATGATGAAATTCTCTTTGTACAAAGACTAGAAACTCCAAAATGTAAAGGACTTTTATTAAGGACAGTTGAAGAATTTACAATTCCTGATGAAGCTCAGTTACCTGATCTTGAACATGTGAAGCAGGACAAGGGCCCTCATTTAGGTTTAAAAGCAATTCAAAGATTAACCTTCAAAGATGGTGAATTAATAAAATCTGTTGAGGGTGTTGAATTACTCAGAACTCAATTAAGTTTGGAGACTTTTGATGCTACACCCCAAATGACAGTGGATGTTGAAATTATTCAAGATAAAAAAGATAAAGATACTAATAGATTAAACCTTGTCATACTTGAATCAATTTTAGTTAGACGAGATACAATCTCTGATTCTAGTCATGGTTCTACTCATACAGAATTGCAAGTCAAAAATAATACTATGTTAGTGCTGGAGATGTTATTGCTACAACACAAATATTATGCAAAGAAGAAGGAATTGCTCAATTACCTACTGTAATTGATGATGAACCTATTAGAAGATTAATAGTGGAAAGGGAAGAAGATAAAATTACAATAGCTTCAAAAGGTAAGCCAACAGTAAAAATTGGTGACCGAGTTGTAGATGGTGATTTTATAAGTAAAACAGAAAAATCAACATCTTGTGGAGAAATAGAAGATATTAGTAATGATAATGTCACGCTTAGATTAGGAAGACCTTACATGGTTTCTCCAGATTCTGTATTGCATGTCAGAGATGGTGATTTGGTGCAGAGAGGTGATGGATTAGCATTATTAGTTTTTGAAAGACAAAAGACTGGAGATATTGTTCAAGGATTACCCCGAATAGAAGAACTATTAGAAGCGAGAAGGCCGAGAGATTCAGCCGTCTTATGTAGAAAGTCAGGAGTTGTTGAGATTAAGAAAGGAGAAGATGATGAATCTATATCTCTTTCAGTAATTGAGAATGATGACTCAATTAATGAATATCAAATTTTAATTGGTAAGAATATTATGGTTAGTGATGGTCAGCAAGTTAATGCTGGAGAACTCCTAACGGATGGACCAATTAATCCTCATGAATTATTAGATTGCTTCTTTACCGACTTAAAAGATCAAAAGCCGCTAATGGAAGCAGCTCAAGAATCGATATCTAAACTCCAAAGGAGAATGGTTAATGAGGTTCAAAATGTATATAAATCACAAGGAGTAGCTATTGATGATAAACATATTGAAGTTATTGTTCGTCAAATGACAAGTAAAGTTAGAATTGAAGATGCTGGAGATACTACACTACTTCCTGGAGAATTAATTGAGTTGCGTCAAGTAGAAGATACTAACCAAGCCATGTCAATTACTGGAGGTGCACCTGCAGAATTTACACCAGTACTTTTAGGGATTACTAAAGCATCTTTAAATACAGATAGCTTTATATCAGCAGCTTCGTTCCAAGAGACTACAAGAGTGCTTACGGAAGCAGCTATAGAAGGAAAATCGGATTGGTTAAGAGGTCTTAAAGAAAATGTAATTATTGGTAGACTAATCCCTGCAGGTACTGGGTTTAGTGGATTTGTAGAAGAGTTAGCCTCTGAGGCAGGACCTCATCCTGATATTCTTGCGGAGGAATCCGGAGGTTATAGAAGAGTTCAAAATCTTAGACCTGACTACACAGTTGATATGCCAACCACCGCGGCTGTCAAATCTTCTGCTATCTTAGATGATCCTAGTGATGAAGATTTAGAAACCACAAGGAATCGTCATGGTATTGACCCTTCTTCAAGTAATTTTGCAGCTTTTGCAAGACCTAATGCTGAAAATCAGTTCTCTGAAGATCAACTACCCGATCCTGCAGCTTTAGAAGGATTACAAGAAGAGGGATTATTAACAGATGAATAATAAAGCTATAATGTTTTTCAACTATTAGAATATTATTTTGACAAAGTAATGATTAAACCAGAGTTTATACCTAAACGAAAATTGCCTCGTTATGGCTTTCATTCTTACAATGAAAAGTTAAATGGAAGACTAGCAATGATTGGCTTTATAGCTCTATTGCTTACAGAGTTTCTTCTAAAGCATGGCCTTTTCTCTAATTACTAGTATTTAATTTGAAAAATCTTCTTGGCCAAGATTTAGAGTCATTAGAAAAAATTGCTTCAAGTTTTGGAGAGTTACCTTTCAGAGGAAGGCAACTTTATTCTTCAATTTATAATTCCTATAAAAAAATAAATTGTATTGATGATATAAAGGTTCTTCCATCAAATTTCAGAACTAAGTTAATAAAAGAAGGCTATATAATTTCTGGTTTACGTTTAATAAAAAAGTCTGTATCTAATGATGGGACAGTAAAACTACTTTTAAGTACTATTGATGATGAGTTTATTGAAACAGTTGGAATTCCATCAAATAAAAGACTAACTGTATGCGTTTCTAGTCAGGTAGGTTGTCCAATGGATTGCAAGTTTTGTGCAACGGGTAAAGATGGATTAAAGAGATCATTAAAAGTTGGAGAAATTTTAGAGCAAATTTTATTGATTCAGTATGAGATGAATCAAAAGGCTACAAATATTGTATTTATGGGAATGGGGGAGCCACTATTAAATATGGATGAATTACTTTTATCAATAAAGTCCATAAATAATGATTTAAATATCAGTCAAAGAAAAATAACTGTTAGTACTGTTGCTATTCCTGATAAAATTATTCAATTATCAGAATTTTCACTGCAAAAATTAGGTAAATGTCAATTTACTTTGGCTATAAGTTTGCATGCTCCAAATCAAGAAATAAGGGAGAAAATTATTCCAAGTGCAAAAAGTTATAAAATTAATTCTATTGTTAAAGATTGCAGAGAATTTGTAAGGAAGACAGGGAGGCGAATTAGTTTTGAATACATTCTTCTAAATAAACTTAATGATCAAATAGATCATGCTGATCAATTAAGTAATTTAATTAAAGGATTTCAATGCCATGTAAATCTCATTCAATACAATACTATTGACGGAGTAATGTTTGAAAGATCTTCTTCGAAGAACTCCCAAAGATTTAAAGAAAGACTAATAAGGAATGGAATTAATGTAAGTTTTCGTAAAAGTAGAGGTCTAGAAAAGAATTCTGCTTGTGGACAATTAAGACAAAAAATTGCTATTCAATAATTTTATTTAAAATAAATATTTTAAAAACTTAATTTTAGAGCTAATATAAATTTAATTTGAAAGTAACCAAGTGAGTTTTATTAGAACAAAAATTCTACCAATAGCCATTGTTGGACTTTTTGGAGTTGCTTTTTTTGCAGTTAGTGCAAGAATTTGGTTGCCTGGAGATATGATGTCTCCAGCCCCCATTAATTAAGATTTTATCCTCGATGGTTAATTTTAAAAAGGAAAATAATGATGATAGTTTAGCTGATATAGCGATAGATCCTGATGTTTTAGCTAAAGAATTAGCCGTTGAGTTAGAGATAGATCCTTTAGAAGAAATTGATAATGATGGGTTTTCTAAAACTAGTTTAGATGTAACTTCAGAATGCGATCAAGCACTAAAATTTTTAAAAGGAAATAGAGAAGAGAGGATTCAAGGATTAAAAATATTTTGTGAATATCGAGATGAGAGAGCTTTTCCCTTGCTCTTGCCATTGCTAGACCAATCCTGCCCTGTAGAGAGAATGAGCGCAGTATATGCCTTGGGCAGGAATCCATGCCCTGATGCAGTAAAAAAACTTGTGAATCTTCTGAAATTTGATGATAATGCTTATGTTAGAAGAGCTACTGCATGGAGCTTAGCAAATTATGATAATCAAATAGTATTAGAACCTCTTATCAACGCTTTAAAGAATGATGTATCATCAGTGCGATTGTGGGCATCAAGTTCTCTGGCTGAAATAGGAAGCGTTTCATCTGATAATGCGCAATTGGCGGCTGAACAATTATTAATAAGCTTAAAAATAGATAATGAACCAGTTGTAAGGAGTAATTGTATCTGGTCATTATGTCGGCTTTATCAAAGCTTAAGTAACCAATTACAGGAATCTTTTGTAGATGAATGTACAAAAATTGCTTTATTTGATAAGGAACCATCTGTTATGGAGGAAGCAAAAACCGCTCTCGATTCAATGGGAATGAAGGGATTTTATAAATAAAATATTTAAATAATGAAATATTTTATATCCAATAATGAAAACAAAGTTACGTTATCAACTTTATTCAGAAATTTTAGTTATTTTATATAAAGTATAAGTACTTAGTGTCTTAAATTAATGCCGCAAAGAACATTAAGATTCAAAATTCATCAAGATGGACAAGTCCAGGAATCTGTAGAAGGTTTCGAAGGTGATTCATGCAACAATGCTACAAAGAATCTAGAAGAAGCATTGGGAGAAGTTAAATCTAAAAGATTATCTACAGATGCATTTACTAGTAATCAAAACAAAACATTCAACAAATTAAAGAACGAATCAAATGTCTCATTTTAGTACTATTAAAACAAAAATTAGAGAAACTGAGCCTCTTATAAAAGCTTTAGATCAATTAGGTTATAACCCTAATCAAGATGAAAAGTTTGTAAAAGGTTATCAAGGCAAATTCACTGCTGTAGATATTAGTGTTGATCTTCCTGAGAGTACTAAAGTTGGTTTTAAGTGGGATACCAATTCCAATTCATATGAGTTAGTTACTGATTTAGATCTATGGAAATATAACTTACCGGTAGAAAGATTTATTTCGAAAGTAACACAAATGTATGCTTACCATACAATAATTGCAAAAACAGAACAGGACGGTTATCAAATAGTTGAACAAAAGAATGAAAGAGATGGTTCTATAGAATTAGTTCTTACTAAATGGGAAGCTTAAAAATTGGATTTTGATCCTTCTGCTGCTTTTGGATTTATAGGTGAAACTGAAGAGGTTTCTTTAGATACTAATGTTTTAAAACATTCTATAAATTTAGATTTATCAGATAATCCCAAAAAAGAACTATCAAAAGATAATGAGTCCAATTCAACAGTAGCTTTTGACCAGTTTTTAGATTCCGATAGAATCTCTGGGTTTGAGCCTGTACTTGGCGGTGAGCTAAGAGAAAAAGCTATTTGGGTCGATGAATCAAATTGTATTGGTTGTCAATATTGCGTACATGTTGCTAATAATACGTTTGTCGTTGATGAAGATCTTGGTAGAGCAAGAGTTATTAGGCAGAATGGAGACACCTTAGAAACAGTCCAAGAGGCAATGGATACATGCCCAGTTGATTGTATGCACTGGGTTGAATTTGAAGATTTAGAGAGATTAGATGCAAGTTTGAATAGAGATATGTTTCAATCTTTAGGCAAATTACCTAGGGTTAATAGATATTAATTTGTGTTATTAAATAAATGAGTTTGCCTTTTAGAAGGTTTGGGAGAACAAACCTAAAAATACCAGTTCTTTCGCTAGGGGGAATGAGATTCCAGCAGAGTTGGAATCATTTAGATTCATCAGAAATAACTCTTAAGCAAAGAAATAAAGTTGATAATCTTCTTAAACTTGCAAATAAATATGGTTTTAATCATATAGAAACAGCACTTCATTACGGAACATCAGAATTAGAACTAGGTTTTGCAATAAATAATTCTTACAGAGAATCTATTATTCTCCAAACTAAAATCCCTCCTAATGAAAACGTAAAGATTTTTACAGAAAATTTGGAAAATAGCTTTAAAAATTTAAAAGTTGCAAAGATAGATTTGGTCGCTATTCATGGTTTAAATAATGAAGATCATCTATTTCAATCTATAAGAGATGGAGGTTGCGTAGACGTATTAAGAAAATTTCAAAAAAAAGGTTTAATAGGTCATATTGGTTTCTCAACTCATGGACAATTATCTCTTATAAAAAAAGCAATATCATCCAACAAATTTGATTATGTTAATTTACATTGGTATTTCATAAATCAAAAAAATATAAAGGCAATTAATTTAGCTAAAAAATATGATGTTGGTGTTTTTATTATTAGTCCAACAGATAAAGGAGGTCATCTTCATACACCCTCAACAAAACTAATTGATTTATGTAAGCCTCTTCATCCCATAGTTTTTAATGATCTTTTTTGTCTTCGAAATAAAGATGTTCATACAATAAGTGTTGGAATAGCAAAAGAAAGTGACTTTGAATATCATTTAGAAGCCGTATCCTTATTATCAAATACAAATGATTATGTTCCTAATATAGAAAATAGATTATTGCAAGAATCTATGGAATGTCTTGGGATGGAATGGTATTTGAATTGGGATAAAAATTTGCCAAATTGGTATGAGACTCCAGGGATGATTAATATACCTGTTTTAATTTGGCTCTCAAATTTAATTGATGCTTGGGATATGAAAGATTTTGCAAAGTCAAGATATCAACTCCTTGGAAACGGGAGTCATTGGTTCCCTGGCAATAATGCGAATTCACTTGATACAGATATATCTGCAGATGAATTAATCAAATTATTAAAAAATCATATTAACGCAAAAAAAGTTATTTCTAAATTAAGGTTTCTTAAAAATAGTTTTGGCAATAATCAGATTCAAAGATTATCAACTAATTAATTACCTAATGGGTATTTACTTGGTTTTCCAATTCCTCTTGGATAAGAAATTGGACAATCTCCTTCAGATTTAATAAAAATTACATTTCTTTCACCTTTATTTGCTGGTAATTGTTTAAACTTTATTTTATTTATTTTTCCATTTAATATAGTCACTGCTTTTTTTAATTTATTATGATCGGTTTCTTGCCATTTCCCACAAAATATTAATCCTAATCCATTTGTCTTTAATAATGGTAAAAGATATTCGGAAACGGTAGGTGCGCTGCTTACAGCCCTTGCAGTGCCAATATCAAATTTATGTCTAAATTCTAAATCATGGCCTATGTTTTCAATGCGATCATTAACAATATGAATTTTGTTTTTAAGATTCATACTTTCAACAATTTGTTTAAGAGCATTTGTTTTTTTTAATGAAGAATCTATTAAATATATTTCTGAATTTGGATGTGTTATTGCATAAGCCAATCCAGGGAAACCGCAACCTGATCCAATATCAATAAATTTTTTATTTTCAAATAATTTATTTGAATCCTTAAAAAAAGGCCATATACTATCATAAACTTGTGATACCCAATAATCATTTCCATCTATAAGTCTTGTAAGGTTTGATATTTTATTAAGTTTTTGAATTAATTCTTTTAATCTTGAAAACATTTCTAATTCATCTTTATTAAGTAAGTTTTCTAATTCTTTTTTATGTGATATTTGAATCATATTTTTAACTAAAATTTTAAATTTTTTGTGACCATATAGTGTATTCACTTTATATAGAATAGATTACAATTGTAATAAAAAATTTATTTTGAAAGGGGAAAAAAATTATTATAAAATTTTAGGCGTTCATGAGAAAGCTTCAAGTCATGAATTGAGAAAAGCTTTTTGCAAATTAACTAAAGAATTACATCCAGATACTACTTCATTAAATCTAGAAGATGCCAAAATAAGATTGCAAACAGTATTGGAGGCCTATGAAAATTTAAATAACCCTAACCTTCGTAATTTATATGATAATAGAATAAAAAATGTTCTTGTTAATGATCAGGAGAAAAATTTAGATAATTTAAATTCTTATGCCGAAGATTCAAAAATATCTAACTCAATTGGGAATAGAAGACCTTTCTCTAATGGAGAAATGTTTTCATTATTTTTATTAGTATTAGTAATTTTTTTAAGCTTAATTTTTGCTTTATTATTTGCCAACTTCACTGGCAAAGAATTTAATTCAATACCTATGTGGCTAATAAAATAAAAAATAATTTATTTATTAAATGAACTCTTCTGAAACTCCTATTAATCAATACTCTTTAAAATCTTTAGAGTTGTGGCTCACAAAATTAGGGGCAGTTCCAGATTCTAGTAACCCTTCAAGATGGATTTTGAGACTTTATAACTGGGAAGCAACAATAAATTTTGAGCAGGAAGATTTATCTATAATATGGAATTGTGAAGGGCATATTACTAAAAGAATGTTTTCATATTGTATAAATAGAGCGGATGTTGAAAATGCAATTTTGCAGGGTCCTTAATTAATATCTAATAATATTTGATAAATTATGTCATAACTTCTTTCTAACTGTTTTTCAGTAATGCAAAGTGGTGGTAATAAATATATAACATTTCCTAGAGGCCTAATAAATAAACCCTTCTCAATAGATAAAGCTTTAATTTTTTTACCAATATCATTAAAATAACCTGAATTTTTTTCTACCTTCAATTCAAAAGCTGAAATTGTTCCGCAAATTCTTATTTTTTCTACATGAGATAATTTTTTTATTTTATTGATTTGTTCTAAGTGCCTGCATTCAAACTTTAAATATTTATCAGGTTCATTTTCTAAAAGATCTAAGCTAGCATTAGCTGCAGCACAGCCTAAGGGATTTGCCGTAAAACTATGACCATGCCAAAAAGTTTTTAAAGGGGAATTACTAATAAATTTTTTAAAAACTTCTTCTTTAGCTAATGTTACTCCCATAGGTAAGAATCCTCCTGTTAATCCTTTTGATATTGCAATTAAGTCAGGATCAATTTCTGCCTTTTGGAATGCAAATAAGCTTCCTGTTCTACCAAAACCAGTTAATACTTCATCAGCAATTAATAGCGAGTCATATTGTTTTACCAAATTAGCAACTTTTTTTATAAATTCTGGCCTTACCATATTCATGCCACCTGCACCTTGAATTAGTGGTTCAAGGATAACTGCAGCAGTTGGAATTTGAAGTAAATTTTCTAATTCTTTGAGAGCAATTGCTTCTTTGTTATAAACTTGATCATCATCTATCCAAGTAGATGGCCATTGGACTCTTTGAACAGGAAACATTAAACTTTCAAAGCTTTCATTAAAAATATTTCTTTCTCCTACTGACATAGCCCCAAATGTATCCCCATGATAAGCTCCTTCAAAAGCAATTATTTGATTTCTTTTATCATTTTTATTTTGCCACCATTGATAAGCTATCTTAAGAGCTACTTCTACAGCTGTAGATCCATTATCAGAAAAAAATAATCTATCTAGATTTGTGATTTTACTTAGTCTTTCTGATAACTTTTTAGCTTGTGGATGTAAAAAATCTGCAAAGATTATTTGTTCAAGTTCTTGAGCTTGTTTTGCAATTTCTTTTGCAATATATTCATTGCTATGGCCATGAAGTGTTACCCACCAACTACTTATTCCATCAATTAATTCTTGATTAGAATTTTTTGTATATATAATTGCATCTTTAGCATGACTTACCTCTAGTTGTGGATTACTAGTTTTAATCTGAGTAAATGGAGGCCAAATATTTGGGTGCCAATTTTTAAGAAAATGTTCACTGTTTTGATCGGTCATCAAGTTTTGCTTAATTAATAATAGATGCTAAATTTTTTTCTATATTTAGTTCTTGCCATAGTCTATCTAAATTATTTTTATCTACATTATTTAGTCTTGGAAATTCAGCAATAATTGGTAATTTGCTAAATTCCCTTAGAGTTTTAGGATTATCCAAATGTTTTTCACCATTAATTATTAAACCTAATATTTTTATATTCCTTTTTTTAAGAGCTTCTATAGTTAATAAAGTATGATTCAAAGTTCCTAAAGAACTTCTGCAAACGATTATGACAGGTAAATTCCACTTTCGTATTTGGTCAATTTGCAAAAAATTTCTCGTAATAGGTACCATTAATCCTCCAGCTGTTTCAACAACAAGAGAACCATCAATTGATGGCAAATTTAATAAGTTTATATCAATTTTCTTTCCATCTATTTCAGCAGCCCAATGAGGAGATACTGGTTTTTTAAAAATATAGGCTTCCTTCAAAATCTTCTCTTTTTTTATTCCACTTAATCTTAAAATTGATTGACTATCGGTTTCTGTATCTATTCCTGATTGTATTGGCTTCCAGTAAAAAGATTGTAATCCTCTTACGAAAAATGAACTTATTAGAGTTTTTCCAACATCTGTATCAGTTCCGCAAATTATCAATTTAAGATTATTTTTAAAGCTCATATTTTTTTAAAATTAAGATTCCTATCTCCCATGTTAGGTCTACTTTTTTATTCTTGTTTCTAGGCCAATAATTTTGCATTAATCTTAATTCTTTAACAGTCTTTCTTTTCCTGGGGGTATATTGAGCACCCATATTTATAATATTTCTAAATAAATCAAAAACGTTATCAAATTCTTCTTTATAAGAAACTATATCTAACGTGATTATTTCATTCTTTAAAAATATATCGGCTAATTCTTTAGTTTTGAGAAAATTTATACCGCTATATTCAATATTTTTTTTCTGACAAGTTAATCTCCATTCAGGAAAGCATTTATTTGTAGGAACTGAAATTATTAAATAACCTCCCGGTATAAGTAGATTAAACCAATTTTTTATTTTTAATTTAGGTTCTTCTAGCCAATGTAAGCAAAAATTGGAAACTAAAAGGGATATTTTTTGATTGGAGAGAGGTAAATCGTTATTTAAATCCCATAATAATTTTTTACTTTCTTTTTTATTTTTGAAAAGCATTTTTGCACTAAAGTCAACTCTAGTAACTTTTTTTTTCGAAAATTCTTCTATCTGATCTGCTAAAAATCCTGTGCCAGAGCCAAGATCATACCAATCCCCTTCTGGAATTTCAAGTTTTTTTAATTGATGAACTATTCTTTTAGAAAAATATTTTTGAATTAAAGAATAATGTGAATAATCTAATGCAGCATTATTAAAGTTATTTTTTATTATTTCAGTTGAAAATTTATCAATCATATTAATTTTTAATCCAATTATCAATTAAATTAAAAATCTTATAATTATTAATTATATGACCCTGATTCTCAATCTCTAAAATCCTTGGTTTTTTGTTTGTGTTTTACTCATTAATTCAATAAAACTTGTTGAAGAATTATTATTTAAAATCCGATCACTAATAGATTTTATTATTAATACATTACAATCTTTAGAAACTAATAAGGGTGGTTTGTTATTTATACTTAATTTATCAAAATCACTTTTTAAATGAGATATATTTGCATTATCAAATTTACTAGAAATTGTTTTTTGAAAATTTAAATTAATTTCATTTGGAAAAAATGAGTTTTTATAAAATTCATTAAGCATAGGTTTAATTTCTTGATTATTTAATTTTTTTTTCATTCTTTCTAGTGATTTTATTATTAATTTTCTATCTTTATTATCAGGTATAAATTGATAAAAGGAATTTATAAATATTGCATGTGAGGCATTTATAAGAGTATTTTTATCTATTAAATGTATTCCTAATGAATGAATGATTATTATATTTTTTCCTTTGTTTGAATTATTATTTATCCATTTTGGAGATACTAATGTTTTATTAAAATAACCTCTTTCGCCATCTTGCCATATCCAATTATTCTTTATATATATTTTTTTTAATTCTTTCCATAAACTACTATCAAATGCCCAACCATGTTGTGAGATAATTTGGTTCATTTAAAAATTTTTTAAAGCTAAAATAAATTTCTCTAGAATCTTTTTATTTAATGTTCTTCGTATAGTAATTCTTATCCTTGATTGCCCATAAGGAACAGTTGGAGGTCTTATTCCAATAGCTAAAAAACCTTGCTCTTCAAGATATTTTTGCATGCGCATTGTTTGATCTTCATCACCAATAATTATTGATAAAATTTGGCAATCTCCTTTTATTGAGTATTTATTAAGTTTACTAATTTCATCTTTCCATTCTTTAGAAGCACGTATAAGATCTTTTCCCCATGTCTTATTTGTTTTTATCTTTTCAAGTGATTTAAGAGCTCCTGCAGCAAGAGTGGGAGCTAAAGCTGTTGTATATCTAAAAGCCCCACAAGTTTGAATAATTTGATCAGCAACTTTGGAATTACATGCAAGAAATGCCCCACCACTACCAAATGATTTGCCAAGAGTTCCACTAATCATGCTTATATCATTAGTTAATTTATTACATAATCCCCTACCTTCATTTCCCAAAATACCTATAGAATGAGCTTCATCTACTAATAATTTAACGCCATATCTTTTACAAATTTCTGAAATTTCTTTTATTGGTGCAATACTACCTTCCATACTATATAAAGATTCTACAACTACTAAAATTGATTTTTTTTGTGAAGTAAATTTTGAGAGTTTTTTTTCTAAATCATTTAAATTATTATGAAGAAATCTAATCAGTTTGGATCCAGATGTTTGAGCACCAACTAAAAGAGAATTATGTATGAGTTTATCGGCAATTATAATACTATTTCTATCAGCAAGAGTTTGAATAGCAGCTATATTTGCTTGAAATCCACTTGGGAATAGTAGTACTTTTTCTTGATTTAACCATTCGGATAATTTCTTTTCTAATAATTCATGAATCGGTCTAGAACCACTTATGAATCTAGAACTTCCTGATCCTAAGTCCTTCTTTGAGAGTTAAATTGTAAGCCGCATTTATAATATCTATATCTCTACTTAAACCAAAATAATCGTTACTGCATAAGTCAATTAGTTCTATTGAAGACCCATGTTTTAAATCACAAAATGTGTATTCTTCTTTACCTAATGATAAGGTTCTAAGTTTTCTAATTCTGTTAGAGGGAATTTTTTTAAGGTTCATTTTGATTATTTCAAAAGAAATTTAATACAAAGATATTGATTTTATTATTAATGATTGCACAATAATTATTGTATTTATTAGTATTTAAGTAGATCATATTTTAAGTAGTTAACTCGTCCTTTTCTCATTCTGAAATAATAAATAATTTAGAGGAAATTTTTCCATTTCCTCTAGATGATTTTCAAGTTGAAGCAATAAGAGCTATTAATAGTGGTAATTCTATTGTACTTACTGCGCCAACAGGTTCGGGTAAGACTATCTTAGGGGAATTTGCTATACATAGGGCTTTATCGCATAAAAGTAGAGTTTTTTATACCACTCCATTAAAGGCTTTATCAAATCAAAAATTTAGAGATTTTTCTTTTCAATTTGGAGATAAAAAAGTAGGACTATTAACTGGTGATTTAAGTATCAATAGGGATGCCCCTATTTTAGTAATGACAACAGAAATCTTTAGGAATATGCTTTATGGAGAATTTGATGATTTTGATGATCCTTTAATAAATTTAGAGTCCGTTATCCTTGATGAATGTCATTATATGAATGATCCCCAAAGGGGAACAGTATGGGAAGAAACTATTATACATTGCCCTACAAGAACTCAAATAATAGCGCTATCGGCAACAATAGCCAATTCTAGTCAATTAAATAATTGGATTAATAAGATTCATGGACCTACTGTTTTAATAAATAGTTATATAAGACCAGTACCATTAGATTTTTTATTTTGTAGTGCGAAAGGATTACATCCTCTTTTGAACGAAAAAAGGAATGGTATACACCCTAATTGTAAAGTTTGGAGAGCACCAAAAGGGCAAAAGAAGAGAAGTAAATATGGACGTGTTAATCAACCGAAATCTCCCCCCATATCATTTGTTGTTGAAAAGCTTGCAGAGAGAGATTTGTTGCCAGCAATATATTTTATTTTTAGTAGAAAAGGTTGTGATAAAGCGATTGAATACATAAAGGATTTATCTCTTGTTAATT
The DNA here is from genome assembly GCA_000218745.1 of Prochlorococcus marinus bv. HNLC2. Lineage (GTDB taxonomy): Bacteria > Cyanobacteriota > Cyanobacteriia > PCC-6307 > Cyanobiaceae > Prochlorococcus_A > Prochlorococcus_A marinus_T. The sequence goes on along the minus strand of GL947595.1, from coordinate 1,417,145 downwards.
ACTCTGAGGCTAATAAAATATCTCAAAAATTAAGTCTTTATGAAAAAAATAATAGAGAAGCTATAAAAAATAAAATACATTTTGATGCTCTTAAAAGAGGTATCGCATCGCACCATGCTGGATTACTTCCTGCATGGAAAGAATTAGTAGAGGAATTATTTCAAGAAGGATTAATTAAAGTTGTATTTGCTACAGAAACTTTAGCTGCGGGTATTAATATGCCAGCAAGAACAACAGTAATTTCTTCACTTTCAAAACGCACTGAAGATGGCCACAGGCTTTTGTTTAGTAGTGAGTTTTTGCAAATGTCAGGAAGGGCAGGAAGGAGAGGTAAAGACAAACAAGGATATGTTGTAACAGTACAAAGTAGATTTGAAGGAGCTAAAGAAGCTTCTGATTTAGCTGTTAGTAAACCAAATGATTTAGTGAGCCAATTTACTCCTAGTTATGGAATGGTTTTAAATCTTTTGCAAAACTATAATCTTGAAAAATCAAAAGAGCTAATAAAGCGAAGTTTTGGCAGTTTTATTTATATGGAAGATTCATCACAAGATAATAATAAAATTAATATTTTAGAAAAAGAATTAAAAAATCTAAAAAATATAACTAAAAATATTTCATGGAATGATTTTGATAATTATGAAAAATTAAAAGGTCGTATTAAGGAGGAGAGAAGATTACTAAAGATCTTAGAAAAACAAGCCTCAGAGAAATTAATAGAAGAAATAGTAATTGCGGTTGAATTTCTAAAAATTGGAAGTTTGATTTCGATAAAAGTTCCGCAAATAAATAGAAAAATTTTGCCTGCAGTTATTTGCAAAAAAAACTATAAATCAAAAAAAATAATTAGTTTACTTTGTTTAACAAGTAATAATATTTTTATTCTTATAAAACCTAATTTTATAGTAAATATTTTCCCTGATATTGATAATTTAGATATTTCAAACTTAGATATACCAGAAATGTTTTTCTCAGGTGAAATTATTCGAGGTGATGAAAGCTCAAAGCTTTTTGTTGATCAAATTATATCTATATCAAAAATTCATGATCTTATTACACCACAATATGATTTAGCACTTGAAGTAAAGAATCAAAGTAATTTAATAAAAAATTTAGAGTATGAAATAACTAAACATCCTGTAGATAAGATTGGTGATTTTAAAAAATTAAAAAAATATAGAAATAAAATTATTTTTATAGAAAAAGAGATTAAGGAAAAAAATAAAATTTTTGAAGATAAAGAAAATTATAATTGGAAGAAATTTACAGATTTAATTGAAATATTAAATTATTTTGGATGTTTAGAAAATTTAGATTTAACTAATCTAGGTAAATCTATCAGTACATTAAGAACAGAAAATGAATTATGGGTTGGGATGGTATTAGTTAGTGGTTATTTGGATGATCTAGATCCTCCTGAATTAGCTTCAGTTATTCAAGCTATATCTGTTGAAGTTAGAAGACCAGATAATTGGTGCAATTTTAAATCTTCTATAAAAGTTAATGAGGTTTTAAATGAATTAGAAGGAATAAAAAAATTAATAATTAATCAGCAAAGTAAATATATGATTGATGTCCCTATCCATTTTGAGAAAGAGTTAACAGGAATAATATCAGAGTGGGCTAAAGGAAAAAAATGGCGGGATATTGTTTTTAATACCTCTTTAGACGAAGGCGATATTGTAAGGATTATGAGAAGGACAATTGATATTCTTTCTCAAATTAAATATTGTTTAGGTGCAAGTAATAAACTTAAAAGAAACGCTAATTTAACTTTAAAGGCAATAAATAGGTTCCCTGTCTCGGAATCAGATGAACTCTTTAGAAAATCAGAAGCTAGCAATATTAATCCAGCTACGGAAAGAACTGAGAATTAATATTGAAAATTTAAATCATTTTCTCAGCTTTTATTAAGGAATCAAATTTTTCTTCGTTTAGATATCCTAATTTAATTGCAGCTTCTTTAAGCTTACAGTTTTCATCATAAGCAAGTTTTGCAATCTCAGCTGCTTTTTCATAGCCTATCTCAGGCACAAGGGCTGTAACTAGCATTAATGAGTTTTCTAAATTATATTTTGCAATTTTTAAGTTTGGTTTCATATCCTCAATTAAATTAACCCTAAAATTATTTATTCCCTCGGAAAGTAGATTGATACTTTTTAATATATTAAATCCTATTAAAGGTTTGTATTCGTTCATTTGCAAAGTCCCACTACAATTTGCAATAGATACTGAATAATCTAACCCCATTATTTGAGCACAAATCATTGAAAGTGCTTCACATTGAGTTGGATTCACCTTTCCTGGCATGATAGAACTTCCTGGTTCGTTTTGAGGTATAAGTAATTCATAAATACCTGATCTTGGACCAGAAGATAATATCTTTATATCATTAGAAATTTTAAATAAGGAACAAGCAAGATTTTTTAATTGACTCATAATATTTGCCAAACGGTCATGTGAAGACATTAAAGAAAAATAATTATCTGATTTTTTAAAAGGCAAATTGGTTTCTTTAGATATAAATCTGATTGTCTTTTCGCTGAAAGTCCGAGGACAATTTATTCCTGTTCCTACAGCTGTGCCTCCTAAAGGCAATTGATATAAATCCTCCATGCTTTTAAGAATCGATTCTTTTGATTGCTTGATTTGATCAGACCATGCTGATATTTCTTGACCATAAGTTATTGGCACTGCATCTTGAAAATGAGTTCTTCCAATTTTTATGAAACTTTTCCATGCTTCCTTTTTACTTTCAAGACTCTCATAAATTTTGTCTATGGAATGAAATAATTTATTATTTATTTCTTTAGCAACGCTAATTTGAATTGCTGCAGGGAAAGTATCGTTTGTAGACTGACATTTATTGACATCATCATTTGGATGGAGAGGGTTATTTTTTCCTATCTCAGAACCATTTTTAAGGGCGCCGATATTTGATATAACCTCGTTAACATTCATATTGGTTTGAGTTCCGCTGCCTGTCTGCCAAATCTTTAATGGAAACTGATCATCGAACATTCCATTTAAAATATCATCGCAAGATAAGATAATTAAGTCTTTTTTAGAAGACTCTAAAATCCCTAAATCAAAGTTTGTAATAGCAGCTGCTTTTTTTATGAGTGTTAATGAATAAATAATATCTAAAGGAATTAATTCATCCCCAACCGAAAAGTTTTTTATTGATCTTTGAGTTTGTGCACCCCAAAATTTATCTATCGGAACTTTTATGCTCCCAAGGCTATCCTTCTCTAATCTAAAATCTTCTTTCATTTATTCAAATTGAGTTCAAGAAATGTTTTCAAATAATAGTTATTTAAAAAATAATTTTATTAGATGCTTAATCTCTCCCATATTATATTCAAATTGCTTAAATGAATTTTAGGATCAAAACATTTTTCTAATTCATCTAAGGTTACCAATTTATTTATATCTAAATCTTTCTCAAGATTGTTTTTGAAATTTCCGTTTTCATTATTCCATGCAGAGTGGGCATTTTTCTGAACTATTCGATATGCTGATTCTCTTGACATCCCTTTTTCAACAAGTAATAAAAGAACTTTTTGACTAAAAATTACACCACCATAGATGTTTATATTATTTAGCATGTTTTTGGGATAAACCTTTAGATTTTTTATAATCTCGCTCATTTCTCTCAGCATAAAGTGCAAGCAAATAGAAACATCTGGTAACATGATTCTTTCATTTGAGCTATGGCTTATATCTCTTTCATGCCATAGAGAAATATTTTCTAAAGAAGTGTTTACATAACTTCTCAAAATTCTTGATAATCCACTTACTCTTTCGCTTCTTATTGGATTTCTTTTGTGAGGCATTGCAGAACTACCTTTCTGGCCCTCTGAGAAACCCTCTTCTACTTCCAAAACATCAGTTCTTTGAAGATTTCTTATCTCAGTTGCGAATCGATCCAAAGAAGCGCCAATCAAGGCTATGACTTGAACATATTCAGCATGCCTATCACGAGAGATTACTTGTGTACTGGCTTCATCAACTTTTAAATTAAGAATATTACAGGCTATTTCCTCTACTTTTGGATCTGTGTTGGCATATGTTCCCATGGCACCACTAATTTGGCCAATTGAAATATTTCTCTTTAGATCCTTTAATCTTTTTTTATCTCTTATTACTTCTGCTAACCATCCTGCTAATTTAAATCCAAATGAAATTGGTTCACCATGAATAGCATGAGATCTTCCAATCATTAAAGTATCTTTATGCTGGCTTGCTAAATTTCTTATGGAATTTTCTAACTCCTCTATTTCATTGATTAACAAGTTACATGATTCTCTTAGTTGTAAGGAAAGTCCAGTGTCAAGAATATCACTGCTTGTCATACCTACATGTATAAATCTTCCAGCATCACCTACATATTCATTTAAATTTGTAAGGAAAGCTATGACGTCATGTTTTACTTCTTTTTCAATTTCTTTAATTCTTTCAACATTAAATTTAGATTTAGTTTTGATCTGATCCAAGTCTTCTTTAGTGATCTTACCAAGTTCAAAATTTGCTTGGCAAGCAGCTAATTCAACATCTAGCCAAGTTTGAAATTTTGAGTTCTCAGACCAAATTTCTCCCATTTCAGGTAGTGTGTAGCGTTCAATCATTATTTAATAAATTCTCATTTAAATTTACAACTTATTTGATTAGCTGGCTCAAAATTTTGTTAACTAATTGAAATAAGATAAAATGTCTTACTAAGCTAACAATTACTAATTTATATAAATTTATTATATGAAGTATGTAAATTGATTTTAATTAAAATCAAAGGCCAACCATTTAAATTTATATTCTTTCTTATTAAATATCTACTAAAACAACTTCTCATTTTATGGCTGAATGAATAAAAAAATTAGACTAGATGTTTATTTAACAAGTAAGGGCTTAGTAAATTCTAGGCAAATAGCGCAAAGATATATTCTTGCAGGTAAGGTCAAAGATAAGAATGGAAAAATATTAGATAAACCTGGACAACAAGTTTTCATTGAATCTGAAATAAACTTATCAGCTTCACCTCAATTTGTTTCTCGAGGAGGTGAAAAATTATCTATGGCATTTAAAGAATTTCCTATTAATGTCAGAGATAGGATATGTATGGATGTTGGTATATCAACAGGTGGTTTTACTGATTGTTTATTAAAAAATGGAGCAAAATTAATTTATGGAATTGATGTTGGATATGGACAAACTGCTTGGAATATAAGAAATGATCCTAGGGTAATACTTTATGAAAGAACAAATATTAGATATCTTGATCCTTCAAGAATATTCTCTAATGAGAATGATTTACCCAATTTTGTTGTTGCTGATCTTTCTTTTATTTCATTGAAGTATGTTTTAAAACCAATAAGAAATCTAATGAAAAAAAATTTTTTTGAAGGAGTATTTCTTATTAAACCTCAATTTGAGGTTGGTAAAGAAATTGTTGGTAAGGGAGGGGTTGTCAAAGAAAAAAAACATCATATATTTGCTTTACAATCAGTAATTGATTCAATGATTTCACTGGATTGGCATATAAATGGATTGGTTGCTTCTCCATTGGTAGGCCCTGCAGGTAATCATGAATATTTGATATGGATAAGTGATAGAGAATTAGCTAATACTTCAATTGATCAGGTTTTTTTAAATAAATTAGTAGAAGATACTCTAATTTAAGCTCGTATTAAAGAGCATTTTCATCTAAATCTCCAGTTCTTATTCTTACAACTGAATCAATTGGTGAAATAAATATCTTTCCGTCACCAATTTCTCCAGTTTTTGCAGCCTCTCTAATAGCTTCGATAACTGAATTGACTTTATCATTATCAACTACAACTTCAACTTTAAGTTTCTGCAGGAATTCAACTGTAAATTCAGACCCTCTATATCTCTCAACCTGCCCTTTTTGCCTACCAAAACCTCTTACCTCACTCACTGTCATTCCGATTATCCCAGCATTGACAAGTGCTACCTTTACATCATCTAATTTAAATGGACGAATGATCGCCTCAACCTTTTTCATAGTTTTTCAAAAATTTTGATTTTATTTTAATTTGTTTTAGGTAAAACATCCAATATTGAAACCTCTGAGATATTTTCAACCTTTAAACCTGCTAAATGAGCATCTTGGCATAATAGTTTTGAATCAATTTCAGAAATGGTAACTCTACTCTCAGATAAAGCTTCCCATTGCTCGTCTTCAAAATGGGTTTGTAACCATAACATGCCATGAACACTACCAGGTGTTATTGACTTGTTGCATTTGTTATCAACATTACGAAGACAGATGTCCATTGATTAAAATTTAACTTGATCTTATTAAGCCCTTTTATCTGGATATAAAATGTGCTTGTTGATACAAAATTAGATTTTTCTTGTATTGTTACTTAATTAGTTTTCTGAAATTAAAAATTTATTATTTTGCTTAAATAAATAAATTTATATATATTTCTAGAAATGCTAAAAAAATGAACGATTTAGAAAACTTGAATACTAATAGACCTCTTTACGGCGAGAGAATTATTTCAGAATCAAATATTATTTGTTTTGAAAATCCAAACAAATCAAGAATTTATCAGGTAACAATAGATTTACCCGAGTTCACCTGTAAATGTCCTTTTTCTGGATACCCAGATTTTGCAAAATTAAAGATTACCTATCAGCCAAAGAATAAAGTCTATGAATTGAAATCCCTAAAACTTTATATTAATAACTTTAGAGATCAGAAGATTTCTCATGAAGAGGTTGTTAACAGAATAATGGATGATCTCATTGAAGCGGCAAACCCTCACTGGATGCATTTAAATGCTGACTTTAATCCAAGAGGTAATGTATCAATGAAATTAGATTTGTATTTTGGAGAAAAAAAACATGATTAATTTTTTATAAGGGAAGATAAATTCATAAATTCAGTTTCAAAACCGGATAAGTTTTTATTACATAAACCACCCATATATAAATAATTTGATTCCTTATCATTCATTATCCATAAACGTTTTGTAGGTATTAGGCTCAAACTAGCACCGAGAATAATAAATATAAAAGAGCAATAAATAATAGGTACTGAAGGATCATTCTTTATGATTAAACCACTACTTGGAATTGCTTGTATAAATTCAATTTGGGATGAATTAATTTCGGTTCCTTTCTTTTTAAGATAAATATCAGTTTCTGAAAAATTATCAGTATCAAATATTTTTATAGGACCATATTCATTATTAATAGTTAAAAGATAATTTTTTTTAATTTTTTCTCCAAGTTCAATTACTATGCCCCAAATTTGCTCTCCTATCTCAGGAACTGGTTTTAATTGGAGTTGGTAGGTTATATTATCAATTTTTAAAATTAAATTCGAAATTGACCAATCTGCCTGATAAATTGTTAAGCCCTTGTACCTTATTGGATGGTTTACACTAGTTTCTTTTTTAAAGGATTCTGATTCATTCTCAGAGAATATTTCTATATTTGAGGTGAATTGTTTTGGCACTCCATTATCTTCACGATCGATATAAAAATTATTTAATTTTAATGATAATTTTTTATTTGAATTGTCATTAATTAAATCTATAGTCTCATTTGGAATTAAATACTCTTCCAAAGACTGCCTACTGAAGTTACCGTATGTTGAACCTATAAGAAGAATGATTAGCCCAAAATGAACTAATATTGGACCAAATCTTCCAAAAACTCCTTTTCTTGCAGATATTGTATTTTCATTTATTAAAATATCCCATCCGTCTTTTTTAAGTATTTGATTAGCTTTAGTGATCAATTGATTATTATTGTTTGTTTCCCATTTGCAATTTAGCTTTAACTTTTCGTATTTTTCTTTTTTTTTGTAATCAACCCATTTTAATGAAGATTTAAGAGTAGGTATTTGCTTTCTGAAGCTTGAAAGTGCCAGTGAGAGGCAAAGTAAAAATAATGATAATAAAAACCATAAACTTGTATAAATGTGGTTTAGTTGTAATTTTATAATTTTTTCACCATCGAGAAACCCTAGAAATGGAGTTGAATCATATAAATCAAAGTATTCTTGTAAGCCTTTTTCTTGTGGAATAAATGTACCTAAACTGCTTGCGATGGCGATAAATATTAATAAAAATATTGCAAATTTTAATGATGATATATTAAAAATTAATTTATTGAAAAAACCCATCTAAATCCAATTTGAAATAATATTTAAAACCCCTAATGTAAGTAGTACTATTCCACTACAAAAAGGTATTACCTGACTATATTTACGAAATTCAAGTAACTTTCTCATATTCTCAGTTGTAATTGCTACGAAAATTAACGGAGTGACTTGCCCTAATCCAAAAAAGAAAAGAAAAATTATCGATATAAGTGGGTTTTTTGCTTGTGAAACCCATGCAAGTAAAGTAGCTAATACTGGAGTAATACAAGGAGATGATGCAAGTCCAAATGTTGTTCCTGTAATGAGAGGTGCAAGAATGGGAGGTAGTTTTTTTTCAACAGAATTTAAAGACGGTATATTAGGGAATTGAAATTTTAATAATCCTAGTAAGTTTAAACCCATGGCAATTGCGAATATCGAAATAAATATATTGAAGAAGTCAGGTAATTGACCATATATTCTTCCTAAAAATCCGCTAATAGCACCTAAAAAAACTAATGATAAAACAACACCTCCGCAAAAACCAAAGATTTTAAAATTATTATTTTCATTATTTGTCCCTCCAATGTAAGCAACTGTTATGGGTAGTAAAGATAAAGAACAAGGCCCCAAACTTGTAAGGAGGCCAGCAGAAAAAATTAGAAAAACTGTGACAGGGCTAGGGTTAGATACTCCTTGCTCCATCAACAAGTTTCCTTGTTGAGCTAATTCAGAAATAAATAAATTTAAAGAAATGATAATTTTTAAAATTATTTTAAATTCTATCTAACTTTTATCTTTCGTGTATCTAATGTTCCAATTAAACCTGTTGACTCTAATGAACATCTCAATAAAAGTGCAGCTATAAATAACGACGATATTAGAGAGTTTCCGCCGTAACTTACAAATGGCAAAGGTAATCCTGTGGTAGGCATAGAACCTGTCGTGACTGCAATGTGTATTAGTGATTGACCTATAAGAAAGGTTGCGCATCCAATCGCTACTAATTTTGTATAGTTATTTCTGCATTTCAAAGAGATCCTTAAGCTTAAATAAGAAAAAATCGCTAAAAAACCTAATAATAAAAATGAACCTATTAATCCAAACTCTTCAGCATAAATTGCAAAAATGAAATCAGTATGCTGTATTGGTAAATATTGCAACTTTTGCATTGATAATCCATACCCTTTACCAAATAAACCTCCAGACCCAATAGCAACTAAGCTTTGGATTAATTGATAACCATTTCCTTCTGGATCCGCCCAGGGATTTATAAATGATTTTATTCTTAACATTTGATATTCATTTCTTAAAATACTTAGATAAGCGCTAAGCACTCCCAAGGACGCAATTGACAGCAAGTTATTTATTCTTACTCCGCCGCATAAAGCCATAATCCAAAAGAATATTCCTGTTAAGCCAGCAGTGCTTAAATTTGGTTGTTTCATTATCAAAAGTATTAATAATCCAAATGAACTTATTGAGATAATTTTTTTATCTTTATCTACTAAATTCCAATGTGCGAATATATTTGCTGCTTCTAATATTGCAAATGGTTTAATCAATTCTGAAGGTTGCATTTTTAATGGTCCTAGTATTAACCATCTTGACGAACCATTAATAGTTTCTCCAAAAAATATCGTTGAAGCGATTAGCAAAATTAATAGGTAAAAAATAAGTTTTGAGTTTTTTAAAAGAACTCTTATTTTTGTATGAAAAACAACAAAAAATACTGAAATGCCTGGAATGTACCAGGCCATTTGTCTCTTTAAAAAATAAGACCAATCACCCATTTCTCTATTTGCTACCCACCAACTTGAGGAACCTAGGATAAACAATCCAAAAACACACCAAATAATTATAAATATAGATAAAAGTTTTCCTTCATAAGGCCATAGTTTCCAGTCAAGAGGAATAAAAAAGTCTTGTTTAAAATCAGAGCTAAATTTATTGTTTAAGTATCCAATTTTTGGTAGATCAAAATTATATTCATTAGCAGATTTTCTTCTTTGCAAATGTCTAAAATTCTAGATAATCTATTGAGACGTTAAAAGCTTCTTTTGCCAAGCTTTTAATTAAGGTTTATAAACTATTTATTTTGAAAGATATTTCAAAATTATTTTTTCGTGGGTATAAAAATTTTATACAAATTTTAAATCAAATCTTTAAGAATTAGCACTTAATGCCAATTTAGGCTAGCTAAATGTCACCTCTCCATGATAGATTCCGTGGGTTTATATACTTATTCAAATCTAAGGGGAATTTCTGAATTATGTTCACAACTGTGAACTCAGCAAGAAAAAAACTTAAGCAGACTATTAATTTAGATGCTAAAGATTCTTCTGCTTTACAAAATTCAAGTTCGTTTGAAGTTAAAAAATCTTTATTAGTTGAATTTTTTAATTTCTTCTCAATTAGTAATGATTATTTCAATTTACAATTAGCAATTTTTTCTTTGACCTTTTTGTTCTCATTACTAATCTCAATGATTTCTTGTATTTTTTTAAGCATTAAGTTTGGTTTGAGTATTTTTATAGGTTCAATTGTTGGAATCTTTTATTTACGTTTGCTTGCTAAAAGTATTGGAAACTTAGGTAAATCTTCCTCAGGTGTTTCAAAGTTGCAGCTTTTATTACCTGTTTGTCTTTTTATTTTTGCTAGCAAAAATGAATTAATTGAAATCCTTCCAGCAATTATTGGCTTTTTCTTGTATAAGCCTTCCCTGTTTTTTATTTTTTCCCGTCCCTAGATAAATTTTTCATTATAAAAATTTATTAAATCCTAAATCAAAATGAATTTAAATTTTTTATTTACAAATTTTGCCGAGTTAGAAGTTGGTCAACATCTTTATTGGCAAATTGGTAAGGTCAGTATCCATGGTCAAGTTTTTTTAACATCGTGGATACTATTAGGTGCTTTGTTAGTTTTCATATCCTTGGGCACAAAAAAGATGGAAAACGATCCTAAAGGATTACAAAACTTACTCGAATTTTTATGGGATTATATAAGAGACTTAGCTAGAACCCAGATAGGCGAGAAAGTTTATAGAGATTGGATGCCTTTTATTGGAACACTTTTCCTCTTTGTTTTTGTAAGTAATTGGGGTGGAGCCTTAATACCTTGGAGATTAATAAAATTGCCAAGTGGTGAATTAGGTGCTCCTACGGCTGACATTAATACAACAATTGCATTAGCACTTTTGGTTTCTTTATCATATTTTTATGCAGGACTTAGCAATAAAGGTTGGAGATATTTTGAATACTATGTACATCCAACACCTATAATGTTACCTTTTAAGATTTTGGAAGATTTTACAAAACCTCTTTCACTCTCTTTTAGGTTATTTGGAAATATTTTAGCTGATGAATTGGTAGTATCAGTTTTAGTTTTCTTAGTACCTTTAGTATTACCAATACCTGTAATGTTCCTTGGCTTATTTACAAGTGCTATTCAGGCATTGATTTTCGCTACTCTTGCTGCTTATTACATAGGAGAGGCAGTCGAGGAACATCATTAGCTTTTTTATATTACATACCTACCCTTTTACAAACTGCAAATAATCTGCCAAAATACCTAATCGCGTAGGTCTGAAAAATTCAGACCCATTCTTAAATAAAAAAAGAATGTCCAAGCGTGTTTGACAAAGATTTATCACAAGCTCAAAGCTCTTTATTTCAAAAATTATGGATTCCATTACTTCCGCTGCATCAGTAGTAGCTGCAGGTTTAGCAGTTGGCCTTGGTGCAATAGGTCCTGGTCTTGGCCAGGGTAACGCCGCTCAAGGAGCTGTAGAAGGTATTGCTAGACAACCTGAAGCAGAAGGCAAAATACGAGGAACATTGCTTTTATCATTTGCTTTTATGGAGTCATTAACAATCTATGGATTGGTTGTGGCTCTTGTACTTCTCTTTGCTAATCCTTTTTCTTAAATAAATCATTTCTTAAATTATAAGTAATATTTATTTTTTAATTTTCAATTTCAACAAAGCATATGCTTGCCTTTAATTTATTTGCTACAGAAGGTGGATTGTTTGATATCAACGCCACTTTGCCACTAATGGCAATACAAGTAGTTGTTTTAACATATTTACTAAATTCTTTATTCTTCAAGCCTGTTGGCAAAGTTGTAGAGAAGAGAGAGGAATATGTAAAAAATAATATTACTGCAGCAAAAAATAAACTTGCTGAGGTTGAAAAATTAGAAGCTGATTTACTTAATCAACTTCAAAAAGCTCGCTCTGAGGCAGTAAAAATTGTTAACGAAGCTGAACAAGATTCTGAAAAGCTTTATCAAGAAGCTATTGACCTTGCTAATAATGAAGCTAATGCTTCAAAAGAAAAGGCTAGGTTAGAAATTGAAAATCAGACTTCTTCAGCACGTAAACAACTTTCACAACAAGCTGATGATTTAAGCGAACTAATTGTAAATAGATTAATCCAACAAAAATGAATATTCCTTTTTTAGCTTCAGCTGGTTTTGGACTAAATCTCAATTTATTTGAGACCAATGTTTTAAATTGGGCTGTTGTAGTATTTGGACTTTATAAATTTTTACCAGGTTTTCTTGGTAAAATGCTCGAAAAAAGAAGGGAAGGAATTCTTCTCGAATTGAAAGATGCAGAGAATCGACTTAAAACTGCTTCAGATGCTCTAGCTAAAGCTCAGGCAGATTTATCATTAGCTCAAGAAAAAGCTAATCAAATAAAAGCAGATTCTTTAAAAAGATCCGAAGCTATAAAATTAGATAGTGAAAAAAAGGCAATTGAGGAAATGGCAAGGATTAAACAAAGTGCAATTTCTGATGAAAGTACAGAAGCTTCAAAAGCTATTTCGCAACTCCGTAAGGAAGCTGTTGAATTAGCAATTAAAAAAGCTTTAGATTCATTACCTAATAGACTTGATCAAACAACTCAAGAAAATTTGGTTACTCAATCAATAAACAATATTGAGATTAATTAATGCCTCTTTTAAATTCAGTTACTACCCCATATGCAGAAGCTTTCCTGCAAGTTTCAAATGATCTCAATCAAACAGATGAGATTGTTGTACAAGTTAAGGAAATCTTAAGTTTATTTAGGGAATCACCAGAACTAGAAAAAACACTCTCTTCTCCAATTCTTGAGAAGGAATCTAAGAAGAGTATTATTGTGCAATTATTTTCTGAGAAGATTAACTCATCTTTACTAAATCTCTTAAAGCTTTTAGCTGATCGGCAAAGAATTGGAATAGTTATTCCTATTCTTGAAAGATACTTGGAAATTTACAGAGAGAATAGTAATATTGCACTTGCTACTGTTACTTCTGCAGTAGAACTCTCAGATGAACAAAAGGATTTAATCAAACAAAAAATAAGTGCAATAGCTGGCACTGAAAGATTAGAACTTGTTACTAAAACCGATAAAACTCTTATTGGTGGATTCATCGCAAGTGTAGGATCAAAAGTAATAGATGCAAGTCTTTCATCTCAAATCAGAAAACTTGGCCTTGCTTTGTCCAAGTAATTCTTAAAATCATTCTTTATTTATTAAAACCATGGTATCTATACGTCCAGATGAAATCAGTTCAATATTGAAACAACAGATAACTGATTATGATCAATCAGTATCGGTAAGTAATGTAGGTACCGTTCTGCAAATTGGAGATGGTATTGCAAGAATTTATGGGCTAGATAAAGTCATGGCAGGTGAATTGCTTGAATTTGAAGATGGCACTGAAGGGATTGCTTTGAATCTAGAAGATGATAATGTCGGCGCAGTTCTTATGGGTGAAGCATTAGGAGTACAAGAAGGCAGCTCTGTAAAAGCCACAGGAAAAATCGCTTCTGTTCCTGTTGGTGAATCTATGAAGGGTAGAGTTGTTAATCCATTAGGTCAACCGATAGATGGTAAGGGAGAAATTGCTACTAGTGATAATAGGCTTATTGAGGAATTAGCTCCAGGAATAATTAAAAGAAGATCTGTATATGAACCGATGCAAACAGGTATCACTTCTATTGATGCAATGATTCCAGTAGGTAGGGGGCAAAGAGAATTAATAATTGGAGATAGACAAACTGGAAAAACCGCAATTGCTATAGATACCATTATTAACCAAAAAGGTCAGGATGTAGTTTGCGTATATGTGGCGGTTGGTCAGAAATCTGCTTCAGTGGCTAACGTTGTAGAGGTTCTTAAAGAAAAGGGAGCCCTTGATTATACAGTCGTAGTAAGTGCAGGAGCTTCAGAGGCTGCCGCACTTCAGTATTTAGCTCCTTACACCGGTGCAGCAATAGCTGAACATTTCATGTATCAAGGTAAAGCAACACTAGTAATCTATGATGATCTAACGAAGCAAGCTCAAGCATATAGACAAATGTCTTTATTATTGAGGAGACCACCAGGAAGAGAAGCTTATCCTGGAGATGTTTTTTATTGTCATAGTAGATTACTTGAGAGAGCAGCAAAACTTTCAGATGCTATGGGGGGAGGGTCAATGACAGCTCTTCCGATAATTGAAACTCAAGCTGGAGATGTTTCTGCATATATTCCAACAAATGTAATTTCTATTACTGATGGTCAGATTTTCCTAAGTGCAGACTTATTTAACTCAGGATTACGTCCTGCAATAAATGTTGGTATTTCAGTAAGTAGAGTTGGAGGTGCTGCCCAAACCAAAGCTATCAAAAAAATAGCAGGTACTTTAAAGTTAGAGCTAGCTCAATTTGATGAATTAGCAGCGTTCTCACAGTTTGCTTCCGATCTGGATGAAGCAACTCAGCAACAACTTGAGAGGGGTAAGAGATTAAGAGAACTTCTTAAACAACCACAATTTTCACCTCTGAATCTTGCTGAGCAGGTGGCTGTCGTTTATGCAGGTGTAAAAGGATTGATTGATGAAGTTCCTGTAGAAGATGTAATAAAATTTGCTTCAGAACTAAGAGATTATCTTAAGTTAAATAAGGCAGAATTTATAGAACAAATTCTTACAGAGAAAAAACTTAATGAAGAATTAGAGAGTACTCTAAAAGATGCAATCAATGAAGTTAAATCATCTATGCTTGCCAAAATTTAGTTTTATTTTTTATAAATATCATGGCAAATCTTAAGGAAATTAGAGACAGAATTGTTTCTGTTAAAAACACAAGAAAGATAACTGAAGCAATGAGGCTAGTTGCTGCAGCAAAAGTTAGAAGAGCACAAGATCAAGTTCTAAAAAGTAGACCATTTGCAGATAAACTTGCTCGGATATTGCAAAATATTCAAACAAGAATGCAATTTGAAACTTCAGATTCACCTCTCTTATCCAAGCGTAAAGTTGAGACAATTTCTTTAGTTTGTATTACTGCGGATAGAGGTTTGTGCGGTGGATATAACAATAATATTATAAAAAAAGTTGAAATTAGATATGGTGAGTTATTAAATCAAGGTTATAAGCCTCAACTCATTTTGGTAGGTAAAAAGGCAATTGGTTATTTTCAAAATAGAAAAGATAAATATACTATTAAAAGAACTTTTAAGGAATTAGAACAAGTACCAACTGCATCTGATGCGGAGGGAATTACTAATGATGTCTTAGCGGAATTCATATCTGAAAGTTCAGATAGAGTTGAAATAATTTATACGAAATTTATAACTTTAGTAAGTTGCTCTCCTGTGGTTCAGACTCTGTTACCACTAGATCCTCAAGGAATTGCTGAAAAAAATGATGAGATATTTAGATTAACTACAAAAAATAGCCAACTAAGAGTTGAAAAATCAAATATTCAAGCATCAGAAAAATCAGAATTGCCATCTGATATGGTTTTTGAACAAAGCCCTGATCAATTGCTAGATTCTTTATTACCTTTATATTTACAAAATCAAGTCTTAAGAGCTTTGCAAGAATCAGCTGCTTCAGAATTGGCTTGTAGAATGACTGCTATGAATAACGCAAGTGATAATGCTAAAGAATTAGCATCTACACTTAATTTAACTTATAACAAGGCGAGACAAGCTGCTATTACTCAAGAAATATTGGAAGTCGTAGGGGGGGCATCTACATAGTTATTTTTTCTAGGTAATTTAAGCAATGAAATTAAACTCTATCGTAATTGAATTAGAGTGGCCACAAGATATTGATATAGTAGATCTAAGAAAATTTATTATAAGTAATTTCCCAAAAGGAGTTGAAATCATTAGATGGTATATTGATGACATAAAAATTATAAATAACAAGACAAGAAAAAAATTGATAAAGATTAGTGCTTCAACTCATAATTAGTTAGTCAAATCTTTTTCAATAAAAATAAAAAAATTTTATGAGAACTTTACCCACTATTTTTATAGTACCTACTGGCATAGGATGCGAAATAGGAGGGTTTGCTGGAGATGCAATACCAGCAGCAAAATTATTAGCTGCTTCTACAGGATGTTTAATTACTCACCCTAATGTTATGAATGGGGGCTCATTATCTACAGTTGATGAGAGAATATTTTATGTTGAGGGCTATAGTTTAGATAAATTTGCTCGAGGAGAAATTGGTTTAAAAAAAGTTAATCAACAGAGAATTGGAATTATTTTTGATTCCAGGTATTAGTAATGAAATGTTTCATAGACACTTACAGGTTGCTGATGCATGCACTGCTACTTTAGGAATTAATTTAGAGGCATATGTTAGAACTAATAAGCCTTTAGGTGTGGTTTTTGAAGATCAAGCTTCAGGAGCAAGCGGAGGTTATATAGAAAATCCAGATACTTTAATTGAAGCAGGACAAAAACTATTGAACCAGGGAATTACTGCAATTGCTATAGTTTCAGATTTTCCAGATGAACTGGAAGATAAGGATATTACTCTTTATAGAGAAGGGAAAAGTGTAGATAAAATATCTGGAGTTGAAGCTGTTATTAGTCATCTTATCAGTAAGTTTTTAAAGGTACCATGTGCTCATGCACCTGCTTTATCACCCTTGAATGTAAAGGAAGATTTAGATCCTAGAGCAGCTGCAGAAGAAATCGGATTTACTTTTCTACCATCTGTTTTAATGGGTTTAAATAAGGCTCCAAATTTAGTTGATTTGCCTAGTTCAGATAGAGAAATCACCCTTTTGCCTAATGAGGTTAGATCGATAGTAGTTCCTAGCGGCGCCTTAGGTGGAGAAGCGGTGTTAGCTTGTATTGAGAGAGGAATACCCGTTATAGCGGTTAAAAATAAATCTATTCTTAAAGTTGATTCAGAAAAAATCAATTATTCAAATATTATTGATGTCAACAATTACTTTGAAGCTGCAGGAGTGTTATTGTCACTAAGAGAAGGAATTGCTTTGAAGTCACTTCAAAGACCAATAAAATCATTTAAAAATTTTCAAATCATTTAAATATTTATATCTTTGAAATTGCGATAGGAATTCTCCAATCATTACCTAATGATTGCTTACTGAGCTTTAAAATTGGTGGTGCTTGCTTTCTTTTGAATTCTGCTTTTTTAATAAGTCTGATGATTTTGATGATCAGATCTTTATCGTATCCTTTAGCTACAAGTTGATTGATATCATCTTTATCTTCAATGATATTTCTCAGAATCTTGTCAAGCTTTTCATAAGGAGGAATAGAATCAGTATCTAATTGATTCGGTCCAAGTTCTGCACTAGGTGGTTTTTTGAGGATTTTCTCCCCGATTACTTCACTATTTAATGGAAGTTTATATTTTTTCCTTGCTTCAATAGAAGATTCACTATCAAGCCAATTACAAATATTAAAAATATTTGTTTTATATAAATCACCTATTACTGCTAAACCCCCATTCATGTCTCCATATAAGGTGCAGTATCCAACAGCTAATTCAGATTTATTTCCGGTCGAGAGTAATAAGTGATTGTTTTGATTAGCTAATGCCATAAGAAGTGTACCTCTAATTCTGGATTGAATATTTTCATTTGCAATTCCATTTATTGTTGTATTAAGAAACTTTTGAAAGTCACTTTCAAAAGTTTTGACAATATCATTTATGGGTAAAATATTGAAATTAATATTTAAATTTTTTGCTAATTCTTCAGCATCAATTTTTGAATCTAAGCTATTCCATTTTGAAGGCATGGCGATAGCAAATACATTGTTATGTCCAAAAGCTGCAGTTGCAATAACAGTTACAAGAGCAGAATCAATTCCTCCACTTAGTCCAATAAGAGCAGTTTTGAAACCGCATTTTTTTGCATAATCTTTTACTCCTAATACAAGAGCATCAAAAATAGTTTCAAATTTAGAAATATGCCTTTCTTTTACTAAATGAGAATTATTTTCATTTGCATTCCAACAGTAGAAATCTTCTTTAAAAGATTTTAATTGCTTACTTTTTAAACCTTTTTTATCAAGAATAAAACTATTTCCATCAAAAATTAAATCGTCATTTCCCCCTACTTGATTTAGATAGATTATCGGTTTTTTTAGATAATTAGCAGCATTTGTAGATATTTTGAGTCTACTTTCTAATTTTTCAAGAGTAAAAGGCGATGCTGATAGATTCAAAAGGAAATCTATACCCTTTTTTTCTAAATCATTTATTGGATTCTTCTTATGTTTACCTCTGCCCTCGATATCATGATTAACCCATAAATCCTCGCAAATTGTAATACCAATTTTCCAAACTTTATTTTTGTGTTTTTTGTGTAAAATAGCAACCTTATTTTCAGATCTAAAATATCTTTTCTCATCAAAAACCTCATAAGTAGGAAGAATGATTTTACGAGCAATTATTGACCATTTTCCTTTTTCAACAAGAACAACAGAATTAAATAGATTTGGGTAAAAAGGGTCGTCAATTCTTTCTGCAATGCCCAGTATTATGCCTAAATCTCCAAAATTTTTGGCAATAGATGTAGATAATTCATCTAATATATAATTTTGTTCATTAATAAGACTATTTTTAAAAAGTAAATCTTTTGGAGGATAACCCCATAATGATAGTTCTGGAGTAATAACTAAGTCTGAAGAGTTTTTATAAGCATCTGATGCAATTTTTAATAGTTTAGCTGCATTTCCTCTCAAGTCTCCAACTACAGGATTAATTTGTGCAAGATAAATTTTCATTATTTAATTTTTAAAATCATATAAATTATTATTTTTCACTATAGATATTAGTGATTTTGGAAGACCAGAATGTTCAGAATTTTTTCTAATCATTGAACTTGATATTTTGGGTATTTTGATGTCTAATACTTCAAAATCACCATTACTTTCTTTAATCCTTAGAAGATATTTTTTTTCTATGGGATAACCTTCTCTTGGAATAATTATCAACTTTACTTCACTAATGATTTGATTAATATTTTTCCATGTAAACATTTCAGAGATTAAATCACTACCTATTATAAAGTCAATTTGATCATGAGAGTATTTCCTCTTACACCTTTTAATTGAGGTTAGCGCCCATGGGCTACTTAAATCTTGGTCAAATATTATATGTGGATGATCAAAATCGCAAATTAATTTTTCTAAAAGAAGACTTCTAAAAAATAGATTTTCTTTATGATTTTTTGAAGGATTATCACTTGCATAACAAATAACTAGTTTATATTTTTTGGATAATTCCTGAATTATTTTTTTATGGCCTGAAGTTGGTGGATCAGCACTTGTTCCGAAAAGAGCAATTTTTCTTATTTTAGATTTCAAGGAATAAATAATGATAAATCCTTATTATTCTTTTGATTATATAAAAATATTTTAAAAGGTCTTGCTATTTCAATTTCTTTAAGGTCAATATATTTTATTAAATGAAAGGGCTCCAAGACACTCAGGTTGCTTTTTTTGAGAATTTCTTTCGCAGCTAATTTTCCAACTAGTTTAGTTGTACTAACAGCTAGGGCAGCTTGAGTTAAGGCAACCGGACCATATGGCACCAAAGATAATCCATTCGTAAAAGGAGCTGAAATTAAACTAATTTTTCTTACTAAATTAAATAATGTATTTATACAGATTTGGACCGCACCAAGCGAAATATTATTTATAGAAATAGTTTTTATAAGCTTTTTTGCGGAGTTTTTTCTGATCTTTAAACCATATACCTTACTTAATTCATTAATTAAAGCGGTATCTAATGCCAAACTACCTGCAATATCTAAAAATAATAATGGGTTAAGTGCTACGCTTGATGCTTTTAATGTTGCAAATTTTCCAATTATTTTTTGAGCCTCTTTTCTTCTTTTAATTAATCTTTTTTCCTTAATATTAATTGCTAATTTACTTGCTGAATGAAGTGTATTATAAATCATGATTGAATGTCCTACTCTATCGATTGTTTCCATTAAGTAATCATTAAGTGATTCATTAATACTTATTGAACTATATTTTTTATTTGAATTAATAATAATAGGAATTATAATATCCTTAGGTAATTTATCTTTTATATTATCTAATATAATATTAATTTCTTCATTATTCCAAATGTCAATTTTATTAAAAACAATAATAATCTTTTTACCATTATCTATTAAGTAATTAAGTTCAGATAGCTCGTTTCTATTAAGATCTCCAGCAACTATAAATAAAATAAAATCTAGATTCATAAGGGTTATATTATTTTTAGATATATTATTTGTTACTTGAATATCAAATCCAGGAAAATCTATTAATTCAATTTTTTTAATTAATCCTTTATTTAAAGATAAAGTCTTTAATTCAATTTTTTTAGTTGATCCATTAATAATATCTGTTTGAAAATATTTTTCATTTAAGATTGTATTTAATATGGAAGATTTTCCAACACTTGCTTTCCCATATACTCCTACTCTTATGATTTTTTGTTTAAGTCTAAATAGTTGTTGATTAAATGAAATAATATCCTTATTAAGACAATTTTTTTCAAAATTTGTAAGCTCAATATTTTCCCACCAATTTTTTAGTGAAAAATAACTTTTTTCAATTTTTGATTGTTTGAAATTCATCTTTTCCACCATCCAGCAAGGACGGAGAGGACTGCCTCTGCCCCTATTAAACCTACAAAACCACCAAATTCATCAACTACAACCTTTACTCCTTTGTTGTCCTTATCAAATGTCGTTAAGAGTTTATCTATTTTTATCATTTCAGGAATATATTCAACGGGATCGCATAAATCAGATATGGAGGATTGCTTGTATCCCTGAATGAGAGCAGTTAATAATTTTTCCCTTTTAGCAACTCCCTGAATTTTATCCACTTTATCTCCAAGTACAACCCACCATGGAGAGTTATTAGAAATTATTAGTTTGGAAATATCTTCAAGTTTTTCCCCTCCGTCGATACTTGGTGCAGAAACTCGTGGAATCATTAAATCTTTGGCTTTTAAATCGTTAAGTTGAAAAACTTTTGAAATCATGGCGGCTTCATCAGCTTCGATCAATCCTTTTTGTGATCCAATTTTTGCCATTTGTCTGATTTCTTCCTCATCTGTTGAGATCTCATTTTCAGCTGTGATAACTGGAAATAATTTTTCAATTAGTAATAGAAAGGGTTTCATTATGATATTCAACATTCGTAGTATTGGAACCGATAGAATAGCAATCTTTAAAGAGAATCTTGTCCCTATAGCTTTTGGTAGAACTTCTCCAATTAAAACAACAAGAATATAGAAGCTAATAGAAAATATAGTTAATCCTAAGCTGTTGTTAATTATCAGTGCCCCATACACTCCTAAAATAAGACTACCAATTATATTAAAGCCATTATTAGTAATTGTAATTACTGTTAGTGTTCTACCAAGATGTTTTCTTAATTTCAGTAACTGATTTGCTGAACTCTTTGGTTTTTGCTCTGTAGCCAATTCAATAACTCTTATTGAATTGACTGCTAAAAATGCTGCCTCTACCCCGGAGCAGCAAGCTGAGCCAATTAAAATTGTAAGTATTAGTACAATAAGTATGAAAATATTTGGTTCCATTAACGCTGGATAGAATTATATTTTATAATTCATTCTTCCATTTTTTATCCGAACTCGCCAACTTCAGAATTTATGTATCAATTTGATTTTCAAGTGTTCCAGGAAAGAAGAAGCAATTTTCTGAAAAAAATTAATGGTAAAGCCGCTATTATCCCTGGTGCAGAGTTAGTAAAACATCATGCAGATTGTGAATATCCCTTCAGACAAAATAGCGATTTTTGGTATTTAACTGGTTTTGATGAACCTGATTCTGTAGCATTATTTCTAGCTCATAAACCCGAGGGAGAAAGATTTATACTTTTTGTTAATGAAAAAGATGCTATAAGCGAAGTTTGGCATGGATTTAGATGGGGCACTATTGGGGCTGAGGAAGTTTTTAAAGCTGATAAGTCACATCCAATTCAGCAATTAGCTGAAAAACTTCCAGATTATCTTAAAGGTGCTGATGAAATAATTTTTACAATAGGCAAAAACCAAAAAATTGAGCCAATCATTTTAGATCTTTGGGCAAATCAACTTGATAATTTTTCAAGATTAGGAAACGCACCAACTTCTATTAAGCCGGTAGGACTATATCTGAATGAAATGCGCTTAATTAAAAGTAATTATGAGATCAATAGAATGCGAGAAGCCGCTCAGATATCTGCTGAGGGTCATGAACTACTAAGATTATGTATGCATTCAAAAAATAATGAGAGGCAATTACAGGGTGTTATAGAGGGATTTTTCCTTGAGAAGGGGACTAGAGGACCTGCATATAATACGATTATTGCTTCTGGAGATAATGCATGTATTTTGCATTACACCGCTAATAACTCGGCACTGAAAAAAGGAGATTTGCTTTTAGTTGATGCAGGGTGTTCTCTCACAGATTATTACAATGGAGATATTACAAGAACATTTCCTTTAGGAGGTAAGTTTTCAGGCGAGCAACGAGCAATATATGAAATAGTACTCTCAGCACAAAAGCATGCTATTGAAAATGTTGTGGTAGGAAATAGTTCAAATTTTATTCATTATGAGGCATTAAAAATCCTTATAAGTGGTTTAAAAGATTTAAAGTTATTAAAGGGCGATACTGATGGGATTATTGAAAGCGGGAGTTATAAACATCTATATATGCATCAGACCGGACATTGGCTTGGATTAGATGTGCATGATGTGGGTGCATATAGATTAGGAGATTACGAAGTTTTATTGAAAAATGCGATGATCTTAACAGTTGAGCCTGGAATCTATATAAGTGATAGGATACCAGTCCCTGAAGGACAGCCACCTATCGATGAAAGATGGAAAGGTATAGGAATTAGGATAGAGGATGATGTTCTCGTTAATGAACAAACCCCTGAAATTCTTAGCTTCGCAGCTCTGAAAGAAATTAATGATTTAGAGTTGTGATTTGACTAATTGATTTTTAAGTTTTATTTTTATTAAGTTATTACTAATGGTCAAAATGGTTGAGAAAAATTCAGAAGATGCAAGATTATCTGAAGCACGAGCTTTAGCTAGTCAATTAGGATTATTTGCTGAGGAGAATGAAATTCCTAGAGATCTATGGGATGCCTTAGAAGCAGCAATCTATAATTTTTATGATGTAAAAAAAAGTTAATTATTAAAAAACAATTTCTTTAATTAATAAATATTAGTTATCCGTGGAATAAAGTTTTTCAATGCATTTACCAAAAAGTTACCATTAGCTGATAAATTGTTATTTGTATTAACATATTTATTAGATGACTTCATCAGATAAAACAAACGAAAATAATCCTGATCAATTAAACCAAAAAGGTAGTTCTCAAAATTCTACAAATACAGCTCCTAATGCTGGAATGATGGGAGCTTCTGCAGTATTGGCTGCTGCAACGATAGATGAAGATGGAGTCCCAACGGGTTATACCCCTAAACCTGATGAAGGCAGATTTATTATAAAAATTTTATGGCTGCCTGATAATGTTGCTCTAGCCGTTGATCAGATAGTTGGTGGAGGTCCAAGTCCTTTAACTGCTTATTTCTTTTGGCCAAGGGAGGATGCTTGGGAAAAATTAAAAACTGAATTAGAGAATAAAGGGTGGATAACAGATAATGAGAGAGTTGAAATTCTTAATAAAGCTACAGAAGTTATTAACTACTGGCAGGAAGAAGGCAAAACTAAAAAATTAGAAGAAGCAAAATTAAAGTTTCCTGAAGTAACATTTTGCGGAACTGCTTAGATTTTTAATTTTTTGAGGCTTGTATTCTAGCTTGTGCTTTTGATAATTCATTAATAGCTTTTATTTTTTCAGGGCTTTTTTCAGATTCTGAAAACTTAGCTAAATCTGATTTTGCATTATTGAGTGCTTCTTGAGCAATCTGAGCATCGATTTCTGAACCGATTTCCGCACTATTTACAAGGACAGTAACTTCATCAGATTCTATTTCTGCAAAACCGCCCATTAATGCTATGGATGACCATTGAGAATTCGATCGAAGTCGTAATACTCCTATATCAATTGCTGTAACAAGTGAAATATGGCCAGGAAGGATTCCTAGCTGGCCAGTAGTGCTTGGGAGTATAACTTCCTCAGCTACTCCCTCGAAAACATTTTTATTTGGAGCTAAAACTTTTAATGAAATTGCCATTATTTTAAAAATTATGTTGTTAAATTCAAAACTATTTATCAGCTTTTAACTTCTCAGCTTTAGCTTTAACCTCGTCAATATTTCCGACTAGGTAAAAGGCTTGTTCAGGTAGATCATCTAATTCTCCGGACAAGATCATATTAAAACCTTTAATTGTCTCATCTAATTTGACATATTTACCAGACATACCGGTGAAAATTTCTGCAACAAAAAATGGTTGTGATAAGAACTTTTCAATTTTTCTTGCCCTATCAACAGTTAATCTATCTTCCTCAGATAATTCATCAAGTCCAAGTATCGCAATAATATCCTGGAGTTCTTTATATCTTTGTAATGTTGATTGTACTGCTCTAGCTGTTTTATAATGCTCATCTCCAACAACAGAAGGTTGTAGCATTGTACTTGTAGAATCAAGTGGATCAACAGCAGGGTAAATTCCCTTTGCTGCTAAAGCTCTTGCTAAAACAGTCGTAGCATCTAAGTGAGCAAATGTGGTTGCCGGTGCAGGGTCTGTTAAGTCATCTGCTGGAACATATACTGCTTGAATCGAGGTTATTGATCCTTCTAGTGTGGAGGTGATTCGTTCTTGTAACTCACCTACATCAGTTCCTAGTGTTGGTTGGTAACCTACTGCGGAAGGCATCCTACCCAATAGAGCAGAAACTTCCGAACCAGCTTGCACAAACCTGAAAATATTATCAACGAATAAAAGAACATCTTGTTTATTGACATCTCTAAAATGCTCAGCCATTGTTAGTGCAGACAAACCAACTCGCATTCTTGCTCCAGGAGGCTCATTCATTTGGCCAAAGCAAAGTGCAACTTTTGATTGTTTAAGATCATCTGCATTAATAACTCCTGACTCTTTAAATTCTTCATATAAATCATTCCCCTCTCGTGTTCTCTCACCTACACCACCAAAAACGGATACACCACCATGTTCTTTTGCGATATTGTTTATGAGCTCTTGGATTAAAACTGTTTTACCTACCCCAGCTCCTCCAAATAATCCAACTTTTCCCCCTTGTCGATAAGGTGCAAGTAAATCAATAACCTTAATACCTGTTTCAAATACCTTTGGTTTTGTTTCTAAATCTGTCAATTTAGGAGCAGATCTATGAATAGGAGCTGTCGTTGTTGTTTCTACAGGGCCCTGTTCATCTACTGGTTCTCCTAACACATTAAATATTCTTCCTAAGGTTGCTTCTCCTACAGGTACTGATATAGGTGCGCCTGTATCAGTAGCCTCCATACCTCTTACGAGACCGTCTGTGCCGCTCATTGCTACAGCTCTGACTCGGTGGTCTCCAAGTAATTGTTGTACTTCTGCTGTAAGGGCTATGTCTTGGCCAGCGGGGTTTTTGCCTTCAATACGAAGAGCATTTAAGATTTTTGGTAATTTACCAGCTGGGAATTCAACGTCTAAAACTGGTCCAATAACTTGGCGAACTATACCTTTTGTTGGACTGGATGTTGATGGAGTTGCGACCATTTTGTATTTACTTGGTGTTGATTGGCTGATTTTTTACAGCTCTTGATCCGAAAATAATACCATCCCGAGGGTATATCCGTTAACTGGGTTCGGCCAACCGCACAGTCAAAGAGTGGTTGAATTGCTGCTCAGCAGATTATGTTGTTGTTCATAAGGTTTGAGTATTGCTCTTTCCAAATTTTTGACGCTTTAGCGTCTATTTACGTCCCTGCATTAATCTATGGCAGCTGTTTCACTAACAGTCTCTACAGTAAAACCACTGGGAGATCGCATTTTTATCAAAGTTTCCGAATCTGAGGAAAAAACTGCTGGAGGCATCCTTTTGCCCGATTCAGCGAAAGAAAAACCACAAGTTGGAGAAGTTGCTCAGGTAGGACCTGGGAAACTTAATGATGATGGTTCACGACAAACTCCTGAAGTGAGTATTGGCGATAAAGTTCTTTACAGCAAATATGCTGGAACCGACATCAAATTGGGAGGAGATGAATACGTCTTACTTTCAGAAAAAGATATTTTGGCTGTTGTAAGCTAAATTATTTGTTTCAAAAATTATTAAAACTTATTATTAAATTATTTGCCTACTATGGCTAAAAGAATTATTTACAACGAGCAAGCTCGAAGAGCTCTTGAGCGAGGAATTGATATCCTCGCTGAATCAGTAGCTGTCACGCTTGGACCTAAGGGAAGAAATGTTGTCTTAGAAAAGAAATTTGGTGCTCCACAAATTATTAATGATGGTGTAACAATTGCTAAAGAGATTGAACTTGAAGATCACATCGAAAATACTGGTGTGGCCCTTATTAGACAGGCAGCATCAAAAACAAATGATGCTGCAGGTGATGGTACAACTACTGCAACTGTTTTAGCTCACGCTATGGTTAAAGCAGGTTTACGAAATGTTGCAGCTGGAGCTAATGCTATCACCTTAAAAAAAGGTATAGATAAAGCTACAGAATTTCTGGTTGGTAAAATCCAAGAAAATTCTAAACCTATCAGTGATAGTAATGCCATTGCTCAATGTGGAACTATAGCTGCTGGAAATGATGACGAAGTTGGCCAAATGATTGCTAATGCAATGGATAAAGTTGGCAAAGAAGGTGTCATTTCTCTTGAAGAAGGAAAATCTATGACTACGGAACTTGAGGTCACAGAGGGTATGCGCTTTGACAAAGGGTATATTTCACCTTACTTTGCTACAGATACTGAGAGAATGGAAGCGGTTTTAGATGAACCTTATATTCTTCTTACTGATAAGAAAATTGCTTTAGTGCAAGATTTAGTTCCTGTCTTAGAGCAAATTGCAAAGACAGGAAAACCTTTGGTAATTATCGCTGAAGATATAGAAAAAGAAGCACTTGCAACTTTAGTTGTTAATAGATTACGAGGAGTTCTTAATGTTGCAGCTGTTAAGGCACCTGGATTTGGGGATAGAAGAAAAGCAATGCTTGAAGATATGGCTGTTTTAACAAATGGTCAATTAATAACTGAAGATGCAGGGCTAAAGCTTGAAAATGCAACTTTAGATATGCTAGGAACCGGCAGAAGGATCACCATCAACAAAGAAACTACAACTATTGTTGCTGAAGGTAATGAAAAGGCAGTTACTTCAAGATGTGATCAGATTAAAAAGCAAATGGATGAAACTGACTCTTCTTACGATAAAGAAAAGCTTCAGGAACGTTTAGCTAAACTTGCTGGTGGAGTGGCTGTAATCAAAGTTGGCGCCGCAACAGAAACTGAGATGAAAGATAAAAAACTTCGTCTAGAGGATGCTATTAATGCTACTAAGGCAGCTGTTGAGGAAGGTATAGTGCCAGGAGGAGGTACCACCTTGGCTCATCTTGCACCAATTCTTAAAGATTGGGCGAGTAAATCTCTTTCTGGAGAAGAACTAATCGGAGCTAATATTGTGGAGGCCGCCTTAACTGCACCACTAATGAGGATTGCAGAAAATGCTGGTGCTAACGGCGCAGTAATAGCAGAGAATGTTAAATCTAAACCATTTAATGATGGTTTTAATGCTGCAACTGGAGAATATGTAGATATGTCTTCAGCTGGAATTGTAGATCCCGCAAAAGTAACCCGCTCAGGTTTACAAAATGCATCATCTATTGCAGGAATGGTTTTAACAACTGAATGTATTGTTGCAGATTTGCCAGAGAAGAAGGAAGCTTCATCTCCAGCGGGTGCTCCAGGTATGGGTGGGGATTTTGATTATTAAATCAAATATTTCATAAATAAAAAGGGCCTCTCAAGGCCCTTTTTTTATTTTGTATTATTTATGGTTGATCTGATTATATCCAACCAGCACTTAATACAACTGCTAAAAGTAAAAAAATTATTAGCACAGTCCAAGTAGCTTTATTTAACGATGCCTCAGCACTACTTGCACTAGTAAACATTGAACTGCCACTTGCAGCTATTCCTCCCATTCCATCTCCTTTGGGGCTATGAAGTAGTACTAGTAGGATTAGAAGAATTCCAGATAAGGCCCATATCCAAGTAAGTATCGAACTCATTAAATTTAATTATATTATGAATCTTATTATAACTAAACATGTTGAACAACTTTATATTGGTCCTTTAATTCAATCTCTTTGATGAGAGATTTTCCTGTCATTTCTTTAGGTATTGGTAAGTTTAGTAATTGTAAAAGAGTAGGAGCAATGTCTGATAGTCCAGCATTTTCTCTTAGATAAATATTATTGCCTTGATTTGCGATTTTTCTTTTTTCACCCTCTATAAAGATAAGAGGAACTAGATTAGTTGTATGAGCTGTCCATGGCTCACCGTTGGAGTCTTTCATTAATTCTGCATTTCCATGATCTGCAGTAATCAAGATACTTCCTCCCATTTCACCAGTAGCGTTAACAATTTTGCCTACACATTCATCAACTGTTTCGATAGCTTTTACTGCAGCACTCATATTGCCAGTATGTCCAACCATATCAGGATTTGCAAAATTTATAACAATAAATGCATATTTTCCACTTCTAATAGCATTGGAGCAACTTATCGTTAATTCCTTAGCAGACATTTCAGGAGCTAAATCATATGTTGCAACTCTCGGAGAAGGTATTAAATGTCTTTCTTCGCCTTCTGAGGGTATTTCAACTCCTCCATTAAAGAAATACGTTACATGTGGATATTTCTCAGTCTCTGCTGTTCGGTATTGCTTAAGTCCATGTTCAGAAACTATTTGGCCAATGAAATTATTTAATGACTCAGGAGGAAATGCAACTTGTACAGAAAGATTGGCCTCATATTGAGTAAAGGTAACGATATTAAGATTTGGCTTTTTATTTCTCTTGAATGAGTCAAAATCTTCTTCTGAAAGAGATTTTATTATTTGCCGAGCTCTATCTGGACGAAAATTGAAACATATTAAACTATCGCCATCTTTCAATATTTGATTTGTTAATCTCACAGGTTCTAAAAATTCATCAGTAATATTTTTTTTATAACTTTGATCCAAATACTCTTTAGGTGTAATTTGATTAATCTTAAGATCCGGATCAGTTAAATTTAAAAATGCTTTCTCAGTTCTATCCCACAATTGATTTCTATCCATGATCCAATATCTTCCGCATATTGAAGCTATTGACCCAATCTCATGCTCCGATAAAGACTCCTCTATTTTAGAGATATATTTTTGAGCACTTTGAGCAGGAGTATCTCTCCCATCAGTTATCACATGAATTGCTAATTTTTTAATACCTGATTCAGAGGCCCATTTAATTAATCCTAATAAGTGATCGATATGACTATGCACTCCACCATCAGAGCATAGACCAGTAATATGTAATGTCCCATTATTTTTATTGGTATAAGAAGCAATTTTTTCTAATTCTTTAACATTTTTTAATTGATTTTTCTTAATAACATTTGTTATGCGAACTAATTCTTGTTGAATAATTCTTCCAGATCCAATTGTGAGATGACCAACTTCGGAATTCCCCATTTGTCCATCTGGAAGTCCAACATCAGCACCACTTGCACTAATCAGAGTATGAGGATAAGCATGCCAAAGTGAATCCATAATAGGTGTTTTTGCAGTTTTAACAGCATTATCTTTTGTTTCTTCCCTTTCTCCCCAACCGTCAAGAATTGCTAAAACAACTGGACTCTCGGGAGGATCTATTTTATTAAATTTAGAGTTTTTAATATTTTGCATACTGTTTTTATTACTGATTTAAAAGAACCAATCTATAACTTAGCGTTAAAAGACTATTTCATACAATTCATAATTGAATTAGTTAGCTTTTGCTAATTTAATAGAACTATTAAAATACTATTTATTATTACTAATCCATGTCAAATCTAGAGAAAAGAATTGAAATACTTACGAAAGCTGAATTAAGGAATGTTTTAAAAAGATTAACTGCTGAAATTCTTGAGAAAATAGATAAACCCCAAAATTTAATACTGATGGGTATACCAACAAGAGGAGTAAATCTATCAGAAGTTATAGCTTTGGAGAATTTCAAAAAAAATAGGATATGAAGTAGAAAAAGGCATTATTGATCCAACATTTTATAGAGATGATCAAAGCAAAGTTGGAACAAAATCTATAAAGGTTGATAGTATTCCTTCATCTCTTGACGACAAAGAAATCATTTTAATCGATGATGTTATTTATACTGGAAGAACAGCTAGGGCTGCAATGGAGGCACTTAATTTTTGGGGGCGGCCAAAAAAAATAAAGCTTCTTACCATGATTGATAGAGGTCATAGAGAGTTACCAATTCAACCTGATTTTTGTGGTAAACAAGTTTTAACAAATAAAGATCAAAATATAGAACTGCGTCTCAAATCTTTAGATAAAATTGAGGGCGTTTTTTTAGTATAAGATTTTAAAATATTGAACCAATATTTATATATTCAATTCTCTTATCTGAAGTATCTTTACATTCAACAAAAAGGTTTGATTTCTCATCAATCCAGAATAATAACTTCAGACAATCTTTACCTAATGAAACAGGATTATCAAGTTGAATAAAGCATGGTTTTTTATTCCAAATTATTATTTTTTCTTCTTTTTGAACCTCTGCTAATTTTGGTATTCCATTTTCAAAGATCACATCATAATCATTTTTATTTTGTGATTCTCCAATAATAATTTCAAATTTTATTTGACCGGATTTACTTGCCTGAAGAATTAATTCAAAGGGCTTCTCAGTTGGCCAAGTTTGCCCTTTATAAAATATTGGATGCCAAAAATGCTTATTTTCTCTTTTATTAAATAATCTTATTAAGAGACTTTTATTTAATATATCTTTTATTTTTACACCTGGAGTTAAGGATAAAGCTCCTACAGCAATTGATTCGATAGGAGGAGGGTAATCGATTTTTACTTGAGGTAATTTATAAGTAATCCAATTTCTAATCAAAGGTATTTGAGTACCTCCACCAACTAATATTACGGACCATAATTCATTTGATAGGCAATCTTTACCCCTAGCTTCATTAAGTAGATTTTTTAATAAAGTATTTAATAAATTAATTAAATTGTTTGAAATTAATATATCTTCAAAAATTTTTTTACTTATATAAAAATCTTTTTTTATATCTTTTTCAACGTAAAGGGAAATTATATATTGCTGATCAGTTTTTATCTCTTGATCACTAAGTCTACATTTCAAATTTTCAGCAATCCTTAAATTTCTATTATCTTCATCTGATGGAATGAAATAATTTACGATCCATCTATCTATATCTTTGCCTCCAATTTTGCAAGCAGACTTACTTATGATTTCAGCACATCTTAATTTTTGTTTAGATATTTTGCTTACATCCTGACCCTTAAATTTGAGTAATTCTGCAATTGGAGCTGCCCTCCCTTCACCTCCTTCTATTTTGACTATATTCAAATCAATTGTGCTTCCTCCTATATCTATAACCATTATTTTTGAACCATATGGAATCTTAATACCAATAGCTGCAGCAGTAGGTTCATCAACTAATGCGATCTCATCAATTTCTAAAGAACTACAAATATCAATAAGCCATTTCCTATATCCCTTATAGGTGTCTATGGGGGCAGTAAGAACTAGCCTTTTAATATGTAGATAAGATGGTAAATAATCCCATAATGTGCTGAAGAATTTTTCGCCAGATTCTTCTGGACTTAATTCTTTATTTTCAAATTTTTCAAATGGATTTCCAATCAACCTTTTGAAATTTGAATAAAAATATTTTTCGCTAAGAATTTTATTACTTATATTTACTGCTTTCATGCCAATTAAGGTATTATCGTCCTCTCCCTCGTACCATAAAGCTGATGGAACTATTCCTGGTGATTTACAGATTTCAGGAATATCTACTAAAAAAGGTATATTTTTAGCCTCATTTTGAAATGCTAAAACTGTATTAGTATTTCCTAAATCTATGGCAAGTGTTCCACTTAATCTTTCCATCATTGAGATATTTTAAATAAGGCAAAAATGTAATCCTATTAAATTTTCTCATTCTCAATTGCAATATTACTGTATAATTAAAATAAAAACTTATGAACCTATCAAATAATTCAGGAATTGATTCAAATGATTTAGCAAAAAGAGGTGAAAGTTTAATTAGAAAATCCAAAAATAGATATTTAACAACTGTAAAAATAGCATTTAGAGCAAAGCAAAGGAGATTTGATGATTTTGATGGTTTATTGGATGAATCAACTATTAAACCTGTTCAAAGGTCAATTATTGAACTGAGTGACGAACAAGATCAACCTGATTTACTTCCAGGTTAGTGCTCACAAAACAAGGGGATAATTGGAAATTAATAAAAGATTTAGAGAAAGGAAAGTATTGTTACCTTAATTAGTATTAATAATTGGGCGATTGAATTAGAAGATAATGAGTTTGATTCCTTATATCATCTATTGAAAAAAATTAATAAAGAAATGCAGAATATTAATAAAGATTTGATGGAGGAAGAATTAATAAATTTAGAATTAGAAAATTTACCATGGTATGCAGAATTAGAAGGAACAAAATTTGAATGGAGTTTAAGATTTGTATTTGAAAGTACACAAGAAACAAGATCTTTTGAAATGTATTGGCCTATACCAATTGCAGAAAATTTATCTTTTGAAATAATAAAAATGTGGGAATCAATGTATTAAACAATTAATAAAATTGGAAATTTTTTTGAAAAATTCCCCTTTACATAATTTTTATTCAACACTTTTTCCACATAAAAAAGTTTTAAAATGTAACCATTACTTAATTCTGTGGAAAAAATATTTCAATAATGATTTGATTAATTTTTGTAAAAAATCTTTTGTTTTTTTTTTTTAATCTTGAAACCCAATCATCTAAACGAATCTTAAGTTAATACATAATGAGACGAATGGAATAATATAGGTTTGACTTTTTTGAATCTTTGGAGAAAACTAAATACTAAATAAAAATTTATCGATTAATCATGAACGAAATCAATTTGGAAATTAATAATAAATGCGAAGAATCAAATAATGAAATTATTAGTTTTAAATGTGAATTACACAGTAATCTTCAGAAAGCAATGAATGAATTTATCGAAAAGCATCCTAATTGGGATCAATATCGGATGATTCAGGCAGCAATTGCAGGATTTTTAATGCAAAAAGGATTTAATGATAGAAATCTAACAAGACTTTATGTTGGAAATATGTTCTCTATGAATTTTGAAGATTAAATTTTAAATTGTCTAAAAGTAATTTTGCTGATTCTTCTTTAACAGGGGTTATTGATAATCTATTACCCTTTTTTACAACAATCAGATCATCTTCTATAAATAGGGATCTTAATTCTTGCAAGCTTAGTATCTCTTTGAATTTAGATATAAATTTTACTTTTACACAATCCCATCTTGGTGAGGCTCTATTTGATTTAGGATCAAAATATTTTGAATTTTGATCAAATTGAGTTGGATCAATAATGTTTTTATCTATAACCTCCATTAGCCCAATAATACCTGGGGGCTTGCAATTTGAATGATAAAAAAATACTTGATCCCCTATATTCATTTTTCTCATGAAATTTCTAGCCTGATAATTCCTTATACCGTCCCATATAGTTGTTCCATCAGCCTCTAGATTATCAATACTATATGCGTCAGGTTCGCTTTTCATGAGCCAGTAATTAGTTTCAGTCATATTAATTAGTTTGAGGAAAATTTTGCCAGAATATGTTTAATAAGTAAACTTAATTATCCAATAAAATTTAGTAAAGGAAAGACTACTCCTCTATTGCTAAAATACTATTATAGCCTAACTATGATTTATGAGAGATAAATAAGGTGATTTTGCTCTTGTTATTTTAATCGACTTTCAATCAATCAATTTCCACTTGTAGTAAGTGTGTTTTAGCGTTATAAATAATTTAAGGACTTGTCCTTTTCGTAAGGACTTGAACCTAGCGGTTTCAAGGTTAACTCCGCGCTCCTACACACGAGTACAAAAACCTTTTTAATTAATGAGAATTTCTTCTAAGACACTTAGTTTGCTACTTAATGTAGTTCTTATGCTTTGCGTCTTTGTTATTTAAATAAATAGTAGTAAAAAAATATAAGTAATTTTTTTACTTTCCAATAACTTATATTGATTTTGGTACTATTTCACCTTATCTCTTCAATATTTTAAGTAAGTGGTTTCTTTATGAGATAAGTTTTCTTTGGATTGGATAAGTAAATATTTTCGCATAAATATCTGTCGTGCTGAAGCGAAAGAGAGTTCATGTAATACATGTTTTGGTAAGCTTCCTTTTCGATTTTTCTTCCTTCAAATAACTCCATAAGACCCTCAAATAAATCATAGTACAACTGTACTATAATTTATAGCAAGTATATTGTTGTTATGGCAACTATTTCCATTTAAATTTTCTACTATTTTTGAAAAAAATTTTATCTATGATTTTATGTTTGCACAGAAATCTTAAATATAAATCATAATTTTAAGCTTTATTTACTTCTTATTAACTGAGGAGAACTTTAATTTCTTTAATTTCTTCGAATAAACAATATAGTTCTTTATATTTAAAAAGGTTCTAAAATTTTATATTTTCAGTTTCTTTCAACAATTTATATGAGATTGCTTAATCAAATATTATTTTTTAAGTAACCTTTATATTCTTTAATTGTAATTTCTTTTCATGCACAAGTGATGGTTTTTCTTGACTTATAATTAAAGTCTTTTTAATCTTTGTTGTAATCAAAAAATATTTATGCACAGCATTGCAATTTTAGGTTTTTTTTTACTTGTTATTCTTTTCTTTTTCACAGGGAGAAATGATTTTGGTTTGAAGCCAACTGAACAGAAAATAATTTCTAATGAACAAAATAATATCGATGCAGAAATTAAATTAGAAGAAGTTAAAAATTAATTTATATATAAATCAAAACTTGATAATATTGTTATGAAGTAATTTTTTAATAATGCACATAGATATTAGTCAAGATGAGGGACTTGATGAAGTTTGGAAAATGATTTTAAAAAAAATGGGTGATGAAGGTAAGGAAATTTGTTCAAATTCTTCCAGTTTTTATAAAACTCAAGATGGTATGGAATGTTCCTTGAGGAAATTTAATGGAGATTTAGTTGCAATATGTTATAGGGAGAAAAATAGAAGCAAAGGTTATAGATGGACTATACAAAAAAATATTTAGATTAAAACTATAAAGGATTATTTCCGCTCACTATTAAGCCATAGTAAACAATAATTCCTATTATTAGAAAAATTGCTAAACTTCTTCCCAGCATCTTAAAAAATAATTTTTTTAATTATACAGTTATATCAAATAAATAAATAAATAATATTTAGAAATATTTTTATTTTAATTTTCATTCTTTTACATATCTCCTATTTATGAAGGCTCCAATAATACCAATAGTGAAAATTAAAATTACGCTAACAATAAATATTAATAAGTATTCACCTTGGAGAGATGGTACATTACCATCCAGAATCTTCTTTAAGTCTATATTTTTAT
>GL947595.1:1331487-1380985 GCA_000218745.1 Prochlorococcus marinus bv. HNLC2 | reverse complement strand
TTCTAATTCAGAATTACTAGCTTTAAAAAGTTTAGGGATAAATAAATATAGGATATTAGCTCCTGCATTAGCCTTATCAATATTTATGACTGGTTTAACTTTTTATTTTAATAACAGTTTGGTGCCAAAAACCAATAAATCTGCTGAAGCATTAATGAGAAATGGTTTAGATACATCTGTTGTAATAGAGAGAGGACATGATATCTTCTTCCCTGGCTATACTGCTTTGACTGATCCAAATACAAATTTATCAACTAAAAGAAATACTTATCTAACGCAGATTTTTTTCTCAAGAGTAGTCGAGAATAATGTCATGCAGAATGTCACTGTGATGGATTTTTCTAAAAAAGGTTACAAACAAATACTATCTGCAAAAAAAGGAATTTTTGAAAAATCAATATCTGCTTGGATATTTACTGATGGTAGATTGATTACCTTAGATGATAATGGTA
Source organism: Prochlorococcus marinus bv. HNLC2 (assembly GCA_000218745.1). Taxonomy (GTDB): domain Bacteria; phylum Cyanobacteriota; class Cyanobacteriia; order PCC-6307; family Cyanobiaceae; genus Prochlorococcus_A; species Prochlorococcus_A marinus_T. Next base: position 1,380,533 of record GL947595.1, on the reverse strand, counting down.
ACACTACTTCAATTGGTTTTGATAAATATACTTATCCTTTAGGTGATGGTCCTCTGAAAGTATCAAAAATACCTAAGGATGCAAATGAAATGACGGTAAAACAAGCAATTGAAGCGAAAAATTTGTATCTGCAATCAGGCAATATTAGAGAGGCGAGAAAAATGTCCGTAAGGATTCAAGAGAAATTCACTTTCCCATTCGCATGTGTTGTTTTTGCTTTAATTGGAAGTAGTTTAGGATCTAAGTCAAATTTAAGGTCTTCTAGAAGTCAAGGTTTTGGTTTAAGCGTAATTCTGATACTTGTATATTATGTTTTGTCTTTTGTTTCAAGTGCTTTTGGGGTAAAAGGTATTTTCTCCCCATTTTTATCAGCATGGTTACCAGTTATTATTTCCCTTTTTGGTGGAATATATCTACTTAAAAGATCAACCTAATAAAATTAGTCTTCAAAACAAATCTAAATAAATACTTAAATATTAGCGACTAAGCAAATTTTTCATATATAAAAATATTACATTCTAATTATATTTGATGAACTCTAAGGAAAAGTTTTTTTCTGTAAATAACGCAGTATCGAAAAAAGAATTTAAGGAGAATTTACAAAAGTTAAATTACCAGAGGAAATCAATCAGTGATATAGAAAATAAACATAAAGAATGGTCCAAAACCATAAATGAAAATTTTAATTAATGAATAATATAAGGAATGAATCTTTCTTTTCATACTCTTAAAAAATTAAAATACTTAATTATATGCAGAATATAATTATTTTTGAGTAATTTTACAGGTGTCAAATCAAGTATTTTTAATGAGTATGAATATAACTAGAAAATTTTTTGTAATATGAACGGAATCGTGAATGATAAATCAAAAAGTATTTTTGAATGGTTGAATTGGTTAAGCATCAAATGGAATAGCTATGAGGCTTTTCTTGATTTTGAAGATGGAAGTAATCCAAAAGAAGTCGCAGAAAAATTTGTGGATCTTAATAGAATAGAGTTTTTACACCTGTTTGAATCTTTAGATAAAGATGATTTAGATGTATTAGATCAAATGCAAAAATTAACTGAATCGGAATCGCATGTATTTAAGATGATTCGAGATCAGATTGATTACTTAAATAAAGTAAAGTATGTAGATTTTAATAAAAGAGAATATTAAATTACTTTAAAGAGATTTTAATAAAATAAATTTTTAATTTTTTATTTGTTTTTTGTAGCTGCAATACATCTACCATTTTGATTCAATTTATTAATAAATTAAATCTCTCTTTTTTTTCTCACTGAATATACAAAACAATCAAAATCATAATTCACAATTTAAATAGCAATAGTGAAGTTATATTTGGGATACTTTATTTAAAATTATTAGAATACCAATTCTAGATAGATAACCATTTTTTTATTTGGAGTATTCTTTCTTTGGTTGGAAGTTTAATTTAATATTTTATCCTAAATCACATATTTGTTATTTATGTGATTGTATATGTCAAAAAAAATTAAAAAAAAGATGTTGTTAAAAAATTGACTAAAGAGATCTCATTAATAAGTAAAAAGTTATAGCAAGTTTTGTATTGTTATTTCAAATATTAATAAAAAATTAGTTACATATAACCTTTACAAGGGAGTTCTAGAGAATATTAACTAGAAAAATCCTGGAATAATCCAACCAAAAAAGCCGTAATTGACCACAAGAGCTAAAAGACCCATCATGGCAAGCCTTCCATTTGTAGTTTCAGCATTTTTCCAATAATCAATAGAGTTTTTCTTGTTGTAAAAGGTCCTTATTATTCGATTTAACAGGTTCTTTAAGCCTGTTAAGTGTGTATCGTGCAGTTAAGAAAGTAACGGCAATTATAAAGATTATAAAGAGAGTTAAGGGGCTCATTTGACTTAAATAGCAGGAAGAACAAAGTAAAAAATATCATTATTCTTTTGCTATGGACTTTATTACTTGTTTTGCAGAAAAATATATGTCTTCATTATTCCTGAAATTGAATAATGATAAGATTATCGTTAGACAAATCCAGGTATAATCTGACCAGTGGTTAAGTATGCACCAACTGCAGCAATGAAACCAAGCATTGCAAACCTTCCGTTTAACTGCTCAGCGACTAACTTTTCTTTTTCGATGAATTTAGGTTTGGACATTTTTCTTAAGTAGTTGTTAACAATTGTAACAGGTTTGTTAAAAGATGTAAAGAAATGCGCCTAATCTTTAAACATATATACAGAATAAATACATAATTGTACTTAATAAGACTTAAAATTACTACATAACTGTATTTTTCTTTTCAGATTTGTTCTCTTTTTCTAACATAATAATATTGTGGTGTCAGATTTAGTTGTGAAATTTTAATTTCAAATAAAGTTATTTTTGCCTCTTCCTGATTTGCCAAAACCCATCCAAAGCCACCATATTAACCACCCTATTATTGGTACTAAATTTATAAATATCCACTTCCAATCCTTACCAAAATCTTTTATTCTTCTAATATCAATGGCAATCTGAGGTACTAAACAGATTAGGCCGTATACATTAAAGCCAAAAGTTTTGTAAAAAAATGGAAGTGTGACTACTGAAATTATGAAATTAATTAATTGAACCCACCACCAATCCGATCTGGTAGTTAATCCTTTAAAATTTCCAGCTTGAATCCAAAAGTTTTTATATGCAACTACTATTTCATTAAACATATAATTTTTGAAAGACTAGATTGGATCGAAAATATTACTATTATTGTTTAATTGTTTAGAGTTCTCAATATTTGGTAAAGAACAAAAGCCATCTTTGCAAATTAGGTTTTCATTATCGTTGTTTATGCTATCAGATAATTTTTCATTGGATTTGTTTAATGATTCAATTGACATTAATAAAAAAAGCGATGATATTACTTTATTAGTAACTATTTTTGTTAATTAAAGCAATAAAAAAATGAGAATTTTCACTGATTTACTTTTTTAATAAATTTAATCAAAATTAATTTATTATGGAGTTTATTATGAGTTCTCTAAGACAATGGTTAACTAATTTGTTTGAAGCAATGGGTGATGCATTCGTTCATCCGACGAAAAATTTTCTCCCACCTAATATTGGTGTTCATGCTTATAGTCATAAGCCATATAAAAAACAAAGAAAATTATGGTATGGCTAAAGATTTTAGTTATTTTTTTGATTGGGTATATCTCTCCAAAATAAAGATAGTACATATATATTTAGTGCAATCGCGAAGATATATAGTGTTCAATTTAAATGCAACATGTTAGCCTTTAAAAGATTATTTAGAAATTATTCTTCTTATTTAAGATTAACAAACTTTTAATAATCAATAATATGATTAATATGAAAGCTGACAATGGTTTTTATTTAAGAAGCTGTCATCTGTTTAATGTTCACACGAGAATAAAGATGTTATGAGAATATTAATTAGTTTTATCTAAGTATATTCGTTAAATATGATTTTAAAATTTATTTAAAAAATATAAGTAATTTGCCTAAAAACTTATTTGACTAGAAATTTAAGATCATGAATTAATATTGATAACATAATTCTCTTACGATTTGTTTAACCAAATGGAGGTGTATTGTTAAATGGAGCTACAAATAGAATCTCCATAAATATCCCAGTAGCAGCAAATGGTAAAACCCAAATACCAATAAATCTATGATCAAAAAATCTTAATTTATCTTTGCCTTGGAAAACTAATTTTAAAGAAGTAAATAAAGTCTCAGGCTGTTTGTATGAAGGCCCTGTATTTGAAGGGGTGTATGGTCTTACAAAAATTGATGAATTAGAGAGATTATTTAATTTTTTGATTATATAAATAGGTATAACCCAAAGAGCAAAAAATCTGGCTCCTAACCATTGTCTTGCATTGGGTAAGGCATATTGTTTAATAGATTTATTTTCTTGTAAACCTGATTCAAGGGTTTTATAGATATTTTCTATTTCTGAAGATTTTGTAATTTTATTAGTCATAATGATTACATTTTTTACATCCTAATATTATCAATTTGATTTTTTTAAAGAATTTGATTAATAGAGAATATTTTTAATAATTGGTAATAAAATAATCCCGACTGCAAAAATAACAAAAAGCAGTCAGGATTATTACTGGGCTGGTTATCAAAGACCGGATAAATCGGTTGCAAATCTGCCCAAGATCTACAATTAATTTATAAACATAATAATTTTTTTAGAAAAGTAAAAAAGATACAATTTTGTAGATATTTTTTAAGTTAAATATTATTTTTATTAGATTATTTAATTAACTTTTTGCAATTTTGAAACCCTCATTTCCTCTCTATAGACAGGTAATGAGGGTTAGGGAGGTTCTCGGAAAACCGTAGTTATCAAAGCTGACGGCGAGTAGATTTCCCAAATATCTACACTTTTATATTTATATAGATATTTGGTTTTATGACAATATAAATTTATACACTTAAAGGTTTTTATTTTATAGAAAATTAATTTAACTGATTATGTGAGTTCAATAAAATAACCTCCTTTATCTATGCCAAGTAAAGGAGGTTAATGGGATATTCTCATTAATAATCGCAAAAATTTGCGAATTGTAGATTTCCCAGGGTCTACAACTATATTTATATGATTTTTAAAAAAATAATTCAAGAAAAACTTATACAAAATATGAATACAGTTTATAATCTATGAGGTATAAGTTAATTTTATGATAATAAAAACTAATTAATTTCTTTACAAGAATAAAAAAAATTATATTGACACTTCTTTGTTGTTTATCTCTTCGCGCCCGCGTAGGCTGGAATTAGCATTCCTCCGTCTTGATCATCGTTATCATCGTCGAAGCCACCGCCAAGTACTAATTCAATCAAAACAAGTATACCGATAGGGTATAAGCACCAAAATAATGCTACTAAAGGCGAGATTGACGTAGTTGGCAAAGATAAATTTTCCATAAGGCTACCTTAAGAATTTTTTTTTGTTTTTGTGGGTCTAAATCAGGAAATACAATAGTTTAAATGCTTTGTATTACTCTAAAAGTCAGTTTTTATATGATTTTATAGAAGTAATATGAAATTTCTCGCCTGACATTTTAATATATGTAAATGTAAATTATGTTACTTAACATTGATTGTTTAATTTAGATTCAAAATCTATTATTTATTCTGGTTTTATTAATCTTATGTTCTCATTATTATCTACATTTTCATTTTCCTTTGAACCTTTAGCGGCAATTTTTGGAATAGGTGGCTTAGTTGGATTTGTTTTTTTTGTAAATGCAGCCAAACGTGATTCAAGTATTAATACAGGTCCAAAAAAAGAGTGGGATGCTGAAAAAATGGAGAAAGAATAATTAATTAAGCCATTTGCCTGCAATAAATTGTAAAAAATTATCAATGTCTTCTTCTGGACATCCTGTTTCATTATGTAATTTATTGCATATATCTTTTATTGATTCAAATGCAAATTTAACCTCTTTATTTTTTTGAATAACTTCAAAATATTCATCATCTGAAAATGCCATAGTAATTAACCTATCTCACCTAAAAAGTAATACCTTTTATAATTTTATATTGATTACTTTATTTTGTGATGTTTTCTTATTGTTTACAGTAAACTAAATTAGCTAATAACTACCAAGTATTATTTTTTTTAGGGAATTATTTGTATTTACTAGTTATATGCAACTTTATTTTATTTATTCACTAGAATAATAAAAATTTTATTTTTATGGAAGAAATATCTACAATTTCGTTTTCATTATGTATTGCAGCTATTAGCATTTATTTTATATTTTTCTCCTCTAATGATGATGATGACGAGGATGGAGGTAAGTTGATAAAAGTATCTCAGAAAATTTAATATTAAATATTATTTATTATAAAAAGATAACTTAAATAACCTGTGAGCATACAAGAAAAAAACAATACATAAACTTCAAATATACTTAAATATTTTTTCTTTAGAATCTTCATTTAATTAACTATATCTACAAGTAAATTAAATTAATATTTTTTGATTAACATGAGTATTTATTACATCAACTTCTTATAAAATTATTAAACTTATTCCAAAAAATAAAAAAATAGTAAAAGTTATTGTTTCTTTTGATAATTCACCTTCTTCTCTTTTGGCTAAAAAAAGAGAAAAAATTGGAGAAGTGCTCAAAATTGTCCATCCTATACCTAAAGGCAAATTTTGAAAAACTAATTGTTGTAGATAAATCCCAATATTTGTACCCAGTAAAATTGATATGATAAATTTAATTTTTTCATTTGAATTTAGGTTCTTTATAAAAAAGTTAATTTTGAATCTTGAAATTATTATTAAAAATATAAGTGATCCTAGTAATCTTAATTCTGTTGTTTGAAGAGGGTTTAAATTTGTTTCTAAAAAAACATATCTTGATATAAGAGCTCCAACTACTGCACAAAATATCGATAAAAATGAAAAAATATAATTTCTAAAGCTAAAATAATTATTTGAAAAATTGGAATTTTCATCTAACAAATTATTTTTGTTTTTTAAAATTGAAATAAATGAAATTGATACAATTATTATGCCTATCCAAGATTTAATGGATAAATTTTCATTAATAAAAATTCCTCCACTGAATGCCGCTAATATTGGAGATAAAGCTTCAATAGATAGAGTTTTTCTAGTGCCTATAAGTTTTAAAGATTTCAGATAAAATGAATCCCCAATTCCTATTCCTATAACTCCACTTAATAATAATAAAATAAGGAATTTATATTGAATAAAATCTTTAAGAGTAAAAAGTATTGGAGAAAAAAATATAAAAGCAAATAAGTTTTTTATTAAATTAATATCTAAAGGTCTATTATGATTTGTTTGACTTCTCCAGATAAAACATGCATAAGTCCAGGATAAAGAAGCACCTATAGCTGATAAAATTCCTATCAAAATAGCTCAATCAAATCAAAATTAATTTAATACTTGAGATATAACTAAAAATAATACATATAAAAGTATTAGACAGCCAGGAAGATATTGTAAATAAGATTTTAAATTCTTTATTTGCATTTAATTAATAATTTAAAAATTGATACTACCTTTATATTAAATGCTTTTCATTAGATAAGACATTAATCAGCAAAATAAGTATTAGATCTTCTTAGTATTTTAATCTAATAAATTGGAAAACTTATAAATAAATAATAATTACAAATATAGAATTTTTATAAGGCTTCTTAATAAAAAGAATATCTTTTAGAAATTCTTTAAATAATTTTGATTTCATAAAAATAAATATAATTCCTAAAAATATAAATAATTAAAAATATATTATTAAAGATGTTCTATTTATTTTTTATTTGGATAAAGACTATCTAATTTTTTTCTTCTCTCAGTTTTTGCTTTGATCCGTTCCTGTTTCTCTTTCATTTTTTTTTCATCGTTTAATTTATTATTTCTATAACCAAACCAAAGAAGAATCCATATACCACTTGTTATTAGTAAAAGTGCAGTATATTGGCTAGTCATTTGAAAACTAGCTTCAGAATATTTAACGTAAGAAAATAATCTTTCCATTACAACAAGTTAAACTAAAAAATTAAATTATGAGAATAAAATGTTAATTTTGATTTTAACTTTATTAAAAATAGGTTTAAAGTTTATTTTTTTTAAAAATATATTATTGCTAAGGTTAAAAATAGTAAGCATATTTTGAATAATTGTTGGAGTTTGATTTAATTGTTATTGGAGGAGGTGCTGCAGGTTTTATGACTGCAATAACTGCAAAGGAGAGAGGAGTAAGAAGAGTTACTATTCTTGAGGGTACTTCAAGGATCTTAGAAAAAGTAAGGATAAGTGGAGGCGGTAGATGTAATGTTACTAATGCTTCTTGGATTCCAGCAGAATTTATTGGAAATTATCCAAGAGGTGGAATTAAACTCTTAGAATCTTTTAGCAGATTTGCTACAGGCGACATATTTGATTGGTTTGAACAGAGGGGAGTAAAATTAAAAATTGAAGATGATAATAGAGTTTTCCCTGTTTCTGATTCATCTATGGATATAGTTGGTTGCCTTGAAAGATCTGCTAAGGAAATAGATATACAAATTTATAAAAAGAAATTTGTACGAAAAATAATTAAAACCTCCTCTGATTTATTCCAAGTTTTTATTTCTGATGATGAATATTTATTTTCAAAAAAAATACTTATATCAACAGGGGGAAATCCAAGTGGATATAAATTAGCAGGCTCATTAGGTCATAAAATTATAAAACCTGTACCCTCACTATTTTCGTTTACTTGTAAAGAAAATTTTCTAAAAGAATGTAGTGGTGTATCAGTTAGAGATCTAGATTTAAAAATTTTGATAAATGAGAAACTCTTTTTCTTGTAAAGGAGATTTACTTATAACCCATTGGGGATTTAGTGGTCCAGGAGTTTTAAAATTATCTTCTATTGCTGCAAGAGAACTTTATGGAGCTAAATATAAATTCAAACTAATAATTCAATGGTCTAAATTAAGTTATTCAGATTTAAGTGAAAAACTAAATCAATTACGACAATTTAATGGTAAATCTAATCTTTACAATACAAGGCCCTTACCATATCTAACAAAAAGATTATGGATCTTTTTATTAAATAAAATGAATATAGATAAAGATAAGAAATGGGCTGAGATTATCTCTAAAGAAAAGGAAATAATGATTAAATTTTTAATGAATGATGAATATCAAATAACTAATAAAGGCCCTTTTGGAGATGAGTTTGTTACTTCTGGTGGAGTTGACTTGAGTCAAGTTAGTTTTAAAACGATGGAAAGTTTTATTTGTAAAGGTTTGTATCTTTCTGGAGAAATACTTGATGTTGATGGAATAACAGGAGGATTTAATTTTCAACATTGTTGGACAAGTGGATGGTTGGCAGGCGTGGCAATTGCAAATTCATTAAGGTAACAATTCACTAAGTTTCATTTTTTTTTATTAAGGATTTAGAAAAAATTGTTTTTAAATACAACTCTAAGTTTAGAGTTTGTAGTTATTAGATATAAATATGAATAATCTAATTTCAGACCAAGAAGAAGAAGATAGAAGGTTAAAGGCTTTGGCTGAATATAGAATTTTAGGGACTAAGCCAGAATCTTGTTACGATGATATTACCCAAATAGCCTGCCATACTTGTAAAGTTCCAATTTCCTTAATGACACTTGTAGATAAAGATAGACAATGGTTTAAATCAAAAGTTGGATTTCATAAAAATGAGACAAGAAGAGATTGGTCTTTTTGTACCCATGCAATTAAAGAAAATCATCCTTTAATTGTTAATGATGCTTTTCTTGATGAGAGATTTGTAAATAATCCACTAGTTAAAGGGGATCCCAAGATTCGCTTTTATGCTGGATTTCCATTAAAAAATAGCGAAGGTAATAAAGTGGGAACTCTTTGTGTAATTGATAGAAAGCCTGGTAGTTTATCTTCTGATCAATCTTCAGTAATGGAATTGTTAGCGAAGCAAATAGTATCTTTTTTAGAACTAAGAAAGAGAAGTTTAAATTTATTAGATGCTCTTTCTCATTTACATCATCAAGATGGGATATTATCTGTATGCTCTTATTGCAGAGAGGTGAGAAATAAGGATGGAGATTGGCAACACATAGAAAAGTATTTGGCAAAAGTAAGTAATATTAGATTTAGTCATGGGGTTTGTGATAATTGTATGGAAAAACATTTTCCTGATGTAGTGGAGGTTTGGAGCAAAACTGAAGTGTGTGAAAAATAGTTTTAAATTTGTTAGAAACAAAAACGTAACCAACAAAAAGACAAATAAACTAAAAGATAGTTAATATTGTATAAAATTCTACAGTTTAATGTTGGTTGATCTCTCTTCGGGTAGTGATTCATTAAAAAGTGCATTTGTTGCATATATTCATTACCTAGGAATCATTCTTTGTTTTGGTGCACTACTTTATGAAAGAATCTTTCTTAAGGTAGATTTAAATAAGAAAGAAGTAATAAATATGATTATTGCAGATGTAATTTACGGAATAGCTGGTTTAGCGATATTAATCACAGGAATATTAAGAGTTAAATATTTTGGGCAAGGTGGAGAATTTTATTTGAATAATCCAATTTTTTGGTTTAAAGTCTCAGTTTACGTAATAGTTGGTTTACTTTCTCTTTACCCCACTACTACATATATACTTTGGGCAATCCCTTTGAGTAAAAATGAGTTACCTATTATTTCTGATAATATTGTTAAAAGATTTAAATTCATAATAAGTACCGAACTTGCTTGTTTTGCAATGATACCCTTTCTTGCTACTTTGATGGCACGTGGAATTGGTTTAACTTGATTCAAATTACTAGTAGAAAATGTCTTCTGAGCGAATGCAGGCTATATAGATGGATATTAGAATTTAAAATTTCAAATTATCAAAAAGAATTAGTATTTATTGGATTGAATCCTTCTCTTTCAGATAATAAATTTACAGATAATACTACTAAGAAAATAATTAAAATATCATCATTTAATGAATATGGAAAACTTAAGATAATTAATCTTTTTGCCTTAATATCAAAAAATCCAGAGAATTTAAAAACTCATAATAATCCTATAGGTTTTTTAAATAACCAATTTATAAATTCAAGTTTTAGATATTGGTCAGAAAATATAAATTGTGATTTGTGGTTAGGTTGGGGCAATAAAGGAAAATTATTTTCTAGAAATGAACAAGTGTTAAAAATATTAGAAAAATATAAAAAATTAAAGCAAAAACGATTTTTAGATTTTTATGAACCATTAATTATTAGAAAGACAAAACATAATAATCCTATTCACCCCCTGTATTGTTGTGATAATTCAAAATTTATTAAATATATCTGAATTAAAAACTTTTAATTTTTAGTTAATTGTATTAGAAATGTAATCAAACTAAATAATAAAAATTGTGTTATATTTAGTAAAAATTTAATGAAAAATACAAAACAATTTAGAAAATTAAATAATCTTCAAGTAAAAGCTGAAAAATGTTTAACAAGAGAAGAAGCAAAAAAAATAATTGATAAAGCAAATAAAACTCAAGACAAGATAGATAAGTAGTTTCTTTTTTTTAAGTATTATTTATATATATTTAAAAGCTTAAAGCTATCATTTTGAATAATTAACTTTTAACTTAAATACTTCTTATATACATAGATTCAAAAATCTTAATTTTTGAATAACTGTGATCATTAAAGAAGTTATATTGACCTTGAAAATAATATTTTTTGATTAAATTTCATTGTTGATAAAATTATTTATCATTAATTTAAACTTATCAAAAATTGTTTATCTATTCTTTATTATCGTTAATAAAAACTTTTAATGCTTGCAAAGCCATATTTAAATGCACTTCCATTGCCCCAAGTGCCATGATTGAATTACTAGATTTGTTTTCTAATATATTTTTATTTTTAGAGGAAACTTTATTTAATATATTCTTTGTATTTTCTTCCCAATTCTCTAATAGTTCTGTAAATTCTTGCTGTTCAATTTCAAGTAAATTATCTTCGCCTATAGAAGAAAACTTGTCCTTATGGGCATTAATTAGTAAAGATGAAAGTTTTTTATGACTTATCGCTTTAGGTAAGTTGTTTGAATCTCTCATATAGTTTAAATCTCTAAAGATAAATTAACTGTTCTTGGTACTAAACCGCCAGTTCGGTTTAGGTTGTAATGACCGTCCATATAAATTAAAATATCTTAATCCAGTAAAGTTTCGTTTTTAGTAATAGCTTCATTAACTAGAAATTTAAAATAATTTCCCCTCTCTTCATAATTCTTAAATTGATCAAAACTAGAGCATGCAGGAGAGAATAAAATTGTGTTAACTTTTTCTCTTTTTGCATGAATTAATACTTTATCTATAAGATCTGATAAGTTTTTAAAGCAATAAATTCGTATTTTAAAATCTTCCTTATTCAGAAGACTCTCAAGCTCATAAGCGCTTTCTCCAAATAGGAAAATAGAGTTACATTTTTGAAAGATTGTTTTAGCCCATGTTTTATAATCTCCTTCTTTTTTTCTACCACCTGAAATAATTATTTTAGATGTTTTTATAGAGTTAATCCCTACGATAGAGGAATCGAAATTTGTTGCTTTACTATCATTGATTATTTCAAATTTTCTATTCTTAAAAATAGTTTCTAATCTATGAGGTAAATTTCTATAATTCAATAATGCATTTGAAATATTATCTCCAGTTAGGCCTATTTTTCTAGCTGCAGCTGAAGCAAGTAATAGATTCTGAAGATTATGCTCGCCTTTTAAATTAAAAAATTTAGTATCAAATAATTTCTTTCCTTTTTCATTTACGTATCCCTCTTTATCTATCCAATAATCACAATTTTTTCTAGTTAAAGAATCAGAACTAGAAGTTACCCATATACCTTTTGAAAGTTTTTGAGAGGAATTCCTCAGATTTTTATCATCATAATTATAAATTCTGATTTGAGAATTTTTCAGAAGCTTATTCTTGATATTGAAATAATTTTCAAGATTTTTATGCCTCTCTAAATGATCACTTGTAAAAGTAGTCCATATTCCAATTTTTGGCTTCAATTCATCAGTAATTTCTATTTGATAACTACTTAACTCTGTTATTAGCCAATCAATATTCTTTTTATCTTTGTATAAATCATATGCATATTTGCATATTGGTATGCCTATATTTCCAGCTGCAGGAGCTATAAGATGATTCTCCGAAAGGATATGACTTAATAAATCTGTTACTGTCGTTTTCCCATTAGTACCAGTTATGCCAACCCAATTAATATTTTTCAGATATTGCCATCCAATATCTATTTCGCCTAATAATATTATCTTTTGCTTTCTTAATTTTTTGACAGTATCATTAGCCAAGCTTATGGTTGGACTTAAAATAACATAATTAAGATTTGGTAAATAAGGAGATATTTCATCATATAAAAAAGGCTTATCTAAAATCACTTTGACACCATCTTTTTCTAATAGCTTTTGAGAATTTGATAGCTCCCTATTATTACTTTCATCAATAACTAAAACTTTATTACCTAAATTTTGAAGTAATTTTGCAGCCCAGAATCCAGATCTTCCTAAACCAATAATTAAATAATTTTTTTTATTATGTTTTTTAAAAAAACTCATTAAATTAAAATCCTAATCAATATTTTAAGAAAATCAAATACAAATTCAATTATAGATTGACTTTATTTGTACTGATATTTCAAAAAGATAATTTAAGTCAACTATTATTTATTATTTTATTTTTATATAAAATAAACGCAATGACTAAATATTTAATAAATACATGCAAGATAATATGAACGATGAATGGTTTAAATGGTTTTATAAAAAATGGGAGGAATATTCTCCTGGAGATCTAATAGATAACGGGTTAAAACCTTCTCAAATTGCAGAGCGATTTGTAAATGATAATCAAGAAGATTTATTAGAAATAGCGAAAAAATTTGATATTCAAAATCATGATGCTTTACAAGAGTTTATTAAACTTTCAGAAAGCGAATTACATATATTTATTTATTTTTCAAAATTGATAAAGTTAAGAAATACTAAATAAATTGTTCTAAAATATTATAACTTTTATCCCAAAGCCTCTCTCTCTGAAATTTGTCCTTAGCAAAAGGTGATGGGGGAGATAGTTTTGGATATCCTCTGAAGTTATATTTTGGGCCATAGTGTTCTCCACTTTTAGCATTTTCTGAAGTTGCTGCATAAAGTTGAGGTAAAGCACCCATTTCAGCAGATTGAAAAATTGGGCTAAAGAGTTCTAAAGAAAATTTTTCTAGTGGACTTGGATTTGGTTTTTGAGCATTAAATAAATTTGTTTTTGCTACTCCAGGGTGTGCGGCTAAGGAAAATGTTTTATTTGGATTTAACCTAGTATTAAGTTCTAAAGCAAACATTACATTTGCTAATTTACTGTTTGCGTATGATTCCCACTTATTATAATAATTTTCAGCTTTTAGATTATCCCATTTGGTTTTTCCAAAGAATTGTGCACCCGATGTGACAGTTACTACTCTCGCATAATCTTTGTTTTCTATTATTGGAAGTAATTTTATGGTTAAGAGCATATGTGATAAGTGATTAACTGCAAATTGTATTTCGTATCCTTGTGCGTTTAATGTTTTGGGTGGATGCATTAACCCTGCATTATTAATTAAAAAGTCTAGGTGCTCATATTTTTCTAATAATTCATTAGCTCTATTAGAAACATTTTGAAAATCTGAGAGATCTAAGATGCAACAACTTAACTTTGCATCTGGAATTAGTTTGTTTAATTTGTCTCTGGTTTTAAAACACTTTTCTTCACTTCGGCAAGCCAATATTACGTGACATCCTTTTTCAACTAAAGCTTTAGCTGTGAAATAACCTAACCCGCTGTTAGCTCCGGTAACTAATGCATACTTGTTATTTAGATTTGGAATATCTTTGGTTGACCAGTTATGTTTCATGATTTTAGTAAATTAGATGTAAAGTTTTTGAGGCAAATAAAATATTTTATAAGACTGTTTAATAAAGAATAATAAGGAAATAAAAATAACTTCGCGAAAAATCTGACCTGATACTTTTTTATTCTCTTAGATTATGTTGTTAGTTTTGGATAGCATATTGCCAATCTTTAAAACTTGAAAAACTTTTTTCCCTTATTAGTTGTAATTTCCTGCTATTTATTTTAATTACAATGCCATCGTTTGGATAATTAGAAAATATACGGTCCTTCAACCATTCTTTTCTATAAAACTCGACTTGGCTTATAAAATTTGTAGTGTAATAATTAGGAGAACTAAAACCACATTTCTTTAGAAAATTAAGGGTTTCATATTGATTAATTTTTCCATTTATAATTTGGAAACAACAGAATAAAATTTTATTGTCAATAACCTTTTCTCCTAAAAGATATTTATTCACAATTATCCTAGATAATTCGGAAGTTTGATTAGGTACATAAAGTTCTCCTCTAACTTGAAAATCTTGTTTTATTGGGATATTTTTAGGGATATTTCTTAATTCTTTTATTTTTACGGTTACATCTATTCCTTTTTTGGATATTGCTTTAAATAATTTTCCTTCTATATATTGAATCGCAATACTGCTACCTTTAATTTTTGGCTCAATACATAATCTGGTTTTTTTAATAAACCACTTAAAAAAGATTTATAGTCTCCCTTAGATAATTCAGGCAAATTTAAATTATTTGTTGGTGAAAAGTAATTTCTTTCTGGATTTATTCTTATTAAATTTCGCTCAAGTTTTAAAAATGTTCTATCTTTTTTGATAGCATCTCTATATCTATAATCTTGCTGAAATTTTCTAAAATTTTCATTTATCATGCTCCCCATTTTTTGCCTCTAAAAATTTTGATTTTCTTGTTGATAAATTTATTTATTATTAATAAATAAATAATAATCTCAAAAAATTTGGTTCAAGCAAAATATAAATTTTTAAATATAAATATCCTATTGAATAATAAAGTGACTTTCAATTGTAAATTGTAAATTCCATGATTTAATAAAAAATTTTCTAAGATAGCTATAAAAAATGTCATTATTAAAAGAAGCAGAAAACAATTGGGATAAATTTCTAGATTCAAAAATTTCTAAATATAGTTATCTTAGGAATTATGATTTTGGACCAAATAAAAATAGTTCTGTATCAAAACTTTCTCCTTATATTTCTCATAGAATTTTATTAGAGTATGATCTAATAAAGGATATAAAGAATAAATATAATAGCGATAATGTAAATAAATTTATTGAAGAAGTTTATTGGCGGATTTATTGGAAAGGATGGTTAGAAAATAAACCATGTGTATGGGATAATTTTATTTCAAAAAATATTGATAAATTTGATGATTTGCTTTATGAAAAGGCTATAAATGGAAAGACAAATCTTTCTTACTTTAATTTTTGGGTCGAAGAATTAAAAGAAAATAATTATCTTCATAATCATACTAGGATGTGGTTTGCGAGTACTTGGATATTCAACTTAGGGTTTGCCATGGGAATTGGGCGCTAAACTTTTTTTTGAATATCTAAATGATGGTGATGCAGCTTCAAATTTACTCAGCTGGAGATGGGTTGCAGGTTTACAAACAAAAGGTAAAAAGTATTTATTTTCTCCTGAAAATTTAAAAAAATTTTCAGATAATAGATTTGTTGTTGAGCATATTTCTAATAAAGATATACATTTAAAAGATGACTTCGAAATAGTTAACAATAAAGAAATTTTCAAATGCAATTTTAAAAAGTCATCAGAATATTTGTTGTTATTCGAAAATGACCTTAATCAAAAAAGTTTAAAATTAATAATTAATCAGTATAAAAAAGCATATATTATTTTTCTTAATGATGAGGATAGGCAATTAAAAATATCCAATAAAGTTATTGAATTTAAAAAAAAGTTAATAAATGAATTTAGTACTAACTTCAAAAATGTTGAGGTTGTTGATTCCTTATCAATTAATTCCAAGTTAAAGGATATTAAAAAAATAGATCTTATTTACCCCTGTGTTGGAGATAATAATGATTTCATAAATCGTTTTAAGGTTTCTAATGATAAAACAATTAAAAATTTGGTTCGCGATGAGGATTTATTTTCTTGGCAATTTGCAAGTAAGGGATTCTTTAGGTTTAAAAAAGATATTCCATCAATAAATAATTTTTTATTTCAGAAGAAAAGACTTTGGTGATTAATGAAAATCCTTAAAATTAAAAATTACAATTTGGGTTGCCAAGAAGCACATAAAGGACAATATCTCACATTTTAAGTAAGTATAAATACTTATTCTATAATGACTTTTTAGTTTTTATCCACGAAGCAATTTATGGGTAGTTATTTTTACTTAAGAGTAAATTTAATAGTGCTTTCAACAATTCTTACAAAATCATTTAGCAAAGATACTGCTCTATTGCTTCTTAGAGTTATTACAGGGACAGTTTTAATCCATCATGGATTTGAAAAAACTGCAAATATCGAAAATTTTGCTGATGCTTTCGTCAGACCACTTCATTTGCCTTTCCCAATATTTCTATCTTACGTAGCGGCATTTTCTGAGATTGGGGGTAGCTGGCTATTAATTATTGGACTTGCTACCAGATTTGGAGCGTTAGCTATTGTTGGAACAATTTCTGTTGCTATATATCATGGCGTAGTGACTTCAGGTGGCTTTAACATATATATCCTTGAGCTTCTACTTTTATATTTTGCTGCTGCAGGATGTATTACATTTACTGGACCAGGTATTTTCTCCTTAGATGAAGTAATTATAAGAATACTTAAATCTGAATCAGAAGAAATAGAAGTTGCAACCTTAACTATTAATAAGAAATCAGGAAACCTTAAGGTAGAAGAATTAAAGGAAGTTAAAAAGGAAGGATTCTTTAGATTTTTACAATCTAATTTATTATCCGAAACATCAAGCTAATTTTTTAGGGTAAAGACTTCTAATCATCCTCTCTCTTCTTCTTAAAATTATAGTAACTTTCTAATTTTATTTTTAAAGTTGCTTCAATTAAACTTATCAGCATTCCAATAGCTGTAACCCAAGTAAGAAATAAAACAGGATTTTCATGAATGGTTGAGAAATTCATATAAATATTATCTCTATACTTAAATTGACCGAAATAATATAATTTTTCAACTAATTAGATACAATTTAGAAATATTTAAGGATTCATTTCAATACGATTCCACCCTTTTTGCTTACTCCAACAACATCTTTTGTGAATTGGCCTTTCTAATTTTAGAAGTTCAACATAATTCATTTTTACTTCTATAACAGCAAAAGTCCTAGGTAGTTCCAATTTTTTTGGTGTGTCATAAGCACTCCGTGTAGATAACTTCCCTCCTGGATTTGGCCAAAACCAAGTTGCTTTAGAGTTCTCAGATAAAGTATCCCAAAATTTTTTATTTTCTTTGATTTCGTAGGCTTCACCTTTTAATCTATATTGACATTTACTTTTTGGAAATAACCATAATAGTTCTACATTGTTGTTGATATTTATATCATTAAATTTTTCACTTCTTCGATCAGTGTATATCAACATTGAATGAGCTTCTGACCACCCCCTGAAAACTACTGTTCTTAGTCTTGGAAAATTATCTTTTGAAGTTGTTGCAATTTGAATCCATCTTTTTGAAACTGATTTACCCTCTTTATGATTAGAAGATTTAATAGCTAATCTCCACTCTGGTAAATTGACTTCATTCATTAAGCTTTGGAAATATTAAACCACTATTATTTTTATATTTTTCAAAATTATTATATTTGGAAAGTGATCTATCTTTTTTTAGCATTCTTGGTAAGAAAACTATAAAGAAAAATAAAACTAAAATAATAAAGGGAATATAGCTCATAGAGAGCATCGCAAAAGATAAGTAAATCAATATTTCACCGAGGTAATTTGTATTTCTTATATTTTTGAAAAAGCCGTCATCAATCAATTGCTTATTAACTTTTAGAGTGAAATATTTTTGAGAATCACTAGCAAAGTGTAAAAAGACGCCTATGATATTTAATGAAATACTTGAAGCAATTATCGCATTAGGAACCACCTTATCGGCAGAAATTAAAATAAATGGCGCTACCCAATAACTTCCTAAGAAAATAAACCCTGTTATTGCAGTTATGATATTTATTTCTTCCTTAAAATATGGATCAGGAAAAATCTTTTCTTTTAGTAACCATAAAATGCCGTAAGTACCATGTAGAGATAAATAAACCCATGCTGGTAAAGAAAAATTTTCATAATAACTCATTAAACCAATAACAACAAAGGGAGTTAATCCTTTATGTAGATTTATGATCTGATTTAATTTCATCAGGATAATACTTTTAAATAATCTAAAAAAATAAAAATCTTTTTGTGGAGGAAAGGTTTTTGTATTAATGGGCAATACTGGATTCGAACCAGTGACCCCTACCATGTCAAGGTAGTGCTCTAACCACTGAGCTAATCGCCCTAAAGTTTTTTCTTCAACAGATACCTATTATAAGTAATCAATTGCGAAAGAATTCATTTCTTAATTAATTTAATTTTAAATTTCCCTCTTTTAGTTTCTGAAATATCCAAAATCTCTATAAAGCCTTTATTTTCAAGATTTATTTTGTCACCTTGTTTTACATTAATTATTGGTTTAGTAACTTTTTTACCATTAATACTAAGTAAGCCATTTTTAATCCGATCTACAATCTTATTTCGAGATAATCTAAATCCTGCAGACGCAATGGCATCTAATCTAGTAGATGACTCAACTGTGTTTATTGTTCTTTCAATCCTTTGAATAGGAGTTTTTAGATCTTTTAAATCAATTATTCTTAAATTAACTTCTACATCTCTGAGAAATAATTTTTCTTGAATATTTTCATTTTTGAATTCAGAAATAATACCTTGAGCCCCTCTTTCTCCTATAGTCCAAATATCTCCAATACTATTTTCTTTTATTCCATATCTTGTTAAGAAATTTCTAAAATCATTTTGAGTGGCATTATCGAACATAAAATTTCCAGTTATTTCTATACCCTTCCCTGGAAATGCACTAATTAGATCATCCACTTCATTCAATATTGTATTTCTATAGCAAGCTATTTTTGCCCTTGAGAAGTTCTCATAACCTCCATAAACAAAAAATGATAAATCATTTAATTTACTCAACTCCTCAATAAGTTCTTCATAAATAAAGTAAGGTAAAAAATTACTCCAATATACTTGCCAATTTTTATATGCTAGATTTGTGATTTTTAATAAATCTTCCATCTCATTCTTATATGAACAATTTATTAGCAGATCATTAAAATTCATCTTTTAGTTTTCTAAAAATATAATGTCTATTGATTTAGATTCTTTTATCAGGTTCCAGGGTAGTTCGTACCCAATTTGACTTTCAAGTAACATTAACCATTTTCCATTTTTATTAAAATTAAGTATAGGTCGAATCTCTTTCTTACGATTTAAATTAATACTTGCAGAGGAGACAATACTCCCCAAATATCCTGATGCTGTTCCTAAGGCCCCTCCAACCAATGATTCTCCGAAACTGTCTAATCCAAGGAAAGAAAAAGTTGACAAATTAGTCATATTGGAGAATGTTAAGCCTGCTATGAATCCAAAAGGCATTAACCATTTTTTCATATTTTGTTGCCTTAATTGCCTATCAAGTTTTGGGTTTAGAACTCTTATATTCTCCAAGGCTTCTATTTTAATAAAATTAAACTTATTAATAGTTGTTTGCTGATCTGTTGATAATCGCTTATCTTCAGGAATTATAATTGTTGATTCTGAAAGGAAAATTGATTTTTCTTGAAATGTGTTTATGAGATTAAGACATTTCTCAAAGTCATCAAATACCAAAATACACTTTGTCAATTTTGCACCTCTCAAATGTTGATTTCTTGATTCAATTTAATAAAACAAGCTCTATTTACTATAGATAAGTAAAGTAGATAATTAAAGAACAATTCTTAAATGCCCAAAGTTCTAATTACCGATCCAATTGATCAATCTGGAATTGATATCCTATCTCAAGTAGCGCAAGTTGATCAAAAAATAGGGATCTCTGAATCTGATTTAGCAAACATAATTCCAGAATATGATGCATTAATGATTCGTTCTGGTACCCAAGTAACCGGTGATATCATTAATGCTTCTAAAAGACTCAGAATAATTGGTAGAGCTGGTGTAGGCGTAGATAATGTAGATGTGACTGCTGCTACCCAAAAAGGAGTTTTAGTCGTTAATTCTCCTGGAGGTAATACGATAGCTGCAGCAGAGCATACTATCGCAATGATGTTAGCATTATCAAGAAATATTCCCCTTGCTAATGTAAGTACTTTCGATGGTAAGTGGGAAAGGAAAAAGTTTGTTGGAAATGAATTATTTAAAAAGAAATTGGGTGTTGTTGGATTAGGTAAAATCGGAACACATGTCGCTAAAGTTGCAAATGCAATGGGTATGGAGGTTATTGGTTATGATCCATTTGTATCGCAAGAAAGAGCCCAGCAATTAAATGTGAAGTTATCTGAATTAGATCATCTATTTAAAGAATCTGATTATGTGACATTACATTTACCAAGAACAGAGGAAACAGAAAATCTTGTCAATATTGAAATTTTAAAATCAATGAAAAAAAGTGCAAAATTAATTAATTGCGCTAGGGGAGGAATAATTGATGAGGATGCTTTGGCAGAAGCTTTAAATAATTCTGTAATTGGTGGAGCGGCTATAGATGTTTTTGCTGAAGAGCCACTAAACTCAAATTCACCATTATTGAAAGTTAAAAAAAATCTTATACTTACTCCTCACTTGGGGGCATCTACAGTTGAAGCTCAAGAAAATGTAGCAGTAGATGTTGCCGAGCAAATTAGAGATGTTTTATTAGGTTTATCAGCTAGGACTGCTGTAAATATTCCAGGATTAAGTCCTGATATCATGGATAGCCTAAAACCTCATTTGCAGTTAGCAGAAACTTTAGGTCTTTTGATAAGTCAACTTTCTGGAGGCCAGATTGATAAGTTAGAGCTTAAATTACAAGGTGAGTTTGTTCAACATCCTTCAAAACCATTAATTATTGCAAGTCTTAAAGGTTTATTATCTAAGGCACTTGGGGATAGGATTAATTATGTAAATGCCTCTTTAGAGGCTGAATCAAGGGGTATAAGTGTTATTGAAAATAAAGATGAATCAAGACCTGAATTTGCGAGTGGACTTTTGCAATTAACAACTTATGGTGACAAAGGTGAAAATAGTGTGGCTGGGAGCATTTTTGCTGATGGAGAGCTAAGAATAATAAGTATCGATCAGTACCCTGTTAATGTATCACCAAGTAGATATATGTTGCTTACTAGACACAGAGATATGCCTGGAATAATTGGAAAACTAGGATCATTATTAGGAAATTTTAATGTTAATATTGCATCTATGCAGGTTGGTAGGAAAATTGTAAGAGGAGAGGCAGTAATGGTTTTAAGCATAGATGATCCAGTCCCTTCTAATCTGCTTCAATCTATTCTTGAGGTTGAGGGGATAAATAGTGCAAATCCTGTTACTTTATAATTTCTCAATTTTTATTTGATGAATAAAAAAGGTTGGTGGCTAATAAGTTGCGATGTTCATACCAATTTTGAAGAAATCTTAATCTGGAATTTATCAGAGCTTGGTATTACAAGTTACTCATTCAATTATTTAAATAAAAATAATAATTTAGGAGAGTTATTTATTTGGTTGCCGAAATCAAATTGGGATAAAGTTAGAATTAAAAATCTTGAAGAAACCTTTTTAAGACTTTTTAGATCAAATAATCATGATTTTAGTTGTTTTCGTTATGAATCAGTTAATGATAATGATTGGTTAAATAATTGGAAAAAATATTGGAATCCCCATCCTGTAGGAAAAAACTTTTATATTTTGCCTAGTTGGATTAAATTGCCTGAGGAATCAAAAGATAAAAATATAATTAAGATAGATCCTGGACTTGCTTTTGGTTCAGGGGATCATCCTTCCACAGCGCTTTGTTTAGAAATCATGGAAGAGGAATCAATGTTTTCTAAAACAGTATTAGATATAGGTTGTGGTAGTGGCATATTGTCTATTGCTGCAAGGAAACTTGGAGCAGACAAAATATCGTCAATTGATAAAGATTATTTATCAATTAAATCTACGAAGGAGAATATTAACATTAATTTTGCTAATCAAAATGGTTTTCAAATATATCTTGGCACATTTTGTGAAACTATAAATAACTTCTCTTTAAATAGTTTTGATTATATTTTCTGCAATGTAATAGCAGGAGTTATCAAGGATATAATCCCAGATATACCTCAAGTAATTAATCAAAATGGAAAAATAATTTTAAGTGGAATAATATCATCGCAAAAGGAAGATATTATCAAATTATTAAATTTATATAATTTCAAGATAGATCAAGTAGTATCTAAAAAAGATGGATTTGTATTCAAGCATGCACAATAAAATCAACTTGAATTAACATACTTTTTTTATTCGCATCAATTTAATTACCTACTATTTTAATGAGTAAATATAATGATCCTTTTTAAAATCTTAAATTTAAATTAATTTATCTTTGATTTAACATGGTTCCCTCATTTAAAGTTACATTTATCAATCAAAGTGAATGTATTGATACAACTATTGAAGTCTCTGAAGATCAATATATTCTTGATGCAGCAGAAGAGCAAGGTATAGATCTCCCCTATTCGTGTAGAGCTGGAGCATGCTCAACATGTGCAGGAAGGATTTCTTCCGGTAAAGTTAATCAACCAGATCAAAGTTTCCTTGATAATGATCAACTTGAGTCTGGTTTTATTCTTACTTGCGTAGCATATCCATCTTCTGATTTGGTGATTAATACAAATGCAGAAGAAGACCTTTATTAATTTAAATTTATAAAAAATTTATTATATTTGCTTGTAATTTAGTTTTTTTCTGTCATTGTCTAATCATATATAAAACTAAAAAGGAATGGATAGTTTCGAATTCTTTGAATATGGTGCGATTAGGTCTAGTTTGGGAGGTCAGTATAGTTATAAAATAATAGGACCATGTTGCAGATTGTATGATAGGGAAGAATTACCTTGGCCATGTTGTAGGATCGCATGGCGAAGTAAAGAACCTTATTGGATCCGTATAGGTTCGAGATTTGTTGCAGATATAGCTTCTAAAAAATGTCCTTCATATTCAGTAGAACTTCTAGAACCAGGATCAAAACCAGTTCAAACAGTAATTACTTTATTCGCAGAAAAATTTTCATCTGAACTGCAGGAATGGTGGTACAGCAAAAAACCAGGTTCTAGAGAACCTGGTAATGTCTTTCCTAAGTAGTTAAATTAAGCTTTAGGCTTTGGAGGGGTGTAACCTTTTAATCCTGAGCACTCAAGACTTTCAAACGTATCAACGCCAGTTTTTGAGTTAGTGCCTGAAGCTCTTGAGCAAAGTGCTTTTCTTTGAGACAAGTCTAAGTTAGCGTTTGTAAAGTCAGTTCCTTCAATTACAGCTCCGTCAAAAACACTTTTCATGAGTTCGCCATTTGTTAAATCAGCATCAGAAAGATCAGCATTATCAAATCGGGTGGCATAGGCAATTAAATCCTTCATATTTGCCCCCTTAAAGCTTGAGTTCTTTGCAGTTGTTACACTCATGTATGCTCCTTGCAAATTTGTTCCACCTAGATCTTGGCTAGATAAATCATATTTAACGTATTCAGTATTTTGTAGATCTTTTCCTCGATAATCCTCTTTTAATACATCTACTGATGAAGGGTCACTAGGATAAAGGGCATTTGTAGATATTGGATTTATAAGTAAACCAAATATCAATGGAAGAAAGATAAGAAGTCTAGTAAAAGACTTTTTAAGGAAAGAAAAATTAGAAACCATTTCGATCTAAATGAAATTTTAGAAATTTATATGACTATTATTTCATGGGTTGGCCATATAAAAAAATTCTTCTAACGAACTGTTGCAGTTCATTTAATATTTGTTGTTAAAAAATCTTTTGCAAGAAATGTATTTGGAAATATTTTCTGTGCTTCTTTTAGCAAATCTATTGGTGTTATTGAACTTTTTGGTGTGTATCTGGGACTTAAGTGTGTTAAAACTAATTTTTTTGCATTTGACAATAAAGCCGTTTTCGCAGCCATTATTGTTGTCGAATGTAACTTCTCATATGCCATTTCTTCATCTTTAGCTGAAAAAGTGGACTCATGAACAAGTAAATCAACATCTTTTGATAAGTTAACTGCTGAATCACTAAATATTGTATCGGTACAATAAACAAAACTTTCTCCTTTCCTGGGTTTGCCGCAAAAATCTTTTCCATTAAATATTCTTCCATCTTCTAGTTGTACTACTTGTCCAGATTGTAATTTAGAGTAAATGGGACCTGGAGGGATGTTGAATTCTTTCGCTTTTTCAATATTAAATCTACCTGGCTTATCTTTTTCTGAAACTCTATATCCATATGCGGGTAATCTATGTTTTAAAGATGCACAAGTTACCTCTATAAAATTATCCTCAAAAAGCACTTTATTTTTTAAAGCATGATCTTCAACTTCAAAGAAGTATAAAGGAAAAGATAATTTACAGTAGCTATTTTTTAATGCAGATAAAGTAAAATTTTTTAAATTTGATGGGCCATATATTTCAATACCTTTGCTATTCCCAGATAACCCCAATGTTGCTAGTAAACCAGGTAATCCATAGATGTGATCTCCATGCATATGGGTAATAAAAATTTTTTTAATTTGAGATGATTTAATATTACTTTTCATTAATTGGTGTTGTGTCCCCTCTCCACAATCAAATAACCACACCTCTGCTTTTTGAGATAATTTAAGGGCTAAAGAAGATACATTTCTTGTGAGAGTGGGTATCCCTGAGCTTGTTCCTAAAAATGTTATATTCACTTTCTAAAATATTTTTTGATTTTATGTCTAAATTAAATCTAAACTTATAAACAAACTAAGGCAAATCGAAAATTTGTTTCTAAAACAAAGTGGAATATAAAATCAAAAAAAAAGCATTAAAAATATTTATCATATTTTTTTTAATTTATCCTTTTTTTAGTAGTAAGAGTTTATTACCTTTCTCCGAACCAATCATCAAAGTTCTTATAGCTAAAGATGAAAAATTAAGAGTTAGGGCAGATAGTTCCATACCATTAAATATAAGTGAACCAATTCTTCCAAAAACAAAAATAAAAGGTCTAACATTAAAAAGACTTAATAATAAGATTATTCTTTCATTGGATAGTAATAAAGATAAATACTATGAAATTAGTAATAATAAAAGTTTAATTATAAGATCATCAGACAGACGCGGTATATGGATTAATTCAAAAAGATACTCAGGGAAAATCAACATTGTTTTTCGCAATAATAAAATATTGGTAATAAATGTTTTAGGAGTAGAAAAATACTTGAATAGTGTAGTTGGTTCTGAAATGCCTCATAAATGGCATATAGAAGCTTTAAAAGCTCAAGCTATTGCATCTAGAACATATGCATTAAAAAAAACGAATAATGGATTATATGATATCGATTCAACCCAAACTAATCAGGTTTATAATGGTTTGGAATCTAGCACTTTTAAAACAAGAAGAGCTGTTAGAGAAACAAGATCGTTAGTAATCACTTATAAAAATAAACTAATTAATGCATTATTTCATAGTAGTTCAGGAGGAATGACTGAAAATAGCGAGGCAGTTTGGAGTGATCCATATCCTTATTTAGTAACTGTTAAAGATTTTGATCAAAAAAATCCTAAGATTAGATGGAATAAAGAAGTTTCAAAATCAGAATTAAAGGAAATATTTCCAATCATTGGAGGAATTCAACAAATTGAAGTATTAAACATAACTGAAACAGGAAGAATAAAAAACTTAAAAATCACAGGTACCTTTGGTGACAAAGTAATCACGGGTAAAGAATTTAGATCAAAACTTGGACTTAAAAGTACTTTGTTTAGACCAACAATTTCGGAAGATTTTTATGATAAGAAAGATTTAAATAATCAAAGCAATATTCAATTTCATCCTTTTTTAATAATTTCTGGTATGGGTGCTGGTCATGGTGTAGGAATGAGTCAATGGGGTGCGAGATATATGGCTGATAAAGGATATAAAGCAAATCAAATTTTGAAGTATTTTTATAAGGGAGTAAATATAAAACCATTTATTCAGCGTTATAAATAACTCTATCTGGCATTTAAGACTAATTTTGGCTGCAAATAAATAGCCTCTTTGTTATTTATTATTCCTATTCCCATTAAATTATTTTTGGGATCAATAACCTTTATTGGCGATAAATCTTTTAAATTCTTAAAAATAATGATTTTTCACTATTTAAAATTATTTTTCTTCCAGTTTCCCACCATATAATTTCTTCCTTATTTTTTAAGCAATAACTAGGGAGATGTTGAAGTGCAGAGATTGTTGGCATAATAAATGAATCAATATTGGATGGAATATCTTTTAAATTAACTAAATTTGAGTTCTCCTCATTAAATCCACAAGCACTTGTTCTTTTAAGATCATATAAGCAACCTACAGTATTTAAAGTTAATCCAAGATCTCTAGCAAGCGATCTAATGTATGTGCCCGATGAACATTTAATTTTTAATTTTAAAATACCATTATCTTTATCCCATTTTTTTAGTATGAGCTCACTGATGGTTATATCTTTTGGAGATAATTCGAATTCTTCATTTTTGAGAAATTTTTTGTATGCTCTTTCTCCATTGACATGAACACTAGATACTTTTGGTGGTACTTGTTTGAGATCGCCCCTATAGAGATTTAATGTATTGTCTAATTGCTTAGTACTAATTTGTGGCCAATTCCTTCTATTAATTATTTCTCCATATATATCATCAGTACTAGTGCTTATTCCAAGCTTTATTTCACCTAAATAGCATTTTTCTTGAGGTAGGTATTGTATAAAACGTGTTGCATTACCTATTGCTATTGGTAATATTCCAGTTACTTGAGGATCTAAAGTGCCAGTATGACCAACCTTCCGTATATTAAGAACTTTTCTAATAGTGTTTACACAGTCATGTGAGGTACATCCTTGGTCTTTATTAATAATCAAAAAGCCATTTATTTTATTCATTTAGATTTTAAGATTTTTATGAAAAAAATTTATTCTTTATTTTATTATTTTTAAGTACTTAATTTAAATAATAAATTGAAAAATAATGATTCCATATTAAAAAACTTTCTTTTAGATGGATTTAATTTAAAGGAACATTTAATTGAGTTCCTTCCAATAGAACCTTCAAAACTAGATATATTTCTTGAAAATGCAAAAATGGAATTAGCTAATCTTCATCCAGGAGATAATTCTGTAGACTGTTCAGATTTCTATGAGGAAATTGTTGGGGATAAACATTTAGCTGATTTAGCGGCTTGGCATCTAACTAGTAAAGATTATATTTCGAAGACATTAGAACTTCAACAGAGATTCTCAAAGAATCTAGTTCTTGATTTTGGAGGTGGTATTGGAACTCATGCACTTGCAAATGCAATGTCTAACAATGTTGAGCATGTATTTTTTGTTGATATAAATAAAACGAATAGAGATTTTGTAGAATTCAGAGCTAATCAGTTAGGTGTGGGAGAAAAAATAACATTTTTTAAATCTATTGATGAGACTAAAATTAAAAAATTCGACTCTATTACATGCTTGGATGTTTTGGAACATCTACCTGATCCATCATCGCAGATAGATATCTTTCATAGTGTGATGTCTCAAGATGCAAGCGCTTTGCTTAACTGGTATTTTTATAAAGGAGAAAATAATGAGTATCCCTTCCATATAGATGATAAAGAAATAATTAACGAATTTTTTACGGTTTTACAAAATAAGTTTATTGAAATTTTTCATCCAATGTTAATTACAACAAGAGCTTATAAAAAGAGAATTTAGATTACAACATTTATTCTCTTTCTGTTTTTTAAATTCCTTTTAATACTTTCAAAATTTACTGTCCCATCTTTGAGAGCAAATAAAGTATCGTCCTTACCTTTTCCTACATTTAGTCCAGGTAGAAAGGAAGTACCCCTCTGACGAATAAGAATTGATCCTGCAGATACTTTTTCTCCTCCAAATGTTTTAACACCTAAACGTTTTGAATTGGAATCTCTTCCGTTTCTAGTAGAACCTGTTCCTTTTTTGTGTGCCATTATTAAAAGTTTGTAATTGAAAATTTATTTTTCAGATTTTGTTGGCTTCTTTGGGGCCTCTTTTTTTGAAGTAGCCTTTGTAGAAGTTTTATCTATAGTAATAGATTTTACCATAACTCTTGTCAATTCTTGACGATGTCCCATCTTTCTTCTGGTTTTCTTTTTAGGCCTCATTTTATAAACAATTATTTTTTTATCTCTTTTGTGTGAAATGACCTCAAGTTCAATTTTTGCATTTTTAACGTATGGCTTACCAACAGAAATTGAATCTTTATCGCTTATGAGCAATATATTTTCTAAAGTTAATTTTTCCTTTTCCTTGGCTTTTATTCTATCTAAGTCATAATATCTATTGACTTTAAAAAGAAATTGTTTACCCGAAGCTTCAGCAATTGCGAATAAATTATCTTCAGGATCTTTTTTTGATGTTGAATTTTTTGTAGTAGTCATATTAGAGGGACACGAATAGGCTTAAAGCTATTTGGCTATAATTATGCCTAATTCGTAATCATAAACTATATCTATTTTCATATTAAGTAGCGTAATAAGTCAAGTTATATCTAGAATAATTTTAGATAGTTTGTAAGTGTCAAAAATGATTGCCAGGAAAACATATATTTTAAAACTATATGTTGCAGGAAATACTCCTAATTCTATGCGCGCATTAAATACTCTCAATGAAATATTAGAAAAAGAGTTTAAGGGGGTTTATGCACTAAAAGTAATTGATGTTTTAAAAAATCCCCAGCTAGCAGAAGAAGACAAAATACTAGCAACTCCCACCTTAGCTAAAATACTTCCTCCACCTGTAAGAAAAATAATTGGTGATTTATCAGATAGAGAGAAAGTTTTGATAGGCTTAGATCTATTATTTGATGAATTGAATGATGCTGAAATGAATTTTAAGAAAGAAAAAAATTAAAAAATTTTTTAGCACTATAATTAGTTTAATAATTAATAATTACTTAGCATATAAGAAAAATGAAAGGTAAAGCGCAAAATAAATCTAATAAAATGGAAGTCCAAAAGCTACCTACTGGGATTGAGGGCTTTGATGACGTTTGTCGAGGAGGATTACCAACTTCTAGGAGTACATTAGTCAGTGGAACATCTGGGACAGGTAAGACAGTATTTTCTTTGCAGTATCTGCATCACGGAATAAACAACTTTGATGAACCTGGTATCTTCGTAACCTTTGAAGAATCACCATTAGATATTATTAGAAATGCAGCAAGTTTTGGTTGGGATTTGCAGGAATTAATTGATCAAAATAAGCTTTTTATTCTTGATGCTTCTCCTGATCCTGATGGTCAAGATGTTGCGGGTAATTTTGATCTCTCAGGATTAATTGAGAGAATAAGTTATGCAATAAGAAAATATAAAGCAAAACGAGTTGCAATTGACTCTATTACAGCCGTTTTTCAACAATATGATGCTATTTATGTTGTAAGAAGAGAAATTTTTAGGTTAATCGCAAGATTAAAAGAAATTGGAGTCACTACAGTAATGACAACAGAAAGAGTTGATGATTATGGTCCAATAGCTCGTTATGGTGTTGAGGAATTTGTGTCTGATAATGTTGTGTTACTTAGAAACGTTCTTGAATCAGAGAAAAGGAGGAGGACACTAGAAGTTTTAAAATTAAGGGGTACCGTTCATATGAAAGGAGAATTCCCTTTCACTATGGGAGAGAATGGCATCAGTGTCTTTCCTCTAGGAGCTATGAGGCTAACTCAAAGATCTTCAAATGTTCGAATTAGTTCAGGAGTAAAAGATCTTGATGAGATGTGTGGTGGAGGATATTTTCAAGACTCAATTATTCTTGCAACTGGTGCAACTGGAACTGGTAAAACAATGTTGGTATCAAAATTCATTGAAGATGCATATCAGAATAAAGAAAGAGCAATTCTTTTTGCATATGAAGAATCTCGAGCTCAACTCCTGAGAAATGCAACAAGTTGGGGTATAGATTTTGAGAAAATGGAAAGTGATGGACTTTTAAAAATAATTTGTGCATATCCTGAATCGACTGGATTAGAGGATCATTTGCAAATTATTAAAACTCAGATAACTCAATTTAAACCAACCAGAATGGCTATTGATTCTTTGTCTGCATTAGCAAGAGGAGTCAGCTTGAATGCCTTTAGACAATTTGTTATTGGTGTTACAGGATATGCAAAACAAGAAGAGATAGCTGGTTTTTTTACAAATACAGCAGAAGAATTTATGGGAAGTCACTCGATAACAGATTCTCATATATCGACAATTACTGACACCATACTTCTACTTCAATATGTAGAAATCAAAGGTGAAATGGCGAGAGCAATAAATGTCTTTAAAATGAGAGGTTCTTGGCATGATAAACGTATAAGAGAATTTATTATCACAAGTAAAGGGCCTGAAATAAAAGACTCGTTTTCTAACTTTGAACAGATATTCAGTGGCGCTCCTCATAGGATATCTCCAGATGAAAATCTTCCAAATGTTTTTAAAGGTATTGATAAAGGCTAAATTAATTCTTCGATTTGATCACTTGTTATATTTTTTTCTGTATTAATAGTATTTATTAGAATTTCATCTTTATCAGATTGCTCGAGAGGTAAATCAAACCAAAATGTTGTTCCTATATCTAATTCACTGGCCATTCTGATTTCTCCCCCATGTTTTTCAACAATTCCCCTAACAATTGATAATCCTAAACCTGTCCCTTGCTCAGTATGGACTGCATTTTCAACTCTAAAAAAACGATCGAATATTTTTTCTTGATCTGCTTGTGAAATGCCGCAACCAGTATCTGCAATTTCAACCCTTACTTTTGGTAAAGGTGATACTAATTCACATTGCGGAGCATTTTTAACTTCATTTGGAGGTAAGGCTGGGCAAGTATCTGGCCAAGTATATGCTCTTATCATTAATGTACTATTTTTAGGACTAAATTTTAAGCCGTTTCCAAGTAAATTATCGAAAACTTGTAATAAAAGATCCCAATTGCCTAAAATTGATGGGATATTATCTTCAATATCTTTTGCAAGAGAAACATTTTTTTCAGTTGCATTTAATTTATAATTTCGTAAGGTTTGCTCAATCGCAGGTTTGATATCCATGGGTTCAAGCTGAATAAGTTTTCCAGATTCTAATCTTGATAGATCTAATACATCATTGACTAGTCGAGTTAATCGATCAGTTTCAGAGTTGGCTATGTTTAGAAAATCTAATTGCTCTTCATTAGAAAGTTGATCCTTGAGATCATAAAGTGTCTCAACATAACTTTTGATATTAAATAAGGGTGTTCTTAATTCATGAGAGACATTGCTAATAAATCTATTTTGAGCAGCATTAAGTTCTACTTCTCTTGTTAAATCTTGAACAGTAACAGCAATCCCTTTTAATTCAATCTTATTTGTATCTAATACTGACTGGAGAACTATTCTTAAAGTTCTAGGAGGTTCTCCAACGCTACATCTAATATCATCACTTTCTTTATCTTTATCTAAGATTGATTCAATTGATGCATGTAAGTCATTGGATAATATTTCTGGAATCTCATTTAGTAAATCTTTGCCCTCTAAAAATCTACCTTCCCATCTAAAGAGTCTTTTAGCGGTGGGATTAGCAAGAACAATTTTCCCTTTTGCATCTAAAAGTATAGCTCCGTCGGCCATAGTTGCAATAAGAGATTCTTGTTTTATTTGAGAGGCTTTTAATTCTTCAAAATTAGCTTCATCATAATTTTCAAGTTGAGAAGCCATTTTGTTGAAGCTGGTTAATAATTCCCCCAATTCTCCGGTCATAGGGAAAGAAATTCTTGATTTGAAATTACCTTGTGAAATCTCTCTAACACCTCTTACAAGTTCTCTCACAGGTCTTGTAATAGTGAGTGCATTAAATACTGCGCCTAAGATTACTAATACCCATATTGAAATAAAAACTGCGACTGTTACTTCTCGAGTAAGAGCTGCACTTGCCAATGCTTTTTTATTTGGAGTTACACCTAAAGCTAATGTTCCTAAATACTTACCCTTCCAAAGAATAGGTACAAAAAC
This sequence comes from Prochlorococcus marinus bv. HNLC2, assembly GCA_000218745.1. Taxonomy (GTDB): domain Bacteria; phylum Cyanobacteriota; class Cyanobacteriia; order PCC-6307; family Cyanobiaceae; genus Prochlorococcus_A; species Prochlorococcus_A marinus_T. The sequence goes on along the minus strand of GL947595.1, from coordinate 1,347,800 downwards.
ATCTGTTACTTGACCTTGAGGAGTTGTATGTTGTTTGACAACTGGGAATTGGGGTCTTTTTTTTAATTCAGATGGTAGCTTTAGTTTTCGAGTAATTTGAAATTGACTATTGCCATTGTTGGATGTAGCGCTGATGGGTATGCCAAGTTGAACAATATCTTCTTCATCAGTAAAAAATATATATCTTAAGTTTCTACTAGATCTCCAAAATTTTTCAGCAACATTTGAGATTTCATTCTTCTGATTATTAACGACTAATTCAGTTACATTGCCTGATAATAGTAAACCTAAATCTCTTGCATATCTTGTGTCGTTCATTCCGGCATCTCTTTGAATACTATTTAAAGCAAAAAAAGTAATTCCTGTCATAAGTAAACTTACAACTAAGGTAGCAATTGCTAATAATTTTGTTCTTAAACTGAATCCACTCCACCACTTTATTAATCTTTCCCACCAATATTTATTATCAAGACTATTTTCAATGTTTTCAGAAGCGAAATATTTTGTTTTATTAATATTACTTTGATTATCCATTAATTTCGCACTCCTTTATAGCTTTCTCTAACTTGATGACCAATATCTTTCCTATAAGAAATACCTTTAAATTTAACTTTATCAAGATATTCATATGCTTTCTCAAAAGCAGTATCAAAATCCTTGTTTTGGCAAACAATACTTAAAACTCTCCCTCCATTAGTTACTAATTCTTTTGATTCATTTATTATTGTGCCAGAGTGAAAAACTTGTAAATTTTTATCTTTACTATTTTCTAATTGAATTTTATAACCAACTTCATAATCTTGGGGATAACCATTTGAGGAAGCTATTACGCATCCGCTTACCATGTTATTGACAATAATTTGCTCATTCTTATGAAGATTGCCAATAGCGCACTCATATAATAAGTTGACAAAATTTTTATCCATTAAAGGCATTATGGTCTGACATTCTGGATCGCCAAATCTGCAATTATATTCTATAACTTTTGCGCCTGATTCTGTGATCATAAGTCCAAAATATAAAACGCCTCTATAGTCAATCTTTTTTTTGATTAGCCCTTTAATAGTTGGATCTATAATTTTTTCACATATTTCTTTTAAATCATTTTGGGAAATTAATGGTGTAGGAGAATAAGCCCCCATGCCTCCTGTATTTAGACCTTTATCTCCCTCTTCAAGTCTTTTATGATCTTGAGCTGTAGGTAATACCACATAGTTTTTTCCATCACATAATGCAAAAACTGATACCTCAGGTCCTTTTAATCTCTCCTCCAGTACAACAATATTTCCTGCGTTACCAAATTTCCCATTTAAAATAAGTTCTGTTATTTCTAATGTCTCATTTCTATTTTCAGGAATAAAAACACCTTTCCCTGAAGCTAAACCATCCGCTTTCACAACTAATGAATTATTAGAGTTAATTATTGGTGTGGCATCTTCAATGGATGAAACCTTCCAAAAATCAGCAGTGGGAATATTGCCATCTTTCATAAAATTTTTTGCCCATGATTTACTAGACTCCAATTTTGCTCCATCAGAGCCAGGACCGAAAACGCAAAAATCTTTTTTTCTCAATACATCGGCTAACCCATTTGCTAGAGGGATCTCTGGTCCTATGATTATAAAATTAATATTTAATTCAATAAGCTTATCGATTAGTTTTGAAGTATCACTATAATCAAGGTCTAATCCCTTACATTTTTTAAAGTTGCTTGAGCCACCATTCCCAGGAATAATGAATATATTTTTAACATAGTCACTTTTTTGTATAGCCCAAGCTAGTGCATTTTCTCTACCTCCATTGCCTATGATGGCGATGTTTTCTAATTTTTCAAAATTAATCGCTTTTCTAGAATTTATGGTCATAAAATTGTTAGATGTCTATTTATTTTGGTAGATATCAGTTAGAGTAACTAAGGCCGTTTATTCTGAAATCCACTTTATAACTAATTATATTGTTTTTTTAATTATTGAAAATAGCTTTCTTATGGACAAAAAATGCGAACTTATTTATGAAGGTAAAGCAAAGATTATATTTGCTAATGAAAATCCTGAATTAGTTTCTATTGTATTTAAAGATGATGCGACGGCATTTAATGCTAAAAAAAAGCAAACATTTAAAGGAAAAGGAATATTAAATTGCAGTATATCGTCAAATATTTTTGATTTACTTATAAAAAATAAAATCCCCACTCATTACATAAAAAAAATTAATGAGAATTCTATACTTGCAAAAAAGGTTGAGATTATTCCGATTGAGGTTGTACTTCGAAACATAGCTTATGGTTCATTATGTAGACAAACGGATATTGAACCTGGGACTAATTTAAAACAACCATTAATAGACTTTTATTATAAAAATGATAATTTGAATGATCCTCTTTTAACTTCAGATCGAATATTCTTGTTAGATCTAATTGAAGCTGAAGGACTTCAAAAAATAAAAGAAATAACATATAAAATCAATAACATTTTGAAAGATTTTTTCTTGGAATTAAATCTTACGTTAGTTGATTTTAAGTTGGAATTTGGCAAAGATTCCTCAGGACAAATTATTTTAGCCGATGAATTTAGCCCAGATAATTGTAGACTATGGGATCGTAATACAAAAAATGGTAAGATAGAAAGCTTAGATAAAGATCGTTTCAGAAATGACTTAGGTGATTTAATTGAAGCATACAGTGAAATTGATAATAGAATAAATAATTTTATTGGTTTCACTTAAAAAACTACTAAATTCAAATTATTTATTAATTATGGACAATAGACGTATAAATGTAAGAAAGTTATTTACTAACATAGGCTTTTTATCTTTGTTTATAACTTCTAGTCATAGTAATTCAGTAGAAATAGATATTAATAATGGGAAACAAACTATTAATAGTAATAGAATCAAAATTCAATCTAGCAGTAATGAGTTATCAAATATATCTAATAATTATTTAGAACCTTCTTATATTTACTCTTATGATAAACCAATCTTCTTAGCAGATAATAATAATAACTCCAATGTTCTTATTTCAGAAATCATCATTGAGGGATGGGAAGATCATCCTGAGGGAAGAAATTTAGAATTGGTTGCATACGACTCGATGAGCATTAAACCTGGAAGTGTAGTAAATAATCAAATTTTAAAACAGGACATCAATAATATTTACGCAAGTGGGTTATTTTCAGGAGTTAAATTTAAAGCTGAAGATGGAAATCTTGGGGTTAAGCTTATAGTAACTATTACTCCTAATCCAATATTAAAAAAAGTAATAATTGACCAAGAAAATGTAATTATTCCTCAAGAATTTGTAGATAAAACATTCAGTGAATATTATGGAACGACATTAAATCTAAATATTTTTACGAAGAGATTAAATGTTATAAAAGAGTGGTACAAAGAGAGGGGTTACTCATTAGCAAGAATTAATGGCCCAGAAAGAATTCTTGATAATGGGGAAGTTCAACTACAAATAGAAGAGGGGTTGGTTTCACAAATTAAGATAAGATTTATTGACGCAAATGAAGAATTAAGAAAAAGAGGAAAAACGAAGGAATGGGTTATTAAAAGAGAGATGAAAACCATACCTGGAGAAGTTTTTAATAGGGTTACTTTAGAAAGTGATATTAAGAGGTTATATTCAACATCTCTTTTTAATGATGTAAAAGTATCTTTAAGCCCTGATCCTATAAGTTCTGAAAAAGTAATAATTACATTAGATATAAGTGAGCAAAGGACTGGTTCCCTAAATGGTGGACTTGGTTTTAGTAATGCAGCAGGTATTTTTGCACAATTAGGGTTTAAGGAGTCAAATACATTTGGACGAGCTTGGTCTTCCTCTCTTGATGTTAATTTTGGAGAGTATCTAACAACTTATAATTTTTCAATTTTTGATCCTTGGATAAAGGGTGATAAGCATAGAACAGCATTTAGGACAAATATATTTTTAAGTAGAAATTATCCCAGAGAATTTTCTAGTGATGGAAATGGGAAGCTTTATGCTGTAGATGATCTTAATAGCACCTCCGCAGATAAATTTTCATCAGTAGTCTTAGAAACATTTGGAGGAGGATTTACTTTCTTTAGGCCATTAAACGGGGGAGATCCATTTAAACAAACTCCATGGAAAGTTTCTGCTGGTATGAATTTTAGAGAAGTAAAGTTAATAGATTCTGATGGGAATAAAAAACCTTATGCAACTAAAAATGTAACTACTGCGAATGTAAATGAAATTATATGTATTGGTTATGAGTTAGAGGATGGAGCTTGCCCTGATGAAAATACATTAATTAGTGTGGCAGCAAATGCTTCAAGAAATAAATTAAATAATAATAATAATCCAACATCAGGAAATGTTCTTAGATTTGGTAGTGAACAATTTATACCTTTAGGTAACAATTCTCCAACTTTTAATAGGATAAATGCTTCATATGCATGGTTTGTTCCTACAAAGTTAATTAACCTAACAAAAGGATGTAGAGATAAAAATTCTGATGCTAATAGTTGTCCCCAAACTGTAGGATTTCAATTTAAATTTGGCACAATAATTGGTGAATTGCCTCCATATGAAGCATTTTGTATGGGAGGAGCTTCATCTGTACGAGGCTGGTCATCTTGTGGATTAGCAGTGAGTAGAAGTTTTACAGAAGCAACTGCTGAATATAGATTCCCTATTTGGAGAATGTTATCTGGTTCATTCTTTGCTGATGTAGGAAGTGATTTGGGTTCTCAAGATGACGTTCCTGGAAAGCCTGGAAAACTTTTAAGTAAAGAGGGATCAGGTTACTCACTTGGAGGTGGATTAGGAATTAAAACACCCATCGGCCCACTAAGATTTGATGTGGCGACTCAAGATCTAAGTGGCAATATGCGTTATACCATAGGCGTTGGATGGAAATTTTAAGTGTTTTCTTGGCCCTCTAGTTATGATTCCTGTTTTACAATCTCTGGTTCAATAACCAGAGATGGAGTAGGTTTGCATAGTGGTGAGAAAACAAAAGTAAAAATATCTTCATTTGAAGAAGAGGGTTATTATGTCTCTTTTGCCGACAAGCCAGATCAGATTCACAAACTTGATCAGAGTTTGATTGGAAGCACAATGTTGTGTACTGCTGTTAAATTAGGTAAAAGAAATCTTTATACAATAGAACATTTATTATCATCATTAGCTGGATGTGGATTGAGTTATATTCATATTCAGGTTGAGGGGAAAGAAATTCCTCTACTTGATGGTTCAGCAATTGAATGGGTTAGAGCTTTTGAGGAAGTAGGTATAAAAAGGGTTCCTAAACCGTCAAATTTTATGAGAGAAATAAGTGAGCCAAAAATTTTTAATAAGGATAAATCTGTAATTGCGATTACACCTTCAAATAAATTGACTATTATATCAACTATTGATTTCAGCTATAAAGCTATTGGTAAGCAAACATTTGTAATTGATTTGAATCCAAAGTGTTATGTCGATCTAATAGCTCCTGCAAGGACATTCGGTTTCAAAGATCAATTCCAAGAACTAGGGGAACTGGGTTTAATAAAAGGGGGGAGTTTAGAGAATGCTCTTGTTTGTGATGGTGATAATTGGGTTAATCCTCCGTTAAGATTTGCAAATGAACCAATAAGACATAAGATTTTAGATCTTATTGGGGACTTGGCTTTGGTAGGGTTACCTAAGGCACAAATAATTGTTTATAAAGGATCTCATTCCTTAAATGCATTATTGGCTTCATCTCTTAAAAATTAATTTAAACTATTTTGGAAAATAAAAAATCTATTGATAATGAGCAGCTTGCCATAGAAGAGATTCTAGGCTTACTTCCGCACAGATACCCTTTTGCATTAGTAGATAGGGTTATTGAACATATCCCAGGAGAAAAAGCTGTTGCAATTAAAAATATCACCATAAATGAACCTCAGTTTCAAGGGCACTTTCCTGAAAGACCGCTAATGCCAGGGGTTTTAATAGTTGAATCTATGGCTCAAGTTGGAGGATTGATAGTTACGCAAATGCCTGATCTGCCTTCAGGACTATTTGTTTTTGCAGGAATTGATAATGTTAAATTTAGGAGACCAGTGGTTCCTGGAGATCAACTAATAATAACCTGCCAATTATTAAGTATTAAACGAAAAAGATTTGGGAAGGTTAAAGGTGAGGCTCATGTTGAAGGGAAACTTGTTTGCTCAGGAGAATTAATGTTTTCTTTAGTTGATTAAAAATGGAAAATATTTTTAGTAATTATTCTTCTAAAGTTGATGAGATCATAGTTGATACAACTGCATCTGTTCATCCAAATGCGCAAATAAATAAAGGTGTTGTTATTGAAAAAGGAGCAATCATTGGTCCAGATGTCATTATTGATTCAGGTACTTATATTGGCCCAAATTCCGTAATACAAGGCAAGACAAGTATTGGAAAAAATAATAAAATTTTTCCAAATGTTTTTTTAGGTTTAGAGCCACAGGATCTAAAATATAAAGGTGCTAATACAGAAGTAATTATCGGAGATAATAATACCTTTAGGGAATGTGTAACTGTTAATAGGGCTACTAATAAGGGAGAAAAAACAGTTATTGGAAATCAGAATTTATTAATGGCCTATACGCATATTGGTCATAATTGCGAATTAGGTAATAAAGTTATCTTATCTAATAGTGTACAGGTGGCAGGCCATGTAAAAATTGATAATCAAGCAATAATTGGAGGTTGTTTAGGAATTCATCAATTCGTTCATATTGGATATTTAGCTATGGTCGGAGGCATGACTCGAGTTGATAGAGATGTTCCTCCTTTTTGCTTAGCAGAAGGACATCCTGGTCGTTTAAGAGGTCTCAATAGAGTTGGAATAAAAAGGAGTGGTTTAATGGAGGATGAAAATTTTGATTTAAAATTATTATTAAAAATATGGAATTTACTTTTCAAGTCAGACTACGTTATTTTAAAAGCATTAAATTTGGCAAAAGAGGAGCAATTGGATTTCTCTTGCAAAAAATTATGTGATTTTGTCGAACAATCAATATCAAAAAATAGACGTGGCCCAATGCCCTCAACAAATATATGATAAAGAAAATTTTTATAAGTACAGGGGAGGTCTCTGGAGATTTACATGGTAGCCTTTTAGCTCGAGCTTTAATAGAGGAGAGTGAAAAACGCTCTATTCCAATAGAAATATTTGGACTTGGAGGAGAAAGGATGCGAGAAGCAGGAGTAAATATAATGCATGATACAACCTCTATAAGTGCAATAGGCATTTGGGAAGCTCTACCATTAATAGTTCCTACTCTAAAAATTCAAAAAAGATTTTATAAGTTACTTATTTCAAATTCCCCTAATTGCTTAATTTTGATAGATTATATGGGTCCAAATATTAATATAGGTAGAAAAATAAGAAGGAAAAATATTAAGATTCCAATTTATTACTACATTGCTCCTCAAGAGTGGGCGTGGAGAGTAGGTAATAATTCAACAACTGATTTAATAAGTTTTTCTAATAAAATCTTTGCAATATTTAGAGAGGAGGCAGATTTCTATCGAAAGAGAGGAGGGAATGTTTCATGGATAGGTCATCCTATGGTTGATTCAACAGATAAACTTCCTAGTAAAAGGTTATCTCGAAAGCACTTAAGACTAAAAAATAATGAAAATATACTCTTAATGATGCCAGCTTCCCGCCCCCAAGAAATTAAATATATTTTGCCGACTTTCATGAAAGTTGCTAATAAATTGCAAGAAAAATATCCCAATCTAGTAGTCTTTATTCCATCATGCAGGGATACCTTTGAGGAGAAATTTGCAAAAGCTCTTCAAAGATATAATGTTAAAGGTAGAATTGTAAGCTCAAAAGATATTGAAGCCAATAAACCTTTTATTTACTCGTTATCAACATTAGCTCTATGTAAGTCGGGAACAGTTAATATGGAACTTGCATTATATGGAGTACCTCAAGTAGTTGGTTACAAAGTAAGTAGGGTTACAGCTTTCATCGCTAAGAATATTCTTAAATTCAAAGTAAGATTTATATCACCTGTTAATTTATTAATGAGAAAACGAATAGTACCTGAATTCGTTCAGAAAGATTTTGAAGTTAATAGAATATTAAAAAAATCCTTACAAATAATGGATAAACCAAATCAAAAGATCAAAATAAAAAATGGTTATAAATCTTTGAAGAAAATTTTAGGAGATAAGGGAGTAGTTCAAAGAGCTGCTTCTGAAATATTAGACTCTCTAAATTAATATAATTCTACAAATGAAAAATCTATTCTCTATCTTTATCATTTTTTTAATATTCCTTAATCCTATAAGATTAAACGCGAATGAAATTGTTTTAGCTGGTGGTTGTTTTTGGTGTATGGAACATGATTTAGAGTCTTTGAGAGGGATTGATAATGTTAAGAGCGGTTATTCAGGAGGTAATATTTTGAATCCTACTTATGAAAATCATGCGGGTCATCAAGAAGTAGTTTTAGTAAATTATGATTCTAATATTATTGAATTAGAGACTATACTAAGAGCTTACTTTAGAAATATAGATCCTTTAGATGGCGAAGGGCAATTTTGCGATAGAGGTGACTCTTATAGACCTGTGATCTTTTATGAGGATCTTGATGAGGCAGATGAATCAAAAAATGCTTTAATCTCTGCTTCAAAAGAGCTTGGCGTATCAGTAGATAAGATTAAAGTTGAATTAAAATCTCGAAATAAATTTTGGGTTGCAGAAGAGTATCATCAAGATTTTGCTAAGAATAATGAATTGAAGTATAAATTTTATAGATATGCATGCGGAAGGGATAAAAGGTTAGATCAACTATGGGGTGAAAGAGCTAAAAAAACAATCGCTTGGAGTGAATAAATCTAAAAATATTTAAATATTTTTTATCCACTTTACTAGAGTCCTAACACCGTATCCTGTCGCTCCACTTGGATTTAAACCCTTGTTTTTATCTGCCCAACAAGTTCCTGCAATATCGATATGTGCCCAGTTAATATTCTCATTAAAGAATTCTTCAAGAAATAGAGCAGCAGTTATTGAACCTCCACCTCTAGGCCCAGTATTTTTCATATCAGCTATGTGAGATTTCAAACCTTCCTTATAAGATTTCTGTAATGGCATATGCCACATTCCTTCTCCAACTTCAGAGGCTGCTTTTAAAAGATCATTTGCTAATTGATTATTATTACTCCATAAACCTGCTAGATCACCTCCTAAAGCAATAACACATGCTCCTGTTAAAGTCGCAAGATCTATTATTGTATCTGGATTTAAGTTAGACGCATAAGTTAAAGCATCGGCGAGTGTCAATCTACCTTCTGCATCTGTATTATTAATTTCAATAGTTTTTCCATTTGAAGCGGTTATGACATCACCAGGATGAAAAGCAGAACCATTAATCATGTTTTCGCATGAAGCAATAATAAAATGAATTTCTAATCCTTTGGGTTTAATGGCTCCGATTGCTTTTGCTGTGCCAAGTACAGCTGCGCTTCCCCCCATATCATATTTCATCATGTCAATTTGAGAACCAGCTCCTACTTTTAAGTTATATCCACCAGAGTCAAAAGTTAATCCTTTTCCAACTAGGGCAATCTTTTTCCTTATGTCATCATTTGATTTATAAATTAAATGAATAAACTTAGGTTCTAGATCTGACCCTTTTGCAACAGCAAGATATGCACCCATGGATAGATCTTCACATTCTTTCTTATCTAAAATCTTGACTTCTAAGTCATAATTTTTTGCAATATTAATAGCTTGTCTTGACATCTCAAGAGGGGTAAGAATATTGGGGGGAGCAGCTACAAGCTCTCTCGCAAATTCTACCCCTGCACATATATCTTGTATCTCTTTAAAAGAAATTTCTTTTGAGTCAGTAATACCAAGAAATTCAACTTCTTTAAGAGAAACTTTTTCATCTTTTTTATGATTAAATCTATTATCTCTAAAAATTGATAATCGAATTATTTCTGCTGCCGAGTGCAATGAAAAGTTTTCTAATTCATCCCAGGGAAGAAGAATCCCGCTCTTTTCCTCTACATCACAAATTCTTCTAGAACAATCAGCGATTGACTTTGATAAAGATTCATAAACTATTTTATTTCTTTTACCTAATCCAAAAATTAATACAGAATTAAGATGGGAGTCTAAAAATTCGAAGTTTAAAATTTGTCCTTTTTTGCCTTTGAAATCTTTTTTAAGTAGTTTGGATGTTAATAATTTAACATCTATGTTTAAATTATATTTTTCTAATTGTTGAAAAATATCTTCTTCAAACATCCCAATAATTAATGAATTACCTTGCCAAGTATTTAATGGATTTTGGAAAATTGAAAATTGCATCTTTTTAAAGTTTTAATTTAATTTTTATTTAGTTGTAAAAGTTGTTGCCCATCTATTTCTAGTTTCTTTATTAAATGGGGGTAACCATAAATATATCAGTTGCTGTTCTAATTTACGTCTAAATTTGGCCTCTTTAGGAACATCTAAGTAAAAACGTATATCAATATGACTTTTAAAATTATTTTCTGATAATGACTCTTTGTAATTATTTATATAAATTTTGCAGTCGTGATCTCCTTTCCATCTATTATCAGCTGAATTTGTTTCACCTATATATAAAATAATTTCAGAGTTATTTAAGTTATCAACTACAAAGTACATTGCAGGGCCCTTGTGAATTACTTTATTACTTCTCCAGAAGTTTATAGAAATACTTGAAAGTAAAAAAGGATTTATATTTCTAAATTTTTCTTCAACATTTGCAAATAGTGATTTCTGTAAAGAGAGGTTACTCAAATTATTGCGAATAAAGAGTTGATGCTTATGTATCTTTTCTCGCCAATTTAGAAAAGAACTTTGTGAGTGATTTATATTATTTTCTAAGTTATAGTTTGATTCAAATATTTCTTCACATCGAAATAGTTCAAATTGCTTATTTTTGTAAGAATTTTTATTTTTGTTTTGATCTTCCAATGTGTTGAGATTTTTTTTGAATATTAATTGTAAGTAAGCACTTATTAAATACATTATTTATAAACTATAATTGTATTACTATTAATTTTGTATTTTTAAGATATTTTGTCTTAAATAATTTTGCCCTCTTAGTTGATTTGAATAAAATGAGTTTTTTTGAGTCAGACATTGTTCAAGAAGAAGCTAAACAGCTTTTTAACGATTATCAAGAACTAATGAAATTAGGTTCTGACTATGGAAAATTTGATAGAGAGGGTAAAAAGATGTTTATAAAAAGAATGGAAACCCTTATGGATAGATATAAGGTTTTTATGAAAAGATTTGAGTTGTCTGAGGATTTTCAAGCAAAAATGACAGTCGAACAGTTGAAAACTCAGTTAGGTCAATTTGGTATAACACCTGAACAAATGTTTGACCAAATGAATAAAACTTTATTAAGAATGAAAAATGAACTTGATCAAAGTTCTTAATAACCTTAATTTATTTTCGTATGCTTCAAGATCAAAATCTACCTTCTTGGTTATTAAGAGGAGTATCTGAATTATTTCCTTTACAAAATTCAGATGAAAGTTTATTTAAAAAGTTGGAGAGATATGACGGTGTTGGTAAAAAGTTAAGAGTTAAACTAGGAATTGACCCTACAGGATCAGACATTCATTTAGGGCATAGTATTTTGTTTAGAAAGCTTAGAAACTTTCAAGACAATGGACATACAGCTGTTTTAATAATTGGAGATTTTACAGCAAAAATAGGCGATCCCACTGGTAAGAATAAAACTAGAGTTCAATTAACAGAGGATCAGGTTAATTTGAATGCTAAAACTTATCTAAAACAATTAGGCTTAGGGAAGCCAGCATCACGTTCATTATTAGATTTTGAAACTGAGGGGAGACTTGAAATAAGACATAATAGCGAGTGGCTAAAAAATTTGGACTTAAATTCAATTATTCAACTTATGAGTTGTAGTACCGTTAGTCAGATGCTTGCTAAAGAAGATTTTTGTAATAGATATAATTCTCAAATCCCAATATCATTACATGAATTTTTATATCCACTTTTGCAAGGCTATGATTCAGTTCAAGTAAAAGCTGATATTGAACTTGGTGGAACTGACCAAAAGTTTAATATTGGAATTGGTAGAGATTTGCAAAGATTCTTTAAGAAAGAAACTCAATTTGGAATGTTACTTCCAATCCTTACTGGTTTAGATGGAGTAAAAAAGATGAGTAAATCCGAAATGAATACTGTTGGGATTAATGAAGAGCCATTATCAATGTATTCCAAATTAGAAAAATTGAAAGATAGTGTTGTTCCCTCCTATATTGAATTGCTAACAGATTGCAATTTATTCTCAATTAAGGATAAAGATCCTAGAGATATGCAAAGATTTATGGCTTTAGAGGTAACTTCCTTATTCCATGGAAGAGAAGCAGCTTTAGAAGCACAATCAAATTGTGAGAAATTATTTCTTGGGGAAAAAGAGGAGGTTACTGAAATACCTGTGATATCTTTAAATCATGCAAAATTTCCATTAAAGTTTTTTTATTTGCTCAGTTTCTTAAAGCTTTATAATTCAAGCAGTGAATCAAGAAGATCAATAAAAGGAGGAGGAGTTAAGTTAGATAGTGAAAAAATATTGGATCCAGATATTGTCATTAATTCTAAAGATGAGTTGGTTGGCAAAATTTTGCAAATTGGAAAGAAAATTACTAAGAGATTTGAGACTTAAGTAGATGAGTCTAAATAATCCATCAGATAAAATAATAGTTGCTATTGATGGTATGGATAGAAATGAGGCTATATCCTTTCTTAAAGGGTGCCCTGATATTTCTTGGGTTAAGGTAGGTTTAGAACTTTTTACTAAAGAGGGGCCAACTATTATAAATACATTTAAGGATATGGATAAAAAAATATTTTTAGATTTAAAATTCCATGATATTCCAAATACTATGAGCTCAGCCTCTTATCATGTATCAAAATTAGGAGTTGATATTATTTCTCTTCATGCTTCTGCTGGTTTGAAAGCATTACAACTCTCAAAAGAAGCAACTATAAAAGGAGCAAGAGAAATAAATAATAAACCTCCTGAGGTTATTGCAATAACAGTTTTAACAAGCATATCTCCACAAGATTTTAAATATGAATTAAACAGAGAATCTTCAATTGAAGAGAATGTTTTAAGCCTATCTAAATTAACTTATGATGCTGGTTTAGATGGATGTGTATGCTCTCCTTTAGAAGTTAAAAGTTTAAGAGATAAATATGATGATAAATTTAAGTTAATTACTCCAGGAATTAGATTTTTAATAGACGATAAAAATGATCAAAGTAGAGTTATGTCACCAGTGGATGCAATTTCTAATGGAGCGTCAAAAATTGTTGTAGGAAGAGCTATAACTAAAAGCAATAATCCCAATAAAATATTTTCAGAAATTTGCAATAGTATTATTTAACTTTTTACTTTAATTTTTGGTTCAATTCCTTTTATAATCCTTGCAATATTTGTCTTGTGTTTACCAATGATTAAAACTGCTACTAAGACGCTAAATATAAAGTAGGGATGATCCATTTTTCCTAGATATAAAAACATAAAAATAGGCAAAAGAAAAGAGGCTGTAATGCTTGATAAGGAGACAAATTTAGAGAAACTTAAAACTAATAAAAATATTCCAAAGGAAGCTAATCCAACTTGCCATGATAGAGCAATAAATATTCCTAAACCAGTAGCAACTGCTTTTCCGCCTTTGCCTTTAAGCCAAATTGGCCAAATATGTCCTGAAACAGCTAAAGAGCCTGCTAATACTTCATAAATACTTTCTGAAATCAAAATATAAGAAATTTTGACTGCAATAAAACCTTTGAGAACATCAATAATAAATACAAATAGAGCGGGCCATTTACCAACATTTCTTAAAACATTAGTAGCCCCTGTAGAGCCAGATCCCATTTTTCTTAAATCTATATTTTTCAAATACTTTCCAAATAAAAAACCTGTTGGAAAGGATCCTAGTAAATAGCAAAGAAATAAGATTGAAATTTTTAAATTTAGTGTCCATTAGTTCATTTCAAAATCATCATAAATTTCTTCATCTGAGCCTACAAATGCTAGCCAGAGAGGAAATTGAAGGATTGGTATCTCAATATTAGTTTCTGATCCATCAATAATAATTAATGGTACTTCATTCTCCGCTTCAAGTCTATCAGCTTTCTCTATAACCCCTTCAGGTCTCTCAAAAAGCACTATTCCACTATTGGGACCAAAGTCATCTCTGTTAAGACCTAAACAGTCTTGTAGAATTCTCCTCCACTCGCCAAGCCTCTCTGGCTCAGAAGCTAGAATTAAAGTCTGGAATTGATCTCCATATAATTCCCCTAAAATGGATATTAAACCTGCTGATAATAAAGCATTTTTTTGTCTTGAACCTCTACTCTCAAGAGCTCCTCTTCCTCCCATATTGAAAAACCAATCATCAAGTATTTCTATATCTTCTTTATCTAGACTGCGTCTTAACTTCCAAGGTTCAGCATAAAAATCTGGTTGTTTGCAAAATAAAGAAAAACATTTTCTGATTATCTTTTCATCTGGTTTGAATGTATCAGATAACGCAGGAACATGAATTATTTCATTTTTGGCTTTAATTTGAGTCTCATCAAGTGGCGATGGCTTAACCATTATAGGTTGCGACACTAACTCCAACTTTTCTACAGTTTGAGATAAATGAAGTAAAGCACCCGTCAAATAGTCTTGAAATCCTTTAACTCTTTTTGCAATATTATCTGATTTTCCAGAAAAATTTGATTCAATATCAGTTATTAAATTATTCTTCTGCTTTTCTAAAAGATTAATTTCTTTTATTAAATTGGATTTCTTAAGAATAAGTTCATTAAAAATCTCATTAAAAATCTCTTCTTGATTAGTTTTCTTATTCGCAATTATTTGTTTGTCTTTTTTACTTAAGTTTGATTTATTACCATTTGCCTCACTCTTTTTTTATTGAAGCATCAGTTTCATTTGATTGCTTATTTTCGGATGTTTTATCGATCATGTTTTTATTATTGATTAATGATTTGGGTTTGAATAAAACTAAACACTAGATTTTCTTATTTCTAAAGAATCGACTTTCTTAAGAAGTTCTTCTTTCAATTGTTTTGGATTGAATAATATTGGAAGAAGGTGAGGGCTAGACGTTTCTCTGAAGTAAAAAATACCTGGTAAATCAGGTAAAAATAACTTCCAAGCAATCCAATTTTTGAAAGGGAATCTTCTTATTTCTTTTCCTAATTGTAAAACCACAAAATCTTCCTTCGTAATATTTATTCTTAAAGTAAATGCCTGTAATAAAAGGAAGAAACTAAATGATGCAGAAACAATTGTTGGCCAAATTCCAATATTAAGAAAAAGCAACATAAAGCTTAATACAATTAAAATAATTGGAAGCTGAAAAGATGGGGAAATTGTTACGGAATCTTTTGATTCAGATTTGCTATTCATAAATCTATCCAAATAAGATTTGGGTCAATAGTACATCCATAAGAGATACTGTAACAAGGGTCATTACAACAGCTCCAGTAGTACTTGTTCCGACTTCTTTAGGACCTCCTTTTGTTGTAAGACCCCAACCGCATGCAATTATAGCTATCTGCAGACCAAATACTATAGATTTGATTATCATTGAAGTTAGATCAGTACTAGTGAGACTTACATTGCCTGAGCGCACAGATGACCAAAAAATGGTAGGAGGAACGTTATAAAAAATAGTACTCCAAATTTGACCACTCCATAATGCTACAAATAAAAAAAGGAGACATTGTATAGGAGACATTATTATCATTGACAATAATCTTGGAACAACTAAGTATTGAACTGGCTCTGTTTTTAACATAGTTATGGCATCAATTTGCTCGGTTACTTTCATTGTTCCTAATTGTGCGGCATATGCGGTGGCAACTTTACCTGTCATTAAGGTTGCAGTAAGTAAAGGAGCCATCTCTCTTGCCATGCCAACTGCTAAAAGTCCTCCAATTTCGCTAGATACTCCCATGCCTGTCAATTGTGAAGCTACTTGAATATTAAAAACTGTTCCAGCTGCGATACCAGTTATTAAAACAATTAAAAAACTCCCTGGACCAGATTCCATTAATTGCTCTGTAAGATCATTTTTAGATATTTTCCCTTGAAAAATATAGTTAATAGCCTGTCCACCAATGATCAGACTTTTAAGTAATCGTTCTAATAGTTTTGTATAAAGCATGACATTATTCTAGTTCAAAATAAATTTTTTATCCCATTTTTGCATTACTTTCAGACCAAGTAATATTAATATTATAGGAATCAATCCAATACAAATTCTTATAGTTATT
>GL947595.1:1106398-1331387 GCA_000218745.1 Prochlorococcus marinus bv. HNLC2 | reverse complement strand
AGAGCATAAAAAAAATAGAATTTTTTATACAAAGTGTAGAGAACTTTAAAACTCTACGATTTCTCTATAGAGTGAGGATTTTTACTCCGCGGGAAACCTGAGGGAAACCTCGCTGTTAAGATCCATTGCAAATAGGATACATAAATTCTGAGGAAACCTGAGGGAAACCTACTTTTTGAGTCTATAACTGGGTTTATAACCTATTCTTCACTCCCACTCTATCGTGCCAGGAGGTTTGCTAGTTATATCAAATACGACCCTATTTACCAGATTAACTTCATTAACTATTCTGTCAGATATTTTTTCTAATACTTCAAAAGGTATTTTTGACCAATCAGCAGTCATCCCATCCTCACTTGAGACACATCTCAGTACGATAGGCCATGCATAAGTTCTTTTATCACCCATCACACCAACAGTTTTAACAGATAGTAAAACAGCGAAAGCTTGCCAAATTTGATTATATAAACCTGCTTTTTTAACTTCATCTCTGACAATCCAATCTGCATCCCGCAAGCAATTAAGTTTTTCTTTATTAACTTCCCCTAAGATTCGAATAGCCAAGCCAGGTCCTGGAAAAGGATGCCTTTGAATGATTTCATCTGGAAGCCCAAGCGCTTTACCAACATTTCTAACTTCATCTTTAAAAAGTGTTCTTAATGGCTCAACCAACTTAAATTGAAGATCTTTAGGTAATCCTCCGACATTATGATGACTTTTGATTTTAACTGCGATTCTTTCACCAGTTTTTGGATCTATATTTGTTCCTGCACTTTCAATTACATCAGGATAAAGAGTTCCTTGAGCTAAATAATCAAAAGGACCTAGTTTTTTACTTTCTTCCTCAAAAACCCTTATGAACTCAGTACCAATAATTTTTCTTTTTTCCTCTGGATCTAGCACTCCACAAAGTTTTTGAATAAATCTTTCACGAGAATTTATATATTCAACTCGAATATGAAATTTCTTATCAAAGAAATTCATCAGAAACTCAGGCTCTCCTTTTCTCATAAAGCCCTGATCAATAAACATACAAGTTAATTGGTTCCCAATTGCTTTATGCAATAAGAAAGCTAAGGTCGAAGAGTCGACTCCACCCGATAAAGCTAAAAGAACCTTTTTATTACCAACTTGATCTCTAATTTTTTGAATAGATTCATCAATAAAAGCTTGCGTTGTCCAATTGGCTTTTGACTTACAAATCTTAAGAACAAAATTCTTTATAACATCCATACCATACTCTGAATGAACAACTTCAGGATGAAACTGAACACCAAATAACATTTCTTTTTCATTTGATATTGCTGCATGAGAAGTATTGTCAGTATGAGCAATTTTTTGAAAGTTCTCAGGCAATTTATTAATAGAATCTCCATGACTCATCCACATAACAGAATTATCTTGAATATCTTTTAATAAAAGGCTCTCATTATCTAACTTGATGGGTGCTCTTCCATATTCTGATTTATTTTCTGCTGGAGAAACCAACCCCCCTTTCTGTTTCACCATTAATTGCATTCCATAACAAATCCCTAAAACAGGTATTCCAAGATTAAAAATATTTTCATCACATATTGGAGCACTACTTTCATAAACAGAGCTTGGACCTCCACTTAAAATAATGCCATCTGGGTTAATTCTCTTAATTTCTTCAACATCAATCAAATAATTAACTACTACCGAATAAACATTTATCTCTCTAATTCTTCTAGCTATCAACTCTGAATATTGTGATCCAAAATCTAAAATTAATATTGAGGGTTCCCTCTCTTGATCTGATGTAATTAAAGACATATATAAAATTTACAATAGCTTTTTTAAAATTATAATTCACGCACAGTTAAAAATTATCAGGCTTTAAAAACATTGCCTCTGCATTAATCCCAATCCAACGAACTGATCTTTTTCTATCAAATAAAGCTGCACCTACTTCTAATTCATTTAATGTATATCTTTTAATATATTCGAGTGATCTGAATTCAATAGTATTAGCAATCAAAAGCCATAATTTTTTTACAATCTCAATATTTTCTTTTTCTAGATTAATTAATGCATCCTCAATAGTATTACTTTTTGAAATTTGATGGATTAACTCAATAGGAATATTTGCTTGCAATGCAAGAAATACAAGAATTTCAATTCTTGCATCAGCTAAATGGTGATGTGTATGAAAAATACCACCTGCTAGTTTTATTAATTTTCCATGGTAACCAAGTAAGAGAATTTTCTTAACGTTGTTTAAAGCAGCATGAACTAAAAGAGGCCCGATCCAATTTCCTACTTTTATAACTGGGCAATTTAATTTCATATTTTTTGCAAGATCTAATCCATTTTCTCCAATAACAAAAACTATTTTTTCAATACCTTTTGAAGTAAATTGCTCCAATTCTAGCTTCGCATCGTTTATCTGCTCAGGAGAAGCACTCATATAAGTTTCCGCTGTAGTACCAATGATCGATAATCCTTCAACTATTCCAAAGGATTTATTGCTTGTTCTCTCTGCAAGAAATTTTCCTCTTGGGAATATTATCTCCAGATTTAATTGGTATCCGGTAGGAATTAACTCTAATAAATTCTCTTCTAAAAGTTCTAAAGCGAATCGAGAGATACAAATTTCTGAGGTTTTTGAATTTACACCAACTCCATACCCTGGAATGATATTAATTAAACCTTTTGAAGTTTTATCATTAATAAGTTTTTGAAATGAAACCAGAGTCCATATTTCAAGATTCTGAGTAATATCTAAACTTAATTCAGAATTAGCAAAAGTTATTGCAAGAGCATGATCTTTATCTTTAAGAAAAGCAGATGAATGTACTTTTAGTTTCTCAGATGCTTTTGCACCAGGAAGTTTAAGTAATTCATAATCCTCAAATGGGAGCATTAATAATTTTTTTACTGCTGCTTGAGCAGATGCTGCAACCCATAAAGGTAAAGAAAATCCTTTTTTCAAATTAACTAATTGAAAAATACATAATGAGAACTAATCTAAGAATGACCTATTTCTTAAAAAGTGGCCATACAAAAAAAATTATCACTCATGATCCCTGGACCAACACCCGTACCAGAAAAAGTATTACAAGCATTAGGAAGTCATCCAATAGGGCATAGAAGCAAAGAATTTCAAGATCTAGTTTACTCAACAACTCAAAAATTAAAGTGGCTTCATCAAACTAAAAATGATGTCTTAACTATTACAGGAAGTGGAACTGCCGCAATGGAAGCTGGGATTATAAATACTTTGAGCAAAGGTGATAAGGTAATATGTGGTGAAAATGGCAAGTTTGGTCAACGATGGGTAAAAGTAGCCCGAGCATTTGGGTTAGAAGTAATAGAAATCAATTCAAAATGGGGAGAACCACTAAATCCAAATTCAATCAAAGAAATATTAGAAAATGACCATAAGAAAGAAATAAAAGCAGTTATATTAACTCACTCTGAGACTTCAACCGGAGTAATAAATGATTTAGAAACAATTAGTAAATATATTCGTAATCACGAAAAAGCTCTTTCAATTATCGATTGCGTCACAAGTATTGGAGCATGCAATGTCCCTACAGATGAATGGGGATTAGATATAGTTGCATCTGGTTCTCAAAAGGGATACATGATACCTCCTGGACTAAGTTTTATTTCAGTAAGTGAGAAAGCATGGGATGCTTGCGATAAATCAAATCTTCCCAAATTCTATTTAGATTTAAAATATTACAAAAAAAGTTTAAATAATAATAGTAATCCATATACTCCAGCAGTAAATTTGGTATTTGCATTAGAAGAATCCTTGAAAATGATGCAAAAAGAAGGCCTAGAAAATATATTCCAAAGACATGAAAAACATAAATTAGCCGTATCAAATGCAATTCAAGCACTAAACCTCAAATTATTTGCAGATAAGAACTCACTAAGTCCATCAATAACTGCTATTGAATCTACGCAAATAGATGCTGAAGCTTTTAGAAAAATCATTAAAGACAAATATGATATTTTACTTGCTGGAGGACAGGATCACTTGAAAGGTAAGATTTTTAGAGTTGGGCACTTAGGCTATATAAATGATCGAGATATTATGGCAGCTATATCTGCTATTGGGCTTACATTATTAGAACAAAAACTAATATCAACAGAGGAACTAGGAAAAGCATTAGAAGTGGCAGAGACACACCTGAAATAAAAGCTTTTATGTCCCAGGCTCTTCAACATTGCCTCCTAGTTCAAAAATTTTCTTCCTCAATATGGCAGATTTTTCACCATCACCATTAGTTTGAGCAACGGCTAATGCAAATTCTAACTTTTCTAATTGGTGCCCATTTTCAACAAAAGAAAACTTTTTTTTGAATTTCTTTTTACCTTCATAAAAAATTTTTGACGCCATAATAATTACCCTTTTTATTATTATGCCAACTAGAAGTACATTTATGCTGCAAAAAAAGCATAGAAAATAAAAATTTATATGATTTGTATAAGGTTTTTACAAAATATTTAGTAAAAATATACAAAAAACATATCTAAGATTCTAAAAATTAAATCTCATCTAAATTATAAATTTTTTAAAAATATTTAAATAAGAATCAAATATAAATAAAAATATAAATAAAAAATCAAGTATAAAAACTTCAAAATATATAGACATACTTAAAATAAAGGATATTTTTTAATAAGGTAAGAAATTTTTGATGTTAAGTATCAAAAACATGAGAATAATTTTATTATTTATTGGACTTATATTGCCAATAGTAACAATACCTAAAGTAAATGCAGGGTCTTTTGGGGCTGAGATATTTTGTACAATGAGAGATGGCGGAAATGACCATGAAAGTAGTTGGGAAGCTGCATATAGTTATATAAAAAAACAAAAAGGGGGATTTTTTAAGACTTCACCAAACCAAGCAGCATCTCAAATAATCGAAACAGTTGTAAGAGAAAAGGATAAATTTGCTTATTGTGTTGAATATCTTGATAAATTATATCCAGATAGAAAATTACAAAAGAAACAAAGACAAGAGGAACAAAAAAGAAAGAAGGAGGAAATAGAAAAAAATAAAAGGAGAAAAAAAATAGAAAATATGATTGAAGACAACTCTGATGATTATTCAAATGAATCATTTGATAGATATAGTTATTAAAATAATAAGGTATAATTGTATACATTTTTTATAAATTAATTTATAAATATAAAGCCATTAATTAATACTTTTAATATTGACTTTTAAAATATTTAAGTCATTATTTATTTAATTAAAATAACTGAATGCACTTTAAAGATGCAGTGTTTTTAGAGGACTTATGTCCAAAAATTAGATTCAGACAATGGCGACAATCAATTCATAAATTTACAGAGAAAAGTTGTATATATTGCGGCAAACCATCAGAATCAATTGACCATATTCTCCCACGAAGCAAAGGAGGCCTAAGTAACACAGAAAACTGCGTACCAGCATGCCTATCCTGCAATGGCGATAAATCAAATAACGAAGCATTTTACTGGTACCGAAAACAAAAATTTTATGACCCTAGACGAGCTATGGCAATTAGAGCATGGTCAGATGGAGATATAAGACTAGCTGTAAGATTATTACAGTGGGCTAAACCATCACTAAAAACGTTGATAAAACCAAAGACAAATGAAAGTATTGAATTTGACGCTGCTTAACTACCAAACATTACAAGCAGACTTAGGATTATTATTGGTACATATTGACTCAGATAATTTTGGTGATTCAGGCAAGAATAAAAAAATTGAAAAGGAAAACAATAAGAATAAATAAGAGATAACTTTTTTATTGTCCCTGAGGTAGATTTTTTGATTTCTGACTATTTTTTTTGATATGAGCCTATCGGCAGAAATTGCTATAGTTGAATAAGGCTGAGGTCTAACTAAAGTCTTCATGAGCAAACAATACATATGTACTAGTTATAGATCAGTATGAACAGTTTTGCAAGTGTTTTAAAAAAGAAAAAAATTCTTATTTTTGGAGCAGGTTTTAGCGGCAAAAAAATTGCTATGGAGATGAGAAATGCCGGATTTGAAGCTTTTACAAGTTCAAGAAGTGTTAAATATGACAAGTGGAGTTTTCTATATGACAGTAATAATAATGAATTACCCCCAGATGAATTATTTAAAGGTGTAACTCATATATTAAGTTGCATGCCACCAAATAAAGACGGGTCAGATCCTCTGTTATCTAAGTTAGAAAATAAGCTTTTGGATCTCGATTTGGAATGGGCTGGATATCTCTCTACAACTGGCGTGTATGGAAATACTTTTGGAGAATGGGTATCTGAGAATGACCCTGCCAATCCTGTTCAAGAAAGAAGCAAAAGAAGGTTATTATGTGAAGAAAAGTGGATTAATACGAGTTTACCTACTCAGATATTTAGGCTTCCAGGTATTTATGGACCTGGAAGATCTACCTTAGATTCAATTCTTAAAAAAAATATAAAAGTCATATTTAAAAAAGATCAAGTTTTTTCAAGAGTTCATGTTGCAGACATCGCAAATGCAATAATTTATCTTATTCAAATCAAAATAAATTTGCTTTTTACAAGATAATTAATATTGCTGATGATAATCCGTGTTCACAAATTGAAGTTATTAGATATAGCTATCAACTGCTGAAAATGCAAATGCCTGAACAAATTGATTTTGAAGAAGCAAAAAAAAATCTTTCACCAATTGCATTATCATTCTGGGAAGAAAATAGAAGAGTCTCAAATTCTCTACTTTGCAAAGAACTGGGATATCAATTAATTCATAAAGATTACAAATCTGGCTTACAGAATTGCCTCAAGCATTTAAAATTAACAAATTAAATTCAGGAAACATCTAACTTTGTTAATGTTTTCAAAAAATACATAACTTACAAATGGACCAGCTGAAAAGAAATAGTTCTAATTATTTTGAAAATACAATTATAATTTCTGTAGGTGATGAGTCAGGAGTTGGACCTGAAATCATTCTCAAAGCTTTAGCTTCGAATCAAATCCCTCAAAACGTCAGGGTTAGAATAGTCGGATCTAAACAAAATTTAATAAATACTTATAGATCTTTAAAGTTAATTGGTATAAAAAATATTGCAAATCCTAATGAATTAGATATTGAAGATATTGAAGTGTCAAAACTTAATAATTCAAATTGGAAAACTAATTGTGGGAACTCTAGTTTTATTTATTTAAAAGAAGCAATTAGACTAACAAAATCCCAACCAAATACTGCCCTGGTAACGGCGCCGATTTGCAAAAAATCATGGGAATTAGCAGGTCATAAATATTCAGGCCAAACTGAGTTACTTAGCGGAATGTTGTAATACAACAAATGTAGGAATGTTATTCACTGCAAAATCTCCAATAACTGGGTGGAGATTCAACACTCTCTTAGCTACAACGCATATTCCCTTAAATGAAATTTCAAAAAATTTAATTGAGAATGAGAATTTAATTTTTTCTAAACTAAACCTATTATCTGATTTTTCAAAACAATTTAAGAAAGAACCAACCTTGAGGGTTGCGGGATTAAATCCTCATGCAGGTGAAGAAGGCATTTTAGGATCAGAAGAAAAAGATTTTATAAAACAATCTTTACAAATTTGGGAGAAAAATAATCCTGATGTAAAACTAGAGGGTCCAATTTCTCCAGACAGCTGCTGGATTTCGTCATTAAAAGCATGGAATGAGCAGGACTCAAATGGTCACGATGGAATTCTTGCTATGTACCATGATCAAGGTCTAATCCCTATGAAAATAATAGCTTTTAATTACTCAGTAAATACGACAATTGGATTACCCATAATAAGAACATCTCCAGACCATGGAACTGGTTTTGATATTTATAATAAAGGTATTGCTCAATGCCAAAGTATTCTTGAAGCTATAAAAACCGCCAACGAATTATGCACAAAATCAAGACTGCTTGACACGCATTAGAACTTGCCCAAACTCAACAGGAGTTCCATTCTCTACAAGTATTTCAACTACCTCTGCATTATATTCAGATTCGATTTCATTCATAAGCTTCATAGCTTCTAAAATACAAATTGTTTGTCCTACTGATATAGGACTACCAATCTCAACGAAAGGGTCTTCTCCTGGGGCAGAAGCCCTATAAAATGTTCCTACCATAGGTGATGTTATTTCAGTGAGGTCAGAGCGGCCAGGGGGTGGCGTAGGAGGTGAAGATTGTAACTGCAAAGAACCAAGAGCTTCATTATTAACTTGTACTTGGCTTTGATCTTTATTCTCTTGAGGCACATCAAATACTTGGCTAGTTTGAGGAGGAGCAGCTAAATTCCTTTTAATTTCAAGTTTGAAATCTTCTCCTTCTAGAGAGAATTCTTGAAAATCACTTTTAGAGATTTTATCAATCAAGCGATTTAAATCATCATGATCTAATTTCATGGCCATCAGTTTTCTCTACCAAGATAACTATCATTTCTAGTATCAACCCTAATCACTTCTCCAACAGTAATAAATAATGGGACCATAACTTGTGCTCCAGTCTCTAAAATCGCAGGTTTTGTACCACCACTTGCTGTATCTCCCTTTACTCCAGGATCAGTCTCTTTGACTTTTAAGGATACAGAAATTGGAAGTTCTACTTCTAAAACTTTACCATCCCAAAAAACTACATTAACCTCCATCCCTTCTTTAAGGTATTTAGAACCATCCCCTATTTGATTGGAAGTTAGCCTTGTCTCTTCAAAACTATTCATATCCATAAAAACATAATCTCCAGCTTCCACATATGTGTGCTGAAGGTTAGACTTCTCTAAGATAGCCTGTTGCACAGATTCACCTGCTCGAAAAGTTTTTTCAACTACATTGCCGTTTTGAACTGACTTTAATTTTGTTCTAACAAAAGCAGAACCCTTACCAGGCTTGACATGTAGAAATTCTACAACCCTCCAAACTTGACCATCTAATTCGATGGTGGTGCCTGTGCGAAAATCGTTACTGGAAATCATTCCTGTATTACATCCCCAGAGATCATAAACCTGTATGAGTCTTATGCAAAAATTTTTATCAAATCTGAACAAAAATTATTTGTTTGTATTAATTCTACTATTACAATTTTTTTTTACAAGCCCAGTACAAGTTCTAGCTGACTTACCAAATGGAAATGCGGTTAAAGATCCTAATGCAATCCTTAGAAATGCACTCCCCATAAAGCAAAAAGAATTACAAGATCTTCAACATAAACTTGAAGAAACAAGTGATCTCGTTAGAGGTGGTAGATGGCCTGCTCTCTCAAAAACTGTTACAAAATGTCAATCTTTAGTGAAAAAATATAAAAACAAGATCATTGATGAAATTAATACTGAAGACAAAGATTCCGCTGAAAAAACATTTTCAGATCTTACAAACAATTTAGATGAACTAGCAAATAAAGCGAAAACAAAAGATAAATATGGATTTATTGACACAAGAAAAGAAGCTCTTGAAAAGATTGGCTTTTTAGAAGAATTCTTTCTTCCTGATGAGTTTCCTTATGAGATCCCATCTGAATTTGATGAACTCCCAAGGCTATTAGGTAGAGCCACAGTAAATATTAATACTTCTAAAGGAGAAATGATTGCAATCATTGATGGGTATAATGCACCTCTTACAGGAGGAGCTTTTATTGACCTTGTCACAAAAGACTTCTATAACGATCTACCTATTAACCGTGCTGAAGAATTTTTTGTTTTGCAAACTGGAGATCCAAAAGGTAATGATATTGGCTATGTCGATCCTGAAACCAACAAAGAGAGAAATGTTCCACTTGAAATAAGAGTCCCAGGAGAAACGAACACTTTTTACAATGAAACTTTTGAAGATTTAGGTTTCTATACCGAAACCCCGACTCTTCCATTCGCTACTTTAGGTACACTTGGCTGGTCTCATTCCAGTAAAGAAGTTAGTGATGGATCATCCCAATTCTTCTTTTTCTTATATGAAGCAGAACTAAATCCTGCAGGGAGAAATCTTATAGACGGACGAAATGCCGCATTTGGATACGTCGTAGAGGGTTTTGATATTTTAGAGGAATTAACAATGGAAGATAAAATTATTTCCATACAAGTGATTGAAGGTGCTCAAAATCTTAAAGCCAATGGATAATGAAAGAATCAAAGATTTAGGTGAAAAAGAATTAATAATTAGACTTTCAAAATATATGCCTAAGAACCAAACGAAGGATGATTGTGCGTCTCTTTCAATTGCTCATGAAAATTTACTTATAAATACAGATTTAATGGTTGAAGATACGCATTTTAATGACAAAATAATTCATCCTAAAGATCTAGGATGGAAATCTGTTACTACTAATTACTCAGATTTAATATCTAGTGGATGCGTGGAATTTATAGGAATTAATATAGGATTAATTATTAATCCTGAGACTAAATGGTATTGGATTAAAGAATTTTATGAAGGAGCATGTGAAGCACTAAAATATTATGGAGGAGTCATTCTTGGGGGAGACTGTTCAAAAGGGAGGAAAACCGCAATTTCAGTTACAGCAATCGGTTTACAAGGAGAATTATCTCTTAGAAGGTATTCTTCTAGACCTGAGGAAATTATAATTACAACTGGTTATCATGGCTTGAGCAAGCTTGGATATCTTTTAAAAAAAAGTAAAATAAATGAAGACATAAGTAAACTCACTAGGGAGCTTATAAGCCAATCATTAAATTCTTTCCAAAGACCAAAACCTAAAAGAGATTTTCTTCAAAATATTATTAAATCTCGTTTAAGTACAGACCATGTTGAAATTGGTTGTACCGATAGTAGTGATGGTCTTTATCAAGCAATAAGTGATTTAGCAGCTACAAGTAATTGCAAAGCAATTATTGACTATAGAAAATTACCGAAATATAAAAATTGGCCTAACGGTAATAATTGGGATGAATATTATTTTTATGGGGGAGAAGATTATGAATTAATATTTTCTCTCCCCAAAGACTGGGCAAAAAGATATCTTAATTTAGATAAAACTTCTTATGAGATAGGAAAATTTATAAAAGGTTTACCTTCTGTGGAAATAATAAATTCTCCCTTAGCTATTCAAGGAAATAGCTACTCTCATTTTTAGTTTATTGCCATTTTTTCGCAACTATTTCAGCCAAGTCAACAACCCTCTGGCTATAACCCCACTCATTGTCATACCAAGCAAGCACTTTCACAAGATTATCTCCAATACACATAGTAAGATCACTATCCACGATTGAAGACTCATTTGTTCCAGCGTAGTCACTCGATACTAAAGGTAAGTCACCATATTTAATAATGCCTTTCATAGAGCCCTGTGATGATTCTTTTAAAGCATTATTAACTTCTTCAGCGGTAACTGATTTTGATGACTCAAACACAAAATCTACTGCTGAAACATTCGGAGTAGGTACTCTCATAGCAATACCAGTCAACTTACCTTTCATCTCTGGATAAACAAGCGCTACAGCTTTAGCTGCTCCAGTTGATGTAGGAACAATATTAGTTGCTGCAGCTCTTGCCCTACGTAAATCCCTATGACTATTATCAAGGATTCTTTGGTCACCAGTATAACTATGGATTGTAGTCATTAAACCTTTATTAATACCAAAAGTTTGATCTAAAACTTTTACTACTGGAGCAAGACAATTAGTAGTACAACTTGCATTACTTAAGATGTCAAAATCATTATGATTATAAGTTTCTGCGTTAACACCTACTACATAAGTTCCGACCCCAGGACCTTTACCTGGTGCAGTTAGAATTACTTTTTTAGCACCAACCTCAATATGTTTACTGGCTGCTACATCAGTATTAAAGACACCAGTTGACTCAATAACTAAATCAACCCCCCAGTCTTTCCATGGGAGGTTAAGAATATTTCTATCAGAGAAACACTTGATGGTTTTGTTGTTAATTACAAAAGTATCATCAGTATACTGAATATCAACACCTTCAAGAGATCCAAGAACTGAATCATATTTGAGTAGGTGAGCATTAGTTTTTGGGTCTGAAGTAACATTAATTCCTACTACTTCAATATTCGTGTAAGCTCCCCTACTAAGCCAACAACGCATAAAATTTCTACCGATTCTGCCGAACCCATTAATCGCAACACGCAAAGTCATAAATAATAATTTCTAAATGGACCTAAGCTGAAGATCATAATGAATTTTCTGCAATATCGTAAGGATTTTTTGATTTTTTTAGAAAATAGTTTTGTTTTGTATTAATTCGAATTAAATAAATAATCCATATTTGTAAAAAATAAATCCCAAAACACGAAGGAAAGGGTATCTTTAGTCTGCTGTAAGAATTCACTTTAAAACGAAATTGTCTGATACTCTTCACTATCATTTTATTGGAATTGGCGGCATAGGAATGTCAGGTATTGCAAAGGTTCTCATGAGCTGGAAATTTTCAGTATCTGGTTCTGATGTGCTTAATAATGATCAAACAAAAAAACTTTGTAGTAATGGAGCAACAATATTTAATAATCAAAATCAAAAAAATATAGATGCTATTTTGGAAAAATTTCCAAATAAAAAAATTATTGCCGTAATAAGTTCTGCAATTAAAAAAAATAATATTGAATTGAGTTACTGTATCGAAAAAAAAATATCCATTAGACATCGATCAGAAATTCTTTCAATGATTATGAATAATTATGAATCAATTGGAGTAGCAGGAACACATGGTAAAACCTCAACAAGTACTTTTCTTTTCACACTGTTAGATCTGTGTACTAGTAATGTCTCAGGCATAGTTGGGGGAATTCTGCCAAAATATAATAATAATTCTTTTATAAAAGATACAAAATATTTTGTAGGTGAACTAGACGAGTCAGATGGTTCAATCTCCAATTACAAAATTAATTTAGGGATCCTAAATAATATTGATTATGATCACTGCGATTACTATAAAAATATTGAACAAATGATAAATTCATTTAAAATCTTTGAATCTAAGTCAAAAAAATTATTAGTCAATGGTGATTGTGAAATAATTCAAAAGCATATAAAAAGTGACTATAAATGGTCAATAGTTGATGTTAATAATATTAATTATTCTTTAATTCCTATAAATCAAACAGCAACATCAACCATTGCACAATATTTTGAACAAGGAAAATTAATAAGCAAACTTGAAATCCCTATTCCCGGACTACATAATCTATCCAATGTAGCTGCAGCGATAGCAGCATGCAGAATACTTAATGTCGATTTTGATAACATTAAATCAAAAATTTCAAATATAAAATTACCTTTGAAAAGATTTGAATTCAAGGGAAATATTGAAGGTAGAACAATTGTTGATGATTATGCACATCACCCTAAAGCAATCAAAGAAACAATAAAATTAGGACGACTATTTCTCAATGAAAATCAAAAATACAAGAGATTAATAGCTATATTTCAACCGCATAGATTTAGTAGAGTAAGCGAATTCTTTATTGAATTTGCAAATGAACTCGCACTAGCAGATAAGATAATTATTACAAATATTTATGGGGCTGGTGAAAAAAATATCAATAATATCAGCTCATCTTTAATTTCAACAGAAATATTTAAATTAAATAAAAACGTCAAAATAGTAAAAGATAATAATGAAATAAGAAAAAATTTTAATCATTTAACTAGAGAAAATGACTTGATCATTAATATGGGTGCTGGAGATTGTCATAATTTATGGCAAATATTAACAAATCAAAAATATTGAATTTTTAATGGTGAAATTTAATATCCAAAAAAATATAAATCTGCTAAATTACACAACTATAAAAGTTGGAGGGCAAACTGAATATTTTGCGGAGCCGACCAATATATCAGAATTAGAAAATATCCTTAAATGGGCAAGCGATAAAAATATAAATTGCCAGATTTTTGGAGCAGGATCAAATTTACTAATTAGCGGAAATATTTGGAAAGGTTTATTTATTTGTACTAAAAAATTAAAAGCTATAAATTTAAATCCCGAAACAGGAATTCTTGAAGCTGAAAGTGGAGTAATGCTACCTACAATTTCAAATTTATTAGCTAAAAACAGTTGTAAAGGAGGAGAATGGTCTATAGGAATCCCTGGCACAGTTGGTGGTGCAATATTCATGAATGCTGGATACGGAGATTTTTCAATCTCAAAGCATTTAGTATCAGTAAAAGTGATCGATATACAAACTTTAAATATCTTCAATATCTCAAGGAAGGATCTCAATTTTAAATATCGATTCAGCCCGTTTCAAAAAAATAAACTAATTATTTTGTCAGCAAAATTTTATTTTGAACCAGGAGGAGATAAACATTTAATTACAAAAGTTACCAAAGCAAATCTTAAAAAAAAGACTGATTCTCAACCATATCATCAACCAAGTTTCGGAAGCGTATTTAAGAATCCAGATAATTACTACGCAGGTAAATTAATTGAAGAATCAGGATTAAAAGGTTTTAAACTAGGTGGTGCTCAAGTTTCAACTATTCATGCCAACTTCATTGTTAATCATTTGGAAGCCTCTTCAGAAGAGATTTATCAATTAATTTCTTTAATTCAAGAAAAAGTACAACAAAAAAAAGGAATATTTCTTCATCCTGAAGTAAGAATGATTGGTTTTTGACTATCCTTAATTAAATATTCTTTTTATCAAATGGCTGGTTTTGGTCTCCCAAACTTTGGGCAAATAACAGAAGCTTTTAAAAAAGCTAAGCAAATTCAACAGGATGCACAAAAATTGCAAGAGGAACTGGAAAAGATGGAAATAGAAGGAACTAGCGAAAATGGAATGATCAAAATATGGCTCAGTGGGAATCAATTACCACTAAAGGTTGAAGTAGATGAAAAAATAAAATCTAGCTCAAAAGAAGAAATTGAGGAAAGTTTTTTAGATGCACTTCTAAAAGCTCATGAGGGTTCAACTAAAACAATGAAAGAGAGGATGAATGATCTTACTGGAGGATTAAATTTCAATCTCCCTGGTTTCGAGAATGATGAATCTTGAGATTAACAACTAATTCTTTATAAAACTCATACCTTTCAAAATCTCTATTGATTTGGCATCCTGGCTCTGTAATATGCAAACAATCGCGAAATTTACAATTACTCCCTCTCTCCTCCAATTGATTAGCTAATTCTGGAAACAAGTATGCAATCTTCTTCACATCTAAGTTTATAGCTTGCATATTAAAACCAGGAGTATCAACCAAGTAACTTCCCTTTTTAAGGTAAAACAATTCAATATTTCTCGTTGTATTTTTCCCTCTTTTAATTTTCTTCGAAACATCAGATGTGGCCCTATTAATATTAGGTATTATTTGATTCAAAATGGTTGTTTTTCCAACGCCAGAAGGCCCTATTAATATTGAGCATTTTCTCATTTTTAATTCAACAAGAAAATCTTTAAAACCTTTTTCCTCCGCAACTGATAATAACCAAGGTTTATATCCCCAGCTTGAAAATTTATTATAAAAAAAATCTCTTTTTTCTTTTGAAACCAAATCACATTTAGTGATAATTAAAGAAACATTTACTTTTAAATGCTCAGAATTTACTAAAAACATATTGACTTGAGAAAGATTCAGTTCAGGCTCCTGAAACGAAGTCACAATAAAAATATCAGTTATATTTGCAATAGCAGGTCTTACTAAATAATTCTTTCTTTCAATTAAATTTTCAATAATTGCTGTTCTTGCTGCAAGATTTATTTCACTTATAATTACTTCATCACCTACAACAATAAGTTGATTTTTAAAATATAAGTTTTTACGACTTTTGCATAAAAATCTTAATCTGCCTTTTTCATTCTTATTATTTTCAAGAATATCTACATAAAAAAAATTATTAAATTTTTTTGTAACTAAAGCCTTTCTTTTATTAGATAATGCCATAAATCACAGAAATTCTAATCCAGCTTGTCTCATCATTAAGGATATCTACTGTGTATCCCAATTGATCCAAAGTCTTAAAAACCATCTCTTCAGGTTCTCCTTTATCAAGCTCAATAATCAGAGTATCCTCTATAGATAATTTCTCTAAAGCAAGCTTACATTTCACAACGTTTAAAGGACAAGGAATATTTTTTAAATCTAAAGTTCTTATATCTTTACTCAAGAATCATTCCCGAAAAATTTACTAAACAAACCACTATTAGAACTAGTATTTTTAGAAGAATAATGCGATGCTAGTTTTTCTAAAAGATTTCTCTCCTCCTCATTAATTCTGACTGGTAGTTTGACTTTTATAAGAACATCATGATTACCTCTTGCAACTGGATTACCAAGCCTTGGAACGCCTTTGTTTTCTAAAGTTAAAGTACTATTTGGTTGAGTTCCTCCTGGAATATTAAGGTCGACTCTCCCGTCTACGGTATCAATACCAATAGTATCTCCTAAAATAGCTTGAAGATAACTTATCGATACTTCAGAAAAAATATTAATTCCTTCTCTTCTCAATTTAGAGTCACTTTTGACTTTTAAAAAAACATAAAGATCACCTGAGGGGCCTCCTTTTAGGCCTGCATTACCCTCACCTGAAACTCTTAACTTAGTGCCAGTATCCACTCCAGGTGGAATATTTATCCTTAACTTCTTACGAACTTGTTTTACACCATTACCTCCGCAATTAACACACGGATCAGATATGGTTTGTCCCATCCCAGAACAAGTTGGACATTCTGCGACTTGGGTGAAATTACCAAACGGCGTTCGAGTCGCTCGTCTTACTTGGCCACTACCACCACATGTTGAGCAATTAACTGGTCCTGTTCCTGGCTTTGCTCCAATACCTTTACAAGTTAAACATGTTTCTAGATGAGGTATTCTTATCTCTCTTTGCTCACCAAAAATGGCTTGCTTAAAATCTATGTTTAGATCGTATCTTAGATCATCCCCTTGTTGAGGCCCTCTTCTTTGAGTTCTTGCACTGCCCCCAGGAGATCCTTGACCACCAAAACCATTAAAAAAAGTCTCAAAAAGATCAGCGAATCCGCCCATATCGCCCATATCAGGCATTCCTGCAGCTCCTCCAAGACCAGCCTCTCCGAATTGATCGTAACGTGCTCTTGTTCCTGGATCAGCCAATACTTCATAAGCTCTTCCTATCTCCTTAAATTTCTCTTCAGCACCAGGATCTTTATTAATATCAGGATGATATTGTCTAGCCAATTTCCTATAAGCCCTTTTAAGGGTATCTGCATCTGCATTTCTTGAAACTCCAAGTAATTGATAAAAATCAGCCATAAAAAATGTTTTGCAAATTTAAAAGAAATTATTCACTCTCAGATAAATCTATATCTGGGACTTCTTTATCTTCAACTTTATCTTTTTCTTCTTCTCTTTGTGAGTCATTATTAGGCCCAGGGCCCATCGAAACCTTTACTAAAGCATGCCTTAAAACCTTCCCATCGAGATGATATCCACGCTGTAACTCTTCTATATTGATATCCTCATCGTACTCATCATTCGGCTCTCTTAATACTGCTTCATGAAGATTTGGATCAAATTTTTGACCAACAACTCTCATAGGGGCCACCCCTTGTTGCTTTAAAACATCTACTAATTGCTTATACAATCCCTGATAACTTCTATGAAGTGTTTGCGCCTCTTCACTCTCAGGTTTTAATTGCTGTCTTGCTCTTTCAAAATTATCTACTATCGGAAGAATTGCACTCAAAGATTTACATATCAGTTGTATTTTTAGATCATCTTGATCACGTGACTGTCTTTTTCTAAAATTGTCAAAATCTGCCGCAATTCTTACATACTGACTTTTAAGCGTTTCATGCTCTTTTTCTAACTGTTCAAGCCTTGCATCAGTATTTGATATTGAATTCTTAACATTATCGGAAAGATTTTCATCATGTGAAGTATTATCTGTATCTAAATTATCTTCTGCTGTTAAATTCTCATTAATATTATTTGACTCTTTTTCAGGATTAACTTCTAAATTATTTTTAGTACTTTCTTTTTGATTTTCAGTCATTATTTTTATAAACTATCCAACTATATTGAAATAAAATTGTTAAATTCACAAGTTGCGGAAGCCCGCACCAAAATTATTCTGGTTTAAAAGTTAAAGCAAGACCATTATTACAATATCTTTTACCTGTAGGTTGAGGTCCATCATTAAAAACATGGCCTTGATGGCCTCCACATCTAGAACAATGATATTCAGTTCTTGGCACTATTAATTTAAAATCAATTTTTGTCTCAATAGCACTATTAATTGACTGCCAAAAACTTGGCCAACCTGTACCACTATCATATTTATATTCTGATAGAAATAACGCCTGATTGCATCCAGCACAATAAAAGGTACCTTTTCTTTTTTCATTATTTAAAGGGCTACTAAATGGCCTTTCTGTGCCCTCTTCTCGAAGAATATTAAATACTTC
Organism: Prochlorococcus marinus bv. HNLC2; assembly: GCA_000218745.1. Taxonomy (GTDB): domain Bacteria; phylum Cyanobacteriota; class Cyanobacteriia; order PCC-6307; family Cyanobiaceae; genus Prochlorococcus_A; species Prochlorococcus_A marinus_T. Next base: position 1,313,047 of record GL947595.1, on the reverse strand, counting down.
AGGAGATAATTTATCATTCCATTCACTCTTAGAAAGAGACCAATTCTCTTGAGAATCTTTTGATGAAGCAAAAACTCTTTCTGGTTTGAGTATAAAGTTTATAATAGATGCAAATGGAATGAAGATAAATAATCTTCTTGTGAAATTACTCATTGCTTATTATTTTTTATAAATGGTTAATAATAATTATTCTATATGTAATCAGCACAAAATAAGTATTGCTCCAATGATGGACTGCACTGATAGACATTTCAGGATGATTATGAGGCAAATCAGCTCCCATGCACTGTTATATACCGAAATGATAGTTGCGCAAAGTTTAATATTTTCAAAAAAAAGAGAAAAATTTCTAGATTTCAACAAAGAAGAACATCCTATCTCCATTCAATTTGGAGGGGATAATCCAAAATTTCTAAGTGAAGTTGCAAAGATGGCTGAGGATTGGGGATATGACGAAATCAATTTCAATGTTGGATGTCCTAGCTCAAAAGTATCTTCTGGTAATTTTGGTGCCTCTCTTATGAATCATCCTGAACAAGTTGGGATCTGCATAGAGGCATTAAAAACTAACTGTAAATTACCAGTAACAATAAAACATAGAATTGGGGTAGATAATAATGATAGTTTCGCCAACTTAAATAATTTTGTAAGAAAAATATCTAATTCAGGTGCAGATAGATTTATCGTTCACGCTCGAAAAGCTTTTTTAAAAGGATTAAATCCTAAAGAAAACAGGACTATTCCTCCATTAAGGCATGATTTGGTAGAACAATTAAAAAAAAACAATCCTTCTCTTCTTATTGAAATAAATGGTGGATTTAATGATATCAATCAATGTAAAGAGGCCTTGAACATCTTTGATGGTGTAATGATCGGAAGGAGCGCATATAAACATCCTCTAAAATGGTCTAATATTGACGAGGAGTTTTATGGTAATTTAAAAACAATAAAGAATGCCTCAAGTATAATTTTAACTTTGCTCCCATATATTGAAAAACATGTTTCTAACGGTGGTTCAACTTGGGATATATGCAAACATTTAATTAATATTGTTGAAAATATTCCAAATGCGAAAAAGTGGAGAAACAAAGTAGCTATTGCTTCTATTCAGGGATCTTTAACTATAAATGAATTAAAGAATTATGCTTTAGAACTTGAAGAATTGAAATGATCTTCTATTTTAAATATTTTCTTCTTGCTCTGAAGAACTTGATCCTCCTCTTTTTCTTCTGATTCGAGAATTTTCAAACTCAGTATTTTCTGTATTATTTCCAAAGCTCCTATCCTCCCAACCTTTTGCACCAGAAGATCTAGAATCATAATTTGAACTTTGATCATTATTAGATCCATATCCACCACTGTTATTAGATCCATATCCACCACTGTTATTAGATCCATATCCACCACTGTTATTAGATCCATATCCACCACTGTTATTAGATCCATATCCACCACTGTTATTAGATCCATATCCACCACTGTTATTAGATCCATATCCACCACTGTTATTAGATCCATATCCACCACTGTTATTAGATCCTATCCCAGGGCCATTTGAACTCTTGAATTATAATTGTTCCTTCTAGCGATTATCCCCATCATTTCAGAGCCTTGCAAACTTTCGATAGCAGAAGACTCTGTAGCTTCATCTACCATTTCAACAAACGCAAAGCCTCTTTTCCTGCCTGTATCTCTTTCTAGTGGAAGAGAACAATTAGTTACTTCACCGTAGGGTGAAAACAATTCAAGGACATCTTCACGTTCTGCACGGAAAGGTAAATTACCAACAAAAATACTCACTTTAAGACTAAAAAATTTAACTCAACCTAATAGGTTGTTTTTTCATAATACTTAAATATATAACTATTTGGAGAAATTCAAGTTTGTCTTAATTTAATAACTTACTTTTCCAACTTTTTAATTGAAGACTTACTTGCTCAAAACCAGTTCCACCAATACTATTACGAGAATCAACAACGTTCCTTGGAGTTAATTTTTCAAAAATATCTTCTTCAAATTTTTCATTAAAATCCTGAAATTCTGCTAATGACAGATCTTTTAATAATTTTTTTTTGGATAAACACAATTTCACTATGCTCCCAACCGTTTGATACGCTTCCCTAAATGGAACATTTTTAGAAACCAAATAATCAGCCAGATCCGTAGAGTTAGAAAAATCTTCTTCTACAGATCTCAACAAATTTTCTTTTTCAATTATTAATCCATCTTTAATCAAAATATTCATAGCTTTTAAACAATCTGCAACTGTTTTAACCGTGTCAAATATCGGCTCTTTATCTTCTTGGAAATCTTTATTATAAGCAAGCGGCAAGCCTTTAATAATAGTTAACAATGCCTGCAAATGACCAAAAACTCTACCCGTTTTACCTCTTATCAATTCAGGAACATCAGGATTCTTTTTTTGTGGCATTAAACTACTTCCTGTTGCACATTTATCAGTAAGCGTTGCAAATGAAAATTCATCAGTTACCCATAATATTATTTCTTCAGATAACCTACTTAAGTGGGTCATAATCAAAGAGGATGCTGCAACAAATTCAACAGCAAAATCTCTATCACTTACTGCATCTAAACTATTTTTATAAATATCTTTAAAACCAAGTTCTTTTGCTGTGACAAATCTATCAATTTTTATTTTTGTTCCTGCCAAAGCCGCTGCTCCCAAAGGTGAAATATTAACTCTATCTCTTACATTATGAAGCCGATCAATATCTCTCTGCAACATTTCAATATAAGCTAGTAAATGATGTGCAAAAGATAATGGCTGTGCTCTTTGCAAATGAGTATAGCCAGGTATCAGTGTGTATAAATTCTTATCCGCCAAAGATAAAAGTGCTTTTTGCAAATCAATAATAAGATCAATTATCTCATCTATTTTTTTCCTAAGCCAGAGTCTTAAATCTGTACCTACCTGATCATTTCTACTCCTTCCTGTATGAAGTTTTTTGCCCAAATCTCCAATTAAATTTATAAGTTTTTCTTCAATACAGTAATGAATATCCTCTGATGGAAAACAAGGAATAAACTCTCCCTTCAGATATTCATTTTTTATCTCATTAAGTCCATTTATTATTATTTCTGACTCCTTAACAGAAATTATTTGATTAATTCCCAACATTCTCGCATGTGCAATTGAGCAATCTAAATCTTCTATTATCAAGTTTTTATCAAAATTGATTGAAGAGTTAAATTGCTCAATAAATGGATCTAAACTTTTATCAAATCTATTGCTCCAAGCTTTTGACATATTTTATAAACAAAGTTATTTATAATAAAGCATTTTTTTTTCAAACTGACATTAGAAAATTATTCTAATTTAAAAATCACTATTGAAGCATCATCATCTAATTGCTTTTTCTTTCCAGAAAAATCATCTAACTTTTTAAAAATTTGATTTAAAATTTCTTGAGAATTTAAGTTTTTTTTACATAATTTTGAAAAAGTTGACTTTAAATTCTTTTCTCCAAATCTTTCACCTAAATTATTAGTTGTTTCTGTAATACCATCAGTGTAGTAGAGGATAACATCCAAATTATTTAATTGAACATCACCACATATATATTCAGCATCTTTTTGCAAGCCAATAACAAAGCCCTCTGCATCCAATTTAGAAATTTTTTGCTCTTTGTTTTTCCACAAAAATGGAGGATTATGAGCAGCGTTAGCATATCTAAGCTTTTGCGTACGAGGATCATAATCGGAATAAAATAACGTAACAAACCGATGAGACTGATCTAAATCATATATTGCTAATTGATTTAAATCATGAAGAATTCTATCTGGAGGCAGACCAGTTAAAACCTCAGCCCTCAACATTCCTCTTAACATTGTCATGAGAAGTCCAGCTGGAACACCCTTACCCATTACATCTCCAATTACTAATGCCCATCTTCCTTTTTGGCGCCTTTTCTCCTCTAGATTTGGTTTTATAGACATAAAGTCATAATAATCTCCACCTAATTGGAGAGCAGGTCTACAGTGAGCAGCAAGATTAACACCAAATATTTTCGGGCAAAAATCAGGTAAAAGTCTTGATTGAATTTCTGCTCCACTCGAAATTTCTCTATCAGTATTTTCATGCCTTTTATTCTCTGCTGATAAAAAGTAATTCTCAATAGCTGTTGCCAAAGTATCAATTAAAAATGAAATCTTTCGTTCTTCTAAGAAAGAATTTTTTTTATTTAATTTGTCATGAAAGACATAAAAAAAACCTCTGCATTTACCTCTTGATTTAATTTTATATGAGTTTATTTGATTGAACGGATAACTTTGTTTTAAAAATTCTTCTAAGATAATTATATTTTTTATTCTGAATTTATTTGAGAGATTTGAATTAACAATAAAACTTTTTACTTCAGAAATATAATCTTTATAGTTTAGATTGCCAGAAATAAATATATGATCTAAAGATATCTCTCCATTCTCATCAAGTGGAATAACTAATGAAAATTCTTGGTTGATAAAATATTTTGATACCAAAGAAACATACTCTAAAAATCTTTTTAAACTTGTAAAAAGACTTGAATAGTATGCTAAAGATGATGAAATCTCAATAAATTTATGATCATCAAAATTTAAAAATGTTTCATCCTTTTTCAAAAAGTCCTCATTAAATTTATCTACAAATAATTTTTGGTTTTTACTCTTTTTCAAAAAATTATTTATTCATAAGTAAGTTTTAACATTAAAATCCTATTTTCTTAAAAAATTAATTAAAAATTTATTTATCAGCCAAAAGAGCCTCTACGAATTCAAAACTATTAAATGGCCTTAAATCTCTTATCCCCTCACCAGCTCCAATAAATCTTATTGGCAAGTCAACTTCTAGTGAAACAGCCAAAGAAACTCCTCCTCTCGATGTCCCGTCTAATTTAGTCACAATTGCCCCTGTAAGTTCTGCAGACCTTGCGAATCCTTTAGCCTGCTTTAGTCCGTTCTGACCCTGACTTGCATCAAGAACAAGTAACGATTCAACTATGGCATTAGGTACTTTTTTATCAATAATCTTTCTTATTTTAGATAATTCCTCCATTAAATTATTTTTATTTTGAAGCCTTCCTGCAGTATCAATTAGCAATAATTCTGTTTCTCTTGATATAGCTGAATTAATTGCATCAAAAACTACAGCAGCAGGATCAGCATTTTTAGAATTATTAGAGATTACATCAACATTACTTCGATCTCCCCAAATTTGAAGCTGTTCGACAGCTGCTGCTCTAAAAGTATCTGCTGCTGCAATTAAAGTCTTAGATTGACTTCTGACAGCAAGATGAGCTAATTTTCCAAGTGTTGTAGTTTTGCCTACACCATTTACACCAACAACTAGCCAAATATTAAGCTTACCCTTTTCTGGAACAAGAATATTTTTTCCTGAATTTTTTATAGGTTCTTCTAAAATAAGTCTTAATTCTTTTTTTAAGAAATTTATACCTTCTTCTCCTCCAACAACTTCTTCATTCAATTTTTTTCTTAAAGCATTAATTACCTTATCTGTTGAATCAAAGCCAGCATCTGCTCTAAGAAGTAAAGTCTCTAAATCATCTAAAGTTTCAGGAGTTAAAGGGTCATCACCTAATTTATCTAATAAATCAGTTACAAAACCCTTTCTTGTCTCTTCTAAGCCTCTTCTTAAACGACTAAGCCAATCTATTTCATCTATAGAAATTTCATTTATTTTTTTCCCTTGTGCAGCTAAAATCATTGCTGACCAAGTAAATTCCTTATCAAAATCACCTAATTCAGGAATCGAATCATCATCAGTTATGCTGCTCTTCTCTAATTTTTGTAATTTTTCCTTTTCTTGAGCTTCTCTTTCTAATTTTTGTAATTTTTCCTTTTCTTGAGCTTCTCTTTCTAATTTTTGTAATTTTTCTTTTTCTTGAGCTTCTCTTTCTAATTTTTGTATTTCTTCCTTTTCTTGATTTTGCTTTTGTTTTAACTGCTCATAAGCTTGCCTAGCCCAATCAATCGAAGAATCTTGATCTATATCTGACATATAGTGTTTGAATAATATTCTTGAAAGATATTTTAACTCATTTAAAGAATTACTTAATTTTAACTTTTTGCATCCTTCTTAAAATTCCATTAATCATTTTTCTTCCTTGGGTATCACTATATTTATTTGCTAAATTTACAGCCTCATTACATGCAACAGAAATAGGTATATCAAGAAATTTAATATCTACATATGCCAAACGAAGAATATCTCTATCAATTCTTGGTAAACGTTTAAATCTCCATCCATCCATTACTTCATCTATCTCTTTACTAATTTGAGAAGAATTTTGAATTACTTTTAAAACTCTATTTTTTATATCATTTCTCAAGTTCTCTTGATTAGCAATAGCAATAAATTTTGGAATATCTATAGCATCTGACAAAATATTCATCACTCTTTCAATATTAGAAATAGATTCTTGTAACTCCTCTCTTGTTTTTTTTGAAGATGAACTATCTATTTCACATAATTCCATTTCAAAAAAATTATTAGACGTTGCATTTAATAGACTTTCGCACTGATTAAGCTCCTCTCTACAAAAATTAACCATAAAATCAATCGCAGACTCTAACACAGTATCTAAAGAAAGATTGGTCAACTCAAAAGCCTGTTTAGTGATTTCCTCGTTAACAAGACCTAAAGAAATCAAAGATAATTCTCTAGAAAGGGATCTATTATCCATAGAATCTCTTAATTAGAAGTATTTGTAGCAGCTCTAAATTGAGAAAACAATTTTGAGAAAGTTGGATTAGTTGAACTGTTCTTTTCATCAGGATTAACAATTCCAGCAGAAATTATTGTTCTAAAAGCATCTTCAACTGATATATCCAAATCCTTTACAGAAGTCTCTGGAACTAAAGTATACCAACCTGTTGTTGGGTTTGGAGCGGTGGGTATAAATACACTTAAAAGAGTTTGCTCTAATTCAGGCTGTAAAGAAGGGCCTACAACACCCGTAACAAAACCAACACTAAACAAACCTTCTCTGGGATATTCAACTAAAACTACTCTTCTAAATCTTTTTGAATTATCTCTTAAAAATGTTTCTAATAATTGTTTAAGGGTCTTATATACAGAACCTGCTAATGGAATTTTAGATAATGTTCCCTCTCCAAACTCTAATAGCCACCTCCCAACAAAATTTCTTGCCATTAAACCTATTAACAAAATTGCAAGAAGTGGCACAGTTAGCCCAAGAGTTAAATTAATTAAATCCTGCAATAGTGGGTTTAAAGTTATAAATGGATTCAATTGCTTAGGGACAGAAGTCACTAAAGTTAAAACAAATTTACTAACTATCGACGACAACCATATAGTTGTGGCTAAAGGTATTACAACCAATAGCCCTGCTATAAGATCATTTTTAAGATCCTGCTGAAGCCTATTTGCTAGGTTCGAATCTTGTTTGGGTGTAGATTGAACCAAAATTAATCTCTTAAATAATTAATACTCTACTAAAAGATTAACTGCTTTAACTAAATAAATAAAGTTTTATCTGAATAAAGTTGAAATATATTATTTCTTTTTACAAAAAAATTGATTAGCCAAATTAATAAATGGAAATATAAAATATTAATAATGGAAAACAAAACGCTAACTATAGAATTAAAAGAAAAAGCAAAATCAGAAGGTTTTGCTCTTGCAGGAATCGCCTCAATTCCTGGGAGTTCTAGAATAAATTTACGTACTAAAGCATTAGAAAGATGGCTAGAAAAAGATTATCATGGCGAAATGAAATGGATGGAAGCAGATAGAAGAAAGAACATTGAATCGCTCTTGATAGGAGCAAAAAGTGTATTAGCGGTTGGATTAAACTATTTAAGTAATGAAAATCAAAGAAAAACGAATTTTAAATTTGGCAAATTTAGTCAAGGAGAAGATTATCATCATGTAATAACAAAAAAATTAAAAAAAATCGGTAAATGGATAGAAACAAAAAGTCCAGATTGCAAATGGAAAGTCTGCGTAGATTCATCTCCTCTTTTAGAAAAAGCATGGGCAGAAGAATCTGGTATTGGATGGATTGGAAAACATAGTAATCTAATAAATAAAAAATATGGATCATGGTTATCACTAGGATTTATGATTTTAAACAAAGAATTAATTCCTGATATACCCTCTAAACCCTTATGCGGACAATGCGATAAATGCATTGATCACTGTCCAACAAATGCAATTACAGAGCCATTTGTTATTAATTCAGAATTATGCATTGCATATCATACTATTGAAAACAGAGAAGAAAAAATACCAAATAAAATTAAGAGTAATTTAAATGGATGGATTGCAGGATGTGATATGTGCCAAGATGTATGTCCATGGAATAAATCTGTACCAACAAACCAAAGTTACGAAGTAAAGCCAAAAGAATGGATGACTAATTTAGATCAAGAAGCTTTACAATGGAATGATGAAGAATGGGCAGATAAATTAAAGGGGACTACACTTAAGAGAATTAAACCATGGATGTGGAGAAGAAATATTCAAGCTGTAATTCATAAATAAAACATGATTAAAAAAATATTCCAAAATTTAATTTTTATTCAAATTTTGATATTTAATGTTGTCTTTATTGGAAGTTTAAAAGCAATAATACCTTTCTATAATTTGCCAAACGAAGATATTCTTCGAAAAAATAGTTTTGCCATAGCAAAGAATGCATATCAATTACTTTATTTCGGACAAATAAAGGAAAGTTTAAATTTATCAAAGCTAGCAATCTCTCTAAATGAAAATGACCCAAAATTATGGAGTTTATTAGCTGAAACACAAATTGCTAACAATCTTTATGAAAATGCATTGAATTCAATTAAAGAAGGAAAAAAATTGATCCAAAGATGAGCGAATTATACTTCTTAGAAAGTTCTATTTTTATAAAACAAGATAAAATCAAAGATGCTCAAAAGTCTTTAAAAAAAGGGTTAAATTTGCAGCCTGACAATATTAATGGCCTTTTCCAACTTGGAAATTTATATCTAATGGAGAAAAATTTTAAAAAATCTCTAAATATTTTTAATGAAGCCACTAATATTAAGCCAACTTTTTGGCAGGCTTTTAATAATAAAGGACTTATTTTTTTTGAATTAAATAATATTCCAAACGCAATAAAAAATTTTGAAAAAGCAATCGAAATTGAAAATAATGCTGAACCTCTTTTAGCTCTTGCAGTATGTATTCAAAATGAAAATTTCAAAGAATCAATATTATTAGCTAAAAAAGCATTATCCAAGGACCCAAATTATGTTGATAATGAATATAGAAAAGAACAACTTTGGGGGCAAAAGATACAAAAAGAGACAAATAAATTATTTTCTTCAAAAGAATTAAAACAAGATATTGCAATAGCTAAACTCTTAAAAAAATAAACAAGTTTGTAAGTTTTTACTGGTAAATATTTTTTTTCCTATTAATCTAAGCGTAGTTTCTAAAAAGTCTATAATAGTTTTCCTGCTCTCATGACTAAGGAAAAATTTAAAACCATCTCTCTGCATCATGAGATGCAACGCTCATATTTAGAGTATGCAATGAGCGTTATAGTTGGCCGCGCTCTTCCAGATGCTAGAGATGGTCTTAAGCCAGTGCAAAGAAGAATTTTATTTGCAATGCATGAATTAGGACTTACACCAGAAAGACCTTTTAGAAAATGCGCAAGAGTTGTAGGAGATGTTTTAGGAAAATATCATCCACACGGAGACCAAGCTGTATATGATGCTTTAGTTCGTTTAGTACAAAACTTCTCAACAAAATATCCAGCCCTTGATGGACATGGAAATTTTGGATCAGTCGATGACGATCCACCTGCTGCAATGCGATATACCGAAACTAGACTTGCTCCAATAGCAAATGAAGCTCTTTTACAAGAAATTGACTCAAATACAGTTTCTTTTTCAAATAATTTTGATGGTTCTCAAAAAGAACCTGATGTACTTCCTGCTCAATTACCCTTTCTTTTACTAAATGGCTCCTCTGGTATAGCAGTAGGTATGGCTACAAATATTCCTCCTCATAATTTAGGAGAAATTGTCGATGCACTAATATTACTTATAAAAAACAAAAATACTAATGAAGACGAATTAAATAATATTATTTTAGGTCCAGATTTTCCAACTGGAGGAGAAATAATTTATACAGAAAATATAAAAGAAGTTTATCTAAAAGGAAGAGGTTCAATAACGATGAGAGGCGTAATCCATCCCGAAGAAATAATTTTAGGAAAAGGAAAACACAAAAGAAATGCTTTAATTATTACAGAGCTACCATATCAAATTAGTAAAGCTGGATGGATAGAAAAATTAGCTGAACTTGTAAATAATAACAAAATTAATGGTATTGCTGACATCAGAGATGAAAGTGATAGAGATGGTATGAGAATAATCATTGAACTCAAAAGAGATATTAATCAGGAATTAATAATTTCTGAATTATACAAAAAAACAACTTTACAAACTAATTTTGGTGCAATTTTTCTTGCTCTTGTAAATGGGAAACCTATACAATTATCCATAAAAGATTATCTGAATAATTTTCTAAAATTTAGAGAAGAGACAATAAGAAAAAGAACTGAATATCATCTATCATTAACAATTGAAAAACTTGAAATCCTCGAGGGTTTTGCTCTTGCAGTAAAAAACATAAAAAAAATTATTGAAATAGTTCAAAATTCTGAAGATGTATCAGAAGCAAAATTTATTCTTTGTAAAAGTTTAAATTTAATAGAGAAACAGGCCGACGCTGTTTTGAGCATGCCAATAAAAAAATTAACAAATTTGGAAAGAAATCAAATTAATAAAAACATAGAGGAACTTAATAAACAAAAAAAATCTTTACAAAAAATCCTTAACCAAAGAGAAATTCTTCTATCCAACCTTATTAATGAACTAAAAAATCTAAAGAAGAAATATAACCAAAAAAGAAAAACAAAAATCTTAAAAAATCATGACCAAGAATGCGATGATAAATCAATACATAAGCAAATTATTGAAGACATTATCAATAAAGACATGAAATTAATTATTGATAATAAATTCTATTTAAGAAAAGTTCAATCAAATAATTATAAAAAATTTATAGAATTAAAAAATGGATATTTGAATACCAAAAACAACTTTATTTTTACTTGTAACATTAATAAAAATTTAAAAATTTTTGCATTTACAATTACTGGAAAAATAATAAATATTGACTGGCAATCATTGATTAATAATGATTGCAAATTAGATAATAAATTACTTAATAATACAAACCCAAGTGAAATTTTAAATTTTCATTGTGTAGAAGAAGATATAGAAAGTTTTTTATGCTTATTAACTGAAGATGGAAGATTTAAGAAAATCACTATCAATAAAGAAATGGTAAATACAAATAGAATCTTTTCTATTATCAAACAAAAGAAAGAAAACAAAATTATTAATTCATTCATATCAAATCAAAATGAAGTTTTAATTGCAATTACTTCTATTGGAAGAATATTTAAATTTTATTTATCCAACTCATACATAACTCCTTCCTCAAAACAATCACAAGGATCTAACTTAATAAAATTATTACCACAAGAAAAAATTATATTTGGATGTAATTGCAAAAAAGATAATGAAATTATAATAGCTACTAAAAAAGGGAAATTCTTTAGAGTAAAGATAAGCGAGATTTCTAATTCACATATCTATAAAATGGGATATCTTAATGAAAAAATAAAATTAAAAAATGATAGTTATATAAAATTATTAACTAATAATCAATATTGTATTTTAGAAACCAATAAAGAAAAAATTGCTAAATTAAGTCCAAAAAATATTGATATTAAATCCAATAAATATTTATATGATATAAATTTTATAAAATTTCAAGAAGATGAATATATAAAAGACGTTACTTGTTTATATTACTTATAAATTTAAGATTTATATTCAGTTTCAACCCAATTTAAGTACTCCTCATTTACTTTTCCAGTAACATATGAACCCGTAAAACAACACATTTCTAAATCTTTTATATCAGTATCGTCAATAATTGATTTTCTAAGGTTATTTATTGTCTGATAAATCAAATCATCAATTTCAAGTTGTTTTGCAATCTCAATAATTGATCTATTATGTGCAATTAATTCGTCACGATTAGGCATATTAATTCCGTAGACATGTGGATAACGAACAGGAGGAGCAGCTGAAGTAAAAAAGACTTTATTAGCACCGGCAAGTTTAGCCATTTGAACAATTTGTTTTGACGTAGTTCCTCTTACAATTGAATCATCTACAATTAAGACATTTTTATTTTTAAATTCAGCACTCATAGCATTTAATTTTTGCCTAACAGACTGCTTTCTTTTTTGTTGACCAGGCATTATAAAAGTTCTTCCAACATATCTATTTTTAAAAAATCCCTCTCTATATTCTATCCCTAACTGCCTAGCTACCTGCATTGCAGCAGGTCTTGAAGAGTCAGGAATTGGCATTACAACATCAACTTCTCCATTCTTTATTATTCTCTTAATTGATTCTGCAAGATAATCACCCATTTTTAAACGAGCTTTATAAACAGAAATACCATTCATAATTGAATCAGGTCTTGCTAAATAAACATATTCAAAAGCACAAGGAAATAAGCATGGATTTTCAGAACACTGTTTTGAAAAAAATTCTCCTTTTTTACTTATAAAAATTGCTTCGCCAGGCCTAACATCTCGAACTATTGAATAATCGTTGTTTTCAAGTACAAGTGATTCACTAGCTATCATCCACTCTTCTTTATTATCCTTGGAAAATCTTTTTCCTATAACTAGAGGTCTAATTCCAAAAGGATCCCTAAAGGCTAACAAGCCATGTCCAGAGATCAATGATATGGTTGCATATGAACCTTGAACTCTTTTATGTAAAGACTTAACTGCTTTAAAAATTAAATCAGGATCTAATTCTTGTCCATGAATTTGTTCTTGTAATTCTGTCGCAAATATATTTAACAACATTTCAGTGTCACTAGATGAATTTGTATGTCTTCTATCAATATTAAATAATTGTTTTTCTAACTCTCTAGTATTTGTAAGATTACCATTATGAATAAGAACAATTCCATAAGGAGCATTTACATAAAAAGGTTGTGCTTCCTCTATGCTTTCTGCCGAACCTTTGGTCGCATATCTTACATGACCTAATCCCACTTTTCCAACAAGATTTCTCATGTCTCTCGTTCTATAAGCAGTACTAACTTGACCTTTTGCCTTATAAATATGAAACATACTTTCTTCCATGGTTGCAATTCCAGTTGAATCTTGACCTCTATGTTGTAGTAGTAGAAGACTATCGTATATCTGCTGGTTTACATCTTCAGAAGAAACAATTCCTACGATTCCGCACATAACTTAATAAGTAACAAAAAACGAACACATATAAATCACTTTCATTTTTAAAAATTTTTAATTATTCCATTATTAAATTTATCAGCTAAAGCACTAACTTTTAAATCACAAATAACTTTATTTAAATATTTAATTTTTAATTTATTATTAGATACAACTCCTATCTTATTTATATAAAGATTATCTTTTAATTTTTCATTAACTTTATTTAAATACTTTAGCCAATTATCCTTTTTATTAATATCAATTGAAAATATAATTCTAGATCCACCTTCACCAAATAATAATTTATCTTCCCTAATATCATCTCCTATATTTATTTGAGCTCCTAATCCTGAAAGAATTGAACATTCAGCTAAAGCTACAGATAATCCTCCATCACTGATATCATGACAGGAAACTAAAAAATCTTTATTAATACTATTTCTAATAATTTCTTGACATAATTTTTCATCTTCTAAATTAATTTCTGGAGGCCTTCCTGTAACCTGACCATGAAAATACTCTAAATAAGAACTTGCTCCTAATGTTATTTCAGAGGAATTAGAACCTATTATCCAAATTTCATCATCAATATTTTTCCATCCAGAAGAAACCGCTTTATCAGAATCATCTAATATACCTACCATTCCAATAACAGGAGTAGGCTGAATAGGAGTAATAACTCCATTTTTATCTTTAGATTCATTGAACAAAGAAACATTACCTCCTGTTACAGGTGTTTCAAATATTTCGCATGCTTTAGAAATACCTTTACAAGATAAAGCTAGCTGCCAATAACCAATATCAGTTTCAGGAGATGAAAAATTTAAATTATTTGTTATTGCAACTGGCTTAGCTCCTACGCAACTCACATTTCTAGCGGATTCAGCAACTGCAGCAATACTTCCTCTAAAAGGATCCAAAGAAACCCATCTATTATTACAGTCAACAGAAGCTGCAATCCCAGTATATTTTTTTTCTTTAACTTTGTCGTGTTGACTTCTTAACCTTATAACTGCTGCATCTGATTGACCAGGTTTAAAAACAGTATTTAGTGGACTTGATAATCGTACTGATTATAAACCCATTTTTTTGAAGAAATTGATGGAGTAGATAATAAATGCAGAATAATATCATTCCAAGAAAATAATTTTTCAAACTTTAAAGAAAACAATCCATTATTTTTTATTTCAGGTAAATATTCTTCCTTCCATTTCCATTTATTCAAAATATCTAAAGGGGGATTATTCATTATTTGATGATGAGTAATAGGAGTTTTATCGGATAAAGCAGAAGTAGGTATTTGAGCTACTATCTTCTTCTTATGTGAAATAATTACCTCTTTTTCTTTTATTACTTTTCCAACAACACATGCATATAAACCCCATCTTTTAAATTTGCTAATAAGATCATCAATTTTATCTTGTTTAACAACAAACAGCATTCTTTCCTGAGATTCAGAAAGAAGATAATCATAAGGAGTCATATTTTTTTCTCTTGCAGGAACAAGATCTAAATCAACAAAAACTCCTAAGCCGCCATTAGATGCCATCTCTGCACTGCTACAGGTAATTCCTGCTGCTCCCATATCTTGAGCAGCTAAAACATCTCCTGTTTTAAAAGCATCTAAACATGCTTCAATTAAGCTTTTTTCAATAAATGGATCACCTACTTGAACTGCAGGTCTATCATCTAAAGAAGTAGTTGACAATTCAGAACTTGCAAAACTAGCCCCACCAACACCATCTTTACCTGTTGTATTTCCAACATAAAGTACTGGAGATCCTACCTTTTTAGCTCCAGAACAAACAATATCATCTGTTTCTAATAAACCTAAAGCCATAACATTAACCAAAGGATTTCCTGAATAACTATTATCAAAATTTATTTCACCACCAACAGTAGGAACACCCACACAGTTACCATAATGTGCAATTCCAGAAACGACTCCACGAAGTAAAGAGATGTTCGAAGTGTCATCAAGACTTCCAAATCTCAAAGAATTTAAAACTGCTATAGGTCTTGCACCCATAGTAAAAATATCTCTTAAAATACCACCAACTCCTGTAGCAGCGCCCTGAAATGGCTCTATGGCTGAAGGATGATTATGACTTTCTATTTTAAAAACTAATTTTTGATTGTTACCGACATCAATAACACCTGCATTCTCACCAGGCCCTATAAGAACATATTTTCCTTTGGTAGGAAATTTAGCTAGTAAAGGTTTTGAATTCCTATAACAACAATGTTCTGACCACATCACGCCAAACATACCTAACTCTGTTCTGTTTGGTGATCTACCTAGTCTTTTGCATATTTCTTGGTAGTCTTCTTTTTTTAAATTCTCTACCTTAAGGGCTTGATCAATATCATAAGAATTTGAGTCTAAAAAATTAATCATTATCTAAATCCAAGGATCATCATCTTTTTTTCTATTAGAGGATTTAAGATTTATATTATCAGAATAGAAATTTTTATCTTCCTTGTAAATTGATTTATTTGGAAAATCTTTTACCTGAAATTTCTTCATCTTCATTTAAATAATTTTCATCTTCAAGCCAATTTTCAAGTTTAGTAGTTGCGATATTTTTCATATCATCAAATCTATTAATAAAAACCTTACCTTTTTTAAAAACTTCATTTTTAAAACTTGATTTTAAAAGAGGTAAATCATTTAAACTTTCATTTGAACAAAAAACCAAACCAGGTTGTTGATCAAGAATACTTCGAATATCTAATTTCCATCTACTAGAACCAGGAATTTTTGGGTTTGATCTTGAAATCAAATAATACTTAATTTGTCCTGTTTTAAATTCAAAAACAAAATCCGCTATTATCCCTATTTTTATACCATTACTATTAATTAACTTTGCAAATAACAAATTTGGAAATCTAGTTAATACAGATAAATCAGTAATAGCAGGTTCACCTTTTACAAAAATTTCATTATTCACAATCTGATTTATTTGATTTAATCTCCAAACATTTCTTTGCAAATTAAAATTTGAAGGTTTACTCGACCATCCTAAGATTCTATGTACAGGAGGATGCATCCAAACAATTTCACCGACACCATAAGATAATGTCATATCTCCTCTAACATTATGACTCAATAAATCGCTTAATAAATATTCTTTAGGTAATTTCAAACTATGATCTAACCTGTACAGGCATCACCAAATAGGTAAAAGATGTAATATTGTCATCTGGAACTAACACTGCAGGAGTAGTTGAAAGATTACATTTCAAAAGAACATTTTCAGAAGAAATAACCCTTAATCCTTCTAACAAATATTTAACGTTAAAAGCAATCTCTAATTTTTCACCAGAGTATGTAACTGGTAATAACTCCTCTGCATTGCCAATATCCTGAGCATCTGCACTTATTGAAGCATATCCATCATCATTCAAATTAATTTTAACAACACTACTTTGTTGGTCTGCTAAGACAGCAATTCTCTCAAGAGATTCAATAAAGGAATTTTTATTAAATTTAAATACTTTTGAAAAAGAATCTGGAATTAATTGTGAATAATTTGGATAAGTGCCCTCAAGAGTTCTAGTAGTAATAATTTGATTAGCAGAAATAAAAACTACTTGTCCTTTATCATAAAAAAGTTTTATTGAATTTTCATGAGATTTACAACTCACAAGTTTTTCAATTTCCCTTAATGATCTAGTTGGAATTGTCACAGATAAATTAAAATCACTATCTTTCAAATCATCACTATTATCCTGAAGATTTAAATCTTGATCATTATTTAATATAACAGCTAATCTATGACCATCTGTTGCTGCTGATTCTAAAATACTTTTTTTAAATTTAAAATTAACACCCGTTAATAATTGCTTCGATTCATCGTTACTACTTGAAAAAATAGTCATTTTTAAAGCTTGTAAAAATGATGAAGGATCTATTTCGAGAGAAGTACCACTTTCAACAAAAGGTAATTTAGGATAGTCATCAGAAGGTATTCCTTTAATATTAAAAGATCCTCTCTCACTTTTTAAAAGAATATTATCTGATAATTCTTCAACAGTTAATGAAACAGGAGATTCATTAGGTAATTTAGAAACAATTTCTGATAATAATCTAGAAGGTATTGTAATAGCTCCACTTTGAGAGACGGTTGCATCAAAAGAAGTTTGGATTCCTAAATTCAAATCAAATCCAGTTAAACTAATTTTATTTGTTACTTCATCAGCTGTAACTAAAAGGTTAGATAAAATAGGATGTGTTGGTCTTGAGGCTACAGCCCTACTAACAAGCTGGATAGCATTATTTAACTCGCTTTGTTTACAGACAATATCCATTAAAAAAAATGTTTATAAACACATAATAATGCTTCTTTTAAGTAATTCCATTTCTTTTTTATTTAGATTTTATAACAACTCAATAATATTATTTATATTATTAAATTAAAAAAAATAGTAGTAGTAGGGGCTGTGGAATCTGAGGAAAACCTTGAAAAATCTTTGCTGAACAAATAAATATCTTTTTTTATAATGTGGAAAAATTTTTAGAAATGGTAAAAATTTTTAATTATGAATTAATTAATAAAAGAAATTAACAAACTTCAATTTTTTATTAAAGTTTTTCACAGATTGAAATAAATTTTATTGTTTTTCCACATTCACTTTTTTAATTGGTTTGTTTAGAAACCAAGTTTTTCTGAAATATTTTTTATGTCAGGTTCAACATTTTTTGTGAAAATAGCATCGTTATTTTTAATCGCACAATCAGGGTCTTTTAATCCATTGCCAGTTAAGACACAAACAATTGTTGATTCCTTTTTGATTCTATTTTTATTTTTAATTAGTCCAGCAACTGATGCAGCACTGGCTGGTTCGCAAAATACTCCTTCGGAAGCAAGTATTTTATAGGCTGAAATAATTTCAGTATCTGTAACTGATTGAAAGTCTCCTTTGCTTTCTTTTTTTACTAATTTAGCTTTTTCTCTATTTACTGGATTACCGATTCGAATTGCTGTGGCAATAGTATCAGGATTTTTAACAATGATGTTTTCTACCAGTGGAGCTGAACCAGAAGATTGAAAACCCATCATTTTAGGAAGGATTAATTTTTTATTTTTTTGAGAGTATTCCTTAAATCCTTTCCAGTAAGCTGTAATATTTCCTGCATTACCCATTGGAATACATAGCCAGTCAGGAGAAAATTTTAAATCATCTACAATTTCAAATGCAGCTGTTTTTTGACCTTCAATTCGATATGGATTCACTGAGTTTACTAAAGTAATAGGAAATTGCTCTGATAATTCTCTAACAATTTCTAATGCTTTATCGAAGTTGTCTTTTATAGAAATTACCTCTGCTCCATACATTAATGCTTGTGCTAATTTTCCTTGAGCTACAAAGCCATCCGGTATTAATACAAATGATTTAAGACCTCCTTTTGCTGCGTAGGCAGCAGCAGCAGCAGAAGTATTGCCTGTGCTTGCACAAATCACTGCTTCACAACCTTCTTCTTTAGCTTTGCTTATAGCCATTGTCATCCCTCTATCCTTAAAGGAACCTGTAGGATTTAATCCGTCATATTTTAAAAATACTTTCGTATTATTTCCGATAATTTCACTTAGTTTTTCACTTAGGATTAATGGAGTATTACCCTCTTGAAGAGAAACTATTGGAGTTTTTGAGCTAACAGGTAAATACTTTCTGTAGGCTTCAATTAATCCAGGCCATTTTTTCTTTCGATAATTTAGCTTTAATTTTCTTTTGATAAGTTTAAGAACCATAATTAGATTAATCTGTTTTGATTTTGGTAAGAGGTGAGTTTGTAAAAAATTCTAGTAATTCAGCAATTGATTCTACTTTATTCATGATTTTACTCAAAGCATTAACATTTAAAATAACTTTTTTTGTAGGATAACCTTCGAAGAAAGTTATAGTATTGATTTTCCCTTCTCCAATATCAATCCCTTTTATAACACTTGATCGTAAAGCTAATACGGCAGTCTTTTCGTCTCTCGCATTTGGAGGATGAATTATTTTTGATAATCTAGTTAGTATTACATTTCCTATTTCTGAATACATTAATTTGCTTGCTATTGAAAGTGGAATCTGGAATTCTTTTCTTAGAATTTCTTTTATTTCATCATTTTTAGTATTGGTTAGTTTTAAAAGTCTTTTAAAATTTTTATCAGCGTTTCCGTAAAGAGCAAATTCTTTTAGTTCTTTAACATTTATCGTTCTTGAGAAAATACTATAGACTATTTTGATTTCTTCAGCGCTTTTTACTTTATTAGCAGGAAAAATTGATAAACCAATAAATATTAAAATGATAATTTTTTTATAAGAAAATTTAATGATATTCATCCTAAATAGCAGATCCAGCAGCAATTTTTACTAATCGAACTACACTTTTTTCGGTGACTCTTCGAGCAATTTTTAAACTCATTTCTTTAGTGTAGGGTTCATTAAGTAAACGTGGTATTTGTTTGAAAAATAATTCATTAGAGTAACCAGGCACTTTTTGTAAAACATTTAAAAATTTTGTAAAAGGTTCAATTGAAAAAATAATATTGTTCATATCTTCTTGGTAATTAATATTTATTTTTAATGATTTAGGTAAATAATGATTTATATTTTTGATGAATTTCCAGTTAAACATATCTATTTGATTGGTTAAACCATCAATAATTTCATTTCTTAAAAAACCTCCTTTTGGAGAAAATAATAAATTTATCACTTCATCTAAAAGTTTTTCTAAATCAAGATCAGTTTGTTTGGCGGCATTTGAAAGTAAATCTTCTAATCTGTCCCATTTGAATTGACTGTTGTCAAAAAGCATTTCTTTAAGACTTTCTCTAAGTTGAGGATCGGGATCTTCCATTAATCTTCTTGCGAAATATGGGTAAGCAGCACCAAGAATTTTAAAATTTGGATCAACACTAAGAGCAATACCTTCTAAAGTAATCAATGATCTTATTATTAATGCGTAATAGGGAGGTAATTTAAAAGGAAATTTGTACATTACGCCAGACATATCATCAGTAACACTTTTAAAATCCATTTTTGAGACACCTAATTCTATTGCATTTACAAAAACATCTTGAAAAGCAGGAACTATTGGTTCTAAGTTAACTTCTTTAGAAAGAAAGCCTAATTTAACAAAATCATGAGATAATTTATCAAAATTTTTATTAACCAAGTGAACAACAGCTTGTATAAGACCAGATCTTGAATCTCTAGATACTTCACTCATCATTCCAAAATCTAAATAACATAGCCTTCCATCTTCTAATGCTAGTAGATTTCCTGGGTGAGGATCTGCATGAAAAAAACCATGTTCTAAAAGTTGTTCGAGGCTGCATTGAACTCCAATTTCTATCATTTCATCAGGATCAATTCCTAATTTCTTTACATCTTCAAGATTTGTTAATTTTGTACCATCAATCCATTCCATTGTTAAAACTCTTCTTGAAGTAAATTCTTGATAGATTTTTGGGACTGCAATTTTTATATTTTTTTCATGCATTATTCTAAATTTTTCAGCATTATCAGCTTCATTTATATAATCCATTTCTTCAAATACTCTTTTGCCTAGTTCATCTATTAATGCCACCAAATCACTTCTGATAAGTCCAATATTATTTTTTAACCAAAGAGCTATATTTCTTACGATGTAAAGATCAAGAGTAATTTGTTCTCTAAGTCCAGGGCGTTGAACTTTGACAGCAACAGTATTTCCATCTTTTAATATTGCTTTATGAACTTGACCTAAGGATGCGGCAGAAATAGGGTTCTTATCTATTTTTAAAAATATTTCATCAATTTCTTTATTTAAGTCTTTTTCTATCAACTCCATTGCTTCATCTCCGTCAAAACCTGGAAGTTGATCTTGAAGTTGTGACAACTCTTCTAAAAGTACAACAGGAATAATATCTGGTCTTGTTGATAGTGCTTGTCCTGCTTTTACAAAAGCAGGACCAAGCTCTACAAGTAAATTTGTAAGTTGTGTGGCTCTAAATCTTGCCTGCTGCTTATTTTTTAATGCACCAGTAATTTTATCCCAAAAGACTGAAAGTATATAAGAAAAGATAGGAATTAAAGTTTGCCATAGACGTTTTAAAAGTCTTTGTGGATTTTTTCTATATATTTTCGATATAGTTACTGGATCATATTCCAGTAATCCCGAAGCTTCTATAAAATCTTTAAAATCCTCTTTCATAACTATATATTGTGAATACCTTTTATTTTGTGTAAAAAGAGGCTAATTTTTTTGTGTAGAGAGAAATCATTGTGTTAAAAAGATTAAAATTACAAAATGTAGCCCTGATTGAGATTATAGAAATTAATTTTGAAAAAGGGTTAAATGTTTTTACTGGTGAATCAGGATCAGGTAAGTCGTTGATACTGGATTCTTTAAATTCACTATTTGGTGGAACTAATATACCTCTAAATCACTTAATTCGTCCAGGAAAAACTGAATGTTTTATTCAAGCTAGATTTGATTTAACTCCTTGTGTGAGAAATTGGCTTGAAAATAATAATTTTTCTTCAAGTATTAAAAACGCTGATGAGTTAAATATTGAACGTAGAAGCGTCATTAAAAATTCAAAAATTATTAGTAAATTTTATTTAAATCAGATTTCTTTAAAAAGAAAATATTTAGAATCTTTAGGTACTCTACTTCTCGACTTTGCAGGTCAATCAGATACTTTTTTGTTTTCATCAAAAGATTATCTCTATGTCAATTATTGATGGATTTGGTAATGAGTCATTGAAAGAAATAAATTCAAAAGTTAAAACTCTATGGCGAAAATGCAAAGAAATTGAAGATCAACTTGATTTAAAATTACTTAAATTAGAAAAAGATAAAGATAAATTTAATAACTCTTCTAAAATGCTTAAAATTCTTGAGGATTCTAATTTAAATGATGATAATGAAATTGATTTACTCAAAACAAAGCAAATCAAACTTGCTAATAATTTTGAATTAAAAAATTTAATTACAGATTCTTTATTATTAATAGATGATTCGAATTATGAAGCTAATACTATAAGTTCTTTTATAAGTGAAATTATTAAATTTATTAAAAAAGTTATTCAATATGATCAAAATGCAAATAATTTTTATGATCAAATAATTTCATTGAGTCACAATTAGAGAATTTCAAGTTGTCTTTAAATGAATACTTGTATGAGATTGATAATGATGATAACAACTTAAATATTATTCAACAAAGAATTTTTGAATTGCAAAATATTGAAAAAAGTTTTTCAATGAATTTACCTGATTTAATAAAAAAAAGGGATGAGCTTCGAAATTTTGGTGACTTTAATTATAAAGAAGATGAGATAAATCAGTTAAAAGATAATTTAAGAGGTTTAAATACTAAACTGATTGATCTATATAAGATGCAATCGAAAAGAAGGAAAGAGGTGGCAGAAAGATTAGAGACTTCTGTGACTTCTTTGTTTACTGATTTGGGATTGCAAAATTCAATATTTAAAATTGACTTCAAACCTACAGAAAATTCTTGTAATGGACATGAAGAGATAAAATTTCTTTTTTCTGCAAATCCAGACCAGTCTTTGGCTCCCTTGTCTCAAGTTATATCTGGAGGAGAAATGTCTAGGTTTTTATTAGCATTAAAATCTCAAATTTCTGATATTTCTAGCACTTTGTTTTTTGATGAAATTGATAATGGTTTAAGTGGTAAATCATTATTGGCTTTAATCAGATTAATGAAAAACATTTCTTCTAAAAGACAGGTTTTGTGTATAACTCATCATCCTTTATTAGCTGCATCTGCTAATGTGCATTTTAAAGTACAAAAGAATATTAAAAATGGTTTTACTTGTACTTCATTATCTAAATTAAAAACAAAAAAAGAGAGGCAAAGTGAGATAGCGGAATTAATTGGAGGGGGATTCGAGGAAGCAAGTGATTATGCTCTAACACTTATAGACAAAGCAGCCGCTTAATTTAAAAAGTTTTACTATAATAAGAAATCTATTTTTAATATAAATATTTTTAAATGCCTAGAAAAAATAATGACAACTTAAATGAAAATAGAATTGTTATAAGAGGAGCAAGACAGCATAATTTAAAAAATATTGATCTATCCTTACCAAGAAATAAATTTGTTGTCTTTACAGGAGTAAGTGGAAGTGGAAAAAGTTCTTTGGCTTTTGATACGATTTTTGCTGAAGGTCAGAGAAGATATGTAGAAAGTTTATCTGCTTATGCCAGACAATTTTTAGGGCAAGTAGATAAACCTGATGTAGATAATATTGAAGGTTTATCTCCTGCTATATCAATTGATCAGAAATCAACTAGTCATAATCCACGTTCAACAGTTGGTACAGTAACTGAAATTCAAGATTACTTAAGATTATTATTTGGAAGAGCTGGCGAACCTCATTGTCATCATTGTGATAGAAAAATAAGCCCTCAAACGATAGATGAAATGGTAGATCAAATTTTATTACTACCAGAGGGAACTAGGTATCAGATTCTTTCTCCGGTTGTGAGAGGAAAAAAAGGTACGCATGCAAAATTATTAAGCGGTTTAGCTTCAGAAGGGTTTGCAAGAGTAAGAATTAATGGTGAAGTTAGAGAATTATCAGACAGTATAGAATTGGATAAAAATCATATACATGATATAGAAGTAGTGGTTGACAGGTTAATAGCTAGAGAGGGTATTCAAGAGAGATTAAATGACTCATTAAGAACCTCATTGAAACGAGGCGATGGCTTGTCTATTGTTGAAGTTGTTCCAAAAAAAGGTGAGGAGTTGCCTTCAACTTTAGTGAGGGAAAGATTATATTCTGAGAATTTTGCTTGTCCCGAGCACGGATCAATTGTTGAGGAGTTATCCCCTCGCTTGTTTTCTTTTAATAGTCCTTATGGAGCTTGTCCTGATTGTCATGGCATTGGTTTTTTAAAGAAATTCACTTTTGAAAGAGTTGTTCCTGAGGTAAATTTGCCTGTTTATGCAGCTGTTGCTCCATGGAGCGAAAAAGATAATACATATTATTTTTCATTACTATATTCAGTTGGGGAGGCATATGGCTTTGAATTAAAAACACCATGGAAAGATCTCAATGAATTACAGCAAAAGGTTTTATTGCTTGGATCAGATAAACCTATTCTTATAAAAGCTGATAGTCGATTTAATTCCTCTCCAGGATTTGAAAGACCTTTTGAAGGGATACTTAATATTCTTGAACGTCAACTTAGTGAAGCAAATGGGGAGTCTGTGAGACAAAAATTAGAAAAATATTTAGAATTGGTTCCTTGTAAGACATGTTGTGGAAAAAGATTAAGACCAGAAGCTTTAGCTGTAAAGCTTGGTCCTTATTCAATAACAGATCTAACTTCTATCAGTGTTTCTGAAACCTTGTTTCATATAGAAAAAATTATGGGTCTCAATAATACTGGTAATGTAGTTTTATCTGATAGACAAAAACAAATCGGGGAGCTCGTTTTAAAAGAGATAAGGTTGAGGTTAAGGTTTTTAATTGATGTTGGGTTAGATTATTTAACGCTTGATAGACCTGCTATGACACTATCGGGGGGAGAAGCTCAAAGAATAAGACTCGCAACACAAATTGGAGCAGGACTTACAGGAGTTCTTTATGTTCTTGACGAACCAAGCATTGGCCTTCATCAAAGAGATAATGACAGGCTTTTAGAGACTCTTAAAAAATTGAGAGACTTAGGTAATACATTAGTTGTTGTTGAACATGATGAAGATACTATGAAAGCAGCTGATTATATAGTAGATATTGGTCCAGGTGCTGGGGTATATGGAGGAGAAATTGTTGCTAAGGGTTCTTTTGATGATGTTTTAAAAGCGGATAATTCTCTTACTGGAGCTTATTTAAGCGGAAGAAAAAGAATCCCTACACCAACAGAACGTCGCTCTGCTGTTAAAAAAAGTTTAATTTTAAATAACTGTGATAAAAATAATCTTAAAAATATATCAGTAGAGTTTCCTTTGGGACGACTTGTTTCTGTTACAGGGGTAAGTGGAAGCGGAAAAAGTACTTTAGTGAATGAACTTTTACATCCAGCTTTAAGCCATAATCTTGGTCTTAAAGTTCCCTTTCCTAAAGGATTAAAGGAATTAAAAGGAATAAAGGCTATTGATAAAGTTATTGTTATTGATCAATCTCCGATCGGGAGAACTCCAAGATCAAATCCTGCTACTTATACAGGCGCCTTCGACCCGATTAGACAAGTTTTTGCGGCGTCTATAGAAGCTAAAGCTCGTGGTTATCAAGCTGGCCAATTTAGCTTTAATGTTAAAGGAGGCAGGTGTGAGGCTTGCCGTGGACAAGGAGTAAATATTATTGAAATGAATTTTCTTCCAGATGTCTATGTTCAATGTGATGTATGTAAGGGAGCTCGTTTTAATAGGGAAACACTTCAAGTTAAATATAAGGGATATACTATTTCTGACGTTTTAGAGATGACTGTTGAGCAAGCTGCAGAAGCTTTTAGTGCTATTCCCCAGGCGTCTGAAAGATTAACTACTTTAGTTGATGTTGGTCTTGGTTATGTCAAACTAGGTCAGCCAGCTCCAACTTTGTCTGGAGGGGAGGCACAAAGAGTAAAGTTAGCGACAGAATTATCTAAGAGGGCTACAGGAAAAACTCTTTATTTAATAGATGAACCTACAACTGGTTTGAGTTTTTATGATGTTCATAAATTGATGGATGTTATTCAGCGTCTTGTTGATAAGGGTAATTCGGTAATAGTAATAGAACATAATTTAGATGTCATAAGGTGTTCAGACTGGATAATTGATCTTGGCCCTGATGGAGGTGATAAAGGAGGTGAGGTTGTCGTTCAAGGAACCCCAGAATCAGTTGCTGAGCATCCAACAAGTCACACTGCTAAATATTTAAAAGAGGTTTTATCTTAAAGTCATTTTTATTGTTGTATTTCTTTGTATTAAAAAAATATTTAGAATTTTAAAAAATTTTAAAATAAACTAAATATCAGGCTATGTAAAGCTTTTGATATGATTAAATTTTTTAGCAGATAAAATCATAACCCTTTCTTAATATTTCAAATCAATTTTTAGCTTATTTATTTAATAGTCCTTACAAGGGTATTAAATTGGGCCTTAAAATTTTACATTTACATTTGCATGGCCTAATTCGTTCTAAAGATTTAGAACTTGGTAGAGACCCAGATACTGGAGGACAAACACAATATGTTCTTGAGCTGGTAAAAAGTTTAGCCAATACTTCTGAGGTTGAGCAGGTTGATTTAGTTACCAGGTTAATAAAAGATAAAAGAGTCAGTGAAGAGTATTCTCTATCAAATGAGTTCATTGAGTTGGGAGCAAGAATTTTACGCTTTGAATTTGGCCCATCTAAATATTTGAGAAAAGAATTATTATGGCCTTTTCTTGATCAACTTACCGAACAATTAATCAGCTTTTATAGTAAGCCAGAAAATAAACCTAACTGGATTCATGCTCATTATGCTGATGCAGGATATGTAGGTGTTAAATTAAGCAAATATTTAAAGGTTCCTCTTGTTTTTACGGCACACTCTTTAGGTCGTGAGAAGAAAAGAAGACTAATAGATGCAGGTTTGAAGTCTTCTCAAATTGAGAAAACCTATTGTATTTCTAAGAGAATTGCTTCTGAGGAGGAAGCCTTGAAAAAAGCCTCTATGATTGTAACCAGTACTCAACAAGAGTCAGTACATCAATACTCTGCTTATGATTATTTTCAGATTTTGAAATCAAGAGTAATTTGTCCAGGTGTTGACCATAAAAAATTTCATCATATTCATTCAACAACAGAAACAAGCGATATTGATACTATGATGAGACCTTTTCTCGTGGACCCTTCAAAACCTCCTCTTTTAGCTATTTCACGTGCAGTTAGAAGAAAAAATGTACCCTCACTTGTAGAGGCATTTGGGCGATCTGAAAAACTTAAGAAAAATAATAATTTAATTTTAGTCCTTGGATGTAGAGACAATATTTCTAAATTAGATTCTCAGCAGAAAGATGTTTTTCAGCAGATTTTTGAAATTATTGATAAATATAATCTTTACGGAAAAGTTGCTTATCCGAAAAGACATACTCCTGAACAGATACCTGCTATTTATAGATGGGCTGCGAGCAAAGGAGGTATTTTTGTTAATCCTGCTTTAACAGAACCTTTTGGACTTACTTTGTTGGAAGCTGCTTCTTGCGGATTGCCCATGGTCGCAACAAATGATGGAGGTCCTCGCGAAATTAAATTGAAATGTGAGAATGGATTATTAGCCGATGTTACTGATATAAATAAATTAAAAAATACTCTTGAAAAAGCTATTTCTAATAAAAGCCAATGGAAATTATGGAGTAGGAATGGTATTGAAGCTGTAAGCAGACATTTTAGTTGGGGAACACATGTTAGAAATTATCTATTTAATATGTGCTCTCAAGATCAGAAATTAAGTATGCTTTCATCTTCTGGAATTAAACTTAGTTGTTTAAAAGGACGTTCTTCACTGATAAAGCCCCACTCCTCGAACACGTCAGAGTCTGAGTGGATAATAAGTTGACGCTCTTTTACTTTTTTTAATTTGAAACCTTTTTGAGATAACTTTTTCATTAACTTAGCTGATTCATCAAATCTTGATGCCATTGCTTCAAGACTAGAACAATCACTTGTGAGACCTTTGTCTTTCCATGTAAAGAAGCGCATTTGTTAAATACTTATTTTTAAGACTATACCTAAAATCACTAGCATAATGTTAGTTTTCCAAAAATTTTCTACAATGATGGTTTCATGACTACCTTTTAATTCAAAATGATGATGCAATGGCGACATCAGTAATAATCTTTTTCCCTCTTGGTGTAAAAATTTAGTTATTTTGAAATATGAAACTTGGAGAATGACAGAAAATGCTTCTATAAGAAAAATACCTGAAAATATCAAAGTGGTTAGATAGCTATTCGTTAGCACGCAAATCATGCCTATTATTGATCCAAGACATAATGAACCCGTATCTCCCATAAATATTTTTGCGGGAAACTTATTAAAGGCTAGAAAACCTAAGCATAATCCAGTCATACTGAATGAAAGTAAGCTGAAAACTATAAGACTTGGATCATTATTTAATAATATTTCTACTCCTAATCCGCAAAATACTATTGAACAGCAACCCGCTGCTAATCCATCAAGCCCATCTGTTAGATTTACAGAATTACTTAATGAGACTATCGTAAAAATTGCCAAAGGTAATATTAATTTTCTAATATCTATTTCATAGTTGAAAGGTATAGCAATATTTGAATTTATATAGTTATTATTCCAGGCAAATATAGTAAAAATTATTGCTAGTAAAATTTGCAAAAATAGTTTTTGTTTAACACTAAGTCCTTTGTTGATTTTATTCTTAATACCTAAAAAATCGTCACATAAACCAATTATGAAAAAACCTAAGATGGTAAATAAGAATAGTATTTTAAGTTCAAGTCCTGGAAAATTAGTTAATAAGACTATTAATAAAAATATTGGAATAATTATTATCCCACCCATAGTTGGTGTATTTCTCTTATTCAGATGCGTTAGTGGCCCTTCAGCTCTTATATTTTGAAGTAAGTTTTTACTTTGAATTACATTAATACCATACTTAACAGATAAGAATGATAAGGATAAAGATAGAAAATAAAAAATAGATATAAATATGTTTTGAAAGTATATAGTACTTACAACTATGACTATTAAAGATGTTAGAAGTAGATATTTAAAACTTGATAATTTACTCTTCCCAGTCATCATCTATTATGTCATCGTCACCTTTATAGTCCTCTTTCTCACCCATCAAAGCAGATAATTCTTCCTCTTCAATGGTACTGATTTCTTGAGATTCGCCCTGTTCTTCGGCAACTAATCTTCCTGTGTTTTCCAGCCAAGACAATAGGTCTGGTTCTTCTCTTAAAGGTAATACTGGCGCAGCATCATCTCTGCTATAACATGTTAAAGCTGGATTTATTTCAGCAATTTCATTCAGTCTTTTTTGTAACTTACCCGAATCCATCTAGATATTTGTCTCTTTTTATAACATAATACATAAAGTGCTATTTTTAAATCTTTGTTTGATAAAAAAGGATTAAAAATTTACTTAATTTGGCCAATATCTTTTTTTTTATCATTTTTTTTTAAATATATTGGGAGTCAATATTCAGAGCCTTTTCTCATAAATAACTGGGTTCTATTTTCTTTGGTTTTTGGACCGGCTCTTATAGTTACAATAATGATAGGTTTAAGTAAGTTAATGAAATCTAATTGATTGATTTTCATTATTATTATTAGGAGAATTTAAATGGTTGCTGCAAAAAAAGTTGTTCTTGCTTATTCAGGGGGAGTAGATACAAGCATTTGTATTCCTTACTTAAAAAATATATATGGAGTGTCAGAAGTAATTGCTTATATTGCTGACTTAGGTCAGGGAGATGACTTAAATATTGTTAAACAGAAAGCACTTGATTCAGGCGCTTCAGAAGCCTTTATCGGAAATCTTGTGGAATCTTTTATAGAAAATTATGCTTATCCTGCAATTAGAGCAAATGCTCTCTATTTAGGAAAATATCCTCTTTCAACTGCTCTAGCTAGACCTTTAATAGCTGAAAACCTTGTTGCTACTGCAAGAAGTTGTGATGCTATGGCAGTGGCGCATGGTTGTACAGGCAAAGGGAATGATCAAGTTAGATTTGATTTGGCTATAAACGCTTTGGGTCCTGATTTAGAAATCATTACTCCTGCACGAGAATGGAAGATGAGTAGAGAAGAAGCTATTTCTTATGGAGAGAAATTTGGGATTCCTGCTCCAGTATCAAAAAAATCACCCTATTCAATAGATGTTAATTTGCTTGGAAGAAGTGTCGAAGCGGGCTATTTAGAGGACCCTATGAGGCCTCCTAGTGATGATGTTTTCGAAATGACAGCTTCTATTCAAGAGGCTCCAGATATCTCTGAGGAAGTTGAAATAGAATTTAAGAATGGATATCCTATTAAATTTGGAGGTGAAAATTTAAAATCTATAGAATTAATTAAAAGTGCAAATATTCTCGCTGGTAAGCATGGATTTGGAAGAATAGATATGATCGAAGATCGTGTTGTAGGCATTAAAAGTAGAGAGATTTATGAAACGCCTGGGTTGCTTTTATTAATCAAAGCTCATAAGGAGTTGGAAAGTATTACATTAAGTCCAGAGGTAATAGACTTTAAAGAATTTATTGAAAAAAAATGGAGCCAGTTAGTTTATCAAGGTTTTTGGTTTGGACCATTAAAAGAAGCTCTTGATTCTTTTATAGAATCCACTCAAAAAAATGTAAATGGAATCGTTAAAATTAGACTCCATAAAGGTAATGCAATTATTGTTGGTAGGAATTCATCAAATAATTCGCTTTATAGAGAGGACCTTGCTACTTATAGTCATGACGATAGTTTTAATCATGAAAACGCTAAAGGGTTTATTTACATGTGGGGGATGGCAAATAAAATCTGGGCAGAGTCGAGTTTAAAAGATTCTAAATAATTAGTTTTCTTCAGATACACTAGCAGGATTTTTTGTTTCAACTTTTTCAATATCTTTCTCTACATTTGAATTCGGTTCTGATTCAGAAATAGTTTTGCTGGTTTCTTTATTATCCGAGGAACTTGCGTTTTTATTTGAAGGCTTTGGAGTAGGCAAAGGGCCCTCCTGCTTGATAGTTAAATATCTAATAACATCCTCACTAAGACGCATTGCCTTTTCAATTTTTGCTATGTGTTGTCCATCTCCTTGATGACTAAGTTGAACATATATACCTTCTCTATGTTTTGCAATTGGATAAGCCAATCTTCTTTTTCCTCTCATTTGACTATCTAGAACTTTTCCTCCATTATTTTCTAATGTTTTGTTGTATTTTTCTATATGTTTAGTGACTTCTTCTTCCGCAATATCTGGGCGAAGAATATACATTGTTTCGTAATAAATTGATGAATCAAGCATTTTCAGACTAGGTCATAATAGGCTCATAATATTTCATGAGCGTCTGTACACTTATTAGAATACAATATTGTGGTTTTATTTAGAAAAAATTTTTTCTCATCAAATTCTAAATCATTCATAAATATTTTTTGATAGCTTGTTTCATTATTTCGATAGGGATATCCTTTATACCTGTCCAATAAGAGAGTGACTTTGCTCCTTGGGCAACTAACATTTCTGATCCATCAATAATCTGACAACCTTTGTTTTCAGAAAATCTTAAAAGTTTTGTAACTCTTGGATTGTAGACTAAATCGTATACTATCGATTTAGAATTTAAAGAGCGCCAAAACTCTTTACCAAAAGGTAATTCATCATAATCTGCACTATAGTTTTTCATCCCGATTGGCGTTGTATTAATAATTAAATCTGCCTGGTTAATTAAATCGTCACGTTTTTATAATTTGCTACAAATCCTTTGACAGATTTAAAATTTTTGAAGTCATTTAAAAATTTTTTTAAATTTGATTCATTTCTAGAGATTACTAAAATTTCTGATAATTTTAAATCAGTTAATCCTTGAACAGCAGATCTTGCCGCTCCACCAGAGCCTATCACGATAGATTTTTTCCCTATCAAATTTAGGTGTTTTATTGGATCAATGAAACCATCGACATCAGTGTTAGTTCCACTCCATTCAAAATTTTGATTTACTTTTAAGGTATTTATCGCTTTAATTTTTTTTGCGATTGGAGAAATCTCATCACATAAATTAAAAGCTTTTTCTTTAAATGGGATTGTAATATTCAAACCTTTACAATTAATTCTTTTTAATGCATTTATAACTATTTGGAAATCTTCATTTTTACACGGTATTGCTATATAGACTAGATCTAACTCTAAAAATTTTATCGCTGCATTATGCATTATTGGCGACAAAGAATGTTCTACTGGATTACCAATTAAAGCAAGGAAAGATGTTTTACTATTTATCATTTTTAGTCATTTTTAAAGAGAAAAAAGGTTGTTGTTCGGAAACCACACCTCGTCTGTGAGTAACAATAAAGAGGAGGATGACCGATTATGTAGATTATTAAGGAGAATTTTTACCCATGGGGAAGGTTGTTGGAATTGACTTAGGTACAACAAATAGTTGTGTAGCAGTTATGGAAGGTGGTAAACCTACTGTAATAGCAAATGCTGAAGGTTTCAGAACTACGCCATCTGTAGTTGCCTACACAAAGAATCAAGACAAGTTGGTTGGTCAAATTGCGAAGAGACAGGCAGTTATGAATCCTGAGAATACTTTCTATTCCGCAAAACGTTTTGTTGGTAGAAGAGTAGATGAAGTTAGCCAGGAATCTAAAGAAGTTAGTTACGCGGTTGAGAAATCTGGCTCAAGCGTAAAATTAAAATGTCCTGTGTTAGATAAACAGTTTTCTCCTGAAGAAGTAAGTTCTCAAGTTCTTAGAAAATTGGCTGAAGATGCTGGTAAATATCTTGGAGAAACAGTAACTCAAGCTGTTATTACTGTTCCAGCTTATTTTAATGATTCGCAAAGGCAAGCCACAAAAGATGCAGGAAAAATAGCTGGCCTTGAGGTATTGAGGATAGTAAATGAGCCAACGGCTGCAGCTTTGGCTTATGGTTTGGATAAGGAAAATGAAAAAATCCTTGTATTTGATCTTGGAGGAGGTACTTTTGATGTCTCAGTTATTGAGGCTGGTGACGGAGTTACTGAGGTGCTTTCAACATCTGGTGATACCCATTTAGGTGGTGATGATTTTGATAGATGTATTGTTGATCATTTAGCTAGTACATTTAAATCAAATGAAGGGATTGACTTGAGACAAGATAAGCAAGCTTTGCAACGTTTAACTGAAGCTGCTGAAAAAGCAAAAATTGAGTTATCAAATGCTACACAAAGTGAAATTAATTTACCTTTTATTACTGCTACTCCTGAAGGTCCTAAGCATCTAGATTTAAATTTAACTAGAGCAAAATTTGAAGAATTAGCTGCATCACTAATAGATAGATGTAAGATTCCTGTTGAGCAAGCACTTAAAGATGCAAAAATTTCAACAAGTGAAATAGATGAAGTTGTTATGGTCGGAGGTTCTTCAAGAATTCCAGCAGTATTAGATTTAGTTAAAACTATTACAGGTAAAGATCCTAATCAAACTGTTAATCCTGATGAAGTTGTTGCAGTAGGAGCTGCTGTACAAGGAGGTGTTCTTGCTGGAGAAGTTAAAGATATACTTTTATTAGATGTAACTCCATTATCTTTAGGTGTTGAAACTCTTGGAGGTGTTATGACAAAAATGATTTCTAGAAATACAACAGTACCTACTAAGAAATCTGAGACATACTCTACTGCTGTTGATGGTCAAACTAATGTTGAGATCCATGTTCTTCAAGGAGAGAGGGAGATGGCTTCTGATAATAAAAGTTTAGGAACCTTTAGGCTTGATGGGATTCCTTCAGCTCCCAGAGGTGTTCCACAAATTGAGGTGACTTTTGATATTGATGCTAATGGTATTTTGAGTGTTACTGCAAAGGATAAAGGTAGTGGTAAAGAACAAAGTATATCAATCACAGGTGCTTCAACTTTATCAGATAATGAGGTTGATAAGATGGTAAAAGATGCTGAAACAAATGCTTCTGCTGATAAAGAAAAAAGAGATCGTATTGACTTAAAAAATCAATCTGAAACTCTTGTTTATCAAACAGAAAAGCAACTAGCAGAATTAGGAGACAAGATTGATCAAGCTACTAAATCTAAAGTAGAAGAAAAGAGTAAAGCATTGAAAGATGCTGTTGCTAATGAAGATTATGATTCAATGAAAAAACTGCTTGAAGAGCTTCAACAAGAACTTTATGCTGTTGGATCTTCTGTTTATCAACAGCCTGGTAATCAATCTCCTGCTGCTGGTAGTTCAGAACAAATCTTCAGCTAAAGATGATGGAGATGATGTTATTGATGCTGATTTTACTGAATCAAAATAGTTAAATATGTTTTTTAATTTCTTCTGAGACCCAATGTGAACAGGCAGGGGCAAGTAGTATTCCATTTTTATAAAAACCTGAGCATAATATTAATCCTTTTTCTAATGATTTTAATAATGGTGATGGCTCACCTTCTGGTCTTGAACGGATTCCAAACCATTTTCTAGAAATATTTTTTTTGTTAAGCCAATTTGGTTTATGTTCTAGGAATTCAAATAGTTCATTTAAATAAAACTCTTCTGGTTTAAAGTTATATTCATCAGTTGAACCTATTATTATTTTTTCCTTACTTATAGTTATTAAATTTTTATCATTAATATTTAAAAGTTTTGGTAGGATAAAAAATTTATATTTTTATCTTCGTGAAATATTTCTATCGCTTGCCCAAGTACAGGTTTAAGTTTTATTTTATGTAATTCTGGATTAATTAATTTCAATGAATCAAGGGAATTACAAAGAATAACTATTTCACTTGTTAAAATTTCACCAGATTTAAGTTTTAAATTCCATTTTTGGATTTTTTTTTCAATTTGAATTACTTGATTATTAATTGTTTTAATATTTTTTGTTTTTAAAGCTATATTAAGTGTTTCTAATAATATTTTTGGATTAATTCTGCCATCCTGATGAGAAATTATTCCTTGTAATTTATTTCCTTTAAATATTTTATTAATTGGATTTAAAATATATGAATTAGCTTCTACTATTTCTAGATCATCATTTGGATAATTATTTACAAATGTAGTTAATTTTTTAAATTTTTCTAGATCACTAGTTAGTTTAAATAATGGTTTTTCAATTATTAATTTTGGATTATATCTTTGCAAAATATTTATCCATTTAGGCCATAATTCTGAACTTTTTTGTCTTAGTATCCAACTTCTACCTTTTCTCTTTTGATAAATTTTCCCCATTAAAATTCCAAGAGCAGCATTACTGCTGTTTTGCATTTCATCTTGATCAATTATTGTAATATCAAATCCATATTTTGATAATTCAAAAGCATTAGATTTCCCAATTATTCCTGATCCAACAATTATTATCTTGATCTTATTAAATTTATCTTTTAGTTTATTCATTACTATATTATAAGTAATTATAAAAATCTAAATAAATCATTCATTTTTGGAAAATCCTTCAATTATTTTAAGAACTGTTTGTCCAGATCAACCAGGATTGGTATACAAGCTAACTAGTTGGATTTCTAGTTGTGGTGGAAATATCAAACATTCTGATCATCATACAGATCAAGATGCAGAACTCTTTTTGAGTAGGATTGAATGGAGTATAAATAGTTTTCCAATAAATAAGTTAGAGATATTTGAGGGATTTCAACAAATTGCAAATAATATTAATGCAAACTTTACTATAAATTATTCTGATGAAATTCCAAATGTAGCAATATTCGTAAGTAAGCAAAATCATTGTTTAATCGACTTGTTATGGAGGGTTAGAAATGGAGAGTTAAAGATGAAAGTCCCATTAATCATTTCTAATCATCCTGATCTTGAAGGGTTAGCAAAAGATTTTAATGCTCAATTTATTTATTATGATTCAATTAATAACCAGAGATCAGAGATCGAGAGACAAATTTTAAATAAGTTAAAATTTTTTGATATAAAATTTGCAATTTTAGCTAAATATATGCAAATTCTAAGTGAATCTTTTTTGAATGAATTTTCTGAAATAATTAATATCCATCATTCGTTTTTACCTGCATTTAAAGGCTCCCAGCCCTATCATCGTGCTTGGAAAAGAGGAGTAAAGTTAATTGGAGCAACCGCTCATTATGTCACAAAAGATTTAGATGAGGGACCAATTATTGATCAGTGTACCGTTAGAGTTAGTCATAGAGATGAAGTCGATGATTTAATTAGGAAAGGGAGAGATATTGAGAGAATTTCTCTTGCTAGGGCTGTAAGAATGCATCTTAATCATCAAGTATTTGTTTATAACAGTAAAACAGCTGTATTTGATTAATCTCTTATACTTAGTTCTCTATCTCAATTTGAATTTGTCTTTCATAAATAGATTTTTCATTGAATAATCTTGCTATTAAGAAACTAGTAATACAGCTTATAAGAACCGGTTTGAGTATGATTAAATTTTTAGTTAAAGCGAATGCGAGAAACATCGCTGTAATTGGTGTTCTAGAACATCCAGCTACAAATGCTCCCATTCCAGCAAATATGTATGTATTTGGCGCATTCTCTGGAATTAAACTGCCGATGATCAAGCCAGTTGCTCCTCCTAGAATAAGCATTGGGTAAAATAATCCTCCAGGAGCGCCTACTGCTGCTGCTAATCCAGAAGTAATAAATAATATAAAAACTACTAAAATTGCCCATATAATTATATTTTCAACTGGATTTATAGAGAAATCTAAATTTTGTGTAGCTATAATTTTTTTTAATTTATCTAAATCATGAAATTCATCTCCTAGTAGAGAGTAGATAGTTCCTAAAATAAAACCACATATACTCATTTTTAAGACAAATTTATTTTGATATAGCCTTTTTCCAAGATTTTGCATCATTAGTACATATTTACAATAAAATTCTGCAAATACTCCAATAATTAATCCAAGAATTACAAGATAAAAAAAGTCATTAGGCGAAAAGGATAAGTCAATTGTAAAGGCAGGTTTATTAGATCCTCCTTGAAGAAAAATAGCTGAAGAATCAGCAATAAAAGTAGTAACTATTACTAATAATAAAACTACTGGTCTTGCAGAATTTAATAATTCTTCGATTGCATAAATAAATCCTCCTAAAGGTGCACTGAATACTGCTGCGATACCAGCCCCTCCTCCTGCCGCTACAATGACTCGTCTAAATGCAATAGGTGCTTTTAGCCATTTAGCCATTTGCCATGCGACAGAGCCTCCCATTTGCACAGAAGGACCTTCTGGTCCAAGTGGAAAGCCACTTCCTATGGAGATGATTCCAGATATAAGCTTGACTAATCCAACTCTTAAGTTCATAGGAACTCTTTTATGTCTCAAAAAGCCCATGATCTGGCTCACCCCAGAACCTTTAGCAGCAGGTGCAAGATTTTTGATTAAAAGACCAGAGATAGCACCACCAATTAATCCAAAAAGAGGAAGGACCAAATACGCTGGATAACTTTCTAAAAGCTCTAATCTCCAATTATTTATAAAAGCTATTCCAGTTTTGAAGGAAATACTTGTAATTGAAGCTCCAAGACCTGTTAATAAGAGCGCAAAAGCTACTACTAAGGAACGTTGCCTTAATAATTTTTTTATGCTTTTGACTGAATCACTACTTTTTTGTTTAATTTCTGCTTTTAATTTATATCCATTACTTTGGTTCATTTTGATAAACTGAAATTTTTTATCTCATCAAATTGAAGATAACGATAAAGTTCTTTTGAATATGGATCAATTTTATTTTTAGTAATATCTTTATATTCATTTAACTGTTGGAATTTTACCAAAAAGAGCACAAACGGCAGCTAATTCAGCACTTCCTAAGAAGACTTGTGCGTTCTTTCCAAGTCTATTATCAAAATTTCTTGTACTTGTAGAAAAAACTATTGCTTCGTCATCAACTCTTGCTTGATTCCCCATGCATAATGAGCAACCTGGAAGTTCTAAATTTGCACCACAATCTTCGAAAATTTTATAATAACCTTCTTTTTTTAATGTTTCTTCATCCATTTTTGTGGGTGGACATATCCATAATTTTGACTTGATTTTGCCAGCTCCCTCTAAGATTTTTGCTGCGGCTCTATAGTGTCCAATATTTGTCATGCAAGAACCTATAAATACTTCATCTATTTTTGTATTTGCTACTTCTGAAATTTCTTTTACATTGTCAGGATCATTAGGACAAGCAACTATTGGTTCTGTAACTTTTGATAGATCAATCTCTATTGTTTCTTCATAAGTTGCATTGGCGTCAGGTTGAATCAATTTTGGATTCTTCAACCAATTTTTCATATCATTTATTCTTCTCAAAATAGACTTTGAATCCTCATAATTACTTTCAATCATTTTCTCCAAAAGGCAAATATTGCTTTTTAAATATTCTTCTACGGTATCCTTTGATAAAAGGATTGTGCTTCCAGCGCATGAACGTTCTGCTGTTGCGTCAGTAAGTTCAAATGCTTGCTCTAGTTTTAAGTTTGGTAGTCCTTCAATTTCCATTATTTTTCCATTAAATATATTTTTTTTATTAGCCTTCTCTACAGTCAAAAGTCCTTTTTTTATTGCAAAAAGCGGAATTGCATTTACTAGATCTCTTAAAGTAATGCCTTGAAGTAAATCTCCTTTGAATTTTACTAATACTGATTCCGGTACGTTTAATGGCATTGAACCTATTGCAGCAGCAAAAGCAACAATTCCTGATCCTCCTGGGAATGAAATACCTAATGGAAATCTTGTATGACTATCACCCCCTGTTCCAACCGTATCAGGAAGAAGCATTCTATTTAGCCAGCTATGAATTATTCCATCTCCAGGTTTAAGAGCCACGCCACCTCTTTGAGAAATAAAATCAGGTAATTCTTTATGGGTTATTAAATCAACTGGTTTTGGATATGCTGCAGTGTGACAAAAACTTTGCATTACTAAATCTGCAGTAAATCCTAGACAGGCTAATTCTTTTAACTCATCTCTGGTCATAGGACCAGTCGTATCTTGACTTCCCACCGTGGTCATTATTGGTTCACATGTCATGCCTGGTGATACACCCTCTAGACCACATGCTTTTCCTACTATTTTTTGTGCTTGAGTAAAGCCATTATTATTATTTATTGGATTTGATGGGCGAATAAAAACTGTACTAGGTTTTAATTTAAGTTTGCTTCTTATTTTATCTGTCAGAGATCTTCCTATCATCAGATTGATTCTTCCACCTGCTTGTATTTCATCAGTAATAGTTGATGGTTTTAAATCAAATTGGCTTATTTTTTCTTCACTTTTTGAAAGGGGATCAATTTTTTTTATTAAACCTTTATAAGGCTCAATTTTTATTAAATCTCCAGTATCTAAATTAGAGACATCAGCTTCGATTGGAAGAGCACCTGAATCTTGTGCAGTATTAAAAAAGATAGGTGCAATTTTGCCACCAATAACAATTCCACCTGTTTTTTTATTTGGAACAAAAGGTATATCTTCACCAATATGCCAGACCAGTGAATTAATTGCAGATTTTCGAGAGCTACCAGTACCTACGACATCCCCTACATATGCGATTTGAATATTTTGCGACTTTAAATCTTCAAGAATATCTAAACCAGTTTCTTCTTTGAATTCCAACATTGATAAGGCATGTAGTGGAATATCAGGTCTAGAAGTCGCATGTACAGCAGGTGAAAGATCATCTGTATTTGTTTCTCCTTTTACTTTAAAAACCAAGCATTTAATTTCTTTAGGTAGTGATTTCTTGTTAGTAAACCATTCTGCTTGTGCCCAGCTATCTATTACTTGTCTCGCATATTGATTATTTTTAGATAATTCAAAAATATCATTTGCTGCATCGTACACAAGTATTATTTTCTTTAAGACATTAGCTGCTTCTTGAGAAGTGACTTTGTCTTCTTTTTTTAAAATCTCAACTAAAGAATTTACATTATATCCGCCAATCATTGTTCCTAATAAATGTATTGCTTTTACAGGCGTAACAAAATCACAAAATTTTTCTCCATTAGCTATTGCTGTTAACCAGCTTGCTTTTACATATGCTGCTTCATCAACACCTGGAGGAACTCTATTTGTGAGTAGATTAATTAGATAATCACTTTGAGATTTATCAACTTTTTCTAAAAGCTCTATGACGATATTTGTTTGTTCAGCATTTAAAGGCAATGGAGGGATTTTGTCATTTGCTCTCTCATTTACATGATTATGATAATCTTTTAGCAATGTTTCCAAATTCATCATTTCTAGGGTTTAATTCCTAATTTGTTGTTATTTTTAATTATGAAAAGAATAGTATTCATAAAGCTCTTTACATATTCAACGTTATTTCTCATTCAATGACAATTTCATCAAATAATCAATTTTTAGAGAAAACATCTGATTTACATGTAGTTGAAACTCGTCCATTAATACCTCCAAGACAACTTCATCAGGATTTATCACTTGATTATACCTCTGCTAGTACCGTCTCTAGCTCAAGAGAGCTAATTAAAAATATTTTGCATAAAAACTCTATCAAAGTTTTTAGTAATCGTAGGACCATGTTCTATACATGATATCGATGCTGCAAAAGAGTATTCAAAATACATACAAGAATTCAGAAGTAAATTCGGCGATAAATTAGAAATTGTAATGAGAGTTTATTTTGAAAAGCCGAGAACTACTATTGGTTGGAAAGGTCTTATAAATGATCCACACTTAGATGGTTCATATGATATTAATACTGGCTTGAGAAGAGCTAGAGGCTTGCTTAGATATTTGGCTTCTGAAGGAATACCTTCTGCAACAGAATTATTGGATCCAATTGTACCTCAATATATTGCGGATTTAATTAGTTGGACAGCTATTGGTGCTAGGACTACTGAGAGTCAAACTCATAGAGAAATGGCATCTGGATTATCAATGCCCATAGGCTTTAAGAATGGTACAGATGGTTCTTTTTCAACTGCTATAAATGCAATGCAATCTGCAGCAAGATCACATCATTTCTTGGGTGTAAATAGTGATGGATTTGCTTCGATTGTTAATACTACTGGTAATCCTGATACACATATAGTTCTTAGAGGTGGAACAAAAGGCCCCAATTTTGATAACTCTCATATTAAAAATATTTCTACAGATTTATCTAAATGTAATTTGCCACAAAAAGTCATGATTGATTGTAGTCATGGTAATTCAAATAAGGATTTTAGGAAGCAAGCATCAGTATTAGATAATATTTCTAAGCAACTAAAAGATGGAGAAAATAATATCTTAGGAGTAATGTTAGAAAGTCATTTAAAAGAGGGTAATCAAAAACTTGGAGCAAAAAATGAGCTTGAATATGGAAAAAGTATTACTGATGCATGTATTGATATAGAAACTACCGAAAATCTTTTATCAAATTTGTATGAGTCAATTCCTTAATTACTAAGTTACTAATAAATTAAATGCAATAGCAGATACAATTGGGACAAAAAAGTTATCAATACCTGCAATACTAAATTGCTCGATTGTAGTCGCTAATAATGCAATTAAAGGGAGGAAGAAAGAAATTTCATGGCTTCCAAAATATGCTAAAGATCCTGTAATTATCAAACTCACTAGAAACATTGTTGCTGTGCCAATTAATGATTTTTTTTGGTTAAATATAATCCACTTTCTTGACTTAAAATTTTTACCTAGTAATCCAGCCAGACCGTCTCCAAATGTCATTATAAAAACGCCTGCATAAAGGGAGGAGGGGTCTTTGTCCCAAAAAAAACTTATTAAAATAAATAAACTTAAACAATAAAATAATGTCCCAAAGCTTTTTCTATCTATATCTTCAATAATTGGAAATAGTCTATAAATATA
The DNA here is from genome assembly GCA_000218745.1 of Prochlorococcus marinus bv. HNLC2. Lineage (GTDB taxonomy): Bacteria > Cyanobacteriota > Cyanobacteriia > PCC-6307 > Cyanobiaceae > Prochlorococcus_A > Prochlorococcus_A marinus_T. The sequence goes on along the minus strand of GL947595.1, from coordinate 1,271,229 downwards.
ATTTATTAAAACTAGAACAGATACTAATGCTGCAATATATTGAGCAAGATTTTGATTGATTTCTAAAAATTTCGCAAGTGGTATTAAGGGTCCAACACCTATGTGAATAATTTTTCTCAGAAGCTCTTTATTATTTGGTCTAAATAATTTATATATGAATGTTATTAAAAATAAGAGTGATAAATAAAAAATTATAAAAATAATTGATATCAATTTCTAAGCAACTTTTTGATGATTGGTCATAACTCTTAGTTTTAATATTGCTTTTGCTTCTAATTGCCTTACTCTTTCTCTTGAAACATTAATTTGCCTTCCAATCTCTGCAAGTGTTAATGGTTCTTCTCCGTCCAAGCCAAACCTTAATCTCATTATTTTTTGTTCTCTTTCATTTAGTTGTGCGAGCCAGCCTCCAAGATGTTCTTTTTGAATTGTTCTATCCATCCCTTCCATTGGTTCTTCGCAATTAGGGTCAGGGATAAGTTCACCCAGTGTACTTCTATCCTCTTCTCCTCTAGCATGAGCATCAAGCGATGCACAAGGCGCGCTTTGAGAGACTAAATCTTCTAAATCTTTTTGTTCAATTCCCATAGATTCAGCAAGTTCTTTTCTATTTGGTTGCCTACCTAATTGATGAGAAAGTTCTCTCGACACTCTTCTCATTTTTGAAAGTTTTTCACTTATGTGAATTGGTAAGCGGATCGTTCTAGCACTATTATCTATAGCCCTTGTCATGCCTTGTCTAATCCACCAGTAAGCATAAGTTGAGAACTTATATCCCATTGCAGGGTCAAACTTGTCAACAGCCCTTTCAAGGCCAATAGCACCTTCTTGAACCAAGTCAAGTAATTCTAAGCCTTGGTTTTGGTATTTTTTAGCAACAGAGACAACAAGGCGAAGGTTTGCTGCCATCATTCGATCTCTTGCTCGTTTTCCCATCCTAATTTGTTGGCGGTTTCTGGAAGTCCTTTTAATTTCTGGAATTTCAAGAAGCTTTTTCATGTTTTGTACATGATGAGCCAATTCAATTTCTTCAGCAGGTGTAAGAAGAGGAACTCTTCCTATTGAGCTTAAGTAATAACCAATTGAATCTGTACTTTGTCTTACAGATTTTCTTTGATTAGTTTTGCTAGAAAAATTTGATTTTTCTGATTTGTTTGTACGAGAAATTCTCGTAGTATTTGGTAATCTAGGTTCTACAATATTTTTTTTTGTAGAACTCTTTCCAGATTCCAGAGGGATCCCCATCACCCTGGCCTCCATAAGTGGATTTTTTAGAAAACTAGCACTGAAATCGCGAGTAAGACTACTTTTGCTTTGAAACTTTAAAGACTGAAAGCAAATTTAACTCACTGGTTTTGACTATAATCATTGCTATAACTTGTTTTTTAGAGATTTTATTGAATTATTAAAAATGTTAAGAGATTTTTAAAAAATTGTTATACATTATTTAATTTATGCCAATCTTCAATTAATTCAAATTGTGATTTATTTAAATTTAAAGTAGTTTCTTTTTTGAAATAGTTTCCTTTGGCATCCATTTCCCAAGCGAAATATGAGTCATTTAAGTATATATTCAATAAATTATGCAATTGTTTTTTTAATTTAATGTCCTCTATAGGAGTAATTGCTTCGATCCTTCTATCTAGATTTCTTCTCATCCAATCAGCACTTCCTATGTAAGCTTCAGGTTTATTATCGTTATAGAACCAAAAGATTCTTGAATGTTCAAGAAAATGACCAATTATACTAGTTACGTAAATGTTTTCACTAAGTTGATTTTTTTGTGGATATAAGCAACAAATACCTCTTATTATTAATCTAATTTTTACGCCAACTTTCGAAGCTTCATAAAGTAAGTTGATTATTTCTGGGTCTACTAATGAATTCATTTTTGCAATAATTTCTCCCTTTTTTCCATTTTTTGCATTTGATATTTCTCTTTTTATTAAAAATATAAATTTGTTTCTCATTGAAAATGGTGAGACAAGAAGTTTTTTGTAGTTTTTTTGCTTTGAAAAACCTGATAGATAATTAAATAATTCAATAAGGTCTGATGCTATTTCTGTGTCTGTAGATAGTAATCCTATATCAGTATAAAAGCATGAAGTTATTGAGTTATAGTTTCCAGTCCCAATATGGAAATAATTTCTTAATCTGCCTTTCTCTTTCCGAACTATTAAGGATATTTTTGTATGTGTTTTAAAACCAATTATGCCATAAACAACATGTATACCCGCTTGCTCAAGTTGTTTGGCCCATTGAATATTATTATCTTCATCAAATCGAGCCTTCAATTCAACAAGAGTCATCACCTCTTTACCATTTTCAGCTGCTCTAATTAATGCTTCAATGATTGGAGAGTCTTTAGATACCCTGTATAGTGTGATTTTTATAGCCATCACAGATGGATCATCAGCTGCTCTGTTTATAAATTCTTCAATCGAACTAGTAAACAAGTCATATGGATGATGAAGAAGGATATCTTTTTTTCTTAATAATTTAAAAAGAGATTTAGCTTCAGAGCTTGATGTTGAATTTATCTCTCTCAATTGTGTATTTGTTTTACCTATAAAAAGATTTTCTTTAAGATCTTTTCTTTTGATTTTTGTAAGTAGGTTAAGATCATCTAGCCCTAATAAACTCTTTGAAAAATAAACATATTCTTCTGAAATAGATATTCCTTCAATAAGGAGATTGAGGATATTTTGAGGTATATTTTCTTCTACTTCTAATCTAACTACATCTCCACTAATTCTTCTTTTTTGTAGACTTTTTTCTACTGCAATCAATAGATCATCAGCTTCAAGTTCTTTGAGTTCTAAATCAGCATCTCTTGTAACTCTGAAAAAAGAAAAACTAAGGCATTTCATTCCATTGAATAATTTATCAAGGTTATTTCCAATTAGATCTTCGACAGTTATAAAATAGTGATCCTCTTTGCGTTGCGCTTGAACTATTTCATTTGGGATCTGAACAAAACGACCGATATTTTTTGTTGGAATTTTAACTCTTACAAATTGATTTTTTGATATTTCTGAGTCAGTTATTAATGCAGCTAAATTCAAACTCAGGTTACTTATGAAAGGGAATGGATGAGCTGGATCAACTACTAAAGGTGTGAGAAGAGGAAAGATAGATGATAAAAAATAATTGTTAGCCCAACTTTGTTCATTTTTATTAAGTCCTTTGTATTTCTTCAGGTAAATACCAGATTTCTCAAGCTCCTCTTTTAATTCTTTATTTACAAAATTTTCTTGTATTAAAGTTAGATTTTTAACATTTTGATTTATTTGATTTAATTGCTCCTGAGGAGTTAATCCATCTATACTTTTTTTTTGAATATCTGCATCTACTTGGGCTTTTAAAGACGCAACTCTAACCATGAAAAATTCATCAAGATTATTACTAAAAATTGAGCAGAATTTAATCTTATCTAAAACCTTATAATCCTTTTCCATTCCAGTCAAAAGAACTCTTTCGTTGAATTTAATCCAACTTAATTCTCTATTTATAAATTTATTTTGATTAAAATTCTCAATGTTCATTTTTATCTATAAACACCTTTATACTACCTTAACTTTTTTGTCTAGTTTGCTACCAGTAATAAGCCATATCATCAATGATAAAATAAGGCCTCCGGCTATGAATGGGCTTCTTGGTCCAAAATAGTCATATACATTACCAGCTAGGATATAACCTAATACGCTTCCAAGACTTTGTAATCCTTGAAGGCTGCTAAGTATAGATCCCTGACTGTTCTTGTCAATTTTTTTTGAAATTAAGGCTCTTATTGTTGGTGTTATTAAGCCTGCACCTATCGCCAGAAAAGTTACAGCTAAATATATATATGCTCCTGAATTATATTCTGGAAATGTAATCAGAATAAAACATGCAAATAGTATAAAAGCTGTTCCGGAAAGAGTTAATTTTAATTCCCCGTAATTTTTAACTAATGGGCCAATTAATCCTCCTTGAACAATTATCGCAACTATTCCAACAAGAACTAAAGGCCCATTAGAAGCCTTGATTGTCCAACCTTGAGATTCCTGTAAAAAATAAACTAATATTGTTGTTAAACCAGTAAATGCAATAAAGTATATGAAAAAAGCAAGTGATAACCTTTTGATTTTATTGTCTTTAAAAACTTTAAATAATCCTTTAAAAGGATTCGATTCAGTTTTTTTAATTAATTTTGATTTATTACTTTGAGGTTTTGTTTCGGGTAAATAAAATAATACTAATAGAAAATTTATGAAAGGTATCAAAGTAGCTAATAAAACAGGTATTAAGAATCCATTCTCTGAGTTTTTTGTAAATATTAGAACGGCTGAAGGGCCCAAGAGAAAACTTAAACCAAAAGCTACTCCAATTAAGCCGAAGGTTTTTGCTCTGTTCTCAGGAGTAGAGATATCTGCTAAGACAGTGGTAGCTGTGGCGACAGTACCTCCACTTATTCCATCAATTAATCTTGCAGCAAAAAGTAAATAAATTGGAAATAGTGTAGATGCTCCAAGTATGAAATAAGTATTTGACCAGTCAAAAAGTACAGTAAAAGCTAATAAAGAAATTCCAACAATTGATCCTAAAATGCAAGTTAACATTACAGGCCGTCTTCCATATTTATCACTAAATAAGCCTATTGATGGTGATGCTATGAATTGAGCTAAGGAGTAAGTACATGAGATATAAGCAAATACTCTTGCGCTATCAATGTATTGTCTTACAAATCCAGGGAGTAAACCTAAAAGTATACTTTCACTCATTCTGTCATTAAGAAGAGTAAAGAAAGAGGCTAAAAGAATTCGTTTTTGTCCTTGTTTCGCAGAATTTTTTTTCAAGATAAATATAACAACTTCAGAGGTACATCTATTACCATACTCTTTAATGGAGAATATTGTGTCTGGAATCGTTTATTTAGTTGGAGCAGGTCCTGGTGATCCTGAGTTATTAACCTTAAAAGCATTAAGGTTAATAAGGTCTTGCAATGTTTTAGTTCATGATGCATTAATTCCATCTGAGATCTTGAAAGAAGCAAATTCCAAGTGTGAAGTTTTTTATGTTGGCAAAAGAGCAGGATGTAATTCATTTCTTCAATCAGAGATTAATTCTTTAATATTAAAACTTGCAAAAGAAGGAAAGGATGTTGTGAGGCTTAAAGGGGGAGATCCTTTTGTTTTCTCAAGAGGAGGGGAAGAAGTTTCATTCTTAGAAGAAAATGGTATCTCAGTTGAAATTGTACCTGGAATAACATCAGGAATAGCTGCATCATCGTATGTAGGTATTCCTTTGACTCACAGACATGGCGCAAGTTCAGTAACTTTTGTTACAGGTCATGAAACGTCTGAAAAGCAAGAGAAAAGTGTTAATTGGAGACAATTAGCGTTATCTTCAAATAGTCTCGTAATTTATATGGGTATAAGGAATATTGAATATATTGTCGAAGAATTGATAATTGGAGGCATGAAAAGAGATACTAAATGTGCCGCAATACAGGAGGCAACATTGAAAAATCAGAAATCATTAATGACAGAATTATCTAAATTACCTGAAGCTATTAAAGAAAATAATATAAAACCGCCTGCAATAGTAATAATTGGGAGAATAGTTGATTTTCAAGTAAAAAATACAATAACAAAATTATCTGCAGTTAATTTGCCAAAAATTAAAAAAATTTAATTACATAAAATATCCCAAAAAAATTTAGGATTGAATTCGGATATTAGGTCTAAATCATTTACTTTTATAATTTGACGACAAGATAAGCTATTGATAGCTACTAAAGTATCATCTTTAGTGAATTCTGGGAATAAATGTGCCTCTTCAATAAGTTTTAAATCTAATAATTTCCTAATCATAATTCCTGGCATACAACCACTCTCTTTTCGAGGAGTCAACCATTTATTTTTTCTTTTTAAAATTAGGTTAAAAGTAGTTCCGCAACATAATTCATTCTTAGTATTTAATAATAATGAGTCATCGAAATTTTTTTTATTAGCCTCAATTAAAGCTTGTATAGATTGGATATAATTGAAAGTCTTACACGAACTTAATAGACTGTGTTCGTTCCTTTTTTCCTCTTTGCTTATATGAACTGTTATTGGATCAAAGTCTATGTTAATGGTATAAAATTCTATCCATAAATTATTTATATTGAAACTTGATTCAATAGAGTCAACTTTGATTGAACGAGTTATATTTATTCCTCGTGAATAATTAATCCTTATCGAGCCATATTCTCCTTTTTTAATATTTAATTTATTAATACCATCCAGTATTATTTTTTGAAGTAAAAGATCATCAATAATAGTATCAAATTTCAAAATCTTTAAATTATTTTTAAATCTTTGAATATGTTCATCTAAGAAAACTGGTTTTTTGTTTTTAATTAAAATAGTTTCAAATATCGCATCACCGAATCGTAATCCTCGATCTTTTATTGATATTTTAATATCATCTATTTTTTGCCATTTTTCATTTTTCCAGCCAATATTTTTAATCATTTTAATGATTCAATTAATGGTAATATTTTCCATTTAAGTTCTGCATCCTCTTCTGTTGGTATTGAATCATTCACTATTCCGCAACCTGCATGAATTTTTATTTTTTTATTCTTCAGAATATATGACCTTATAAGAATATTACTATCTAAACAACCATACCAATCAATTTTTATAAAAGAACCACAATAAGGCCCTCGATCAAATTTTTCAAGTTCATAAATTCTTTTACAAGCTCTGATTTTTGGAGCCCCTGTGATTGAACCACCCGGCCAACATGCTTTTAATAAATCCAACCAAGTCTTATCTTTTTTAATTTTTCCTCTTATTACAGATGTAAGATGATGTACTTTAGGATAACTTTCTAATTTAAGAAGTTCTGATACTGATACACTTCCTTTTTCACAAACTTTACTAAGATCATTCCTGAGTAAATCAACTATCATTATATTCTCAGCTCGATCTTTTTCATTTGTTATTAAATCAATAGCATTTAATGAATCTAGCTCGCAATCTTTATTTCTTGGCCTGGTTCCTTTTATTGGTCTTGTTTCAACATTTCTATTAATATCTGTTTGTATAAATCTTTCAGGTGAAGTCGATAGAACTGCTTCTTTAATATTACTGATAATAATTCCTCCAAATGGAGCTTTTAATTTAGCCCTTATTTTTGAATATATATCTAAATATTTATAGTCATCTAATGCTTCTAATTCACATTTTGTTGTTAAATTTGCTTGAAAAATATCTCCTTCTTCTATAAGCTTTTTGATTTTAATAATATTTTTCTTGAATTGACTACTAATTTTATTTAGATTTATCTTTGAAAAATCAAAGTATAGGATCTTATTTATATTTTCTTTCACAGAAGGGATATTTATTTCTTTTATAAGTTTTTCATATTTTTTTAATTCACTTATCTCAGTACCTTCTATAGTGATTTCTTTATTTAATAGATTGAATTTAATTATTGGATCGTATGATGCAATCCATAATGTTGCAAATTCAGATAGATGCCATGGATTTTTCGGTTCTAACCAATAACCTGCTTCATAACTTAGCCATCCTATCCAAAAACCTCCTTCAATTTTTTTAAGTTTTTCAAAGGGATTATCAAAGTCAGCCTCATTTGTTTTATTTCGAGAATATATTATTTTTTTTGGTTGTATTCCTAAAAAAGAATATCTACCATTATCACTTCCATCACTATCTAACCATGAAAGGCCATTCTCTCCGAATTTTGATGATAAAAAATGTGCTAAATATTCAGGTTCAATCCAATCATTAATTTGTATTGAATTAATTTTCATTTTTATCTTTTGCTCAACCAGTTCTCATATGCTTTAATTCTTATTCTACAACTATCACATTTTTCACAAGGTGTGCGCCCTCCCTCATAACAGCTCCAAGTTGCTTCAATAGGTACATTATGAACAAAAGCCATTTCAATGATTTCCTCTTTATTTAAATCAAGAAGTGGTGTCCATAATTTTATAGGTTTATTTTCTCTTCCTCTTTTATTTGAGAGACTTGCTAATTTTTGAAATTGTTTAATATAGTCAGGCCTGCAATCTGGATAACCTGAGTAGTCTAAAGCATTGACTCCTAGCCCTATAAAATCAGCATTTATTGCTTCTGCATAACTTAATGCTACAGAAATAAAAATAGTATTTCTACCAGGAACATACGTATTTGGAATTATATTTTTATTAATACCTTTATTTGGAATTAGCTTTTTTTTGTCTGTTAAAGACGATCCGCCCCATAAAGATAAATCTATATTAACTATTTTTAAGTCCTTAAATTTAAAGTGCTTAGCTATTTTTTTTGCAGCCTGTAATTCTTTATTATGTCTTTGGCCATAATCAAAAGATAATCCGTAAATCTCAGCTTCAGAACTTTTCGCTATTCCTGCGACAGTCGATGAATCCAAACCTCCAGAGGCAAGAATAATCACTTTTCTTCTGGTAATGTTCATTATTTACTGAATACTTAAATACTTATGAGTTTGAAGACTAAGAGTCCAATCAGGATTAGCTTTGGCAAAATTTATTGCAAGTCTATATCCTTTGTTGCTATCCCATGCAGGTTGCACAAAAAATTTTTTTTCTTTGTATGTATTTGTTTGTTTTTTGATTTTTGAGACTTTTTCTTTAATATCTTGAGCGAATTGAATGTCTTTTGAATCATTAATTATAACTTTAATTTCGTTGCATTTTTCCAGAAAATAATCTTTAGGGGGTTTATGTCTCTTGGGAGATAAAGTTATCCAATCATAAAAACCTGAAAAATTATTTACCCCACTTGTCTCAATATGAATTTTTATAGAATTGTTTTTTTTAGTATTAGTTTCGTTTTTAATGATTTTACAGAAATCATCTAAATTATGTTGAAGAGGTTCACCTCCTGTAAGAACAATAAAGGAGGCTCCTTTTAATCTTACTTCTAGAATTTCTGAGAGTAGAGTATCAATTGAGAATAAAGGATATTTTTTGCTGTTCCAAGAATGCTTTGTGTCGCACCATGGGCAGCCTACTTCACATCCTGCTAATCTTATAAAAAATGCACTTTTACCGCTATGAAAACCCTCACCTTGAAGTGAATGGAATTTTTCAACAATAGGCAGATATTTTGTCATTTAATTTTTTTACTTTAAAATTAAACGTTTACATTAAAGTTTTTTTGCAGCATCTATTAATCCTTTAAATAGTGGATGAGGTTTGCCTGGTCTAGATAGAAATTCGGGATGATATTGACATGCAAGAAAATAAGGGTGATTAGTTAATTCAATTAACTCAACTAGTCTCCCATCTGGAGATGTACCGCTTATTTTATAACCTGAATCAAGAAAAGTTTGTTTATAAGAATTATTAAATTCATAGCGATGTCTATGTCTCTCGTAGACAACATCTTCATCATAAAGACTTTTACCTTTGGATTCTTTTTGAAGTCTGCATGGGTAAACGCCTAATCTCATTGTCCCCCCAAGATCAATAATATCTTGCTGTTCAGGCAATAAATGAATGACAGGATTTTTTGATTGTGGATCTAACTCAGAACTTGATGCATCTGTTAATCCAACGATATTTCTTGCCCATTCAATTACAGCACATTGCATTCCAAGGCATAAGCCTAGAAAAGGAATGTTCTTCTCTCTAGCAAATGTTATTGCAGCTATTTTACCATTTACTCCTCTATTACCAAATCCTCCGGGAACGACAATAGCGTCAACATCTTTTAAATATTCCTCTGCATTATTTTCTTCAATTCTTTCAGCACTTACCCATTTAAGATCAAGAAATACTTTCTCTTCTATGCATGCATGCTTTAAAGCTTCTACTACAGATAAATATGCGTCACCAAGATCTATATATTTTCCTACTAAAGCAACCTTGATTGGTTTACCTGGATTTCGTAAATTATGAACTAATTGCTTCCAATCCTCTAAGTCACATTCTTTGTTTTCTAAATTCTAAATACTTTAATGTTTCTCTACATAATCCTTCATTCTTAAGGGATAATGGTACCGAATATATACTGTCAGCGTCTAATGCTTCAATCACGGAGCTTATATTTACTCCGCAAAAACCACTAATTTTTTTCTTTAAACCATCATTAATTTTTTTATCGCTTCTACAAACGAGTAAATCAGGCTGTATTCCAATAGATCTTAGTTCTTTAACTGAATGTTGAGTAGGTTTTGTTTTAATTTCTCCAGAGGTCTTGATGTAAGGTAACAAAGTGACATGAATATATGCTACATCATTCTTATCTACATCATTTTTAAACTCTCTTATTGCTTCTAAAAAAGGAAGTGATTCTATGTCTCCAACAGTTCCTCCAATTTCTGTAATTACAACATCAGCATTACTATTTGCAGCTACACGGTGTATTCTTTCTCTTATCTCCCCTGTTATGTGGGGAATCACTTGAACCGTACCACCATTGTAGTCGCCCCTTCTCTCTTTATTTATTACAGATTGATATATTGATCCAGTAGTAACACTATTTAATCTACTCATGGCTGTATCTGTGAATCTTTCGTAGTGACCAAGATCTAAATCTGTTTCTGCTCCATCCTCTGTTACGAACACTTCACCATGCTGGAATGGACTCATTGTCCCAGGGTCAACATTTAAATAAGGATCGAGCTTAAGAATGGAAACACTATAACCTCTAGATTTTAATAGTCTCCCCAGGCTAGCAGCGACTATACCTTTACCGATACTAGATACAACTCCACCAGTCACAAATACAAATTTTGACATTAAATATTTTTTAAAAAAGCTCAACCTCCCTTTTTGTATTTGTACCAGATATTCTATTTAACAACCATAAATTATTATTATTCTTCAACTGTTATTTCAATTTCAAGTTCTTTTAATTGTGCTTTTGAAACAATTGATGGAGCTTTAGTTAGTAAGCATTTGGATTGTTGATTTTTTGGAAAAGCAATTGTTTCTCTTATTGAATCAGCTCCAATCATTAGCATTACAATTCTATCAAGTCCAAATGCAATTCCTCCATGTGGAGGTGCACCCATTTCAAGAGCTTCAATTAAAAAACCAAATTTATCATTAATTTCTGCTTCAGAAAGACCAACTGTTTTTAAAACTTCTTTTTGTAATTCTGATTGATGTATTCGTATTGAACCTCCGCCTAATTCAAGGCCATTAAGAACCAAATCATATGCTTGAGCTATGGAACTTTCAAGTTTATGATTTGATTCATTTTCATTATTGATTTTTATTTCTTTTGGAGCACAAAAAGGATGATGTAATGCTTCTAATCTATTCTCATCATCATTTCTCTCAAACATTGGAAAATCAGTTATCCATAAGAAATTCCACTTATTATTCTTTGTTTTGAGAATGTCTAATTCCTTAGCTAGGTATTGTCTAACTTTATCAAGAGATTGATTAACAATTGCTGTTGGGCCTGCTCCAAAAAGTATTAGATCGCCTGATTCTGCTCCAGTAAGTTCTAATAATTGATTTATTTTTGATTTATTTAAACCATTTTTTATGGCTCCTATGGTATCAATATCATTTTCTTTTACTCTTATAAAAGCAAGACCTCCAGCACCTGCTTCTTGAGCAACTTTAAAAATATCACCTCCTGGTTTTATTCTTACATTACTTATGCTTGAGTTCCCCTCTTTTACTGTAATACATTTAATTTCTCCACCTGAATCTATAGTTTTGGTAAAAATATTAAAACCTATATCTCCCATAATAGAGCTTACATTCTTTAGCAACATTTCATATCTTGTATCTGGTCTATCTGTTCCATAGTTATCCATAGCTTCTTTCCAAGTCATTCTTGGAAAATTATTAATTAAATCAATATTTAAAATATCCTTCCAGATTTTTTTGATTAATCTTTCATTAAAATTAATTATTTCTTCTTCTTCAATAAAACTCATCTCTATATCCAATTGAGTAAATTCTGGTTGTCTATCTGCTCTAAGATCCTCATCTCTAAAACATTTTGCAATTTGATAATAATTATTTAATCCTCCAATCATTAAAAGTTGTTTATAAAGTTGTGGAGATTGAGGTAAAGCAAAAAAATCACCTTTTGATAATCTAGAAGGCACTAAAAAATCTCTTGCTCCTTCTGGGGTGGATTTGGTTAATAAAGGTGTTTCTATTTCAGTAAACCCATTTTCATCAAGAAATTTTCTTGCAACTTTTATTATTTGATGCCTTGTCTTAAGATTTTTTATTAATTTGCCCCTTCTTAAATCAAGATATCGATATTTTATCCTAAGCTCTTCTTTTGTATTTTCATCATCATAAATAGACACTGGGAATGGTAAATTATTTTTTACTTCATTAAGAACTTTTAATTCTTTTACATTTAGTTCTATTTTGCCTGTTGGGATATTTTCATTAATTGATTCTGTTGGCCTTTCTGTAATAATTCCAGTCACAGATATTACGGTTTCATTTCTTAAGTTTTCTGCTTTCTTAAAAAGTTTATTTCCATCTTCAGGATTAAATGTTAATTGCAAATAGCCGCTATGATCTCTCAGGTCTATAAAAATCACTCCACCATGGTCTCTTCTTCTATCAACCCATCCAGAGAGGTTTACATCTTTACCGATATCTGAAATATTAAGATCTTCACAAATTGTGTTTCGCATTTAGAATTTAAATTTTTATTTATATTAATGATAATTCTTTAAGTGTTAATTTAGTAATTTTTTTTATAGAATCCTCTTTTAGAAATAATACCTTTAAATAATTTACCTCTTATTCTTATATCTACTTCAGTATTAGACTTTGCATAATATGTATTGATATATCCTAAAGCGATAGGTTCTTTTAACGTCGGTGACCAGCTTCCGCTTGTGATCTCACCTATTTTTTTATTCTCATGGAATATTTCGCAACCTTTTCTGGCTATTGCCTTACCCAAAACTTTAATTCCAACTAATTTTCTTTTAATTCCATTTTGTGAGATCTTTTCCAGAGACTCTCTTCCAAAGAAATCATGCTGGTTTTCTAAATGAACAACCCATCCTAGCCCTGCTTCATAAGGGTTTGTTTCTTCATTAAGATCTTGTCCGTAAAGATGCATACCTGCTTCTAATCTTAGGGTATCTCTTGAACCTAAACCGCAAGGTAATAAACCTTTTGATAGTAAAAATTCCCATAAATTGATAGAAAGATTTTTAGGTAATAATATTTCTATACCATCTTCTCCTGTATAGCCAGTTTTAGAGATGAATATTTTTTTACAATCTTGAAATTTTTTTAATGGTTGATATTCACATCCAAAGTTATGTAAATGTTTTATTGAATATCCAGACCATTCTTCAAAATACTCATACGCTTTTTTACCTTGTATTGCTAACAAAGCATTACTCTGTTTTGCATTAGAAATTTGAATATTATTGTTATTTAAATTTTTACTTAACCATTCAAAATCAGCTTCATAACGACTTGCATTGACTATTAAGAAAATCTCTGAAATATCTTTTTCTTGTAAACCTAAATCATATATTATTAAGTCATCAATTATTCCACCAGCATTGTTGAGAAGTAATGAATAACAACTTTGGCCTTTTGTAATTGAATAGAGATTTGTTGGAAAAAACTTTTGAATAATTTCTTTTGGATTTGTTCCCTTAATTGAAATTACGCCCATATGAGAAATATCAAAGAATCCAGCACTATCTCTAACGGCTTCATGTTCTTCTACTAATCCTGAAAATGTAATAGGCATTTCCCAGCCAGCAAAATTTATTAATTTTGCTCCAGATGCCTGATATTTTTCGTGGAGAGGGCTTTTGAGAAGTTCCATTTGATATTTCGTTAATTTAATCTATCTTTTTTATTAAATTAATTCTTTTTTTTACAGATTGTCTAAAGTCATAATTAAGCTTCTAGCAACTTTTGCAGCGACGATACTACTTACTCCGCTGGAATCTAACTCTGGAGATAATTCAACAATGTCAGCCCCTATAAGTTTATATTGATTTAATATTTTTAAAATACTTTCAAAGTCTTTCCAGAAATATCCCCCAGGCTCAGGTGTACCTGTACCAGGAACTAAGCTAGGGTCAAACCAATCTAAATCTACAGTTAAATAGATAGGTGAAGATTTAAAATTAGACAATTTTTCATTTAGCAATTTTATATCTTTTTTTTCTTCAAACTTAATTAGTTGAGTTTTATTTCTCATGAAATCGAACTCATCTTTTGTTCCACTTCTTATACCAATTTGAAAAATTGTTTGTTTTGGTAAAATCTCAAAACATCTTTTCATGGTGCAAGCATGACTAAATTTATTATTTAAATATGAATCTCTTAGATCAGCATGAGCATCTAATTGTAAAAGTATTAGATCAGGATATTTTTTTATCAGTGCCTGAACTACTCCTGTTGTGATGGAATGCTCTCCTCCAAATAAGAGTGGCTTAAGATTTTTATCAATAATATGTTTTGTCGCATAATTAACTTTATTAATTACAGATTCAGTATTAGTTAAGTCTATTGATAATGATCCAAAATCTAAATAACCTAATTCATTGAGATCTTTATTAAGAATGGGGCAATATGTTTCTAAACTTTGACTAGCCATCCTTATAGCATTTGGTCCAAACCTGGTGCCAGATTTATAAGAGGTAGTTCCGTCATAATTAACACCAAATATTCCTATATTAAGATCCATATTCGTTTTGTTAGAACCCATAAAAATAGGCCCTTCTTTTTCAAATAGTTTGTTATTAATCATTAGTATTTTGCTTAAAAAGTTCTTTTAAGATTTTATTTGGAATCATTTTAAGTGCACCCTCTTGATAATTTAAATTCCAAACATCACAGCTATTTTCTATCGATTTAATTTGATTATGTTTCGGAATTAAGAAATCCTTCTCATTGTTAGAGGCAAAAGTCCAACTCCATATCCCACTTGGATAAAAAGGTACAAAAGCATACATTGTTGATGATGTTTTAAAAATAGATTTTAAAGATTGAATAATTTCAATATGAATCTTTTTAAATGATTCTGGAGATTCACTTTGTGTGGCTAAAATACCTTTCTCTTTAAGAATTCTTTTGCATTCTTTATAAAAATCAGTACTAAATAATCCATTTGCAAAGTCTGAAGGGTCAGAGCAGTCTATTAAAATTGCATCGTAATAATTATTTTTAATATTTTTTACCCATTTACATCCATCGCAGATATTTATTTTTAGTCGTTTATCTAACCATGAATTACCTCCTACTTTCTTGAGAAAATGTTTTGATAAATTTATTACTTCTTCATCAATTTCTACTAAATCAATTGCTGTTATATCTTTATATTTCAAGCATTCTCTAAGTGTTCCTCCATCTCCCCCTCCAATTATAAGAACTGTATTTATTTTTGATAAGTTACTTAATGCTGGATGTACTAAGCATTCATGGTAATACTTTTCGTCTCTATCTGAAGTCATCCAACATCCATCAAGCATTAGAGCATTTCCATATTCAAATGTTTTTAATATAATGATCTCTTGATATGCAGTTTTTTTCCTAACTACTAATTTTCCTTTTAATCCATATCGCGAATCTTTGTGATTTTCATCTATCCAAATTTGATCATTATTCATTTTTAATTATTTAATCTTTTTTTGCTAATTCCCAAAGTCTCTTCAATTCATTTCGAGTGACTTTATCTATTTTATCATCTAATTTTTCTTCAATAAATGCAAATCTTTTGATAAATTTTTTATTTGCTTGATTAAGAGTTTCTTGGCTTTTTATATTAAGGAAAAATGATAGGTTAATTAAAGTAAAAAAAACATCTCCCATCTCTTCTTTAATAGATTGTTCATCTTTATTTTCTAGAGCCTCCTTAAGTTCCCCTAATTCTTCATTAATCTTATCTAGAATTTGACTATAATTTTCCCATGCAAATCCATATTTACTTACCTCGTCGGAAATTATTTCCGTTCCCTTAATAGGTTCTAAATATTTTAATTTTGAAATCAGGCTAGAACTTAAAGAATCTTCATATGCTACTTTATGTGTATTTTGTTTTAATTGTTCCCAAATTTTCTCGGCTTTTTCTTTAGAAATCTTTTCTTTTTTTTGAAAGACATGTGGATGTCGATATTTGATTTTTTTATTCAAACAATGAATTACATCTTTAATAGAAAATACTTCTTTCTCATATTCAATATCTGAATGGAGCATTACTTGTAATAAAAGATCCCCCAATTCTTCCTTCATATTAATCTTATCTTGTTTCTCTAAGGCCTCTATAAATTCATAACTCTCTTCTAATAGATATGGCAAAAGAGTTTGATGGGTTTGTGATTTATGCCATGGACATCCTTCCTCTTTATTTCGAATAGCATTGATATTATCTAATAATTCTTTGAATTCATTTAAAGTATCAAACTTATAATCTTCAAATTTTCTCAACTTCTCTTTATTATCCATAAAATATATTTATTATTAATTCAATTTTGCCTTAAAGTTGAAATATTTGAATATTAATTTCAAAACTTATTACTTAATCTATTAGAATAGGAAGAAGAAGGGCGATTAGCTCAGCGGTAGAGCGCCTGCCTTACAAGCAGGATGTCCCTGGTTCGAACCCTGGATCGCCCATTAAAGTAAAAATTTCATATGCCAGAGATTGTTAATCTTTCTATTAGTAAATCTGCAGCTGCTGAATTATCAAGGCAGGCTTCTTTTGCTGGAACCCCTGGGCAAATGTTTATTGATCTGATTAATGATCTAGATAATGAAGGATGGTTACATATTCGGCTAAAGCCTGGAGATTGTAATGGTTCTCCAATTTCAAGAACTGAAGGAGTAACATTATTTGCAGATTCTGCAAAATTTTCTCTTTTTAAAGGGTTAGTTCTTGATTACTATGGAGATTTAAGTGGAGGAGGTTTTTTGATATCTTCTCCAGAGAACTCTTTAAGATGTTCTTGTGGTTCTGGTTTTAAGCTTTTGATTTGATTTTTAAACTTTTATCAAAAAAACGAAAAAAAGAATTATGAGTAATTATTTGCACAGACCAATATAAGATAGTAAGAGGTAATTTGAAATTTGTAATTTAAGATGAATATTGAAAAAGATGATTTTACCTTAAAAAGTTATGATCCTTCAGATATAGAGCAAAAATGGCAGAATAATTGGGCAAAATTCAAAGCTTTTAATGCAGATTCTGAGAAAGGAGGTGAGCCTTTTTGTATAGTAATCCCACCGCCTAATGTTACTGGGTCGCTTCATATGGGGCATGCTTTTAATACTGCTTTAATTGACGTCATAGTTAGATTTCAAAGGTTGAGAGGTAAGAATGTATTATGTTTACCGGGAACAGATCATGCTTCTATTGCGGTGCAAACTATTCTTGAAAAACAAATTAAAAAAGAGGGATTAGATCTAGAAGAGATTGGAAGAGAAGAGTTTATGAAAAGAGCATGGAAATGGAAAGAGGAAAGTGGAGGTAATATTGTTTCTCAGCTCAAAAGTATTGGTTATTCCGTTGACTGGGGGCGAGAAAGATTCACTTTAGATGATCAGTTAAATAAAGCTGTAGTATCGGCATTTGTTTTATTGCATAAAAGAAATCTTATTTATAGAGGTGAATACTTGGTGAATTGGTGTCCCTCCTCTCAATCTGCCGTTAGTGATTTAGAAGTAGAAATGCAAGAGGTTAACGGATTTCTTTGGCATTTTAAATATCCTTTGATTATGGATGATCAAAATGTTGAGGATCAATATCTCGAAGTTGCCACTACAAGGCCAGAGACTTTATTAGGAGATACAGCTGTGGCAGTAAATCCAGAAGATAAAAGATATCAAAATTTAATTGGTAAGTACGTAAAGGTTCCATTCGTTAATAGAGAAATTCCAATTGTTGGTGATTCGCATGTGGATATGAGCTTTGGAACTGGTTGTGTAAAAGTTACTCCTGCTCATGATCCTAATGATTTTCAAATTGGCAAAAGAAATAATTTAAAGCAAATAAATATAATGAACAAAGATGGTACTTTGAATAATAATGCAGGTAAATTTGAGAATCTTGATAGATTCCAAGCTAGAAAACAAATAATTCAAGAATTAGATGATATAGGATTGCTTACTAAGATTGAAAATTATACACATACTGTTCCTTTCTCTGACAGGGGAAAGGTTCCAATTGAACCACTTTTATCAACTCAGTGGTTTTTAAAAATGGAGAATATATCCTCAGATTGTCTCGATAAACTAAATTCCAATGAACCTAATTTTATTCCTTTGAGATGGCAAAAGGTATATAAAGATTGGCTAACCAACATTAATGATTGGTGTATAAGTAGACAGTTATGGTGGGGCCACCAAATACCAGCATGGTATGTTTTAAATGATTCAGAAGATAAAGTAGATCAGAGCACACCTTATGTAATAGCTCATGATGAAAATGAAGCATTAAATATTGCTAAAGAAAAATTTGGATTAAATATCAAACTTGTTAGAGATAAAGATGTTTTAGATACATGGTTTTCAAGTGGTCTTTGGCCTTTTTCTACTTTGGGATGGCCTTCAACAGATAGTAAAGATTTTCAAAAGTGGTATCCCAATAGTTTACTGGTAACTGGTTTTGATATTATTTTTTTCTGGGTGGCGAGGATGACAATGATGGGAAATATATTTACTGCAAAAATTCCATTTAAAGATGTATATATTCATGGCCTTGTAAGAGATGAAAATAATAAGAAAATGAGTAAAAGTGCAGGAAATGGAATAGATCCTTTATTGTTAATTGAAAAGTATGGATCAGATGCTTTGCGCTTCGCTTTAATACGTGAAGTTGCAGGAGCTGGGCAAGATATAAGGTTAGATTTTGATAGAAAAAAGCAAACATCATCTACAGTAGAAGCTTCTAGAAATTTTGCAAATAAGCTTTGGAATGCTACTAAATTCGCGTTGATTAATACTACTAAAAATGTAAATATAGAAAAGATAGAATTTGAATCAAATAAATTAGAATTATCAGATCAATGGATTTTATCTAGATTAAATAAAACTAAAAATAAAGTAACGGATCTTATACATAATTATAAATTAGGCGAGGCCGCTAAGCTTATTTATGAATTCACATGGAATGACTTTTGTGATTGGTATGTTGAGTTTTTAAAACCAAGATTTAATGCAAATGAATCTAGCAGTCGTTCTAATGATGAAAATTTATTAATACATATCTTGAATGATATTTTAATAATGCTTAATCCTTTTATGCCTCATATCACAGAGGAACTTTGGCATGCATTGAATAATCATTCTCAAAATAAATTATTATCATTGCAAAAATGGCCATCAATTTCTAGTGATCATATAAATAATGATTTAGAAAAGTCTTTTGAAGAATTTTTTGAAATTATTAGATTAATCAGGAATCTTAGAGCTGAAATAGGACTCAAACCTTCGCAATTGATTTCAATATATTTAATCTCTAATAATTCAAAATTATTGAATTTCTTAACCAAGTTAGCCTCAGATATTAAGTTATTTACTAAGTCAGAAAATGTTTATATATTTCAAGAGGCTGAAATCAATAAAAAAGATTATGCGAAATCATTTTCTGGAATCGTAGGAGATCTAGAGGTTTATTTACCATTCGAGGGAATCATAAATTTAGATATTCTTAGAGAAAGACTTACAAATGATCTTTCTAAAGTTAATAAAGAAATTGAGGTTCTTAGTAAAAGAATTGAAAATAAAAATTTTGTAGAAAAAGCCCCCAAAGATATTGTTAATGAATGCAAATTAAAATTAGATGAAGCCAACTCCCAATCAAAATCTATTATTCAAAAATTAAAAATGCTAGATTAATGTCTTTTCTAATCGATAATTTTTTAAATTTTTTATTTTATTTGGATACTGGATGGGGTATTGTTACTTTTGTATTTTTTTATATAATTTCTGTTTTATTAATTTTACCCGCTTCTTGGTTGTCGTTGTTAGCAGGTTTTTTGTATGGTCCATATTTCGGCTCAATTGTTGTCTTTTTAAGTGCTTTCATAGGAGCATCGATATCCTTTTTCCTTGCTAAAGAATATTTTGTTAAAAAGATTGAGACAATAATTAGTAGATTTCCTAAAATCAAACTTTTAGAAAAAATTATCAATAAAGGGGGTTTAAAATTAATAATTCTTACTCGATTATCTCCTCTTTTCCCCTTTAGTATTCTTAATTATTTTTATGGTTTAAATAAAGTAAGTTATAAAGACTTTTCTATAGGCTTGTTATTTATTATTCCTGGGACCTATCTGTATTGTGCTCTTGGAAGTTTGTCAAATAACTTAGAGGAGATAAAAAATTTAAAATTAAATGGTAACACTACAACAACAATAATAAGTATAGTTTCAACATTTTTAATCGTTTACTTTTTGACAAAATATTCTAATGAAGTCATAAAAGAATCTTCTGAAAATTAATCTTTTATATTTATATCTTTTAAAGTTGCAAAAAAAATAAACCAATAAAGTCTTATTTTTCCAAATAATGTTTTATTGAGAATTAAATTTTCATATTTTGCTCGACCACATTCAGTCTTTATTAATCGGTATATTTTTTTATTCTTCATTTTTAAGAAAATTAATCAAATCTAATTCATTAATTATACTAATATCAAGTTCTTTCGCTTTATTCAATTTACTGCCAGGCTTTTCACCAGCAATTAAGTGATTAATACTCTTGCTTATTGCGCTTTTTACAAAACCTCCTTGTTCTTCTATTTTTTCAATAATTTGATCTCTTTTGAATTGTTGAAATTTTCCTGTTATTACAAATTGTTTGCTATGTATATTTGAATTTATTTCTTGTGAAAGTAAATTATCATTAAAATCAAAATTGACTCCTTTTGAAATCAAATTATCAATTAAATTAATATTATTTTTATCTAAAAACCAATTGCGTAATGCATCAATAATTTCTATCCCAACGCCATTAATATTTTCTAGCATTTTAGGATTAATTAAAGATGCTTTTTTTAATTCATCAATTGAATTGAATTTAGAGCATATATTTTTTGCAGTTACTTCACCAATATGATTAATTCCTAGAGCATATAGCTTCTTTCCCCAAGATTTAGTTTTTGAACTTTCAATAGCTAAAAGTAAATTTGAGATTGATTTATCTCCCATCCTTTCTAAGGATTGTAATTTTGTGTAATTTAAATTATATATGTCATAAATGTTAGAAATTAATTTAGCTTCAAATAATTGTTCAATAATTTTATTACCAAGACCATCAATATTCATTGCTGGTTTACTAACCCAATGCTTAAGTTGACCAATTAGAATTGATCGACAATTTTTATTAACACATCTTGTAGCAGCTTCTTTAATATTTTTTTGTAAATTTTCTCCGCAAGATGGGCATACTATGGGAAATAAAAATTTTTCTGATCCTTTAACTCTTAACTTATCTATTACTTTTACTACTTCGGGTATAATTTCACCTGCTTTTCTTACTACGATTGTATCGTAATTATGTATATTTAACTCTTCAAATCTATCGAAATTATGTAAGGTAGCTCTTGAAACTGTAGTTCCAGCAAGTTGAACTGGTTCGAAATTTGCAACTGGTGTTATAGCTCCAGACCTGCCGATTTGAAAACTTAAGTCTTTGATTTTCGTAGAGACTTCTTCTGCTGGAAATTTTAGAGCAATAGACCATCGAGGTGCTTTTTGAGTAAAGCCTAAAATTTTTTGTAAATAAATATTATTAACTTTAAAGACAATACCATCAGTTTCATAATCAATATTCTTTCTCTCTTTTTCCCAAAATTGGCAATATTTATCTAATTCATCAAAGTCTTTTAATAATTTTGAATTTTCATTAATTCGAAAACCACATGCTTTTAGATATTTTAATCTTTCAGAATGATAGTTATAAGATTTTTGATTATGGAAATCCTCCGGATAATGAACTTGATATGCAAAGAAGTCTAGATTTCTTTTCGCTACTATTTTTGGATCTAGTTGTCTTAAGGATCCTGCGCATGCATTTCTGGGATTTGCAAATAGAGTTTCGTTGTTAACTTCTCTTTCTTTATTAATAAGCTTAAATGATTTGTTTGATATAAATGCTTCACCTCTAACTTCTAGTATTTTTGGTGGGTTTTTAATTCTTAATTTTAAAGGTATAGATCTAATTCTTTTCACATTATTAGTAATATTTTCTCCTTCTTTCCCATCTCCTCGTGTAGCTGCATTTTTTAGTAAACCATTTTCATATTTTAAAGCTATTGCATTCCCATCAATTTTCAATTCTGCTATTAAAAAATTATTAATAATATCTGTTTGATTTTTCTCTCTTAATATTTTTTTTATTTTATTGATCCAGTCTTTAAGTTCTTTATAGTTAAAGGCATTATCTAGACTATAAAGTGGAATTGAATGTATTACTTTCGAGAAACCTTTTGAAATTTGACCACCTAATCTATTGGTTGGGCTATCTTCCGTTTTAAGATTAGGAAAATCATTTTCAATGGTAATCAATTCTCTATATAGGCTGTCATATAAAGAATCTTCAATTTCAGGTTTATCTAATGTGTAATAAGAGTAGTTAGCATCATCAATTAATTTTTTTAATTCAATAATTCTTAGTTTATTAACGATTTCTTTATCCACTGATTTAATTAGTTATTTTGCTTTTGATATTCTGTCAATTTTCCAGTCATTATCAATTTGTGAGAAGGTGAAGTCTAATGGTAGCTCTTCTTTTTTATCTTCGGTTTTCAGATTAAGAGTAATGATAATTTGATCTTCTTCGATTCTAGGTGTACCAGATTTTAAATTTCTATATTTATTTAAATTTAAGCTGGCTAGAAATTTTAAAAAATCTTGCCTTTTTACATGAGTTTTATAAGTTTTGCTTGTTAATCCATATGCAGCGTCAATTCTACCTGCAGCAATCTGATCAAAGAATTTTCTTACTAGGGGATTAATTCCTCTAGCTCGGATAACAAGTTTAACAGCATTAAAGGTCCAAAAAGAAATTAAAACTGCTCCGCCAGCCAAAAGGGCTTTAACTCCAATATCTTTAACTAGTGTTGCGTCCATAATGATAGTTTTTTTAATACTTTAGGGAAATAAATCGATTTTGATGGTTTTATTTGTCAAAATAATAATAAATTTTATTTATAGTGGCAGTAATTCCTCTCATCCCAATATTTCATAAGTTCAATAAATTATTTTTTGAAAATACTTTAACAATTAATCAAGAACCAATCGTAAAGATTAAATGGAGTGATAATAGATTAAGAACTACTGCAGGTTTTTATAAAAGAATAAAAACCAAGGGAACTATACAGTCAGAAATAATTCTATCCAAACCAGTTTTAGCAAATTCAGAATTGCAAAATATCCATAGTACTTTATGTCATGAGATGATACATGCTTGGATAGATCGGATTTTAAATATAAATGAAATTCATGGAATCAATTTTATAAGTAAAATGGAGCAAATTAATTTGCAACAGAACAATTTCAAAGTAACAATTAAGCATAATTTTCCAGTTTTAAGAAAAGAATTAAAATATGTGGGAGTTTGCCTTAATTGTGGTAATCAATATTTATATAGAAAAAGGATGAAAAATATTGCATGCAAAAAATGTTGTAATCTTTTTTTTAATGGTTTATGGAATAAAAAATGCTTGATTATCTTTGATTAATGATTTTTAAATTGATTATGTTTCTAAAAATGCTTTTTTACATAATTTAGATTAATTTGGGTTTAAAATTATCCTATGGAATCATCAAGAAGAAGGAATAATAAGAATAATTTTGAGATTGGTAATCTTGATAAAAAAGTGGATCAATTTTTTGAAGCAGGGCGACAATTTGTCGACGGAGTATCTGGTACAAGACCAGGCAGTAGAAGGAGAGGAAGGTTTAATAGATTGTCTCGTGCAAATGTCAAAGATATGGGCAGATGGGTAAGTAATAAGATTGATTCTATTTTTGAAGACGAGGATTTTGAGGATTGGTATGATGAGAATGAAAATAGTAATCAATTTAAATATTTCAGTAGAGATATAGACTCAGAATCTACAAAAGAAAATTTTAATAACAAAAGGCCTTTAGAGGCTAGATCATTAAGAGAATTAAATGAACCTGTTTCAAATAAATCCGCAAGACTTTTATACCCAGTTGACGATTGGCCAGAAGAAACTGATTTTAAAGTTAATAAGTGGCAGAGGTCTACTAATGAAAGACAAGAAATTAATCCTGAAAGAGATAATGAAATTATTAGAACCCCAAAAACCAAAAGTTTTCCAAAATCAAGAAGAAGAAGAATATAAATTTTCAAATTTTTTAATATCAGAATCTCCAATCCATTTTTCTATATATGGATTGAAAACTTCTCTAATAATTGTTAATGGTTTTCTATTTCTAAAAAATCTATAGTTTCTTGACCAAAAAGGCCCTTTACATGAGAATTCTTTTTCCAACCAATTTGATTTCACAAGTCCAATTGTATCTATCTCTCTAAATAATTCAGATCTATCTTGAGTGAGATTTTTCCAAATTGGTTCTTTTTTATTAGTTAGATTAACTTTTACTTGTTCAATATTCCACCAACTCTCAGCCCAAGCTAATTTTCTTTCATTATTTTTTATCCAAACTTGCCTTCTTATTAATGGTTTTTTTAATTGATGAATTTCTTTAGGACCTTCACCTTTAAAATGATTATTTTCATTCATTCCAATTAATTCAATTTTTGTTTCTTGTTTAGTTAGAAGCTGCAAATGTCGAGTAGGACTGCCATCTCCTAAAAGCATTAGTTTCCAGGCACCTGGAATTTCAGGCAGATTATTTTCACTTAGAAAGTTACTGGCTTTCTCTTCCCATAAAATTAAAGGTGATTGAAAAAGTTTATTATTCAGTGTTACTTAAAGAAACTTTCACGATCATAACTGTTTTTTAATAAGTTTATTATTACTTTTAAGCTCTTTAATTTTTAACCAAACTAATAAAGCTGTTAAATCAGCTTTGCTAACACCAGGTATCTTTGATGCATCACCAAAATTATTTGGTTTTATAGAATTTAATTTTTCTCTCGCTTCTAAAGATAAAGTATCAATTTTTCTATAGTCAATTTCTTGTGGAAGAGATTTTAGGGTTTGCTTATTTATTTGATCAATATTATTTTTTTGTCTTTTTAAGTACCCCTCATATTTAATATCTATTTCAACTCCTTCTATAACTTCTCGAGATAGTGTTTGATCAATTAAGCCATGAGTAAGAAGTGTTTCAGCATTGAGATTAGGTTTTTTAAGTAGATCTTTTAGGGTTGAAGATCCCTTTATTTTAAAGTTATAATTTTGCTCTAATTTTGTCGCAATTAAATCAGAACTTTTAATTCTGGTTTTTTCAAGCCTTATTTTTTCTTTGCGAATAGCATCAATTTTTTGTTGAAAAAGGGCCCATCTTGAATTACTGATTAATCCAAGTTCATAACCTAGTGGGGTTAGTCTTCTATCCGCATTATCTCCTCTTAAGGTAAGTCTATACTCACTTCTGCTTGTAAGCACTCTGTAAGGCTCTTTTAAATCTCTAGTAATTAAATCGTTAATCATTGTGCCTATATAACTACTTTCTCTCGAGAATATAACAGGATCTAATCCTTTGAGTTTTTGAATAGCATTAATTCCTGCAACTAAACCTTGAGCAGCCGCTTCTTCATACCCTGTAGTGCCATTTATTTGTCCCGCAGAAAAAAGACCATCTATTTCAATAGTTTCTAGCGATTGCTTTAACTGTGTTGCAGGAATATATTCATATTCAACTGCATAAGCTGGTCTTAACATTGTGCATTCTTCTAAACCAGGCAAGGTTCTCAAAAGTTCTAATTGAAGATTTTCAGGTAAGCCGGTAGAAAATCCTTGAACATATATCTCAGGTGTATCGATACCTTCTGGTTCGAGAAAAATTTGATGTGATTCCTTATCTGCAAATTTTACAATTTTATCTTCAATTGATGGACAATATCTTGGTCCTTTGCTATCTATAAACCCCCCATATATAGGAGTTAAATGTAAATTATCTTTTATTAATTTATGAGTTTCACCAGTTGTTCTAGTTATATAACAACTTATTTGTCGCATATTCTTTCTAGTATTTGGGAGGAATGAAAAGTATCTATTTTCTGCAGTGCTAGGTTGTTCATCTAGTTGATCAAATTTTATACTTCGCTTATCAACCCTGGCAGGTGTTCCAGTTTTTAATCTTTCGGTTTTTATACCTAGATTATGCAAACATTCAGTAAGTCCGTGTGCAGCTTGCTCTCCAGATCTTCCTGCGGACATTGATTTATTCCCAATCCATATTTTCCCTTCAAGAAAAGTTCCTGCTGTGATAATTACTGATTTAGCAGAGTAATTGCTTCCGAAGAAAGTCTTAACTCCTTTGATTTTCTTTTTTTTAATTTTATGGTTATTAGAAATGTATTCCTTTTCTTGAATATCTAAATCTGTAATCATTGCTTCTTTCAGAGTGAGATTATCAGTATTTTGAAGAATTTCTATCATTCTTTTTGAATATTCGCGTTTATCTGTTTGAGCTCTTAATGCCCATACAGCCGGACCTCTGCTTGCGTTTAATATTCTTTTCTGTATAGCTGTTTCATCGGCGACCTGCCCGATAATTCCTCCTAAAGCATCTACTTCATGTACTAATTGACTTTTGGCTGGTCCTCCAACCGCTGGGTTACATGGTTGCCAAGCTATTCGGTCCAGATTTATCGTAAATAATGCAGTTGAGAATCCTTGCTTTGCACATGTGATAGCTGCTTCACATCCAGCATGACCTCCCCCTATAACTATCACATCAAAAGACTCATTTTGTTTTGATTTAAATTCCATATGAATTTTTTAATTTGCTAAATTCCTAAATCTTGTATATTGAGGCTCAAATAGTAATTTTACAGTTCCAACAGGTCCATTCCTATGCTTGGTCACAATAATTTCTGTAATTCCCCTGTCTTCTGTTTCGGGATTATAGTATTCGTCTCTATATATCATCAATACTAAATCAGCGTCTTGCTCTATAGATCCAGATTCTCTTAAATCACTTAACATTGGTCTTTTGTTTGTTCTAGATTCAACGCCCCTGCTTAATTGAGATAATGCCACGACCGGAACTTTTAATTCCCTGGCCATACTTTTTAATCCTCTTGTTATTCTCGATAATTCTTGAACCCTATTATCTGGAGTAGTTCCTTCCATTAACTGTAAATAATCAATAACAATTAATCCAAGTTCTTTCCCTTGTTCAGCCATTAGTCTTCTACAAAGGGATCTCATCTCTAAAACACCTAAATTTGGCTTATCGTCAATAAATATAGGTAATTCTCCAAGTGAATTGATCCCCTCACCAAGTAAAGGCCACTCATCTTGTTGAAGTCTTCCTGTTCTGAGTCTTCCACTTTCAATACCCACCTCCATTGAAAGGAGTCTATATGTAAGTTGTTCTTTACTCATTTCAAGGCTAAAAACGCAAACAGGTAAATCTTGTGATTGAGCAACATTTTTTGCCAAGTTTAAAACCATTGATGTTTTACCCATTGAAGGTCTGCCTGCAACAATTATTAGATCACTTCTTTGAAAACCTTGAGTCATTGCATCTAAATCATAAAAATTAACAGGAATTCCAGCTACTGATGTTCCTAGGGATCTCGCTTCAATTTCATTAAACGTGCTGGTAAGTATCTCAGATGCTTGAGTTAGACCTTTACTTGGTTTTTCTTGACTAATTTCAAAAATTTTCTGTTCTGCTTTATCTAGTACCTCATCTGTTGCTTGAGATTGATCAAATCCAAGTTCTATTACTTCATTGCCAGATCTAATAAGTTGTCTACGTAGAAATTTGTCGCTTATTAAATTAGCTACTTGTTCTATCGATGCTGTAGATGAAACGTTTTCAACTAACTCTACTAATTTACTATTTCCTCCGATTTTCTCAAGTGTTCTATTGTCTGCAAGCCATGCACTCATTGATGTAAGATCAGTTGGTTTTCCCTGGGTATGCAGCATTAAAGCTGTACGGTAGATTTCTTGATGCGCAGAGATATAAAAAGCTTCAGGCCTTAATATATCGGCTATTCTTCCAATTGCGTCCGGATCTAATAAGATCCCACCTAATACTGATTCCTCAGCTTGTATGTTTTGTGGAGGGATTAGACCTGTATTATCATTGTTAAAATCTTTTTTACGTTGTTTATCATTAGGAAATGGGATAGAAACCATATTTATAAATACTTAGATATATACTCTGGCTAATTTTTAAAAATATGCAACCAATTGTTTAACTTATAACTTCAATATTAACTTCCGCACTTACTTCAGGGTGTAATTTGATTGAGACACTATATGAGCCAAGTGAATGAATATCGGGAACTGTAATATCTCTCCTGTCGATTTCTTTTTTAGTTGATGACTTAATCACTTCAGCGACATCACCATTAGTGACTGTTCCAAATAAAACTCCATCCTCGCCAACTTGTTTTTTGATAGAAAACCTGCCGATTGTTTTTAAAGCAGTTTTAAATTCAATAGCTTCTTGTTTAACTTTTTCGGCGGCAATTTTTTCTTTTTCTCTTTTCTTTTCTATTTGTTTAAGGACAGATGGGGTCACATTAACGGCTTTCCCTAACGGAAATAAATAGTTTCTTGCATAACCAGGAGCAACGTCTACGACATCTCCGTCTCTTCCTAAGCTTGAAATTGACTCAGTTAATACAACTTGAACTCTTTTAGCCATAATATTTTATTAATTTATTTAATAATAAGTCCTTGAGGGTAACTTTATCTTTTTTGCGAAGCCAAATCTTGCAAGAAGTTTAATGTGCTCCCATGTTAGATCAATTTGCCCTTTAAAAAGACCTTGTTTGGCTGAATTAGGAAAAGCATGATGATTATTATGCCATCCCTCTCCGAATGTTAAAGCAGCAACCCAAGCATTATTCCTTGACTCATCACCACTGTCAAAAGCTATTGATCCCCAACAGTGAGTAGCTGAATTAACAAGCCAGGTTATGTGGTAAACAACTACTAACCTTAATGGGATTCCCCACAAAACCATTGACCATCCTCCAACTCCTAATTTTTCTCCCATTGCAAATAAAGTTAATCCAATTGGAATTTGTAAGAATAAAAAATACTTATTAAGAAATCTATAATAAGGATCTTTAATAAGATCTCGGCTTAGTTTTGGAACTGCTTTTAGAGCTTCAACATCTTCGAACATCCATCCCATATGACTCCACCAGAACCCCCTTTTACTATTGTGGTGATCTACCTCTGTATCAGAAAATGAATGGTGATGTCTATGTAAACCTACCCAATCAATGGGTCCATGTTGACAGCTTAGTGCGCCACATGTAGCAAAAAATCTTTCTAGCCATAGTGGAACAATAAATGCTCTATGTGAGAGCAACCTGTGATAGCCAAGAGTTACTCCGAGACATGCAGTTACCCAATAAAAGAAAAATAAACTCATTATTGATGGGATGCTCCAGAATTTTGGTTGTAAAGCAACAATTGAAAGCAGGTGAATAACAATCATAAAAAAAATTGTTCCCCAAGTTTTATGGAGCTTAGGTGGATATTTTGATGTCTCTGAAGAAGGAGCAATAAATTTTTCATGTAAATCAATTACTTTTTCAGGGGGAACAGGCTTAGATAACTTTGCTGTTTCTTGGAATAAAACTTGATTCATAATATTTAATAGTTTTCAAATGAGCCGATATGAAATAATATCATACTATACTATTGATCAAATTACTTATCCGTGAGCACTGGATATCGCGATAAATTATCAAAGGGTCGTAGGGCTATGGCTCATTTGATACATGTTTGGCATGAGCGTAATGCTTGGTCTCATAAAATTTTGCCATTGCTGTCAGATATTTTAGATTTAGGGAGAGTTCATAATTCACAAATCTCAAATTTAAGAAATGGTAAGCTTTCTTCTCCAGGGCCAGAGGTTTTTTTGGCGCTAGCTCAAGTCAATATGATTCTTGATCATGGAATAGAATCGATTAGGGATCAATTAGAGGAGGAGTACCCAGAGCTTTGGAAGGTACTGAAAGACTCTTCATATCCTTTAAAGAATGATTCCGGTAATCCTTTAACGGCAGGCGAATTATTCGAAATTTTTTCTGGTTTAAAGCCCTTGCCTTCATCCTTTGATTGGTTTATAGAAGATGAAGAAGCATCTCAATTAAGTGAAGCTCTTTCAGATTTTTTTTGCAGAAGTCGACCTTGGCGTCATTGTAAGAATGATATTATGAATGCCTATTCAGTCTCAAAGATTTCGAGAAGGGAGCGTTTTGCAGAGGTAATAGCTGGTTTAAAAGACTATACTGCAGAGGAACTTGATGGAGAACTTTTAGATTTGTATGAGACTTCACGTAAATTAGCATTGTTTGATGATCATGGACCTAATATTTTCTTAGAGGAACTTCGTAATATGGTTTTAAAGAAAGAATCTACATATTAGTTGAATGATTAATAAAGCAGATGATTTGCATAAAATTGAACAATTTGTTTTTGCTTGCGAAAACGAGTTAAAAGAAATATTTATTGAGAGATCAAATAAAGTTTATTTGAAATTAAAACATATTCTTGCCATTTTTAAAGATGAAAAACTTTCAACATCTCATTTTCAGCAATCAACTGGTGTGGGATATGGTGATATTTCGAGAGAAAAAATTGATAGTATTTTTGCAAAACTTTTTTGGGCTGAAAAGGCTGCTGTAAGGATGCAATTCGTAAGCGGAACGCATGCAATTAGCTCTGTTTTATTTGGAATACTAAGACCTGGAGATACCATGATATCTCTTACTGGTTCTCCCTATGATACTCTCGAGGAAGTTATTGGCTTACGAGGAGAAGAAGTTGGTTCCTTAATAGATTTTGGTATTAAATATAAGCAATTAGATTTTATAGACGATAAATCATTTTTTTTAAATACCAAGGATTTAATTATTAATACAAATTGTAAGTTAGTTTTTATTCAAAAAAGCTGTGGTTATAGCTGGAAAAAATCTTTAACAAACATGGATATCAAGAGAATTTGTTCCTTTGTCCATTCAATAAGCCCTGATTGTATATGTTTTGTTGATAATTGTTATGGGGAATTGGTTGAAGATTCTGAGCCTATTGTAAATGGGGCAAATATAATAGCAGGATCATTAATTAAAAATTTAGGAGGGACAATAGTTCCTACAGGAGGATATGTAGTTGGAGACTCAAATCTGGTCGAAATGGCTTGTTCTAGATTAACTGCTCCAGGTATTGGATCCGAGGGAGGAGTAAATTTTGGACTTGGGAGATTAATACTCCAAGGGTTGTTTTTATCACCTCAAATGGTTTGTGAATCATTAAATTGTGCTGATTTATTTGCTTTAGTTTTTTCTAAACTTGGCTTTGATGTGCTACCAAAAGCAGGATTGTATAGATCAGATATTATTCAATCAATTCAATTGAAAGATCCATTGCTTATGCAAATAATTTGTCAATCTTTACAAAGTACTTCTCCAGTTGATTCTTTTTTAAATGTTTTACCATCTCCGATGAATGGTTATAGTTCAAATTTAATTATGTCTGGTGGAACATTTGTCGAGGGTAGTACAAGTGAATTTTCAGCAGATGCGCCTTTAAGAGAGCCATATAATTTATTTGTTCAAGGAGGTACACACATATCACATGCCAAAATCGCTTTAATTCAGTTAATATTAAAATTATTGAAAGAAAATCTTATTAATAAGGAATTTTTAAATTCTTTTTAAATAATTATGACTTATTCTTTTCCAGAAAATTTAAAATATGCTGATACGCATGAATATATTAAAGAAGAAAATGGTCTAATAAGAATGGGAGTTAGTGAATTTGCTATTGATCAGTTAGGAGATATAGTCTTTGTAGAATTAGCTGAAAAAGGGGAAGTGATATTGAAGGGCGATACTTTTGGAACAATTGAATCTGTTAAAGCAGTAGAGGAAGTTTATCTTCCTTTTCAAGGAGAAATTATTGAAAAGAATCAAGAAGTGATTGATAACCCTGAAATCCTCCAAAATGACCCTATTAATGATGGTTGGCTTATTTTAGTTAAACCAGAACCCAATTATAATTATGATAATTTAATGAGTTCTGAAGAATATAAGTCAAAAGTTGCACCAAAATAACAACTTAAAGCAAATTTCTGAATATCGGCTATTTTAAATAAAAATATTAAAAATGAAATTAGATCAGTATTCTGATTTGTTTGAAGATAGACATTTAGGGCTGAACAAAGACGATGAAAATCGAATGCTATCTAAGCTTGGTTTTAGGGATTTGGATGAATTCCTTGGTCAAGTAATTCCTCAAGAAATTAAATCTCAAGAAAATAGTCATAAATTGCCTTTAGGAACTACTGAACTTAAAGCGTTAGGTGAATTAGAAGAAAAATCAAATCTAAATATTTCGATGAGGTCTTTAATTGGATTAGGTTATTATGGGACTCATATGCCAGAAGTTATAAAAAGACACGTCTTTGAAAATCCCCGTTGGTATACAGCATATACTCCATATCAAGCAGAAATATCTCAAGGGAGACTCGAGGCACTATTTAATTTTCAAACTTTAATTTGTGAACTAACAGGATTTCCCATATCAAATGCATCTTTGTTAGATGAAGGGACAGCCGCTGCAGAGGCTATGGCAGTAGCTTATGCAGCAAGGAAAAATAAGGGCGCAAATGTCTTTTTGGTTCATGAATCAGTTTTTAATCATTCTTATAATGTTTTAGTGACACGCGCTAATCCAAGTGGAATAGTTTTAAGAAGATTTGATGGTAATAATTGTGATATTGATCCATCTGTTTTTGGAATCTTAATTCAACTGCCAGGACAAAATGGTGAGTTATTTGATCCCTCCTTTCTAGTTTCTAAAGCACATAAATTAGATATTTGTGTCTGTGCTGCTATTGATCCTTTGGCACAGATTTTAATTAAACCTATTGCTCATTTTGGAGTAGATATCGCTATTGGTTCAATGCAAAGATTTGGAGTCCCTATTGGTTTTGGTGGGCCACATGCTGCTTTTTTTGCATGCATGGATAAATTCAAGAGATTGATCCCTGGACGGATAGTTGGTGAAACAGTTTCTAGAGGTGGTGAAAAATCTTTAAGATTAGCTTTGCAAACTCGAGAACAGCATATTAGAAGAGAAAAAGCTACAAGTAATATATGTACGGCACAATCTTTATTAGCGGTTACTTCTTCTTTCTATGCTATTTATCATGGTTTCTCAGGATTAAGGAAAATCGCTGAAAGAATTGTAATTTATAGAAGATATTTAGAGAGACAATTACACGAATTTGGTTTTCAAATTGATCAAGGTATAAGGTTTGATAGTTTTGATGTTTATTCTGAAAAAGCAGTAGATATTCATAAAGCAGCTTTAAAAGAAGGATTTAATTTAAGGATTCTACCTTTAGGGGTGGATATAAATGATGCTAAGGGTTTTGGTATCTCTTTAGATGAAATAACTGATGATAATGAAATTTTTAAGATTTTGAGTTTTATTTCAACCGCAATAAATAAAAAAATTGAAATTGTGGATAAATTAGATAGGCATTTTCATCTTGATGGTATCCCACTCAGAAAGGATAATTTTTTGCAGCAAAATGTATTTCAACTCAATAAAAGTGAAAGTGAATTGATGCGCTATATATATCAACTGGCAGAAAAAGATTTTTCACTTGTCGATGGTATGATTCCTCTGGGCAGTTGTACTATGAAATTAAATGCGGCTGCTGAATTAAGTCCTATTTCTTGGAGTAAATTTTCTGCAGTTCATCCTTTTTCTCCTAAATCTCAAACGAGAGGTTTTTTAAGTGTAATATCTGACCTTGAGGAGTGGATTAGTGAGATTGTTGGTTTAGAAGCGGTTTCTTTTCAACCAAATGCTGGTTCACAAGGAGAATTAGCGGGTCTTTTATCTATAAGATCTTATTTTTATGATAAAAATGATTTAGATAGAGATATATGTTTAATACCTAAAAGTGCTCATGGTACAAATCCTGCTAGTGCTGTCATGGCTGGATTTAAAGTGGTTTCAATAGAATGTGATGGTGAAGGTAATATAGATATTGATAATTTATCCTTAAAGATCAAAACTTTTGGTTCCAAGATTGGGGCTTTAATGATTACTTATCCTTCAACTCATGGTGTTTTTGAGGAAAGAATAAGAGATATTTGTGATTTAGTTCATGGTACGGGTGCTTTTGTATATCTTGATGGTGCAAATTTAAATGCTCAAGTTGGATTATGCAAACCTGGTAATTATGGAGTTGATGTTTGCCATTTGAATTTACATAAAACATTTTGCATTCCTCATGGAGGAGGAGGTCCAGGTGTTGGTCCAATAGCTGTCTCAAAGGTTTTAAAGCCTTATTTACCAAAACATAACTTGAACAAATTTAGTAGTGGTGATCATTTATCTTATTCAGTATCTTCATCTGAATATGGTAGCGCTAGTATTCTCCCAATAAGTTGGATGTATATAAGAATGATTGGTTATCAAGGGCTGCGAAGATCAAGTTCTCATGCAATATTATCGGCAAATTATATTGCTTTTTCATTAAAAGAAAAATTTAAAATTTTATATAAAGGAAAAAATAATTTTGTTGCGCATGAGTGTATTTTGGATTTTAGGGATTTAAAACAAAGTTCAGGTTTAGGTGTTAATGATATTGCAAAAAGGCTTATAGACTATTGTTTTCATGCTCCAACAATTAGTTGGCCAGTAGCTGAAACGATGATGATTGAACCTACGGAGAGTGAGTCTTTAAAAGAAATTGATAGATTTTGTGACGCTATGCTAAGCATTGGAGAAGAAATACTGGAGATAAAAAATAATTTATTACCAAGGAACGATAACCCAATCATTAATGCTCCTCATACTTTAAAAGAATTAATTATTGAAAATTGGGATAGACCTTATTCCAAAGAGAGAGCCGCTTATCCTTATAAAATTAACTTTTATAATAAGTATTGGTCTCCTGTTTCAAGGATAAATAATGCTTATGGCGATAGGAATCTTGTTTGCTCTTGCAGTTTTGAAAATGATGAAAATTTAATTGAAGAAAAAAAATGCGCTTAAGGGGTGGCATTTTGTTTATTCATTCGTTAAATTCAAGAAAAATAAAAAATTAATTTTTTCTTAAAGATTTTTTTTAGTTTTTTTTATTACTATATTCAAGCATCAAATTTTTTGGGGTATTTGAAGCTATGAGAAAAGATTCATCAAAAGATGAAAAAAATAAAGATTTTTCTAGTGATTTTATAAAATTACCAGATTTTGTTGAGAAGCTTAATAATACAAACGAAGTTTTTTCAGTCGTTGGTACAAATGTAATAAGAGTTCCATTTGGGATTAGAGCTCCTAGAAGGAAAAGACCTGAAAAGAACCAGAATATAGCTACTTTGGTATTACCCATAACTTCTATAAATAGCCCAACGCCTCCTCCAAACGTAGCTTAATAAGAATTTTGAACTTGTTTAAGAGTTTCTTCGTAATATTTTTTTAACTGTAATGTAGCTTGACTCCAGTTCCACTTTTCTGACTCTTTCCTAGCCTCAATTCTCATATTTTCTTTTTTAGTATTGTTATTAAGGATCTTTTTTGTAGCTTCAATCAGACTTGATTTGCCTTGATCAACTCCATCTGGATCGTACAAACATCCATTAACTCCATCATTAATAATATCTGGGATACCTCCTTTGTTTGCTCCAATAACAGGACATCCTGCTGCCATTGCTTCTAGTAAAACTAGGCCAAGAGTTTCAGTACTAGAAGGGAATAAAAATATATCTCCCGAAGCATATGCGCTAGCTAATTCTTCTCCAGATAAGTAGCCTATGAAATTTGTTTGTGTATTTTCAAAAATTTTTTCTAGTTGGTTTCTATATGGTCCATCACCCACAAGTGCTAAACATGCATCTGGTATTTCTTCAAGAACAGGTTTAATTCTTTCTATTTGCTTCTCAGCCGATAATCTCCCAACGTAAATCAATAAAGAATTCTTGTCAGGATATTTTCCAAGTAATTTATTCCTCATTTTTTGATTTCTAAATTCAGGCTTGAATGTTTCAGTATCTACACCTCTTTGCCAGAGAGCTGTTCTTTTAATACCTTTACTTTCGAGCTCTTCAACCATCGCTGTTGAGGTGC
This sequence comes from Prochlorococcus marinus bv. HNLC2, assembly GCA_000218745.1. Taxonomy (GTDB): domain Bacteria; phylum Cyanobacteriota; class Cyanobacteriia; order PCC-6307; family Cyanobiaceae; genus Prochlorococcus_A; species Prochlorococcus_A marinus_T. Next base: position 1,235,008 of record GL947595.1, on the reverse strand, counting down.
ATAGATTAAGTAATGCTTGATTATGCGCTGCTTTTAATAATTCCCATAAAAGGGGTTCTAACATTCCCATGCCATAATGTTCAAGATATTTTGGAAGGTGTGTATGGTAGCTTGCGATTAGGGGTATATTATTTGATTTAGCAAGCCAAATACCTCCTAGACCTAATACTGCAGGATTAACGACATGTATTAAATCAGGTTTAAAGTTCTCTAAGGCATCAGATACAGCAGGACCTGGTAATCCTAATTTTAATTCAGGATATAAAGGCAAAGGCATAGCTGCTACGCCGATTATCTTCGCTCCTTTATATTCTGTTGGACAACCCTCAGGGCAAAACACCACAACTTCGTCACCATTTTGTACAAGGTTGTCAATTGTCTTTGTTAATCTTGTTACTATTCCATCAACTTTTGGTAGAAAAGTTTCGGTAAAGAATGCAATTTTCACGTTTTTAGGAAATCATTCAAATTCTTTATTTTGATTGTATAGCTTCTTGTTGCGTCTTAGTCCATGCTGAAATACATGGAATCCTTTTTTTGTCACATCTATTAGAGTACTTCTTAGCTACTTCTAATACTTCTACAAGTAGTCCGTTATCTAATGTAGTTGGATTTAACCCTAGCTCTATAAAACATCTATTATCGACTATGAGATCATTTTCTACTGCTTCGTTTCTGGGGTTTGGTAAGTAATTAATCTTTGCACCAGTAAGAGCTGCAACTTTTTTGGCCAACTCTCCAACTTGATGACTTTCTGTCATCTGATTAAAAATCTTAACTCTTTCGCCAGGTTTAGGAGGATTTTCCAAGGCTAATTGCACACACTTTACTGAATCCTTAATATGAATGAATGCTCTTGTTTGTCCACCTGTTCCATGAACACTGAGAGGATAGCCTATTGCAGCTTGCATTAAAAATCTATTTAGGACTGTTCCATAATCGCCATCATAATCAAATCTATTGGTTAATCTAGGATCCTTTAGTGTGGCATCAGTATTTGTTCCCCAAACTATTCCTTGGTGCAAATCTGTGATTCTTATAAGATCATTTTTGTTGTAATACAGGAATAGTAATTGATCTAAGGTTTTAGTCATATGGTATACACTTCCTGGACTAGCAGGATGCAGTATTTCTTCTTCAAATCTGCTTCCATCTGGTTGAGGTACTTCAACTTTTAAATAACCTTCAGGAATCGTAGCTCCTCTATGAGAACCGTAACCATAGACACCCATAGTACCAAGATGAACAATATGTATATCTAAGTTACTTTCAACAATTGCAGCTAAAAGATTATGAGTTCCATTTACGTTGTTATCAACTGTATATCTTTTGGTAAAACTTGATTTCATGGAGTATGGAGCTGCTCTTTGTTCTGCAAAATGAATAATTGAGTCAGGTTTTTCATTAATCAATAAGTTTAGAAGTTTTTGATATTGTTTTGAAATGTCTATGTTAATGAATTTCATTGGCTTACCACCAATTTCTGCCCATGCATTAAGTCTTTCATTTATTGAGGAAATTGGAGTAAGAGATTCAACTTCTAGATCAATATCAATTTTTCTGCGACTTAAATTGTCGACGATAATAACTTCGTGATTTTGTTCAGCTAAGTTAACCGCGCAAGGCCAACCGCAAAAACCATCTCCACCAAGAACAATAACTTTCACTCAAATCTCCAGGTTAACTTATCTATTTATTAATTAATAAACTACTACAGTAAGCTCTCAATCTGTGCATAATTATTGAAAAAAGTTTCAAATCTTTTTTCTTAATCATAAATTTTTAGCATTTTCTAATAAAAAATTAATTATTTATCAATAAACAACTTTCTTCAATAATTTATATTGAAATATTTTTTTCTGGGGAGCTTGGATTTGCATGAGAATTTTTTTGAATCCTGCCAGCTAAGTAAGCATATCTTCCAGCTAAAACTCCGTAATTCATACTCTGAGCCATTTTTACAGGATCGCGAGCCAACGCAATGGCGCTATTTATAAGAAGTCCATCAGCTCCTAACTCCATTGCTTGTGCAGCCTCACTAGGTACTCCAATGCCTGCATCGATAATCACTGGTATTTTTGAGTTTTCGATAATAATTGATATGTTGGACGCATTTAATATGCCCTGTCCTGAACCTATCGGTGAACCTAATGGCATGACAGTAGCACAACCCGCTTCTTCCAATCTTTTTGAAAGTAATGGATCTGCATTAACGTAAGGCAGTACAGTAAATTTTTTCTTAATAAGAAACTCTGCTGCTTTTAGTGTTTCAATTGGATCTGGTAATAAATATTTTTTGTCAGGTATAACCTCTAATTTGACAAAGTTATTATTCTCTTGGCCAGATAACTTGGCTAATTCTCGACCAAGCATTGCAATTCTTATGGCTTCATCTGAATTTGTACAACCTGCAGTATTTGGTAACATCCAATATTTACTCCAATCTATAAATTGCATTAAATTTTCTTTATCAGTATTACTTTTGACTCTTCTAACAGCAACTGTAACTATTTCGCAATTAGAACTTCGTAAACTGTCTACCATTAAATTTGGTGTTTTATATTTACCAGTTCCTAGCATTAATCTATTTTTAAAGTTTTTATTTCCAATTTGCAATGAGTCATTGTTTGTCATATTAAAATCCTTTGGTTTTAGCCTCTGTGAAAGGTTTGTAGTTTGTTCTTTGCTCTAATTCTTTAGATTTTTTTAAAGCAGTTTTATTTTTTGGATCTATTTCTAAAACTTTTTTATAGGTCGAATAAGCTTCTGCATAATCAAATAATTTTTGTTGAGCGGAGCCTAAATTATTCAAAGCTATTGTGTAATCAGGTAAGGAAGTAATTGCAAACTTATAGTATTTAATGGCTTTTTTGAAATCTTTTTGAGCTGCATATGTAAAACCAAGAGCATTTTCAATAATTGCTTTACCTTCTATTGGTTCATTTTCTGCCAATTTAATCGCTTTTAAAAATGTTTTTGTTGCTTGAGGATAGAGTCTTTTTTTTATTTGAATAGAACCAAATTCATAAAGTTCAGTTGCCGTGGTAAGTGAATCAATACCTTTCTGTTCATATTTTATAAGACTAATTTCTTCGTTTCTGGTTTTTAAAAATTGTCTAAAAACAAATATTGATATTATAACTAATAGTATAAATAGTATTAATAAATATGATTTAAAAGATGAAATCTCCATGAAACAAGAACATTCTTCACTTATATTCTAATTATTTTAATTATTTTTTAGAGGATGTAACTATTTTTTCAAAACATTTAGGTTCATTTAAAGCTAGTTGAGCTAGCATTTTTCTATTTATACGTATATCAGCAGATTTTAATTGATTAATTAATTGACTGTAATTAGTACCATTAATTCTTGCAGAAGCATTGATTCTTGATATCCATAGCTTCCTGAAATCTCTTTTTCTTCTTCTTCTGTCTCTATAAGCATTACAAAGAGCTTTCATAACTCTTTGATTAGCTGTTCTGAAGAGATTTTTGTTTCCTCCTCTGAATCCTTTTGCAAGACTTAAGATTTTATTTCTTCTTTTTCTTGCAACGTTTCCTCTTTTTACTCTGGCCATGGATGTTTAGGTTATATAAAGTTAAGTTTATGCGTAGGGAATCATTAATCTTACATTATCGGCATCTCTTTCATCAACTACTGCTTTTGTAGACAAGTGTCTTTTTAGTTTAGAACTTTTATGATCAAGTAAATGATTATGAAAAGCTCTTCTTCTCATGAATTTACCAGTAGCTGTAGCTTTAAATCTTTTTGCTGCTGATTTACGTGTCTTTAGTTTTGACATTAAAAATCATTTATTATTAGTTTACTAATCTAAACCTTAATATGCATTGTCGCAAACAAATTTATTTGATTCAAACCTAGAAGCTGCTACAGAATTTAAATATTATGAAAATCATAAAAAAATTTCGCTTAATTTTACTTATTTTATTTTGTATCAGTTTTAATACAAATGTTGTTAAATGTTATTCAGAAGAATTAACGAAATTAAATCTTAACGAAGAAATTAATAAAGGTTATTTATTAATTGGTATTAAACAATATCTTGGTAGAGAGAAAAATATATTTTCACAAAATAGATTCTTAAGTTTTGAAACAAAAAAAGGCAGTATGTTGGAGATAATTTCATCAAATGGTCTTGAATATAAAGCAAAGAAAGTAGATATTTTATTTGATAGAGTTCCTCTTTCAACAACACTTTTAATTGAAAGACTTGTTTCAGATCCATTTGCTAGTTTTGAATCCGCGAAAAGAGCGTCTTTGCCTTTAAAAGAAAAAGGACTTGATCCCAAAATCACATATCCAAATGATTGGGAAATATGGCTACCTACTCGAGCAAAAAATCTTGTAAATCAGAACTTTAAATTAAAAAAGATTTCTATTGAAGAGAAAATAGTACCTTTTATAAACAATGAATATGTTTTTCAAAAGTTAGATAGTATCACAAGGATTTTTTCGAATGAAAATATAAAAATAAATAATGTTGAGTATGGGAAAGAGTTTTATTTAATTAAGGATTCATATGGAAGTTGGACTCTTGTGCAAAAGTTATCTTTTAATGATTATTTGAGAGGTGTTTTACCTTATGAAATAGGTTCAGATGCTCCAATGGAGGCTTTAAAAGCACAAGCAATAATCGCTAGAACATGGGCTATTTATAATTCTGATAGGTTTAAGTCTGATAATTATCATTTATGTATCACAACTCAATGTCAGGTTTATAAACCATCATTCAACAATAATCTGAATATTGAAAATGCTATTAGGGAAACTACAAATATGATAATGACTTATAATGGCAATCCAGTTAATGCTTTTTATCATGCATCAAATGGAGGTATATCCGCTCCTGCAAGTGAGTCTTGGGAAATGAAAGATTACCCATATTTCTTAACTAAATATGATTTTATCGGAGGGGGAAATAATAAATTTAATTTCTTTTATAAAAATGAGAAATCATTAAGAAATTTTATTTTTGATAAAAATAATAAATACTTGGGTTCTAAACATTATTTATTTAGATGGACAAAAAAAATTGCATCCACTCAAATTATTAATCTTATTAATGAGCAGAATTCATCTTTTCAAAAAGATAAAACTATAGATTTGAAAATTATTGAAAGAGGAAAAAGCGGGAGAGTTATAAAATTAGAGATAAGACAATCAGGAAGAATTGAACCATTAATATTAAATAAAGATGATATTAGAAAGTATTTGAAATTTTTACCAAGTAATTTATTTATAATTGATAAATTAAATGATGATTTTTGGGTTTTTACAGGAGGAGGCTTTGGTCATGGTGTAGGTTTATCTCAATCAGGTGCAATTGAGATGGCAAAGTTAGGTTTTAATTATGAAAGGATACTTGGCCATTACTATGAAGGTATAAATATTACCGATTTTAAATCTATAAAGCGATAGGTAATATGAATAAAATAAATAATTTAAAAATTAAGAATTTTCAAAAGAGCTTTTCTAAAAGTCGTAGGATAAAGTCTTTTTTATTTTTATTTATTTCTATTTTTATTGGGATATTTCCTTATTTTTCGAATAAAAAACCGTCTTTAAATAGTTTAATTATAATTTCAGTGTTTATTTTTTTATATGGCATTTTTGTACTTTCTAGGAACTTTAAAAGGGATTCGATTCAACAAGATTTAAAGATAGATGAATTTACTGGTGAATTTCCTTCTCTTGATATAATTGTTGCTGCTAGAGATGAGCAGTATGTAATTCAACGATTAGTTGAAAGGTTATTTAATTTAGATTACCCCTCAGAAAAGTTAAATATATTTATTATCGATGATGGAAGTGAAGATGAAACTCCTAATATCTTAAGAAAACTTTCTAAGAAATATCAGAAATTACAAATAATAAGTCGAGTCAAAAATGCTGGTGGTGGTAAGTCAGGAGCTTTAAATGATGCTCTGAGGTTAACTTCTGGTGAATGGGTCTTTATATTAGATGCAGATGCTCAATTAAGAAATGATACTTTGATTAAGCTTTTAAATTATGCTTTTAGAGGGAAATGGTCAGCGGTTCAATTGCGTAAATCTGTAATAAATGGAAGTCAAAATTTATTAACTAAATGTCAATCAATAGAAATGGTTATGGATGCTTTTTTCCAAATTGGTAGGTTATCGTCAGGAGGTGTGTCTGAACTAAGGGGAAATGGTCAGTTAATAAATAAGAAAATCTTGATTGAATCTGGATCATTTAATGAAGATACAGTGACTGATGATCTGGATTTAAGTGTGCGATTATTATTATTTGGATCAGAAATTGGCATTTTATGGGATCCTCCTGTCATGGAGGAGGCGGTAGAAACTCTTCCTGCATTATTTGCTCAAAGACAAAGATGGGCTGAAGGAGGTTTGCAAAGGTTTTTTGATTATGGCAGTGATTTGATATTTGGAAAAATTAATATTTTGAAAAAATTTGATATTTTTTACTTTTTCATATTGCAATATGCTTTGCCAATAATATCTTTGAGTGATTTGGTTTCATCTTTATTCTTTATGCGGACTCCAATTTATTTGCCAATCTCAATGACTGCTTTTATTTTATCAGCTATAGCATCTTGGTTCGGGTGCAAAAGGAATAAAGATATATCATCTTTACCAAATTCTAATTTAGTAAGTATATTAATTTATCTTTTGTATCTATCGCATTGGTTTATTGTTATTCCTTTGGTTGCATTAAAGATGTCAATTTTTCAAAAGAAATTATTATGGAAAAAAACCCTTCATAAGGGATGAGATTTAATCATTTATATCTACAATTTCACCATTAAAGAAATCAGCTAAATTTTTTGTATTATTATTAAAATTTTGATCTTTGGGAAGAATAGTCTTTTTTTTAAAATTATCATTTGTTTTGGAATTTATTTTTATGTCATTATTACTTTGAATATTTTTTTGAATGTTTGATGAAATATTTTGTTTGCTGGAGAATTGTATTTTCATATGTTCACCAAAAATTTTTTTAACAGCATTTTCAATTATTAATTTTCTACTTTTGATCATATTTTCCCAATTTGGTGACAATCCTATATCAACGGAATTTTTTCCTATATTTAATAATTCTGCTTGCTGTGAAAGTAACATCCTAGTAGAAGGTAATTCTAATTTAGAGAGTATTAAGGACCATTTTTCTTTTAAATTTATGGATGCATCATAATTTGAACTTGTATTAGTATCTTGATCAAATTTTGTAAATTCCTTCAAATTTTCTTCTTTCAATTTATCAGTATTATTTTCTTTTGATTTATTTTCATAATTTTTTGGGTTTATTTCATCATTTTTAGGATTTAAATTGTTATTTTCTTTTGTATTTTCTTTAGAATAATTTTCTTTATATTTAGCTTTTAGTGTTTTTGATGAATCCAAGTTTAATGTAGTTTCAGATTTTTGTATATCGATTGTGCTTGTTATATCGAGCAGGCTTGTTAAATTTATTTCAAGCCATAATCTAGGTTGATTACTAATTTTCATTTGATATTCAATATTTTTTAAATTCTTATGCCAACTAATTACTTTTGTTTTACTTATTGATTTAGAGATTCGCTCCAATTCATGATGAAAATCTTTTGATGTATAAAATAGTTCTGAATATTCACTATTATTTGTTTTTATTAGTAAGTCTCGTGTTATGTTCAATAATCCTTCTAAGATCGATATTGGTTCATTCCCTGAATCATAAAGTTTAGAGCAACTTTTAAGTAATAGTTCAGGATTATTTTCTATGAGTGAATTTATAAGTCCAAGTAATTCATTTTCTGAGACTTCGCCAATTAATTCTTCGACGCTATTTTTGTCAATACCTTGAGGAAGTAAACTTAATTGATCTAATAAGCTTTGCGCATCTCGCATCCCTCCATTAGATCGTTTTGCTATTAGTCTTAACGCAATATCTTCAAATGTTATGCATTCTTTCTTTGCAATATCAACTAAATGCTTATAAATTTTTTCTGTACTAATTCTTTTGAAATCAAATTTCTGACATCTACTTTGAATGGTTTTAATAACCCTCTCAGGATTTGTTGTCGCAAGAATGAAGATTACATTTGCTGGAGGCTCTTCAATGGTCTTTAATAATGCATTTGAGGCAGCAGTAGATAACATATGGCATTCATCAATTACATATACTTTCCATCTTGCTTGAGTAGGAGCAAATCTTGCTTTTTCGATTATTTCTCTTATATTTTCAACACCTGTATTGGATGCAGCATCAATTTCGATAATGTCTAAAGCAATTCCTTCAGATATGCTTTTGCAAAGCTCGCATGAATCACATGGTTGAGGATTTGGTTCATTATATTTTTGACAATTTAATGATTTAGCTAATATTCTTGCGCTAGATGTTTTTCCTGTTCCACGTGGGCCGCAAAATAAGTAGGCGGGTGCGATTCTATTAGTTAATAAGGCTTGCTTAAGAGTTAGCGAAATAATTTCTTGTCCTACAAGGTCATCAAGATTTTTTGGCCTATATTTTTGATGAAATGGTATATGAATCGTTGCCATTATTAATTATTTTGAAAGAATATATTTGAGTATAAATAAATTATTTAAGCAGATTCTTTCCTGATTCTATTTTTTGAGGTGCGAAGTTTGACAATTTTTGAAGAGAAAAGACTTTCTACCATTTTTTCTGTGATAGTGAATTCTTTTACCTCTTTTTGAGAGGGTAATGAATACATTAAGTCGAGCATGAGTTCTTCAATAATTGATCTAAGTGCTCTTGCTCCTGTTTTCCTTGCAAAAGCTTCTCTAGCAATTGCAGATACAGATCCTTGCTCAAAGTTTAAATTAACATTATCCATACTCAAAAGGGCTTTGAATTGTTTTACAAGAGCATCTCTTGGCTCGGTTAATATAGACTTAAGAGTATCCTCATTTAATGGATCTAGTACTGCACATACTGGAATTCTTCCGATAAATTCAGGAATTAATCCATACTTAACTAAATCATCAAGTTCTAAATTTTTTAAAGCTTCTCTAGGATCTAATTTTTGTTTTGTAGGAATTGATTCTGTTTCTTCAGTTGTGGTAAATCCTATCGAATGCTTACCTAACCTTTTTTGAACGATATCTTCTAATCCTATAAAGGCTCCTCCGCAAATAAACAATATCTGACTGGTATCAATTTGAATGCAATCATGATAAGGATGTTTGCGCCCACCTTGAGGAGGCACGTTGGCCACTGTGCCTTCAAGCATTTTAAGTAAAGCTTGTTGCACTCCCTCCCCGGAAACATCTCTAGTTATTGATGGGTTTTCACTTTTTCTCGCAATTTTATCAATTTCGTCAATATAAATGATACCTCTCTGAGCTAACTCAACATTCATTTCTGATTTTTGTAGAAGCCTTAAAAGAATATTTTCAACATCTTCACCTACATAACCAGCTTCAGTAAGAGTTGTTGCATCTGCTACAGCAAATGGAACATCTAGAAATTCAGCTAAAGTTTGAGCTAATAGTGTTTTTCCGCTTCCAGTTGGTCCAATTAGTAAAATATTTGATTTTTGTAGTTTTGTAGTTTGTAAATCTTCGAGGGAATTATTATCATCTTTTTTACTGCTTTTCCATGCAAGCCTTTTATAGTGATTATAAACTGCAACAGATAGAATCTTTTTTGCAGATTCTTGACCAACGACCTGTTTATCAAGAAATCCTTTGATTTCTATAGGCTTTGGAATAGTTGTTATTTTAAGAGGCTCACATGTCTCAGTGTTTGTATCAGGTAATTTTTTCTTAACTGAGGAAGCATTATGATTTGTTTTTGTTTGAGAATCAATTAATTCTTCATCAAGGATCTCATTGCAAAGATCAATGCATTCATCGCAAATATATACTCCAGGACCAGCAATAAGCTTTCTCACCTGGTCCTGAGATTTTCCGCAAAAAGAGCATTTGAGATGGGCGTCAAATTTAGCCATCGTTAACTACTATATTAAAAAAAGAATTAGGGTATGTGCCCTTTATACAAGGATTGCTTATAAACTTCAATTCGTCATCAAAATCTTAAACTAATCTTTCTAGTTGTCATTTTTAATAACTTTATCAATCAATCCATAATTCACAGCTTCAGAGGGGGACAAAAAGTAATCCCGTTCTGTATCTTCTACAATTTTTTCGAGAGGTTGTCCTGTATGCTCGCAAAGTAAATTATTTAATGTTTTTTTAAGGTAAAGAATTTCTTTGGCTTGAATTTCTATTTCTACTGCTTGACCTTGAGCACCACCTAATGGTTGATGAATCATAATTCTTGAATTAGGTAAAGCTAATCTTTTTCCTTTTGTTCCACCTGATAAAAGGAATGCACCCATACTTGCTGCGACCCCAAAGCATATAGTTACAATGTCGGGACTTATCTGCTGCATAGTGTCATAGATTGCTAATCCTGCCGTTACTGAACCACCAGGAGAATTAACGTAAATTTGAATATCTTTAGATGGGTCCTCAGCTTCTAGAAAAAGTAATTGTGCAACGAGGGAATCAGAAACTTGATCATTTATTTCAGTTCCTAGGAATATAATACGTTCACGAAGAAGTCTTGAATAGATATCGAAAGCTCTTTCGCCTCTTCCAGATTGTTCAATAACTGTTGGAAGAGCTGAGTTAGAAATGGGATTAATATTTTTTTGAATTTTTGAATTAGCAACAAAATGTTTGGTTATTGAATTAATCAAGATTTAGGAGAGGTACTAAATATAATTTAAAAGTTTTTTTGATAATTAGTTAGTTATTTTAGAAATTATTATTTTTCTTTTGATTTGGTGCTTTTCTTTTTTGCTTTTGAAATAACCTCTTTTGATTTAGCGGTTGATTTTCTCTCTTTTGTAATTTTTTCTGGCTTTTCTTTTTTTTCTGTTTTTTCAACTACTTGAGAATTTTCCTCTAGCCAAGATATTAATTTTTCTGTTAAAAGATCACTTTTAATAGCGTTTCTGAATTTTTCAATATCTATTTTATTAGGCGATTTTTCAATCTCATATTTAAATTCCTCTATTTTTGAATCAATTTCTTTTTCTGCCACTGTTATATTCTCACTCTCAGAAAGAGCTTTTAGAGCTAAATTTTTTATAACATTTTCTTCTGCTTGTGGTCTGCTAGATTCTGCTAATGATTTTATTACTTCGGGAGTAAATGTTGATTTAATATCCATACCTTGTTGAGCGAACCTTTGAGCTGTTTGTTCGATATTATTTCTTACTTCGTTATCAATTAATGATTTAGGAATTTCAACATCTAATTCTTTAGCAAGTGCATCAATAAGAGCATCATTTTTAATGTTTTTCTGATTTTCTTTAAAATTTTCTTTAAGTCTCGTTTCAATATCTTTTTTTAGTTCTTTTAATGTCTCTTTATTCGCTGATTGTTTTGCGAATGAATCATCTAAATCAGGTAATTCTCTAATTTTTAGGTCTTTTAATGTGATTTCAAAAATTGCTTCTTTTCCTCTTGAGTCCTCATGAGCATAATCATCAGGAAATTTTAAATTAAGTTTTTTACTGGCGTCAATTTTCATCCCTACAATTCCCTCAACAAATCCAGGAATCATCTTATTCTTTTCTAATTCAAGATCCATCGATTCACTTGAACCACCCTCAATTTTTTCTTTTGAATGTTTATAAATTCCTTCAAAACTGACTACTGCAATATCGCCTAATTTTGCAGCTCTTCCTGTGACTGGAACTATGTTGGCTAACTGCTTCCTAGATTTTTCAATTTCTTCATCAATACTCTTAGGATTAAATTTATTTTTTTGTATTGAAACTTTTAATCCTTTTGTTTTTTTAAGTTTTAGTTTAGGAGCTACATCAGTTTCTAAGGTAAGTTTGAGACTTTTGGAGGGATCAAATTTTTTTAATAAAGATTCAAAGCCCTCTGGAAGTTCTGGTTCGCATAATGGCTCAATTGATTCTTTCTTTAATGCTTCATTCCATGATTTTTCGATTATTTTTTCTAAGGCTGAAGCGTATAGCTGAGTAAGACCTATTCTTTGAATAAGGATTTGTTTGGGAATTTTTCCAGATCTAAATCCAGGGATAGTAGCTGTTTTACTGATTTTGTTTATTGTTTCGTCAAGGGATGATTTGCAAGAACTTGCTGGAATTTCAAGTTCTATAGCAACTCTGCTTTGAGGCAAAGGCTTTGTATGTACGATTAATGAATCTTTAGTCATTTTTAATTTTAATCTTCAAGTATCGAAACTTAATTATTTCACATTAAGTGAATTAGTTGAAAATAGATTTTTTTGATAAAGTAAGAAACATATTAAAATTATTTCAAAAAACTAATTGACGGTTTGAGAAAGTCCCCATTTTTACCAAATAAACCTTTAACAGTGGCAATTCTTGGCTCTTCAGGAGCTGTAGGTTGCGAACTATTGAAAATACTTGATGAAAGGAATTTTCCAGTTTCTAATTTAATTCTTTTATCCTCCTCCAGATCTGCTGGGAAAAAGGTTTTTTGGAAAGGTAATGAGCTTATTACACAGGAAGTTGGGGCTAATAGTTTTTCTGGAGTTGATTTGGTTTTTGCTTCTGCGGGGGGTGCAATTTCTAAAAAATGGGTCGAATCAATAACAAAACATAATGCAATCCTAATTGATAATTCTAGTGCTTTTAGGATGATCGAGAATGTACCACTTGTAGTACCAGAGGTTAATCCAGAAGCTGTTTTAGGTCATCAAGGCATTATTGCTAATCCAAATTGCACTACTATATTACTTACTCTTGTTTTGTCTCCATTAAATTCTATTTCAAAGATTAAAAGAGTAATTGTATCAACTTATCAATCTGCAAGCGGAGCAGGTCAATTAGCAATGGAGGAATTAAAATTTCTAACAAAAAAATATCTTGAGGGTGACCCACAAAAAAGTCAAATATTGCCTCATTCATTAGCCTTTAATTTATTTTTGCATAATTCTCCAATGTTAGAAAATAAGTATTGTGAAGAAGAAATAAAGATGATTAATGAATCTAGAAAAATTTTAAATATTCCCAATTTAAAATTAACTGCAACTTGTGTTAGGGTTCCCATTCTGAGATCTCACTCAGAGGCAGTTAATATAGAATTTGAAAATAAAATTCATCCTAATGAAGCAATAGATAAGTTAAAAGAATCTAGAGGTATAACTTTTATTGAGGATATCAATTTAAATAGGTTTCCTATGCCAGAAGATGTTAAGGAAAAAGATAATATAGCAGTTGGAAGAGTCAGAGAAGATTTAAGTAATCCAAATGCATTAGAATTATGGTTGTGTGGTGATCAAATCAGAAAAGGAGCCGCTTTAAATGCAGTTCAAATAGCAGAAATACTATTACAAAAAAGTCATGACCTTAAATAAAAGCTTTCCCCCTTTTGGAAATATATTAACCGCTATGGTTACTCCATTTAAAAAAGATGGGAAAGTAGATTATGAACTGGCTGTTAAATTAGCAAACTATATTATTGAGAATGGATCAGATGGAATAGTCTTATGTGGAACAACAGGAGAATCTCCTACATTAACTTGGGATGAACAACATCAACTATTTGTTGTAATTAGAAATTCACTACAATCAAAAGCAAAAATTCTCATAGGGACAGGTAGTAATAGTACCTCTGAAGCCGTTGAGGCTACACAAAAAGCTTTTGAGGCAGGCGCTGATGGCGCTTTGGTAGTGGTCCCTTACTACAACAAGCCACCTCAAGATGGTCTTTATGAGCATTTTAAAGATGTTGCAAATGCTGCTCCAAAGCTCCCTATTATGCTTTACAACATTCCTGGGAGGACAGGCAGTAATCTTTTACCTAAAACTGTAAAGAAACTTATGGAATTTCCTAATATTGTTAGTATTAAGGCTGCAAGCGGTAGAATAGAGGAAGTGACCGAGTTGAGGGCTGAATGTGGCTCTGAATTTGCAATATATAGCGGCGATGATTCATTGTTGTTACCTATGTTATCTGTTGGCGCTGTAGGGGTTGTAAGTGTTGCAAGCCATATTGTTGGGCTGCAATTAAAAGATATGATTTCAAATTTTCAAAATGGAAATGTTTTGAAAGCTCTTGATATTCATGAAAGATTACAACCGCTCTTTAAAGCGCTTTTTGAGACAACTAATCCAATTCCTATCAAAGCCGCTTTAGAACAATTAGGTTGGGAAGTTGGACCTCCAAGACCCCCATTAGTGAAACTTAATGATGACAAAACCCAAAAGCTTTCAATCCTAATTAATAAATTGTTTGAAAACTAACCAATTAATTATTTTTTAATTTAGTTTTTATCAGTTTATTTAATCAACAAATTTGTTTTATACACACTCCAAATGCAATCAAGACAATTAAATCAAAAAAATAAATCTACTTTGAATACATCAAAGAATCCTAAAAATCACTGCTTAAAGATAATACCTTTGGGTGGTCTTCATGAAATAGGAAAAAATACATGCCTTTTTGAATATGGAGATGACATTATTTTAATTGATGCTGGATTAGCTTTCCCTTGTGATGGGATGCATGGAGTGAATGTTGTAATGCCGGATACTACATATTTGCAAGCAAATCTAAATAGATTTCGTGGGATGATCGTAACCCATGGTCATGAAGATCATATTGGAGGTATCTCACATCATTTGAAAAAGTTTAATATTCCTGTTATTTATGGTCCTCCTTTAGCAATGTCTATGCTTAGAGGGAAAATTGAGGAGGCAGGAGTATCAGATAGAACTACTTTGCAAAGTATAGAATCTAGGCAAGTAGTTAAATTAGGGCAGCATTTTTCTATAGAGTTCGTTAGAAATACGCACTCGATTTCTGATAGTTTTTCCTTAGCTTTAACAACACCTGTAGGGGTAGTCTTTTTTACAGGTGATTTTAAATTTGATCATGCTCCCCCCGATGGAAAGTTTGCTGATGTTGAGCGCATGGCTTTTTATGGAGATAAGGGTGTGTTATGTATGCTGTCTGATTCAACTAATTCAGAAGTGCAGGGTTTTGTACCCTCAGAAAGTTCGGTTCTTCCTAATTTGGATCGTTTGATTGGTGAAGCAGAAGGAAGAGTAATGTTAACTACTTTTGCTAGTTCAACTCATAGAGTCGCAATGATTATCGAATTAGCTATGAAACATGGACGTAAGATTGGCTTATTAGGAAGATCAATGTTAAATGTAGTAGGTAAATGTAGAGAATTAGGATATATACGTTGTCCCGATGACTTATTTTTTCCGATTAGAACTATAAGGGATTTACCTGATAGAGAGACTTTATTGCTTATGACTGGCAGCCAAGGCGAGGTAATGGCTGCATTAAGTAGAATCTCCAGAAGTGAGCATCCAAATGTGCAATTAAAAACAACTGATACCGTAATTTTTTCATCAAGTCCAATCCCAGGGAATACAATTTCTGTCTCTCATACTATTGATAAGCTAGTTCACTTAGGTGCAAAAGTTATTTATGGTAAAGAACATGGTATTCACGTTTCAGGTCATGGATGTAGAGAAGATCAGAAAATGATGCTTGCATTAATAAAACCGAAGTTTTTTGTTCCAGTTCATGGAGAATACAGAATGCAAGTTTTACATGGTAAAACTGCTGTCACAATGGGTATTGATCCTAATAATATTTTGGTGCTTGATAATGGCGATACGATAGAACTTACTCCTGAAAAAATGATCCAAGGTCAACCAGTTAAATCAGGAGTTGAGATGCTAGATAATACAAGAACAGGTATTGTTGATGCGAGAGCTTTAAAGGAAAGACAGCAACTCGCCGATGATGGAATTGTTACTGTTTTAACTCCCATAAGTACTGATGGTAAAATGGTTGCTCCTCCCAGGGTAAGTCTTCGGGGAGTTGTTACTTCAGCGGATCCGAGAAAGATGTCTTTATGGACTGAAAAGGAAATAACTTGGGTTTTAGAAAATCGATGGAAACAATTATCAAGACAAACAGGACCAAAGAATTTTGAAGTTGATTGGATTGGCGTTCAACGAGAAATAGAGTCAGGTTTAAATAGAA
This sequence comes from Prochlorococcus marinus bv. HNLC2, assembly GCA_000218745.1. GTDB lineage: Bacteria > Cyanobacteriota > Cyanobacteriia > PCC-6307 > Cyanobiaceae > Prochlorococcus_A > Prochlorococcus_A marinus_T. The sequence continues at coordinate 1,218,982 of GL947595.1, read as the reverse complement.
GAATGAGAAGAGAACTACAAATTGAACCCTTGGTGTTATGCCTTGTTCAGCCTGCTCCAAGTGGGACTCCTGCCTATAAACCAAGGCTAAGTGACGAACAAACACCCAAAAAAAATCGGCATAATCAACAGCATGGAAATAAGGTAAAAGATAATAATATGAATAATAAAAATAAAGATTTTAAAGATAATAAAGATTCAAATAAGCAAGATGAACTTTCAGGAAGAACAAGACGAAGACGTTCGGCTTTAACAACTTAGTTAGTAAATTCTATATAGCCTTTATTCCATATAATTTTTGTACCGCTAGGTAAATCTATCTTACCCTTATTTTTCTTAAATATTTCTTCCGCAATATTATCTAAATTACTTGATCTAATTTGTTTAGAGAATTTCTCTTTAAAAAGTTGATTAAGTAATGTTGATCTCGCTTCAAGACCCAAAGTATTGAATTTATCTCTTATGATCATTTGTTTATCTAAGCAAGCTTCTAATGCTAATTTACATAAATCTGTTCTTTCTGTTTCATATTTATTCATTTTCTGAGTAAAAGTATTGATTCTTGAACTGCAGCCTGGATAAATTTTCTCTAAATTTTCTAAAATATTCTTTCTAATAATATTTCTTTTTATTTCGAGATCTAAATTTGTAGGATCAATCCAAATAGGTATTCTTAATTCTTTACATATTTTCAAGGTATCTGCTCTTGAAAAATTGAGGATTGGTCTAACAATATAAAAATTATTTTCTGATAATCTTTTATTTGGTATCCCTGTAAGTCCTTTATAGCTACTTCCTCGAGCCAAGTTTAATAAAAAAGTTTCTGCATTATCTGAACTAGTATGGCCAGTTAGAATGTATATGTCATCCATACCTTTATTAGGTTCAACCAATTTTTTGGCGGTATCATGTAATTTTTGATATCTCCAATTCCGAGCTTTTTCTTCCGTGGATACTTCAATATATTCAGCTTTATCTGAATAAAATTTAATCTTTTTGAAATTACAAAATGACTTTAATTCTTTTGCGTAAATACTAGATTTAGAATGCCACTGATGATCTCCATGCCATACATAGATTTCCCAATCATGATAATCCTTAATATCCCTAAATAATGTTAATAGTGCCATAGAATCTTGACCTCCCGATACTGCAATAAGTAATTTGATTCCATTTGGAATAAATTGTGCATCTTTAATGATTGCTTTATGTACAAGATGATGCCAATTTGTCCAATTATTTTTCTCTTTTTTTGACATTTGTTTAACTCAAATAATTATTTTTTAAAAAATGTACTCTTTTATTAAAACAATGTCACAATCAGGGAATAAATACATCTTGTGAATGACTCTGATTAATCAATTGCCACAAAAAGTTCAAAAAGAACTTACAAAGAAATCTCTACTAAAAGTTATATCAGGTTTGAATAACTTTGATATACAATCCGTAAAATTGATTGCTAATGCAGCGTTAATAGGCGGTGCTGATATGATCGATTTGGCATGTAAACCAGAATTAGTTGAGGAAGTACAGAAAATTAGCTATTTGCCTATTTGTGTAAGTGCGGTAGAACCAAAATTATTTACTGATTCTGTTAAAGCAGGAGCAGTTCTTTTGGAGATTGGTAATTTTGATTCATTTTACGAAAAAGGCATTACTTTCTCTGCCGAACAAATTATTTCATTAACTAAAGAAACAAAAGATTTATTACCCGATAGTCCGCTGTCAGTTACCGTGCCGCATACTCTTACTCTTGATAAACAAGTTGAGTTAGCAATTGAACTTGTTAAAGAGGGAGCGGATTTTATTCAAACAGAAGGAGGAAAAAGTTCCACACCGCTTAGTTCCGGAGTTCAAGGTCATTTTGAAAAAGCGGTTCCAACTTTATCGGCTACTTTTTCTATTAGTCAAGAATTTGTAAAGAACAATATAAATACTCCTATCATATGTGCATCAGGTTTGAGTGAGATTACATGTCCGCTCGCTATTGCTTCAGGAGCCTCTGCAGTAGGAGTAGGTTCTGTTGTAAATAAGTTAGATGATTTAATCGCTATGATTGCAGCTGTAAGAGCTTTAAAAGAATCTTTGGATAATTCATTAATAAGGCAGAAAATCTCTTAGGATAGATACAAATAATAATCTTTGAGTGAATAATTATCAACTGCAAGCACCATATGAACCCAAAGGAGATCAACCTAAAGCAATTAAAGATTTGGTAAGCGGGGTTAATGAAGGTAAAAAATATCAAACACTTTTAGGCGCTACTGGAACTGGTAAGACTTTCACTATCGCAAATGTAATAGCTCAAACCGGAAGACCAGCATTAGTTTTAGCTCATAATAAAACTTTGGCAGCTCAATTATGTAATGAATTAAGGCAGTTTTTCCCTAAAAATGCTGTTGAGTACTTTATTTCATATTATGATTATTATCAGCCTGAGGCATACGTTCCAGTAAGTGATACATATATAGCCAAAACAGCTTCAATTAATGAAGAGATTGATATGTTAAGGCACTCTGCAACTAGGTCACTCTTCGAAAGACGAGATGTAATTGTTGTGGCGTCTATAAGTTGTATATATGGACTTGGAATACCAAGTGAGTATCTAAAGGCATCGGTAAAATTCAAAGTAGGTGAATCTATTAATTTAAGATCTTCTTTAAGAGATTTAGTGAATAATCAATACACAAGAAATGATATTGATATAAGTAGAGGTAGATTTAGGATTAAAGGTGATGTTTTAGAAATTGGTCCTGCTTACGAAGATAGACTGGTAAGAATAGAGTTTTTTGGTGATGAAATTGAAGCTATTCGATATGTAGACCCCCTCACCGGTGAAATTCTTGAGAGTCTTGAACAAATTAGTATTTACCCCGCTAAGCACTTTGTTACTCCTAAAGAAAGATTAGATAGTGCTATTTGTGCTATTAAAAATGAATTAAAATTGCAAGTTGCAACCTTCGAGAGTGTAGGGAAACTATTGGAAGCGCAACGCTTAGAGCAGAGGACAAAATATGATTTAGAAATGCTAAAAGAAGTTGGTTATTGCAATGGTGTTGAAAATTATGCAAGGCACCTTGCCGGCAGAGATGAGGGGACTCCACCAGAATGCCTTATTGATTATTTCCCTGATGATTGGTTGTTAATTGTAGATGAAAGTCATGTAACATGTCCTCAACTTCACGCAATGTATAACGGAGATCAATCAAGAAAAAAGGTACTAATAGATCATGGTTTTAGGTTGCCTAGTGCTGCAGATAATAGACCACTTAAATGTGAAGAGTTTTGGGAAAAATCTAAGCAAACATTATTTATTAGTGCCACTCCAGGTACATGGGAATTAGATCAATGTCATGGAGAGTTTGTAGAACAAGTTATAAGACCTACTGGTGTTTTGGATCCAATTATTGATGTAAGACCAAGCAAGGGGCAAATTGATGACTTGCTTTCAGAGATTCGTTTAAGAGCTTCTAAAAATCAACGAGTTTTAGTAACAACCCTTACTAAAAGGATGGCTGAAGATCTTACAGATTTTTTATCTGAAAATAAAGTGAGAGTAAGATATTTGCATTCTGAAATTCATTCAATTGAGAGAATAGAAATCATTCAAGACCTTAGATTAGGAGAATATGATGTCTTGGTTGGAGTTAATCTTTTACGTGAAGGCTTGGACTTACCTGAAGTTTCATTGGTTGCTATTTTAGATGCTGATAAAGAAGGTTTCTTGAGAGCGGAGCGTTCTTTAATTCAAACTATTGGTCGAGCAGCCCGTCATGTAGAGGGTGTTGCATTACTTTATGCAGATAATTTTACTGATTCAATGAAACGTGCAATCTCAGAAACTGATAGAAGGCGTTCAATTCAACAAGAGCATAATGAAATTAACGGAATTACCCCTCAGGCGGCAGGGAAAAAAATTGAGAATTCGATTTTATCTTTTTTGGAGTTATCCAGAAAATTAGAAACTGGAGGCTTTTCAAAAGATTTAATAAATATTGTTAATGATAAAACTGATGAAATATTAAGTTCAAAGGAAGATCAATGTTTATTTGAAGAGATGCCAGATTTAATTGAAAAATTAGAATCTAAAATGAAAAATGCGGCGTCAGAATTGAATTTTGAAGAAGCAGCAAATTTACGAGACAGAATCAAAAAATTAAGGAAAAAATTATCAAGAAATTCCTAAATTATTCATTAAGTTTAAAGAACTTATGGATAGCCGTAACTGCCTTATTGCAATCTTTCTCTAAAACTACACAAGATGTTCTGATTTCGCTAGTCGCAATCATTTCGATATTTATTTGTTCATTAGCAAGAGCTCTAAAAATTCTTCCTGCTGTTCCAACTTTGAAAGCCATTCCTGCTCCAACAGCGCTTACTTTGCCTATAGCAGGACCATCAACGATTATTGAACCAGGTAATTTCTGAAGTAGATTTTTTAAAATATGATCTGCATTTTTCCTGTCATCCTTACTCATCGTGAAGCTTATGTCTTTGGTATTTAATTCTGTAGTTCTTTCAGACTGTACTATTGTATCAAAAATTAAATTTGCCTCTGCTAAAGCCAAGCAAATCGAAGCGACTACTCCTGGTTTATCAGGAAGATTTCTAAAGCTTACTTGGACTTGATTTTTGTCTAAAGCAATTCCTCGTACTTCAGGTTCATCTTTAATTTTCAAACTGGGATTTATCAGAATTTGACTTCCAAATAATTTAAATTTTTCACCAACAAATCTTGTTGCTTTTGAAATATCTTTAACATCAATAACGCAACTAACTTTAATTTCGCTAGTTGCAATAAGACTTACATTTATATTTGCTTTTGATAGCGTGTCAAAAAATTCAGCGGATATACTTGGTCTCCCCATTATTCCCGCTCCTTGAATACTTAGCTTGGTCATATTGGTCTTGAAATTGTATGTTCCCCCTATTTGTGCAATTATTTGATCACATTGGTTTATTGTTCTTTCTAAAAATTTTTCTGGAATAGTAAAGGTAATATCATTTCTTTTCTCTTCGTGGGTAGCTTGAATTATTAGATCAACAATAATATCTGCTTCAGATAGTTTTTCAAAAATTTGAGCTGCTATTCCAGGCTTATCAGGTAGGTGAGATAAACCAAAAACGACTTGCTGTTCTACTATCTCTAAATTATTTACTGTCTTAGTAAGTTCTAACCCGCCACGTTTTAACTGTAAAGGCTTTAAGTTACTTATCAGAAGAGTACCTCCCTTATTGGTTTCACTGGATTTAACATAAAGTTTAATACCATAATTTCTCGCGATTTCAACAGCTCTTGGATGGAGCACTGAAGCACCTACGCTTGCTAATTCAAGCATCTCTTCGCAACTAATTAGGTCTAATAATTTTGCATTTTCTACAATTCTTGGATCTGTTGTTAGTACTCCTGGTACATCAGTGTAGATCTCACATTTTTCCGCCCCTAAAGCTGTTGATAATGCTACTGCAGATGTATCTGAACCACCTCTACCTAGTGTTGTAATTTCTAGAGATCCATTGTGGCTTAAACTTGCCCCTTGAAAACCTGCTACAACAACTACATATCCTTGATTGAGATAATCTGTTATTCTCTCAGTTTTTATTTCAAGAATTCTGGCTTTTCCATGTAATGACTCGGTAATTATTTCAACTTGACTTCCGGTCATAGAAACTGCAGGAATTCCATATTCATTTAATGCTATTGATAAAAGAGCACTGGTGATCTGTTCTCCAGTTGATAAGAGCATATCTAACTCTCGTTTATGGGGATTACTACTAATTGATTGAGCCATCTGAGTGAGCTCATCAGTCGTATTCCCCATTGCAGAAACAACAATTACAATGTCGTTACCTGCTTCTCTACTTATGCTTATATGTTTGGCAATATTCTTGATTTTTTGTAAATCGCCAACGGATGTGCCACCAAATTTTTTAATTAATAAAGCCATAAATATATATTAATCTATTTTTTAAGTACAAAATCATTCAGTCAAAGACATTAGATTTTCTGCGAAAACATTTAATGGATTATTTCCTCTCTTTAATGATGATTCTATATTTAGTAACTTAATCATCATATTTATTAAAAATTTAGCTGAACAATGTTTGACGTTTTTTCGTAAGTAAAATATTCTTTTTGGATTTGCTATACCAGCGATTTTGCTTATTTTCCCGATATCTTGTTCATCATTAAGTAAAAAAACAACTGTATGCATTCTTAATTGACTAGTTAAACCTGCAATTAATCTTAACGGCGGCTCACCTTTATTCAGAAGATTATTTATTTCAACAAGGCTTTCGTAAATATTATTTTTTAATAATAAGTCAATTATCTTAAAAATATTTGATTGCTGATCATTAAATATTTCTTTTATGTGAGTACTGGATATTAATATTTCATCTTTATTTTTTTGTTTAGCAGATAGGTATAAAGAAACTTTCTCTAATTCGTTTTTAAGCCTTAAAGTATCTAAACCTATTGATTCAATAATTGCTTGTGATGCGCCTTTATCTAATTTAATATCTAAATCATTACATATATCTTCTACATATTTTTTTTGCTTCTCGCTGTCCCAGATATCAGGTAATTTATAATTAATTTCTCTGCCTTTATTTTCATTAATCAGTTTTTTAAGAAACTTTGTGGATTTAATCCTACTATCCGGTTTTTGAATACTTTGTAATATTAGAAAAGTAGAATTAGGGATATTTAGAGCAAGAAATTCAAATTTTTTTTGTAGTAATTCATCTTTGTTATTAAAAATAGGATTATTATTTATCAAAATTACTCTTGAGCCATCTCCTAAAGGAGGTGACTGTGCCTCATCAAGTGCTTGAAATACCTGATTCGATTCATCTCCATTAAATTTACTGGTATTGAGATTTCTCCATGTTTCAGAAATATTTTGAGTTATTATTTTTTCTACTTCACTATCACATTTAGTTTTATCATCGCCCCAGATAACAATTATTGGCATATTTTTTAAATATCTTTATTTCTTCATTATGACTCGTTTTAGAGTAATTTAAATATAAATAAAATTAATTAATGATAGAAGATCATCCTATTTTTTTAGAAAGTATGAGATTTATTAGGTCTAAAATATCTCAAAATAATTTTACAGAATTAGAAACAAAAGTTTTAGAGAGACTAATCCATACTTCTGGTGATTTTTCGATCCAAAATCTTTTAATTTTTAGTGAGAATGCTTGCGAAATAGGAATTAAAGCTATTCAAAATAAAGTACCAATTTTAACTGATACAGATATGGCAGCTGCAGCAATAAAATCTATGGCTGCAAGAGCTGGAGTTAATCAAATTTTCTCTGCGAGCAAATGGTTTGAGCAACAAAAAGATTTTAGTAAAACAAAAACTGCATTTGGTATTATGAGAGGATGGATGGAAATCTCAAAGTATAATTATGGAGATAAGGCACCAATTGTTATTTTCGGAAGCTCACCAACTGCTCTAGAAGAATTTTTGACTAGTTTAGAAAATACTGATCGTAAACCAAGTCTTATTGTAGGGATGCCAGTTGGCTTTATAGGTGTTGAGCAATCTAAAAAAAGATTAATAAAAAGTAATCAAAATTATATAGTTTTGGGCTCAACAAGAGGAGGCGCGGCTATGGCTGGAGCAACAATAAATGCACTTTTAAGATCCTCAATTCAATAGTTTATTTGAATTAAGCAGCCTCTTTCTGCAAAGTTTTTAAATCAATTTGTTTATGAAAATTATTACTGGATTCTAGAGATTGTAAAATTTGCTCTGCTTTATTAATTACCTTTAAAGGTACTCCTGCTAATTTTGCAGCCTCTATCCCATAGCTTTTGTTTGCGCCACCTTTTTCTATTTTATGACAGAATACTAATCTATCCCCTGATTTCTCAACGGTGACCTGAAAGTTAGAGACGTTTTTCAAAGAATCTTTAAGAAAGTTTAATTCATGATAATGTGTTGCAAAAATACTTTTGCATCCAATATCTTTTGCGAGATATTCACTGACGGACCATGCGATAGATAATCCATCAAAGGTTGATGTCCCTCGTCCAATTTCATCAAGAAGTACTAATGAATTTTTTGTCGCTTGGTTAAGAATTGATGCTGTTTCTGACATTTCAACCATAAAAGTAGATTGTCCTGTGGATTGATCATCAACTGCACCAACCCGAGTGAAAATCCTATCAACTATTTTAATTTGAGCATTAGCAGCTGGAACAAAGCATCCAATTTGCGCAAGTATTTGAATCAATCCAATTTGTCTTATAAAACAACTTTTACCGCTAGCATTAGGACCTGTTAGTATAATTAATTTTTGTTTATCGTTGAATATGATGTCATTAGGTATGAAGTCCTTATTATCTAAGAGTTGTTCTACTATAGGATTTCTTCCATTATTTACCTTAGTATCGACTTTGGTAGACAAATTATCCATTGGAATTAAATTGGGTTTAATATAATTATTTTCAATTGATGTAATCGCTAGTCCTAAACTCGCATCTAAACCCGCAATTGATCTAGCAATGGATCTTATTTCTTTTGTTTTATCTGCAACTAAATCTCTGATTTTGGTAAATAATTCATATTCTCTTGCTGCAGTGCGATTATTTAATTGAAATATTTTACTTTCTTGTGATTTTATAGCAGTTGTAATAAACCTTTCCTCATTAGTTAATGTTTGTCTTTTAATCCAATGCTTTGGAGCTAAATTTACTTTAGATTTATTGATTGCAATATAGTATCCAAAAGTTCTGTGAAATTGTATTTTTAAATTGACAATATTGCTTAATTCTCTTTCTTTGATTTCTTCCTTCTTTAACCAATTACTATAATCATCTATTTTATTTCTTAGCCCATCTAAGATCTCATCAACTCCATCATGTATTAATCCTCCTTCACTAATATTCAGTGGGGGATATTCAACAAGTGTATCGCTTATTATTTCAGCCAACTCAAGAAGTTGGGAATTTTTTTCTTTTAATTGATTAATCCATAGTGGCAATTCATAGTTGAATGATTTTATAACTGATCTTAATCTAGGTAGTTTTTTTAATCCTTCCGAAATAGCTACTAAATCTCTAGGACTTGCTTGTCCAGCACAGGCTCTACCAGAAAGCCGTTCTAAATCTCCCATTGCACGTAATAGATTTTGAGTTTCAATTCTTAAATTTTTTGACTCAATAAAATTTAAAACTACATTTTGTCTTTTTTCTATTTTTCCTGTATCTATTAATGGAAAATCAATCCATCTTCTTAGACATCTTGACCCCATGCAGGTATATGTTCTATCAACACTCCATAAAAGAGTTCCCACATAATTATTTTCTCTTTGAGTTTGGGTAATTTCTAAATTTTTTTTAGTTTGGTAGTCAATAATTAAATTATCTTTAGGATATTTTATTATTGGAAAATCTAGAGAGATTCTGATTGAAGAGTTATGATCCGAATCTGTTGGATTAATTTTTTTGAGATAATTTAATAAACCTCCTAAAGACTTTATCGCTTTATTAAGTGTTTTTAGTCCTAATCCTTCTAAAGATTCAACCTCAAAATAATTTTTAATTAGATCATTTGATTCATTAATACTGAAGGATGTCTTTTCTGTTACTGTAGCTTTAATTTTTGAGTTAAATTTTTCAAGGTATAATTTCTCTTCCTCACTACCTATGATAATTTCAGAAGCATCAATATTTATTATTTCATCACATAGTTTGTTAATTGATTTCCCTTCTAGGGTAATCAACTCCCCAGTACTGACATCAGCGCTTGCTATACCCCAATTAAGTTCTTGATTCGATTTAATTTCATCGAGATAAACAGCTGTAATCCAATTATTTTTTTTAGCAACTAACATGCCTTCCTCAATAATTGTTCCAGGAGTAATTATTCTTGTTATTGCCCTTTTGATTGGTAATCCGTATTTTCCACTACTTTTTTCTAGCTGATCGCAAATAACAACCGAATAATTTGCTTTGATTAATTCTGCACAATATCTTTCAAGAGCATGATAAGGTACTCCAGCCATAGGGACTCGACCAATCTCTTTCCCTCCTTCTTTGCTTGTTAGAGTGATTTCAAGAACCTCTGAGATTAAAATAGCATCCTCAAAAAAACATTCGAAAAAGTCACCTAATCTGTAAAGCAATAAGTGATTACTATTACTCTCTTTAAGAGTTACATAGTGATGCAAGACAGGAGCTAGTTTTGATTTATTTACAGTTTTATAACTATTAGATTTATTAATTTCTATATCATGGTTATGTGTTTTTTTTAGATTCTCTTCAATTTGCATAGATTGTTTATTGGACTTGTTTCTAATTCTGGGTCTTTTCAAAGAATCTTCTTTTAATTCATCATTGCTAAGATCGGCAACAATTAAATCATCGAAATCATTGTCAAAACTAGAGCTGTCTTTATTATTTAAAATCTGAATTTCACTTTCAAATAAATTCTTTTGAATCAAATTATTGCCTGACATTTTTTTATATTTTTTGATAACTATTTAGATATTAGGTAGTAATTTTTTTTTTGCATCTTACAAGACAGTAAGACTATGTAAATTTTTACCAAAAAATTAGTTATTTAAGAATATAATAATTCTTATATTTAAATAATTTCATGCAGGCAGTTAATTTCTTTTTCGTAAATGCTCTTTTATTCTCATCTCTTATTGCTGTAATAGGTGTACCAGTTCTTTATGTAACTGCTCCATCAACGGAAGAAGGACAAAGAGAAAATAGACGCAAAATTTATTCAATAGCAGCTGTGTGGGTTGTATTGGTTTTTGTTACAGGGATTGTTTCCTCTTTGGTTTGAACTAATTACCTAAACGTGAGATTCTAGATATATTAATATTTGCGATTTTTAAATGGCTATTTATGAAGGTTCTTTTACTAATGCTAAAACATTAAAAATTGGCATTGTAATTGCTAGGTTTAATGACTTGATTACAACTAAAATACTTGCAGGATGTTTAGATTGTTTAAAAAGACATGGTATTGATACATCTGAAAATAGTAAAAATCTTGATTTAGTTTGGGTTCCTGGATCATTTGAATTACCCATAGCTGCAAATGCTTTATCCCGAAAAGATAAATTTGATGTAATTATTGCTCTTGGAGCTGTAATTAAAGGTGAAACATCACATTATGATGTTGTAGTTAATGAAGCTAGCAAAGGGATATCAAAAATTTCTCATGAAAATAATATTCCTATTATTTTTGGAGTATTAACTACTGATACTATGCAGCAAGCACTAGAACGTGCAGGTATAAAAAATAATTTAGGGTGGAACTATGCTTTACAAGCTATTGAAATGGGAGAACTTATGAAAAATTTGAAGGAAAATTAAAACAATTTTTTTATTTTTTCCAACTGTAAGATAAGATAATTAATACGCGGATGTAGCTCAGTGGTAGAGCATCTCCTTGCCAAGGAGAATGTCGAGAGTTCGAATCTCTTCATCCGCTTAATAATGAATATCAACTTTTTTTAAAACATTTATAAAATTTCTAATTATGAGATTTCTGTTCTAATTGCAAAATTTTTATGAATAATCCGTTATCAGAGGAAGATTTAAAAGATTTATTTACAAAGGATTATGGAGATAAACCGCCAACTAAAGAAAAATGGTCTAACTATTACCAAGACGATGTTCTTTTTATTGATCCAACTCAAGAAAAAATTGGCTTAATCGCTTATATTGAAGCGCAAGAAAAGTTAATAAAACGTTGTGATGATGTTTTTTTAAAAACTCATGCTATTGCTATTAATGGAGATGTAGCTTTTGTTGAGTGGACATTAGGATTAAAGATAATGAAAAAAGAATTTATTTATCCTGGTACAACCAAATTAGTTTTTGGTAAAACTGGAAAGATAAAAGAACATAGAGATTATTTTGATTTCTGTGGGCCAACATTTGATCCAGTTCCTATTTTAGGTCCATTCATAAGAAGGTTATATAGCCTATTCGTTAATTAGATTGAAAAAATATTTTGAGGAGGTTTATAAATAATTACAAAATTCAAATTTTTAAATTTTTAATAGTGGGAGTATTTTCAAGCGTTTTAAATTTTTTAGTATATAAATCAATCTATATTTTCACATCGAATATAAATTTATCTTCTGTTTTGGGATATTGTATTGGTCTTCTAAATTCATTTTTATTTTCTAGTAAATGGGTATTCTCAAATAACAGATGTATTAGGTTAGATAAAGCATTTATTATGTTTGTGTTAATTTATGCTCTTGGTGGAATTGAAATGACAATCATCATAAATGTTTTATATAAATTGAGTGCGAATCATATTATCGCTTGGTTATGTGGCGCCTGTGTTGCCGCAATAAATAATTTCTTATTTTCAAAATACTTAATATTTAAGAATTAAAATTACTGAGTTTAATAAGAAGTTTTTGCGAATTTACTTCTTCAAAATCAAGTTGAGTATAAAAATCTTTTTTATTTGTTGTCATTAGATATATTTTCTTAGTTTTTTTAATACTTTTAGATTCCAAAAGAGCATTCACTATGACTTTGCCATAACCTTTTCCTTGGTAATTTTGATCAATAACAATATCCCAAAGAACACTTCGAAAAATCCCGTCGCTTAGTGCTCTGCCAAAACCTACAATTTTTTTATCAATCCAAAGACTAATAATGACATCACTCTTGGATAAGCAATTTCTTAAATCGGGTATTGATCTATTTTGTGCCCATTGTGCATTCTGATTGAATAAATTTTGTAATTTTGTTAAACCTTTGCAAGGTCGCATATATGGGCCTAAACCTAATAATCTAAGTCCAGGAGCTCCTTTGATATGTTTTAGCAATATTAATTTGTTCGTTTTCATAGTCAAGATTAAATTCTCTTTTGAAATCTTTAAAAATAATATTTAATCTTATCAAAATAATATTAAGCGAAAGCATTTTCGAGAAATAATTTATATTGTTCCAAGTAGTTGCTATCTAAATTATAATATTGTTCATATAAGGATTTTAAGGAAAAAATTATGCTAAAGCTTTTGTTGGGAGACCCAAACACACGAAAGTTAAAGCGCTACCAGCCTTTAGTAGAGGAAATTAATCTTTTAGAAGATGAAGTATCTAAACTAAGTGATGATAATTTAAGAGAAGAGACTAACAATCTTAAGCAGATAATTCAGGCTGAGTCTAATTTACAAAAACAAAATGAGTTAATAGGAGATGTTCTTCCAAAAGCTTTTGCAATTGTAAGGGAGGCAAGCAAAAGAGTTTTAGGTATGCGTCATTTTGATGTTCAATTGATAGGAGGGATGGTATTGCATGAGTGTCAAATAGCTGAAATGAAGACAGGCGAAGGTAAGACTCTTGTAGCTACTTTGCCTTGTTATTTAAATGCATTGTCTGGACGAGGAGTGCACGTCGTTACAGTTAATGATTACCTCGCTAGAAGAGATGCAGAATGGATGGGTCAGGTACATAAATTTTTGGGACTTAGTGTCGGTTTGATTCAGCAAGATATGACTCCTTCACAAAGAAAGAAAAATTATGCATGTGATATTACTTATGCAACTAATTCTGAACTTGGATTTGATTATCTAAGAGATAATATGGCTACAGATATTGATGAAGTAGTTCAACGAGAATTTAATTATTGTGTTATTGATGAGGTTGATTCAATCTTGATTGATGAGGCTAGAACTCCCTTGATAATCTCAGGTCAGATAGAAAGACCTCAGGAGAAATATCAAAAAGCGGCTGAGCTTGCTTTATCTTTAATGAGAGCAGAAGAGATGAGTAAAGATGGAATTGATCCAGAAGGAGATTATGAAGTTGATGAAAAACAAAGAAGTTGCATCTTAACAGATCAAGGTTTCGCAAAATGTGAGGATTATTTGAAGATTGCTGATTTATATGATCCACAAGATCCTTGGGCGCATTATGTAACTAATGCATTAAAAGCCAAGGAACTATTTATAAAAGATGTGAACTATATAATTAAAAATAATGAAGCTGTTATTGTTGATGAATTTACTGGTCGTGTGATGCCTGGTAGGAGGTGGAGTGATGGCCAACATCAAGCGATAGAAGCTAAAGAGAACTTACCAATTCAGCCAGAAACACAAACATTGGCTTCTATTACATATCAAAACTTTTTCCTGCTTTATCCAGGACTGGCAGGTATGACTGGAACTGCAAAGACAGAAGAAGTTGAATTTGAAAAGACATATAAATTGCAATCCACAGTTGTGCCCACAAATATGTCAAGGCAAAGACAGGATTGGGCTGATCAAGTTTTTAAAACTGAGATTGGGAAATGGAGAGCTGTTGCTAATGAAACTGCAGATATTCACAAAAAGGGGAGACCTGTTTTAGTTGGCACAACAAGTGTTGAAAAAAGCGAATTATTGAGTTCTTTGCTTCATGAACAGCAGATACCTCATAATTTACTAAATGCAAAACCAGAGAATGTAGAGAGAGAAGCCGAAATAGTTGCTCAAGCAGGAAGATCTGGGGCAGTGACTATCGCCACAAATATGGCAGGAAGAGGGACAGATATTATTCTTGGAGGTAATAGTGATTATATGGCCAGACTTAAGTTGAAAGAGACCTTAATGCCTTTACTTGTAAAGCCTGATAACGAACACAAACCTCCTATCCCAAAACAAAGACCTTCGAAATCAAAAGGAGGGTTTTCTAAATCTTCACAGAAAAACAAAGAAACTATCAATAATCAACTTAATAGTGTTAATAGTCTTTTCCCATGCAAATTAGGTGAAGATACAGAACATAAATTATCAGCTTTATCTAAACAGCTTGTGGAGGCTTGGGGCGATAGGCAATTAAGTAATATTGATTTAGATGATCGAATAGCTACTGCTGCAGAGAAAGCGCCAACAGATGATAATCTGATAAGCTCCCTTAGAGAGGTTTTATCTTTGGTGAAAAGTGAATATGAACAAGTGCTCATTCAAGAAGAAGAAAACGTAAGAAAAGCTGGGGGGTTGCATGTAATTGGAACTGAGAGGCATGAGTCCCGTAGAGTAGATAATCAACTAAGAGGAAGAGCTGGGAGGCAGGGCGATTTGGGAAGCACTAGATTTTTCTTGTCATTAGAAGATAATTTATTGAGAATTTTTGGAGGAGAAAGAGTAGCAAATTTAATGAATGCTTTTAGGGTTGATGAAGATATGCCTATTGAATCGGGAATGTTGACTAGATCTTTAGAAAGTGCTCAAAAGAAAGTTGAGACTTATTATTACGATATTAGAAAGCAGGTATTTGAATATGATGAGGTTATGAATAATCAAAGAAAAGCTGTTTATACAGAGAGATTAAGAGTTTTAAAAGGAATTGATTTAAAAAAACAGGTTTTAGGATATGGAGAAGTCACGATGGAGGAGATAGTAGAGGCGTATGTGAATCAGGATTTGCCTCCTGAAGAATGGGATTTAGAACAATTGGTATCAAAGGTAAAAGAATTTGTTTATTTATTAAATGATCTTAAAGAAGAAGATATTTTTTCACTTTCTGTTCAAGAATTAAAGAGTTATTTACAAGAACAACTTAGGGCGGCATATGACTTAAAAGAATCTCAGATAGAAAATTATCGTCCTGGATTGATGAGAGAGGCTGAGAGATTTTTTATATTGCAGCAAATAGATAATTTATGGAGAGAGCATCTTCAAGCTATGGACTCATTAAGAGAATCGGTTGGTTTAAGAGGATATGGACAAAAAGACCCACTTATCGAATACAAAAATGAGGGATATGATATGTTTCTTGAAATGATGACGAATATGAGGAGAAATGTTATTTATTCAATGTTTATGTTTCAACCAAAGATTGAGAAGGAAGACGAAGCATAATTTAATTCTTGTCATCTCCAAGAAATTCAATTATTTCTTTATCTTTGATGTTTTGGGCATCACCTAATTTTGAAGTATCAAATACCTCATTATTGATTAGACTTTGTATCGTTTTCTGTAATCTATTTATTTGATTTTCTAGTTGGTCAATCCTATCCATAAGATTTCTTATTACATTTGCTTCTGCATCTGGTAAAGCTGAATGTGCGAGTGGATTTATCTTTACTCCGCTTTGATGAACTACTCTCCCGGGGACTCCAACAACAGTACTATTTCCTTTGACACTGCGAACTACAACTGAACCAGCCCCAATTCGAGTATTAGCTCCAACAGTAATTGAGCCAAGAACTTTAGCTCCGGCACCAACTACAACATTTTCTTCCAGAGTGGGGTGCCTTTTACCATGACTTTTGCCAGTGCCTCCTAAGGTGACGCCTTGATATAGTAAGCAATTATTTCCAATTTCTGCTGTTTCTCCTATAACAACTCCCATCCCATGGTCAATGAAAACTTTCTTGCCTATCTTTGCTCCAGGGTGAATCTCAATTCCAGTTAGAGATCTATTAATTTGACTTAGTATTCTAGGAACCAACGGAAATTTTAATTTCCATAATTTGTGTGTAAATCTATGCATAAATATTGCTTGAAAACCTGGATAACAAAGGAAGATCTCAAGAATTCCTTTGGCGGCAGGATCTCTTTCTTTAATGATTGCAATATCTGATTTAATTATTTTAAACATACCTTGTTAATTTGAAATTCCTATTTCTTTTTTTAGTTGATTAATAGTGTCTTTACTTAAATAGTTTGCTGCACAATGAATATAAGGTATTCTCATCATTTGTGAACGATTTTTAGTAAGAGTACTTTCAACGACTGACAAACTAGGCCCATCACATAAAACATGATTGGCTGCCCTTAAAAGAGCTAGTAGTCTACTACTGTTTTCTGGATTAGCTGTCATAAGAAGTATGTCATTACCTCTTATGCTATGTAGAATAACTTCTGCTGCCCTCAAAAGTCCTGGGCTTATGCTTACAATTCCAACGCAGCTCCCGGGTTTTAATTCTTTAAGCATCTTCAATTCTTGTTGGAAATCACTTAGATCGACCGCTATTGCTCTTACCCCGTATTTTTTCGCTAGTTTCTCTAATGGCTGTAAAAAATACCGACTTGTTACAAGAGTACCTTTATTTGAATTGCATAATACTTTTTCGAGTTCTTCCATCGGCACAACTTCAACAGGGACATTAATTCTAGGTGATAAATCTTCAGCTATTAGCATTGATGCGCCAATATCTTCTCTTGGAGTGCTAACTAAGACTCGTGCTCCGCATTTAATTCTCCAGTCAACTTCTTTGGTTAGTAACTCTCTCGCATCTTGAAGTGAACATCCTATTTGAATAAGTTGATCGATAGCTTTTTTAGCCTCTTGATGAGGATCGCTTATTATTTTTCTTGAATGAACTGATTCTTTTACTTCCTTTTTTTTAAGTTGATCTCTAACGTATATTCCTGAACCAGCTATCGCTTCTACGACCCCATCAGTCTCTAATTGTCTATAAACCTTACTAATGGTATTGCGATGTAAGCCTGTTTGCATCGCTAGTTGCCTGGTACTAGGAAGCCTGTGGCCTGGAGGGTAGTGTCTTGAGGCAATCGCAAAACAAATTTGATTGTATAGCTGAGTAGAAGCTGAAATATCGCTTTCTTGCTGAATATGGAATCTCACGCTCAATTGAAACCTTATTTACGTTAACTTAAGTGACAGTTTAACATTCGGCATAACTGTTAGAATGCTTTTTTAAAAATTTTTTAAAAATTGTTTTATGAGTCTTCTTTTTTAATAAGTGGAGATTTTCTTGGACTTAAGAACATAATCATATTTCTACCTTCCCGTTTGGGAGATTGTTGAACTTCTGATTGTTCTTCAAGGTCATTAGCCATCTTCAAAAGCAGAGTTTCGGCTAAATTTGAGTGCTGTATCTCTCTTCCTCGAAAAATAACAGTGCACTTCACTTTATCTCCTGACTTTAAGAATCTTAATGCTTGTCCAATTCTGACATCATAATCATGCTTATCAATTTTATATCTCATTTTTACTTCTTTAACTTCTGTTTGATGTGATTTCTTTCTGGCTTCTTTTGCTTTTTTTTCTTGTTCAAATTTATATTTACCATAATCCATAATTCTGCATACAGGAGGATTAGCTTTTTCGCTTACAAGAACTAAATCTAATTCTCTTTGGGCGGCAATTTCGAGAGCCTTTAATCTATCTATAACTCCTAATTGTTGTCCGTCTGAATCAACTACTCGTAATTGAGGATAATTAATCCTCTCATTAATATTAGGAAGCTCTCTTACTGGAGCGCGGCGATCAAAGCGTGGACGTGGGGGCATTCAGTTTGTATTGGAAAATGTGTAAAGAATAAATTTACTTTTAATTTAAGTCAGCTAATTGAGGACTCTATTTTAATTATTGCATCTTTTAGAGGGTTTTTGTTATCAAGCCAAAAAGGATTATTTTTATTACGAAACCATGTTCTTTGTCTTTTAGCAAAATTCATTGTTTTGTTAACTGTAATTTCAATAGCTTCACTAATACTATATTTATTTTTAATAATTAAATGTGCTTCTTCATAACCTATGGTTTTTAGTAAAGGTATATTCTTTCCATATTTGCTCATAATATATTTTGTTTCTTCAATCAGTCCATTATTAAACATAAATTGAGCTCTCCTTTCAATTCTTTGATGAAGGTCTTCTCTGTCAAGACCTAGTTCTATTACATTCCAAGGAGGGGGATTCATAGCTTGTTGTAAAGACATTGGTTTGCCGGTGGCATAAAAGACTTCTAGAGCTCTTATTGTTCTTGTTTTATCTTCGGAATTAATTTTTTTTGATGTTATGGGATCACATACTTTTAGTAGTTGCCAGCAATATTCTTGGCCTAACAGTAATAATTGTTTTCTTAGAAATTCTTGAGGAGGTACATTCGGTGTTACGAAGCCCTTTGTAATTGAATTCATATATAGACCACTGCCTCCAACCAAAAAAGGAGATTTGTTTTGCTTAATCTCATCATTGATCGATCGAGTAGCAATTTCTTGGAATTCTTTAACATTTATTGGTTTATTTGGATTCTCTATATCAATCAATAAATGTTTTATTTGTTTCTGCTGTTCTTTTGTGGGTTTTGCTGTTCCGATATCCATGCCTCTATAAATTTGTCTAGAGTCAATATTATGAATATTTATTTGAAAATGTTGCGCTATTTCAATCGCTAATTCAGTTTTGCCGCTAGCAGTAGGCCCTATCAATACTATTACTAATGGTTCAGATGAAAACATAATCAGGTTTGTTTTAAAAGTTTCGATTATATTAAGCAAGTAATAAAATTATTCATTGTTTTCAAGCCTTTCATAAGTACCAATGGTAAGTTTAAGTCGAAACCTTTTTAAAGATAAATTTAGAATGGTTAAATTTAGTTTATTTTTATTTTAAATGAGTGAGGAATCAAGCCTTAATAAAGTTTCGAACGAATACGGGGCAGAGCAGATTCAAGTTCTTGAAGGTCTTGAACCAGTCCGTAAAAGACCAGGGATGTATATTGGATCAACTGGTCCAAGAGGTCTTCATCATTTAGTTTATGAGGTTGTTGATAACTCTGTAGATGAAGCTCTAGCGGGACATTGTGATCATATTGAAATAATATTAAAAGCCGATGGTTCAGCTCTGATTTCTGATAATGGTAGAGGGATTCCTACAGATATTCATCCTAGAACCGGTAAAAGTGCTCTAGAAACAGTAATGACGGTTTTACATGCTGGTGGTAAATTCGGGAGTGGCGGTTATAAGGTTTCTGGGGGATTGCATGGAGTCGGAATATCTGTAGTTAATGCATTAAGCGAATGGGTTGAAGTTACAGTTTATAGAGATGGGAAAGAATTTAATCAAAGATTTGAAAAAGGGATATCAAAAGGAGATTTATTATCAAAAAAACAAATTTCTCAATTAAAAAAGACTGGTACAACAATTAGTTTTAAACCAGATACACAAATTTTTACTGGGGGTATTGAATTTGAATACTCTATTCTTTCATCAAGATTAAGAGAGCTAGCATATCTTAATGGGGGTGTAAAAATTATTTTTAGGGATGAAAGATATAAATTAAAAGATGATTCTTTTAAAGAAGAAATATATTTCTATCAAGGCGGTATTAAAGAGTATGTTGAATATATGAATTCGGAGAAAGAATCAATTCATCCAGAAATTATATATGTAGATTCTCAAAAAGATAATGTTTATGTAGAAGCAGCTCTTCAGTGGTGCTCTGATGTTTATTCAGACAATATTTTAGGATTTGCAAATAACATTAGAACAATTGATGGAGGTACTCACATTGAGGGACTAAAAACAGTATTAACTAGAACTTTTAATAATTTTGCAAAAAAAAGGTCTAAAAGGAAAGATGGGGATAAGAATTTAGCAGGAGAAAATATTAGAGAGGGATTAACAGTAGTGTTGTCCGTCAAAGTACCTGATCCGGAATTTGAAGGTCAGACTAAAACTAAGTTAGGAAACACTGAAGTTAGAGGAATAGTCGATTCACTTATAGGAGAATCGCTTTCAAAATATATGGAGTTTAATCCATCCGTACTTGATTTAATTCTTGAAAAAGCGATCCAATCTTTCAATGCTGCTGAAGCTGCAAGAAGAGCAAGAGAATTAGTTAGAAGAAAAAGTGTTCTTGAGAGTTCGACTTTACCTGGTAAATTAGCTGATTGCAGCTCTAGGGATCCATCAGAATCTGAGATATATATT
Source organism: Prochlorococcus marinus bv. HNLC2 (assembly GCA_000218745.1). Taxonomy (GTDB): domain Bacteria; phylum Cyanobacteriota; class Cyanobacteriia; order PCC-6307; family Cyanobiaceae; genus Prochlorococcus_A; species Prochlorococcus_A marinus_T. The sequence goes on along the minus strand of GL947595.1, from coordinate 1,198,312 downwards.
GTTGAGGGGGATTCTGCAGGTGGTTCAGCGAAGCAAGGCAGAGATCGTAAATTTCAAGCAATTTTGCCGCTAAGAGGAAAAATTTTAAATATTGAAAAAACTGATGATTCAAAAATTTATAAAAATACTGAAATACAAGCATTAATTACAGCTCTTGGCTTAGGCATTAAAGGAGAGGAGTTTGATCTAGGTTCTCTTAGATATCACAGAGTAGTAATCATGACAGATGCTGATGTCGATGGTGCACATATAAGAACCTTACTTTTAACTTTCTTTTATAGATATCAAAAAGAACTTGTAGAAAAAGGATATATTTACATAGCATGTCCTCCTTTATATAAAATTGAAAGAGGTAAAACACATAAATATTGTTATAACGAAGCTGAACTAAAGGAAGCAATAGCTGAATATGGAGAAAGGGCTAACTATAATATTCAACGATTTAAGGGATTAGGTGAAATGATGCCAAAGCAATTATGGGATACGACAATGAACCCTAAAACAAGGATGATGAAAAGAGTTGAAATTGAAGATGCTTTAGAAGCTGATAGAATATTCAATATTCTTATGGGAGATAAGGTGGCTCCAAGAAGAGAATTCATTGAAACTCATAGTGTGGATTTAGATTTAGCAACTTTAGATATATGATCAATAACTATATAAAAAATATTTGTCTTATAGTTTTCGCTCTAGTAGGTCCTATTTCTCTACCTGCGGGAGGCATTCAACGCTCTATTACTGATTTAAATGATAAATCTAATGAAATTATAATTAATTCAAATAAATATATATATTTTTATCCTGAAAAAAGTTCAAAAAAACTTTCTCGTATAAGTATAGGTACATCTGCTTCGATATTGAGATATTGGATTGATTCTGATAATAAGAGATGGATTAGAGTAGAGTTTTCTAAAAGTATTTTTAATAATAATCTTTGCCATCCATTGAAAGGTTGGATGAAAATTTAATAATAATAAAATATATACTTAATAAAAAAACTAAAGATGATTTTTAAATTAAATAATTTCAATAAATCTCATTTTCTAATAATAATTTTTAGAAAATTTATACTTTAATTTGACTGAATTAATTTATGAAGATATAAAAGTTATTGAGATTCTATTTGTATAATTTTTAAGATAATTGAAGTATTTAGCTGCCTTGTAAAACTGAATAATATTAATAATTATGTCTAAATATGAAAATGGAAAATTCTTAGTAATAAATATAATAATAGTGTTATGCAGATGCCTGGGGAAGGACTTTTCTTATGAACGAAGATGTTGAAATTCATAATAATTATGTTTCTTCATCTACTGAATTAACATCTAGTGAGAAAATCGCTGCACAGCTTAAAGAACTCTTGATAGCAGGTAATTATGATACTGCGAAACTGATCTTAGAGCCTTCTCAACCAGTTGATATTGCTGAAGCAATAGGAAGCTTACCTCAAATATTGCAGGCACTTGCATTCCGTCTCTTAAAAAAGAATGAAGCAATAGAAGTTTATGAATATTTAGATCCAATTGTTCAGCAAACGTTACTGGATAGGCTTCGTTCAGGAGAAGTTCTGGAAATAGTTGAAAAAATGTCACCAGATGACAGGGTTCAGTTATTTGATGAGTTGCCAGCTAAAGTTGTCAGAAAATTTTTATCTGCATTAAGTCCAGGAGAAAGGAAAGTTACTGCAGAATTATTAGGATATGAGCCGGAAACTGCTGGGAGGTTAATGACTACAGAGTTTATTGATCTCAAAGAAATGCAAACGGCGGAAGAGGCTTTATCACTTGTAAGAAAACGAGCTCCTTTTACTGAAACTATATATAGCTTATATGTAACTGATAGAGAGAGGCATCTTACAGGGATTTTGTCTTTAAGAGATTTGGTCACAGCTGAGCCATCAAAGCAAATTGGTGAGGTTATGACTAGAGATGTTGTGAATACCACAACTGATACAAATCAAGAAGAAGTTGCAAGAGCAATACAAAGATATGATTTTTTGGCTTTACCCGTGGTTGATAAGGAGAATAGACTAGTGGGAATTGTTACTGTTGATGATTTAATCGATGTCATCGAACAAGAGGCTACAAGGGATATATATGCTGCTGGTGCGGTACAGGCTGGAGATGAAGATGACTATTTTCAAAGTAGTTTATTTACAATTGCCAGGAGAAGAATTGTTTGGCTATTAATACTTGTATTAGCTAATGGTATAACTACAAAAGTGATTGCAATGAATGATCAGATACTTAGCCAAGTAGTAATTTTAGCTGCATTTATTCCGCTATTGATTGGAACAGGAGGGAATGTTGGTGCTCAAAGCTCAACGGTCGTGATAAGAGGTCTTAGTACTCAAAAAATAAAATCTTTAGGCGCCTTAAAGGCGATATTGAAAGAAACATTCACGGGAGCCTTATTAGGTGTTTTGATGTTATTTGTTGTAATACCATTTGCATGGTGGCAAGGTAATGGACCTTTAATTGGCTTTGCAGTTGGCATAAGTTTAATTTCAATTACTACTCTTGCTGCAACTGCTGGAGCCCTTTTGCCTTTGTTGTTTGACAGGATGGGTTTGGATCCCGCTTTGATGTCTTCCCCTTTCATTACAACCGTTACAGATATTGCTGGTGTCTTTATTTACTTAAATACAGCAACCTGGCTTCTTGCTAATTCTAACTTATGAGTTAGTGAGTAAATATACTCAAAAATGTAATATTGTGGATTTTTAGGTTTAACTTTACAATTCTTAATGGTATTGTTTACAAAAGTATATTTAACTTATGTCTGCTGAAACATTGATTGATAATAAATTAAGTTCAATTGCCAGTTTTAAAACAGGCAATGAAGTTGATTTAGTAAGATCTTACCTGAGAGATATTGGAAGAGTTCCATTATTAACTCATGAACAAGAAATTACTCTTGGAAGGCAAGTTCAAGAGCTTATGCAAGTAGAGAGACTTGAGTTAGAAATAATTGATCTTACGGGGGAAAAGCCATCTGTTGAAGAATTAGCAGAAAAACTTAATTTGAATCCTGTTCAAATTAAAAAAAGGCTAAGAGCTGGTCAACGAGCTAAAGAGAGGATGGTAGCTGCCAACCTGAGATTAGTAGTGAGCGTAGCAAAAAAATATACGAAGAGAAATATGGAACTTTTAGATTTAATTCAAGAAGGAACTATTGGCTTAGTCAGAGGAGTTGAGAAATTTGATCCTGCTCGAGGTTACAAATTTTCTACTTATGCATATTGGTGGATTAGACAGGGTATTACTAGAGCAATTGCTGAAAAAAGTCGAGCTATAAGATTGCCAATTCATATTACAGAAATGTTAAACAAGTTAAAAAAAGGCCAAAGAGAGTTAAGTCAGGAAATGTCTAGAACACCTACTATTAGCGAACTTGCAAAGTATGTGGAACTACCTGAAGAAGATGTTAAAGATCTTATGTGTAAGGCTGGTCAACCTGTCAGTTTAGAGACAAAGGTTGGAGACGGAGAGGATACAGTATTGCTTGACTTATTAGCTGGTGGGGAAGATTTGCCTGATGAGCAAATTGAAATGGATTGTATGCGAGGAGATTTACACTCTCTATTACATCAACTTCCTGATCTTCAATGCAGGGTTTTAAGAATGAGGTATGGGATGGATGGTGACGAACCTATGTCTTTAACAGGTATAGGCAGAGTACTTGGAATTAGTAGAGATAGAGTTAGGAATTTAGAAAGAGATGGTCTAAGAGGATTGAGAAGGTTAAGTGATAATGTTGAGGCTTATTTTGTATCTTGAATGAGCTTTAATAAAATTTTGTTGGTTTCTGTGGGGCTCTCATCATGAGGACAATGTCCAATTCCTTCAAGAATATCTAAGCTCTTGATATTGCTAAAATTATTTTTCCAATTTTTAGCTTCTTCCAGAGACTCCCATGGGTCTTTTTCTCCCCAAATTAAGTGAATATCACAATTAACTACTTTAAATAGATCTGTAGCTAAATAATCATCGAATAAATTGATAAATCCTCTGAATGCTTCTGCAGAATTTTTCCTTTGAGAAGGTTTATACAAGATATCTATTAATTCATCATCTATGTTTTTTCCTGAGGGATAAGCTTTACTAAGTATTTGCTTTATAGTCTTTTTATTTGCAGCTTGTTTAAAAAGGGTATTACTTATAAATCTTTGTCTAACTAATGTTTTAAGAATTGGTCTTAAAAAGTTCATTAAGATATCCTTATCACTTATTCTTTTATCATCCATAGTTCTTTGTGCACAATCTAGAAGGATCGTTTTTTGACAGTTTCGATCTAATAACTCAGCAGCTTTTAAAGAAGCAATTCCCCCTATAGAGTTTCCAACTAATATTACAGGTGATTTAATTTGTGTATTGCAAAAATCTGCAATTTGAGCGCCCCAAAGATCAAAACAATATTTTATGTGGTTTTCCTTTTTTGTTTCGTAATCTAAAAGGGCCTTAGGTTGGCTGCTCTTACCAAACCCTAGTAAATCGATAGCGTAGCAATTTGTATACTGCCCTAAAATTGTTTGATTACTTCTCCAGTGTTCTTTGGATGCTCCGAATCCGTGAATTAAAAGAACATTAATATTTGATGCTTTACTAGGCTGATTGACTAAAGACCAAGAAATATCCCATCCATGCCATTTCCATAGGTTGTTAGTTTTGCTTCCCATCTAAAAATTACTAATTACTAATTTTAATTGAATTAATTGCTATCTGTTTAAGGAGTATTAATCTATCGTTATAGATAGAATTAAACTTATGATTTCTTCAAAAGTAATTTGTATAGGCGAAGCTTTAGTAGATCAAATAATTAATAATCCTGAGGGGAATTGCAAAAATTATCTTGGCGGAGCACCTGCTAATGTTGCTTGTGCTTTGAGCAAATTAGGAGTTCATACAGAGTTTGTAGGTTGCTTAGGAGATGATGAATTCGGAAAAGAATTTATAAATTTGTTTAGAGATTTAGGAGTCAATATACAATCAACTCAAGTTGATAAAAATTGCTCTACTAGGATAATCAAAGTTTGCATAAATGATGAAGGAGACCGCTCTTTTGCTGGTTTTGTAAATTCACAAAAAAACTTTGCGGATGAAATGCTGGATAGAAAAGTTTTTGAAAGTAGTGAGATTTCTCTTCCAACGCTTTTTAAAGAGACTAAATATTTTATAACGGGAACAAATTTACTTGCCTCTGATAAATCTTCTGAAGCCTTATTATTTTTAGTTGAGTATGCAAGTAAATCTGGTGTTAGCATTGTAATAGATGCCAATTGGAGAGAGATTTTTTGGGATAAATTAGATAAATCATCTCAAATTCAAAGACAAGATCATATACAAAAAATAAAGAAATTTTTATTAAATGGAGATATCTTAAAACTTTCCAATGAAGAGGCAATTTTATTCTTTGGTAATAACAATCCATTACTAATATCTCAGTCTTTATCAAAAAAACCTGATGTAATTATTACTAATGGAGATAAACCAATAAGTTGGTTTATTAATGGATTTCAAGATACAACTAAAGTATTAAAATCTCCAAGAATAGTTGATACAACAGGAGCAGGAGACTCTTTTTTAGCTGGATTAATTTCTAGGTTTATAAATCGAAAGGAAGATTTTGATAAGGATTCTCTTATTAACCATATTCAATTTGCTAGTGTTTGTGGGCTAATTTCATGTTTAGGGGAAGGGGCTATTCAGCCACAACCAAATATTAATCAAGTTCAAGACTTCCTTAAATTATACGGATCATAGATTTCTAATATCCTACAAGATCCCTCTGCATACTTAATTTCGATAAGCAAATATTCGTCAACTATTGAAATTATCTTTTCTGGCCATTCGATAACCATTATGCCGTTATTTTGTTCTAATTCTTCTTCCTCTTCAAGAAATAATTCTTGAGCTGATGAAGTATCTTCTAGTCTATACAAATCCATATGTATTAAAGGTAATTTACCTGAGTTATAGTGATGAGATAATGCGAAAGTTGGACTTGTGATATTTTCTTTGATTTGTAAACCTTCAGCAATGCCTTTGACTAAAGAAGTTTTACCTGCTCCAATTTGTCCCTTAAGTAAGATTATTGATTTAGCTTTTAATTCTAGTGAGAAATTATGCCCAAATTTAATAGTTTCTTCTAAATTTTTAAGTAACACAAATTTAACAAAAAATCATTTATAGTTTAATAGATAATTAAATTTAAAATGGTAATTGCAAATTCTAATAAAACTATTACTCCCGATTATGTAATTGCTGATATTAATTTAGCTGATTTTGGTCGAAAGGAGTTAAATATAGCTGAAACAGAAATGCCAGGATTGATAGCATTAAGAAATAAATATCAATCTACCAAACCACTTCTTGGGGCAAAAATAGCAGGTAGTCTTCATATGACCATACAAACTGCGGTTTTGATTGAGACTTTAGTTGATTTAGGCGCACAAGTTAAGTGGGCATCATGTAATATTTTTTCTACACAAGATCATGCAGCTGCAGCAATTGCAAAAAGAAATATTCCAGTTTTTGCAAAAAAAGGTGAAACTTTAGATGAGTATTGGCAATATACTCATTACATTCTTGATTGGGGTAATGACTCTCCAAATATGATTCTTGATGATGGCGGAGACGCTACTGGTCTATTAATACTTGGTAGTAAAGCTGAAAAGGACTTAACAGTTTTAGATCATCCAAGTAATGAAGAAGAGATTGCTCTTTTTAATTCAATTAAAAATAAATTAAAAGAAGATAGTGATTTTTATTCTCGAATTAAAAGCGGAATAATTGGAGTAACTGAAGAAACTACTACAGGTGTAGCAAGACTATATCAATTACAAAAGGAGGGGTTATTACCTTTCCCTGCGATTAACGTTAATGATTCGGTTACTAAAAGTAAATTCGATAATTTGTATGGATGTAGAGAATCCTTAGTAGATAGTATTAAGAGAGCCACAGATGTAATGATTGCTGGTAAAGTTGCTTTAGTTATTGGTTTTGGTGATGTTGGGAAAGGATCGGCTCAATCATTAAGAGGCTTAGGTGCGATTGTAAAAATTGCTGAGGTTGATCCTATTTGTGCTTTACAAGCTGCAATGGAAGGATATAGTGTCGTCACGTTAGATGAAGTTGTTGAAGATATTGATATTTTTGTTACAGCTACTGGAAACTACAAAGTTATTAGACATGATCATTTAATCAAGATGAGAAATGAAGCAATTGTCTGCAATATTGGACATTTTGATAACGAAATAGATGTTGCCTCAATCAAGCAATATGAATGGGAAAATATTAAACCTCAAGTTGATCATATTACCTTACCAAATGGTAATAAGATTATTCTTTTAGCAGAAGGTAGATTGGTTAATTTAGGTTGCGCGACAGGTCATCCAAGTTTTGTGATGAGTAACTCATTTACAAACCAAGTTCTTGCTCAAATAGAATTGTTTTCTAAGAGTGATGAATATTTAAATGAAGTGTATGTTCTACCAAAACATTTGGATGAAATGGTCGCAAGGCTTCATTTAGATAAAATCGGTGCAAAACTAACTACCCTCACACAAGAACAAGCAGACTATATAAACGTATCAGTAGAAGGTCCATATAAATCAGAATTATATAGATACTAAATTTGAGTTTACTTTTTTTAAATTTAATTACTTCAATACCAGATTTAATAACAAAAACGGTAGAAACTAATCCTTATATTGCATATTTTGTAATTAGTTTTGCAATGTTTCTGGAAAACCTTATTCCACCAATTCCCTCTGAAATTATTATGCCTCTTGGTGGTTTTTTTGTTTATACCGGAGATTTGAATTTTTATATTTTGATTGTTTCTGGCTTAATTGGAACTGTTGTTGGAGCATTACCATGGTATTTTTTAGGCAAGCTACTGAATGAAAAAAAATTATCAAATTTTATTGATAGAAAAGGTAAATTTGTAGGTATTTCTTTAAAAGACTTAGATAAAAGTAGGTTATGGTTTGATAAGTATGGAGTGCTGCTGGTGTTTTGGGGAAGATTAATACCTGGGATAAGGACGCTTATTTCTGTTCCAGCAGGTATTGAACTTATGCCAATAAATAAGTTTTTAATTTGGACAAGTTTAGGAAGTTTAATTTGGGTTATTTTTTTAACTTCGGCAGGATATTTATTTGGTGAAAATTATGAAATCATAGGCTTATATATTGATAATTTTAAAGTTATATTGAAGCCTATATTTGTAATATTAATATTATTTTTCTTGATAAGGTTTTTTAAAAAATTAAAAAGTAATAACTAGAAAGGAACCTCATTTGATTCCATATTTGTTGAAGAAAAATTTGAATTAGTTTCAGTATCTTTTCTAGAACCTAACAAATTAAGTCTATCTACTCTAATTACTGGCCTATGCCTATCTTCTCCTGAATTCTTATCTTTCCATGAATCGATCTTTAAACTACCAGTAATACCAATTAAGGACCCTTTCTTGACATAATCTGCTGCTACTTGTGCTTGTTTGCCCCATATTTCTAAATTAAACCAATCAGGTTCTTCATCCCTACTTCTTCTGTTTACCGCAAGAGTAAAGTTGGCAACAATACTTCCTGATTCAAAATATTTCACATCAGGTTCTCTCCCTGCTCGGCCAACTAAATTAACTGTGTTAATTTCCATAATTGATTTTTTTTTATATTACACATTCTCAAGGATTTTGCTTGAAGTTTTGCTAGCTCTTCATAACTTACTTCATAAATTTCTAGGCGAATTTAAAAATTAATATATTATTTATATAAAATAAAAATTACTGTGATTTTTAATCGATTTAAATTCTCAAGAGATATAGGAATTGATCTTGGAACTGCAAACACTTTAATTCATGTTTCAGGTAAGGGAGTGGTTTTGCAAGAACCATCAGTTGTGGCAATGGATTTAGAAGAAGGAGTTCCTCTGGCAGTAGGGGAAGATGCGAAATTAATGCTTGGAAGAACTCCAGGTAATATTCGTGCAGTTAGGCCACTTAAAGATGGAGTGATTGCAGATTTTGATGCTGCTGAGCAAATGCTGAAAATGTTTATTCAAAAATCTAATGAAGGTAGAGGGATAATAGCTCCTAGGTTAATTATAGGAATTCCTAGTGGTGTCACTAGCGTAGAGAGAAGAGCAGTCAGAGAGGCTGGATTGGCAGGTGCGAGGGAAGTCCATTTAATTGATGAACCTGTAGCTGCTGCAATTGGGGCGTCTTTACCTGTTACAGAACCAATTGGAACAATGATTGTGGATATTGGCGGTGGGACAACAGAAGTAGCTGTTTTAAGTTTAGGAGGAACCGTATTAAGTGAATCTGTTAGAGTTGCGGGAGATGAAATTAATGATTCGATTGGTGTTTACTTAAAAAAGGTCCATAATTTGGTTGTAGGAGAACGAACAGCTGAAGATATAAAGATTAAGATTGGTTCCGCATTTCCGAATGATGATTTCGATAAAACATCTATGGAGGTTAGAGGTTTGCATTTATTATCAGGTTTACCTAGATGTATTAATTTAACTTCTGGTGAAATTAGAGAAGCTATGGCTGATCCATTAAGTAAAATAGTTGAAGCAGTAAAAAGAACTTTAGAAAGAACTCCTCCAGAGTTGGCTGCAGATATAGTAGACAGAGGTATTATGCTTGCAGGGGGAGGAGCTTTAGTAAGAGGTATTAGTGATCTAGTTAGTCATGAGACTGGTATCTTTACTCACATAGCTGAGGATCCATTGCTTTGCGTAGTTAATGGTTGTGGAGAGGTTTTAGATGATTTTAAGAAATTGCGCAGAGTCGTTGATACTCCAGATTTTGCGCGAAATGCTATAAGAGATTGAATTGAATGAATAAAACCCGGCGAATAACTACTTCTCGTTGGTGGAATAATAAAAATCTATGGTTTTTATTGATATTTTTATTTTTAATTGTCTTTGTAAGATTTTCTAAAAGCCTTATTTATCGAGATATTTATTACTTTCTTTCAAAGCCTTTTTGGCCTGGACAATTTCAAAGAGAATTATTGTTAGAAAGCTATGACAAGGAATTAAATACAAAATTAAAACAATTAGAAAAGGATAATTTAAGGCTAAGGTCTCTTTTGTCTCTTAAAAAAACAACAGATGATTTAAAAATTGATTCATCGGTTATTTCTAGAAATACAGGAAGTTGGTGGAGAAAAATAATTCTTAATAAAGGATCGAGGAATGGAGTAACAATAGGGGATGCTGTGGTTGGCCCAGGCGGATTAATAGGGCTTATTGATGATGTTTCTATTTTTACTTCATCAGTAAAGCTTTTAACATCATCAGAAAGTCAAGTTGGGGCTTGGGTCCAGCGAATAAATATTCATGGATTAATCGTTGGAGTAGGAAATGATTCACCTAAAATGATTTTTTATTCTAAGGATATAGATATTAAAGTTGGTGATTTGATATTGTCCTCCCCAGCAAGTACATTATTACCGCCAAATATTCCAATAGGAATAATTGAATCAATAAATCAAGATTCTCGACCAACTACTACTGCAAACGTTCAATTACTTGCAAATCCACAAGCCATAGATTGGGTCCAAATATTAAAAACAAAAATATAATGAATTTCTCATTAATAAAAAATAATTATTCATTATTATCATTTTTACTAATACCTCTATTATCTTTATGGAATCCAATTTGGTTTTCGGTAATGGGAGTTCAACCTTATTGGCCAATTTTTTGGTTATTGCCCTGGTCAATTTTGAATGGACCAATTAATGGATTAATCATTGGTTTCATTATTGGTATAATTTTGGACTCAATAAATAATGATATTTATACACAAGTACCAGGTTTGTTAATTTGTGGATTTTGGTTTGGTAAATTAGGGACCTTAAAGTATAGATATCAATATGGTTTATTAGCTTCATTGGGAAGTTTAATTTGTGGTTTGATTTATTTTCTTCAACTTATATTAAATAATTATCAAAAAAATCCTGATTGGCTTTTCTCTTTTGGTTTAAAAAATATATTCGGCCAGATTTTGCTAACAGGATTGTTCGCTCCTGTTTTAAGCATTTGCCTTTATAAGTTTTTCTCAAAAAATTTAAAAAAAAATCCGTTTTAAATTAATTTTTTATTGAAATTTTCATTTCTTATATGTTTTTCATAAACTTTGGATCTGAATAATAAAAAAAATTTGTAGATATTGAAGATATAACTATGTGAGTGCTTAATGTTATATTTTTACTTGTTAGATTAAATAAATAATCTTATAAAGCGATTCTCGCTTTGAAACCAATTAGTTAATCACTTTCGATCTATGTCAAAAGCAAGTATATTAGTTGTTGATGATGAACCAGCCGTACTGAAGGTTTTAGTCACAAGACTTCAATTGGCTGGTTATGAAGTTTTTTCTGCAACTAATGGAGAAGAAGCTATTGAAGCTTTTCATAAAGAATCCCCTGATCTAATAGTTTTAGATGTGATGCTTCCCAAGATGGATGGATTTGCTGTTTGTAGAAGAATTAGAGCTGAGTCCGTTGTTCCTATAATATTTCTTACGGCTCTAGAGGCTATATCCGAAAGAGTAGCTGGATTAGATTTAGGAGCTGATGACTATCTTTCTAAGCCTTTTAGTCCAAAAGAGCTTGAAGCGAGAATTGCAACTATTTTAAGAAGAATGGGACCTGCGATCTCAGTAACAGAAACTAAAGAAGTTCCGTCCGGTAAAGGGGTTATGAAATTTGGTAATTTAGTTGTTGATACCAATAGGAGACAAGTATCCAGAGCTGGTGAAAGAATAAGTCTCACCTATACAGAATTTAGTCTTTTAGAACTTTTGTTTGATGAACCTGGAAAAGTTGTTCCTAGAGCCGAAATATTAGAACAGTTATGGGGTTATCCACCAAGAAGAGCTGCTGATTTGAGAGTAGTTGATGTTTATGTGGCAAGATTAAGAGGAAAATTAGAACCTGATCCCAGGAATCCTGAGTTAATACTTACAGTAAGGGGTATAGGCTATGCCTCACAGAGGGTTGGAGAAACAGCAACAACTTTGGCAAGTTGAAAGTTATTCTGATAACTTAATTAAGTAAAACATTTGTAATTTAAATTTTGTCTGAATTTAGAGAAGCTCGCTTAAGTAAAGCTAAGTCTTTATTAGATAGAGGATTTAATCCTTACTCAGAGACGTTTGTTGTTTCTCATGACAGTAAATTTTTAATAGATAAATATGAATTTTTAGAGAATGGTCAAGAATTTAATTTAAATGTCTCTATCGCTGGCAGGGTTTTAGCGAAGAGAATAATGGGTAAGATTGCATTCTTTAGTATTAGTGATCAGGAAGGTGCTATTCAGCTGTATTTAGATAAATTAATTATTGATAACAATATTGAGGATTCATCAAAACACTTATCATTCGATGATCTTAAAGAACTTGTTGATATTGGTGATTGGATTGGTGTAAAAGGTATTTTAAAAAAAACGAATAGAGGTGAATTATCTATTAAGGTGTCTAAATGGGAAATGTTATCTAAAGCTTTACAGCCTTTACCAGATAAATGGCATGGTTTAACTGATATTGAAAAGAGATATCGACAAAGATATTTAGATTTGATAGTTAATCCTCATTCTAAAAATGTATTTAAAGTAAGAGCTACTTGCATAAGTATGATTAGAAGATGGCTAGATAATAAAAATTTCTTAGAGATTGAAACTCCAATATTGCAATCAGAAGCAGGAGGAGCTGAAGCTAGACCATTCGTTACGCATCATAATACTTTAGATATACCTTTATATTTACGTATTGCTACGGAGTTGCACTTGAAGAGAATGGTAGTTGGTGGGTTTGAGAAAGTTTATGAGTTAGGGAGGATTTTTAGAAATGAAGGAATCAGTACTCGTCATAATCCTGAATTTACTTCTGTTGAAATATATCAAGCTTATTCAAATTATTTAGGCATGATGGAGTTATGTGAAGAATTGATCTCAAATATAGTTTTAAAAATATGTAATACATCAAAAATTAATTATCAAGGAGAGGGGATTGATTTTTCCCAACCTTGGAAAAGAATATCAATGAAAAAGGCAGTTGAGGAATTTACAGGTATAAATTTTGATTCTTTTCAAGGTGATTTGGATAAGGCAAAAGCCACTTTGCAGGCTGAAAAGATTGAGATACCAACCAAGGTTAATACTCTGGGGAGGTTATTAAATGAAGTCTTTGAACAAAAAGTAGAATCCCATTTGATTCAGCCAACATTTATTACCGATTACCCTATAGAAATTTCACCGCTAGCAAGAAGTCATGATGATGATAAGGCATTTGTACAAAGATTTGAATTATTTATAGCGGGGAGAGAAATAGCTAATGCTTTTAGTGAGCTTATTGATCCTGTTGATCAGCGCAACAGATTAGAAATGCAACAAGCAATGCGCGATGCTGGAGACCTTGAAGCACATTGTATTGATGAAGATTTCTTACAGGCTTTAGAAATCGGAATGCCTCCTACTGGAGGACTAGGAATAGGCATTGATAGGTTAATAATGTTAATAACTGACAGTCCATCAATTAGAGATGTGATTCCTTTCCCATTACTTAAACCTGAACTTACTTTGAATAAATCATAAAAATTTACCTTGGATGAAGTAAAATAAATATAGGTCCAATACGAATTATGTTAAATGAGTGGTGAACGTGTTGGTTTTCGCTTCAAGCACACAGATGCAGTTGTTAAAAGAAATCCTCAAGGCCGATCTAGAAGAGGCTGGGTAATGGAACCAGTGGAACAAACTACTAGCAGAGGTACCAAAATGCCTGCATATAAAATTCGCTGGAGAGATAGCGAAAGACCAGAAATAGTTTTACAACACATGTTAATAGCAGATCCTGATCCTTCTCCTCCCCCTGAATCAGTCAGTTTGGATCCTTAATTATTTTAATAATTATCTAGCTAAGGCTGAACGTATTTGTTTTTGAATATTTTTAGTCTTATCTGCTTGACGCTTGTCATGTAATTTTTTCCCTTTGCCTACTCCTATTCTTAGCTTGATCCATGATCCTTTAAGGTAAATCGATAATGGGACAATAGTTAAGCCTTTCTTTTCAGCACTCATTTTTAATTTTATAATTTCCTTCTTATGTATTAAAAGTTTTCTTTCTCGTAAAGGATCATGATTGAAATATGTCCCTACATTTTTATGTGGTGATATGTGGACATTTTTGAGTAATATTTCTCCATCTCTAAAGGTACAATATCCATCCCTTAAATTTACTTTTCCGCTTCTAATTGATTTAACCTCAGTACCTAAAAGTTCAATCCCTGATTCGATTGTTTCTATAATATTATATTGAAATTTGGCATATTTATTCTGAGCAAGAGGTTTAAGTAGAGAATCTTTTTGTGATTTTTTTACCATTTTGTTTAAAAAACGTTTCTCCAAATTGAAATTGCTATTAATCTTGCATTATGGCAATTATTTCTTCAAGTTTAAACGAATCTAATTCTCCACGCTCTAATAAAGCATTAAGGATTGTTAGTTCTGAAGCAATAGCAGAGGAGAAGTCACCTTCGATTACAAATGCCTATCGTCCGCAGTTGCTGCAAGAATTTATAGGACATGAAAAATTAAAAGATTCTTTGAGGATTGCTATTGACGCATCATTGTATAGAAAAGAATGTTTAGATCATGTCCTTTTTTATGGTCAACCTGGTTTAGGCAAGACATCTTTAGCCTTATTAATGGCTAATGAAATGAAAACAAAGTGTAAAATGACAAATGCTTCATCTATAGAAAGGCCTAGGGATATTGTTGGTTTGTTATTGGGATTAAAAGAAAATGAGATATTATTTATAGATGAAATTCATAGATTAAATAAATTAACTGAAGAGATTTTATATTCAGCTATGGAAGATTATAAATTGGATCTTACTGTTGGTGCTAATAGAGGTACTAGATCAAGGAGTATAAGTTTGCCGAGATTTACTTTAATTGGAGCAACTACAAAAGTTGGATCAATAAGTAGTCCATTAAGAGATCGATTTGGTATCTCTCATAAGATTAATCTATATTCTTCAACCGAATTACAAGATATTATTTCAAGTTTTGCCTCTACATTAGATATTAGATTACATAAAGAAGCGAGCCTAATAATAGCTAATTGCTCTAGAGGTACTCCAAGAATTGCTTTAAGACTTTTAAAAAGGGTTAGAGACTATTCTCAGGTAGTTGAAAAAAATAATAATATTTCTCCAGAAATAGCTCAACAGGTTATGAAATGTCAGAATATTGATTGTTATGGATTAGATGAAACAGATAGGAAATTTATAAATCTACTTCAGATAAACAGAAGACCAATGGGATTAGACTCAATAGCAGCAGGATTAAATGAAGATCCATCAATGCTAGAATTAATTGTAGAACCTTATTTATTACAATTAGGTTTTATATCCAGAACTCCTAGAGGAAGAATCTTAAATCCTTTAGGTGAAGAGTATATTAATAAATCCAGTCAATAATTATTTTTAAAGTGAATGAAGAATAGAAATTTCTCTCTTATTATATTATTTTACTTTTGATTGTTCTTCACATATCGCCAACTTATGCTCTTGATTCAAGAGAATTATTATTTCGAGAAGCTTTGAATTTCAGTTCTGAAGGTCAATTTGATAATGCATTGGATAAATGGAATGATTATTTAGACACTTATCCTGATGATCCTGCAGCATTAAGTAACAGAGGAAATGTAAAACTTGTTGTAGGTGATCCAAAAGGATCAATTATTGATCAAAATAGGGCTATTGAACTAAATCCCAGTGAATTAGATCCCTATATAAATAGAGGAATTGCAAATGAATCTTTAGGACTTTGGCTTCAAGCTAAAGAAGATTATTTATATGTAATTTCTAAAGATAAAGAAAACTTTTCAGCCTTGTATAATTTGGCAAATGTTGAGGGTTCTTTAAATGATTGGGAAAAAGCTAGAAGTTTATTTTATCAAGCTGCTCAATATAACCCTGGATTTGCGATGGCTCGTTCAAGTGAAGCTTTAGCCAATTATCAGTTAGGGAATTTTGAAGCATCAGAAAAAGAACTGAGGAAATTGATTAGGCGATACCCTACATTCGCAGATGCCAGAGCAGCATTAACAGCATTACAATGGTCAAAGGGAAAATCTGGTGAAGCTGAAAGTAATTGGATTGCAGCAGTGGAACTTGATCCACGCTATGCACAAGAGGAATGGCTTTTAGAGGTTAGAAGATGGCCTCCAGCTCCAGTAGATGATCTAATGAAATTTATTTCTATTAAGTAAGTTATTAAGCTATGCAACATGATAATTATAAGAAAAAAATTGATTTAATAATTCAAGAAATTATAGATTTAAGAAGACATATTCATGCTCATCCTGAATTGAGTGGTATGGAACATCAGACTGCGATTCTTGTTGCAGGTTATCTAAAAAAAATGGGATGGCATGTAAGTGAATCGATAGGAAGAACAGGAGTAGTAGCAGAGTTTGGTCCTAAAAAGAATGGATTTATTGGATTAAGGGTTGATATGGATGCACTACCGATTGATGAAAATACTGATTTGAATTACTCTTCAAAAATTGATGGCATAATGCATGCTTGTGGTCATGATATTCATACTTGTATTGGCTTGGGAGTCGCTCATTTGATTAAAGATATGAAGCTGCAATACGGAACAAGACTGATTTTTCAACCTGCTGAAGAGATAGCAAGTGGTGCGAGATGGATGATTGAAGATGGAGTAACAAAGGATTTAATTAAAATAGTAGGAGTTCATGTTTTCCCTGATCTATTAGTAGGCAAGATTGGAATTAAAGAAGGAAGTTTAACTGCAGCAGCAGGAGAATTATCAATAGAAATAAGAGGTAAAACAGGTCATGGAGCTAGGCCTCATGAAGGAGTTGATGCTATTTGGACCGCAGCAAAAATAATTTCTGGGATACAAGAATCAATAACAAGAAAATTAGATCCTTTAGATCCAGTAGTTATAACCTTTGGCAAAATTATTGGAGGTAGTGCATATAATGTTATCGCTGAAAAAGTTAATATCCTGGGAACAGTTCGATGCACAAATTTAAATTTATTTGATAATTTAGGACAATGGCTTAACGAAAATATAACCTCTATTGCTAACCATTGTGGTGCAGAAGCTATTGTTAAATTCAGGAAAATAACCCCTCCAGTAAACAATGATTCGGAGATAAATAGAGTAATCAGAGAATCTACTTTGAAATTATTTGGATATGAAAATCTTGTTGAACTACAAAAGCCTTCATTAGGCGCTGAAGATTTTGCTGAATTCTTAAATTATGTTCCAGGAGCAATGTTTAGACTTGGAGTTAGTGGAAATTTTGGATGTTCGCCTTTACATAGTGCAGAATTTAATCCTGATGAAAAAGCGATAAGGACGGGTATTGAATTATTAGCTGATATTATAGTTGAACTAAATAATTGATTGAATTAATTAATGAAGAAGAAAAGTGCATATTTTTATAGTTTAATTGCTCCTTTCATGCTTTTAATAGCGATTAGTGGATTTACTCTTAGATCTCAGAATAAAAAAATATTTTATTTGCCATTAGGAATGATTAGTTTTTACTTAATTATTGAGAAAGAATTAAATAGAAGGTCAAAAAGAAAAGATATTTTGAACAAAGTAAAATTTTTTCAGAAAAATAAATAAAATCTAAATTTTTTATTTTATACGATTTCATAGATGTTTATTTTTTAAAAAATAGCTATTAATTAATTAAAGCTAGGGGTGCTTAGTCATTAGAAACTAAGCTGAGATCATACCCTTTGAACCTGATTCAGTTAATACTGACGAAGGGAAACTGGATTTTTGATCTAACTTAGTAATAAACTTTTTGAAATTATTTAACTATGAGAAAATCTTGGATAAAACCACGTTTAGGTCAAAAAAATATTACTCAACTGCATTTTGCAAGAGAGGGAATTCTGACAGAAGAGATGTCATATGTAGCTAAAAGAGAGAATTTATCAGAATCTTTAATTATTGAAGAAGTAGCAAGAGGGAGATTAATCATTCCTGCAAATGTTAATCACCATAATTTAGAACCAATGTGTATTGGTATTGCATCAAAATGCAAAGTTAATGCCAATATTGGAGCCTCGCCAAATGCAAGTAATATCGATGAAGAAGTTGAGAAACTTAATCTTGCAGTAAAATACGGTGCGGATACAGTTATGGATTTATCTACAGGAGGAGTAAATCTTGACGAAGTTAGACAAGCAATTATTAAAGCTTCTCCTGTACCTATAGGAACTGTTCCTGTTTATCAGGCTTTAGAAAGTGTTCATGGATCAATAGCTCGATTAACAGAGGATGATTTTCTACATATTATTGAAAAACAATGTCAACAAGGAGTAGATTATCAGACTATTCACGCAGGTTTATTAATTGAACATTTGCCTAAGGTTAAGGGTCGCATTACTGGGATAGTGAGTCGAGGTGGTGGTATTTTAGCTCAATGGATGCTTCATCATTTCAAACAAAATCCCTTGTATGCAAGATTTGATGATATTTGTGAAATTTTTAAAAAATATGATTGCACTTTCTCTCTAGGTGATTCCTTAAGGCCGGGATGTTTACATGATGCTTCTGATGAAGCTCAATTAGCAGAATTAAAAACTTTAGGTGAACTAACTAAAAGAGCTTGGGAGCATGATGTGCAGGTAATGGTTGAGGGCCCTGGTCACGTTCCAATGGATCAAATAGAATTTAATGTAAGGAAACAAATGGAAGAATGCTCAGAAGCACCATTTTATGTCTTAGGACCACTAGTAACTGATATTTCTCCTGGATATGATCATATTTCTAGTGCGATTGGTGCTGCAATGGCTGGGTGGTATGGAACTGCTATGCTGTGTTATGTCACTCCTAAAGAGCATTTAGGACTGCCTAATGCAAATGATGTAAGAGAGGGTTTAATTGCATATAAAATAGCTGCACATGCAGCTGATATCGCAAGGCATAGATCTGGTGCTCGTGATAGAGATGATGAATTAAGTCATGCTAGATATCACTTTGATTGGAATAAGCAATTTGAATTATCGCTTGATCCAGAGAGAGCTAAGCAATATCATGATGAAACTCTTCCTGATGAAATTTTTAAGAAGGCAGAATTTTGTTCGATGTGTGGGCCAAAGCATTGTCCCATGAATTCAAAAATATCTGATGAATCTCTTGATGAGTTGGATATGAAACTGTCTGAATGTCAAAGTACTATTAAATAGAGTAACTCAAAGGATTTCTTTGGTTTTATTTACAACATTTTCAACTGTGAAACCAAAGTTTTCTAAACATGTTCCTCCTGGAGCAGAGGCGCCAAATCTATCCATTGTTATAGCAATGCCATCAAGTCCTATGTACTTATGCCATCCAAAAGAATGTGCTGCTTCAACCACAACTCTTTTCTTGACATTCATTGGAAGGATACTTTCTTTATAAGAAGAATCTTGTTCTTCAAAAAGTTCAATACATGGCATGGAAATCACACGCGTTTTTTTGCCTAGTTTAGTAATTTCTTTACTTGCCTCTATACAAAGATTTAATTCACTTCCAGTTCCTATGAATATGACATCCGGAGTTCCTTCACAATCTGAGACTACATAACCACCTAGAGCAACTTTATCAATTGATGTATTTTTTTGGTTAGGCATACCTTGGCGACTTAAGCAAAGAGTGGAAGGTCTATTTCTATTTTCAATTGCAATCTTATATGCACCACTAGTCTCATTCCCATCGCCAGGTCTAATAACAAGCATATTTGGCATTGCTCTCAAAGAAGGAATAGTTTCAACTGGTTGGTGAGTAGGGCCATCTTCTCCAACACCAATAGAATCATGAGTTAAGACATAAATAACCCCTAGACCACTTAGTGCTGATAATCGCATTGAACCTCTCATATAATCTGCAAATACAAGGAAAGTACCTCCATAGGGGATCAAACCACTATTATGGTAGGCAATCCCATTTAGGATGGCTGCCATTGCGTGTTCTCTTACGCCAAAATGTAAATATCTTTTTTCCGGAGAGTGGGCTTGAAAAGATCCGGTCTCGCCTTTTATATCTGTGTAATTAGAGTGAGTAAGATCAGCTGATCCTCCAATTAACTCAGGAACATTTGGTCCTAAAGCTCCTAAACATATTTGTGAATGTTTTCTTGTGGCTAATCCTTTATCTTCTGGTGTATATGTTGGTAAATCTTTATTCCAATCATTAGGTAATTCTCCATTTAACATCCTTTCTAATTCAGCCCCTTGTTCTGGAAAATTATTTTTATATTCTGCAAATTTTGTGTTCCAATTATTTTCTGCTTCCTCTCCTTTATCTATTGCTTGTCTGAAATGTTCATAAACTTCATTTGGTATCTCAAAAGGAGGATACTCCCAATTAAGGAACTTTCTCGTTAATTCTGCTTCTTCTTGTCCAATAGCAGCTCCATGTATTCCTGCAGTATCTGATTTGTTAGGTGAGCCATAACCTATAGTTGTAGAAATTTTTATTATTGAAGGCTTATCTGAGATTAATTTAGCTTCTTGAATTGCTTTTGTTATCCCTTCAATATCATGATTTCCATCCTCCACATGTTGGACATGCCATCCATAAGCTTCATATCTTTTTAATACGTCTTCTGTAAAGGATACATCTGTCCTTCCATCAATAGTGATTTGATTGTCGTCGTAA
Source organism: Prochlorococcus marinus bv. HNLC2 (assembly GCA_000218745.1). GTDB lineage: Bacteria > Cyanobacteriota > Cyanobacteriia > PCC-6307 > Cyanobiaceae > Prochlorococcus_A > Prochlorococcus_A marinus_T. Next base: position 1,177,583 of record GL947595.1, on the reverse strand, counting down.
AGAGCAATTAATTTTCCAAGTTTAAGATGGCCTGCTAGTGAGCATGCTTCAGAAGATATTCCCTCTTGGTTGCATCCGTCACCCATAATGACATATGTATAGTGGTCTACAATATCAAAATTTGGCTTATTAAATTTTGCTGCAAGATGAGCTTCAGCTATTGCTAATCCAACCGCATTTGAAATTCCAGCACCCAAAGGGCCTGTAGTTACTTCAACACCATCTGTTTCAAATGTTTCTGGGTGGCCAGGGGTTTTAGACCCCCATTGTCTAAACTCTTTAATATCATCAATTGAAACCGATTTATACCCTGTGAGGTGCAATAAAGAATATTGCAACATACAACCATGTCCAGCAGATAGAACAAAACGGTCTCTATTAAACCATTTTGGATTATTTGGATTATGATTCATAACGTTTTGCCATAAGGCATAGCCCATTGGCGCGCAACCCATTGGGAGTCCAGGATGACCACTATTTGATTTATTTACTGCATCTACAGCAAGCATTCTTATACTATTTACACAGAGAGATTCCAAGGAAACGGAAGCAGCGACCATTGTTTTAAATAAAGTAAGTTGGATATTAAGACTTTGTAGTGGTTAGGCAAGTTTGCTAAATGCTAAGCATACATTGTGACCACCAAAGCCAAATGAGTTTGAAAGAGCAACTCTTATTTGAGCATCTCTTGCATTATTAGGTACATAATCTAGATCACAATTCGGATCAGGATTAACGTAGTTAATTGTAGGAGGGATAAAATTATGTGTCAAAGAAAGTATACAAGCAACTGCTTCTATTCCTCCTGAACCCCCTAAGAGATGACCAGTCATCGACTTAGTAGAGCTTACAGGAATAAGGTAAGATTTGTCTTTGAAAATTGATTTTATTGCAGCAGTTTCGTTACTATCATTCGCTGAAGTACTAGTGCCATGAGCATTAATATAATCAATTTGGTCTATTTCGAGGTTCCCATCTTCAAGAGCGATCTTCATTGCTTGAGCTCCTCCAGTCCCTCCTGGTGAAGGAGAAGTTATGTGATGAGCATCACATGTTGTTCCATAACCAATAATTTCTGCATAGATTTTTGCATTTCGACTTTTAGCATGTTCATATGTTTCTAAAATAAGTATTCCTGAGCCCTCTCCGATAACAAAACCATCTCTTTCTGCATCAAAGGGTCTACTGGCTGTTTCGGGACTATCATTCCTGAAAGAAAGTGCTTTTGCACTTGCAAATCCTGCAACACCTAAAGGGGTAATACTGGCTTCAGCACCACCACAAATCATTGCATCAGCTTTCCCTAATTGCAAAATCCTAAAAGCATCACCAATGGCATTTGATCCTGCAGCACAGGCCGTTGAAACTGAGGAGCTTGGTCCTTTTGCTCCAATAGCAATAGCAGCTAATCCAGTTGCCATATTTGGAATCATCATTGGTACTGTAAAAGGACTAACTCTCTTTGGCCCTTTGATACTTAGAAGTTGAGCTTGACTTTCCATGGTTAATAGACCACCCACACCAGAGCCAATAATTACACCGACCCTACCTGCATTGTTTTCATTAATCTCAAGACCTGAATCAATGAAGGCTTGTTTAGCGGCAATAACACCAAATTGAGAGAATCGATCCCATCTTTTAGCTTCTTTAGGTTCAATGAATTTTTCTAATTGCAGATTTTTTACTTCTGCGCCGAATTTGCAAGGATGTCCCTCTGCATTAAAAAGTGTAATATTCGAAACACCATTTAATCCACTTTGAAGACCTATTAAATATTCATCAATGTTGTTACCAATTGGAGTAACGGCTCCAATTCCAGTAACAACTACCCGATGGAAAGTTGCCATCCTGAATTAACCTTTTTTGTCTTCGATAAATTTAACAGCATCTCCGACTGTAGCAATTCCCTCAGCGGCTTCATCGGGAATTTCTATATCGAAGGCTTCTTCAAGAGCCATTACAAGTTCAACTGTATCAAGAGAATCAGCACCTAAATCATTTTGAAAATTAGAATCAGATTTAACCTCACCTGATTCAACACTTAGCTGCTCTGCGACAATTGCTTGAACTTTTTGGAAAATTTCTTCTTGAGACATAGTTGCGAAATTGACTAGTTTTTCTTTAAAGATTGTATGCCCCAGAGTTAACAAGAGTGAAGTAAATCTTTAAATTTGTTTTTGATTGTTAGTAAATTTTATTAAAAAAAGGTATCTTGAGCAAATATTTATGTAACACGCGGTTAAGATTTACGACACTATTCTGATTTATTGTCATGAAATACTTTGTTACACAATAGGATCATAGAAGGTTATCAACAGACAGATTCTTAATGTCACATGCAGTAAAAATCTATGACACTTGTATTGGATGTACCCAATGTGTAAGGGCATGTCCATTGGATGTTCTAGAAATGGTTCCATGGGATGGGTGTAAAGCAGGTCAAATTGCTTCATCACCAAGAACAGAGGATTGCGTTGGTTGCAAACGCTGTGAAACAGCTTGTCCTACAGATTTTCTTAGTATTAGAGTCTATTTAGGTGATGAGACATCAAGAAGTATGGGATTAGCTTATTAATTTTCTTAGTGCAGTTTTAATAGAGTCCACGTTTTTAATAAAATTAACCAAATTCAATTAAGTTAAAAATAAACCTTTGTATGTGTGGAATAGTTGCTGTTACTGGTTATCGAAAAGCGCTGCCACTTCTAATTGATGGTTTACAAAAATTAGAATATAGGGGTTATGATTCAGCTGGGATAGCTGTAATCAATGAGGATAATAATTTAATTTGTGATAAATCCGAAGGAAAATTAAAAAATTTAATTAACAAAGTAAGTAATAAAGATATCTCTGGTTATGTTGGTATAGGTCATACAAGATGGGCTACACATGGCAAACCAATTGTTAAGAATGCTCATCCTCATTTAGATAGTTTAGGGTCAATAGCAGTTGTTCAGAATGGTATTATTGAAAATTTTCAAGAGCTTAAATCAAAGCTTGAGAAGGAAGGAGTTGATTTTAAATCTGATACTGATACAGAAGTCATTCCACATTTAATTCAAAAAGAGCTAAATAATTTAAGTAAACTAAATTTAGAAAATAATGGGTCTACATTATTAATTGCTGTTAGGAATGTTATTTCTGATTTAGAAGGAGCTTATGCCTTGGCAGTAATTTGGTCGGGTGCACCAGACTCCCTTGTTGTAGCGAGAAGACAGGCTCCTCTTATAATTGGTCTAGGTGAGGGTGAATTTGTATGTGCTAGTGATACTCCTGCTATCGCAAATTTTACAAAGACTATTTTACCTATGGAAGATGAAGAAATTGGCCTTTTAACTCCTTTAGGAATAGAGCTTTATGATTCTGAGAATGAACGGCAATATAGGAACCCAGTTTCTTTAAAATCATCTGAGCAAGTTGTAGACAAGAAAAATTTTAGACACTATATGCATAAAGAAATATATGATCAACCTGAAATTGCTAAGAATTGGGTGAAAAAATATTTATCTAAAATAGACTCAAATCAATATAAAATAAATTACGCTTTTGACACAAATTTTTTAGAAGGAATAGAGAGAATTCAAATCCTTGCTTGCGGAACAAGTAGACATGCCTCTATGGTTGGGAGTTATTTATTAGAACAGTTTTCTGGTATACCAACTAATGTTTTTTATGCTAGTGAATTTAGATATTCTCCTCCTCCACTGCTTCCAAATACATTAACGATTGGAGTTTCACAATCAGGAGAAACAGCTGATACTCTTGCAGCTCTTAATATGGAAATCAAAAGGAGAAAATTAACAAATAAATTGGAACTGCAGCCTAATTTAATAGCAATAACTAATAGATTAGATAGCTCTATGGGTAGATTAGTTCCAAATATAATTGATATTTCTGCTGGAATTGAAATTGGGGTTGCTGCAACTAAGACTTTTTTCGGCCAATTACTTTCTTTTTATGGTTTGGCTATTAAATTTGCACAGCTAAGAAACAGTAAATCTGCTGATGAAATAAATAATTTAATTCTTGATTTGATTAATTTACCTCCACAATTAGAGGAACTAGTTAGTAGTCATAATAAAATATCTGAAAAATTAGCACATGATTTTTCTGATATAAAGGATGTTATTTTTCTAGGTAGAGGAATTAACTATCCAATAGCTTTAGAGGGTGCATTAAAATTAAAAGAAATAAGTTACATTCATGCGGCTGGTTATCCTGCTGGAGAAATGAAGCATGGACCTATAGCGCTATTAGAAAAAAAAGTTCCTGTGATTTCTATCGCTACTCCAGGTAAAGTGTTTGAAAAAGTCATTAGCAATGCTCAGGAAGCTAAAGCAAGAGATTCATACTTAATAGGAATAGCTCCTAAATGTAAGGGGATTGAGATTTTTGATTTTCTCCTTCCCTTGCCTGCAATAGATGAGTGGTTGTCACCTTTAGTAGCTGTAATACCTTTACAGCTCTTAAGCTATCATATTGCAGCCCATAAAGGATTAGATGTTGATCAGCCAAGAAATTTAGCTAAGAGCGTTACAGTTGAATAATGCCTTGGGTCTTCGCATGAAAATTAATTTTTCAACATATGAAATATTCATCATTTAGAGAAGGTTTATTAAATTAAATCAAAGTTCAAGTAAACCTTTTGGGGGATTAATCAAAATAAAATTCTTTTTTAAATCAATAATTGGAATTATTTCTTTAACAAAGGGTATAAGAATATTTTTATTATTTTCATATATTTTTATTTCTAATAAAGTATTTTGCTCATTAAGTAAATCAATAACTTCTCCAATGATTTTAATTTTATTATCTTGCTCAATTTTTACTCTTAAATTTAAAAGTTGATTTAGATGAAATTCTTCCTCCTCTAGTTTTGGAATATTGTCGCTTTCTACTAGTAATTTATAATTTTTTAATTTTTCAGCGGAATCTTTATCCTTAATTTTATCTAAAGATATTATGAATAAATCTTTCCCAGGTTTTTTGTAACCTGAATTTAAATTATGTAAGATTGGTTCTTCTTTATCTATTTGTAACCATCTTTTTCCAGGCTTGGTAAATCTTTCACTAAAATCGCTTAAAGACTTCACTTTAAGTTCACCTTTTACTCCATGAGAGGATGTAATTATTCCAACAACAAGCCACTCTCTCTCTTCTTTCATAATATTATTTAAGTAGTATTTAAAAACTTATATGGAAAGTTCTACGAAACCAATTCTACCTGGTTGTGTTGTAACGGTTAAAGACCATAATTCAATCTATATGGGTTATAAGGGGTTTGTGCAAAGAGTCACAAAGAAAAAGGCAGCAGTTTTATTTGAAGGAGGTAACTGGGATAAATTGATTACTTTCCCTTTAAATCAGTTAGAATTGTCCTAATTTATCAATATTGTTAATATATAGTTTTTCAATCGCTCTCTTGGCAGCTAGCTTTTCAGCTTTTTTATGAGATTTCCCTAAAGAAGTTGCTTGTATTTCGCCTTTGATAAAAAGTTCGCATAAAAATCTGTCTGGATCTCCATGTGTTTTTGATACCTCTTTAATCTTGTATTCAGGAAGGCCATATCCTCTCTTTTGACACCATTCTTGTAAAGAAGTTTTTGCATTAAATTTATAAGGTGCTTGAAGAATTAACTCGCTATCTTTTTTCCAATATGGATCTAACCAAAGATTTATTTCATAGATAGAGTTAAAGCATTTATATATGGCTCCAATAAGTGCTTCTAGAGTCTCTGCAATTATTGTATCTTTTGAGAATCTATCACCAATAGCTTTAGGGCCTATGATAATTACTTTATCAAGATTTATTTTTTTACCTAATTGCGTTAACCATTCATCACTTACAATTTGAGCTCTTAGTTCTGATCTATCACCAATAGGCATATTTTTAAAATTATTTTCAATAAATTCAGAAGCGGATAATCTTAGTACGGCGTCCCCATAAAACTCGAGTTTTTCATGATTAAAAACCTTATCTGCCGAAGAATGAGTAAGTGCTTCGTTAATGATGTGAATCATTTCTATATTTTTTTCTTTCAAAGATTTTTGAAATCTATTTGAGTTAATTTTTAATGATCTTAAAAAACAAATAATATTTTGAATTCTTTCTTTATTTATTAAATTTGACATGAACTCATCAAATAGAAATAAAAGCAGGTCATAAGCCGGGTTCTGTTCACCTTCAATTAGGTGGGTAATCATCTATCTGGGACTGGAATTACTTCACAGCCTCAAGCGGCACTATAAAGTAGATTTAAAAATGGCATAGAATCTACTTAGCCTTGCTCCCAGCCGGGGTTTACCTAGCCAATACCTCTCGATATTGCTGGTGCGCTCTTACCGCACCTTTGCACCCTTACCATGCTTTAGAAGCATTAGGCGGTATATTTCTGTGGCACTTTCCTCACGGTCACCCGCACTGGGAATTACCCAGCAAGCCTTACCATAGGGGAGCCCGGACTTTCCTCAAAAAGTTTTATTTCGTTTCCAAAATAAAACATTTTTGCGATTACCTCTCCTGCTTTCATTTAGCATAATGCTAATTGCACAAAAAAACATCATCTGGGGCTGTAGCTCAGTAGGATAGAGCAACGGTTTCCTAAACCGTAGGTCGTGGGTTCGAATCCCTCCAGTCCCGTAGAACATTACTAAACTATATTTAGTATGTGTGCAAAATTGCTACTCTCTAGCTAGTGTGTAAATAGTAATTCAGCTTTTATGGCAAAGCTACACGATATGCGTTTAAAGCTCTTGGTGCAACAAGAGCATGAGAGAATTTCTAAATCACAACCTGGTGATTTAGATCTTTCGATTGTTCAAGCAAGATGTCTTTGTTGGTTGGCTTTATTGGCCGAAGCTCATGAAGACCAAGCTAATGATGCCGAGAAAAGAGGTGATGCAGAACAGGCAATGGGTTGGTTCGCTGATTCAATGCGTTTAAGAGATGTAATAAATCTTGTAACTAGTATTGAAATTCCTCTTCCAGAGAGTCCAGATTCCGTTGATGAAAATGAAGATTTCTTAGATGGGCCTACTATTAATGCCTAAAAAGTGCAATTATATTAAAAGCTTTTATTTTTCTTTTGACAGAAGAACCATGCCAATGCGCTGATTGCCAGAGATTTTATAGAGAGCATGATCGCTTAATTAGAGAATTTCCAACACTCAAACAACAACAGGAATTAAATTGGTCATCCCTTCAATCCTTTAGAACTCTTTGTGGAAAAGTTACTGATGAATTGCAAAAGAAGCTTTCTGAAATGGATTCAAAAGATGCAGAATCTTCCAAAGATAATAGTTGTAATTATGCAGAGATTTCTGAAACTTTAGGCCATTTAGAAAATATTAATGCATATCTTTATTCAATTGAAGCATTAATGGAGCGTATATTTGATGTAAATGTTTCTGAGAAGATCGAATCAAAATTTAAAGAAATTGCAGGAGAAATTGCTCCTGATCCATTAAATATAGATCGGCTAATACTAAATAGATTATTTCATCAAACACCTGATTTTCCTGATAAAAATTAATCTTTATTCATTAATATCACATGTAATCTCAACTGGCATTGGAGAAACTTTCCAAATGGAATCACAATATTCTCTAATTGATCTATCAGAAGAAAAATATCCTGAACGTGCTGTATTGAGAAGTGCCATCTTATTCCACTTTTGTTTGTCGTTCCAAGCCTTACTTACAATCTCTTGTGTTTTTAAATAATCTTCAAAATCAGCCATCACAAAGAATGGATCAGATCCTGTAAGGCTATTAAGTAGTGGTTTAAATAATTCTTTATCACCATTACTGAAATGTCCAATTTCAATCAGTCGCAAAACTTCTTTTAATTGAGGCGACTTTTCAATGAATTTTTTAGGAGAATATCCTTTATTTTTAAGTTTCATTATTTCACTCTCTGTTTTCCCAAATAAGAAAAAGTTTTCTGGTTTTACTAAATCTCTCAATTCAACATTTGCTCCGTCAAGAGTACCAATAGTTAAAGCACCATTCATAGCAAATTTCATATTTCCTGTTCCAGAAGCTTCTTTTCCAGCAGTAGATATCTGTTCAGATAAATCAGTTGCGGGATAGACAATTTCTCCAAGCTTTACATTGTAGTCAGGCAAAAATACCACTCTTAATAATCCATCCATATCTGGATCGGAATTTACTACATCTGCAATTCCATTAATGAACCTAATCATTAATTTCGCCATAAAATAACCAGGTGCAGCTTTCCCTCCAAATATTATTGTTCTAGGGGCTTCATGAGGACATAAACCATTCTTAATTTTTAGGTATTGAGCAATAATCTGAAGAGCATTAAGGTGCTGTCTTTTATACTGATGAATTCTTTTTACTTGGACATCAAATAAACTAGTCGGATCTACAAGGATGCCAGTTTTGTTATGAATATAATTAGATAATTTTCTTTTACCTAAAAGTTTGGTTTCTTCAAATTTATTTAAAAAATTAGAATCATTTTGCTTCTTCTCTAGATCTTTAAGCAAATTCATATTAGTTATCCAATCTGCACCTAATTCTTTTTCTAGAAGATTAGTTAATCCTGGATTCGCTAATGCGACCCATCTTCTTGGAGTGACACCATTAGTTACGTTTGTAAATTTTTCTGGCCATAGTTTTGCAAACTCAGGAAGTAGTTGCCTTTTAATAAGATCAGAATGGAGTGCAGCCACTCCATTAATATGATGAGCTCCAATTGTTGCTAAATGTGCCATTCTGACTGATTTGGAACCATCTTCATCGATAATTGATAACTTTCTAAGGATTTTATCGTCTCCAGGATATCGTAATCTTAGTTGCTGTAAGAATCTCCAATTAATTTCATAAATAATTTCTAAATGACGTGGTAATAAATCATTAAATAAATGGAGATCCCATTTTTCTAGTGCTTCTGGAAGTAGCGTATGGTTAGTATATGCTACTGATTGAGTTGTAATACTCCAAGCTTTATCCCAACTTATATAATATTGATCAATTAATAAACGCATTAATTCTGCAACAGCTATTGCAGGGTGCGTATCATTTAATTGTACAGTCCAATGATTTGGAAAGTCTGTAATAGGAATAGATCTTTTCTCGAGACTGCGTAGCATGTCTTGAAGTGAGCAACTTACAAAGAAATGTTGTTGCTTAAGTCTTAATCTTCGACCTTCATCAGTACCATCATTTGGATAAAGAACTTTTGATAATGTCTCAGATGCAACTTTTTCTTCAACGGCACCATAATAATCACCAATATTAAAAGCGTAAAAATCAAAACTTTCAGTAGCATCAGCTCTCCATAATCGTAGTCTATCGCATGTATTAACTCTATAACCTAACACTGGGACATCATGTGGAACCCCAATAGCATGTTCATAAGGAATCCATCTTGATCTGTAGTTTCCTTTATCATCTCTATAACTTTCAGTTCTACCTCCGAATCCAACAAAACAAGATTCATCAGGTTGAGGAAGTTCCCACGGCCAGCCACCCTTTAACCATTTGTCAGTAACTTCCACTTGCCATCCATCTCTGATGATTTGATTAAAAATCCCAAATTCGTACCTTATGCCATATCCAACTGCCGGAACTTGTAGTGAAGCTAGTGACTCCATATAGCAAGCAGCAAGTCTACCTAACCCTCCATTACCAAGTCCTGGCTCCTCTTCGACCTCTAATATTTCAGTTAATGATTCTATCCCAAATCTTTTTAAAGCTTCTTCAGCTTCTTTAGTAATTCCTAGATTTAATAAATTATTACTTAGTTGGGGACCGATTAAAAATTCTGCAGATAAGTAAGCAACTGTTTTTTGTGGTTTCTTTCTGATAGCTTCTTGGCTAGCTAAATATCTGGTCATCAGTCGATCTTTTACTGCATAACTCAAAGCCATATAAAGATCATGATGACTAGCCGATGTTGCTAATTTTCCAAGAGTAAAGAAAAGGTGAGAAGTCATACCTTTAAAAACCGCATCTGAATCCATTCCAGCTTTTTCTGAATCCAAGTAACAACCTGGAGTAGGCAGTCTTAGATCTAGAGGTTCATTGGTATTCATAGGATTTCTCATATAATTGACATTAGCTACATTTGTAAATAATTCTGCTTTGTAACTGCAGATCCACACTTGTTTATTTTTTTTTTACATAATTCCGAAAGATGGCACCTGATAAACTAGGGTCCATGTAGTTAGATTTTTTTGAATTCTTTAGATGTATTATTTTCTAGCAGAACTAAGTGCGCATGATTTAGAAGTTGCTGAAACTCTTATAGGAGTTATAAGGTTTCTATTAATATTTTTAGCGGCAAGAACTCTTGCCGAAGTTTTAGTAAGACTTAGTTTGCCAACGATTGTTGGAGAGCTTCTGGCAGGAGTTGTTATAGGAGCTTCTGGTTTTCATCTGTTAATACCTCCGTCTGCGCAGACCAACTTGAATGAAGGCTTAGTTAATTTAATCAGCTCGCTAGCTTCAATTCCTCCAGAGGCGGTCCCAGATGTTTACTTTGAGACATTTCCTTCCTTACAGGCAGTTGCGACTTTGGGATTATATGCTTTGTTATTTCTTACTGGTTTGGAGAGTGAATTAGAAGAATTAGTTGCGGTTGGAGCTCAGGCTTTTACAGTAGCTATGGCTGGGGTTATTTTACCTTTTGCATTTGGTACTTTTGGATTAATGTTTATTTTTCATGTGGATTTGATACCTGCAGTATTTGCAGGAGCATCAATGACCGCTACAAGTATTGGAATTACAGCAAGTGTATTTGGAGAATTAGGATATTTAAAAACCCGCGAGGGACAGATTGTTATTGGTGCGGCAGTTCTTGATGATATTTTGGGAATTGTAATACTTGCAGTTGTAGTTGCTTTAGCTGCTGGAGGTTCACTAGAAATTGCTCCAATCATAAAATTAGTGGCAGCTGCAGTTGTATTTGTAATTGCTGCAATAGCTCTTAGCCGTACTGCAGCTCCAGGTTTTGATTGGCTATTGGATAGATTGAAAGCTCCTGGCGCAGTTGTAGTTGCATCTTTTGTAATTTTAGTATTGTGTTGTTTTGTAGCAACTGCTATTGGGCTTGAGGCTGCTTTGGGTGCATTTGCTGCAGGACTTATTTTAAGTAGTTCCAAAAATAATCATGCAATTCAACAATCTGTACTTCCGTTGGTTTCTTTATTCGCAACGATATTCTTTGTATTAGTTGGAGCAGGTATGGATTTATCTGTGATTAATCCTTTAGATCCTGCAAGTAGATCAGCTCTTATAGTTGCTGGTTTCTTATTGGTAGTAGCAATTATTGGAAAAATTGCTGCAGGTTGGTCCTTTATTATTGATAAACCAACTGATAGATTAGTGGTTGGTCTTGGAATGATGCCTCGAGGTGAAGTAGGTTTAATCTTCCTTGGGTTAGGAACAAGTGCTGGTTTATTAACTCCTTCATTAGAAGCCGCAATATTATTGATGGTCATTGGAACAACTTTTCTTGCTCCAGTACTTTTAAGAATCGTGTTAAAGGATAAAAATCCAGGTGATGGAAACAAAATTTCAGATGATGTTGCAGCTGATCCTGTTGGACTTCGTTAATAAATAATTCTATTAGTATGAATCTAAAGGAAATTACTCTAATGACAAAATCATCTGTACTAAACCCTAATGGAAACTATACTTGGAATTTTTTAAATTATCCAATACATACTCTTGAGGCAAAATCAAAAGAGAATTCAGCTAATAAAGCTATTTTGTTGATTCATGGTTTTGGGGCTTCAACAGATCATTGGAGATTTAATGTTCCAGAATTATCTAAACAATTTGATGTTCATGCTATAGATCTTTTGGGTTTTGGTAAAAGTCCAAAGCCTAATGATATAGATTATTCAGGTGCTTTATGGAAAGATCAAGTTATTGCATATGTTAAAGAAGTAATAAAGAAACCAACTGTTATTGTAGGTAATTCTCTAGGAGGTTATGCTGCGCTCGCTGCAGGGGCAAGCCTTAAAGACTTATCTGCGGGAGTAATCTTACTTAATGCGGCTGGTTATTTTAGTGAAGAGAAATTAACAAAAAAAAATATGCTGCAAACCTCATTGGAGACTGTTGCAGGTATTTTTCTGAAAAATATTGTTTTACAAAGATTAATCTTTGAGAACATGAGAAAACCAAACAACATTAGAAAAACATTAAAACAAGTTTACGTTAATAAAAAAAATGTTGATGACTTTTTAGTAGAGTCAATAAGAAATCCCTCCCTTGATGCAGGAGCATTTAATGTTTTTCGTAGTGTCTTTAATCCTTCAGGCCCACAAGGCGAACCTTTAGATAAACTTTTTAATCAATTAAATTCTCCTCTTCTTTTGCTTTGGGGTAGTAAAGATCCATGGATGAATACACCCAAAAAAAGAAATTTATATAAAAAATTTACTCCAGAAAATACAACTGAAATTATCCTAGATGCAGGACATTGTCCACATGATGAGATACCAGAATCAGTGAACAAACATATTCTTGATTGGATGAAATCCTTATAAAATGCTTACCTTATAATGAATTTAATTACTCAAGATAATGGGATTTATATTTTTAAACAAGATGAGGACAACTTTATAAATTTCTGCCCTTCAAGAGGAGGAATAATAACAAAATGGGTTAAAAATTCCGAAAATATTTTATATTTTGATGAAGATAGATTTTTAAATAAATCGCAAAGTATTAGGGGTGGAATACCTATTTTATTCCCTATTTGCGGTAGTCTTAGCAAAAGTGCATTTTTTGGAGATAATTATATCGATCTTAACCAGCATGGTTTTGCAAGAGATATAGTGTGGCAATTTGCAATAGATAGCGAACAAAGAACATTAAATTTAAGTTTAGTTAGTAATCAATTAACAAAAAAATACTATCCTTTTGATTTTAAGCTAAAGATTCAATTAAGCTTTGGAGTTGATTCTTTAGAATTCAACATTGTAATAGAAAATTTTTCAAGAAAAAAAATGCCTATAAATTTTGGGTTGCATCCATACTTTAATATCTCAACATTTAAAAAAATTGAATTTATAAATCACCCATTGAATTGTCAAAATCAAAAAAATAATACACTTGAATTATCAGATAATTTACTTACAAAAATTTCAAATGGAGTAGATTTATTAATGTATTCTCATGGGGAACTATCTTTCAAAGATTTTGGCTTTAATAGGAAAATCACTTTAATTAATCCTTATCCTTTTGATTTAAGTGTAATATGGACTGATCCACCAAGAAAGATGATTTGTTTAGAACCTTGGACGAGCCCAAGAAATTCTTTTATTCATGGATATAGAAATATAAATTTACTTCCTAGTCAGAGTCAATTATTAAAGGCATCTATAAAAGTAAATAATTTATAAAAAATTAAAAGTATATGAAAATAATTGTTATTGATGATGATCCAACGGGCTCTCAATTAGTTCATGATTGTTTGTTATTGTTGAATTGGAATTATGAAACTCTACTAAAGGGCTTACTGAGTAAGTCAAGTTTATTATTTGTTTTAGCAAATACTCGCTCCTTATCGGAAAAAGAAGTAAAAAAAAGATTACAAGAAATTTGCAATAATCTCCATAAAGTATCAATTGAAAATAACATACAACATAATTTGCTTTTTGTAAGTAGAGGAGATTCTACTCTTAGAGGTCATAATTTCTTAGAACCTTATCTTATAAATGAATATCTTGGTCCTTTTGACGCAACTTTTCATATTCCAGCTTTTTTAGAGGGCAATAGAATAACTATTAATGGAAAACATTTTGTTAATAACATCCCAGCCCATAAGACTACTTTTGCTAAAGATATTATTTTTGGGTACGAAACAAATGATTTAAAAAAATTATTACATAAAAAAAGTAGATCTAAGATTGAATTGAAAAATATAGAGAATTTAAATTGTATTGATCAAAAGTCTTCACATGAGCTGAAAAAATATATGGAAAATTTAAAAAATAATACGCATGTAATTGTAGATATTGATAAATTTTCTCAATTAGAGAAATTTTCAAAAATAATAAGGGAATTAATCAAAAATAAGAAATTTTTATTTAGAACAGCTGCAAGTTTTTTGAAAGCAATTTCTAATACTAAAAATCCTAATAAAAGTAATTTTTATTACTCTCAATTAAGAGTAAGAAATAATCTAAACCAGTTTTTGCCAGGATTAATAATCATTGGCTCTTATACGGATATTTCAACAAACCAATTTAAAAAGTTATTAGAGTTTGATTTTTTTAATGCCATTGAAATAGATGTTGAAAAGTTTTACAAGATACATGTTTCCAAAGATAAAGAAACTCAAATTTATCAATTAAAAAATTTCATTTTGGAAAAAATAAGAATAACTTTAAAGAACTCCTGTATACCTATAATCTATACATCTAGAAAAGAAAAAATTCTTGCAAATAATCTTGATCAAATGGATTTTTACAATTCACTATCTTCTTTTGTAGCTGAAATAGTAGCAGATATTAAACATGAAATTGGTTATCTTATCTCTAAAGGAGGAATTACTTCAAATACTATTTTGAATTCTAGTTTTGATGTAGATTATGTGTACTTAGAGGGTCAAATTTGTAGCGGTATTTCTTTAGTAAAAGTCAAACTGATTAATAATAATTATTTACCAGTTATCACATTTCCAGGTAATTTAGGCGATGATTATTCGTTAAAGGATGTTTGGAACGTAATAGAGAATAAATAGAATTATTTTAAAAATTTGATATTATTGCCTCGGCAAACTCACTACAAGACAGAGGATTAACTTTAGGTTCCATTAATCTTGCTAAATCGTAAGTAACTTGTTTATTTTTTATGGAGTTACTTAATCCCTTGGTTATCAAATCAGCTGCTTCATTCCAACCAAAATATTCAAGCATCATCACTCCGCTCAATATAACTGAACCTGGATTGATTTTATCTAACCCTGCATGTTTTGGTGCAGTTCCATGAGTCGCTTCAAAAATTGCTGCATTGTCTCCTATATTTGCTCCAGGTGCCATTCCTAATCCACCAACAATTGCCGCCGCCGCATCAGATAAATAATCTCCATTAAGATTTAAAGTTGCAAGTATAGAGTATTCTTGAGGCCTTGTTTGGATTTGTTGAAATATACTATCTGCTATTCGATCATCAATTAAAACAAGTTCCTTCCATTTGTTATTACCATGAGATTCAGAAATAGATGAGATTACTTGTCTGATTTCTTCGCATATTATATTTTGTTTCTCGGTGGTAAGTTTATTAAATCCAGGTTCAATAAGTCTTGCATTGTTTTCAATATTTATATCTGGATTATTTTTTATGTTATCTAGAATCCAACTTTCTCTTTCAGTAATACAATCTTTTCGGAACTCATTTATGGCTAAATCATAACCCCAATCTCTAAAGGCTCCTTCAGTGAATTTCATTATATTACCTTTATGAACAAGAGTTACATGTTTTTTATCTCCTTTTAATCTTTTTGCATGCTCAATTGCTTTACGAATGTGTCTCTGACTTCCTTCTTTGCTGACTGGCTTTATTCCTATACCTGCTGATGCTGGAAGCTTTCTATTTTTTAATTTTTCACTATTTGGAATTACAAAATCATTTAAATGATTGATCAAATCTTTACAAATTTGATCATCGGCCTCCCATTCAATGCCCATATAAATATCCTCTGTATTTTCTCGATATACAATAATGTCTAAATCCTGTGGTTTTTTATGAGGACTTGGAGTGCCAGAATAATATTTACATGGTCTTACACAACTATATAAATCAAATATTTGTCTTAAAGCTACGTTTAATGATCTTATTCCGCCACCGATTGGAGTTGTTAATGGTCCTTTTATCGCTACGCCATAAAATTTTATTGCTTCAATTGTATCTTCAGGTAGGTAATTATAATTACCATAATTTTCACAAGCTTCGTCACCAGCATAGATTTTAAACCAATTAATTTTTCTTTTTCCCCCATAACTGAAAGCAATAGCAGAATCCAGTACTTTTTGTGTCGCTGGCCAAATATCAACTCCTGTTCCATCACCTCTTATGAAAGGTACAATTGGATTATTAGGCACAATTGGTTTGCCTTTTTTAAAGGTTATCCTTTCTCCAGTAGTTGGGATTGTTAATTTTTTAAATGAAGGCATAAATAATAATTTTTAAAAAGATTAAACTAAATCTGCAAAATTTTAATCTTGGAGTGGAATGATTTATCGAACTTTTTAATCACTCCTCAGCAGAAAGATTTACTGAATAATGTTCATTTCAACATTTAGATTAAAATACAAAGCTTTTAAATAGCAAATTTTTATAAGTTATGTCATTTTCAGTCAAAGATTAAAATTATTATGAATGCAAGCGCAAATGTAAGAAATTTAGATATTGCAAATAAAATTGCCTCTACAGCTACCTTATTTCGTAGATACTTCCCAGAAGCTAAAGTAGATTTTAGTCCATGGGATAATTCAAATCAGAATGAATGGTTAGATACACTTGATTTTTCATTTCATTTCCCAGGATGGAGTCCTTGCATGGAGTGTAGAGCTATTTTACTCCAATTACGCATTGATAATAATGATCAAGAAGGTGAACCTAAATTATTAGGAATTATTATGAGAGGTATGATCTTGCCAAAAGAAAGATGGAGAGTCGCAACAGTTGGAGAATGGGAAATGACTGGAAGTCATCTTCCTCAAAACGTACAAAAAGATAATTTGTTTCAAGTTTGCAAAGAACTTTATAAGTTATTCTCTACAACATCTTCTAGTAACAAAAAATAGCTGTTTTTTGCATTTTATTAGTAGATTAAATATATATTTAATATCTTCTTGAATTTATAAATGGCAGTTGCATTAGCAGGTCAATTAAGAGAAGGGACTAAAAAATCCCATACAATGGCAGAAAATACAGGTTTTGTCGCTTGTTTTTTAAAAGGTGTTGTAGAAAAAACATCTTATAGAAAGTTGATCGGTGATTTATATTTTGTTTATAAAGCTATGGAAGAAGAGATAGATAGATTAGTTCAAGAGGGTCATCCAGTTATTAAACATATTGGTTTTAAAGAATTATTTAGAAGACAAACATTAGAAAAAGATCTTGAATTTTATTATGGAAAAAATTGGTTAGATCAAATTAAAATCTCTGAATCTGCTCAATCCTATGTTAATCGAATAAGGTTAGTAGCTAATGAATCACCCGAGTTATTAGTTGGTCATCACTATACAAGGTATATTGGAGATTTATCTGGCGGGCAGATTCTAAAGAAAATTCGCAAAAAAGGCTTTGAATTTAAGAGGTGATGATGGATTGAATTTTTATGAATTTAAATTAATTGAGGATGAAAAATTATTTAAAAAATCTTATTCAGAAACTCTTAATAAACTGCCTATTGATCAGAAAATTGCTGATAATATAATTGAGGAAGCTAATGAAGCTTTTGCTTATAATATGAATATGTTCAGGGAACTTGAAGGTAATTTAATTTCTGTATTAGGAAGAATTGTATTTAACTTTCTTACAAAAAAAGTCAGAAAAGGAAGTACTGAAGACTAACTTTTATGTTGAATTCCTTACTTGATGTTTTAAATATTAGCCTTCAAGAAAGAAATTTTTCAGAAAAAAAACTTCCATCAGATTTTCAAGAGTTCCATAATAAAGACTCTAAATATATTATTAAAAATTATCTTTTTGAATCCTCAAAATATAGAAGATGGCGTGTTACAACATTAAATGGAGGAGATAAGTTACAAGTATTTAATACCGTAGCTTATCCAAATCACAGTAGTGAAAAACCGATATTAGGGGTTGATATTTTATGGTTTGGTGTATCTAATAAATTACTTGCAGTTTTAGATTTCCAACCTTTAATTCAAAATAAAAATTATCTTGATCAATATTGTTCAAGATTAAATTTAATCAAAGAAAAATATTCAAATTTTGATAATGAAAGAATGAAGGAGATATATGATTCAAATAAATATTTTTCGCCATGGGTAATAATATGTAGAGGAAATAAATTACATCTAGATAGAGAATTAAATAAAGTATTTAAGATGTTTTTAAAAGAGTATCTGAGTATGGATGATATAGTAATTGATAATCAATTTTTAAATAATAAAGAAATTAGATCTAAACATATTGAATATGATAGATATAGTTCTGAAAAAGATCCTGCTGAAAAGTTATTTAAATCTTTTTTTGGTAAATCTTGGACTGAAAAATTTGTAAAAGAATTCTTATTCACTCTTAGTTAGATAATTATTTACCATGATTTTTAAAAAAACAGTTTTTAATACTAATGAATGGAGATGGTCTAAATATTTAAAATATTTATTATCAAAATCAAAAGAATATAAATTGACTGAAAAAGAGATTTTGCCAAAGTTTTCTTATTTGGAATCATTATATGGATCTAAGAAAAATAAAAAAATTGTTAATCTATTTAATTGGGCCGCATGCAGTGAAAGAATAATCTTTCTAGAGCTTTATGCATCAATAGTCCTGATTATGCTGTTTTAAATTTTCTGATAATTCCAGAATCAATTTTTAATATGCCTTTTTTAGGCTTAGATTTTGTATCGCTGCCAGGATATCATTTATTGGTTCTAGACTTTCAGCCATCAATTGAGTTAGAACGACAATTTAAAAAGGAATGGTTGGATAAATTATTGAAAATAAAAAATAATTTTTATCATCAATTTCCATTTAATCAAGAAATGTCTCAAGAATTTTCTAAGTTTTTTTCACCTGCTTTGATATGGATGAAATTACCAAAACAAACTGAAAGTGATTATTTGATATCAAATCAATTATTTGATGTTTTTAAAGAATACTTTAATTTATATTTTGATGTTCTTTATAAAACTAAAAAAGTTGATGAAGATTTGAAGTCGGAAATTGTTAAAGGACAGAATTTTTACTTAAGATTTAGAAAAGATAAAGATCCTGCGAGACCAATGCTAAATACTTTATTTGGATCTGATTTTACAGAAACTTTATTAAATGATATTTTATTTAAATTTGAGTAAATTCATCTGATTATTATGAAAAAAATTTCAGTTTTGTTTGTTTGCTTGGGAAATATTTGTAGATCACCTGCTGCAGAAGCATTATTTATAAAAAAAATAAAAGAGAGCAAATTGAAGATAGATTTTTAGTTGATTCTGCAGGTACTGGTAGCTGGCATGTTGGCAAAAAATCTGATTTAAGAATGAGACTTGCCGCAAAAAATAGAAAAATTGATATTACCTCTAAAGCGAGACAGATCAATAAAAATGATTTTCAAAAATTTAACTATATTCTTACTATGGATGATTCAAATTATAAAAATGTAATGAGTCTGAAAAATAGAGAACCATATTCAGATAATTGTAAAGTAAGGAAAATCCAAGAATTTGCAAATAGTTTCCATGAGAAAGAAGTACCTGATCCTTACTTTGGAGGAGAAGAAGGATTTGATTATGTTCTGGATATTTTGACTGATTCTATAAGTGGTTTTTTAGACCATATCTTTAAAAATCATTTTTAATTTCTTTTGGGAGTTTTTCATAGAATATCTGTATAATTTTATCTGCAATTTGCTCAGCTGTATAATTATCTGTGATAATTTCTATAGCATCTTCTGCTTTTACTAGTGGCGAGATATTTCTAGTAGAATCATCCAAGTCTCTCTGTTTTATTTGATCTTTGAGTTTGTCAAAGTTAATATCTTGACCTTGTATTTCTAGTTCAATTTTTCTTCTCTTTGCTCTTTCATCAATACTTGCATTAAGGTAAATTTTTATTTCTGCTTTTGGAAATACTGTAGTGCCGATATCTCGACCTTCTGCTACTATTCCTCCCTTATCTCCAATTTTTCTTTGTTCTTTAACTAAAAATTCTCTTACTTTACCTATGGAGGCAATAGAAGAAACAATAGAACTTATCTTTTGTGATCTTATTTTATTTGTAACGCAAATATCATTTATAAATATATCTTGATCAGAATTTAAATTTGTCTTGAAAACTATGTTTAATTTCTTTAAACATTCTTCTAGGATATTATCATTCTCATAACTTATTTTCTGGTCAATTAAAAACCAACTTAAAGCTCTGTACATTGCTCCTGTATCGAGATAAATAAAGTCTAATTTTTTTGCAATTAATTTTGTAACTGTACTTTTACCAGATCCAGCTGGCCCGTCAATTGCAATAATAGGTTTTCGCTTCATTAGAAAAACATGATCAATTAATCTTGTACTGCCGCACAAAATTGCACCTGCAAGTATTGTAATATTTTCTTTGTCAATTGATTCATTTAAAGAAAATGCACTTAAGTGTTGTAAGTATTCAACTTTTAAATTCTTATTTTTAAAAGAGTTATTAATTTCCTCTAAATTAATTACTTTATTGACTAAAAAATTTTTTTTTGCTTTTTTTAATTCTTTAGAAAAGAATTGAAGATCTTTTCTTTCTGAAGTGGTTAATAGATTATTCCTAGAGCTAAATGGAACTCCATCTGCATCCCTTTGTGTATTTATTGATTTTATTTCAACTTTTAAATTTAATTTCTTAATCATATTTTTTAATATTATTACTTGTTGCCAATCTTTTTCTCCTAAAAACATTTTTTGAGGATTTATGATTTTTAACATTCTAAATACAATAGTGCAAACTCCATCAAAATGTCCTTCTCTACTTTTGCCACATAAATTAGAAGATAATTTTTTGCATGCTTTTTGATAAATTAAACTCTTTATATTTAATATTTCTTTTTCACTTGGTAAAAAAATTGCATTTGCTCCTGAGGAAAAAGCTAGCTTAATATCTTTTTCGATTGTTTTCGGATAGTTTTTAAAATCTTTCTTGTCATTAAATTGGAGTGGATTAATAAAAATACTTACAAGAGTTTCATTAGATCCATCTTTATTAGATTGATGAATTAATTCAAGATGTCCTTTATGTAAGTTACCCATAGTAGGCACAAAATTAATATTGTCCTCTAGGTTATTTTTCCATTTATTTATATCATTTATTGTTTTGAGAATGGTTTGCTGCACTTTTGGTTTTACAAAATAAATCTATTTAACTAATAATTACTGGACAAAGTTAATCTTCAGAGGAATATCTATATAGGTAAAGTTTATCATTTAATTATTATGGATTACAAAAAATCCGGTGTTGATATCGTTGCAGGAAGAAAATTTGTATTAGATATTAAAAAAACTGTTGAAGCAACACATTCTGAGAATGTTGTGAGAGGAATAGGAGGTTTTGGTGGTTTATTTAAATTACCTTTGGCAGATTTTAAATCTCCTATCTTGGTTTCTGGTACTGATGGAGTGGGGACAAAACTTGAGTTGGCTCAAAAAAATAATTTTCATTATCAAGTAGGAATTGACTTAGTAGCGATGTGCATAAATGATATAATTACCTCAGGTGCGAAGCCATTATTTTTTCTTGACTATATAGCTACAGGAAAACTTGAAAAGAAAAATCTTCAAAAAGTGATTGAGGGTATAGCCAAAGGTTGTAAAGATAATAATTGTTCATTACTTGGTGGGGAAACAGCAGAAATGCCTGGTTTCTATGCAAATAATAAGTATGATCTAGCTGGATTTTGTGTTGGTATAGTAGAAGAAGAAAATTTAATTAATGGTGATAATATTTGTGAAAATGATTTGATAATTGGAATAGGAAGTAGTGGTATTCATAGTAATGGTTATAGTTTAGTCAGAAAAATCATTGAAGGATGTTCAAATATAGAAGAAAAATTTGAATCTTTAACTAAATTAAAATTTTATGATGAATTATTAAAGCCTACAACAATTTACTTTAATCTAATAAAAAAAATATTCGCTGAAAATATTGATATCAAAGGTATGGCTCATATAACTGGAGGAGGAATTCCAGAGAATTTACCAAGATGTATTCCTAACGATTTTTTACCATGTATTGATAATCAATCTTGGGAAATACCTTTTATTTTTAGATTTTTACAAGATATCGGTGAAATACCTGAAGATGATTTATGGAATACTTTTAATCTTGGCATTGGCTTTTGTTTGGTAGTAGAGCCAAAATATAAAGATCTGATTTTTAAAAATATGTAACTCACAAAATATGCCTTCATGGGTAATAGGAAAAATTAAGAAAAAAGTTAATTCAGATACAAATTTAATTATTGAAGGATTATCAATTTAAATAGTATTAAATTATTTATATTTAAAAGTTAAAGAAGAAAACTATATATACAAATAAAAAAGTTAGATGTAATATAATATGTGAATTAATGTTTTTTCAAGCAGAATTAATTAGATTTAATTAACCTTATGCCTTTTGAAAATAATAAGCGAATAACTCGTAGAAGGAGTTCAGCTGGTCCCACTCCTCCAAAAAGACCTTTAGGTAATACTTCGGATTTTAATAGACAAAATCAGGGGCCAAGGCCTACATTTCTTACTTTGAGAGATCATGGTAAGGTTTTTGTCGCTGATTTGCCAAATTTATCTGATGGTCAATTAGCTCATATCAGTAAAGAGGCTAATGAGGTTCTTAGTAGTCTTGATAAAAGATTAAGTGATCTTGAAATTGAGACTAATATTGCAAACCCTGAAAATGATACTTTGATAAAGGCTTCAACAAAAAGAGATGTTACTTTAAGGTTTATTAAATCTATAGAAGAAGAGCAAGACCATAGAAGAAATAATCCTGCTTTGCGAGATGCTGCCTCTGAATCTTTACCTAGGACTTTTTTAGAAGTTGCAAGACATAGATTGCCAGGAGCGACATTTGATTCTCTTTTGAGAGAGGCTTTAGAAGCATGTTCTGTTGAAGAGCAACCTGAGGATAACTCTGCAAGAGAGAGAGTTAAGGAAACCGTTAAGATAATGGATATTCCTTCATCTAACACAAAAGCGTCACTCGTTGTTAGTATCGATTCAGACAATAATGATGGAGATGAAAATCATTAAGCCAAAAGATTCAATAATTGAGAAAGATATTAGCTTTAGTTCCTGTTCATTAATTAAAGAAGAAGATCCTATTTTGTGTGATCATTGTCTTAGAACTGCCTCTAATGGAATAAGATGTATGGGGATTTGTGTTGCTGATAATGAATATTAAATAAATTTCTGAATAATTTAAAAATATTGTTTGATCTATTTAAATATTTTTTCTTATAAATTTATATTATCAATGTTTCCCAAACTTAAGTTGTCAAACAATCCTAAGAAAAGCAATCATAAGGATGTAGCTTTATATTTGGCTTTATGATTAAAGAATTTTATTAAGAGAGATTTTATAGGAGAGAATGTTCTCTAGAAGAAGATTTTAATGATAAGGCTTTGATCAATATTTTATGTCTTTTTATCCTGTTTCAGATGAAAAGATTCTATAAAAAAATTCTTAAAGAATTAGATTTTAAATCCATTGAAATTGAGTCCCCAAATCAATACTATAATGATGTGATACGGGTTAAATGAAGGTCGATTCACCTACCACTCACCTACCAGTTTTTGAGATTTGAAGTATAGTAATCGTTACTCAAAACTTCTTTTCCTGCAGAGGTTTATAGGGAAATATGTTTCAAAATTTAAAAAGGCGGCACCCAGATTCGAACTGGGGATAAAGGATTTGCAATCCTCTGCCTTACCACTTGGCCATGCCGCCGCGCAAAATTCAAAAGATTCACTAAAACATTTTAACAGTAGAACGTCTATTTATTTACTAATAATATGTAATGGACATGGAGAGGATTTAATAGCTCTAGAAATTATTAAAAAATTATTATCTCTAAAGCGAATTAAAAAAATTGAAGTTTTGCCTTTGGTAGGAAATGGTTATATTTTTGACTCTATTGCTTCCGAAGCATTTAGTAAAATTGGAACTCAAATATATTTACCAAGCGGAGGATTTAGTAACCAAAGCTTAAAAGGTTTATTTAGGGATTTAAGAGTTGGATTATTAGAAAATCTTATAAGTAACTGGTTATTAGTTAAGAAAAAACATAAGGAAAATTATAAGATTATTGCTATTGGAGATTTATTACCACTTTATTTTGCTTGGAGTTCAAAATGTATTTTTGGATTTATAGGAACTCCAAAAAGTGACTATACCTGGAGTAGTGGACCAGGGAAAGCTATATCTGATTTTTATCATAAGTTAAAAGGCTCGGAGTGGGATCCATGGGAATTATTTTTAATGGGTAGTCATAAATGTAAATTCGTAATTGTTCGAGATGCACTAACTGCGAATAATTTAAATTTAAAAAATATTAATGCTAAATATTTTGGTAATCCTATGATGGATTTTATAAAAGAAAAAAAATTAGATCATAAAAATATTAAATCATTCCAGAAGTTAATAATGTTAATAGGAAGTAGGTCTCCTGAAGCATTTGATAATCTTGATATGTTTTTATCATCTTTATCTACAATAGATTTGCCCTTAAAAACTTTAGTTTTTGTTCCATTAAGTTCCAATATAGATGTCAATATTGTTGAAGATTATTTCTTAAAATATAAATTCTCTAAAGAAATTAATAAAGAATATTACCTTGGTGAGGAATCTATCTGGATGAAAAATAATATTATTTTTTTAATTGGTAAAAATACTTTTGATGA
Organism: Prochlorococcus marinus bv. HNLC2; assembly: GCA_000218745.1. GTDB lineage: Bacteria > Cyanobacteriota > Cyanobacteriia > PCC-6307 > Cyanobiaceae > Prochlorococcus_A > Prochlorococcus_A marinus_T. Next base: position 1,152,974 of record GL947595.1, on the reverse strand, counting down.
TTGGGCTAATTTATCTCAGGTTGGCTTAGCAAATGCTGGCACAGCTACTGAACAATTAGCAGGTTTAGGAGTGCCATCATTATCGCTACCAGGAAGAGGTCCTCAGTTCACTAAGAAATTTGCAAATAGACAACAAAGATTATTAGGTGGAAGCGTTAGAGTTTGTTCAGATAAACAAACTCTAATGAAAAAATTAATTTATCTTTTATTAGATGAGAAGATGAGAAAAAAACAAGCCATTATAGGTTTAGAAAGAATGGGTCCAAAAGGCGCAAGTAAAAGGATAGTCGAGTATATAAATTTTAATTTTTTGTCTCAATAAAGTAGAATTAAATAATTATTTGTTTGACATGTATCCAATTAATGATCGAGAGTTTTTAAAAATATGTGCAGATATTGCCAGTTTAATGAGTATTAGTCTGGCATCTGCAAAGAAAAAAGTGGAAATTCAGATTACTAATAAAGCATGTAAAACTATAGATGAAAAAAGAAAAGTGGCAAAAGAAGTTTATGAGACCTGTAAGAAAGATAGTGTTAATGATTTAAATTCCATTAAGCTTTTAGATGATCTTATGCAATCATTGGATGGGCAAGATAATTTCTTAGTTGAAGATTAAATTTAATGTTCAAAAATATTTGAATAATGATTAATATCTAATTCTGAGTGTACTGCAATGGCTTCAAAACATTTTTGTGCCAAATCATATCTATCTTCTCTTTTTAAAATTATATTTAATTTTTGCATCGCATCAATTAAATATCTAACATCATTTGCTGCATAATTAATTTGTTCTTGAGATAAGTTGTCTTGATTACCCCAGTCGCTACTCTGGGAAGTTTTATCTAATTCAACACCTAACATTTCGTAAATTAAATCTTTCAATCCATGCTTATTTGTATAAGTTCTGGCTAATTTACTTGCTATTTTAGTACAAAAGATATTTTGAGTATTGATTGTTAGATTGGCTTTTAATGCAGCAACATCAAATCTTGCGAAGTGAAAAATTTTGAGGATGTTTTTATTTTCGAATAAAATTTTTAAATTAGATGCCTCATATACGCCTTTATCAATTTTGATACAGGATGTGAGTTTAAATTCATTACAAATTTGTATAAGGCATAATCTATCTCTTCCATGAACTAAGCCCATTGCTTCAGTATCTACAGCTAAGTATTTAGAACTTTTGTATTTTTCATAAAGATTATCTGATAAATCATTATTGCAAAATATAATTTCATCTCTATTGGTTCTTTCAGTCATATAATTTTCACTAAATCTATATTTATAATAACTAATATTATTTATAAAAATTATTAGTTTAAGATTTTCTAATTAAAACTTATAAGTCTATGATTTAATCTATTTATATAAATTTGGAAATTTCTTATTAAAGAGAAGAATTTAAATAAATGAATTATTCATTGAAATCAACTTTTTTATTAACAATTCTTCTCTCTATTGGATTGTTTTTCTTCCTTAGAGCGTCCAGTAAAGATAGGACTACTACTATAGAAATTTCTACAGAGACAGATCAAATTGAGACACTTAATATTATTTGTGGTTGGCTTAGATTAAGAGGATGGAATCAGGTAGGAGGCAATAGTGATAAAAAAACTTTAACTTTTACAGGTCAAGTTACATCAAGCAATTCATTAGCAATCTTCTTATCTGTTTTAGGGGGGTTGGGTTCATGTTCATTAGGTTTGGTTATTAGACAAATTTACCCAAATTTAAGTTGGTGGCCTATCCTTTTAGGATTGATTGGTGGTCCAATATCGGGAATTATCTATTCAAAAAAATCTAAAAGAGAAGAAACCTTTGAATTCAGACTACTTGATACTCTTGATAAATCAACTAAATTGAGATTGCGAGCTCATAGAGATGAATTAATAAGTTTGGAGAAAGAACTTCAAGATAAACTTCAATTGAAGAGTGATGGTTCATTATTTAAGACACCAATTTAAATAAAAATATCTAGTCAAATATATTACGCTCTTTGCAATATTGTTCTAAATCTTTGTCATTTAACCAATCTTGAGGTTTAGTAAAAATTTTGGTTAATAAATCTTCCCTCGAATTATCTTTTGTTTTGAATCCATATTCCCATCTGGCTAATGGTGGTAGAGGACATCAATATTGATTCAGTTCTCCCATTGGTTTGAAGCCCAAATATGGTTCCACGGTCCCAAACTAAATTGAATTCTACATACCTGCCTCTTCTATAAAGCTGAAATTCTCTCTCTTTTTCAGAATAAATTTGGTTCATTCTTTTATGAATAATTGGTTCATATGCAGGAAGAAATGCATTTCCACAATTCTCTGCTAATGAAAATAGACTGTCCCAACTAAGCTTTAATGCCCCAATACTTTTAGATATCTCATAAGCCTTTCCTTTCTTATTATTACCTTTATAAAGATTTCCAGTCCCATCTTGATAATCATAAAAAATTCCTCCAATACCTCTAGATTCTTTTCTATGTTTTAAATAAAAATATTCATCGCACCAAGGTTTAAAGACTTTATGCAAATTAGAATCAATTTTTTGACATGCTTTGCGATGCTCTTGATGAAAATGTCTTGCATCAGATAAGTATGGGTAGTACGGTGTAAGATCTGCACCTCCACCAAACCACCAAACAGGCCCTGCTTCAAAATATCGATAGTTTAAATGAACAGTTGGTATAAATGGATTTTTAGGATGTAAGACCAATGATGTACCAGTTGCAAACCAATCGTGTCCTTTTGCTTCTGGACGCTGAGAAATAATTGATTCAGGTAATTCTTTTCCATATACTTCAGAAAAATTTACCCCTGCTTGCTCAAAAATTTTGCCATTTTTTAAAACTCTTGACTTTCCTCCTCCTCCTTCAGGTCTAAGCCAGGATTCTTCAATGAATTTACCTTTGCTATCAATCTTTTCTAAGTTGTTGCATATTTTTTCTTGTAGTTTAATTAAGAGACTTTTTGTTTTTTCTCTTGAATCTAAGGGTGGTTTATTAGACATTTCTTTTTAGCTTGATAAAGAGGAATTTGTTTGGTCAATTAAGATTTTGCACTTATAATTTCCCTTAAGGGGGTAAATTTCTTATTATTTGATAGTTCGACATAGTTCTTAATCTTTTAGCAAGTCGGCTAACTTATAAAAAAGTATCAAAAATTTTGATGACCACTGTTGAAGAAGCTAGTTATGCCTTATCAAAGATAGTTGATGCTGGTTCCCAGAAAAGTGTAATTGATTTAGGATGGATTAAAAATGTTAGGATCACATCACCTAGATCAATCATAACTTTAGCATTACCATCTTATGCAAATTCTCAAAGAGATAGGATAGTTAAAGAAGTTAGAGAAATCTTACTTAACTTTAATGATATTGATGACGTACAAATTGAGTTAGATAATAGTTCTCCAGAGGCTACTAGTAGTGAAGCTAATACTCCCCAACTTCAAGATATTAAGGGTATAAAAAAAATTATTGCTGTTAGTAGTGGTAAAGGTGGGGTAGGTAAAAGTACGATTGCCGTAAATCTAGCTTGCTCTCTTTCAAAACTGGGTTTAAGAACTGGATTGTTAGATGCAGATATTTACGGTCCTAATACTCCTTCAATGCTTGGGGTTTCAGAAGAAAATCCGAAAGTTCACGGAAGTGGTAATGAACAAAGACTGATACCAATAGAAAAACATGGAATTTCAATAGTTTCAATGGGTTTTTTAATAGAAGAGGGACAGCCTGTAATTTGGAGGGGGCCAATGTTAAATAGTATTATTCGACAATTCCTTTATCAAGTTGAATGGAATAATTTAGATTTTTTAGTTATTGATTTACCTCCTGGAACAGGAGATGCGCAAATTTCTTTGGCTCAATCTGTACCTATAGCGGGGGCTATTATTGTTACAACTCCTCAAAAAGTTTCACTACAAGACTCTAGGCGGGGATTAGCTATGTTTAAACAGTTAGGAGTTCCATTATTAGGAGTTGTAGAAAATATGTCGGTTTTTATACCTCCTGATCAACCAAATAAAAAATATGAAATATTTGGAAATGGTGGAGGCGAGCTGTTGGCTTATGAAAATAATTTACCTCTCCTTGCAAAAATTCCTATCGAGATGCCTGTAGTAACTGAAAGTAATCTTGGAGTCCCTATATCTATATCTGAACCTAATGCAAAAAGCTCTATTAAATTTCAAGAGCTTGCAATACTAGTTAAATCTAAATATTTGAGCTGATGATAGGTAATATTCCATTGTTAAAAAAAAGAAGAATTAATTATAAAAAAAAAATTTATTTCGATGGATTCCTTTCTCCCTTGCTCTTGTTACCTTTCAGTCTTGTAATAATTTCAAGTTTTTTAATTCAAAGTGTTCAAAGACAGCTTGAGAGGAATGATGCTTTTAATCATTTTTTTATGGGAATCTTAGGCTACTTAGTAGCAATAATAATTTCATATATTCCATTACAAAAAATAAAAAGTTTTATCTTACCTTTTTATCTATTAACTTTATTTTCTTTAATCTTAATATACTTTTTTGGGATTTCGATGTATGGCGCTCAAAGGTGGTTAAGTCTAGGTTTTATTACATTTCAACCTTCAGAAGTTGCTAAATTAAGCACATTATTAGCTCTTGCAGCTGTTTTTGAGAGATCTTATTTTAAATCTTTCAAAGATCTTTATCTCCCATTTGTTGTAGCGATTATTCCTTGGCTATTAATATTTTTTCAACCAGATTTAGGGACTTCTTTAGTATTAATTTTTTTATTTTTAACATTTCTCTATTGGGTACAAGTTCCTGTGGAAGCAATAGTAATAGTTCTTTTTTGTTTAATAACAGGCATTTTATCTATGATTTCATTTCAACTTATATTTTTATGGATTCCTTTAATTTGTTTTTGGGCTTATAAAACATTTAAGAAGCAAAAGATATTGACATTATTGACTTTAGTTCTTCATGGGTTGGTAGCAAAACTTACTCCTTTATTATGGAATATAGGACTCAAGGATTATCAGAAAGATAGATTAATATTATTTCTTGAGCCTGGAAAAGATCCTTTGGGTGGAGGATACCATCTTTTGCAAAGTAAAATTGCTATTGGGTCAGGAGGATTACTAGGGACAGGTTTAATGCAAGGAAAGTTAACTAATTTACAATTTATACCTGAACAACATACTGATTTTATTTTTAGTGCTTTAGGGGAGGAAGTTGGATTTTTTGGTTCAATCTTTGTAGTCTCAATTTTTTTCTTACTGATATTTAAATTAATAAAGATCGCAAAGAATGCAAGAACTGATTTTGAATCATTGATTGTGATTGGAATTGCATCTATTTTTTTATTTCAAATAATTATTAATATTTATATGACAATTGGATTAGGACCTGTAACTGGTATTCCTCTTCCTTTCATGAGCTATGGAAGAACTTCTTTGCTAATAAATTTTGTTTTTATAGGCTTAGCTTTGTCTACATATAAAAGATGTATTTCAGTAAGATGATTATTAATGAACCAATTACCTTTGAATTAATTAAGAGTGTTCTGCTTAATAATTTTCAATCCTCTCTACAAGTTGATGATGAAACGTCAAGAAGAATGTGGTGGAACTCTTTGGAAGTAATACAAAAAGATTTTCTTTCTAATAACTATAGTGATGGTGGTTTGTGGGTTGCTTCACCTCTGCCTGCAATAAATGAGAAGAAATTCATTAAAGCAATGAAAGGATGGCTTTGGGCTCCAAATGGTTTTTCTAGATTTGATTTTGAAAAAACTAAGTTTCTTCCATATCATCAATCCAGAAATGGATCTGAAGATTTTAATTACTCAAATAACTATGAAATATTAGAGTTACATTCAAATGAGGGATATGATCCGTTTTTGTTGATAATTACTTCAAAATTCCAGTGTGTTTTGACAATAACTGGAGAAAAAAATAAAAAAAATTTAATAATGAGAAATGATGAAAATAGTTTAAAAAAAGTAATTGAATTAGTAGATTTTAAATTAAGTCAGGAGAATATAAAAGCATCAATAGAATTTAAAAATCATTTACATAAATTAGGAGAACTTTCATTTAATAATGATTTTACAAATAACTTTTGGCCAATTTTATCTAGTAGGCTTGCGAATATTGTTCCAAATATAAACTTTAAAGCACCAAATAAAGAAGAGATGAATGAGACAATTCATATAACTGAGGCGAAGCTTTTGGAAGCAATTTCTCATGAGGTTAGAACACCTTTAGCGACAATAAAAACTTTAATAAGTTCTACCCTTAAGAAATATAATATGGATGAAAAGATCAAGAGTCGATTAATTCAAATAGATAATGAATGTACTGAGCAAATTGATCGATTTGGTTTGATATTTAATGCGGCTGAACTGGTTAGTGGAGATCCTTCTCCACCTCAATCACTAGCCAGTATAAATTTGGGTGAAATATTAAAGAATTTATCTCCATATTGGGAAGCACAATTGGAAAGAAGAGGTATTTCTCTTAAGATGGATATTCCAAATGAATTACCGGAAATACTCAGTAACTCTGAAAAAATTGAATTAATGTTGGGAGGTTTAATTGATAAAAATACTAGAGGAATAAAAGAGGGAAGTACTTTAATATTGGAATTACGTCCCGCTGGACAAAAGGTTAAGTTACAACTTTATGTACAAAAAGAGAATTCGGATGTTAAAGAAAAAACTTATAAATCAGATGGATCAGATCTTGGCCCTGTATTAAATTGGAATCCTCAGACTGGGAGCTTGCAGATAAGTCAAGCGGCCACCCAAAAATTACTAGCAAGTTTGGGTGGCCATGTAACTCAAAGAAGAGATACTGGTCTTACAGTTTTTTTTCCAATATCAAATTTGAATTAACTATTAATCTTTTATTAAATAATGTAGATACTTCAATAAATATTCAATAAATATAAAATCTAGATGTTAGTTTTTTATTATTAACGAATTTTAAGAAGGATGACTGAAGCATTAGTTGGTCAATTTCCAAAACATATAGGAAGTACAGGTGGTTTACTTAATTCTGCAGAAACAGAAGAAAAGTATGCTATTTGTTGGAATAGTTCTAAAGAACAACCTTTTGAATTACCAACTGGTGGAGCTGCGATTATGAATGAAGGTGATAATCTAATGTACTTTGCCAGAAAAGAACAATGTTTAGCTCTTGGAACTCAATTAAGAGGTTTTAAACCAAGGATTGAGAATTTTAAAATATATAGAATTTTCCCAGGAGGTGATATAGAATTCTTGCATCCTAAGGATGGTGTATTTCCAGAAAAAGTAAATGAGGGACGTGAACAAGTAGGGCATAATCCCAGGAGAATTGGAGAAAATCTTAGTCCTGCAAAATTTAAATTTACGACTAAAAAAACTTATGACTAAACGCTGAAATTTGATATAGGAAAGATTTTATTTATAATTTGAATTATCTTTGTTAGTATGATTAGCTCAAAAAAAAGTAGTTTTGTGCAAGCATATAAAGATGGGAAGAATTTTATACCCATTTACGAGACTTGGCCTGCTGACTTAGAGACTCCACTAACTACTTGGCTTAAATTACATAAAAAAAATGCTCATGGCGTCTTTCTTGAGTCAGTTGAAGGAGGAGAGAACATAGGAAGATGGAGCATAGTCGCTAACAACCCGCTTTGGGAAGCTGTTTGTTATGGAGAAAAAACTACTAGAACATTTAGAGATGGTAAGAAAGAGGTGAAAAAAGGAGATGTATTTAATTTACTGAGGGATTGGACTAATGAATATTATTCTCATAGCTTAGAAGAATTTCCTTTTTTAGGGCAATTATATGGATCTTGGGGGTACGAGTTAATCAACTATATTGAACCGACTGTTCCCGCTCATAAAGTTACAAATAAAGAAGTTCCAAATGGTGCTTGGATGTTTTTTGATCAAATTATTATCTTTGATCAATTAAAAAGATGTATAACTGCTTTAGTTTATGCAGATTTCTCACAAACAAAAAAATTATCTATTGAACAGGTTTATGAAAATTCAATTAAAGAAATTCGTGCAATAAAGAGTTCAATGTTAATGCCATTGAAAGAAGTTGATATTTTAAAATGGAACCAGAAAAAAGATTTAAATATTGATATTACTAGTAATTGGTCACAAAAGGATTTTCAAGGTGCTGTTTCGAAGGCTAAAGAATTTATTAGAACTGGAGACATATTCCAGATTGTAATTAGCCAAAAATTTAAAACAAAGGTAAAAAGTAAACCATTTGATTTATATAGAAGTTTGCGAATGATAAATCCATCACCATATATGGCTTTTTTTGATTTTGGATCATGGTATTTAATAGGTTCTAGTCCGGAGGTAATGGTAAAAGCAGAGCAAGATAAAAAGGACAGGATTATTGCAAGCTTGAGACCAATTGCTGGTACGAGGCCCAGAGGTATAGATCTTGATGAAGATAATCAATTAGCCACCGACCTTCTTAATGACCCCAAAGAGATATCTGAACATGTAATGTTGGTTGATCTGGGAAGAAATGATCTCGGAAGAGTATGTGAGATTGGTAGCGTTAATGTTAAAGACTTAATGATTATTGAAAAATATTCACATGTAATGCATATAGTTAGCGAAGTCCAGGGTATATTAAGAAAAGATAAAGATGTCTGGGATTTATTAAAAGCCTCGTTTCCTGCGGGTACGGTTAGTGGAGCCCCAAAAATAAGAGCTATGCAGTTAATTCAATCTTTTGAGAAAGAAGCAAGAGGGCCTTATGCTGGTGTTTATGGTTCTGTTGATATTAATGGATCACTTAATACAGCAATAACTATTCGATCTATGGTAGCTGTACCTTCTAAAGATGGGAGTCTAATAGTAACTGTTCAAGCAGGAGCTGGGATTGTAGCTGATTCTTCTCCATTAAATGAATATCAAGAAACCATTAATAAAGCAAAAGGTATCTTAATGGCAATTTCATCTTTGGATTAGAGTGAATGCACGAAGATAACTTATATAAAGGCTTTGAAGTAGAGCTTTTCACTGGAACTTATAAATCACATGTAGGTATATCGGATGAAGTTGAGAAAAATTTTAGTAATTTTGTTAAGGAGCCAGATAACAGAAATGTTGAGTATATAACTGACCCTAGTAAAGACTACAAAGAATTATATAGCTTTCTTCTTCAACCAAGACAAAATTTAAGGAAATGGCTTTCCGAAAGACAATTGACAATTATTCCGTCCTCAACACTTTGTTTTAAGCATGATTCCAAATTTAAAAGGTCTGATAATTTAAATAATTATCATAATTTTATTGAATCAAATTATGGAATCTCGATTGCTACATCGAGTGTCCATATCAATTTAGGAATTGATAAAGTAGATCAACTTTTCGCAGCAATACGCTTGGTTAGATGTGAGGCATCAATATATCTAGCATTAAGCGCTAGTTCCCCTTTTTTAAATGGAGAATTTACAGGTAATCATTCACAGAGATGGTTGCAGTTCCCAAAAACACCAGCAGAAGTTCCATTCTTTGAAGATCATAGACAATATATAAATTGGGTAGATAAAAATTTGAAAAGTGGAAAGATGCAAAATATTAGACATTTTTGGTCATCTATTAGACCAAATGGACCGCAAAGACCATTTGAATTGGATCGTTTAGAATTAAGAATCTGCGACTTTATTTCAGATATTGACTTGTTGTTGGCTATCACTGCTTTATTAGAGTTAAGAGTTCTTTTTTTATTTGAAAATATTGATTATTTAGATCCTGCATTATCAAGTAATTTTTCTTTGAAAGAGTTGCAGTATATTTGCGATAAAAATGAAAAGGAAGTTGCTAAAAACAGTCTGAATGCAGAATTGATACATTGGAAAGATGGTAGAAAATTTATTTGCCATGAATGGATTCAAAATTTATTAGATGAAGTAACTTTTCTTGCGAAAAAATTTAATATGGATTCCCAATTAGATCCAATTCGTATAGTGCTTCAAGAGGGTAATCAATCTATGAAGTGGATTAATAGCTATAAAGAAGGAAATTCTATAGAAGAAATCATGAAATGCGCAATAAACGATATGATTAAATCTGAATAAATTATTTCATGGTTTAAATAAATAAAAATATATGATTATCTTATTCTTTGTGTGTAGCATATTAAATATATGGAGTCTTTCAAAAATTTAAAAGAAAATAGAATGGATCTTATAAGTAATTGTGATCCATCAAAAGCAAATCGTGATTTGATAGAAGAATTATGGGAATTAGTGTTACGACAAGAATGCCCTCAAGATCAGGCAGATCGTTTGATTAAATTAAAACAACTAAGTTATTCAAAGCAAAGTAATGCGACTGAATCTAAAACCTTTAAGAATGAGATAGTAAAAATTATTAATGAAATGGATTTAGCAGAATCAATATCTGCGGCAAGAGCTTTTTCGTTATATTTTCAACTAGTGAATATCTTGGAACAAAGAGTTGAAGAGGATCGTTATATATATAGTTTTACTAATCAAAAGAAGGAAAAATCTCAAGATAATTTAGATCCTTTTGCTCCACCTTTAGCCAGACAAAATGCTCCAGTTACTTTTAAAGAATTATTTCATAGATTAAGAAAATTGAATGTTCCACCAGGGAGGTTGGAGGACTTACTGCAAGAAATGGATATAAGACTTGTTTTTACAGCTCATCCGACTGAGATTGTTAGGCACACAATTAGGCATAAACAAAGAAGGGTGGCAAATTTGCTTCAAAAAATACAATCTGAAACTTTTTTGACTAAAGATGAAATATATTCTTTTAAATTGCAGTTAAAAGAGGAAATTCGTCTTTGGTGGAGAACGGATGAATTACATCAATTTAAACCGTCTGTCCTAGATGAAGTTGATTACGCGTTGCATTATTTTCAGCAAATTCTGTTTAATGCAATGCCACAGTTGAGGAGAAGGATCTCATCTGCATTAGTTGATAATTATCCTGATGTGCAAATCCCTGTAGAATCATTTTGTACTTTTGGGTCATGGGTTGGATCTGATAGAGATGGAAATCCATCTGTAACTCCTGAGATTACCTGGAGAACAGCCTGTTATCAAAGACAGCTTATGTTAGAAAGATATATTAGTGCTATTTCTAATTTGCGAGATCAGTTGAGTGTTTCAATGCAGTGGAGTCAAGTAAGCCCATCACTTTTAGAATCATTAGAAACTGATAGAGTAAAGTTTCCATCAATATATGAAGCGAGAGCAACGCGATATAGATCTGAACCTTATAGGTTAAAACTTAGTTATATGCTCGAAAAATTAAGATTAACCCAAGAAAGAAATAATTTGTTAGCGCAAACTGGTTGGAGAGTATCTCTAGATGTTGAATCAGAAAAAAAAGATTTTGATTTCAATGATGAGCCTTACTATAGATCAGTAGATGAATTTACAAATGACCTCGAATTAATAAAGAATAGTCTTATTACTACTGATTTAAGCTGTGAACCTTTAAACACCTTATTAACTCAAGTACATATTTTTGGATTTTCATTAGCAAGTTTAGATATTCGTCAAGAGAGCACAAGGCATAGTGATGCAATAGAAGAACTTACTAGATATCTTGCGTTGCCAATTACGTATGAAAATATGACAGAAGAGGAAAAAACTAATTGGTTAATCAGTGAATTAAATACCAGAAGACCATTAATACCAAACACTGCAAGTTGGTCAGAGAATACAGAGGAGACATTTGCAGTTTTTAAGATGGTTAAAAGACTTCAAGAAGAATTTGGCAGTAGAATCTGTCACTCTTATGTAATCTCAATGAGTCATAGTGTCTCTGATCTATTGGAAGTACTTCTCTTAGCAAAAGAGACTGGTCTTATTGATCAAGGATCAAATCAATCAAATTTACTTGTAGTGCCATTATTTGAGACTGTGGAAGACTTGAAAAGGGCTCCTAAAGTCATGGATGAATTATTTCATTTAGATTTTTACAGATCTTACTTACCCAAAGTTGGAGAACAGAATAAACCATTACAAGAGTTGATGCTTGGATATTCCGATAGTAATAAAGACTCTGGTTTTCTTTCTAGTAATTGGGAAATTCATAGAGCCCAGATAGCATTGCAAAATTTGTCGAGCCAGAATGGAATTCTTTTAAGATTATTTCATGGTAGAGGTGGCTCAGTAGGACGCGGAGGTGGTCCTGCCTATCAGGCAATACTTGCACAACCAAGTGGCACCTTGTTAGGGAGGATTAAAATCACTGAGCAAGGTGAAGTCTTAGCCTCTAAATATGGTTTACCGGAACTGGCTCTTTATAATTTGGAGACTGTAACAACTGCTGTAATACAGAATAGCCTTGTTAATAATAGACTTGATGCCACGCCTGAATGGAATCAATTAATGGGAAGATTAGCTGACTCATCAAGAAAACATTATCGAGCACTTGTTCATGAGAATCCTGATTTATTAACTTTTTTTCAAGAAGTAACCCCAATAGAAGAAATAAGTAAGTTACAAATTTCTAGTAGGCCAGCTAGGCGAAAGAAGGGGGCAAAGGATCTGTCAAGTTTAAGAGCGATACCTTGGGTATTTGGTTGGACTCAAAGTAGGTTTCTTTTGCCAAGTTGGTTTGGAGTTGGAACTGCTCTATCTAAAGAATTAGGTGAAGATTCTAAACAAATAGAATTATTAAGGATGCTTCATCAACGTTGGCCTTTTTTTAGAATGCTCATATCAAAAGTTGAAATGACTTTATCAAAAGTGGATTTAGAAGTAGCAAAGTATTATGTTGATACTTTAGGCAGTAAAGAAAATAGTGAATCTTTCAATAAAATATTTCGGACCATTTCGGAAGAATATTCTTTAACAAAAAATTTAATATTGCAAATTACAGGAAAGAATAAACTATTAGAAACTGATAAGGATTTAAGAGATTCTGTTGAGCTTAGAAACAAAACAATTATACCTCTTGGTTTTTTACAGGTATCTCTACTCAAAAGATTAAGAGATCAAAAAAGGCAGCCTCCTATAAGTGAATTTATAAATAATAAAGATGAATCTAGGAGGACTTATAGTAGAAGTGAATTATTAAGAGGAGCACTTTTAACAATAAATGGCATTGCCGCCGGCATGAGAAATACTGGATAAAAAATTGGCATATTTCCCTAAAAAAAAATTAATTTTACCAGAAGGTTTTTACTTGGATTCATCAAAGGTTCCCTCTGGAAGGTCGGTAAATAATTTATTGATATCTTGTGGGATTGATTTTTTTCCAAATTTAAAATTAGAACAAGCAATTAAAAATAGTAACTTTTTTTTTGTGATTTATGCTGAGAAACAAAAACAAATTTATGGGTTTGTCAGAGTAACTTCTGATAAAGGTCTCAATGCAAATTTATGGGAATTTGTGTGCGAAACCTGGAACAAGTCAAAAACTTTTTTATTTAGTTTTACTTAGAGCAACTCTTGAAAAATAAATAGAGAATGCCTGGATGTAGTATTTCGGTTCAGGCTCCACCTTCAGCCTTTGATAGCTTGGAGGAGAGTGGGTTTATACTTGATCCAAACGGGATAAGAGTTATGGGCATAAAATTTTGAGGATTTAACGAGCATGGAGGGACTTGAACCCCCGACTCTCAGAACCGGAATCTGATGCTCTATCCAACTGAGCTACATGCCCAAAAAATTTTTCAATTTTATTCAAGGATAATCTAAAACCTTATAAAGTAGCTAACTTGATTATGTAATACATTAAAAAAATTTTTTTAAATCAACTTAAAATTAAAAATTTTCGAAATCATTTAACTTTTGATCTCAATGTTCAAAAAAGTAGAATCATAATACTTGGTTGCAATGGTATTGGGAAAACCAATTTACTTGAAGCAATTGAATTTTTGAGCCAGTTAAAATCAAGTAGAGCTTTAAGTGATAAAGATTTAATTAATAATGCGGCTGAATCAGCAATTGTTTCAGCTCAAGTTAATTTGAGTGAAGATTTGAAGATTATCTTATTGAAAAAAGGATCAAAAAAATTTATGTGAATGATAACTTACTAAAAAAGCAAAGTGATATAAGAAACTATATTAGAACTGTATGTTTTAGTTCGAGCGATATAAATATTGTGAGAGGGGAGCCAAGTTTTAGAAGAATTTGGCTGGATAAGGTGGTGTCTCAACTTGAACCTGTGTATGTTGAGTTGATATCAAGATTTAATAAATTATTGAAGCAAAGAAGTCATTTTTGGCGTTCTGGGATTTATAAAAAATATCAATCAGATTCTCTACTTGATAGCTTTGATGAACAAATGTCAATTATTGGAACAAGAATCTTTAGAAGGAGAAAGAGAGCATTAGCAAGATTAAAACCCTTTATTGAATATAGGCATAACTATTTAAGTAAATCCAAAGAAAAGATAGGATTTAATTATCTAGGGGTATTTCAAAATTTTTCTGATGAAAAGTCTGAGGAACAAATAATCATAGATGAATTTTGTAGAAAGTTAAGAGGAGCAAAGAAAACTAGAGGAAATTACTGGAAAGTGTGTAATAGGACCGCATAGGGATGATATTGAATTTTTAATAAATGATAGCTCTGTAAGAAAATATGCTTCTTCAGGGCAACAAAGAACTATTACATTAGCGTTGAAGATGGCTGAAATGGATTTACTTCGAAAGTCAATGTCTATTAAACCAATTTTAATCTTAGATGATGTTCTTGCTGAGCTGGATGTGGTTCGACAAAATTTATTACTTGATTCAGTAGGTAACGATAGTCAATGCTTTATTAGTGCAACACATCTTGATAAATTTAATGATCTTTATTTAGATGATTCGCAGATTATTTACTTATAAATTTTTAAAATTACCTATATTTAGCTAATATATTTCATTAAATAATCCAATTAATGAAAGTTTCAAAAGAAAATCAATCAATTGATATTTATACTCAAACAAGAAATACTAATTTTGATCGATTTCAAGGGAAGCATCTATTGTTAGAACTTTATGGATGTAATAGTGATAAATTGAACGATGAAATTTTTCTTAGATGTAAAATTGATAATGCGTCTAAACTTGCACGGGCTTCGGTTTTAAATTTGGTAAGTAATAAATTTGAACCATTTGGAGTTACTGCTATTGCACTGCTCGCAGAATCACACTTGTCAATTCATACTTGGCCTGAATCTCAATATGCAGCTATAGATATTTTTACATGTGGAAAAAATATGCTTCCAAATTTAGCTAGTCAATTTTTAATTGATCAATTAGAAGCAACTAATCATATTTTAAAAATTATTAATCGAGATTATCCAACTTATATTGAGAATCAAACACGCACTGTTTTATAAGCTATTTATCTATTAAGTTTGCCACTCACTAAACCCTCTAGATCTAAACTCGCACTTTTAAAGCCTAATTTGAAAAAGAATTTAATTAATTCATCACGATTATATAAATTGATAAAAGTTTTAATTTCATCTTTAGGTATTTCTATTCTGGCTGAAGTACCTTGACATCTTACTCTTACCTCTTTTATTCCAAAATTTTTGATATATTCTTCAGCTTCTTCGATCATTTTCAAGCGCTTTTGCGTAATTTCATACCCATAAGGAAATCTTGAAGATAAACATGGCTGAGCAGGTTTATCCCACCATGGTAAGCAAAGAGATTTTGAAATATCACGAATGTCTTGTTTAGAAAATTTGAGGATAGCAAGAGGAGAAATGACTCCTGCATCTTTAGCAGCATTAATACCCGGTCTATAATCTCCTAAATCATCTAAATTGACTCCATCAAGGACATGCTTATAGTTTAATTTTTGAGAGATTATCGTTGTATGTTTATGTAGTTCTCTTTTGCAAGCAAAACACCTCTCTTTTGGATTATTACTATAACTTTCATCCTCTAATTCGAATGTCTCTATCTCAATATGTTTAATACCAATCCATTTAGCTTGTAATCTTGCTTCATTAAGTAATTGACTCGCAAGAGCAGCGGAAACACCGGTAATAGCTAATGATTGATCTCTTAGTTGCTCAAATGCTATGGTTGCTACTAAAGTGCTATCAACGCCTCCTGAGTAAGCTATACATGCAGTTTTAAGATTGCTTAGAAATTCTCGTAGATTATTGAGTTTCTTAATTTGTTCCTCAGAAATAATTTCTAACTGATTGAACATTTTTCAGGATAGTTTTGATTATTAGGTTGAATTTATTATTAAATTTTTAATAACTTTATCAACTATAACTTAAATTAATAAATATTATTTTCTAAAAATTGTCAAATTCTAATAGAAATTCAGGAATAGGAATTGCCACTGCTGCGGTTAGTCAAGAAAGATCAAAAGGTCAATTACATATTTATGATGGGGAAGGTAAGGGTAAGAGTCAAGCTGCATTAGGAGTAGTTCTAAGAACAATAGGTTTAGGTATATGTGAAAAGAGACAAACAAGAGTTCTTTTATTAAGATTTTTAAAGGGACCTGGACGCCCATATGATGAAGACGCAGCTATTGAAGCATTACAACGAGGATTTCCACATTTAATAGATCATGTTAGAACTGGAAGATCTGAATTCTTTAATGAAAAAGAGGTTAAAAAATTTGATAAAGAGGAGGCTCAAAGAGGATGGAATATTGCAAAAGGGGCAATCGCCAGTTCTCTTTATTCAGTCTTAGTGCTTGATGAATTAAATCCTGTTTTAGAGTTAGGATTATTAGATATTAATGATGTTGTTAATACGCTTGAGAATCGCCCAAATGGATTAGAAATTATAGTTACGGGTAGAGCGGCACCTTCTGCTTTAATAAGAATTGCCCAACTTCACTCAGAGATGAGGCCCCGCTCCAAAACGGAATTTGATGATTCCTTAAATAATAATGATTTAGGTGATATTGAAGTTTATACCGGCGAAGGAAAAGGAAAATCAACAAGTGCTTTAGGAAAAGCACTACAGGCTATAGGTAAAGGTATATCTCAAGATAAAAGTCATAGGGTTTTGATTTTACAGTGGCTGAAAGGTGGTACAGGTTATACAGAAGATGCCGCAATTGAGGCTTTAAGGGAGAGTTATCCTCATTTAGTAGATCATCTGAGATCAGGTAGAGATGCTATCGTTTGGAGAGGACAGCAACAGCCAATAGATTATGTTGAGGCTGAAAGAGCATGGGAAATAGCTAAAGCAGCAATTTTAAGTGGTATATACAAAACTGTAATCCTTGATGAAATAAATCCCACCGTAGATTTAGAGCTTTTACCAGTAGAGTCAATTCATCAAACACTGTTAAAAAAACCAACTGAAACAGAAGTTATACTAACTGGAAGATGTAAAAATGAACCTTCATATTTTCAATTAGCTAATGTTTATTCTGAAATGGTTTGCCATAAACATTATGCAAATATAGGTGTCGATTTAAAAAAAGGGGTTGATTATTAGATCTTTGGTTTATTTTTTAGTTGAAATTATCTATTCCTCCTTCAACCGATATAGATTTAATGCTTTCTCTTATTAATATTTGAGATGCCTTTTCTGATCTAATTCCTTTTTGACAGATAGTATATATTTCTTTGCCTAAACTGTTTTTTCTATGAATTCAAAGGATGATTTTTTATTTAATAAGCTTAATGGCATAGAAATGGATCCTTGGATTGAAAACTTTTTGAATTCATCTTTTTCACGAACATCTAAGATCATAATTTTTCTTGACTTATTTTTGTGAATTTTTTTAAACTCAAAATCACTAATTTTTTGTATATTTTCAATGCTAGAGCAATTCTCAGATATATAATCTTGTTGAGATGATGTTAAATCAATAATACTCTTATCTGAGTTTAATTTAAGATTTAATTTTTTCATACTAAGATCTAATAAATTAAAAACTAAAATTTTCCCATCTAAAATTTCTCCTTTATTAAGAATTATTTTAATAATTTCATTTGTTTGTAAAACTCCAATTAAACCAGTTGAAACACCGATTACCCCAAATTGATCACAACTTGGAATCAAGGTGTTTTGAGGAGGAACTGGTATTAAATCTCTTAAAGTAGGACTATTCTTATTTAAATTAAAAACGCTTAACTGCCCTTCAAAACCTTGAACAGATCCAAAAATAAGTGGTTTAGAAAGAATGATACATGCATCATTGACCAGATATCGCGTTCCAAAATTATCTGAACAATCGCAAACGATATCAAAATCCTTAATAGTTTGAAGTACATTTTTGATGTTTAGCCTTTCTGTAAATATTTTTACATCGCAATTTGGATTTAATTCTAAAATTCTTTTTGCAGCAGAATCAGTTTTGTTTTTTCCTAATTCATTAATATTATGTATTACTTGCCTTTGAAGATTAGATTCTTCAACTTGATCATCATCAATTATGCCAATTCTTCCTATTCCAGCAGCAGATGCATACAAGATTGATGAAGAACCTAATCCCCCAGCACCAACAAATAAGACGGAGGAGTTTTTTAATTTTATTTGGCCAGGAATACCTATCTCTTTAAGTGAAATATGTCTTTTATATCTTTGAATATCATCTTCATTCAATTCTTTATTCACTGAATTTGATCTTTCCATTCTCCAAGGTAAGGAATTCACTGGAATCATTCTAATTGTTTATAAATACAAAGCTATTATTATTCATTTGTTATTTTCAATATTTCTCTTTAACTGATATTCCTTAAATTCAAAAAACATGTGTCTTTTAAAGTTTTATTGTGAAAAGGTAATTAAATGTGAAGTTTTTGTAAACCCACTTTTGAAATCTAATATTCATAAACCCAATCATATCAATCGATCTCTTTCGATTTGAATATTTAGGTTCGGAATTATCTACAACAAATAGGTAGTCAACTGTCATTTTTTCCGATATTGTCTGGTTCATATAACATGATGCCTGAATTCATGAGTGATAACACTCCTGAGTCAAATCAAGACTCTGCCTCCGATACAAATTCTGAGAATAAAAGTTTTTCAGAGAAATCTTCCGACGTAATGGGAAAAATTAATGAATCTCTTGGAAAAGTTGATTGGACCCAGATGGGAAAGTATGGCAAAGCAGCCGGAATTATTGCTGTTGTCGTACTAGCACAAATTATTATTAAAGTTATTATTGACACTATTAACTTCTTCCCTATTATCCCTGGACTTTTGGAGTTACTAGGGGTTATTGTTGTTTCTCAATGGAGTTGGCAAAATCTTCGTACAAGTGAAAATAGAGAAGCTGTTTTGGATAAGTTAGAAAATCTTAAGAAAACTTACTTAGGCTAAGTACTTCTAAAAATTTAAAATAAGGTTAATTTGTCTCCTTAATTGACTTATATAACCTCCACCAAACATATTGGCATGATTTAATATGTGGTAAAGATTATATATTTCATTTCTTTTTTCACATTTCTTTGATCTGTTGTTAGTTTTATAATATTCATCATAAAAATCATTTCCAAAGCCACCAAATAATCTTGACATTGCGATGTCAACTTCACTATCGGCCCACCATGAAGCTGGATCAAAAATAACCCCTTTATTATTTTTTGCTATGCCTTTATTCCCTGACCATAGGTCACCATGGACTAAGGTACTTGTTGGGTTATGTTTAGATAAAGTTTGTTTGACTTTTGATTTTAAATTCTCGATTATTTCTGATGAAAAAATATTTTGATTTAAATAAGATAATTGAGGATTTAACCTATATTTGATAAAAAAATCTGTCCAATTTTCCTCCCATCCTTTAATTTGGGGATTCGTTCCAATAAATCCTTCAACAGAGTAACCAAATTTGTTTAATTTTAGATTTTGTGAATTTAAGTGCATTATGGCTAAGCCTTTGCCAAGTTTTTTATGGTCATCATTTTGTATATCTATCCATTCCAAGATTAAAATTTCTGAACTTTTATTTTTTTTATAAGTTATAACCTTCGGTATTAGTAAATATTCGTCATCTACGTAATTTCTTAGATCATTTAGGCAATATTCTTCAAATTTAAGAAAAAGTTTTTTGCTAATATTTTTTTTAACAAATATTTTTGATGTTCTAAATTCTAAACTCCATGAAGAATTAATATTTCCTCCAAACACAGGTTTGATATTTATTGGATATGATTCTCCTAAATGATCACAAATTTCGCTAAGTTCAAGTTCAGATAAATTGATCATAGGAATGAGTAAGACCAAAATTATTGTAGTTGGAGCTGGTATTGCAGGTCTAACCTCTGCAGCAATCCTATCAAAATATGGATTCAAGGTTACTTTAATTGAATCCCATTCTCAATCAGGTGGTTGTGCAGGCACCTTTAAAAGAAAGAATTATGTATTTGATGTAGGAGCTACTCAAGTAGCAGGATTAGAGAATGGTGGAATACATTCAAAAATATTTGAGTTTCTTCAAATTCCTCTTCCAAAGGCAAAAATACTAGACCCATCTTGCGTTGTTGACCTTAACGATGGCACCAGACCAATAAATATTTGGCACGATTCAAAAGAATGGATTAGAGAAAGAAATATGCAGTTCCCAGATAGTTCAAAATTTTGGAATCTTTGTTATTTAATACATCAAAATAATTGGAAATTTGCAAGTAATAATCCAGTATTGCCATTTAATAATTTATGGGATTTAAGGCAATTTTTGAATGCTTTGTCTCCTACAAATCTTTTGACTGGCATATTAATAAAATCAAGTATGTTTGATTTATTAAAAATTTGTGGTTCTCATAAGGATGAGCGCTTAATCAAATTTTTAAACTTGCAGCTAAAACTTTATTCACAAGAGGATGTTTTTAATACCGCTGCCTTGTATGGCTGTACAGTTCTTCAAATGTCGCAAAATCCCCATGGCCTTTTTCACCTGAAAGAATCTATGCAGGCACTCAGTAAAGCATTAGAAATTTCATTAGCGAAAAATGGAGTTAATATCCTGTTTAATGAACAAGTTAATTCATTAAATTATGATTCTAAAGATAAATTGTGGAGAGTATTTACAAAGAAAGGTAGCAATAATTTTGAATATATATCTCAAGATGTTGTTTACACTCCACCTCCCCAAAGCCTTGTGAAGACCTTAGATCTAAATTCAGAAGTTTTTAATAAGTACACGAAGAAAATAGAGTCTCTACCAGAGCCAAGTGGGGCAATAGTTTTTTATTCAGCAATATCAAAAGATAATTTAAAAAATGTAACTTCCAATCATTATCAAGTAGTTGATAATGATTTGGGATCACTTTTTATCTCCATTAGTGAAGATGGAGATGGAAGAGCTCCTATTGGGGAAATTACATTAATAGCAAGTGTTTTTGCAAATATTAACGATTGGCAAGGAATTAATAAAGAACTTTATCTTATAAAAAAGGATTATTTTTTAAAAAAGATTTCTAATACTATTGAAAATAAATTTAAGATCTCTCCTGAAAATTGGCTTCATAGAGAATTAGCAACTCCTCTATCTTTTGAAAGATGGACAAATAGACCTAAAGGTATAGTAGGTGGGTTAGGTCAAAATCCAGATATCTTTGGGATATTTGGATTGTCCAGTAGGACCCCCATGAGAGGCTTATGGTTATGTGGAGATTCAATATATCCAGGAGAAGGTACTGCAGGTGTTAGTCAATCTGCAGTAATGGTTGCAAGACAAATTATTGCATCTAAGGGGTTTTCAAATTTTAAAATATAGAAAGATTATTACTCACAAAATTTCTTTCTTAATTGGCGAGATTCTTCAAGCTTTTTTTTAAGTAATTTCCAATCTTTCTTAAGAATAATATCTTCTAATTCATTAAGTTTATCTTTAAAAATATTTATTGCTAGAAGGATATTAATCTGATTATTTTTTGCTAAATCTACTCCTAGATCTGGATTACCTCCCCCAACCCTAGAAGTGTCATAAAATCCTGTTGATGAAATTTGCTGAGATAAATTTAAAAGAGATTGATTGTCCTTCGTATTGGCCGTTTCAATTAAAGCTGATGATAAAAAAATTGGTAAATGAGAAATAAAAGACACTGCCTTATCATGTTCTTCTGGAAATGTTTCATAAATTTTGCAATTCATTGATAATATCAATTCTTTAAGTTTTTCAATAGACCTCTTTTTGGTTGTTGGTGTTGGTGTGATTATCCATACCTTATTTTCAAATAATGATTCTTCTCCAGCTTTTGCTCCTTTATTTTCATTGCCAGCCATAGGATGAGAGCCTATAAAACCTGGATGCAGTTTTTCCCATTTTTTAATAATGGGATCTTTAATTGATCCTACATCCGTAACAACTGCATTGGATGGTATTGAATTTATCAATTCAATTGAGGGGTTCATTAACTCTTTGATAGGTAAGGCTAAGATTATTAATTCGCAATTTTTTAAAATTCTATAATCGCAACTTATAACATCTGCTAAATTGCGATTTATGGCAATCTTTTCATTAGAAACATTATTTACACACCCATAGACTGTATGATTCAATTTTTGTAATTTTAAACCGATTGAACCCCCGATCAATCCTAATCCCACAATTCCGATATTCATTAAATAGAAAATTTATTAATTACTATATTGATAACAATTTTATTTATATTAAGTAAATAAGCTTTGAAATCATAATTGATTATTGATACATGCTGGAAATAGAAAGTCATCGATATTTAAAACAATTCGTCAGAGAGAATAAATTGGATTGGAAACATGTATTTGCATTCGGAAGGCTATTGTCTAGATCCTTGAGAAAAAAAGATAATTATTTAATAAATTCAGAAATTTTTAAAACAAATAAATGGATGCCTGCTTTATTAATCTCTCTATTTTTAAATCCTAAGGATACTATTTGCATAATGACGGAGAAAAATTTTAACTATATTTTATTGAGTTACTTAAGTGGCATACAAAAACTTGGATTTGATTTTACAAAAATAAATAACGAGTTAATTTTTAAAACTCATAAGATTATTTTCATTTCTTATCATGAATTTATTCATAGAAAATTTAATATTTATAATTCGCAAAAACAAAGTTTTATTTTTACAGATGCGGAAAATTTAAAAAATAATTTAAAAGAAGCGTCCAGATTATTACTACTAAAAAAGGACTGGTTTAATGCAACGGCATTAGATTTTGAATCACAAGATGAATTAATAAGGACTTATGATATTTTAAAGAAAAAATTCTTTCTGAAATTTATTTCAAATCAAAATAAAATTTTTCTTGATAAGAATGATATAAAAACTTTAAAATATATATTTACAAAATATTCTCATCTCTCTAAACAATTTTTAAATATCAAGTTGGCACTATTGGCAGATTGGGCATGTTGGGTTGTTTTGGATAATGATAAATTCGAATGGGCTTTAAAAATGGAGCCTATAAATCCAATTTCTTTAATTAAACCTTTATCGAAGGCAAACCATTTTATTTTTTTATCTTCTCTAAGGGAAGATTATTTTCTTGAAAAATATCTAAAGACTGCTGACTTGAAAATTAGCTTAAAAGTTACTTTTAAAAGTGATTTTCCTGAACAAGATATTTTAATTTATATCCCTACAAGGCAACTCCTTCCCAATAATCCACTATTTACTCAGTCGACTTTTGATAAATGTAATAAGATATTTCTTTTAAGTAAAGGTATCACTATTATTCTATTCAATGAAATTAACTTAAAGAACGATATAGCAACTAAGTTGGCTTCTATCTATGGAAGAAAAGTTTTGTTAGAAAAAATTCCTAATATTGAAAGTAAGAGGTTGATAATTTGTTCTAGTTTCGATTGGTGGATTCATAATTTACACCTAATTAAGATCCCTGATCAAATTATTATCCCGCTATTGCCTATCCCAGACATGTCTGAGCCAGTTAATCAAATTACGGCATCGTTTAATAAAAAATTATCTCAAGATTGGTTTAGAGATTTTATGATTCCAGATACTTTTGAAAAATTAGATAAATCCGTGGCGCCTTTAAGAGTCAATTCAGGTAAGTTATTTTTTCTTGATGGGAGAGTGAATTACCGTAAATGGGGAAGAGATCTAATAGAAATGATTCATCCTTCAAAATATATTCAGCAATTAATTCCTTTTGAATAAGCTAATATTGATTAAAAGTTCAATTTAGAATGGGCGAAGCAAAAAGAAAGAAAGATCTAGGGTTGTATTCTAGAAATGTCTATAAGAAAGTTGATATTGATAATTCTCCAAGATTAATAGAATGGATTCCAATTACTATTAATCAAAAAGATCAATTTATCAAATTGAGTATAAGAGCTGGATGGGTAGGAATTGTTTGCTTGATTTTATTATGGATAGTTGTTCGTTTTATTGGTCCTGCTGCAGGATGGTGGATTCCTGCTGATGCTAGATAAATCTAGGCTACGCTTTTTATATCATTAGTTGAGCTGATATTCTCCTTCTTAGTATTTATTTGCTTCATTGAGTTAGAGCTTACTTCTGTACCTTCAGTAAGTTTTTGTTTAACAATCGCTTCTATTGTCTTTTTGATTTCTTGGTTTTGATCTAGCCATAGAATTGTATTATCTCTGCCTTGTCCTATATTTTCTCCTTCGTAGCTATACCAAGCTCCTCTTCTAATTACAATATTTGTTTCTTCTGCTAAATCTAATAGACAGCCTGTAGTACTGATTCCTTTGCCAAATAAAATATCAAATTCTGCAATTCTGAATGGGGGGGCTACTTTATTTTTTGCCACTTTAACTTTTGCTCTAATTCCATATTCTTCAGTACCTCTTTTGAGAGTTTGAATTCTTCTTATATCTAATCTGACTGATGAATAAAATTTTAATGCATTTCCACCTGTTGTTGTCTCGGGATTTCCGTATGTAATTCCTATCTTAAGTCTTAATTGATTTAGGAAAATAACTGTGCATCCTGATTTACCAATATTTCCTGTAATCTTTCGCATGGCTTGACTCATTAATCTGGCTTGACTACCAACTACATGATCTCCCATTTCACCTTCAATCTCAGATCGAGGTGTAAGGGCAGCAACAGAATCCACAACAACTAAATCTACCGCCGCTGATCTTATAAGTTGATCAACTATCTCTAATGCCATTTCGCCAGTATCAGGCTGCGATACTAATAAATTCTCAACGTCTACACCTAAGGAAGCTGCGTAAACTGGATCTAAAGCATGTTCAGCATCTACAAATGCTGCGATGCCTCCATTTTTCTGTACTTCTGCGATTGCATGTAATGTCAAGGTTGTTTTACCAGAACTTTCAGGACCATAAACTTCTACAACTCTTCCTTTTGGATATCCTCCTCCTAAGGCTAAATCTAGAGTTAGAGCACCGGTTGAAATTGTTTCTACTCTCATTCTTGAGGCATCACCTAACCGCATTATTGACCCTTTGCCAAAGTTTCTTTCTATTTGTCCTAAGACTAGAGTTAATGCTTTATCTTTCTCTTTTGATAATTGGTCTTTAGTACCTTCTGATTGTTTTCCTTCAATACTCATGATCTTAGATTTACTAGTAGTTATTTATAATTCTTCATTTAATTTGCCATCGAACATTTGTAGTTCAATATTAATGAATGAATTAATAGTACACGCGTACTCTAGCCAATTAGTCGAAATTAGCAAGTTTATTTTTTAAATCATTTAACTTTAAAAGTTTTATCGTTTTGGGTAAGTTTTTGCGATCATCTTCTTTTAAATAACCCCAATCTGCGAGATAGCAAGGCACTGCTGATGTTTGGCTATTATTTGCTACATTCAATAAAGTCTTGAGTCTATCTTCTAAAAATCCGATAATTTTAAAATCATTTATTAAGTTAGTAATAATTTCAGGTTTTGAACCGGATTCATATCCATATAGAAAATCAGGATTTATATCAATTTTTTCTAGTATTTTTTGAGTAAATAATTTTCCCTTTGTAGTAATAATTCCAATTTGACATCCATTTTTTTCTGCATATTTAATAAATTTAACAACTTCGATAAAAGGATTATAAAGACTGATCCATTTATCAAAATTATTAGATATTTGGAGTTCTCTTGCCCTATCAAGACATTTTTGTAGATTGTTAGAATCCCATGAATTTTTTTTTATTATTTCGGCACAATTGTTTTGATAATCCGCTAAAAAACTTTTTTTGTTTTTATCAGTAAGGGGATTATTTTTCTTGATTATTTCATGAGTGATAATTACCATTTCCCATCCATACTTTATCCATGGCCTTAAAGAAATAAATACATCAGAGGTTTTTAAATTAGTATTAATATCTGAGCAAATATCTTTAGAATTTAAGTAATATTTGCATGCTAAAAGAGAACTATGCCAATATTCATTCATTCCATCAACTATTACGCCATCAAAATCAAAAAGAATTAATTCTTTCTTTTTCACACTTAAAAAAAATTAACTGGGCCGCTAGGATTCGAACCTAGGAATGGCGAGACCAAAACCCGCTGCCTTACCACTTGGCGACGGCCCATTATTTAATTTATTTTAGTACATTTATAGATTTTTTACTATTAAAATAATTAAATCCTTTTTAATTTTTCCAGGGATTTAATAAGATTTTTGCTTTTTCAATTGCTAAAGCCATTTTTTCTGGATTTTCATAAATTTTTTTATTCTTATCAAAAGTCTCTTGTATCAAAGGTTGCACTAATTTTCTAGCGACGCTCCCAAAAGCTATCCCGTCAGGGATCTGATTACGTTTAAGAAATTTATATGTGTTTCCGTTTGTACCGCCAGCTAATTGAATTAAACCAGGAGGTAAAAGGGATCTTATATTTTCCCAAAGTTTAACAGCTGCTTTTGCTGTTGTTGCTGCTATGTCTCCAGACATAGGCCTGCCATCTAATTGCCATATTAGCTGAACTTCATGGTCAGCTAATATTTCATACCTCTCCCAGAAAGCTCGTGCAAGATCTTCTGGCTTTCCCTGGGATTGAGCTAATCCGCAACTTACAGAAATTTTTTTTAATTTCACTCCAGAGTTTTTGATGATATTTGCAACTTTCTGAAATGCATCTGCTCTATTTATTTCTGTATGAATCTCTACTGCATCAGGTTTAATTTTGTGTAATATATCCTTTAAAGAATTTTTTGATAATTGATATTCATATTCAGAAATTAAATTTAAAGGACAGCTTGCAATACATCTACCGCACCCGTAGCATTTATTCTTACTAATACCATTTTGATTAATTGCAAAAGTAGGACAAATGTTTTCGCACGGTCTTGGGCAGTTTGGAGGGCACTTTAAAGGATCAAAATGTGCTTTTCTAAAGTGAATGTCTTTTCCATCGCTAATACTGATCATTAATCCAGGATCTTTACCAAATACTTCCTTTGACCAATTCATTCCATTTCGAGCGGCTTTAACTACAGAGGGATCTGCAGCAACATCTATATAATCAACTCCTGCTGCAGAGTAAATGGCGCAGAGATCTTCTATCGAAGCAATATCCTCATTACTTGCTCCACATATTAATTTTACCCACTTGTTTGTGAGTATACTCTTTACCATATAAAGATCATTATTTTTAAGAATATTTTATTTTTCAGATTATTCAAGTTTTAAAATTCATTTGTTATGTAATCTCTCAATGATTGCCATTTAAGTTTTCTAGAGCCACCCATTTCAATAACGATTTTAAGGGTATCATTTTCTTGAGACATTTTTAGAAGGCTAGCTAATTCTGATTGAGATAATACCTGCCCTTCTATTAACCAAAGTAATTTTTTTTGATCATTATCATTAAATAGTTCTGCTGCTTGTGGAATAACTTGTTGAACTTCGCCAAGAGCTCCATTCCTTCCTACATTTTGGTGACCAAGATGTGGAGGTCTTATTCCATGAAGTTTTAAAAGGAAAACTTCGGGGTCTCCTAAACCTCTGGAGGACGTAATAAAGGTTTTAAATCCTTTGGCTCTCATACGCCTTAATAAGCGTGTTTCATAACCACCTTCTAAAGGTGCAAAAACTGCGATGCAGCCATATTTATACAAATCATCATGGAATTTCTCACCAGAAAGTATTAGCGGCATAAAATGAATTTCGATTTATTTATATGATATTTCATTTTATGGGACTTGATGATGTACAATTATAAATCGGTGGAAATTTAATGCTCGTATAACTAGCCGAGCCTCTCAAATATTTCACGTTTTAGCGTTTGAGCTAAAAATTGGTAGGTTTATTTCCTTAGAGAAACTTTTTAATTTATTTAAAAAAGTCTCAGCCACAACTATTTTAGTTTTTTAACTATTAGCTAGTCCCTAACAAATCAAGGATCTAGATAATTAAATTAAAAATTAACTAATACAGCTAGTTTTAATAAAATTTTATGTCAGTAGGAATTTTAGGAAAAAAATTGGGAATGTCCCAGTTATTTGATGATAAGGGTAATGCTGTACCAGTTACCCTTATTCAAGCTGGACCTTGCAGGGTTACTCAGTTAAAATCACTCCCAGTGGATGGATATTCTGCTGTCCAGATTGGTTTTGGGCTTTCTAAGGAAAAGTTATTAAATAAACCTAAGAAAGGACATTTGGCTAAATCAGGGGATGATTTATTAAAGCACTTGAAAGAATATAGAGTAGAAGAAACTGCACAATATGAAATTGGTAGTCAAATAACAGTCGATAATTTTGAGGTCGGTCAAAAAGTTGATATTAGTGGTAAGTCAATGGGAAGAGGATTTGCTGGATATCAAAAAAGACATGGTTTTAGCAGAGGCCCTATGAGTCATGGCTCTAAGAACCATAGACAACCTGGATCTACAGGTGCTGGAACAACTCCTGGAAGAATATATCCTGGTAAAAGAATGGCAGGTAGATATGGAGGTAAAAAAATTACAACTAAAGGACTTATTGTTGTGAAAGTTGATAACGAAAAAAATTTAATTGTAGTTAAAGGTTCCGTACCCGGCAAACCCGGTTCTCTCCTAAACATAAGGCCAAATAACAAGGTCGGAAATAAAGGAGGTAATAAATCATGACTACTTTTGATTCTCTTAAATGGGATGGTAAAAAAAGCGGAAAAATCTCTTTAGATTTGAAAGTCGCTAAAGAATCTTCAGCAGGGGATTTACTCCATCGAGCTGTATTGAGACAATTAGCAAATAAGAGACAAGGTACAGCATCAACTCTGACGAGATCTGAGGTTAGAGGTGGAGGGAGAAAACCTTATAAACAAAAAGGAACAGGTAGAGCAAGGCAAGGTTCAATTAGGACACCATTGAGACCTGGAGGGGGAATAGTCTTTGGCCCTAAACCTCGTTCCTATAATTTAGATATGAATAGGAAAGAGAGAAGATTAGCTTTAAGAACAGCTCTAATGTCCAGAACTTCGGATATTCAAACTGTAGAGGATTTTGGCTCATCACTTACTACTCCTAAAACTAAGGAGATAGTAAAAGGTCTTGATCGACTTGGAATTGATAAAACTCAGAAAATTCTTATCATCCTTGATAATCCATCTACTAACATTCGAAAATCAATACATAATATTCCTAATATCAAGCTCGTTTTAGCTGATCAATTAAATGTATTTGACATTCTGAATGCTAACCAATTGGTAATAGGAAATTCAGCTATTGAAAAGATTAAGGAGGTTTATGAATCATGACTAAATTCTTTGAAAATCGCTTGGCAGAGGTAATACGCAAACCTCTTATTACCGAGAAAGCAACAAATGCTTTAGATCTAAATCAATATACTTTCGAAGTTGATCACAGAGCGGCAAAACCTGAAATTAAAGCAGCAGTTGAGTCTATGTTTAATGTTAAAGTTATAGGTATCAACACAATGAATCCTCCCAGGAGAACCAGGAGAGTAGGTAAATTCTCTGGAAAGCGTTCTCAAGTTAAGAAAGCGATTGTTCGCCTCGCAGAGGGAGACAAAATTCAGTTATTCCCTGAATCTTAAGGAGTTTTATCATGGCAATACGTAAATTCAGACCTTATACCCCAGGAACACGACAAAGAGTTGTAACAGATTTTAGTGAAATAACAGGTAGAAAACCTGAAAAATCACTTCTTGTTTCTAAACATAGAGCCAAGGGAAGAAATAATCGAGGTGTAATTACTTGTAGACATAGAGGAGGAGGGCATAAAAGGCAATATCGAATTGTTGATTTCAAAAGGGACAAAAGAGATATATTAGCGAAGGTTGCAGCTATTCACTACGATCCCCACAGAAATGCGAGACTTGCACTCTTATTCTACGAAGATGGTGAGAAAAGGTACATAATTGCTCCAGCAGGTGTAAAGGTTGGTCAAAAGTTAATTGCAGGTCAATCTGTACCTATTGAAAATGGTAACGCTATGCCACTTTCAGTAATGCCATTAGGATCGAGTGTTCATTGTGTTGAACTATATTCCGGTAGAGGAGCTCAGATGGTCAGATCTGCAGGTTCTAGTGCTCAAGTCATGGCTAAAGAGGGAGATTATGTAGCTTTAAAATTACCATCAACTGAAGTAAGACTTGTTAGAAAAGAATGTTATGCAACTCTTGGAGAAGTAGGTAATGCTGAAATACGTAATACTAGTCTTGGAAAAGCAGGAAGAAAAAGATGGTTAGGAAGAAGACCTCAAGTTAGAGGTAGTGTAATGAATCCATGTGATCATCCACATGGTGGAGGAGAAGGTAAGGCACCTGTGGGAAGAGCTGGACCAGTAACTCCTTGGGGAAAACCTGCTTTGGGTTTGAAAACACGCAAAAAGAACAAACCTAGTAATAAGTTAGTTCTTAGAAAGAGACGTCGTGTTTCTAAGAGAAGTCGTGGAGGTAGAGATTCATGATTTTACTTTTTTTACATTTCACTTATTAATTATGGGAAGATCACTTAAAAAAGGACCTTTTATTGCTGATAGCTTACTCAAAAAGGTTGAAAAACAAAATACTGATAATGATAAGTCAGTTATCAAAACATGGTCACGTTCCTCCACCATTCTTCCTGTAATGATTGGTCATACGATTGCTGTACATAATGGTAAATCACATATTCCTGTATTTATAACCGAGCAAATGGTTGGACATAAATTAGGAGAATTTGCCCCGACAAGGACTTATCGTGGACATATTAGAGATAAAAAGGGGACAAGATAATGACAAAAACACCAGATATTATTAAAACTGCCAAAGCTCATGGAAATTATGTAAGAGGTTCTGCATCAAAAGTTAGAAGAGTCTTAGATCAGATAAGAGGTAAATCTTATCGAGATGCTCTTATTATGCTTGAGTTTATGCCCTATAGATCTACTGAACCTATTACAAAGGTTTTAAGATCAGCAGTAGCTAATGCAGAACATAATTTAGGAATGGATCCATCTACCCTTATTATTAATTCTGCTTCAGCAGATATGGGCCCTGTTATGAAAAGGTTCAGACCGAGAGCTCAAGGGAGGGCATTTGCTATAAAAAAACAAACCTGCCACATCACTATTTCAGTGCAATCACAAATTAACAAAACTAACTCGGAGGAACAAAACTAATGGGACATAAAATTAATCCTTCGGGTTTAAGACTTGGTATTACGCAAGAACATCGTTCAAAATGGTTTGCGTCATCAAAAACATATCCATTGCTTTTACAAGAAGATCATAAAATTCGAACATTTATTCAAAAGAAATATGGTTCAGCTGGAATTAGTGATGTCCTCATAGCTAGAAAAGCTGATCAATTAGAACTTGAATTAAAAACTGCTAGACCTGGGGTAATTGTTGGAAGGCAAGGTAGCGGTATAGAAGAGCTTAGATCAGGAATTCAGAAGACAATTGGAGATAGAACTAGACAAGTCAGAATAAATGTTGTTGAAGTTGAAAGAGTTGATGCAGATGCATTTCTCCTTGCAGAATATATTGCTCAACAACTTGAAAAAAGGGTTGCTTTTCGAAGAACCATTAGAATGGCTTTACAAAGAGCTCAGAGAGCAGGAGTGCAAGGTTTAAAAATTCAAGTTGGAGGAAGACTAAATGGTGCTGAAATAGCAAGAACTGAATGGACCAGAGAGGGAAGAGTCCCTCTCCATACCCTTAGAGCAGAGATTGATTATGCCACCAGAGAAGCTAATACTACCTATGGTGTATTGGGTATAAAGGTTTGGGTCTTCAAAGGTGAAGTTCTATCCAAGGAAGAACAAACTATTCCAGTTGGTTCAAATTCCAAAAGAAAGGGTGGAAGAATGCCTCAACAGTTTGAGGATCGTTCTAATGAGAATTCATAGGAGGTTTCAAAATGCTTAGCCCTAAACGTACTAAATTTCGTAAACAACACAGAGGCAGGATGAAAGGTATTGCCTCAAGAGGAAATACCATTGCTTTTGGTGAATTTGCAATTCAAGCTCAAGAATGTGGTTGGATAACGTCTCGACAAATTGAAGCTAGTAGACGAGCTATGACGAGATATGTTAAACGTGGCGGTAAGATCTGGATTCGTATTTTCCCTGATAAGCCAGTCACTATGAGGCCGGCCGAAACAAGGATGGGTTCTGGTAAAGGTAATCCTGAATTCTGGGTTGCAGTTGTTAAACCAGGAAGGATATTATTTGAGATGGGTGGTGAAGAAATTACTGAAGATATAGCCAAAGAGGCTATGCGTCTTGCTCAATATAAATTACCTGTCAAAACTAAATTTATCGTTAGTAACGCAACAACTAATCCTACTACCGATGATAAGAACAAATCAGTTGATGTCGAAACAAAGGAGGTTAAGACATGAAAAAAAGTGAAATTTTAAAAGATTTTAAGAGTTTAAATGATTCTCAAATTAAAGAAAAAGTCAATGAGCTACGTAAAGAACTTTTTGATTTAAGATTCAAACAAGCCACAAGGCAATTATCTGAAACACATAAGTTTAAAACGTTAAAGAAAACCATTGCACAATTATTGACACTCTCAAATAGTCAATCTAATTCTCAAAAATCAACTGATTAATTATTATCATGGCACTAAAAGAACGAGTTGGAACAGTAGTAAGCGACAAAATGGATAAGACAGTCGTTGTGGCTGTCATTAATAGATATCCTCATCCTACCTACAAAAAAATTGTTAGTAGAACAAAGCGCTATCAAGCACATGATCCTGAAAATATTTGTACTACAGGTGATAGGGTTCGTATCAGAGAAACTAGACCTTTAAGTGCTAACAAAAGATGGGCTATTGATGAAATTCTGAATAAATCACTTGTAGGAAAGGAGGATAAGTCATGATTCAACAAGAAACCTATTTAACAGTTGCTGATAATAGTGGAGCAAAACGTCTTCAATGTATTAGGGTTTTAGGCTCAAATAGAAGATATGCTCATGTCGGTGATGTAATAGTTGCATCAGTTAAAGATGCTTTGCCCAATATGGGTGTAAAAAAGTCAGATGTTGTTAAGGCTGTAATAGTAAGAACAAAGGCTACTTTAAGAAGGAATACTGGTAATTCCATTAGATTTGATGATAATGCGGCTGTGTTGATAAATGAAGATAAAAATCCAAAAGGGACAAGAGTTTTTGGTCCAGTAGCAAGAGAATTAAGAGATAGAAATTTCACTAAAATTGTATCTTTAGCTCCGGAGGTGATTTAAATGTTAAATGCTATGAAAAAATCTCAAAATCTTAAAAGGATAAAAATGAGAATTAAAACTGGTGATCTAGTAAAAGTTATCAACGGCAAAGAGAAAGGTAAAACGGGTGAGGTTTTAAAGATTTTTCCATTTGAAAATAGATTAGTTGTTAAAGGAATTAATTTTAGAACAAAGCATTTAAAACCTACTCAGGAAGGAGAAAATGGAAAAATCGTAACCGAAGAAGCCTCAATCCATGCTTCTAATGTCATGTTTTTTTCTAAAGATAAAAACATTACCAGTAAAATTGAAGTTTTTATCGATAAGGATGGAGTAAAGAAACGAAGATTGAAAAAAACAGGTGAATTAATTGATTAATTTTTTCATCATATTGAGATTTTTATTTATCTTTTCTCATCAATTCTGACCAAGACCAGAATTAATCTAATCAAATTTATGACTCTCAAGAATCGCTACAAAGAATCAATAAGGCCAAAACTTTTAAAAGATCTTGGCCTTAAAAATATTCATCAAGTACCTAAGGTTGTTAAAGTAAATATCAACCGTGGGCTTGGAGAAGCTGCTCAAAATTCCAAAGCATTGGAAGCATCACTAAATGAAATGGCAACTATTACAGGTCAAAAAGCCTTAGTTACCAGAGCTAAAAAGGCTATTGCTGGTTTTAAAATCAGACAAGGCATGCCTATTGGTTGTTCTGTTACTTTAAGGGGTGACAGGATGTATTCTTTCCTTGAGAGATTTATTAATCTTGCTCTACCTCGGATAAGAGATTTTAGAGGGGTTAATCCTAAAAGTTTTGATGGTAGAGGCAACTACACAATAGGAGTTAAAGAACAATTGATATTTCCTGAGATTTCATTTGATAAAATTGACTCCATTAGAGGTATGGATATTACTATCGTTACGAGTGCAACAACAGATGAAGAAGGAAAATCTCTTCTCAAAGAGCTTGGGATGCCATTCAGTAGTAATTAATTTTTCGAATTATGTCAAATCACGATCCAATTTCAGATATGCTCACTCGTATAAGAAACGCGAGTCAAAAGAGGCATACCACTACTTCTATCCCTGCATCAAAGATGTCTAGAAGTATCGCATTAGTTTTGCAAAAGGAAGGTTTTATTAATGAAATTAATGAAGAGGGTGAAGGTTTTAAATCTCAGCTAATTCTAGGTTTGAAATATAGCGGAAAAAATAAATTTCCAACTATTCGTTCTATGCAAAGAGTGAGTAAGCCTGGATTGAGGATTTATAAAAACACCAAAGGCTTGCCAAAAGTTCTTGGGGGCCTTGGAGTTGCTATAATATCAACTTCAAAAGGCGTGATGAGTGATCGTGATGCTAGAAAGCAAGGTATCGGTGGCGAAGTCCTCTGTTACGTTTATTAAGGAGCTTAAATTATGTCTAGAATTGGAAAAAATCCAGTCCCTATCCCTGATAAGGTTTCAATAGATATCCAAGGGTTATCAATAACAGTTAAAGGTCCTAAAGGTGAATTAAAAAGAGTGATGCCCTCAGGAGTAAATTTTGATAAAACTGATCAGGAGGTCATTGTTTCACCATCAACTTCTAAGCGCTTCTCTAGAGAAAGATTTGGATTGTGTAGAACATTGATTTCTAATATGGTCCAAGGAGTTAGTGAAGGTTTTACTAAAAAATTAGAGATTGTTGGTGTTGGTTCTAGAGCTCAAGTGAAAGGTAAAAATTTAGTTGTTAGTGCAGGATATAGTCATCCTATTGAGATGGTTCCTCCTGATGGAATAACTTATAAGGTCGAAAGTAATACAAATGTCATTGTATCTGGAATTGATAAAGAGGTTGTGGGTAATGAAGCAGCAAAAATAAGATCAATAAGACCACCAGAACCCTATAAAGGTAAAGGTATCAAATATCATGATGAAAGAATTATCAGAAAAGCTGGTAAATCTGGCAAAAAATAACTTATATTATTAACTATGACTTCACTTTCTAGAAAAAAACAAACTCAAAAACGTCATAAGAGGTTGAGACGTTTTCTTACTGGTACTCAGGATAGACCAAGACTTTCTGTTTTTAGATCCAATAATCATATTTATGCACAAGTTATTGATGATGATGCTCAGCAAACTATCTGCGCTGCATCAACTGTTGATAAAGAATTAAAAAAAGATTCTGATAAATCTTTGTCTAATTGTGCTGCATCCTCTGATGTCGGCTCTCTATTAGCCAAAAGAGCTATAAAGAAAGGTATCAAACAAGTGGTATTTGATCGAGGAGGTAATATATATCATGGAAGAGTAAAAGCTCTTGCTGAAGCTGCAAGAAAGGGTGGCCTTAAATTCTAAATATTAAAAACTATGACTAACTCACCAACAAAACAAGACAATCAACCAAATAACGAGAAGATAAATTCCGTTAACCAAGATGAACCTAAAAGAAATAGTAGAAAAAGAAATAGAAGAGATTCTAAAAATTTAGAAAGGGATTCAGATTGGCAAGAAAGAGTTGTTCAAATTAGAAGAGTTTCTAAAACTGTTAAGGGAGGAAAGAAAATGAGTTTTAGAGCAATAGTAGTTGTCGGAAATGAGAAGGGTCAAGTTGGAGTTGGTGTAGGTAAGGCTGGGGATGTTATTGGTGCAGTTAGAAAAGGTGTAGCTGATGGTAAAAAGAATCTTGTAAGAGTCCCTCTAACTCAAACTAACTCAATTCCAACACTTTCTTTAGGAAGAGATGGAGCTGCTAATGTGCTTATAAGACCAGCTGCCCCTGGAACTGGCGTTATTGCGGGCGGTTCTATTAGAACCGTTTTAGAATTAGCTGGTATAAAAAATGTATTAGCAAAGAGGCTTGGTAGCAAGACTCCACTAAATAATGCTCGCGCAGCGATGGTTGCTCTCTCTCAGCTCAGGACCCATAAATCTGTTGCAAGGGAAAGAGGAATTACTTTAGAGCAGCTTTACTCCTAAAAATTATGACTTCAACATTAAATTCTTTAAAACCAAATACTGGATCACGTAAGAAAAAACTTAGAAAAGGTAGGGGTATTGCTGCAGGTCAGGGAGCATCATGTGGATTCGGAATGAGAGGGCAAAAATCACGTTCAGGTCGTCCAACAAGACCTGGCTTTGAAGGTGGTCAAATGCCTCTATATCGCAGAGTCCCTAAATTAAAGCATTTTGAAATTATTAATCAAAAAAAGTTTTCAGTAATTAATCTGGAAAAATTAAATAAATTTAATGATGATGAGGTAGTAAATTTAGATTCATTGGTGAAAAAAGGTTTGCTTTTTAAACCTAAGTTTCCTTTGAAAATATTAGGTAATGGAAATATAAAAGTTAAATTAAAAGTTGAAGCTCATTCTTTCACTAAATCTGCGAAAGAAAAAATAGAGGCTGCAGGTGGCTCATGTAATGTTGTAAATTAAAGAAATAAAGCTAAATAAATTTGTACTAATAAACCTTTATGTTAGTTAAGAAAAGTAGAAATCCAAGTGCTTCAGAAATTCTTACTCAATTATTTTTAAATAAAGAGTTAAGAACAAGAGTATTAACCACTTTAGGTTTACTTTTGCTCGTTAGATTGGGCATCTATATTCCTATGCCAGGTATTGATAGAGAGGCTTTTAAGAGTTTTATTGATCAAGGAGGTCAATTAATAGGCTTTTTAGATATTTTTACAGGAGGAGGAATTTCAACACTTGGAATATTTGCTTTAGGCATTTTACCTTTTATCAATGCTTCTATAATCATTCAACTACTCACTGCTGCTTTGCCAGCATTAGAAGATTTACAAAAAAATGAAGGTGAAGCAGGAAGAAGAAAGATTGCTCAAATAACTCGATATGTAGCTTTAGGCTGGGGATTTCTTCAGAGTATAATTTTTTCTCTAATTCTTAGACAATATGCAATTGAAGGGGTAAGTCAATCTACATTTGTTCTTCAAACTTCTATAGCACTCGTTACGGGTTCGATGATTGTTATGTGGTTTAGTGAAATAATTACTGAAAAAGGAATTGGTCAAGGTGCTTCACTAGTCATTTTTCTAAATATTGTTGCGACACTACCTAAAGCATTAAGTTCTACAATTGAGAAAGCTCAAACAGGAGATAGAGGGGATGTCTTAGGAATAGCAGTACTACTAGGGGTTTTTCTACTTACCATAGTTGGAATTATTTTTGTTCAAGAGGGTGCTAGACGAATTCCTATTGTAAGCGCAAAAAGGCAGATAGGTAGTCCATCTTTACTGCCAACAAGACAGAGCTATTTACCGCTGA
Organism: Prochlorococcus marinus bv. HNLC2; assembly: GCA_000218745.1. Lineage (GTDB taxonomy): Bacteria > Cyanobacteriota > Cyanobacteriia > PCC-6307 > Cyanobiaceae > Prochlorococcus_A > Prochlorococcus_A marinus_T. The sequence goes on along the minus strand of GL947595.1, from coordinate 1,115,241 downwards.
AATTGAATGCTGGAGGGGTTATGCCTATTATATTTGCATCGGCATTAATTTTTTTACCAATCACAATAGCTAATGTCACAGGTAATCCTTTATTAATAAAATTTGCTAGTTCTTTAAACCCCAGTTCCTCTAATCCTTGGCCGTATGCATTAACTTTTTTCGCATTAATTCTTGGATTCTCATATTTTTATGCTTCTCTTACAATAAATCCAGTTGATGTGGCATCTAACCTTAAAAAAGGTGGTGTCGCTGTTCCTGGTGTAAGACCGGGGTCAAAAACAACTGCTTACTTAACAGGTATTCAAAATCGATTAACGCTATTAGGTGGACTTTTTTTAGGTTCTGTAGCAATAATTCCAGCCGCTGTTGAGAGAGCTACAAATGTGCAGACTTTTCAGGGATTAGGAGCAACTTCTCTATTAATTCTTGTTGGAGTTGCTATAGATACTGCCAAGCAAATACAAACTTATGTTATTTCGCAAAGATATGAGGGCTTAGTGAATAACTAATGAAGAAATATTTATTATTCTTAGGGCCACCAGGAGCAGGCAAAGGTACTCAGGCTGGGTTAATGAGTCAAGCGAGTCAGTATCTGCATCTCTCAACAGGTGAATTGCTTAGAAAAGAAGTTGACTTGAAAACAAATCTCGGAATTCAAGTTAAGGAAATTATTAATAGTGGAAAGCTTGTGAATGATGAGCTCGTTTTAGAAATTGTTAGAAAAAATCTTTTAAAGAAAAATAAAGGCTGGATTTTAGATGGCTATCCTAGAAATATTTCTCAGGCAAACTCTTTAAATAAAGTTTTAGAGGATATTAATCAGGTTTTAGAAATGGTGTTTTATTTAGATGTTAACGAAGAAATATTAGTAAAAAGACTTCTTAGCAGGGGAAGAGCTGATGATAATGAAAATACTATTAGAACAAGGTTAAATATTTATAAAGAGACTACTGAACCTCTTATTGAGTTCTATAGAGATAAAAATTTATTAAAGTATATAGATGGAGATAGGGAACTTAAAATAATTTCTGATGAAATAAAACAAAATATGGCAACTTGATGCTGTAGAATGTAGAATTAGTATTTAATGAGAAAAACCTTATGAAGGTTAGAGCCTCAGTAAAACCAATGTGTGACAAATGTCGTGTAATTAGACGCCACGGCAGGGTAATGGTTATTTGTACCGCGAGCCCTAGACACAAACAACGTCAAGGTTAAATTTGACGAAATTTAATTTTATAAATTAAATCAAAATTCAGTTTAAAACTTTTTATTTATTGAAAACAAGTGGCTAGGATTGCAGGCATTGACATACCTCGTGAAAAGCGAGTCGAAATCTCCCTTACATATATCTACGGGATAGGTTTAACAAGGTCAAAACAGATATTAGAAAATACAGGGGTCAATCCTGATACTCGAGTTAAGGATCTCTCTGATTCTGATGTTCAAAAATTAAGAGGTGCTACTGAAACATTTACTGTTGAAGGTGATTTACGTAGGCAAGAAGGAATGGCTCTTAAGCGTTTACAGGATATTGGTTGTATCAGGGGTAGGAGACATAGAATGAGTCTTCCAGTGAGAGGACAAAGAACTAGAACTAATGCCAGAACAAGACGTGGAGCTAGAAAAACTGTTGCTGGAAGGAAAAAATAATGCAATTATTTAAATTTATCAAATTCATCATTTAGAAGTCATGCCAGCTCAAGCAAAAAAAACCGGTTCAAAAAAATCCAAGAGAAATGTACCCAATGGAGTAGTTCATATACAGAGTACATTTAATAACACAATTGTATCCATCACAGACACATCAGGGCATGTTATTTCATGGTCTTCTGCAGGTGCGAGTGGATTTAAAGGTGCAAGAAAAGGAACACCTTTTGCTGCCCAAACAGCAGCTGAATCTGCCGCGAGAAGAGCTCTAGATCAGGGGATGAGACAAATAGAAGTTTTAGTCCGTGGCCCTGGATCAGGTAGGGAAACCGCCATAAGAGCTTTACAAGTTGCAGGTTTAGAAATAACTCTAATAAGAGATGTCACTCCATTACCTCATAATGGATGCAGAAGACCTAAACGCAGACGCGTTTAGAGAATTCTCTCAATTTAACTCAAACCTTTACCTTTTTATTTTCCGTGTTGCAATACCAGATTGATCGAATTGACCATCAGATTTCAGATGATCGCTCCCAAACAGGAACTTTTTTAATTGGTCCTTTAGAGAGAGGACAAGCAACTACCTTAGGGAACTCTTTGAGAAGAGTTTTGATGGGAGGCCTTGAAGGAAGCGCCGTTACAGCAGTTAGAATTGCTGGAGTGAATCATGAATATGCTACAGTTCCAGGTGTTAGAGAGGATGTATTAGATATTTTATTAAATTGTAAACAACTCTCAATTAATAGCTCAAGTAACGAAGTAGAAATTGGCAGGCTTGTGGCCTCTGGACCGATGGAAGTTACAGCCAATGATATACAATTCTCATCTCAAGTTGAAGTGGTTGATGGAGATAAGCCAATTGCTACCATACAAGACGGCCATAATCTTGAATTAGAGATCCATGTTGAAAGAGGTACAGGATATAGACCTGTAGATAGAAGAAATGAAGAAACCACTTCAATAGATCTTTTACAAATAGATGCGGTATTTATGCCCGTTAAAAGAGTTAATTTTACGATAGATGAAACCGCTGTTGCTGAGGGTGGAACTGGTAGAGAAAGATTAAAGATGGAGGTTGTAACTGATGGTTCAACTAGCCCAGATGATGCAATAGCAGAAGCAGCCAATCAGCTCATAGAATTATTCCAACCTTTGGCTACTGTCACTATGGTTGAAGAAATACCTGAAGAGCCAGAACCCTCTCCAGAAGCTCAGATTCCTCTTGAAGAACTAAATTTGTCAGTTAGAGCGTATAATTGTTTAAAGCGTGCTCAAGTTAACTCTGTTTCAGATCTAATGGGCTTCAGTTATGAAGATCTTTTAGAAATAAAGAACTTCGGTTCAAAATCTGCTGATGAGGTAATTGAAGCTCTCGAAAGAATAGGGATTTCTATTCCGCAAAGTAGAACTTCTGTTTAACATTTTCAAATCATGAGACATCAATTAAGAATTCCATTACTTAGTAAACCTTCTGACCAAAGGAAGGCTCTTCTAAGAGGATTAACTACACAACTTATTAGAGAAGGTAGAGTAACTACTACAAAGGCTAGAGCAAAAGCGTTGAGAAGCGAAGCTGAAAGGATGATTACTTTAGCGAAAGATGGCTCTCTTTCATCAAGAAGAAGAGCTCTTGGATATATTTATGATAAAAAACTTGTCCATTCATTATTTGAAAAAGCTAAAGAGAGATATGGTGATAGAGAAGGAGGATATACAAGAATAGTAAGAACAGTTTCAAGAAAAGGAGATAATGCTCAAATGGCAATTATTGAGCTTGTTTAAAACTTATTATTGAAAAGGGTTGCGTTAAAAATACAATATAATGGAGCTGATTACTCAGGATGGCAAAGACAAAAAAATACTATTACTGTTCAGCAAGCTTTAGAAGAGGCCATAACCATTTTATCAAGTAAAAGTGTAAAAACTTTTGCAGCAGGAAGAACAGATGCTGGGGTTCATGCAGCCGGTCAAGTCGTTCATTTTGAATCTGATTTTGTTATACCAGAAAGTAGATGGGCAGATGCTCTTAATGGGAAATTACCGTTAAACATAAGGATATTGGAGTCAACTTTTGTTCCTAGAGAATGGCATGCTTGCTACTCTGCAATTTATAGACATTACAGGTATGTTATTAACAATAGTAAAATTCCAAATATTTTTATTAGTAATTGGTCTTGGCATAGATATCAAAAAGTTTTAGATGAAATATCGATGCAAAGTGCCTTACAAGGTATTACAGGGAAACATGATTTTTTTGCATTTCAGAAAAGTGGAAGTAATAGATCATCATCTATTACAGAAGTAATAAAGGTTAATCTTATGAGAAAAGGGGATTTAATTTTTTTTGATATTAAAGCGACTGGTTTCCTTTATGGAATGGTAAGAGCAATAGTTGGTCAATTAGTTTTGGTAGGAGAAAAAAAAATCACACCAGAGATTTTTATTGAAAGATGGAAAAATAAAAAGAAAGACGAAGTTCTTGAGTCTGCTCCAGCGAAAGGACTATGTTTTGTTAATGCCAAATATAGTAATAATATTTTTCAAAAAGTAAATAATAAAGATCTTTTTCCGAAATTTTTAATTTCAGGTAGTTCTTAAAATTAAAAACAATATAAAAGTTTTTTAGAAAATCAAAATCTTAATAAATAAAAAATTGTTTAAAGCTCCTTCAATGATGTAAGATAAAGAATTGATTTTATAGAATCGACAGATGAATAAAACAACTACTCCATCAATAGAAACTATAAAAAGGGAATGGTTTTTAGTGGATGCTACAGACAAAACTTTAGGAAGACTTGCTACTGAAATAGCAGTTATATTACGTGGAAAAAATAAACCTTCATTTACGCCGCACTTAGATACAGGTGACTTTGTAATAGTAGTAAATGCCGAAAAAATTGAAGTTACGGGTAAAAAATCCTCTCAAAAATTATATCGTCGTCATTCTGGTAGGCCTGGAGGGATGAAGATTGAAAAATTTGAAACATTGCAGGAGAGAATTCCTGAAAGAATTATTGAGCAAGCTGTTAAGGGGATGCTGCCTCATAATTCTTTAGGTAGGCAACAATTTAGGAAATTAAAAGTTTACAAGGGTCCAGATCATCCTCATGCTGCACAAGATCCTGTATTATTAAATAAGTAATTTTTTAATATGAATAGTCAAATAAAAAACAAAGCAGTTTATTGGGGAACAGGAAGAAGAAAGACTTCTGTAGCACGAGTTAGATTGATTCCTGGTAATGGCCAAATAAAAATCAATGGAAGAACTGGAGATGACTATTTAAATTTCAATCCTTTACATTTAAGCGCAGTAAAAGCTCCTTTACAAACGTTGGGATTAGAAAATTCCTATGATATTTTTGTAAATGTATATGGAGGGGGCTTAACTGGTCAAGCTGATGCAATTAAGCAAGGGGCTGCTAGAGCACTCTGCGAATTATCTCCTGATAATAGAAAGCCTTTAAAAACTGAAGGTCATCTTAGTAGAGACCCTAGAGCAAAAGAAAGAAGAAAATATGGTTTAAAGAAGGCTAGAAAAGCCCCTCAATACTCAAAACGTTAATTTTAATCATGCCTAAATCAGAAATTCATCCTAAGTGGTATCCAGATGCAAAAGTTATTTGTAACGGAGAAGTTGTTATGACTACGGGATCAACTCAACCTGAATTACACGTCGATGTTTGGAGTGGTAATCATCCATTCTTTACAGGAACTCAAAAAATTCTTGATACAGAAGGTAGAGTTGATAGATTTATGAAGAAGTATGGTATGGGATCCCCGAATACTTCTCAAGAAGATAAAAAGAAAGAAGAAGATTCTAAATAAAGAATTTCATTAAATATAATTTATCTTAAATTGGAATATTCTATATTACTTTCAAGGTTAAAAACCGCTTCAGAAAGTTTTTTAAACTTAGAGACTCAACTTGCAGATCCTGATATATCTAATAACCCCAAAAAACTTGAATCTATTGCTCGAGAAAGATCTAAACTAGAACCTTTAGTGAATGACTATGATCAATTACGAAAATTAGATATAGAAATTGATGAAACTAAAAGGCTTTTAAAAGATTCAAAGGATGATAAAGAAATGGAGAGTTTAATTAATGATGAATTACAAGAGTTACAAAATAATAAAGATAATTTAATTCACAGAATAAAAATTGCTTTACTTCCCAAGGATCCAAGAGACGATAGAAGCGTAATGTTGGAAATAAGAGCAGGTGCTGGTGGCAATGAAGCCTGTATTTGGGCTGGTGATTTGGCAAGAATGTATGAGAGGTATGGGCAAAAAGTCGGTTGGTCAGTTAAACCAATAAGTGCTTCTGAGTCAGACCTTGGTGGTTTTAAAGAACTAGTTATTTCAGTGAAAGGCGAATCTGTTTATAGTCAATTGAAGTTTGAAGCTGGAGTACACCGAGTTCAAAGAGTTCCTGCAACAGAATCACAAGGTAGAGTTCATACATCTACTGCAACAGTTGCAGTAATGCCAGAGGTTGATCCAGTAGAAGTAAAAATTGATCCAACTGATTTAGAGGTTGGTACGGCGAGGTCTGGTGGGGCTGGAGGGCAAAATGTTAATAAAGTTGAGACTGCAATTGATTTATTACATAAACCAACAGGGATAAGAGTTTTTTGTACGCAGGAAAGATCGCAATTACAGAATAGAGAGAGGGCAATGGAAATTTTGCGAGCAAAATTATATGAAATACAAATTGAAGAAGCGAATAAAAAAGAGAGATCAGAAAGGCTTATGCAAGTGGGTACAGGCGATAGAAGTGAGAAGATAAGGACTTATAACTACAAAGATAATCGTACTACTGATCATAGATTAGGTTGTAATTTTTCTTTAGAGCCTGTTCTCTCTGGTCAGCTAGATGAAGTCATAGAAGCTTGTATTGCACAAGAACAAAAAAAACAAATGGAGCAATTTAATAGTGATGATTGATGTTTGTGTAAGTTTAAGCAGCTAGACCAATTACATATTTTTTCCAATCTTCATGTTTACCCGAGTGAATTTGCTTGGTAGCCTCAAAATTCAAATTACTAAGAGGTTTATAAGGTTTAATTATTAAAGGCATATTAGCTTCTTCAGGAGTTCTATTTCCTTTTTGAACATTACATCTTAAACAAGCTGTTGTTACGTTTTCCCATATGTCTACACCGCCTCGACTGCGAGGAATTACGTGGTCTATAGATAAGTCTTTACCTTTATAGTTGCAATATTGACATGAGTTATTATCTCTTAAAAGTATATTTTTCCTAGATAAAGTTACCTCTCTGTATGGAATCTTGACATAATAAAAAAGTCTAATTACGGTTGGAAGTTTTTTGTTAAAGTGTATATTATGAGAAAAATCTTCTTCTAAACTTTCTGCCTTCCCTTTAAGCATTAAAATAATTGCTCTACGCCATGTAGTGATGTTTAATGGTTCATAAGAGGCGTTTAAAACGAGAGTCTGGCTCATGCCAATATCCCAATTTAATGTCATGCTAACTCTATATTCATATAAACGCATAAATTATTGAGAATTTATTCATGCAACTAGGATTTAAAAACATAAAAAATAATTTTAAAGTTGATAATAATCATTTGATTGCAATAGATCCAACTCAAAGAGCATGGATTGAAGTAAATGGAAATGCTATTTCAAATAATGTTCGCCAAATCCGTTCAAGTCTGAAATCAAAATGTAAATTTATGGCTGTTGTAAAAGCAGATGGATATGGTCATGATGCAAAATTTGTATCTGAATACGCTATTCGAGGAGGGGCTGATCAATTAGGAGTAGCAACTTTACAGGAGGGTATTTATTTACGTTCTGAGGGTATTAAAATTCCGATATTAATTTTAGGTAATGTTTATACAAAAAAGGATTTATCAATATGTTTTAAAAATAATTTAATGCCTACTATTAGCAGTATGAGAGAATGCTTGATTTGTAATAATATAGGAAAAAAATATAAAAAAAATTTTTACTTACATCTTAAAATTGATACAGGAATGTCAAGATTAGGTTTTAGTATAGATGAATTTATTAATATATTTGATGCTATAAATTCATTTCATAATATATCTATTGATGGTATATATAGTCATCTTGCAACAGCAGATGAGGATGAATACTTAAATAAAGAGATAGTTATACACATATACAAAAGTTGAAATTTGAGAAGCTATTACAAGAAATCAAAATTACTAAATATCCAAATATAAAAATTCATCTAGCAAATTCTGCTGGCACATTTTTAGGAAAAGAGTTTCATTTTGATATGGTTAGAGTAGGGTTATCTATGTATGGTTATAATCCTTTTTATAAGCAAATTGTAGACTTAAAACTCGAACCAGCCCTTTGCTTGAAATCAAAAATTTCTTTTATAAGAGATATTGAGGGGGATACGGGAGTAAGCTATGGAAGAAAATTCATTAGTAATCAAAAAACAAAATTAGCTGTTATAAGTATTGGCTATGCAGATGGAATATGCAGAGGATTATCAAACAATATTTCTGTAATTCATAATGGAGTTAAGTATCCTCAAGTTGGAGCTATTACAATGGATCAATTGATGATTAATATTACACATTCTAAAGATATTAAAGTTGGAGATTCTGTTGTGCTACTGGGTTCTGAGGGAAAAGAATTAATCTCTCCTCTTGAGTGGGCAAATAAAGCTTCCACAATTCCTTGGGAGATACTATGTTCATTTAAAAATAGACTTCCAAGAGTTTTAATCAATTAGACATTTCGATTAAATAAAAAATTTTGTATGTTTGCACAAAACTTGATAATCTAAAGTAGTTGGAGAGGTGGCTGAGTGGTTGAAAGCGGCTCCCTGCTAAGGAGTTACAGGAGGTAACTTCTGTCGAGGGTTCGAATCCCTCTCTCTCCGTCCTAATCTTTTATCCAAAAATACTGATGTTTTTAATTGATAAAAATATATTCAGAAAATAGTTAGAGAAAACTCTTTTATTTAAAAATTCTTAGAATAAATAATTCACAATAAAAATAAACTTGAGGATATTTTTTTAATATCATTGATTGATTTAATAACTAAATCAGCACCTGATATTTCAAGGTTAGACTCGTATTTTATCCTTTCTTTATGATATTTAACAGGATGTAAATGCGGTGGTGCAATTCCAATACTTATGAATACTTGTTCTGGTATTAACTGTCTGGCATTTATTACGGT
>GL947595.1:1019081-1106298 GCA_000218745.1 Prochlorococcus marinus bv. HNLC2 | reverse complement strand
ACAAAAAAACTCATATGATCACATATGAGTTCTTGTGAATTCAACTAAAGACTCCCCGGGCGGGATTCGAACGTGCGACCAATCGGTTAACAGCCGATCGCTCTACCGCTGAGCTACCGAGGAATAATAAAAACCTAACTCTTTTACCGACCAAATGACAAGGGGTTTTTTATTTTTCTTTGAAATTATTAGGATTTTGCCATACAGAAAATTTACCATTTATCATTTTAGAAGCTTTATCAGCATAGATTAATTCCTCTAATCGATGTGTTATCCACAAAACTGTAATTGGTTGGTATGGTTTATCTGTCAAAGATTTTATTATTTCAATAATTTGCATTTGACTAAACTCATCTAAAAGAGCAGTAGGCTCATCCATCAAAATAAAATTACTTTTACTTATTAAGGCAGATGCTATAGCAAGTTTTTGTTTTTGACCTCCACTTAGAGTGTGAACAGGCCTTTTTAGAAATCCTTTAAGGCCAACATCTATAAGCACTTGATTAACTTTTTCATGAATTTCTTTTTTGCTAATATTTTCCTTGATATTTAAAATTAATTCACTTCCGCAAGTAGGCATTAATATTTGATGATCCGGATTTTGAAAAACCATTGATAAATTATCAGGCCTTTTAATTTTTCCCTTAGTTGGCTGAAGAATTCCTTTAATTAACTTCAGAATAGTACTCTTACCACAACCATTCTTTCCCAAGAGCATCCATAATCCAGGCTCAACTATCGAAAAATTACAATTTTCAATTATAAACTTTTCTTGCCCAGGCCATGAAAAATATACATTCTCAAAAATTAATTTATCTTCTTTTTTTGTATCTATATTTGTTTTTTGTATCATTACCTATCTAGTGAAAAACCAGGTCTTTTTGTACCTCCTGCTATTGCTGATTTCTCATAAATTTGAACTGCAATTATTTCATTAGATAATACAGCAAGTGACTTGCTATTTATTTTTTCGCATTGTAATTCAATCAAAGTTGATGAATTATTATTTATCATTGCATTCTTTACTTCTTGAAAAATCTTGGAAACTTCATCATATTCTTTTTTTTGTATGGAGATAGGAAAAGGAGAATATCTAAGACTTAGTTCTAAAGTGTACATAATTTAAAAATCAATAATAAATTAACTATAGAAAAAACTTTTGAAATAAGTAATGTTTTTTAAATAAATAACTTTTAAAAATATTGATAAATAAATATTATTATTAATATAAAAATAAGTTTATTAAATATTTTCAAACCTTAAATTTCATGGACATAGCAAACGATATTACTTATCTAGTTGGTAACACTCCTTTGGTTAGATTAAATAGAATTAAAAAACAATTCAATTGCTATCCAGAGATAATAGCTAAATTAGAAAGCTTTAATCCATCAGCATCAGTTAAAGATCGTATAGCTTACTCAATGATTATTACTGCAGAAGAAAGATGGATCTATTTCTCCAGAAAAAACGACTTTACTGGAAGCCACGAGCGGTAATACAGGAATTGCTCTAGCAATGGTCGCTGCTGCAAAAGGATATAAATTAATCCTAACAATGCCTGATACTATGAGTATTGAAAGACGAGCTATGCTGAGGGCTTACGGGGCAGAATTACAATTAACTCCAGGCAGTGAAGGAATGAAAGGGGCTCTTAAATTAGCTAATGAATTAGCTAATGAAATTCCAAATGGTTTCCAGTTCAATCAATTTGAAAATCCAGCCAACCCAGAAATACATTCAAAAACTACCGCAAAAGAAATTTGGGAACAATCAAACCATAGAATTGATGGATTAGTAACAGGTGTTGGCACAGGGGGTACTGTTACTGGATGCGCAACTTATCTAAAAAAAGTAAATCCTGAATGTAAGATATATGCTGTAGAGCCAAAAAAAAGTGCTGTAATTTCAGGATGCAATCCTGGTTCTCATTCAATACAAGGAATTGGGGCAGGATTTATTCCAAAAGTTTTAAAAAAAGAACTAATTGATGAGATATTAACAATTGATGATGATGAGGCTTTTTATTTTGGAAGACTTCTAGCAAAGAAAGAAGGTCTCTTGTCCGGCATTAGTAGTGGAGCGGCCATAGCTGCAACAATTAAAATTGCTAAGAGGAAAGAGCTATCAGGCAAAAGACTAGTTGTGATTTTGCCAAGTTTTGGTGAAAGATATTTATCTACTGCAATGTTTGATAACAATACTTCCATAATATCTCGTGAGGATGGATATTTATAAATTAATAATGAATACAAAAGATTATTATAAAGAATTGGGTGTCCCAAGAAATGCTTTAAAATCTGAGATTAAATCAGCATATAGATTATTAGCAAAAAGATATCATCCTGATACCGGGGGTAGTAATGAAAAGTTTTTAGCAATTCAATTGGCATGGGAGACATTAAGTGATCCTCAAAAAAAAATAATATATGACAAAAATTTACTATTTCAAGAAAATACTGAAAGTCAAAGATACGAAGACTGGTCTTTAGAAATAAAAAATAATAGTAATTATTCTACGAATAAAGACAATGATATAAAAAACTGGATTATTAATACCTATCAACCTCTTAATAGATTAATAACCCAAGTAATAAAACCTTTAAATGAAGAGATTAAGAAACTTTCAGCTGATCCATATGACGATGAATTAATGGAAAACTTCTGCAAATATATCAGCGAAAGTCAGAAAAAAATTAATAAAGTTTCAGAAGTCTATAAATCAAGAATCGTTCCAAGCTCCATTTCCTCATTAGGGTTAGACTTATATCATTGCTACTCTCAAGTCGAAGATGCTTTAGATCAGTTAGATAGATATACTCAAGGATATGTTGATAATTATTTATTCGATGGAAAAGAAATGATGAAAGAAGCAAAAAGAATTCAAACAAAGATGGCAATTAATAAAAAAAATATATCTTTTTAAAATAATTTATATTGAATTTTCTGAATATTCTTTTAACTGTTCTAATTTAAACCATACATCAGGCACTGGTCTTCTCCATCGTACTTGAGCATAATCTTCTTTCACGGCTAAAATCTCTCCTGGTCCCTCAAAAACATAATTTGGTAAATCAGTATCACTTGCTAATGATTCAAGGCTTTTTATATATTTTTCTTTATCTAATACAACTAAACTACCTTTTTTGAGTGGTTTTTTTGGTATTGAATCCGTCATAAAAAAGTTTATTAGTTACTAATTTAATAAATTTCAATAATAAATCCTTCCAATTAATAAAAAATTATTGTTGCAGATAATTTAACGAAAATTAAAAAAATTTTATAGGGTTTACAAGTAATCAATTTTTAAAATGAAAATTTTACTATTTGGATGTTCTGGATTTATAGGAAAAGAATTAATCCCAAGATTAATAAAAGAAAAGCATGAAATTTGTATCGTAAGTAGGAAAAATATTGATCAACTACAAATGAAGAATTCTTTAAGTATGATAAATTTTTTAAAATTAGACGCTACAAATGAAAAAAATTGGTCAAACGAAAATCTTATTAAAAAACTAAAAGATAGTGATGGGATTATAAATTTAATAGGTGAGCCAATTGCTGATAAAAGATGGACTGATAGTCAAAAAAAAGAAATTGAGGATAGTCGAATTAATACTACAAAATACCTTATGAAAAACTTAAAGTCTCTAAAGATTAATCCAAAATTTATTATTAATGCTTCTGCTATTGGTTACTACGGGACAAGTCTCAGTAATGAATTCACAGAAGACAGCACCAATGGAGAAGATTTTCTTGCAAAATTATGTAAGAATTGGGAGCAAGAAGCTTTGAAAAAACCATTTTTTACAAGACTAGTAATTTTTAGAATAGGAATTGTCCTTGGCAAAGATGGAGGCGCTTTAGGTAAAATGCTACCTATTTTTAAACTTGGACTTGGCGGGCCAATTGGCAATGGAAATCAATGGATGAGCTGGATCCATAGAGATGATTTATGTGAACTAATAATCAATGCTATTAAAGATAAAAAATATAATGGAATATTTAATGCTGTAGCACCAGAACCTGTAAAGATGAGAGAATTCTCCTCTAAATTAGCTAGTAGCCTAAAAAGACCAAATCTACTTCCCGTGCCTGGAGCTCCATTAAGATTAATGTTAGGAGACGGAGCTAAATTAGTTTTAGAAGGTCAAAGAGTTATAAGTATTAGGCTCAAAAATAACTTTTTTAAATTCAAATATCCTACTCTTCAGAATGCCCTCGCTGCTTTAACCAAGAATTAATTCCACTCCATAAAGAACTTAATATTAATAAAGTTATGAGAGGAATTATCAATGGATTCCAAATCCTCCTAAATAAGTCGAGATAAATTGAAAACCCGTTTATCTCCATAATCACTGAAAATATAAAAAATAATGCAAAAATAATTACAAGAAATAAATTAATTAATAAAACTTGATCTATAAAACTTTTAAATTTATTATTTTCCATTAATTAAATTATCATTAATATCTTTTGAAATTTGTAAACTAGCGCCAATACTCCCTAGTCTAGATTTAGCGATTTTTTTACAACAAATTAAAAAATTTTTATCTAGTTTTAATAAGTACATTACCCTAAAAATTATATCTATGGTTTCCTGGATTTTTTCATCACTATTTTTATATTTAGTTGCACAAAACACATAATCCCCTAAGAGTCTTCTTTGTGCGTTAGCAAAAGAGCTTGTAAATTGGGGTCCAGATCCATCTATTTGAATTACTGGTTTAGCTAAGCCTACAGCTTGTTCAGCTGCCGTACCAGACATACTTATTACGACATCACTTCTACTTAAAGTTCTTTCAAAAGAATTCCAAATTAAACTTATATAAATTGATTTAAAACTATAAATAATAATAGTAACTTCTTCATTATTTGATTGAAATTGCCAATTTCTCTGAGATAAAATTTTTTGAATTTTATTCTTAGAAAAAGAATCTACCAATGCAAATTCGAATGAAATATCATTAAAAATTTTATAGTTAGATAGATTTTCTAATAAATCAAGCATAATAATAAAATTGTTCTCAATTTCAGGTAAACGACTTCCTGGTAATAAGTTAAAAATTGTTTTAGAGTTATCCGACTTATTCTCACATTGATCAAAGATATCCATGAATGGATTGCCGAAAAAATAGACCTTCCTCTTTAACTGATACGTCAAGTCATCAGCTGTTAACTGATCCCGTGAATAAATTTTTTTTAATCTATTTGATTTTAAGCAAAATTTGCATGGCCACGGGAGTACTAACTTTCCTTCATAATGACTTGAATAAGCAACCAAATAAAGAAAGTATTTTTTTCTGCAAAACCAGGCAAAAAGAATTGGAACAATATCACCAACTGCCAAGAAGGAATCATATTTTTTTCTTAATGAGTAAGTTAAAAATAATTTTTTTAATAAATAAATAATTTGCCCATTTACTAAATCATCTAACCTTCCTTTAAATGAATTGTATCCTAAACCTCCTGTATTGAATAATCGAGTTTTACCAATTATCCTTATATTTTCTCTTAAATAGGAATTCCCATGACCAACAATTGGCAAAGCATCAACGTGATTACCTAGTTCAATAAGTCTTTTCGCTAATAAACATCCAGAAATGTCTTCTCCATGTCCATTACTTATAACTAAAATCCTAGACAACTAAAAATCCAACCACTTCTTTATTTTTTTTAATTCACTCCAATCAGAATATCTTGATAAACCATCATTGACTGACTCTTTTAAATCTTCTTCTAATTCAGGCGCAAAAATAACAAGTCTTTTTATCAAATCTATATGATCTCTTACACCTTTATTATTAGTGGCTAATAAGGCTAAAGCAAGATTCATTCTGGCCTGTGGATCTTGACCATTTAGTTTTACGGCTTGTTTTGCTGCAAATAAAGCGTCTTCGTTGTTTTTTTGAAGCAGTTGAAGCCATGCCAAACAAGTCCATGCAGCAAAATGATTTGGAATCTTATTTATAATCTCTTTAAATTCCAGCGCTACTTTGTTTATGTCCTCTCCAGCTTTATATTTAGATAAAGCTGAATTAAATTCATTTTCAATATCACTCATATTTATTTACTTTTAAACAGCGAAAGAGCTACCGCATCCACAAGTTTGAGATGCATTTGGGTTAGTAAAATTAAAACCCCCACCTATCAATTCATTACTGAAATCTAATTGCATCCCATAAATATATAGCAAACTCTTAGGATCACAAACAACCTGAAAAAATTGATCATCACTTAATGAATAATCATATATTTTATCATCAGAATTTATTTGATTCTTAGTTATGAAATCCATGGTATAACTCATTCCACTACAACCTCCGGATCTAACACCAACTCTCAATGCATTTTTATCAGTTTGGTTTTTTAATAAGTTAGAAATCTGCTGAATTGCACTATTCGTAATTAAAATACCTTTGCCATCATCAGAATTTTTTAATTTTTCTTCAGTTGCTTTTTCATTCATATTGAAAATTAAACTTATTACTAATACTATAAAAAAAATCGTTAGAAGATTACACATAAGATACTAAATCTATAATTGATTTGTTATATTTAATGAAAAAATTGTGAAAATTGCAATAGTTGGTTCCGGATTAGCAGGTTTAACTGCTGCTGTAGATCTTGTAGATAATGGTCATGAAGTTGAAATTTATGAAAGTCGTCCATTTTGGGGAGGTAAAGTTGGCAGTTGGGTTGATAAGGAAGGTAATCATATTGAAATGGGATTACATGTATTTTTTTATAATTACGCAAATTTATTCAAACTAATGAAAAAAGTTGGTGCATTTGACAACTTACTGCCCAAAGACCATACCCATTTATTCATTAACGAAGGTGGAAATTTAAAATCATTAGATTTCAGATTTGCTATTGGAGCACCTTTTAACGGTTTAAAAGCTTTTTTTACAACAGAACAATTAAATATTGTTGATAAGTTTAGAAATGCACTTGCTTTAGGAACTAGTCCTATCGTTCGCGGCTTAATAGATTATGAGGGTGCGATGGTGATAATACGAGATCTAGATAAGATTAGCTTTAAACAATGGTTCTTAAATCATGGGGGCAGCCTAAGAAGCTTAGAAAGAATGTGGGATCCAATAGCTTATGCATTAGGATTTATTAATTGCGAAGATATTTCAGCTCGATGCATGCTAACGATTTTCATGATGTTTGCAGCTAAAACAGAAGCTTCAAAATTAAACTTACTCAAAGGTTCACCTCACAGATGGCTTACTCAACCGATAGTTGATTACATTATAAAAAAAGGAGCAAAAATACATCTCAATCATAAAGTTGAAGAAATTATTTTTAAAGAATCAAACTCTTCTTACAAAGTAGAAAAAATAAAAGTTTCAACTTCTAAGGAAGAAAAATTTATTTATGCCGATAAATATTTAGCAGCATGCGATGTTCCAGGAATAAAAAAGATAATTCCCAAAGAATGGTATAGATTTAATGAATTTGCAGGCTTAAAAAAACTTAGAGCAGTTGCTGTAGCTACAATCCAATTAAGATATGATGGATGGGTAACTGAATTAAATAATTTTAATAAAAATAATGAAAAACCTACTGGATTAGATAACCTTTTATACTCTGCTGATGCTTCGTTTAGTTGTTTTGCTGATTTAGCATTAACTAGTCCAGTTGACTATAGAAAAGAAGGAATGGGCTCACTCCTTCAATGCGTATTAACCCCAGGAGACAAATGGATGGGAAGATCTACAGAAAAAATTACAGCAGAAATAGTTAAAGAAGTTCGTAACCTTTTCCCATCATCTAAAAACCTAAAACTCCTTTGGAGTAATGTTGTTCAAATTCCACAATCTCTTTATCGAGAATCACCTGGTATGGAACCTTATAGACCCAATCAAAAAACCTCTATAGAGAATTTCTACCTTGCGGGGAGTTATACTAAACAAGATTATATAGATTCTATGGAAGGAGCAACAATGAGCGGACATTTGGCGGCTTCAGTAATGCTTGACAAAAAAGTTGATCTAGCAAAAAATCTTTCAGTCAATTAATTATGGGTACCTGGCTGAACCATGATGTAGTAACGACAGTAAATGCTCCCCTTCAAAATGTTTGGGATACTTGGAGTGATTTAGATTCAATGCCACTATGGATGAGTTGGATTGAATCAGTTAAAACGATTGATCAAAAAACCTCAACTTTACCTGATTTAACAGAATGGACACTCGCAGCAAATGGTTTTAAATTCAGATGGAAAGCTCAAATCACGGAAAGAATTGATTTAGAAAAACTTAAATGGGAATCAGTTGGTGGTTTACCGACAAGAGGTTCTGTTTTGTTTCAAAAAAATCATGAAAAATCAACCTTAGTTACTTTATCAATTACTTATGAACTACCAAAAATGATTGCAAGATTAATGGAAGAAAACATACTTGGAAAAATGGTAACAAATGAATTACAAGCTAACATTGATAGATTTAAAGGTCTTGTTGAAAATAATTATTGTTCTGAAAAAGCTAACTAAAATAATTAATAGTTGCATCTAACAAACCTTCAAAAGTATAACTTTCTGCCTGCCTACTAACCCTATTAAAAACTTTATTGCAAGCTATTGAGGTTTGGGGACCAATAGTTAATAGATGGATATTTTCAATCATTGAAAGCCATTTATGTCCTAGATATTTCTCTAATAAAACTGCCGAATTAAAAACAGTTTTACCACTCGAAAAAATTATTGCATCTATTATCCCATCTTTTAAAGCCTTTTCTGTATCTTTTGGCATTGTATTTGGGCATCTTGATTCATAAGATGCAACCTCATCAACTATTGCCCCCATTTCTCTCAATTTTTCTGCAATAATGTTTCTCCCTCCTGATTGTACTCTAGGCAATAAAATTCTTTCTTTTGTTTGTGAGAGTGGAAAATTTTCTAATAAACTTTCAGCTACAAAATTTGGTGGAACAAAGTCTGCTTGAATTCCTAAAGAGTTTAAAGATTCTGAGGTTTTTTTTCCAACAACCGCAAATTTAATTTTGCCTGCATAGTTTCTTAATGAAAGTCCCTTATCCGTTAATCTTTTTTCCAAATATTTTATACCATTACTACTAGAAAAAATAATCCAATGAAATTTATTTATATCCAATAAGCTATTGTCTAAAGGAGTTAAATCATCAGGATAATCTATTAACAAAGCAGGTAAATCAAATATTTTTGCTCCTTGTTTACTAAACAAATCCTTCACGTCAGAGATTTTATCTTTCGCACGAGTAATAACAATATTTTTTTTATCTAATGGTAAATTTCCCATACTTATTTGTTATTGATATTATTTGTTTTTACCATTTTTTTCTCTTAATTCATCAAGAACTTTTAAAACCGCTATACCTTGATCTAAAACTCTATCTATCTTGAATACAAGATCGGGGATTCTCCTCATCTTAACTCTTTGACTTAGTAAAAATCTTATTTTATTCTTAGCACAATTTAAATTTTCTAATATTAATTGTTTTATTTTTTCTTCAGCTGATGTACTTATAAATACTTTGGAATGTTGTAAATCTCCTGATAATTCAATTTTTGTGATTGAAACAAAATTTTCAAGAATTAAATTATTATTTAAATCATTCATTAATATTAAACTTATTTCTTTTTTTAAAAGAGAGGATACTTTTTCAATTCGGCGATTATTATTCATGAGTAATTACTAGACAACTGGATTAGTCATTGCTTTTAGTACGAAAAAAAAAGTAATTATCGCACTTACTAAGGATGATACTAATGCAATTGCGGTAAAAGGGTTTGCAATATTTTTAAATAATGGTCCTAGTAAGGCAACTAGTCCACCGACAATGATTGAAATTAAATATTTAGGATATCTTGCAACATTAGAAAAGAATTCGCCCATAAACCCCACAAATAGTGTACTTTTTTAGCTAAGTTTTTAAAAACTATACCAACATGATTACATTATATCAATTTAAACATAGTGCATTTTGTTTAAAAACTAGGATGGCTTTACATGCTAAAAACCTTAAATATAGAGTTGAAGAAATTTCACCAGCACTTGGACAAATAGAAATTTTTAAAATATCTGGACAAAAACAATTACCTGTAATAATGGATGAAAATGGTCAAATAATTAGCGACTCCTCAACTATTTGTGAATACATAGATACAAAAAATACTAATAATTCGTTATTTCCCTCAGATCCAATTCATTTATCACAATCAAAAATTATTGAAGATTGGGCCGATACAACAATGGCTTCCGTTTGTAAGCAAGCCTTAATTAAATCAGCTCTTGAAAATCCACAATTAAGAGCTGCTTTACTTCCAAATGAATTACCCTCATCAATAAGAGGAATTTTTGAAAAATTACCATTCAACAATTTAAGTAAAATATCTAATGTAGTTCTATCTAATAAATCTAATATTGAATTACAAAAAATTTTAGAATCACTATCAAAATCATTAATTAATAAGAAATTTATAATTGGAGAAAGTCTTACCATAGCGGATATTTCAATTGCAGCTCAACTTTCTCTTTTAAAATTCCCTACTTCTTCAGGGCCTATTCTTGCAGGAGAAGGTTGTCAAGAATATATTAATAATCCATATCTAGAAAATCTATTTAATTGGAGAGATAGATTAGAAGAAGATTTATTTAGTGCTCAGTCCCAATAAATCTAAAATTTAATTTATATTTATTAGTAGATATTGCCTTAAGATTAGTACTGCCTACTTTTGAACCATAAGTAGCTTGATATTGAAAACCGCAAATCTCAGGTTTTATTAACTGTGATGACTGAAATCCTTTATTATTACATTTATAAAATTTACTCATCGTTTCAACTTGATTTAATCTGGAAACCCCAGATTTATGAAATGATTGAATAAAAAATTCATCTGCAAAAAAAAGTTCATCATCAAAAATTTGATTTCTAGCAGTAACCCTAGACTCAATAAATTCATTATCCTCTAAATAAATTATTTGGTTATTAAAAGAATTTGGATCAGATTTAACTTTTTTGAGTTTGTCTCCAAGAATTGCTTTTCCAATAGATTCAGAATTATTTGCTCTATCTCCTACGATTTGGCCTGATTCATTTTTTGTAAAACGAACTGTATATTTTACTGCATCTTTAGATAGATCATTGAGATCCTGAGAATAAACAACCCAATCACCTTCAAACCAACCAGGGTAAATAAGATCTTTTTTTATATCTGATTTTTTTAATTTGGTTAAACTCCAATCAGGCCATGATCTTTCTCTTTTCTCTAGAAATTGTTGAACATCTTCGTCTACTAATGCATTAACTTTGTCGCAATTTATTATTACAATAGTCAATACTAAAATAAAAGCTAAAAATTTTTTAAACATGTCAAACCCACTTATAAGATCTGTAGAACATTTTGTAATATTGGAACCTGAAAAAAAAGAAGAAATAGTAACTAAAAAAGAAGCAATTGAGTGGTTAAAAAAATGGTTACCTAAAGTTGATTTTCCAACAATAAATCAAAATGAAGACTTTGAAAAGGAGGAAAATATAGAAGATTTCTTAGAGAATACCTGTGAACTAGAGATCAAGCCAGGATATACTTTGAAGTGGTTTGCAGTCAGAATAGACCCTAATTAATTATTGATCTCTTTTTTTAAAGTATTAAGAATTTTTTCGGCTACATTTTTCACCCCTTCATTATTAATTTCTACTCTTAAATCTGCTTGAGCATAAATATCTTTTCTGGTTTCAAAAATTTCTTCATATTTTATATCTATATTACCCTTTAATAGGGGTCTAATATTATCTTTAGAATTTAATCTATTAAGCGCAATCTCTTTATTTATATCAAGCCAAACAATAATGCCTTGACGTAAAATACCCCAATTTTCTTTTTTTAAAACCACCCCTCCTCCAGTTGATACCACAACAGATGGTAATTTTATAATTTCCTGGAGGCATTGAGTTTCCAAATCTCGAAAATATTCCTCACCTTCTTCGCTAAAAACTTTTTCAATTGTTTTTTTAGTTAATTTTTCAATTAACACATCAAGATCTACGTATTTATATTTCAAAATCTCAGCGAGAACAGGTCCAGTTGATGATTTACCTGAGCCCATCATTCCTATTAAAAATATACTTCTTCCTCTTAATTCTTTTATAAGACCATTAGTGAAATTTCGTTCCATACAGACAAAATACTATTTAAGACTCTAAGATAGTAACAATACAAGTAAACATGTCATTATTTCATTCCAAATCAAAACATGGTGAAGGGCGGGAATGCGTGATTACTCGTCGTGCCTGTTTTAGCTCTAGTCATCGTTACTGGCTTCCAGAGAAAAGCCCAGAAGAAAATCTTGCTCTATTTGGAAAATGCAGTTTAGCTCCAGGACATGGTCATAATTATGAGCTAATTGTATCGATGGGAGGCGAACTTGATTCTTATGGAATGGTTTTAAATCTTTCTGATGTAAAACACTCTATAAAAGATAAAGTAACTGAACCTCTAGACTTTCGATTCTTAAATGATGTTTGGCCAGAATTTGACATAACTAAAGATTCAGGAATACTTCCTACCACAGAAGCTTTAGTTAGTATTATTTGGAATCGTTTAAAAAATGATTTACCATTAACTGCATTAAGACTTTACGAAAGCCCTACATTATGGGCGGATTATTACGGAAAAAAAATGGAAGCTTTATTAACAGTTCAAACTCATTTTAATGCTGCTCATAGACTAGCTAAAGATGAGATCTCACTGAGTGAAAACAAAAAGATTTATGGTAAATGTGCCAGAATTAATGGACATGGGCATAATTATTTTCTAGATGTTACTGTTAGAGGTGATATTGATCCAAGAACTGGAATGATATGTGACTTACCATCACTACAAACAATAATTGACGATCTTATTGTTGAACAACTTGATCATACTTTCTTGAATAAAGATATTGAATACTTTAGAACTTGTGTACCAACTTGCGAGAATATAGCATTACACATAGCAGACATACTTTCCTTGCCAATTAAAAATATTGGAGCAAATTTACATAAGATTAGACTGCAAGAAAGTCCAAATAATGCTGCAGAAATCTATGTTGAGCAGAGTATTCCAAATTCTTTACAAAAAAATCTCGAAAACTCCTTAGTTATTCAGGCTTGAAAAAACCAAATATAATTTTAGTTATTGCATCAAGTATTGATGGAAGATTATCATTTCCCATAAATCAATCTGCTCATATTGGGAGTTTTGAAGATAAGAAGATACTTAATAATGCTATATCTAAAGTTGATGCCACGATATTTGGATCAGGTACACTTAAAGTGCATCAAAGTACATTTCTTATAAAAAAATTTATAGATAAAACAAAATTTATAATCAAAGAGTCACAACCCATTTCGATTATTGCTGGCAACCCTAATAATTTTCAAAAAGAATGGATTTATTTTAATCAGCCAATTAAAAGATGGTTAATAAATTCAAATCCAAAAAAAATTACCAAGGATTTGAATTTCGATAAAGAGTTTTTTTATAAAAATTCATGGCTCCAAACATTAGCAAACTTAAAAAAAGAAGGGATTGAAAAAATAGCTTTACTTGGAGGGGCAAAACTAATACATTCATTTATGATGGAGGATTTAATTGATGAAATAAAAATTACAATTATACCCAAAATTATTGGAGGAAAATATATATGGCTTCCTCATAAAACACATGAAAAAATTTTAGATTTTAACAATGAATGGATAATAAAATCTTGTAAGCAATTAAAAACTAATGAAATATTTATCCATTACGCAAAAAAAATAAATAGATTTCTTGAATTTTAAAATTTTATGGATGCAAATAATTATTACTTAGAAATAAAACTTTCCATTTCTGAAATCAAAAAAGAGATTTGGGATGAATTTAATAAAAAAAATAATAATCCCTTTTATGAATGGTACTGGATCAAAAATCTCGAAAAATCTAATACTGTTACGAGAGAAACTGGTTGGCAACCCCTTTATTTTTTGGCTTATAGAAAAGCTAAAAAAGAATTATGTGCAATTGCTCCTCTTTTTCTTAAGAATCATAGTTATGGAGAATTTATTTTTGATCAATCATTTGCAAGATTAGCTCAGGATCTTAATTTAAATTATTATCCTAAATTAATTGGTATGAGTCCTTATAGTCCAATTGAAGGTTATCAATTTTTATATGAAGAGAATTTGAATAGAGATAAAATAACTAGTTTTTTGATTGATAATATCGAAAATTTTGCAAAAAGAAATAATATATTAAGTTGTAATTTCTTATATGTTGATGATAATTGGAGCAATTATTTAGAAAAGTTGGGATATCATGATTGGGTGAATATAAGAAGTGAATGGATCTCTCAATCTGAAAAATCTTTTGATGATTATTTATTAAGATTCAACTCTAATCAAAGACGAAATATTAAAAGAGAAAGAAAATCAATCACTAATAAAAATATTCATATAAAAACCTTAACGGGTATAAATATAAATGAAGAGATTTTAAAAGATATGCATTTTTTTTACGAGCAGCATTGTCTCAAATGGGGGATATGGGGTAGTAAATACCTTACTTCAGATTTTTTTAAAAATAGTATTGAGAATAAAGAAAATCTTCTAATTTTTAGTGCTTACGAAAATAACTCTAACGAGCCAATCGCGATGTCAATGTGCGTTAAAAATAACAAAAATTTATGGGGAAGATATTGGGGATGTAATAGTGAAATTGATAATCTTCATTTTGAATTATGCTATTACAAACCAATTGAATGGGCAATCGCAAACAATATTGAAAGATTTGATCCAGGGGCAGGAGGCAAACAAAAAAGGAGAAGAGGATTCTATGCTAAAAGTACAAAAAGTTTTCACAAATGGTTTAATAATGGCATGGAAAATATAATTAGTGATTGGCTTAAAAAAACGAATAAAATCACTTTGGATGAAATTGAAATAGAAAATAATTCAATCCCTTTTATTAAATAAAAAATTCTTATTATATGATAAGTAATGAATTAACTAATATTAAATGGATTTAATTTCCTCAGAAAATAAAAGAAAAAATATAGATAAAGAATTATCCAAAAGAAATATTAATTTAGATCCAAAGGGTTATTTCCTAATAAAAATAGATTTAATTAAGAAAAAAATCATTGTTGAACACTATCTAAATAAGATAAATAAGAAGAGGACTGGCAATTGATCCAGATACAAATATGCCAATAACATGTAGGAACGAAAATATAAGACAATATAATAAAATTTTCATTGGAGATACAGCTAAGGAAGTTGGGATTTTACTTTCTGAGAAAGAAGAAAGTTTAATATCTAAGATTGATCATGCACTCTATTTAGGTAGAGAATTACAAAAAGCTGAAGAATGCATTGTGAAAAATATTGAATATATTCAAGATTAAGAAATTAGACTATATTGATTATTTAAAAGAAAAATTGCTAAATTAATAAAAAAAAGTATTTCTATGAATATTATCTTCTATTTTGCATTTCTAATATTTGGATTTGGAGCAGCATTTGCTTTAGATAAACTTTTAAGAGCTATTAAATTAATTTAAATAATTTTTAGTAATTGAAAAAATTAATTTCTTTTCTCAAATAAAATTATTAAAATATATTAGTTATATTTGAATAAATATTGATGAGAATAAATACGATTAAGAGTTCAAATGAAAAAGACTATAAAATGGCCAAAAATATTAATAGCTTTACTAAGCACTATTGGGATAGTAGATACAGGTTCAATTACTCTTAAAAACTGGGGATTATTCTCATCTCTTTCTTGCCCTGGGATCAATGGATGTGATGCTGTTTTAAATAGCCCATGGGGAACTTTATATAGCAATAATCAAATAAATATACCTCTATCTCTTGCTGGACTAATAACTTATTCTTTAATTCTATTAGTAACAATAATCCTTACACTAAAAATATTTCCCCCTAAAGAAAAATTAAGTAGATTTCTATGGTGGTTTCTTTATTTAATTTCTTGAGGATCATCAGTATTTAGCTTCTTACTAATAAATATAATGTTTTTTAAGATAGAAGCTTTTTGCATTTTCTGTATACTTTCAGCTTTTTTATCGTTTTCTATTTTTATACTGACTATTATTGGTGCAAAATTTGAAAATAGGGAACCTATGCTTTATCGAGGAATCACAATCGCTTTTATAGTTCTTTTAGGAGGATTAATATGGTCTAACCAAGTTGATCCTTCCAAAGCTAGCGAAATTATTAATCCTTCAGAAAAATCAGCACCACTCATAACTACAAAAAGCTCGAAACAAAAAATTGATTTTGCTAAGTTTTTAAATGAGAATAAAATAATTATGTATAGTGCCTACTGGTGTCCTCATTGTCATGATCAAAAACAATTATTTGGCAAAAAAGCAGCTGAAGAATTGACTATTATTGAATGTGCTAAAGATGGAATTGATAATCAATATGAACTCTGTTCTCAAAAAGGAATTGAAGGATTTCCATCATGGGAGATAAATAATAAGATTTATAGTGGAACGAGAGATCTTCAAGAATTAGCCAATATGACTGGTTATACAGGAGATACTAATTTTTGATATATCTTTTTTGAATTTTTTCTTTTTTAATTTGTCTTGAATGACATTTCCATTCTTCACTTTTATTAGGAAAATCAAATCTAAAATGTCCGCCTCTACTTTCTTCTCTAAAAAGACAAGCATCTAATAATAGTTTTGTTGTAATCTGCCTATTATTTAAATCCATTATTAGATTGAGAGCTCTTCTGTTGGGCTCATTAAGTGTAATTCTTTCATCAAAACCAAGCTCTTTAGTCATAATAAGAAGTTCATTTTGATTTAAATCTGAGCACTCAATATCAAGTTCTTTTACAAACTTCTGCATATTCTCTTTTACTCTTGAAACTCCTAAAAATTGCCAACATGATTTTCTTAAATAATCTATCTTATTGGAAATTTGATTACAAAAATCCTTATTTAAATTAATATCTCTTGCTTGTACGAGAAACCTTTTAGAGGATTTCAAATCTTTTGTTTTCTCTAAATCAATTTCTGATAATTTTCTCGCAAAAACAAGACACTCCATTAATGAATTGCTAGCTAGTCTATTTGCTCCATGAACGCCAGTTGAAGCAACTTCGCCAACTGCATATAAACCTTTCACTGTAGTAGAGGCATTCATACCTGTATGTACACCACCCATCCAATAATGCGCTGCAGGTGCAACAGGTATCAATTCATTTAGCGGGTTAATACCATATTCTTGACATCTGCTTAATATAGTAGGGAACCTTTTTATTATTACCTCTGGTTTGATCAATCTAAGATCCAAACCTACATGATCTATATTTTTACTTTTCATATAACTCATAACAGCTCTACTTACTTGATCTCTAGTTGATAATTCCTTATCTTGTAATTTACTAACTGGACTATTACCAAAATCATCTACCAATACAGCACCTTCTCCTCTTAATGCTTCAGAAATTAAAAAACAAGGTGCACCATAAAACTTTAAAGCAGTTGGATGAAATTGTATAAATTCCAAATCCTCTATTGCAGCCCCTGCCTCCCAGGCTAAAGAAATTCCTTCTCCAGCTGACTGGGGAGGATTCGTTGTATTAGCAAAAAGATGGCCTCCTCCACCAGTAGCTAATACAATAGCCTTAGCATGAATCCAATATAAATTAGATCCATCTAAGACTTGAACCCCATTACAGCAATTATTTTCTACAGATATATTAGTAACCCTCACTCCTCTACAATGCAAAACATTTTTCTTATTCTCAACATGATCCTCCAATACTTCAACAAGCGCTCTTCCAGTCCTATCTTTTACATGTAAAACTCTTCTACAAGAGTGCGCCGCTTCTAAAGTTGTAGATAATTCATTGGAGTTTTGATCAAAAATCATACCTAGCTTTTGAAGTCTATTAACACATCCAGGAGCCTCTTTAACAAGCATTTCTACAGATTGCAAATCACAAAGACCATCGCCAGCATTGACTGTATCCTGGATATGCAAATCAAAAGAATCATCAGGTCTGACTACTGAGGCAATTCCTCCTTGCGCCCATCTACTTGATGAATTTTGATTGGTATTACGATTTAAAAGTAGAACTTTATAATTTTCAGGTAATTCTAAAGATGCCATTAAACCTGCTGCTCCAGCTCCGATTACAATTACATCCCATTCATTATTTCTATTAATTGTTTTGAAAATGGAGGTCTTAACATTAAACCAACCCACTTAAAGAAGGCTCTACGATTGCTAATAAAATAAATATCCCATCAACAATTAATGTAGTTTGCAAAACATAACTCGCTACTAATAATGATCTTTTATTAGAAGAATTAAATGAGGCATAATAAGAAACTTTTTGCGAAATAAACCACAAAAACAATCCTGATAATGAAATTATTAATAGTGGTTTGAAAGCAAGAAGATTTTCTGATGTTTTTTGAAGAATAATAGGGGCATTTTCTGAATCTGCACTAATTACCTCCATCCATTGATCCATAATTCCAGTTAGAAATATTGCAATATCCGTCATAGCTGTTCCAAATAAAGAAGAAATATAAAAACTAGATCCAATCTTCCATTTTGTACCTAAACCAACCAATGCTAAAGGGAGTGCAACAGCCTCAACAGGAATATGAAGTATAGGATGTGAACTTAACCAACCCCAAAATAAAGATCCTCCCAACCAACTTCCAGATACTCCAAATAATAAAGAGCCAATTATAAAATATTTTTTTGAAGGTTCACTTGTAAGAAAAATTGCAGTAGAGAGAATAAAAAATGTAAATAATAAAGCACTATTTGGTTGAAACCTTACCCAGGGTGCCTGAAAAAAAATAGGTAATATCACAAAAAAAGCAGACCAAAAACGTAAAGTATTTGAGGAAGATAAAAAAGTATCCTCAACAATATGAATTTCTTCAATAAACATAGATTTATCGTCTTCTTTGCTACTCAATTTTTTAGTAATTACCTCTTCCAATTAACTATTACTATGAATGTAACTTAGATAAATTTAAGCTAATTTTAACAAAACTGTTGTTAGAGAAATTCATTAGATAAAAAAATCATTTTAAATAGAAACACATATTAGATGCATTTATAGTCTTTAATTCTTGTGTGAGTTTACAATATAAAGGGTAAAAGCAATTTAGCATCTGTACTGTGTGGCAAGAAACTAATTACTTAGAAAATTCAAATGATGTATTAATTGCTAAACAGAAGCAAAAAATAAACCCAGCTATTATTGATACTATTGATTCGGATTCTATTGCAGCTGAAATAGGATTTGAATCCGGAGATGCAATAATCAGTATTAATGGTATTCAACCAAGAGATTTAATAGATTATCAAATACTTATTAGTGAAGAAATTCTTGAAATATCAGTATTAGATAAAAATAAAAAAATTCATAATATTACAATTGAAAAAGATCAAGACTTAAATTTAGGGATAAATTTTAAAGATGCCTTATTTGATTCACTAAAAGAATGCAATAATAAATGTCCTTTTTGCTTCATTGATCAACAACCTCCTGGAAAGAGAACAAGTTTATATCTAAAAGATGATGATTATAGGATGAGTTTTCTATATGGATCATATTTAACATTAACAAATTTAAAAAAAGAGGATTGGGACAGAATTGCAATCCAAAAATTATCACCTTTATTTGTTTCTGTTCATGCAACTCATGCTGATGTAAGAGAAAGATTATTAATTAATAAAAAAGCAAGAGAAATTTTAAATCAAATCACATGGTTTGAAAAGAATGCTATACAAATACATGCACAAATAGTAATTTGTCCACATATCAATGATGAAGATATTTTAAAACAATCTATATATGATTTATCGTATTTTTATAAAAGGACACAAAAAACAGTTCTTTCCGTCGCAATTGTGCCTGTAGGTTTAACCAAGTTCAGACCAAAAGAAGATGGACTGGTTGCCATAAATCAAGAATATGCTCTACAAATAATTGATCAAGTTGAAACTATCCAAAGAGAAATGCAAAAAAAGATTGGTACAAGGTTTTGTTGGTTATCTGATGAATGGTATTTAATAGCAGGAAAAGATTTACCGCAATATAAAACCTATGAAGATATGCCACAAGAATCAAATGGAGTAGGAACAATTAGAAGTTTTCTTAATATGTTAGATATAGAAACAAGATCATTACCACAAAGAATCAAGCAAGAAAGGAAAGTTAGCTGGGTTGTAGGAAAGTTGGTTTATGAAGCACTTATTCCCACCAAAAATAAACTAAATAAAATTATTGGTTTAAATATTAATCTTTATGGTCTACCAAGTATATATTGGGGTCAAGAACAAGTTGTAACAGGATTACTTACAGGAGAGGATTTAATTATTGGTTTAAAAGATAAGGATTTAGGTGAAGCTATATTTATACCTTCAATGATGTTAAAAATAAATACTGATTTATTTTTGGATGATAAAAATATTTCAGAAGTAGAAAAAGCATTAGGTACTGAAATTCACGTTGTAGATGATGCAAATGATATTATTAAGAATCTGATAGGTATTAGCACCGCGAAAAGATTTACAAATCATGTTTAAATTATCTTTAAGATCTTCAATAGCTATATATATTTTTTGCTTAGGGCCATTAACGTCTAATCTTTCTGATGCAATAGCTAATACAAAATCTATATCAGTACAAAAATTATTAAATGAGAACAATATTAAATATGAGGATATACCAACCATAATCTCAACTAATAATCTTGAATTAAAATCTCTCAAAGAATTAGTTTCTTCAGCAAGTTATAACCTCTCAAGTAAAATTTCCAAAAGATACCCATCTCTCGACTTAAACGCTAATGGACTGCCTCAATATTTATATGGCAAAAATTACAATAATAAGATAGCTAATACAAAAACTTCCCAATTCAAAGCTAATCCATCACTATTTCTCAGATGGGATCTTATTGATCCTCAAAGAGGTTTAGAGATAAATTCTGCGAGAACAAATTATGAAATTGCGAAAAATAATTTTGAGATAAAAAAATATGATCTAATACAAGAAGCTAAATCAAGGTTTCATAAATTTCAGCAATCATATGAAAATAGACAAAATGCATCAACAGCTGTCGATTTATCTTTATTGAGCTTAAAAGACGCTAAATCTAAATTAGAAGTAGGGATTGGAACAAAGTTTGATGTACTTGAAGCAAATTCTCAACTCGCACGAGATAGACAATTATTGGAAGAGAAGAAAATCATAGAGGAAATAAGTATAATTTCACTTAAGGAGATATTAAATATAGATTTTAAAAAAGAATTGAACATTAATAATAAACAGAGATTAATGGGGTTTTGGAATTATCAATTAAATCAAAATATTAATAATGGTTTAAAAAATAGTTTATCTATAAAAAATATTAATCTTCAAGGTCTAATTAAAAAAAATCAAGCCAAAATATTTAAGAATGCAAATTTGCCAATTATTTATATAAGTAATAATTTATCTACCACTTTTTCAAAAGGAAGTACACTAACAAGTTCAATTGATCCTGAAGATAATAGATCAAGCTATCTGAATACTATCAGCTTAAATTTCACATGGAATATTTTTAATGGAGGGAAAAATATAAATTCTTCAAAAGCAAAAAATTCAGAATTTGAATCTGAAAAATATGCTTATGCAAATTTAAAAAATATTTTAAAGACAAATATCACAGAAACATATTTAAATTTAATCAAAAATCAAACTAAAGTAATCTCGACAAAAAAAGAAATACAATCAACAGAAGAAGCTTTGAGACTATCTAGACTTAGATATGAAGTTGGTATATCAACTTTAAAGGATGTTTTGCTAAGACAAAAAGAATTAACAAATGCGAGAACAAAATATATAGACGCAATATATAACTATAATATCAATCTTGATAAGCTTGAGAGATTAACTTTCTTAAAAAAGACACCAAAATGTGAAAATATAAATACTGATATGAAAAATAAAATTTATTCACTCTGCGATTATTAATGCATAATTATATATATGGGAAATCCAATTGACAAATTAAATCAAAATCAATTAAAAGAATTAGATTCTTTGTTTAATTTAATAAGTGAAAGACAGCTAAAAGATTTTGGTAATATTTCTGCTAGTAACAAATCAGATGGATCATTAATAACAAGTTGTGATTTATGGAGTGATCAAACTATTGTAAATGGGTTATCAAATATTGCGCCAAACGAAGGAGTTCTGAGCGAGGAAGGTCAGAAGAAAGTACCATATAATGAGGCATATTGGGTTGTAGATCCTTTAGATGGAACCACAAATTTTGCTGCTGGAATTCCCTATTGGTCAATATCAATAGCTAGATTTTTAAGAGGAAAACCTCAAACCTCATTTCTTATTATCCCAACTTTAAAGAAAAAGTTTGTTGCCATAAAGGATGAGGGAGTATGGCTTAATGATAAGAAAATTGTCTGCGAAAATAATTTACAGAGAAGTCAATGCGTCTCTTTGTGCAGTAGATCAATAAAAATATTGCAAAAAAATCCAAATGAAATTTTTCCTGGAAAAATAAGACTACTAGGAGTTTCAAGTCTAAACTTAACGAGTGTAGCAATGGGGCAAACATTTGGTGCTATCGAATCAACTCCAAAAATATGGGATATTGCTGCAGCATGGCTTATTTTAGAAGAACTTAATTGCAAAATAAATTGGTTAAAAACGAATCCTCTCAATCTTCAATCAGGCATGGATTTAGAAACAATCAATTTTCCTCTCATAGCAGGCAGAACACAAAAAAACATTGATGACTTAAAGCCATGGGGCAATTTATTAATTGAAAATAATAATGTATAAATTTGGAAATACTTGAAAAATATTAGTATTCGATACAATATAAAAAGTTAGTAAAAAATATTTGAAGAGAATTAATATGCGAAATAGTACCAAATGGATTCTTAAAAGTTTCTGGGGTGCTTGTGAAAGATGGAGTAAATCAGATTGTATAGATTTAAGTGCAGCTTTTGCTTATTATGCACTCCAATCATTTTTTCCTATTCTTTTAATATCTTTATCAGTAGCTTCATGGTTTCTTGGCAAACAAGAAGGACTTGATGAAAAGATAATTTTAGTCGCAGCACAAGTATTACCACCATCAGTGGTTGAACTAGTAGAAACTACATTATTCAAACTTATAGATCAAGGTTTTGGAGCAGGGATTTTAGGCGCAATGTTTTTGCTTTTTACAGCTGGTAATGCTTATCTATCACTTCAAAGAGGATCTGACCGCCTTTGGGAGGATGAGCTACCCTCTAAAAAAAGTTTTTCACCTTGGAGAGAGCAAGCATCAAAATTTCTAAGAAATAGAGTTGAAGCTTTTGTAATAGTTTTTTTCATAGGTTTTCTTATGGTCTTAGACCAAATCAGCGCAAATTTAAGAATGATCCCAGGAGCAGTTCTTCAAGAAATATCTTCTTCAAGTAATTGGTTGTCGAATGTAATTTTAAAATTACCTGTATTACAAGTAGGGCAATTCGCAGTCCCTATGATTGGATTCTCTTTAATGGCGCTGCTATTGCAAGCTTTATTGCCAAGCAGGAAAGTCCCTTTAAAACCATTAATCCCAGGGTCAATACTAATTGGAATTCTATTGACATCTTTAAACTTAGCTGTAAGTAAAAGTATTCTATCTTTAGGTGTTAGATTCCAGGCTTATGGCTTTATAGGAGGCTTCCTAGTTCTAACTTTATGGGTTTGGCTACTAGGAGTTATTTTATATTTTGGACAATGCTGGAGCGTAGTTATAGCGAGCATGTCTATCGTTGAAATACAAAAAGATAAATATAGAAAACAATTTATGCGATAGTGTTATTAATGCAAAATAAATTAATTACTTATTCCTTGATTTTTATATTAATAATTCCACTTTTTGGATTAAATTTTTTAATAGGCTTACTTGGAAATATCTTATTATTAATTGTCTTAGTTCCACTCTTAATATTAATTATAGGGTTTTTAGGTCTAAATTCTCTTAAATCAACTATTAACTTATGTGAAAATTGTGGATCAACAATTATAGGAAATAATGGTAATTGTCCTTACTGTGATTATAAATCTATAAAAAATATACAAAAAGATGATGATTTATCATCTGACGCAAGCAATAAAATAATTGAAGTAAAAGCTGAAGAAATTAATTAAATAAAAGATTTATATAATTTAACCGATTCCAATTTGTCTCAAAATACTTTGTCCCGTAATAAGCTCTGTACCTAAACCTATCAATATACCCATCATTGCTAAACGACCATTCCATGTCTCAGCAAAATTAACGAAACCAAATCTGGTCTGATTCTCCTCATTCATAATTAATCAACTATGTTTAAAAATATTTTAGCGTTTTATCGCTAAAAATATGAAAATTATTTCATGTTTTATTTTATATGTCTTACTCCATCAACAGGTTTATATTCATCGCCCGTCAATTCTTCGTAAATAATACCAGGTAAACCAGTCTCAAACATAGTCTGCAAAGCCTCTTTTAGGAAAGGATTCCAACCTCCAGTACTTACCTTTCCATGCCTTACTGTCCAATCCCAAGTACCTGGAAGATCTTTAGGAATTCTGCCTTCTCTATCTCTTCGCGCAACTAAATCTAAAGATTCAACTAACCCAACAATTACTGGATTTTTTCCATAAGAGGGAGTTAGGCTTAACTCTAATCTTACAGGATCTTCTTTTAAAATCTTAATTCTAAAACGAGGAGGAAGTTTGAGCGATCTAATTACGGAAGCAACTATTTTAGTTTTCTGTTCCAATTTTATCTCCAATTAATAATTAATTTAGTAAGCAACTTTTATTCAGAAGTAGTTCCTTTTTCAATGGTTGAATCACTATCATTAGAAAAACGAACTGTTAAAAGTTCTTCATCAGTAATATTTCCTGATTTATCAAGTAACTCTGGATGAATTGTATACTTATTAGGATATCTCACATTTACAGGGTTTTCTTCATTCTTGTCAATCACACTCCAACCAGTAGACATCACTTTAAACGCCTTCCAAATAAGAAATATTAGTGCTGCAGAGTAAACAATCGGAAATAAAATAGCCATAAAGTTATACTTTTTTTTAATGTAAGTCTATTTTACTCATAATAGCCTGAAAATATAAAAATTTGATCAAATTTAATTAATAAATTTTGGATTAATATGTAAGTAAATTAATAATAATTTGAATTACTTTTTTAATGAATTTAGCAAATTGTTTCTTCTCTAATAAAAATATTATTTTCTCTAAAAAATTAATCTTACCCTCTGTAATAGCACTTGGAACTCATTTTGCTACATTTAAAGCTTTATCCACTCCACTACCGCAAACAAATAATAATTATCAAAATATAGTAGGTATAAGAAAGTCTTTCATAACATCAGCAATTGAAAAAGCTGGTCCATCAGTAGTAACGATTGAAAATCAAAGACTAGTTAAAAGAAAAGTTATCTCCAAAGAATCCAGTATCTTATTAGACCCATATTTTGAACGATTTTTCGGTTTAAGGCTGCCTAAAGAAATGGAACCCAGGATAGAACAAAGTCAAGGGAGTGGCTTTATATTTGCAGATGGCTTGGTTATTACTAATGCACATGTAGTTAGCAACTCAGATAAGATAATAATTGGATTAACAGATGGAAGAAAATTTAAGGGGCAAGTTATAGGTGAAGATTCAATATCTGATTTAGCTATAGTAAAACTCTTAGGGCAGGGTCCTTGGCCAAAAGCGATATTAGGAGATTCTAGCCAAATCAAGGTTGGAGATTGGGCTATTGCCGTTGGGAATCCATTTGGTTTAGAAAATACTGTCACATTAGGAATTATTAGTAACCTAAATCGAAATGTTTCACAACTTGGTATTTACGATAAGAGGTTTAATCTTATACAAACAGATGCTGCTATAAACCCAGGAAATTCTGGAGGGCCACTTCTTAATGCGAATGGCGAAGTAGTTGGCATAAATACACTTATTAGATCAGGTCCAGGAGCAGGTTTGAGCTTTGCTATTCCAATAAATAAAGCCCAAGAGA
Source organism: Prochlorococcus marinus bv. HNLC2 (assembly GCA_000218745.1). GTDB lineage: Bacteria > Cyanobacteriota > Cyanobacteriia > PCC-6307 > Cyanobiaceae > Prochlorococcus_A > Prochlorococcus_A marinus_T. The sequence continues at coordinate 1,080,211 of GL947595.1, read as the reverse complement.
TTGCAAAACAATTAATTAAAACTGGTAAAGTAACACACCCTATGATCGGGATCAGTTTAATTAACGAACTATCTGCAACAATAAACGAAAATAAAGTAAAAGTAGGCTACGTAGTTCCAAACAGCCCAGCGGCAAAAAGTGGCGTTTTAATTGGAGATATAATTATTAAAATTGATCAAAGTGATATTAAAAAATCTTCAGATGTAATTAATGCAATAAATAAAAATGGTATTAAGAAACCTGCTAAGTTTACTATTAAAAGAAATACGAAAATAATTAAGTTAAATATTAAACCAGTTGATATTAGAGAACTTGGGAAAAATTAAAATTTAATTATTATGCTCCCGAAGTATTTCTACACATTTAGATATACATTTTCCATCTGCAATATCACAAGAAGAAATACACTCAAAATAATGCTCTACAGGATCAACATACAAACCATTTAGATTTTTTAAATCTTCATTTTCTCCAAACATATTTAATAATAAACTTAGTAGTAAATAGATTAAACAAAGACTAAGAATTCTGTAAAGATAAATGAGTGATCTTGCCTATATAAATGTAAAGTTTTTGAAATATAAAAGTTTGCACTATATATATTCTTAATAAGAATAAATACTTAATTTAAAAGTTAATTAATATTAATTTAGTTTCTCTTTTTTGCGTAAATAATATTCATAATTTCCATTAAAAACTTTTAATTCACAGTCATTAATTTCGACTATTTTATTAGCAACCTTAGAAATAAAATATCTGTCATGAGATATAAAAAAAATAGTTCCTTTATACAAAGAGAGGGCATTTTCTAAATTCTCTTTTGACTGAAGATCTAGATGATTTGTTGGTTCATCAAGAAGTAAAAAATTACTAGGCCTCATAATTATTAACGCCAAAGCTAGCCTTGCCTTTTCCCCACCACTTAATTGTCTGACTAATTTGAATACTGAATCTTTATAAAAACCAAAATTACCTAAATAAGTTCTAACTTTTTGTTGAGACCAATTTGGTGCATTTTTATATAATAAATCAATAACCAAGTCATCCAAATCCAATGCATCAGCTTGATTTTGAGCATAATAACGCATCATTAAATTTGTTTTACCTAAAGAGATTTCTCCTAATTCTGGAGCTATTTGATCGACAATTAATTTGAATAATGTTGATTTGCCAGATCCATTAGGACCTATCAATCCGACTTTATCTCCTGCTGAAATTTTTAAGTTTGTTTCAAAGAAAATTATATTATCTTCATAACTATGACTTAAATCTTTTATTTCTAAAACAGATTTACTAGACCTAGGGCAATCTGAAAATGTAAACGATGGACTTTTAAACTGTTTTGCTGGGCTTTCTATTTTCTCTATTTTTTGAATTTGTTTCTCTCTACTTTTAGCTTGGGAACTTCTAGTTGCACTAGCTCTAAATTTATCTATATATTGCTGCTGACTTTTAAGTTCTTTTTGTTGAGTTTCATATTTTTTAGATTGAATATCATCATTAATTAGTTTTTGCTTTAAAAAAAATGAATAATTGCCGTTAAAAGTATGAGATATACCATTCTCAATAAAGACAACTTTATTACACAATTTATCCAAAAAATAACGATCATGACTTATTAATATGATTGATATCTTCAAGGGTATTAAATAATTTTCAAGCCAAAGAATGGTTTCTAAGTCCAAATGGTTAGTAGGCTCATCCAATAAAATTAAATCTGGCTTCTGTAACATTATTTTTCCTAAAGCAATTCTCATTTGCCATCCACCTGAAAAATTAGCAACTAATGTACTTGCGTCTTGGTTTGAAAAACCCAATTTTGGTAAAATTTTTTCAACATCATATTTCATTTGATAACCACCCAGTGCTTCAAATTTTCTTTGATAAATTCCTAATTGATTTGCCAAGCTCTCCAATTTATCTAGTGAATTTGTACTCTTTCATTTTTATTTCTATTTCTTTCAATTTACTTTTAATAAGATGAACCTCTGTAAAAGTATTTTCTAATTCTTCTCTTAAAGTACAATTTTGATTTAAATCAAATTCTTGTTTTAAGTATGCAATTTTAGGATTTCCTTCCCTAATAATCTCTCCACTTGTCTGTTCTACATCTCCAGTTAAAATTTTTAATTGTGTTGTTTTACCAGAACCATTAGAACCAACTAAACCTATTTTCTCTCCTCTTTTAATATCCCAATTCACTTCTTTCAAGACAATATCTGTTGAATATATTTTTGAAATACCTTCTAATCTAATCACTGCGTAAAGTAATACAATTTATATATTAGCTTTTTCAATACCAAAATAAAATTAGTAAAATTCTTGATATGAAAAGAGTAGAACAAATTGTAGCTATATTTATAGCAGCTGGACTATCAATACCAAGCTATTGGTTTTTTTGGACGATGGCAGGGGGGGGTGGTTACGAAAAAAGAACAAAGCCCATATTAGATATTAAATCAGAAAAGATCTTACAACCCTCCTCTAACTTTGACTAACCAAAATTTGGTTAATTCATCGTCTAATGTACTTAAATATTGAATAACCTCCTCTTCTGTAACTTTAATATTAAGTTCATCTCCAATTTCACAGATTTTTTTTAATGCTGATTTTGGATCATTTAAAGCTACCCTAAATAGACTTTGTTTTTTTTCATAATCTTTATCAATAATCTGATACAATTTTTCTGCATTCTTCGTCATAATTTTTTAATTACTATTACTAATACAATATTCCTTTAAGCCACATTTTGTTGATTATTGTCATTTGTGTAACTATCATTATCGGTATCCATGATTTCCTGAGCAGAAGCATCCTCCATACTGCGAGCATCAAGGCACAAAACTTTTCTCAATTTAGCAAAATTCGCGGCATGAGATAATCTGCCATCTTTTTTGGCATTAAATTCTGACTTTTGCAATATTTGATGTAAATGAGTCAATAGATATGGACTAACTACAGCTGAAATAAGTACATCACTGCTTTTCTCAGTATTAATATTTAATAACCTTTTTTTTCGCTGATTGGCCATCCTACGGCTTTTAGGATTTACTTTAGCTGAATGTTTCATAATCAATTAGTTCAAAGATAATAAAGACTAAATTCCTATACATACATTATACACAAAGATACTACCCTTGACTAACTGTGTATACTAATAAGTAACAGTTACGAAGTCCTATTCATGGCAACTAGGCAAAATTCAACAAACGGAAAGCCGAAATCGCCCCGAATACAGGTGGTCTTACCCGAGAATCTCTGTGATCAACTTGCATCACTAGCTGAAGAGGAATCAAGAACAGTAAGTAATATGGCAAAAGTATTAATTCAAAAAGGAATAGAGAACTATCTTGAGTTAAAAGGTAAACCACTTCTCGCGAACTCAAATACAGATAAATTTAGAGATAAATTAGAGAAACAAAGTATTCCTAAACTTAAAGGTGCTCCTAAAAGAATTAGATACTTCAATCAAACAAGAGATAAATAACTTATTTTTGTGGTAATCTTTGTAAATCCTCCATAGAACCCATAACGACTAAAACATTACCTCTCTCTAAGATATATTTTGCAGGAGGATTTACTGTTAGCTGCTCAGCAGGTCCTGCTGCTAAAACATTGACTAAGTAGTTTTTTCTAAGATTTAAATCTCTGAGTGATCTTCCAATGAAATCTTCAGGCACAGTAATTTCATCTATACCTGTTTGATTATCTAATTCAAGTCTTTCAATCAAATTTGGTCTTACGAGTTCCAAGCCTAGTCTTTCACCTTGCATCCTTGAGGGGAAGACGACTTTATCAGCACCAACCCTAAGAAGCATTTTTTCATGGAGATCGCTAGTTGCTCGAGCAATCACTCTTTTAACTTGTGTACCTTCACTATCTTTAGCAATGAGAGTGGTAGTAATACTTGCCTCAATAGGTTCGCTTATACCTACCACCAGTGTATTCATTTCCAATATTCCAGATTCTCTCATTGACTCTTCATCGGTGCAATCTACGACTCTAGCCTCTATAGAGGGTTCTAATTGCCTTAAGTCATCAATAGCTTTTTCTGAGTAGTCAGCTGCCAAGACATCAGCACCATTGCTTATAAGTTCCCTGCACACCGCAGTACCAAACCTTCCAACACCAACTACTGCAAATGTAAGATCTTCTTTCCCTTTTTGAGGGGACCATTGCCACCAATCAGCCATAATAAAAATCAGTAAATGCTAAACATAAAGATCAGCCTTTGGATAACCAATTCTCTTTTGTTTATTTATTCTACCCTTATAAAGAGCTTCCCAAACAGCACTTAGAAGCAAAAGTATACCAAGTCGGCCCACAAACATACCAATAATCAGAATTAATTGACCAAAATGATTTAATTTATTTGTTAGCCCTATATCAAAACCAACAGTTGCAAAAGCAGAAATACAAGTGAAAAGCATTTCTAAAAAAGTAAATTTTTCTCTATTCACAAAAGTATTTGTAGTACTTAAAAGCATTGCCATAAGAAGGACAAAAAGTAGAGAGCCGACTGTTATTCCTACAGCTTTTAAAATCACTTTATCTGAAATTAATCTGTTACTTATAACTACATCTTTTTGACCTCTTAATGTTGATCTTGTAGCAGCCATAAGTGCTATAAAAGTTGTTGTTTTAATTCCACCTCCTGTGCCTCCTGTACTTGCACCAATAAACATTAATGTCATCAGGAGTAAAATTCCTGTATCTGAAATTGTATTTAAAGAGATCGGGTAATTAGTAAATCCAGCAGTCCTAGCACTAATAGTTTCAAATAAAGCCGAAAGTATTCTTTCAAAGAAATTTAAATCTGAAAAGAATTGACCATTCAGTAGTGACTCGGTAATTAAAAATCCAATTGATCCAAATAAAATTAGATTCAAAGTTGTCCTAATTACAAGTTTGCTATGTAATGTAAGTTTTTTATATCTTAAATTATTCCTATGTGTCCAAATATCATCAATTACTCTCCACCCAAGACCACCGAGCACAATTAAAACTATAAAAACGAAATTTACTACAAAATTTGTTCTATATTCATAAATACTTGTATTCCATATAGAAAACCCTGCATTATTATAAGCCGAAATGCTATGGAATATTGAGACCCACAATCTTTCCCAAGGATTATTAATATTGATAAAACCAAAAAAGTATAAAATAAATGCTCCTAAAGAAATAATACTTGCAGCTGTTATTGCAATACTTTGAAAAGTCCTACCAATACCCCCAACTCCAAACTCATCAAGAGTTTTTCCTTTATCAAGTCTGGTCCTTAACTTTGCTCCTTTCACTACAAATCCCTGCAAAAAAGTAGTGATTGCCATTAAGCCAAGACCTCCAGAAAGAAGCATAAAAGCTAAAATAATTTGCCCAAAAATTGTAAGGTCTGAGCCTATATCAATTACTGTAAGACCAGTTACGGTAATAGCCGAAGTAGAAGTAAAAAAAGCTTCCCAAAGTCCCACATTTTGAGAAGAACAAAAAGGAGTACTTAATACTAATGTTCCTAGAAAAATTACTATTAATCCAGTAACAATAGTAAATTGTGGAACAGTTAACTTTCTATAAAAGTCTTTAAGCTTATAAACAGAATGATTAAAATCCACTTTATTAACAGATAGCAATTTACTTGAAATTTAAAATTATTAAGAATGGTATAAATACTGACATTATAATAGTTAATCCTACCCCGTATTTTGCAATATCAAAGAATTTATATCTTCCCGGACCATAAACCATTAGATTTGTTTGATAACCCATAGGAGTTAAATAGGATTGACTTGCAGCAAATAACACAAGAAGAATTATCGCATTAGGCGCTATCTCTAGGGTTGAAGCAAATTGAATAGCTACCGGCAAAATCAAGGCTACTGAAGCAGCATTACTAATAAATTGCGTAATGAACACAGTGAATAAAAATATAACAAACAATGCAAAGTATATTGGAAGTCCATCTAATAAAAACTTTAAATGTACAACAATTAAATCTGCCAAACCTGAACTTTGTATGGCCACGCTAAAGCTTGACAAAGATCCCAATAATAAAAGCACATCTAATCTTATAGATCTCTTGATTTCTGATGGACGCAAACATCCAAAAATAACCATTGCAATTACTGCCAAAAGCACTGATCCTACAAGTGGAATATTTGTTACAGAAGGCAAAATAATCATAAACAAAGCAATAGCAATGGCTATCGGTTTTTTACGCAAAACAGGTAAATCATCTTCTACCTGGTCTAAAACAAGTAAATCATTGCTAGATTGCAAACCCCTAATTGAATCCAAAGGTGCTTGGATAAGCAAAACATCTCCAGCTCGCAGAATACATTGACCTAACCTTTCTTGAATAGTTTGCTGACCTCTTCTTAAGGCTAAAACCGTAGCATTATATCTCTGCCTAAATCTCAATTCTCTTAAACTCGCACCAGCAAGAGTTGAGCCTGCTGGAAGTAATGATTCAAAAGTCTTTGTCCCTTCAGAAGAGTTAATAAAAATATTATTTTTATAGGAGCCTATCTTTTCTGCTAATAATATTGTTCGCTCTTGTTCTAATCTTAATAAATCTGATCGCGTGACTCTAATTAATAATCTATCATCAGGCTCAATCTTTCTATCAGCCAGAGGAGGAAGAATTGTTTTGCCATTCCTTTGCAATTGAATAACATCTACATCAAATCTCCTCTGAAGTCTGCTATTGCGTAGTGATTGTCCAACTAATTTAGAATCCTGTGGAATAGTTACTTCAGTACAATAATTATTTAAATTAATATTATTTGATAAAGCATTACTAAAACCTCTATCAGGAAGCAATTTATCAGAAACAAGTACCAAATAAGTAGTACCTATCAACCAAACTGGAACTCCTATTGCAGTAACACTAAATAATTCAAGAGATCCATAACCTAATTGCTCACTAATATCACTAACAAGAAGATTTACTGAACTTCCCAAAAGGGTAATAGTTCCACCCAGCAATACTGCAAAAGATAAAGGTAAAAGAACTTTGGAGGGTGCAATATTCCTTTTGATACACCATCCCTCTACCAGTGGCAAAAGAGAAGCAACAAGAGGAGTATTTGGTACTATTCCTGAGATAGGCGCTACTACAAAAGCCAATAGTGTAATAAATCGCTTCGAAGTCTTAATACTTTCAGAAGCTAAAAGTTCCCTTACCCTATCAAGAGATCCGCTCTTAACTAATGCTGACGAAATTGAGAATAAGCCCATTAGCGTTATTAAAGAGGGGCTTCCAAATCCAGATAATGCTTTTTGTGGAGTAAGAACTCCCGTTACAATAAAAATTGCAACAGTTAATAATCCTGTTAATTCAGGAACAATTGTATTTCTTATAAATAAAAATATAGATAAAGATAAAACTAATACCGTGATCAAGGCATCATAGTTTTCGCTGAAAAAAGCAATTAGACTCATATTTAATACATTTAACTAAATATAGCTTTAAAGTGAGCAAAAAAATTTTACAGTTTTTTATCTATTGATAAATTGATTAATAATTGATTTCTTTCCTAAAAACCATGAGGCCGCAGATTTAATACTTTTATCAATTTTTGGCATTTTAGAAGCGTAAATTATTCTTCTTAGATCAAATGCAAATTTACCTGATAAAGTTAATCCAAGACCTGATATTGAAGCTTCACCTATACCTAAACTAATCATTTCTCCATTATCTTTAAATTGAAAAGGTATTGGATTCTCTTTCTGTAGCAGCAAATTTAAATTAAGAGCAGCATGCAATCCTTGTTGCATTGCGACTTGGGCTGTAATAGGCAAATTAGTTTTTCCTTCAATAATAGAAATATCTCCAAGTGCAAAAACATTTGGGTAACAGGGTAATTGAAGCTTATTATTTATTAAAATCCTATTATTAGTTTTTTGAATTTTTTGAACAAATTCTGGTAAATTTGGTTTTATGCCTGCTGTCCAAATAATTGCAAAATATGGGAATTGATCAACTTGATCAGATTTATTAGTAATTAAAATTTCTTTATCTCTAATTTCAATAACTGAAGAATTTGTTAACAAATTAATATTCTTAGCTTTAATGGTTTTTTGAGCCTCTTCTTTATTAAAAATTTTATTATTATTCAATATCTCAGCCGTTCTCTCCACAATATTAATTTCGAATTTTGTTTTATACAAATCATTTATTTTACATGCAAGTTCAACACCGGAAGGACCTGCTCCTATAATAAATATTTTTTTACAATTATTTTTTAATAACGGTTGTTTCAAACGATTTTTTAATTTTCGCTGATCTTTATTAGTGTTAAAAAAATACGCATACTCTTTTACTCCTTTAATTGAAAAATCGTTTGGGGAAGAACCTGTAGATAAAATTAAATACTGAAACTCGACTTTAAAGTCATCTTTTAAAATTAAAAACTTTTCATCCAAATCAATTAATTTGACAGTATTTCTTAAAAAAGTTATTCCAGAATTAGCAAAAATAGTATCAAAACTTGGAATGACTTCCCATGATTGAATTTCATCGCTAAAAACTTCATACAATAAAGGCTTAAATTCAAATTGAGACTTTGAATCTATGACAAGTATTGATAAATTAGAATTAATCTTTCTTAATTGAATTGCAGCATTAATTCCTGCAAAACCACTTCCAACTATTACTATTAGTTTTTTTATATTATTCATTTAAGAAATATAAATAAACAAGAATGTATTATTAAATTAAACGAATATTTTTCAATTCGAGTGTGATTAACTACAAATTAAAAAATCTATCGGAATATGGATACCAAAACTGCAAATAAAACTAAATATAATTTGAAAGAACTAAATACAGAGCTTATAAATTTAAGCGCTCTGGAAGTCCTTGAATGGGGCTTTGATAAATTTGGAAATAATCTTGCTTTTACAACAAGTTTTGGCATTCAATCTTCAGTCTTATTACATTTAATCCAAAGTTCATCATTAAAAAATAAAGTAAAAATATTTTGGATAGATACAGGATACTTACCTAAAGAAACTTACTTATATGCAAATATGCTTATTAATCAATTATCTTTAAATATTGATATTCTGCAAAGTAAAATTTCTCCTGCTTATATGGAGGCAATGTACGGTAAATTATGGGAGAGTAATAATGAAGAAGATATTAATAAATACCATCAAATAAGAAAGGTTGAACCTTTAGAAGAGGCTTTAAAGAAATATTCAATAAGTTGCTGGGTCAGTGGAGTGAGATCACAACAAACTGAAAATCGGAGCAAGATGAAATTTATTGAATCAATAAGAGATCGACTTTCCTTACGACCAATTTTAGGATGGACTCAAAAAGAAATTTTTTATTATATGGAAGAGAATAAACTCCCACAACATCCACTATTTGCTAAGGGCTACTCAAGTATTGGCGATTGGCATTCAAGCTCTGCTGAAACAGAAAGCACAAAAGGTAGAGCCACTCGTTTTGGGGGTATAAAACAAGAATGCGGCCTCCATGTTAATGACTATCAAATTTAGTGATTCTGATAAACTGGATTTTGATTACCTCCTTATCGGCAATTCTCGATTACATTGGGCATTAAGAAAAGATAATTCATACGAATTTTTTCATACATTATTTGATCAAAGATTTCCTGAAAATATTAATTTTAAAAAATTAATTTGGGCCTCAGTAGGGAAATATCCAACAAGCAAATTATTAAAAAACAATGAAATAAGTATTAACAACTTTACTTTGAAAAATATGCCTGATCATATAGGAATTGATAGGGCATTAGCTTGTTTTGCCGCTCATAAAATAATCAGAAATAAATATAAAAAAAATATCTTAATAGTAGATTTAGGAACAACGGTATCAATAACAAAGATTGATAATAAAGGAAATCTGATAGGCGGACAATTGTTGCCTGGGTTTACTACGCAATTAAAGTCTATGGATGAAAACACTAAAAATCTTACATTTCCTAAAAATATATTTATTCCTAGTAATAACTTTGAAACAAATACAGTTAAAGCAATGTTGAGAGGAGTTTACAATTCAATATTTGGAGCTATTAAATTATCATTTAATCCAAAACAAGATGTATTAATTATTTGTGGAGGTGATGCCAAATTTATTGGAGAAACAATAAGAAAAAAAATCAAAAATATCATAATCGAACCCAATTTAGTTATGTATGGAATGATATTTTCAAGAAAACAAGCAAATATAATTTAATAAAGTTCTAAGATAATTTTAAATCATTAATTACATGATCAGCCATAATTGCTGCTTTTACTTTTGAATAAATTTTTTCAATATTACCTTGCGAATTAATTAAAAATGTATTCCTAATCATACCCATATATTCTTTACCCATGAATTTCTTTAATCCATAACTATCATACTTAGCAGCAACTTGACATGGTACAGGATCAGTCAAAAGTATAAATGGGAGATCAAATTTTTCTATAAATTTTTGATGAGAAGCAGAATTATCTTTACTTATTCCAAGTACTATAATATTATTTTTTTGAAAAACATCCCAATTCTCTTTAAAGTTGCATGCCTCCTTAGTGCAACCAGGTGTATTATCTTTCGGATAAAAATATATTATTACTTTTTTACCTTTAAAATCACTTAAAGAGATTTCATTATCAAAAGAATCTTTTAAAGTAAATTCAGGTGCTTTATCGCCAATTTTAAGAGCCATTGAAAATAACTGAAGCCTATCCAAATAGACTACCAAAAATTTGGTTGTATAAGATGGGAAACGTAACACATGTTTCAAGTCCAAAAGAAATTAATATTGCCTCAAATTTATCTTCATCAAGAGCAAAGGTTTTTTTAGAGAGTAGATTTTATATTAGAGACGCATTATCAAAACTTTTTGATTTAAACCCATTAGAAATCCCTTTAAGGGCCAATCCAGGAGAACCTCCCACTCTCCCTAAAGGAATGGGATATGTAAGCATGAGTCATTGTCAAGATGCTTGTATTATTTGCTGGAATAAAGAAAGAATTGGAATTGATATCGAATACTCTGATAGAAATTTCAATTATAAAGGGCTCGCACAAAAATACTTTTATCAAAAAATTATTAATAATTCTGAATTAAATAAATATTATATCTTAAAACAGTGGAGTGCTATTGAAGCAGCCATCAAATGGGATAGCGGAAAATTATCAAAAGATATTAAATATTGGCAGTATAAAAACTACAAAAAAAATTTATATCATATTAAGAAAAAATTAACAGTTAATTTGAATCAATTTTCATTCTTAAAGTGGACAATTTCAATAGCCTCTCAAAATGATCTATATTCCTCAAATAATATTATTTGCAATAATATCGGACATATTAAATAAAATTTTAATTAGTGTTTTTATTCTCCCATCCACTTTTTTTTGAATGCCAGATTTTATAGTTAATAAGATTATTTGGCATATATTCTTGTACTAACTCATTTCTTGGATAGTGATGTGGATTTTTATAAGTTTTTGAATTGTACTTTAAATGATCAGGTACTAATGATAATTTATTTGATCTTACTTTTTCAATTGCATTAAATATATATTTAGTACTATCGCTCTTAGGAGAATTTGCTAAAAAGAGTGCTGCATGTGACAAAAAATATGAACCTTCAGGATATCCAACTTTTTCAAAAGCCTCATAACAAGAATTTACAATAACTATTGCATTAGGATCTGCCAAGCCAATATCTTCACTTGCTGAGATATATAATCTACGAAAAATATATTTTGGATCTTCCCCAGCTTCAATCATATTTGCAAGCCAATAAAGCGTTGCATCAGGATCAGAACCTCTTATAGATTTAATAAATGCGCTTATAATATCAAAATGATTTTGACCATATTTATCATAAATAATATTCTTATTTTGGATTGAATCTTGAGCTACTGAAAGATTTATATTAATTATTTTTTCTTCATTCGCGGGAGTGGTATCAATAGCTAATTCCAATGCATTAATGAGATTTCTAGCATCTCCGCTAGAAAAGTTTATTAGATGATCTAGAGCTTCTTGCGTAATATTGACAATTTTTTGATCTTCAATATTTAAATAATGATTAATGACCTTATCAATTATTTTTTTAAGATCACTTTCGCTTAATGGTAATAATTTAAAAACTCTTGATCTACTCAAAAGTGCTTTATTTACTGCATATGAGGGATTTTCAGTTGTTGCACCAATAAAAATGATAGTTCCGTTTTCTATAGAGGGTAATAAGGCATCTTGCTGTATTGCAGTAAATCTATGAACTTCATCAATAAATAATATAGTTTTCCTATTTGATTTAATCCAACGTTCTTCAGCTAGTAAAATTTGATTTCTAAGTTCTTTTACACCAGATAAAACAGCATTTAATTTTATCAATGTTGCTCTTGTATGAGCAGATATAATTTCAATCAAAGTTGTTTTACCTACGCCAGGTGGGCCGGAAAAGATTGTATTTCCTAATTTGTCATTTAAAATCGCATTACGTAATATAGAGTTTTGATCAAGAATATTATGCTGTCCATAAAATTCATCTAATGATTTCGGTCTCAATCTATCCGCGAGAGGAGACTGAAAATTTTTATCCTGGTTTATATTAAAAAGGCTTTCAGATTGCATACAAAAAGATTTTTAAATTATGTAATCACAGTCGGCTGATCCATTTTTGTAAGCTTAGAAATATTTAATAAGTCATCTAAACTTTTAATTAATTCGCACAAAGCTACTTGCGGATTCAAATTAAGGTTCTCATTCGTTTGACTATATTTTTCAAAATAAATTCTAAGTGTAGACCCCTTAGTTCCAGTTCCTGATAAACGTAAAATTATCCTTGAGTTATTTTCAAGAATTATCCTAAGACCTTGATTTTTGCTTATAGAGTTATCTACTGGATCGGTATAAGTAAAGTTATCGGCATTCAGAACAAGACTGTTTGCAAATTTATTATTTTTTAATTGAGGTAATAAATTCTCAAGATTTTGATATATTTGAGTCGCTACATCTTTTGGTATTGCTTCATAATCATGTCTTGTATAGTAGTTTCTTCCAAAATGATTCCAATGATTATGAATTAACTCACTTACTGAACATTTTCTACAAGCCAAAATTTGCAACCAGAATAGAACAGCCCATAAACCATCCTTTTCCCTAATATGGTCACTTCCTGTACCAAAACTCTCCTCACCGCAAATTGTAATCATATTTGAATCAAGCAAATTTCCAAAAAATTTCCAACCTGTTGGGGTTTCGTAACAAGGAATATTAATCTTTTTTGCAACAGAATCAACAGCCATGCTAGTTGGCATCGATCTTGCAACTCCAGAGATACCATCCTTATAACCTGGAACAAATTTGGTATTAGCAGTCAATATAGCCAAGCTATCACTTGGATTTATAAAACAACCTTTTCCTAAGATCATATTTCTATCTCCATCTCCATCACAAGCAGCCCCAAAACAATATGATTGTTTATTTAGAAGCAAATCCGCTAATTGATTTGCATAAGTAAGATTAGGATCAGGATGTAAATTACCAAAATCTTTCAAAGGCAACCCATTTAAAACACAATCTTTTGATAAACCCATCTTTTCAATAAAAATTCTTTTTGCATATGGCCCAGTTACAGCATTCATTGCATCAAAAACAATTGAAAAATCCTTTTTTAAAAAATCCGCAATTTGATCTAAGTCAAAAATATGTTCCATTAAATCTACATAATCATCTACACCATCAATAACTTCTACAGTAGTATCTTTAATTTGAAAAAATCCAACTTTATTAAAATCTGGAATTTTAGCATCATAAAATTTGTAGTTCGTTAACATCTGACTACATTTGAAGACTTTATCAGTGAATTTTTCAGGCGCTGGGCCACCATTAGCAATATTAACTTTGACACCAAAATCACCATTTATACCACCTGGATTATGACTAGCTGACAAAATAATTCCCGCAAAAGCATTCTTTTTTCTTATCAGATTTGATGCGGCTGGAGTTGATAAAATTCCATTAACAGGGATGATAATTTTTTTAACTTTATGTGCTATGCATATTTGAATAATTTTGATTATTGCTTCCTCATTTCCATATCTTCCATCTCCACCAATTATTAAGCTATTGTTTTGATTAAAATCTAAAGTTCTCAGTATCGATTCAATAAAAATTTCTAAATAATTATCTTGTTGAAATTCAATTGTACTTTTTCTCAAACCGGAAGTTCCAGGTTTTTGATCCTTAAAGGGTTCTTTAATATAAATTTCTTTAATATCAGACATAATTTAAAACAATAACTAAAAAAATATAACTAATTTAATGGGGCATTTCAGAGGTTCTTAACATAGCGATAAACCACAAAGATGAAATTAAAAGAGCAATTATAATTCCATAATTGACACCAAATTTAGAAATTGTTAAGGGTACAACTAATGGAAAAGTGATAGCCCCAAATATAGGTGTAAAGGCAACAAAATTTTTTCGCATCATTAATTATTCAAACCATTCTTTCTCCATATTTTGCTTTTGATTTGTATTGTCTAGAGGAGTAGTTCTATCAAATTTCATAGTGATGGATCTTTCTTGATTACCGCTTGCATCAATTGCTTTAATATCATAATTCTGAGAGCCATCTCTAAATGGTACCTGCAATCGAAAAGTACCATCAGAAGCTAAAGGTACTTTTTCACCTCCAATAGTTAGATTTGCTGTTGGATCAGTTGCACCATAAACAATTAGTTCAGCATCAGCAACAAGCCAAAAAGATCTATTAGATAAGCCTGCCCCAGACTCATTTACACCTGAAGACCATATACCAGCACCAGAATCATTATTAATTCCTTTTAAATCAGTATTCGAATCGTTCTCCATGAATTCTTCAGAGCCGACTCTACTACGCTTAGAGAAAGTAGTCGCTGCATGATATAACCTCTCGTGTAAACCACTTGCCTCACTTTCATTAGAAGTGATAATAGCTGAATTAGTTTCAGCAGGTGAATCTAAATTGAATGGTACAAATTTATCTAGAATCTGCTCTGATGGCTGTGCATTTGGAACATGGCTAGCAGATGAAAAAGCCAAAGACATCCAACTAAAACCATACCGGTAACCCAATTCCACTTTATAATCTCTGTCAGGCACTGGGATTGGTAAATACCATTCTGTGCTAAAACTATCAACAGCTATTTCACGTAGAGTACCTTGATTAAATTGGCCTTCATGTGAGCCGGTTACATCATACAGCCTCAAACAAAGCTTATTAGCACCTAATGATTGAGCCTTATTTCTATCAGTTTCAGATATTTGCCAAAAAACATATGCCCATTCTGGATCTCTAGGAAGAAAAACAAGATTTGTTTGGGTTTCTACTAAAGCTTGTTTTGAACTATCTCCATTTCTTTCAACCTTTGAGTTATTTTCTTGATTATCTTTATCTCCAAAGGAATTTTTATTTTGATAAGTAATAATTAAATCTATTAAAACCGCTTTAGTTTTACGACTATATAAAGGTACTGATAATTTACTTGCTATTTGACGTAACTGTCTAAGGGTGAGGCGGGTTAATTCTTCCTTATTTTTGATCCCTTCAACCACTTTAAAATCTCCGTTTTTGTTTGGGATCAGTATGTTCTTTTTTTTGCCTAACTGCGTGATATTTTGCTCTGTCGTCAGCATCTACTGACTAATTTTCATATTTGCAAAAGATATCAATTCCATATAAACACATACTATGACTTGTTTTTAAAAGAATTTCTGAAAACCTAGATATCAAAGATATTTTTTTCAATTTTAAATTTTATTACCACAAAAACCAGACTTTTTAATAAGTATATTTTTTCTTCGGGATCATGTTTTTTATATTTATTTAAGCTTCTGCAGAAGTTAGTTTAATAAGGTCTTCTAGGGTTAATTCAAGGGGTCGTTTCTCGATCTTTTGGGAATAATCTAATATTTTTTGCCCTGCAGCATCCATTTGTTTATACAACAACTTAGAAAATTCCTTATCTTCTAATTTTTGTGATTCTTTTACGCACCAGTCCCGCAAAAGCTTTTCAGTAGGAAAATCAACCTTACTTTGAGTAGAAATTACTCTAAAAATTCCTAAGCAATGAGAAAGTAATTTAAGGTGAAGCTTCTGAATAGTTGAGAGATTAAGTTGCTCAATCTGCTCAACGACTTCCTTTTCAATTGGACTAGTAAAAGAATTAAATTGCTCAGACATTAAATTAATTTAAAGGGATTTAAAAAAGTTCAAAATTTTGTATATCTTTAGTTAAAGTATAAATGAAGACCAATCGAAATAAATTCCTTCACAAACTATGGTAAACGACAACTTAGTAGATAATATCGTATCTGAACCTTACAAATATGGTTTCGTAACCGAAATAGAAAGTGAGAAAATCTCAAAAGGAATAAACGAAGATATTATCCGTTTGATTTCATCAAAAAAAAACGAGCCTGAGTACTTACTAAATTTTAGATTAAATGCTTTTAAGAAATGGCAAACAATGGAAGAGCCAGATTGGGCAGATTTAGGTTATGAAGCTATTGATTATCAAGATATAATTTATTACTCAGCTCCCAAACAACAAGAAAAAATTACTAGTTTAGATGAAGTTGATCCAAAATTATTAGAAACTTTTGACAAACTAGGTATCCCTTTAACAGAACAAAAGAGACTTACAAATGTTGCAGTTGATGCGGTTTTCGATAGTGTTTCAATAGCGACAACGTTCAAGGAGCAACTTGCAGAGCATGGGGTTATATTCTGCTCTATAAGCGAAGCTATTAAAGACCATTCTGACTTAATAGAAAAGTATTTAGGTTCCGTCATACCAGCTTCAGATAATTATTTTGCAGCTTTAAACTCTGCAGTATTTAGTGATGGATCATTTGTTTACATACCTAAAAATGTTACTTGTCCAATGGATTTATCTTCCTACTTTCGAATTAATAGTGGAGATTCAGGCCAATTCGAAAGAACGCTAATAATTGCAGAAGAAGCAAGCTCTGTGAGTTACCTAGAAGGCTGCACAGCTCCAATGTTTGATACGAACACTCTTCATGCTGCAGTTGTTGAATTAATTGCACTTGACGATGCCTCAATTAAATATTCAACTGTTCAGAACTGGTATGCGGGCAATGAACAAGGTGTTGGAGGTATTTTTAATTTTGTCACTAAAAGAGGAAAATGTATTGGCAAAAGAAGTAAAATAAGTTGGTCTCAAGTTGAAACTGGATCAGCTATTACCTGGAAATACCCTAGCTGTATACTACTTGGAGAAGAATCGGTGGGAGAATTTTATTCTGTAGCTTTAACAAATAATCTTCAGCAAGCTGATACGGGTACAAAAATGATTCATATAGGTCCAAAAACTAAATCAACAATCGTAAGTAAAGGGATTAGCGCTGGCAAATCTTCTAACAGTTATAGAGGACTAGTAAAAATAGGTTCAAAAGCAAAAGGGGCTAGGAATTATAGTCAATGTGATTCAATGTTAATTGGGGACAAAGCTGCAGCTAATACGTTTCCTTATATTCAATCGCAACAATCAAACTCAGAGGTTGAACATGAAGCAAGCACGTGTAGAATCTCTGAAGATCAATTATTTTATTTACAAAGCAGAGGTATAGAATTTGAAGAAGCGGTTTCAATGATGGTAAGTGGTTTTTGCAGAGATGTGTTTAATCAACTACCTATGGAATTTGCTGCCGAAGCGGACAAGTTACTCTCTTTAAAACTAGAAGGATCTGTAGGCTAATTCATTTTTATTTAATCAAGTTTGATGAAAAGCAAAAAAGAAACTAAAAAACCACTATTAGAAATACATGATCTTTTTGCATCAACAGAGAATCTTACTATTTTAAAAGGTGTAAATATAACGATTAATCCAGGAGAAATTCATGCCATTATGGGCAGGAATGGTTGCGGAAAAAGCACTCTCTCAAAAATAATTGCTGGGCATCCATCTTATGAAATCACAGGTGGCAATATAAAACTTTCGGGTACTGATATTGAACCCTTAGAACCTGAGGAGCGAGCTCAATCTGGAATTTTTCTAGGATTTCAATATCCAATAGAAATTCCTGGAGTCAGTAATTTAGAATTTCTTAGAGTTGCTACAAACGCTAGGAGAAAATTTCTCAAAAAAGAAGAATTAGATACATTTGAGTTCGAAGATTTAGTTAAAGAAAAATTAGAGATTGTAAAAATGGAACCTACCTTCCTAAATAGAAGTATCAATCAGGGCTTCTCAGGTGGTGAAAAGAAAAGAAATGAAATACTACAAATGGCACTTTTAGAGCCTGAGATAGCAATCCTTGATGAAACAGATTCTGGGCTAGATATTGATGCACTAAGAATTGTTGCATCTGGGATCAAAAAAATAGCAAATGAAAATTCTGGCATAATTCTAATAACGCATTATCAACGTTTACTGGATGAAATTAAACCTGATTTTGTTCATGTAATGGCAAATGGAAAAATAATAAAAACTGGTAATAGTGAACTTGCTTTAGAACTTGAAAAAAATGGCTATGAATGGACTGATAAGTTTATAGATAAAACTTAATTTAAATGCAAATTATTGAAGAGATAAGTAAAAACAGAATAAATAAATCCGCTAGTGGATCTATGCTACAAAAAATATGTCTGGATAAATTACAAATCAACCCCCTTCCTAATCATAAAAGTGAGATCTGGAGAATGGCAAATAAATCTAAATTAGCTAGATTTTTAGACTATAAATTAAATCATGATTTTTATAAACCCAATATTCCTTATGAAAATGAATCACAAAATGTAATAAGACTGATAATTGGAGATAATAAGAAAATAAATATCAAAGAACAAGAATGGGAAATAAAAGAATTAGATGACCAAAAAATTCTTAACTTAATACAACACAAACTTCTTGAATCTGATACAACTCAAAACTGGAGTGCTTTACTAAATCATCTTTTGACAAATGAAAAAAATATTTGCGGTCTTAATATATCAGGCAGAAATTTACCTCATTTAGAAATAATTACTAATTCCAAAAATAATCTTTTTAATTCAAGAACATTAATTCTTAATATTGAAAAGAATACAGAGGTTGAGATTTCGCAAATAAACTTAGGTGATGATAATTGTTCCTTATCAAATTCTTCCTATTTGTATCTAGGAGAAGATTCACAAGTTAATCACGGAATAGTATCTTATGGAAAATATAAATCACATTTAATTAATTCTTTAAATGTATTTCAAAATAAAAATAGTGTATATAATTTGGGATCATTACAATTTAAATTTGATTTTGCAAGATTAGAGATAAATATAAATCAAATTGAAGGTAATGCAAAAACTAATATCAAAGGAATGCAAATAACCCAAGATAATGAACAAATTTCTACATATGCAAAAATTGCTTTTAATGGACCTAATGGATTTCTAGACCAACTAAATAAATCTTTAGCTAGAGATAGATCTCATTCTGTTTTTGAAGGATTAATAGTTGTTCCACGCATTGCTCAAAAAACTGATGCTTCTCAACTTAGCAGAAATTTACTTTTATCTAATTACGCAAAGATTGATACAAAACCTCAACTAGAAATCATTGCAGACGATGTAAAGTGCATGCATGGTGCTACTATCTCTCAACTAAATGAGAATGAACTTTTTTATATGAGATCAAGAGGTCTCACATTAGAGCAAGCAAGTAAACTACAATTAAGATCTTATTATCAAGAAATAATCTCATTTCTACCAATTTCTAAAGAAAGATGGGATTTACTAGCTCTGCTACTAAACAATAAATAATGAAAACCTTTCAAATTTATAACGTTCACGAGAAAAAAGATTTCCCTCTTTTAGCTAATCATGATAGTGGTAATAAACAAATAATTTATCTTGATCATGCTGCTACCACTCAAAAACCAATACAAGTTTTAGATAAATTAAATGAATACTATAAAAATTTTAACGCAAACGTTCATAGAGGAGCTCATCAACTTAGCGCGAAAGCAACCGATGAGTTTGAAAAAGCACGACACCAGATAAATAAATATATCAATGCATACTCAGATAAAGAAATCATATTTACGAGAAACGCAACAGAAGCGATTAATATCGCAGCTAGATCATGGGGAGAATTTTACTTAAAGGAAAATGACGAAATTTTATTAACCCTTATGGAACATCATAGTAATATCGTACCTTGGCAATTAATAGCAACAAAAAATAAATGCAAAATTAAATATGTCGGAATTAATAATGAGGGTGAACTAGATATGGAAGACCTTAAATCTAAGATTAATAAAAAAACAAAGTTAGTAAGCTTAGTACATATAAGTAATACTTTAGGGTGCTGTAATCCAATTAAAGAGATAACAAAACTAGCTAAAGAAAATGGGGCATTAGTCCTTTTAGATGCTTGCCAAAGCTTGGCTCATATTAAAGTTGATGTTCAAGAATTGAATATTGATTTCCTTGCCGGTTCAGGCCATAAATTATGTGGCCCAACTGGAATAGGATTTTTATGGTCCAGAGAGAAAATACTTAATGAGATCCCCCCTTTTCTAGGTGGAGGAGAAATGATTGAAGATGTTTTTGAAGAAAAAAGTACCTGGGCTGAATTACCACATAAATTTGAAGCGGGTACTCCAGCAATTGCTGAAGCGATTGGGTTGGCAGAAGCACTGAAATATATAAAAAATATTGGATTAAATAATATCAATAACTATGAAAAAAAAATAACTCAATATTTATTTAATCATTTGAGCAATATCGAAAACTTGCATATTATAGGTCCATCTCCAACTAATGATCAAAACAGAGCCTCTTTAGCAGCTTTTTATGTTGATAACATACACTCAAATGATATTGCAGAAATACTTGATTCTAAAGGAGTGTGTATAAGGAGCGGACATCATTGTTGTCAACCCCTTCATAGACATCTCGGAATAAAATCTACAGCAAGAGTAAGTATGAACTTTACAACTACAAAAGAAGATATAGATACTTTTATTATTAAACTTAAAGAAACAATTAATTTTTTGAGAATAAACTCCTAATTGAAAATTTTCTTCAAAAATTTTTCTGATATATTCAAACAATTTATCTTATTTTTCAAATCTTTAAAACCATGTCCTTCTTCTTGATAAAGGTGAATTTCTGAATAAATATTATTATTCAAAAGTTTTTCATGAAATTCATAAGAAATCCTATAGTCAATTACAAAATCCTTTTTACCATGAAAAATTAAAACAGGCTGACAAATCTGTTTAATTTTATTGATTGGAGATCTATCAAAATATTGATCTTTATTATCTTCAAAATTTCCTATAAGTGAATTTAAATAATCTTTTTCAAATCTATGTGTATGAAAATGCATTTGATTCAAATCTAAAACCGGATATTTACAAATTGCGGCTTTAAAAAGTGTATCTCCACAAAGTGCATTAAATACAGTTAATCCCCCGGCACTATTACCTAATGCAACAACTTTAGTTTTATCAACCAATTCTTCAGAAATTAAAATTTTAACTAGAGCCCTACAATCCATAGAATCAACTATTCCCCAGTTCCCATTCAACCGATTTCGATATTCTTTACCAAAAGATGAAGAGCCTCCATAATTGACCTCTGCAACGCACCATCCTCTAGACGTCCAAAACTGAACTTCCGGATTAAGTGATCCGTTAAAATAACCTGTTGGCCCACTATGGGCTTTAACCATTAAAGGCGGTTTTTGAAAATATGAATTAGTAGGTTTATAAATCCATGCATGAGTTTTCCTTTTATCAAATCCCTCAAACCAAATTGACTCAGCTTGCGATATTGACTCTAAAGGCTTAATTTTATTTTGCTTAATTTGAATTTTATGCAAAGATTTTATTTCTAATTCAATTAATTTTTCTTCGCAAACTTGATTAGATGCTTTCAATATTAAATTACTAGCGTACGATTTTAAATCACTTAAAGTTGTATAAGGTAAATCTATCTTTCTAACAAAATGCAAGTTTTGATAATTTTCTAATATCCAATTATCTTTATGCTTAGCTAAACAGTAAAAATTATCTTTTAATCCTGAAAATAATGATATTCCTGATACCCATTGAGGTAAACCATATTCAAAAAATTCCTTACTTATCCTTTTCCTAATATGTATATTGTTCAAATCATTTACCTCAAAAAATATTAAATTCCACCAACCTGAACTATCCTCTGAGCATACTAATAAATTATCACTAATCCAATAAGGTTGAAAAAAAGAAATCTTTTCACAATTACTTATTATCTCTTTATCTAATTTTATAGAATTTTCTAATTCACAATTATTATCTAGTTCAGCAAAAAAAAGATTATTA
The DNA here is from genome assembly GCA_000218745.1 of Prochlorococcus marinus bv. HNLC2. Classification (GTDB taxonomy): domain Bacteria; phylum Cyanobacteriota; class Cyanobacteriia; order PCC-6307; family Cyanobiaceae; genus Prochlorococcus_A; species Prochlorococcus_A marinus_T. The sequence continues at coordinate 1,057,877 of GL947595.1, read as the reverse complement.
TTTTCCCATGGCATAAATGGAAAATCCCACTCTATCCATGAAAGTAAGTTTTCACTTATATTTGATGATAATGATCCTGCAAAGTTATTAAATTTTTTAAGAAAAATTAAATCTTGTTCCTCTTTAAAAATATCAACTTTAAATAAGTAATCTACATTATGAATTTCAATTAATCCAAATAAAGTTTTATCCTCAATCAATACAAAGCTAGCATCAAAATTTCCAGTAATAGATTTAGTTAACTTTCTAGGCTGATCATTACTTATTAAATAAGGAGAATGATCCTTATAATCTTCCGAGTTTATAAATTTAAAACTATTAATCCAAATAGATTTTGATATTTGGTCTATCCAAACAATCAAAAGTTGATTATTAGATTTAATGCATTTATATGATTGACCTCCATAACCATGAAAAAGACTTGTTATTGAGAATTGATCACCAGTTAAATTTTGAGTTACTGAATTAGGATTATTTATTGGTCTTGTAAATATTGCATTATTTTTTTTTCCAGCAATATTTAATCTTTCTTTCCAAAAAATTAAATCTTCAATAATATTAGTTTCACTAAAGAATTTTTTATCTTTATAAACACTTTTTACATTTAATTCTTTATGGTTAATCATTTAGCTTATTGCAATTAAAGTTTCAAATAAATGTTACTATTTTTATAGTCTAACTATAAATTTAATTTGTAATTCAAAAGTGCCAAATCATTTTTCAAAATTAGCAAGAAAGACTAGAAGTGATGTTTCTAATTTAAAAGTAAGCAAAGAAGTAATTGAAAATCCACCTTTAGAAATATTTAAATTAGGCAGCAAAACACTCAGAACTAATGCAAAACGAATTAGCAAAGTAGATATTGATACAAGAGATTTAGCTAAAGATATGCTGCAGAGCATGTACGCTGCCAAAGGAATTGGGTTGGCTGCTCCTCAGGTTGGAATTAGCAAAGAGTTACTTGTTATTGATATAAATTTTGAAGACTCAGCAGCAGAACCACTAATTCTTATTAATCCAGAAATCACAGCTTTTGGATCTACTTTAAACTCATATGAAGAAGGCTGCTTAAGTATTCCAGGGATATATTTAAATGTCGTTCGGCCATCAACAATAAAATTAAAATTCCGTGATGAAATGGGTAGACCAAGAAAGATGAATGCTGATGGTTTATTAGCAAGATGTATTCAACATGAAGTAGATCATCTAAGGGGAATATTATTTTTAGATAGAGTTACTTCTAATGAAGAACTAAAAAAAGAATTATCTAAGGAAGGATACAATATTGATGATGTTTTTCCAATTAACAAATAAAAGGGTTAATTCAATATGGCGGACACAACAATTTTTTCAAAAATTATCGAAGGAGAGATACCCTGCGATAAATTATATGAAGATGAATATTGCATTGCATTTAATGATATTGCAGCTCAAGCACCTATTCATTTTTTAGTTATACCCAAGAAGCCAATTATTAATTTATTAAGTTGTGAAGATGAAGACAAAAATTTATTAGGACATTTACTTTTAGTTGGCAAAAAAATTGCAATTTCCAAAAATCTTGAAAACTGGAGAACTGTAATTAATAATGGTGCTGAATCTGGTCAAACTGTATTTCATCTACATATTCATTTTCTTGCTGGTAGACCAATGAAATGGCCTCCAGGTTAAACTCTCGTTAAACAAAAATCTAAGCTATAAGTATATAAATAACAAAAATAATGGATACACCTAATTCACTAAATTCAAAAAAATCAAAAAATCTTTTTTATCAGATTAATAAAAATTGGGAAGAACTTGATGAAAATCAAAAATCAACTTTAAACAAAATCTGGAAAGTTATCACTTATAAATGGCAATTACAGATTCTCTTTAACCTTCCTTTCTTAATCTGGTGGGCTTTAGACATAACTTTTATACAAGTACATCAATTTGATCTAAAGTTGATAAATTACCTAAATCTACCAAGCTGGGCACTATCAATGATGGGATTAGGTCAATCTTTAAATTAATTACCTTATAATAAAGCCATTAAATAAGATTAATATTAATGACAACTACATTTAGAAATAAATCCAAGTTTTTTTATCAAATACAGAAATTAAGAAAATTATCTCAACCTTTTTTTCTCCCTATTGATCAATGTACAGGTATACAGTTTGTTTGGCTTTTATTATCACTACTTTTTATTGTTGGAGGAATAGTCCTAGTTTCACTGACAGGCTTAATTAGTTTTTTAGAAAGTATCCAACCAATCCTCTTAGAGAAATATTTTGGTGGAGTAGTAAAAACAATTAATACAATATGGTCAAGTTCCTGGGGTTTACTTTTTTCAGGTCTTTTTCTCATTGGATCAGCAAGTTTTTTTAGTTTAAGAAAACAATTAAAAAATAAAAGATGGCTGCATTGGCTCTTTTTAGGAGTCATTGTTTTGATGTTATTAGCTGTAAATGGAATTAATGCTGGAATAGGATTCATTGCAAGAGATTTAACTAATGCACTTGTTGAGAAGCAAGAAGATGGTTTTTACAGAATTCTTGGAATATATGCTTGTTGCTTTGCAATAGCCCTTCCAATAAGAGTTTCTCAAATATTTTTTACTTATAAATTAGGAATTATTTGGAGAGAATGGCTTTCTAAAAGTCTTGTAAAAGATTACATGACTAATAAAGCATATTATCAGTTAAATCCTAATGATGAAGAACAAACTGATGTGGATAATCCTGATCAAAGAATTACAGATGACACAAGAGCATTTACTGGCCAAAGTTTAACTTTCACTTTAGGAGTTTTTGATGCCCTCTTAACATTTTCATTGAATATTTTAATTTTATGGAGCATTAGTAGAACTTTAACCTTTTCATTATTTGGATACGCAGCATTCGCTACCACGATATTACTTATTGCTGGAAAGAACCTTGTAAAAATAGATTTTGATCAACTTAGATATGAAGCGGATTTTCGATACGGACTTGTTCATATTCGAGATAATGCAGAATCAATCGCTTTTTACTCAGGCGAGAATCCTGAAAGATCAGAAACCGAAAGAAGATTAGGTGAAGTAGTTAGGAATTTTAATCTTCTAATAATTTGGAGGGTGATTATAGATGTAATGAGGAGATCTATTAATTATGCAGGGAATTTTTTCCCATATCTAATTATGGCAATCCCATATTTTAATGGTGACATTGATTATGGAAGATTTATACAAGCTAGTTTTGCATTTAGTATGGTTGAAGGTTCTTTGTTCTTTATAGTGAATCAAATCGAAGAACTTGCAAAATTCACTGCAGGCATTGGTAGACTTGAAGGCTTCCAATCAAAGGTTGAATCCATTAGTCAAGAAAAACCTAATGAAAATCAAAATATAACGACTAATTATTCTTCAATTTTAATAAAAAATGCTGATCTTTCTCCTCCGGGATCAAATAAAACCATAATTAAAGACTTAAGTCTAAGCATAGATACTAATGAATCATTATTAGTTGTAGGTCCATCTGGATGCGGGAAAACCTCATTACTTAGAATGATTAGTGGTTTATGGGAACCAGAAACTGGCCATATAGAAAAACCAAAAACTGGAGATTTACTCTTTATTCCTCAAAAACCTTATATGATTCTTGGGTCATTAAGAGAGCAATTATGTTACCCAACAGAAGTTGATAAGTTTAGTGATGACCATTTGTTATCTGTTCTTAATGAAGTAAATTTATCATCATTATCAACTCGATATCCTAATTTAGATGTTAAACAGGATTGGCCAAGAATTCTTTCACTAGGCGAACAGCAAAGATTAGCATTTGCAAGGTTGTTACTGAATTCACCAAGATTTGCAGTCCTTGATGAAGCTACAAGTGCTCTAGATATAGAAACCGAAAAAAAACTATATAATTTGCTCAAAAAAAGAGATTTATCAATGATCAGCGTTGGTCATAGACCAAGTCTTAAAGACTTTCACCAAAATATATTAGAACTAAGCGGTAACGGAAACTGGAAATTATTAACCGCTGAAAACTATAATTTTAATAACTAACTTATAATTATGTCCTTAAGCGATAATAATGAATCCTCTATGATTAATCTTGAAAATGAAAATGAAGGAGATCTTACTACAAATAAAAGCACTGTAGATTTAAATAAAGATTACGATCCATCAAATGATTATAATTTTGGGTGGAATAGATACTCCGAAATTACTAATGGCAGATTTGCCATGATAGGTCTTCTTTCAATATTAATAATTGAAATATTAAGTAAAAAATCATTCTTTTCTTGGGCAGGAATTCTAAACTAATTAATCATCAAATCTTGAACTATTATCCCTTGGCTTGTCTTTTTTAGAGCCTACGTTATATCTTCCTGCTTGGTTCCTATTATTTGATTTTGGATTATTTGCTGTTCTACGTACTTGCTTTGATTGATTCAAATTACTGTTTTTTTGAGTAAAAGATGCATCCTCTACCTTATTTTTCAAGGTTTGCGTTCTTATAGTTCCTCTTACTCTCTGAGTTTTAGATGTGCTGGAGGATAAATCAGGAAGGGAATCTTCAGGTGCTTGTATAGAGGCATTTTTATTAGGAGATGGCCTAGACCCTCTTTTAACTTCATTTCTGATACTTCTTCTATCACCAAAATTATTCCTCCTTGATCCCTGATCTTCATCAGCTTTAAAACGCCTTCTCGAAGAAAATTCACGATTATACTCATTTTCACTTATGTCATTTGAACGCCTTCTGCTCACAGCAGACTCTGGGATAGCTCTAGAAACTCTTCGGGAGCGAGTCCTCTCCTCACCAAAATCATCATCTTCCTGATCAATATCTTGTGGTCTAAACCTTCTTGAGGGTCTATCAGGTTCATCAAACTGTTCATAATCTTCCTCCCATCTATTTCTTGAAGAATTTCTTGGAATATTTGGAACTTGGTCATCTTCAAAGAAAGAGCTTCTTCTGGCCTGATCCGTTGCTATCCCTCTTAATCTAACGCTCTCATAAGCAAAAAATACAGTAGTGCCTGCAAGAAGAAATTGACCGAATTGAAGAATTGGATCCAGCCTCCATCCTTGGAAAAATAAAATTCCTCCACACAAAAGGCCAATAGCGGCGAAAAAAACATCATAATCACGAGCTAATGCAGGTTTAAAAGACCTTAAAAAATAAAGTCCTCCCCCGCAAACCGCGAGGACTATACCAACAATACTTGCCCAATTGAGACTAGCATTGACCACAATTTTTCTCCCATAAAAAATTGAAAGAGCTTTAAAACTCTCTATATATCTATTTTACGTAATATTTTTATAAAAACTAGCGTCTTTTGCCTGCTCTCTCAGCATCTAATTTATCATTTTGACTAACTGTTATCAAAAAGGCTGTTGCAGGAACAACAATTATTAATGCAGCTGCGATAAAACTACCTATCATTCCAACTGCTGAGTTATTAGAAACTTCTGGAGAAAAATTTGCTGATAAAATTAGTTGAGAAATTTGAATCACTTGTTTTCAAAAATTAAATTCTCAATTAATAATAAGAATATAATCCGTACTTATGGGATATTTATTAAGATGCTTTAAAGAATTGTGATCTCATTGCAAACAAAATTTTTAACTTTTTTGGATATTACTTTAGGACTATCGTTATCCTTGCTTACTTTGGCTTTCCTCATAAGGCTAATTATGTCTTGGTATCCAAAGATTGATGCTTCCAAAGGATTATGGATAATTGTTCTTTTACCTACAAGTTCAATTCTGAAGTTCACAAAAAAAATCGTACCTCCAATTGGAGGAGTTGATGTAACCCCAGTTATATGGATTGGAATCATAAGTCTTATGCGCGAAATACTTGTAGGGCAGCAAGGTATTATTAAATTAATATTAAAAGCTAATTTAAATTAATAAACAATATCTAGAAATTAGGAAGCAATTCTTCTTCTACATACTTAGTATGAATTTTTCCTTCTTTAAATTTTTGTTTTTCAAGCAAATTTAAATGAAAATTTATTGTAGTAGGTATTCCAGTCACAGCACATTCATTTAAAGCTCTGTTCATTCTTTTTATTGCTGTATTTCTATCTTTGCCCCACACTATAAGCTTACCGATTAAAGAATCATAAAAAGGAGGTATTTCATAGCCAGTATAAACATGACTATCTACTCTTACTCCTGGCCCTCCGGGAGGCAACCATCCTGTTATTCTTCCAGGAGATGGCCTGAAATTATGAGTTGGATCTTCAGCATTAATTCGACATTCGATAGCGTGTCCATTTAATTGAATCTGTTCTTGATTAAATTCCAAATTTTGACCAGCAGCAATTTTAATTTGCTCAGCTATAAGATCAACACCAGTTACCATTTCTGTGACTGGATGTTCAACTTGAATCCTAGTATTCATCTCCATAAAGTAAAATTTTTCATTTTCATCTACTAAAAACTCAACCGTTCCAGCACCTTCATAATTAATACTTTTGGCAGCAGCTATAGCAGCATTACCCATCTTCTCCCTTAATTCTTTATTAATAGCTGGACTGGGTGATTCCTCAAGCAATTTCTGATGTCTTCTTTGAACAGAACAGTCTCTTTCTCCTAGATGAATTACATTACCAGACTTATCAGCTAAGATTTGAACCTCTACATGACGAGGTTTTTTAATAAATTTTTCCATATAAAGTCCATCATTACCAAAAGCAGCTTCTGCTTCACCTTGAGCAGCTTTAAACATTTTTTCTAAGGTATCAGCTTTCTCAACAAGTCTCATACCCCTTCCACCACCACCCGCAGTAGCTTTAATAATTACAGGATACCCCATTTGATCTGCCAATTTAAATGCCTTATCAATACTCACCAGTAAACCTTTGCTCCCTGGCACAGTGGGCACCCCGACACCATCCATTGTCTCCTTTGCCGTTGATTTATCTCCCATTAACCTAATCGAATTTGGCGATGGGCCTATAAAAATAATTCCATGATCATTACACATTTCAGCAAATTTATCATTTTCTGCAAGAAAACCATAACCAGGATGAATTGCATCAACCCCTCTTGAAGTGGCTGCAGCAAGAATATTTGGAATATTTAAATAACTCTTATTACTCAATGAATCTCCTACGCAAACTGCTTCATCAGCTAATTGCACATGTAAAGCATTTTTATCTACTGTGCTGTACACAGCTACAGTAGCAATACCAAGTTCTCTACAACTTCTGATAATTCGTAAAGCGATTTCTCCACGATTAGCGATTAAAACTTTTTGGACCATTATTAAAGAAATTAATTTAAAATAAAAAATTTATAAAAATGACACATGAAATTTAAATTTAATTTGATTGGTTCTTGAATAAGAATACAACCTAAAACGTTTATATGGTTAATTATCATCCTTAATGCAATAGAAAAGAATTACAAAAATTATTTATTAAAAGTCAATTATTTACAATGCATCATTTCCTGTAGAATATATATGGCTTTTGAAAACAATTAATAAAGCCTTGCAGGCGGATGTGGCGGAATTGGTAGACGCGCACGTCTAAGGAGCGTGTGGCTTAGGCCTTGCGAGTTCAAGTCTCGCCGTCCGCACTTCATAAATTACTTTGGTTGACTGCAATGAAAAAAAAATCAGTTGCAGTGGTTATTATCTCAAATGGACCTGGAGAATTAACTACTTGGGTAAAGCCAGTTATAAATAATTTAAAAAAAGAAATACTAACTTTAAAATCCAAAAGACACATTGATTTTCACCTGAGATTAATTCTTGTTCCTTGTCCAAATGCAAATGGCAATGAATATGAAATAGCTAAAAAATGGCCAGACTTAGATCTTGTTACTCCTGCAAAAAAGTTTTGGCAATTATTAATTAACCCTTCTTCCTTCATAAAATGGCCAGATAGTGGAATAGTAGTATTTCTTGGAGGCGATCAATTATGGAGCGTTTTACTAGCGAAAAGGCTTGGATATAAATGTATTACATATGCAGAGTGGGAAGCGAGATGGCCTAGATGGAATTCATCTATTGCGGCAATGAATGAAAAAGTAAAACAAAGATTACCGTTCAAATATCAAAAAAAATGCAGAATAGTGGGCGATTTAATGGCCGATATAAACCATGAAGGTAAATATACTTTTGAAATGAAAAATGAAAGATGGATAGCAATTTTACCTGGCTCAAAAAAAACTAAATTATCTATTGGTATACCATTTTTCCTAGAAATGGCTGATCATATTTCATCAAGTAGCAGTGATATTAAATTGATGATTCCTATTGCTCCAACGACAAATATAAAAGATTTTTTATATTATCAGAGCAATAAAAATCCATTAGCAAGAAATTATTCTTCGAAAATTAAATATATTAAAAAATTAGAAGAATCTATCTTTCATTATGAACTACAGACCGAAAATAATACAAAAATTTATTTAATTTCAAGTAGTCCTTCGAATCAAATATTAAGACAATGCGAGCTAGCAATAACAACAGTGGGAGCGAATACCGCAGAATTAGCTGCGATCAACCTTCCTATGATTGTAGTCCTTCCAACACAACATTTAAATCTAATGAATTCATGGGATGGCATATTTGGAATTATTGGAAAAATACCAATAATTAATAAAATTATTTCAACGTGCGTAAAAAATTGGTATCTAAATAATAAACAATTTTTTGCATGGCCAAATATCAAAGCCAAAAGACTTATAGTTCCAGAAAGAATTGGAGAAATACAACCAAAAGAAATTGCTGATGAAGCAATATACTTACTTAGTAATTCAAATCTTTTACAAGATCAAAGACGAAATTTAAAGAAAGAGCGCGGAAGTTTAGGAGCTGTTCAAAAATTAACGAGATTAATAATCGATTCAATAAGTAATTAAATTAATCACCAAGGATCATCAATATCAACAGGATTAGAGACCTTTTGATCAATCAGGAGATCTTGTTGATCTATAGGTTCAATATCAAGAGTTTCATTTGATGTCTCAACAGGACGTTTATTTGATGATTTTTTTGTAATTCTTTGAGGCTGAATAGAATCATTATCAAAATTATTTTCTTGAGAATAATCATTATCTAAATAAAGTTGCTTTTTAACTGTTGAGTTATCTTGAGAATCATCTAATGCAACATATTCAAGCTCATCATCGATTTCATTCTCATCAATAAATTCTTCTTCTCGTGATTCCTCTAAAAGCAGAGTTTCTTGATTAGTATCTACTCCAGAAAGCAACTGATTTTCTACGGGAACTAAATTGGAAGAGAATTTTGTATATTCTCGATTATCCCAAGATGATCCGCCTACTCCCAATTTTTCTAGCAAACCGCTACTTAATTGATTTAATTTCTCTTCGGCACCTTCATATACAATTATTCTATCTGTGCCACTGCTAACAATTTCATCTACAGGGATCTCCCAAGTACTTAAAACGCCTTCTCCAAGCAAAGGGACACCTATGGCTCCAGTAACCAAAGAAATTAATTCTCCTGTTTCAATATCGAAAGAAAAACCAAGTACTCTACCCAGCAGCTGTCCTGACTCAGTTATAACTTGACAGTTTATTACCTTCCCATATCTATCAGGAGAAAAATTATCACTTAATGAATCTAAAGAATCAACTAAAATTACATCTCCAACTTGTTTTATACTTTCCAGAGGCATCCATCTTGGGAGGCCTGGGAGAAACCTAGTAAGAGGATTATCTCTTAAACCTAAGGCTATGACTTCTCTTCTATCTATATCCACAACTACTTCTCCCACAACCCCAAGTCTCCTACCTGTATCAGTAGTAATTACTTGTGTACCCATTAATTCAGATCTTAACCATAGTCGATCACTGGGGATTGACTTTAATGGATCATTTTTTGATGAAGAATTAGACAAACTCATAAAATAATATTACACATTCTGGAGTAAAATTTGAGGTTTGTGTTGTTATGCAGCATTTGGAAGACCTATCACCTGTGTATGAGCACCTCTTGCTTGTGCAACTCCAATAGTTCTCATGGATGCGCTAATCATAGGTCTGCGGTGACTTACAACTATAAACTGTGCATTTGATGACTGAGATGATATTAATTTTGATAATCTTTCTACATTTATGCCATCTAAGAAACTATCAACTTCATCTAAAGCATAGAAAGGCGATGGTTTATATTTTTGGAGAGCAAATAAAAAACTTAATGCTGTCAAAGACTTTTCTCCTCCTGACATTGAAGCTAATCTCCTGACATTTTTACCTTTAGGATGAGCAACTAAAGTCAACCCCCCCTCTAGAGGCATCTTGTTATTCTCCAACTGAAGAAATCCATCACCATCAGATAGTAATGCAAAAATTTCTCTAAAATGTTTATCTACTTCTGAAAACGCCTCCATAAATGCTTCCTGGCGCATTGTTGAAACAGTCTCAATTCTTAAAAGCAATTCTGATCGCTCATTGGATAAAATAGTGAGTCTTTCAACTAAAGCATTTAATCGCTCTTCTAACTCTTCTAACTCATCTAGCGCAAGCATATTAACAGGTTCTAAACTTTCTAATTTTGAATTTAAAGATGAAATTTCAGAGTGAAAGTAATTGATATCTTTATTCGCATATTCACCAAAATCAGGAAGAGGATTTGGTAGTTCCTTATGATATTCATCTAGCTTAATACTCTCTATTCTTTTTTCTTCAGAAAGTGCATGTTTATCGCGATTTAAATAATCTATTTTGAGTTCTACTTCATTACATTCTTGTCTTTTATTTGAAATCTTTGAATTTAATTCATCTCTTTTCCTACGTAAAACACCTAAGTCTTTTTCAAGAATTTTTTTCTTTTTCTCAAGACTTGCTAGGTCTTTTTGTAAATCATTTCTTTTAAGGATCCATTCAGAATGTGATTTAGCCAATTTTTTTATAGATTCATCAAGATTCTTTTCTTTAACAGATATAAGTTTTTGCTCATTTAAAATTCTTTCTTTATTTAGCTCTGTCTGATTTCTTTGCTCTAATATGTTATTCCTATGTTTCATAAGTTTTTCAAGTTCAATATCAACTCCTTCAAAATCTTTATTTATATTTGAAATTGATTCATTTGGATTTTGTTTATAATTTTCTTTAAGAGAACTTTTTAAATTATCCAATTTTTTTTGTTGAGGCAAAAATATATTTATAATTTTCTTTAAATTTATTTTTAATAAATTATTTTGATCATTAAGTTTCCCTAATCTATTAGAATTTAAAACGATCTTTTCTGCAACATTCTTTAAAGAGCTTTGTTAAGATCTTTTTCCTTGGTTATTGCTACTAACTCATCATTAAATTGTCTATAGTCTTTAATTAGATTTTCTAATTTAATATTTTTTTTTGATAACTCGCTATTTGCGGTATTAATCGAATCATTAATTGTTAATAACCTTTGCTTTATTGGACTTACTTCATCAATTTCATTATTAGAGCCAAATTTATAAGCTAAATCTCTATTTAGCTTACTTCCACCAGTAATAGCACCACTACTCTCAAGAAGTTCACCATGAAGAGTTACTATTCTATTTTTTAACTTTATAGATTTTGCTGAAGTTAAATCAGAAAAGACCTGGGTCTCTCCAAATACATATTTAAAAACATCATGATAAACTTCATCAAATTTAAGTAAATTTATAGCTTTATCTATATAACCAATGTGATCATTTTGCCAAACACGAGTGATTACTGATTTTTTGAATAATTTTTAATCCTATTGAGAGGTAAAAAAGTTAATCTTCCCGCTTTTTTCCTTTTAAGAATATCAATAGCTTTTGCTGCTACAGAATCATTATCTACAACGATCTGGCCTAATCGATTTCCTGCAGCGATTTCCAGTGCATACCTATACTTTTCATTCACCTCTCCTAATTGAGCAACATAACCATGAATACCTTCTAATCCAGATTCAAGAAGAATCCTTAATGAGTATGAACCTCTAGTCTCATTCAATGCCTCTTTTCGACTTTCAAATCTAGACAAATCTTTTTCTAATTTTAATCTTTCTTCGCTGACCCTAGTAATTGTTTTAGACAATAATGTAATATCAGTTTGTAAATCATTAATTTTTGATTGAATCGTAGTTAAGTGTTTTTTCTTTTCATTAATCATTAATTGATGATTAGTTTCCAAATTAAAAATAGTTTTTTTATCTTCTGATAGTGATTCTATCTGAGAAGAAATTTCATCTCTTTGAATATTATTTTCAATCATCTCTTCTTCAAGATTTCTTTTTTTTGAATTCAATGGTTCAATCAGATTTTGAAGGCTTTCAATTTCACTATTGATTTGTTGATTTTTCTTAGACAATTCTCCTGACTGGTCAGCAGCTTTTGAAAGTTTTTGTCTAGATAATTTATGAGTATCAGATAAGCTTTTTATTTCTTTTTCTAAGTTAAATAATGCAGTCTCATCAAATGAATCTAATTGATTCTTTTCAATCTCTAAATTTTTTTTGGATATTGCAATCATATCTCTACTATCTTTTAATTTTTGGCCTTCATTTTTATTTATGGAAGATAATCTTTCTAATTCTCTTAAGCTCGTGTTAATTCCTCCAATATCAGAATTAACTTTAATTAAATTATCTTCGCCTTTTTCTTTTAACTCAGAATCTATAACTTGTAGTGTATTCATCAAAATTTGAATTTCTTTTGATAAATTTTCTTGTTTTAAGATTAATTGCTTCTTTTGTTCATCTAAATCTAAATCCTTTTTTCTAATCTCCTCAATTCTTTTAACTTGATCTTGATACAAAATAACTTTTTTTAGTTCTGAAAGCTCACCACATTTTTGTTTTAATTTTTTATATATCTTTGCTTTTTCGCATTCTTTTTCAAGTTTTAATTTATTTGCTTGTAATTCGTTTTGCAAAATTTCACATCTTTCTTGCCTTTCATACACATCATTAAGTTTAGAGTGAGTTTGTTCAATCCTAGTATCAAATAATGCAACTCCAGCTAGTTCATCAATGAGTGTTCTTCTTTCCCTATTACTCATAGATACAATTCTTGTTACATCACCTTGCATTACAACGTTACTTCCTTCTGGGTCTACCCTTATATCCCTTAAAAGTTTTTGAATCTGTTGCAAATTACATGGCTTTCCATCAGAGGTATACGTTGAGGCATAAGAACCTCCTGGCATTAGTCTTAATTTTCTTGAAACAACCCATTCTTTTTGTTCTTTAGTAAAAGATAAATGCTCCTCTTCAATATCTAAATCTGCAGCTTCTTCTCTTTGAGACCAACCTTCAATATTGAATCTCACTGAAACTGAAGTTTCTGAAGATTTACCCTCTTTTACTTTCGAAGTATTTATTAAATCAGGCAATCTATCGGCCCTCATTCCTCTACTGTTAGCTAAGCCTAAACAAAAAAGTATTCCATCAAGAATATTACTCTTACCTGAACCATTAGGTCCTGTAACCACAGTAAAACCTTCTTCAAGAGGAATAGAAATATTTCCTCCAAAAGATTTAAAATTTTCAAACTCGACCTGATTGATGTATACCAATCGGACGTCTCAATAGCTAAGTAAGATTAGCTAATTTCTGAGAAATCTCAATAGATATATTAAGAATATTGTAAATTTTTAATTTATCTCTGAAATTAATTGGCACGAATTAAATTTTTTTTTGAATATTCCATTAAAAATTTTTCCATTCAATCTAAAGAAAAGTCGTCTTCATCTAAAAAACCTCCAACTATATAGTAAATACCATAATCTTTTCTTTGAACCTGTCCTCTCTCATTTGATAAGGTATATTTTTCACGATATAGCCAAATTAATCTATGATTTACTTGTTTTATAATTTCAATTGAAGGACCGTTAATTTGAGGAATTTCAAATATTTTCCAAGTTAAGCAATCTTTACCGTTTTCAACAAGAAAATCATAGTGATTGTCATCGCAATCTGGTTTATCAATTTTATGTTGCAAAAGAACCCATTTATTCATCTTTAAGAAAAAACTTGAAAAGAATATTTATATTTTTATCAATTTTTATTTTTGAAATAACGAATAGCTGGTGTCTGAAAATTTAATTATTCTCCTGAATCTGGAACAAATCTAAGAGCTATGAAAAGCAAACTGCCTGCTCCTGCAAGGGCTGCAAAAATAAGCCCTAAGCTTGTTGGAATAGTCTTAGAAGCGAATAAAACTGGTGCAAGTGTAATATCCATGATAAAAGGATTAATTAAATAAAACAAAATTAATATAACAACACCTTATTACACAAATAAAACAGAAAATTAAAATGTAAATAAACTTTTATATGTTTTAAATTGATTAATGTACTAAATTTGATATATGGGTTTGATATTATTGAATAAGGGATTAAGGTAAAAATAAAAAGAGGTGGATTAATGGAAACTTTTCATCCTCCAAAAGACAATCAAGAAGTAGAGAGTGAGAACGTCATTCATGAATATGACGAAATTTCTGATAAGTGGTTTTTTGAAAAACTAGATAAGCTTATACCTCTTATTCAAGAACGCTGGCCAAATATTGCACAACAAACTATTGAAAAAACAAAGGGTAGTATTGATGACTTAGCAAAAGTTATTTCGAAACATACAGGAAAATCATCCGAAGGAATCAAAGATCAATTATTTGAAATTATTGATTCAATACAATCTAATAACTGGGAAATTGCAGATCATCTTGAACCAATCGAAACTCAATTAGAAGAATTACTAGATGAATTAAACCAGACTTTAAGACCAAAAATTGAAGGGCCAATAAGAAAAAAACCAATTTTATCAATAGCCATTGCAGCAGGAATAGGTCTATTAATTGGTTCTATTATTGGAGCAGGAAAAAAATAAATGGATAAATCAAAAAATAAAAGTTTTACAAATACAGCCTCAAGACTATCGGCAATAGCAAGCTCTGTAATGGATCTGCATGTAAGAATTGCCTTACAAGAAGTTGATAGAGAAAAAAGAAGATTAATAAGCGGAAGTATATTTATAGCAATTGGAGCAATATTATTATTTATTGTTCTTATTATCATTCACTTAATAGGTTATTTATTTTTAGAAAAAATTAATAATTGGAAAATAGAATATAATTTATTAATAATTCTATTTATTGATCTTTTCCTTGCAGGCTTAAGTTTAAAACTAGGAGGCAAATTAGCTAAAGGTCCTTATTTACCTCAAACAATAGAAGGTTTAGGAAAAACTACAAAGGCTGTTTTAGGAAAAAAATAATTTATCTTATAAGATACTTTATCCATCTACAATCTATACCTCCATTACTGACAGGGATTTTAAGACTGGCTTTCATTTTTAAATACTTTGTTAATGATGGATTACCGCTTAGCAACCAAAATTCCCATCCTGAAAGATTATTTTTCAAATATGTTCCAATTTTTAAATATAATTCAACAAGATCTTTTTCTTCACCGAGTTTTTTACCGTAAGGAGGATTGCAAACAATTATTCCTGGTTTACTATCTAATTGAAAATTAGAAAAATCTTTATTATAGATTTCTATATATTGAGAAAAACCTGATAAGTGAAATATTATTTTTAGCTTGAAGAAAGACTTCTCTATCAATCTCACAGCCAATTACTTTTGAAAAATTTTGTTTTCTAAAAGAATTATTTTGTATTTTTGAAATTTCTTTATTATAAATATTTTTATTAAAATCAAGCCAATTTTTAAAAAGATAATTTTTTTTAATACAAGGAATATTTAAAGCATTAGATACACCTTCAATTAGAAAAGTACCTGAACCACACATTAAATCAACCAAAGGTATTGAGCCATCCCACTCAGTTATTTTGATTAATCCTGCAGCTAAATTTTCTTTTAACGGAGCCTTACCCAGAGATGGCCTATACCCCCTTTTATGTAAACTCTCAACTGTACTTTGCAAACTTAAAACTGCTTGATTGTCATACATATGTAAATGAATAATCAAATAAGGGTTATTAATACAAATATTTGATCGTTCACCAAAAGTGGCTTTTTGCAAATCTACTATTGCATTTTTAACCTGCAAAGCAGTGAAATGAGAGTGCCTTAAATTAGTATTTTTCCCCGTTACATAAACACAAAAAGTCTTATCAATTGGTATCCATTTCAACCAATCAAATGAAGACTGCACTCCTTCATATAAAGAACTTTTATCAAAACATTGAAAACTTGAAATTTGCCTATAAAAACGAAAAGCAATTTTAGAAAAAAAATGTAATCTATAAAAAGTCTCATGATTACATCGAAAAGATACGCATCTTTTTGAAATAGAATATTATTTCCACCATAATTACTAATTTCTTCAGCTAAAACTTTTTCTAAACCTTCTGGGGATGAAGCAATTATATTCATAAAAATAATTCAAAACATTTTTGAAAAATAGTCAAATAACTATCCATTATTTATTTTGCCTGTCAGAATATAAATGTCCATCTGGACTAGGTGATCTCAACCGATATTTCGGACAGCGGTTCGATTCCGCTCAGCTCCACTCAAGGGGTTGTAATGGTTTCGACGGGGTATAAGGAAGATGACTGAAGCCTGCTCGGTTAGAGCAAACACATAAACGCTAACAAAATCGTTAGTTTCTCCCGTCAAACAGCACCAGTTGCTGCTTGATAACTAGGAGATGGGGTTAAGTCAGCCTTATCAACCAAATGACTCAAGGAGCCTGGAAGGGCTCCTTCTTTTTTTATTTTATTTTTAGAGTAAAAAATTTTTTTTAATATGTAATTATTGCTGCAAACTTATGTAATAATAATTTTTTATGTAAACATATAGGTATAAATACTGAGAGCATTCTCTTTGAATTCCCTTATGGTATTAAAAAATTTAAATTAGAATGATTTCAAGCAAAAATATTAATGATATATTAGTTAATTTCAATCCTAAGATACTAAGATTCACTGGAGAAAAATTTCCTTCTGAGCTTTGGAACAATATTCCTGTAAAAAATGCAAAAAATAATATCTCTGCGAAATAATTCTTATAAGAATTAATTACTGCTAAACGGATTTCCAGGTAATTTCTTACAATTCTTCGCCGAATCTTCTAATCTTTCATATTCATCTTTATTTAAATCCCACTTTAATACTTGAGCAATATCAACTACATGAGATTTTCTTCTCAAACCAACTAATGGAATAGCTCCTTGATAAGAACACCAGTTTACTGCAACTTGAGCCATCGAAACAGACCTCGATTTAGCAATCTTCTTAATAGTTTCCCTTAATTCTAAAGTGGAATGATCATATGCTTTAAAAATTGAATTTCTTAAAAAAGATTTTTTAGTTTTATTAATAAAACTTGGATCCTGACAAAGTATCCCAAAAGACAATGGACTATAAGCAATAAATTTAATATTATTCTGTTCGCAAACTCTCTTAAGTATTCTTTGTTTTTTAATATCTGGACTTAGCAACGAAAACTGAACCTGAACATAGCTGATAACTTTATTTTTAGTTCCTAAAAATTGAATAAGTTTTTGCAGTCTTTTTGGGCCTACATTAGATAAACCAATCTTAAAATGATAACCCTCATTAATTAAATCAGATAAATTTTCAAGTAGTTGCACTTCTTGTAAGGGATTATATTTAGCTGTTGACCAATGAAGTTGAACAATATCTAATTCGTTTTGTAATCTTTCTAAGCTACTGAAAAAAGGCTTAATAAATCCTTTCTTTCCAATCCTCCAAGGATAAGGAGCTAATTTTGTTGCAATTTGAATCTTTCTTTTTTGAGATTTTGGAATTTCACTCAAGAAATTACCTAATAATTGCTCACTTCTACCACTGAATTTACCAGTCCCATAGGAATCAGCTGTATCAATTATTGAAAAACCTCTTTTGATTGCTTCTTGCAAAGTATCTCGCAATTCTTTATCAGAATTTTGATTATATTTCCAAAATAATTCATTTCCCCAAGCCCAAGTACCTAAACCAATCTTTTTTTTCACTAATTATTATGTTACATAGTTTATCTAATTCTAGAATGATATAAATCATTCTTCTAGAAATTTGACTTTTTTTTATTTTTATCCTTTTCCTCTTGACACAAGAGAGAATATTCTCCAAAGTAGGAAAAATATAAAAAAAATTGTTCATTACAGTTTGTGGTCAAAAAGGCGGAGTAGCTAAAACTTGTACAAGCATTCATCTTGCAAGTGTTTGGCATACTCAAGGGAAAAAAGTATGTATTGTAGATGCAGATAAGAATCGTTCAGCGTTAGCATATAGTTCGAGGGGGAATATTCCTTTTCCTGTTTTCCCTGTAAGTTCTGCAGCGAAAGGCACTAGAGATGCCGAAATAGTAATTACAGATGGTCAAGCGAGTAGTGATGAAGAAGAATTAAAACATTTAGCTTATGGATCAGATCTTGTAATAATTCCTACAACTCCAAAAGCAAGATCCGTAGAATTAACAGTTGAACTTGCAAGCCTCTTAAATAGTCAAAAAGTCAAGCATGCTGTTCTTATCGTAAAAGTAGATTCAAGAAAGCAAAAGGCCGCCTTTCAAGCTCGAGCAGCTCTTTTAAAATTCGGATTAGAAGTTTTTGATGGATTTATACCGTTATTATCAGCATTCGATAAGGCTGAAGCATCTGGCAATGCAGTTTATGAGGCAGTAGATGATTTAGGCAGATCAGACCCTCGTAGAATGACGGGTTGGTCTGCTTATTGTTCTATCGCATCTCAAATCTCATGCCTGATTTCGAAGCCCTCATCCGACACCAACAGCTCAAACAACCAAATGCCAATCAGCGCTTAAAAATTGTTGATAAAGCGCCAAAAAGAAACTCTATTGAGCATTCTTTAAGCGGTTTGAATTTATCGACTTATTTTTTGACTGGTTTTTTTGGAGCACTGATTGGAGCTGGAACTATATTATTTCTTGATATAAATAAAATAATTCCTCTAGATTTTTTGAAGATTTAAAAAATAATTTACTCGTATTAAATTAAAAACATAAAGAATTTATCATTAAGTTGTATATTCGCTATTTATCTCAACATATTTCTTAGATAAATCACAACCCCATGCGATGCTTTTACTTTTTCCTTGGTTTAAGTTGAGTATAATTCGAACAATATCATTTACTAAATAATCTCCATTCATTTTGCTTCTTATATAGCTGCCCACCTTTTCTTTATCAAAAAGCATCAACTTGCCTTTTCTTAAAATCTGAAATTCGCCTATAAATAAATCAACATCATCAAGTTTGAATTGAACCCCAGTATTTCCAGCAGCCCCAATAATTCTTCCCCAGTTTGGATCGCAGCCATGTATTGCTGTTTTAACAAGCATCGAATTAGAAATAGATTTAGCAATTTTTAATGCATCAGATTCATTTTTTGCATTCTCCACTATTACTTCAATTAAACAATTCGCACCTTCGCCATCTCTAGCAATTGATTTAGCTAATTTCTTACAAACCATATCAATACCTTCATGAATAATAGGTAAATATTGTTTTTCTATTAGGTTCACCTGAGTTAATAGCAATAAAAGAATCATTAGTACTTGTTTCTCCATCAACAGAAATTGAATTAAATGAAGACCGAAGTGCATCCTTTATCATTCGCATCCCAAATCTTCTTCTCAATACCAACATCACAAATAATAAAAGCAAGCATTGTAGCCATATTTGGATAAATCATTCCTGACCCTTTTGCAAAACCTGCAATCCTTATTCTTCTCCCAGCAATATATCTTTCAATAATGAAACTTTTGGGGACTAAATCAGTAGTTAAAATAGCCTCAGACGCATCTTTAAAATTCCTCTCATCCAAATTCTTAACTAATAAAGGTAATTTATTTATAAGACATTTCATAGGAATATATTCACCAATAACTCCAGTAGAGCAAATTAGTATTTGATTATCAGGTATACCTAAAATATCTCCAACTTCTTTTGTAGCAGCTAATGAATCAATAAGACCTTTATCACCGGTACAAGCATTTGCTTGTCCCGAATTTATCAATATTGCTCTAACAAAACCAAAAGATTCTTGAAGACGATTTATACAAATGTCTACGCAAGAAGCTCTAACAACTGAATTTGTAAAAAAACCAGTAAAAATGCTATTAGGAGGAGCTAAAATTAATGCGAGATCTTTTTTCATTAGAAACTTTTAATCCTGCTGATATTCCTGAGAATAAAAAGCTATCAGGTATTTTTTCAGAATCATTTATAAAAGTCCAAGCCAAGTTAAATTTTTCTCCATTACCAATATAATTTTATAGTAGCCATTCTTCATTTTCTTTTACAAAAACTATATTCAGGAATTTATGATTAGCAATCTAGAACATAAACAAAGAAGGATTGGTATTACAGGTGGAATAGCTTCTGGTAAAACAACAATTGCTAACTATATTTCAAATTTTAAAAAAATTGAAATTATTAATGCAGATGAAATTGCTAAGCAATTTTTACTTTCAGAAACAAAATCATATAAAAAAATTATTAAACATTTCGGAATAGAATTATAGATTTTTCATCTCCCACAAAAGAAATTAAGACCAAACTACTAAAAGAAATTATTTTTAAAAAGCCAACTGAAAAAATTTGGTTAGAAAATATAATTCATCCTTTAGTGAAAGAGAGAATGAAAAATAAATGTTATAAAAATGAATAATAAATGTTTAATTTTAGAAATTCCATTACTTTTTGAGGCAAACTTTACAGATCTATGTACAGAAATATGGTTTATTAAATGTTCTAAGAACACACAATTAAAGAGAGTAATGAATAGAGATAAAATATCAGAGGAAGAGGCTAGAGAATTATAGATTCACAATCCAATGATATTGATAAAGAAAAACTATCAGATGTAGTGATTAGTAGCGATGAGGATAATCAGACTTGGAAAACAAAAATTAATCAGTTAATTTAGCTATTTAACTTTGACGAAATAATTCTATTTGCAAGTTTAGGATCAGCTTTGCCTTTTGTCTGTTTCATTAACTGTCCAACAAAAAATCCAAGTAATTTAGTTTTGCCGTTTTTATAAGCTTTTACTTCTTCAGGATGATTTTTAATTAATTCATCTACTATGATTTCCAAACTGGAGGAGTCACTAATCATTGCCAACCCTTTTTGATCTACTAATTTTTTGGGAGAAATATTTGTTTCTATGATTTCTGGCAAGATATCTTTTGCAATTTTACCGCTGATAGTATTATTAGAAATTAAACTAATCATCTCTGCAAGATTTTTTGATGTCATCTTAATTGAATTAAAAGCTTGCTTATTTGCTTTCAAGTAGCCGGAAATATCGCTAGTAATCCAGTTTGAAGCGATTTTAGGATCTGCACCATACTTAACCGTTTCTTCAAAAAATGTAGCCATATAAATTTCATCAGAAAGAATTCTTGCATCATATGCAGACAAGCCAAATTCATTAACATATTTATGCCTTTTTTTATAAGGTAATTCTGGTAGTTCTTGCATCCACTCAGCAATACGATTTTTAGAAAGTTCAATTGGACCTAAATCAGGATCTGGGAAATATCTATAATCACTACTTCCTTCTTTAAGCCTCATACTTTTTGTTGTTTGCTTTGATTCATCCCATAATCGGGTCTCTTGATAAATTTCACCTCCTTCTTCGTAAACATTTATTTGTCTTTTGATTTCATATTCACAAGCCTTTTGAATAGCAGAAAATGAATTCATATTTTTAATTTCAACTTTCGTGCCAAAAGGAGCTTCTGGTCCTCTACGTACAGAAATGTTTACATCACACCTCAAAGATCCTTCTTGCATATTCCCATCAGAAACTCCAAGATATCTCACCGTTCTTCTTATCTCTGAAGCATATTCAGAGGCCTCTCTTCCTGTCCTAATATCAGGCTTGCTGACTATCTCAACCAGTGCAATCCCCGCACGGTTATAGTCTACTAAGGAATATTTTGAACCATCTAAACGATCACTACCGGCGTGTACTAATTTGCCAGCGTCTTCCTCCATATGTAATCTCTCGATTCCTATTTTTTTAATATAAGAATCTTTGCCTTTTTCTGAAATTTCGACTTCTAACCAACCATCCTCTGCTATAGGTTCATCAAATTGAGAAATTTGATAATTTTTAGGCAAGTCAGGATAAAAGTATTGTTTTCTATCAAATTTACAATGCTCAGCAACATTTAAATTTAGCGCTAAAGAAGTCTTAACAGCGTATTCCAATACTTTTTCATTTAAGACAGGTAATGTTCCTGGTAAACCACATACAACTGGATCAATATGAGTATTCGGATCATCACCAAAAGCTGTTGAAGCAGATGTAAATATTTTACTTTTAGTATTAAGCTGTACATGAGTCTCTAGACCAATTACAGCTTCCCAAGCTTCAAGATTCTTCATTTACTAATAGTTACCTTCTTTAAATAATATGAAATATAAAGTAAAAAAAGTATCAAACTTATATAAATCAAGAAAAATTATATGAATTCTGATAAAAAAGAATCAATTTTAATTATTGGCGGAGGTTTAATAGGCTTATCTCTTGCATATGAATTCGCTAAAAAAAATTTCCATGTTGAAGTATTAAGTAAACAGAGATCCGAGGCAGCTGGTTTTGTTGCAGCAGGAATGCTTGCTGCTCACGCAGAAGGGCTTAGCGATGAATTACTTAGTTTCGGCCAAGAAAGTCAAAATTTAATCCCACAATGGATTAAAGAAATAGAAATTGATAGCGAGATCAGTTGTGGATTAAAAAACTGTGGAATAGTTGTTCCATTTGAGGAGATAAAAGACTTAGAAAAATTCCCTACTTACAAATATGGCAAATATTTAAATAGAGAGGAACTCGAGGAACAAATATATGGGCTTGATGCGAAATGGAAACACGGATTACTTTTCAAACAAGATGGACAAATCGATAATCGTAGAAGATTAATGCGTGCACTTGAAAAAGCATGTACATTTCATGGAGTGCAATTTCAAGAGGGCACTAATGCTACAAAATTAATTTATGAAAACAATAAATTTAAAGGTGTCCAAATCTTAAATGCTTTTGGAGAAATCAAATCTATTTTCTATGAAAAAGCCATCATATGTTGCGGAGCCTGGAGCAGACAACTCATGACTGATCTACCTATCTATCCAATTAAAGGTCAAATGCTCTCTATTCAAGGACCAATTAATAGAATAAATAGGGTACTTTTCGGACCTAAAACTTATATGGTTCCTCGCGATGATGGATTAGTAATTGTAGGAGCAACAGTAGAAACAATGCCGGCTTTAACACTGGAAATACTCCTCAGGGTATAAAAACTCTCCAAGATGGAATTAAATCATTATTCCCAGAAGCAGTGACATGGCCTCATATGGAGCACTGGTGGGGATTTAGACCTGCAACACCAGACCTTAAACCAATTATTGGAAAAACACATCTCAAAAATCTCTTTTTAGCAGTAGGACATTATAGAAATGGTGTTTTATTCTCAGCCATAACAAGTAAATTAATTTATAAGGTTATAACTAAATGCAAGTTAAATGATAAAGAAAATATATTTCTTGAGAAATTTAATTATGCAAGGTTTAAAGAAAACTGATTAGGATTCTACTCTCCATTTATAATCTGAGGTCTTCCACTCATTAATCTCAGAATCTTCAAACCATAGATTGATTTCAAATGCTGCAGTTTCAGATCCATCTGACCCATGGATTATATTCCTGCCAATATCAATAGCTAGGTCTCCTCTAATAGTTCCTGGTTCAGCTTCAAGAGGTTTAGTTGCACCAATTAATTTTCTTGCATTCAAAATAACGCCTTCTCCCTCCCAAACCATCGCAATTACTGGTCCACTGGAAATAAATTCAACTAAATCTCCAAAAAAAGGCCTATCTTTATGAACCCCATAATGTTTTTGTGCAAGTTCTTTTGATGGGATTAATTGTTTCAAACCAACTAATTTAAAACCTTTTCTTTCAAATCTGCCAATAATTTCAGATATCAAACCTCGTTGAACACCATCAGGTTTAATTGCAATAAAAGTTCGTTCAGTCATTTAAAATCTTTATGAATATCCTTTATTTAAAGTAGCATCTTAAGAACAAATCATTAAACTATTAAATGACTGAATCTAAGATCATTTTTTTTATTTCAAACTATAACTGCTTTGTTTAATCAAGAAAATACATCCAATACAAAATGGTCAATTTCTGATAGTATTCGCACTTATGAAATTGACAAATGGGGAGATAAATATTTTTTTATAAATAAAAAAGGTAATATCGCTATATCAAATAATACAAACGATAAGAAGTCGATCGATCTTTTTAAATTAGTTGAAGAAATACAAAATAGAGATATTAAACCTCCGTTGATTTTAAGATTTAATGATGTTTTAAAAGATAGGATTTCTGAATTAAATAATTCTTTTATTAATGCAATTAAATTTTATTCATATAAAAATAGATATCAAGGAGTATTCCCAATTAAATGTAATCAACAAAAAACTATGCTTGAGAAAATTATCGAGTATGGATCTGAGTGGGATTTTGGATTAGAAGTTGGAAGTAAATCAGAATTACTTATCGCACTATCCCTTTTAAAAAATGAAAGAGCATTCTTAATTTGCAATGGATATAAAGACAAAAATTATATTGAGATGGCCATTTTAGCTAGGAAGTTAGGCAAAAGACCAGTAATAGTAATTGAACAAAGAGATGATGTAAAAAGAATAATTGATTCAGTTAAAAAGCTAGGCTCTAAACCAATAATTGGTATACGAACCAAACTCTCTAGTAAAAGTAGCGGTAGATGGGGAAAATCAGTTGGAGATAAATCAAAATTTGGATTATCAATTCCAGAAATTATGACAACAGTTGAAGAATTAAGAGATTCGCAACTACTTGATGAATTAAATTTGCTGCACTTTCACATAGGAAGTCAGATTAGTGATATTAAGATCATAAAAAATGCTTTACAAGAGGCTAGTCAGATCTTTGTTGAACTAAACAAACTTGGTGCACATATGAAATACATTGATGTAGGAGGTGGATTAGGTATTGATTACGATGGTAGTAAAACACCCACAAGTAATTCAACTAATTACTCTTTACAAAATTATGCCAATGATGTTGTTGCTACATTAAAGGATTACTGTGATCAAAATAATGTTGATCACCCAATAATAATCTCAGAAAGCGGGAGGTCAATTGCAAGTCATTGCTCAGTATTAATTTTTAATGTTCTAGGAACAAATAATGAGAATTACGAAATAAATATCAAAGGTGAGAATAGTAATTCATTAATAATCAAAAATCTTCTCGATACACTAAATCAAATAAAATCTCTAAATATAGATGATGACAACTTGTCAAAAATAATTGAGCTCTGGAATGATACAAAAAAATTCAAGGATGATTCATTATCTTCATTTAGATTGGGATATATGAATCTCACAGAAAGAGCGCATGTTGAAAAAATAGTATGGAAATGTGCAAAAGAAATTACAAAAATTATCGAATATAAAAATATCATTCACTCAGATTTATCAGATATTAAATCAATTCTTGCATCAATTTATTATGCCAATTTCTCTGTGTTTAAATCTATTCCCGATACCTGGGCAATTAATCAAATTTTTCCAATAATTCCAATACATAGACATTCTGAAAAACCAGCTTTAGAAGCAAGTTTTGCAGATTTAACATGTGATTCTGATGGAAAATTAAATAATTTTATTGATAAAGGTAATAGTAAATCATTATTACATCTTCACAGATTCAATAAAGATGAAGATTATTTTATTGGCATTTTTCTATCAGGCGCATATCAAGAGCCTTTGGGTAATTTACATAATTTATTTGGTAACACAAATATTATTCATATAGACATTACTAGCTCTGAAGACTACAAAATCACAAATATGATTAAAGAGGATAGCAAAGCTGAGATATTAAAAGTATTTGATTATAATGTTGATGATTTACTTGAAAGAATAAGATTAAAATGTGAAACAGCAATAAACAATAAAAAGATAACTATTGCTGAGTCAAAAAAATTAATTACACAATTTGAATCAAGCCTAAGAGAAAGTACTTATTTATCCAAATAATTATTTAATTCACTTCTTAAAAATCCCTTCGCAAAATTTAATGCATCATTTAACTTCTCAGTATTATTTGCTCCTGCCTGAGCAAAATTTGCTTTGCCTCCTCCTCCTCCAGAGCATATCCTGCAATTTTATTAATTAATTTACCTGCATGCAAGCCATTACTTACTAATATTGATCCTAATGAAATCACAAATAATAATTTTTTATTTGATTTATCTGGAACTCCTCCCAGAATAACAACTGAATTATCTCCTAATTTAGAAGTTAAATTTAAAGCTGAAGTTTGCATCAAATTCCCTTCTAGATCATTTAATTCACTCACTAAAATTGAACACTGTCCAAACTTTTCTACAGAATTCAAAAGGGAAGAATATTTATAAGATGCTAACTCTTCTTTTATTTTTTTAATTTCTTTATTTTTAATAATAAGCTCAGATTGAAGTATATTAACTCTTTCAAATAACTGTTTAGGATTGGATTTTAATAATTCACTAAGTTGATTAACGAGTAAACTTCTTTCACTCAAAAAATTTAATACTGATTGACCAGATAGCGCCTCTATCCGCCTAATTCCAGAAGAAATACCAACCTCAGAAATAATCTTGAAACAGCCTAATTCTGATGTTCTCTTGAACATGCGTACCGCCACAAAGCTCCATAGAGACACCTGGCATATCTACAACTCTGACTATATCCCCATATTTTTCTCCAAACATAGCTAATGCTCCTGCTTCTAAAGCATCATCTTTTTGCATACTTTTTACAACGACAGGATGATTCTCCATTATCCATTTATTCACAAGAGTTTCAACTTCAGCTATTTGAACTGTAGATACGGGTTGAGAAGCATTAAAGTCAAATCTCAATTTATTAAAAGCGACTAATGACCCCCTTTGACTTACGCTTTTATCTACGATTATCTTTAAAGCCGATTGAAGTAAATGCGTTGCTGTATGATTTGCTTCCGCTTTTGCTCTGTTGAACTTATCCACTTTTGTCTCAACTGACTGATTTAAAGAAATCACTCCTTTCAATACTTTTCCACAATGTAGAAATACACCTTTTTTACGAATAACTTTATCAATCAATATTTCCGCATTATCAGAAATTATTACTCCTACATCACCAACCTGTCCACCCGACTCTCCGTAAAAAGATGTTTGGTCCAAGATCATTTGAACATATTGTCCTTCCGATGCATTAGTAACAGAATTAGAATCTATAAAGATTCCTAGTATTTTCCCAAGAGAATTCAGTGATTGATAGCCATTAAAAATCGTCTTATCAAATAACTCAATATCTCTTTCAATAGATCCTTTAAGAGTTAAATCAATGTTTTGAGAAGAAGCTTTAGCCCTTTCTCTTTGAGAATCCATTTCTTTTTCAAATCCTTGTAAATCAATTTGAATATTATTTTCCTCTAATATCTCTTTGGTAAGCTCTAAAGGAAATCCATAAGTGTCATAAAGTTCAAATGCTTTCAATCCAGACATGATTTTTTCTCCTGAGATTAAAAATTCATTTATTAATTTTTCGCCTCGTTCTAGAGTTTCAAGAAATCTTAATTCTTCAATATCAATATCTTTCAAAATCCGATCAGCATTAATATCTAACTCCGGATAAGTTTCCTTCATCATTTGAATCCCAACTTCAGCTAATTCCATTAAAAAGTTCTTTCTAACCCCCAATAATCTTCCATGTCGTATCATTCTCCTAAGTAATCTGCGCAAAACATATCCTCTACCAAGATTACTAGCTACTACACCATCAGAAATTAAATGAATTACTGCTCTGGTATGATCTCCAAGTATCTTTAAAGATGTTTTTTTACTATCCGTAGAAGTTTGATAATCAATATTTGCTATTTCAGAAGCTTTTTTTATGATTGGAAAGATTAAATCAGTCTCATAATTATTTTTTTTATTTTGAAGTATTTGCGCCATTCTCTCTAGTCCCATTCCAGTATCTATATTCTTAGATGCTAGATCTGTTAAATTTCCATTTATATCTCGATTATGTTGCATAAAAACCAAGTTATAAAATTCTATAAATCGATCATCATCCTCTAAATCGATATTATTTGTTCCTCTTTCAGGATGAAAATCATAATAAAGTTCTGAACATGGCCCACATGGTCCTGTTGGACCTGAAGACCAAAAATTATCTTTTTCATCTAACTTAATTATTCTACTTGTCTCAACTCCTACTACCTTTTCCCAGATTGCCTTAGATTCTTCATCCTTATAGTAGATACTTACCACAATATTTTTTGGGTCTAAGTTATAAACATTAGTTACTAGTTCCCAAGCCCATTTGATAGCATCCTCTTTGAAATAATCGCCAAACGAAAAATTTCCTAACATTTCAAAGAAAGTATGATGTCGTGCAGTTATTCCTACATTCTCAATATCGTTTGTTCTAATACATTTTTGACTTGATGTTGCTCTCTCTGAAGGTCGCTCTTTTAGCCCTAAAAAAACTG
Organism: Prochlorococcus marinus bv. HNLC2; assembly: GCA_000218745.1. Lineage (GTDB taxonomy): Bacteria > Cyanobacteriota > Cyanobacteriia > PCC-6307 > Cyanobiaceae > Prochlorococcus_A > Prochlorococcus_A marinus_T. Next base: position 1,029,364 of record GL947595.1, on the reverse strand, counting down.
ATTTAAAGGGTAACATTCCTGCTATGGTTAGTAGAACTGTTGGATCTTCCGGTATTAATGATGAGCTTGGAATAACTTTATGAGCTTTCCTTTCATAAAAATCTAAAAATGATTTTCTAATTTCGTCTCCAGTTGAAGGAAATTCATTGATTGTAGATGCCATTTCTAGAATAAGTTGTGAACTAAATGATTAAGAAATACACAATTTCCTTAATTTCACGACAAAAATCACGCGAAACTATATTCTACTGAACTAAAGTTAATAAATAAAGTTTTTTGTATTATGGTATCTTCTACAAAAACCAATACTTCTGACATATCTCACGTTGAACAAAAACTATCCGTTCAATGTAGAAATTTTGCAGAAGATTCAATTGCCATAAGATCACTAGATTGGGATAGAAGTAGATTTGATATTGAGTTCGGCCTCAGAAATGGGACTACTTATAATAGTTTTATTATTAAAGGAAAAAAGATCGCAGTCATAGACACATCACACTCTAAATTTGAGAGTTTGTGGCTAGATAACTTAATTCAGCAAGTCAACCCTAAAGAAATTAGTTATTTAATTTCTAGTCATACAGAGCCTGATCACTCAGGTTTAATTTCTGACTTATTAGATCTTAATCCTGAAATTACTATAGTCGGATCAAAAATTGCACTCAAATTCATTGAAGATCAAATACACAGACCCTTCAAACGTCTAGAAGTTAAAAGTGGTGAATTCTTAGATCTTGGGACAAATAGTGAAAGTGGGATCAATCATAATATTGAATTTATTAGCGCTCCCAATCTTCACTGGCCTGATACAATTTTTTCTTTTGATCACGGTACTAAAGTTTTATATACCTGTGATGCTTTCGGTTTACATTATTGCTCAAATGATTTATTTGACTCGAATCAAAAAGAAATTTTTAAAGACTTTCGCTTCTATTACGATTGTTTAATGGGTCCAAATGCTCGTAGTGTCATTCAGGCAATAAAAAAAATCGATAAGCTTCCCTCTGTTGAACTCTATTGCAGTCGGTCATGGCCCAATTCTTCAAAATCACGTAGAGTTTTGGAAAAATAAATATTCTGAGTGGAGTAATAATAAAAACAAAGGTAATGAATACGTAGCAGTGTGTTATATAAGTGATTACGGTTTTTGTGATCGTTTAAGTCAAGCACTTTCTCATGGCATTGGTAAAGCTGATGCGCAGGTGCAATTAATTGATCTAAGATCTTCTGATCAACAAGAATTAACTGCCTTAATTACAGAAGCGAAAGCTGTAGTTATACCGACTTGGCCAATTAATTCTGATGTCGATTTACAGGAGTCAATAGGAACTCTATTCGCAGCACTAAAACCAAAACAATTTACAGCAACATACGATTCATTTGGCGGGAATGATGAACCCATCGATTCATTGGCTAATAAATTAAGAGAATTAAAACAAAAAGAAGCATTAAGTCCTCTAAGAGTAAAAGAGTCTCCAAATCCTATTATCTACCAAAGATTCGAAGAAGCAGGGACTGACTTAGGCCAGCTTATTAATAAAAAGAAAAATATTGCATCGATTAAAAATCTTGATTCAAATTTAGATAAAGCTTTAGGAAGATTAAGCGGAGGTCTATATGTGGTTACTGCTAGTGAAGGTTCAGATTCAACTTTCAGGCAAAGTGCTATGGTTGCTAGCTGGGTCAGCCAAGCAAGCTTTTCCCCACCAGGTATAACCGTTGCCGTTGCGAAAGACAGGGCAATCGAATCATTTATGCAAGTAAATAAAACTTTTGTAGTAAATATCTTAAGAGAAGATAATTTTCAAAAAATGTTTAGGCATTTCTTAAAAAGATTTGCTCCTGGCGCAGATAGATTTGCTGATGTAGATATTATTAAGGATCTTGCAAAAGGTGGTCCTGTATTATCTGATGCACTAGCTTTTCTTGATTGCAAAGTAATTTCGAGACTCGAAACTCCTGATCACTGGATCATTTATGGTGTCGTTGAGAATGGGAATGTGTCAGATCTATCTTGTAAGACTGCTGTTCACCATAGGAAAGTAGCAAACCACTATTAAAATTTGTAATTAATTAGTAAAAATAATGACTAATAAGTTAATAGATGCAAAAATTACTAGATTTTAATATAAGTCCTAATTTAAATTGCATAAGATTTCTTGATATAAAAAAAGAAAAATTTGAATTAGAATTTAATTTGGAAAAGGGTACTTCTTTTAATACTTTTATTTTTATTGAAGATGATTTATTAACGATAATTCATCCGCCAGAAATCACCTATGCTGCAAATTTTATACAAAAATTAAATTATTACTTTGAAGAATTTAATCTAAAAAAATTAAATATCATAACTGGACATATAAGCCCAAAAATAGTTGAAACTATAAAAAACACAGCAAATAATTTTACAGATCTAACAATTACATGTTCAATACCTGGAAAAAAGTTGATTTGCGAATTATGGGACCAAAAAAAACCAGGCAAAAATGATTATTTAGAAGTAAAACTTCCTCAAATCAATTTAATCAAGAAAGAGATAAAATTAGTTTTCAAGAATAATATTTTTCATTTAATACCTGCACCAACCGCTCGATGGCCTGGAGGATTAATTGTCTATGAAGAGACTTCTGGAATACTTTTTAGTGAGAAATTATTTTCATGTCATTTAGCCTGCGATGAGTGGTCGGAGAGCAATAGACTATCCACAGAGGAAGATAGAAAACATTTTTACAATTGTTTAATGACTCCAATGTCTTCTCAAATAACTTCTCTGGCAGAAAAAATATCTGAATTTGATATTAAGATTATTGCTCCATTACATGGACCTGCTATTGAGTATAGTCTTAAAAGTTTTATAAATGATTACATTCGATGGGGAGAAAGCTTATCAACTAATAAACCAAAAATTGTATTGATTTATGCTAGTGCATATGGAAATACAGCCTCAATAGGAGATGCTTTAGCTAAAGGAGTCACCTCAACATCAGTTGAAGTAGAAAGTATTAATTGTGAATTCACCTCTAACGAGGAATTAATCAAATCTATACAAAAAGCAGATGGATATCTTTTAGGCACTCCTACTCTAGGAGGCCATGCTCCAACTCCAATAGTTAGCGCACTTGGGAGCATATTATCAGAAGGAGATAGAGAAAAACCTATAGGAGTATTTGGCAGTTTTGGCTGGAGTGGAGAAGCTATTGATTTACTTGAATCAAAACTAAAAGATGGAGGTTTTACTTTTAGTTTTGAACCAATCAGAATAAAATTTAGTCCTAATAAGCCAAAAATAAAGGAAATTGAAGAAATTGGGACACATTTTGGCAGAAAGATACTTAAAAAATCAAGACAAAAAACACGTAAATCTGATACTGGTATGATATCAAGCAAAACGAACCCGACCCTTCAAGCCTTAGGCAGAGTTGTCGGTTCATTATGTGTGTTAACAGCTTCCAAAGGTAAAGGAGAAAATAATATCAGAAGCGCCATGCTTGCTTCTTGGGTAAGTCAAGCAAGCTTCTCGCCTCCGGGATTAAGCATCTCTGTTGCGAAAGACAGAGCAGTTGAATCAATTCTTCAAAAAGGTGACTCATTTGCTCTTAACATATTAAATTCTAATAATTTAAAAGAACCTTTAAAGAGATTCTCTAAACCCTTTGCTCCAGGCGAAGATAGATTCTCAGGCTTAGAAACAGAAGAAACGCCCAATGGACAAATAATTATTCCTGATGCATTAGCTTGGTTAGATGCCTCAGTAAAAGAGAGAATGGAATGCGGAGATCATTGGGTTATTTATGCTGAGGTAAACTATGGAAATGTACTCAATAAAGATGATTTAACTGCTGTGCATCATCGTAAAAGTGGTTCAAATTATTAATTCTAATTTTTAAACAATGGGAAACGACTCAAACCTTATTATTATTTCTGCAAGTAATGGAAAGAACCTAGAACTTTCAAATGATTTTCAAAAAAAAAGTCAAGAATTAAATATATCTTCTGAGATTTTAGATTTAACTACATTAGATATACCCTTATATAACCCAAGAATTCACTCAAATAAGGATATACCTGATGTAGTTAATTTAATAAAAGAAAAATTATTTGCAATTGACAAATGGATTATTTGTGCACCTGAATATAATGGATCTATCCCTCCAATACTTTCAAATCTTATTGCATGGTTATCTATTTCAGGAGATGACTTCAGAAATCTTTTTAATGGGCAACCTATTGCAATCGCGACCTTCTCCGGAGGACCTGGTATCGAATTAATAACCTCTTTGAGAATGCAATTAGCACATCTGGGTGCTCAAGTAGTTGGCAGACACTTATCAGCCAACTACAACAAACCTGCAGAAGAAAAAACCATAGAAGACATAATTCAAAGACTAATTCAAATGAAAAGACTTGATTTGAATAAATAATAAACTAATTATTTCCATGCCACGCCTCTAAAATTTTTCTTGCCATGGGCAGAGCATGAACTGATCCACCTCCTGGCGTATTTTCTGCGAATGCCACGACAACTAATTCACTATTTTCTGAAGGAGAATAACAAACAAACCATGCATGGTCTGCACCTCCAGTTCCATCTTCAGCAGTACCTGTTTTACCGGATACAGGAGGTAGATTAATAGTGCCATAGTTTATAGCAACACCTGTGCCAGATTGAACAACTTTTTTCAAGCCATTTTGAATAGTAATAATATTTTTTGGATTTATTTCAATTTTTTTTCTTTTAATATCATCCCCAGAAACATGTAGTTTTGATAAATGAGGTTTTACTAAATAACCTCCATTAGCAATTGCAGCATAAGCTTTTGCTAATTGTATAGGTGTTACTTGAACTACAAATTGTCCAATAGACATACTCGCTATATCTTCTGGAATCCATGGAGTTGTTCCAGGGTCGCCCCAACCTCTACCAGATTTAGCCCATTCACTATTTGCTATGAGACCTCTATTCTCTTGTTCAGATAATTCAATACCTGATAACTGAGAAAATCCAAGTTTTTTAGAAATTTTATAAATCTCATCTACTCCAACTCCATAGCCAACTTGATAAAAAAATGTATTACTAGAAACTCTTAGTGCATCTTCATATCCAATAAAACCAAATCCAAGATCATTATGTTCACGAAAGCATTGACTCCCATATGTAATGCAAGGTTTGGTCTCTAGCAATATATCTGCAGGAAACTTTCCTGACTCTAAGCCTGCTAAAGCAGTTACAATTTTCCATACACTTCCTGGATCATATGCATTTAAAGCTCTATTGAATAAAGGTTTCTTTTCAGAAAAAAACAATTCATTATATTCTTTTTCAGGTTTAAATTCTCTGGAAAAAAAATTCAGATCAAATGTAGGTTTACTTGCAATGGCTCTTATGGCTCCATCTCTTGGATCCATTGCTATCAAAGCTCCACCTTTTTTATCAAGAAGAACTTCCTCGGCGACTTGCTGTAACTTTAAATCAATTGTTAATTTAACATCCCTTCCCTTTTTGGATGGTTTTACACCTAAAGACTTTTGATAATTACCTGCCGCATCAACTTCTATCATCTCACCACCCCATTGACCTCGCAAATAATCTTCATAAGCATGCTCAACGCCAGTTCTTCCTATCAAATCATTTAATCGGTAACCTTTTTTTGATAAAATTTTAAATTCTAATTCAGTTACTGGGGACGTATAACCAAGAGCATGAGCAGCTAATGTCTTATATGGATAATTTCTAATAACTTTCTCAGCAATTTCTATACCTTTAAAATCTCTTTCGTTTTCTTTAAATCGAATAAGCTGTTCTATTGATAAAGAATCTGATAATTTTATAGAAAAACGTTGATTACCAGTATTGAAATTATTATATTTGCTGTCTAATTTATCTACATCTAAGTTCAATAATTTAGCAAGTTTATATTTATATGAATCCCAAATCTTTTGATTTATAATTTGTGGCTTGACCACTAAGGAATAATTTAATTTGCTATTTGCAAGAACTTCTCCATTTTTATCAATAATGCGTCCTCTTATTGGCTCGGTAGCAATAAGCCTAATCCTATTTTGATCAGACATATTTTGATACTTTTGGTGATTTAAAACCTGTAAATAAATAAGCCTAAATAATATCAATAAAAAAGCCAACGATGATAACAAAATCAGTATCAAAGGCTGATTATTTAAACGTACAAATTTTTTATTAAACTTATTATTAATCAATTATCTTTTTGTAGATATTCTTTTATTTCATTCATTGTATTTTCAATATTATTAAGTCTCAAAAATAAATTTTCATAATCATTACTATCATTTTGAATATCTATATTTTCATCTTTAATAGGATCACAATCTATTGTTTTTTCATTTTCTTTCATATCAATAATATTGTTTAAATCAATTTTATTTTTATTTAAATAACTGATTATATTTTCTGATAAGTTATTAGGATTCTCTAAGATTTTTTTAAAGTCAGATACAAAATCTTTTTTTAAAAACTGATTTAAGCTATCAAAAAAATCTGCCATATTTTAGATTTTACTGTTCAAAGAGTCTTCAAAATAAGGATTGCAGCTATTTTGTGAAATACCTGCCGACCACCCTATAAATGACGAAACGAATATCATAATAATAACCGGTAGCAGAGCCTTGTGAGTTTCTTCTAAAGATAACCATTCTTTCCATCTACTTATAAATTTTATCCTTTCAAATTTTCTTTTTTCTCTTAATTGTGCATTAGCTCTTTTTACAAAAGATTGTTGTACCCATTTTTCAAAAGAATATTTTTTACTAATTATCATTTTTCTCTCAACTTCTAAAAGTTGTCCAGAATTTAAATCAGGATGAAAAGTAGAAATCAACTCTAATGTTTTTAAAAACATTTCAATAGTTCCATCCTTAAGAGCTTTTTGATCATTATTTAAAGACTCCCAATCCGCTTCTGGATAAAATCTATTTCTATTAGTTTTTATTTGCAATTCTGCAATTTGACCAGGCTCTCTAAGCCATCTATTTGTATTCTGATCAATTCTCCTCCAATATAAAAATGGATTAAGAAAAATTGTCTTACCACCAATTTTGATAATATCCTTTTGTAATTTATTGCTTAATTTATTATCTTTTGTTTGTAAAAAAGCCAAAATCATTGGTTATAGTTCCTTTTAAGATTAGCTTCGATTTATTTAATTACCAGGTCAACAAAAATTAATATCAGGTATTTTTAGCTAAATTCCATCTTTTCTTAATGTAATTACAAAAATCACATTTTGTCGATGGCTTTGGAAACGTACTTGATCTTAATAAATTTACAGTATCAAGAATAGCTTGCTCGACCCATTCAGATGAGCAATCTAATTTAATCAAATGAGTATCAAATTGAAGTGTATTATTAAAAAATTTTTCATTCTTTTTACCATTAAAGTAAAGCAAATAAGCTTCGTTAGATACTTTAAATCCTTTTTTTCTTAAAAGCCATTGATACATTTCAAGCTGCCTTTTATAAGCTTTTGGATAGTCATATTTTTGAAAAGTTTCCAACCAATTAAATTCATTTCTAGATGTAGCTTTAACATCTGCAACTATTAATTCTCCACTTCTGTTTTGCCAAACATCATCAATTGCACCACCAAAATCATAGTTATAATCTAAGGATTTATATCTCAGTCCTTGAAAATTATTTCTCCAAATATCGATATGATCATGTTTAAAAGGAACCGCATCTATTTGATGCTTTTTAAACAAAGGATGTGGTTCTTGTTTTTCACGATAAAAATCAAACTCATTTTTACATAAATTATCTACAGCAATATTCAATGTGAAAGGTAAAGAGGGCGGCCTAATATTATGATTTTTCTCTAAATAACAACATCTTTGGCATTGAATATATCTTTCAACAGTAGATCTACTTAATTTTATAAACCTACTCATAACTTATAAAACTTAACAGCATAAATCAGTATCAAGGATTAATTCCTAACTTTCAAAATTAAATTAAATATCTCTATTTTGCACATCATGATAATTATTCATAAAAAAATAGCTTAATGATTTCTGACTATTATCATTTCTAATTTTAGAAATAGAAAAAAAAGAAATTAAAACAACTATTATAAAAATCAATAAATCGCCAACTGTTATTCCTCTTTCTTTAAAGTTCATTTTTAATTTTTTATTCAAAACCATCCTACTTTAGAATTAAAATTTGCCTACTAATAATTAATTAATAAAAAATAAAGTCTTTTGAATTAAAAATTTCATCACTTTTCTTCAAAATTACCTCCATTTTTCAAAAATAATCAATAATAAATTGAATTTTTTAAGGAATAACTTAGACTTTAACTATAAATTTTTAAAACTTTATTCTCTAAATATGAAATAAATAAGATATGAATTTGTTTAAAAAAAACTATAAAACAGTTATTTATTTTTTTTGTATTGGATTTGTGCTCAATAGCATACCTCATACATTAGATCTTCTTGAAAACAGAAAAAATGCAAGACTTGAGTTCTTAGAAAAAAAGATTTTATATAAACAAAAAGAAGAAGTTTGTAAAGAAAAAAGCGAGTATTTTAAATTCTTTAAAATGGGATTTGAGGAAACTGCTCAAAAAAGATTAATTTCCTGTATGAAGCAATCAAATCTAATAGAGTAAAAATTAAATTCTTAAACTTCTACAAATAATTAAATCCCGCTATTAATTACTATCAATAGTTACAAATAAAAACATAATCATAGCAGGAGTATTTAAGTACCTTTTATGAATGATTTTCTGGAATAAAACCCAAATAAATCATCTTTCTTAGAGTAAATTAATTTAACAAACACTAAGAATTAATAATTCAGTCACAATAAATTAAACAATTTTGATTTGTTGGATGTTCTCTACATTCCTTCTCCCAAAAGTTTTGAAATTCAGGAGTACATTTTTCAAGTTCTTTTGGAGTTTCGTTAACTTTTAATCCTGCATAGTTAAACGCAGTTAAGTATCTTGGAAGAACATTGAATTGATTGAATAGTTTCATAAGACCTCCTAGATCTATATCTATATTGTCCTCCTATTAAACTTGAAATTAATAGAGTATTATTACCCGAGTATTAGTGCTTTGTGGTTGTCACGACTATCTTTTCCCATTCAGTAGGAGTAAAAATAATTCAGGAGTCAAAGGAACTTCAAACATTTAGGAAAAAGAAGTTCAAGACTCGAAGAGGGCAAACAAATGCCCTCTTATTTATTTTTAGGTAAATTCTGGAAAGAAATCTTCTTTAACTTTCCTTCTCTTTATCTAATTAATTCTGCACCATTCAATTTCAACCATTTCTTATGCTCTTTAAATAAAGGGTCATATTTTGCTACTTCATTCCAAAAGAATTTTGAATGATTTGGTTGAAGCATATGACAAAGTTCATGTACAACTACATAATCAACAATCGAATGTGGTGCTTTTATTAGATGAAAGTTAAAAGTTAATCTTCCTTTCTTATCACAAGAACCCCATCTGGTTTTGTAGTTTCTGACTTTCATTTCTCTTGGAGATACTTTAATAATTTCTGAATACCTAATAACTTTCTCTTCTAATCTTTTATATGCTTCTTGGATATACCATTTTTCGATATAAGTTTTAATTCTAAATTTTCTTACATCTTCAATCTCTGATGCTCTTACATTCGTCAAAAGATAATCACCATCTAATTTAGTTCCAACTCTCCCTCCCTCTAAAACTTTTAACTTTAAATTCTTACCAAAAAGAGCAAAAGATTCGCCACTAATAAATTCTCTTTCTTTAGATATTGGTTGACTTTGTAATTGAATTGCTTTATTTCTAATCCATCTTTCTTTCGTTTCAAGAATTTCAACTATTTTTCTATCTCTTACTTTATTTGGAACTCTTATCTGTAGTTCATCGCCAACTATATAAAGTACTGAAGTTTTTCTTCTGGATCGAAGAACCTCCACTCTTAATCCGAATAACTCTTTTGGAATTGCACTCATTTAAATTTCACCTTTGCAAGTTCCATAAATCTTTCAATAACTATTTTCCTCCAGAAGAATCAGAACTACCTCATTACCAGGAGTATAGATAAATTTAAAATCTTGAAAACCAAAATTTAGAGAAATTTAAGACTCTACGATTTCTCTATAGAGAAAAGAATTTTTATCTGAAGGAAACCTGAGGATAACTTATATGCTAAAAACCATTGCAAATAGGTAATATTAAAAAACGAGTAGTCTTCGGGTGAGCCTTTGTCTAAACTATGACATGGTTTTTACTCTTGAACTATTCCCACTCAA
>GL947595.1:900331-1018981 GCA_000218745.1 Prochlorococcus marinus bv. HNLC2 | reverse complement strand
ATTATTGGTTTAGGTAATCCTGGAAAAACTTACAAAAATAATAGGCACAACATAGGTTTTTTATTTATAGAGGAAATTGCTAATAAATACGGGTTAAAATTAAATAAGAAGAACAAATTGTTTTGTTATTACTGCGAATATTTGATAAATGATATTAATTACAGACTATTTATGCCTAATACTTTCATGAATAATAGTGGTGATAGCGTAAAAGCGATAATTGATTGGTACAAAATTCATCCTGAACAATTATTTATTATTGTTGATGATATTGATTTGCCTTTTGGAAAAATTAGATTTCGAAAGAAAGGAGGTTCTGGCGGTCATAATGGCTTGAAAAGTATAATTGAAAAAATTAAAACAAAAGAATTCAAAAGAATCAGAATAGGTATAGGTTCACCTCCAGATTTAAAAAAGGAAAAAAGAAGTAATACCATTGCTTATGTTTTGGGAGATTTCTCTAGTAAAGAAAAACTAGATCTTGATGAAATTTTTAAGAAAATTATTGAATCGATCGAAAAATGGGACACAATTAATAATGAAATTATAATTTCTCAATTAAATTCATTTAGTACTAGTAGAAACGATGAAATCTAGACCTAAAACAACCGCTTATCTCAGTATTAAAGAATATAACTTCAAAACAAAAGAGCTAAAGGGGTTCATTGAGGCAAGTGAATTCAAATGGAACTTTATTTGGTCATTTAATCAGGGAAGATTATCTGTTAATCCCCCATTAGGAAGAGCATTAATAGAAGATTCTCTTTTAAGATTTCTTATTAAAAAAGATTATCAACTGGAAACAGGAAATATTTATAAATTCACTATTTTATCCAAGTTTTAGGGTTAACTTTCGAATCAACATCAAAGGTCAATTTTAAATAATCCTCTAATATAATAATCGCCGAAATAGCATCAAGATTTAAGTTATAAATAAAAATTTCTCTAGGCAGATATCTTTTAATTCCATTTATTGGAAAAATTTCAAAAAATCTTTCCTTAGCTCTATATGTAGTATTTTTCTCTTCAGCAATAAATAAATCATCTTTTAAAAATCCTAAATCTTTTATATGATCTCTACTTGAAGTCCCATTTCCAATAATTACTTTAATATTTTCATCACTTTTCTGAAATTTTTTTACGTTTTTGACTAATGAATTACTCAAAATAACTTTTGCTTCTAGAACTTTTTTTTTATATGAATCAGCTAATACAAATCCGCACTTATATTTACCAGGATCTATAGAAATATATTTTGTCATTTCAAGATTTAATAGTATTAAATTTTAGCTCTACAACAACTGGTTGAGCAGTCTTACTTTTTCTTAATGACACTGCTTCTAATTCAAGATCAACTTCCTTATATCTATTAAGAAAGACTCTTAGCTTCTCAACCGATTCACTTTTTAACTTTATCTCATTTACGAGGGATCCTCTTCTTTTGGTTTCTGCAAGTGTTGATGCGAGCAAAAGATTAATTTTATTTTGTACTTCATTAATATTTTTTTCTTTTGAAGTTAATAATATTTTTGAGATTATTTCATCTTTTAAAACAATTACTTTGTTTTCAGTTATTTCAGGAAATGCATATACATAATTTTCACCTTTCAGAACATTTCTAACAGATTTTATATTAATAACCCAATCCCCTCCCTTAATAATTGTTTTACCTAGTTCTTCAATATGATTTTTCCTTAAAAGTAGTATACTTACTGGTTCTTTTATCTCCGGAATAACAATTTTTTGAGTCAATCTATTTGCATTTTGTATGATTTTTGCTAACTGTGTCTCAAGATTAACCTTTCGATTAGCACTTATCTCAGAAATTATCAACGATTGTCCACTACTTATTACAACCTGCCCACTTCTTAAGGCAATAATATTTCTCTCAAGTTGCTTCAATTCAGTCTCTTTGCTATCAATTTTATTTTCAAGTTTTTCTCTTTCTTCTTTTAAAGGTATTAATAGCTGTCTACTCTCCTGTAATTTTTTCTGCAAGTCTCCCAATCTAAAAAGACCTACTCTTAATTGTCGATTAACTAGAATCATCAATGACAAAGAAGATGCACTAATTAAACTACCAGTAAGAATTGTGATTAAAGTAGCAGTTTTTTTTGGTCTTAATTTTAAAATACTAAATCTTGCTTTACCAATTTTAGTTCCTACTAAATCTCCAAACGTGGAGATTAGTCCTCCAAGCAAGAGTAAGAAAATAATTAAAAGCCAACCAGACACAAATTTTTTTTATCTTTACTACATACTAATTAATTTAATAAAAATGAATCAATTAAATCTCTTTGCTAGTGCTATTGGATCAAAAACTGTAATCTTTTTTCTCTCTATTGTTAGCAAACCTGATTCTTTCAAGTCCCCTAATAACCTTGTTATAGTAACTCTTGTTGAGCCAATTGCTTCAGCAATTGCTTGATGAGATAGTTTAAGATCAATTGTAATACCTTTTTCTTCTGCGACACCAAAATCTCTACATAAAACCATTAAAAAACTTACAAGTCTGGATGACATATCTCTATGAGTCAATGTCTCTATCATCGTTTCTGTTTGTAATATTCTGCTGGATAGGCCTTGTAAGAGTAATAATCCTACAGAAGCATCCGCTTCAATCGCCCTTAGAACAGAATTTGCTGGAGCGGTTATCATCTCAACTCTGGTAAATGCAATTGAGTGATAGAAACGATCAGACCTATGACCAGTGAGGAGTGATAATACCCCAAACAAGCTATTTTCCCTTAAAAGAGCAACTGTAATTTCATCTCCAGTTTCGTAAACTCTTGATAATCTAACTGCGCCCCTTCTTATCAAATAGACTCTTTCGGCAGGATCTCCTGGAAAAAAAATAGTTTTTGATCTTTCAACCATCTCGGTACTTGCACCATCTAAACCTTTTATGACTTCCATTAAGGTTCTATTAATAGGGAAACGTTCTCCAACAGAATTAATTGAATTTTGGCCACTTTTTGGGGAAGTAAGGCGAGTAAAACCACCTTGAGCGGGAAGCATAATTTATTTGAATATAAAAAGAAGTTAAATAGTTAATCAGATTTTCCTTGTATCAACTGTAACAATTTTTGCTTTTTCTTTCTAAAAATATTCTTTTAAGTAAAATTACACTATATGCAGCGTAAATAAATTCTACTTATACTTGATGTAGTTAATCTTTACCAAGAAACAATAATGGTCATAAGTTCAACACAAAATATTTCAGAAGATCAAAGGCAATTTAATCAGATTAAAACCTCTGATTCGGAAAATAAAATCAAAAGAATAAGACATAATGGTCAAATCCAGATCTATCAATCTTCATATAGAGGTAGTTATGCGACCATAATCCGAGATTCACTAAGAAATGCAGCACTTGGCAGAAAAGTACTTTTAGCCCAACTAATGAAAGGAGGGGTAAAACAAGGAGTATCAAATCCTATAAGACTTTGCGGTAATCTTTTATGGATTAGACCTGAAACCTCACCTGAACAAAATAATGATCCAAATACAATAAATAGTGACTCAATTTCAATATCAATCAAAAATTCCATAATTGAGTTATGGGAATTTTGCAAAAAACAATTATTATCTGGGGAGCAAGATCAAGTAATTTTAGATGAAATTTTTCGTCCTATTGAGTTAGGAATTATTTCTGAAGATGATTTAATCTCAACACTTGATAACCGATTTCTTTCAGGAGATGTCATTCTAACAGGGACATCAATTCCAAAAAAATTCTTACTTATGGCAGATCAATTCACAGAACTACGCTCATAAAACCATGTTAAAAAATGATATTTGGATTAATGAACGAGCTAATGAGGGTATGCTTTCTCCTTTTCAACCAAAGTTAGTAAGGCATCTAGATCCTCATAATAAAAAAGAAGCAGTTCTTAGTTACGGTTGCTCCTCATATGGATATGATTTAAGACTTTCCTCTAATGAATTCTTGATCTTTAGGCATGTCCCAGGAACAGTAATGAATCCTAAAAAATTCAATCCTGATAATTTAGAAAAGACAAAATTACAGAAAGATAAAGACGGAGAATTTTTTATACTTCCTGCCCATTCGTATGGCCTAGGTGTAGCATTAGAGAGAATGAAAGTACCAGAGAATATTACAGTAATTTGTCTTGGCAAAAGTACTTATGCTCGATTAGGAATAATAGTTAATACTACTCCTGCAGAAGCTGGTTGGGAGGGGCATTTAACGCTTGAGTTCAGTAATAGTTCTGGAGCAGATTGCCGCATTTATGCAAATGAAGGTATATGTCAAATACTTTTCTTTGAAGGCGATCCATGCGCAACTACCTATAATGACAGACAAGGAAAATATCAAAATCAACCAGAAAAAGTAACACTTGCAAAAATTTAATATGAGTAATGTTGAATTACTATCGATAACTCCTGATGCAGAAAAGACAATGGCTTATATTGCCAGAGTAAGTAATCCAAAAAATCAGAAAAATGAAAATTTTTCTCGACTACTTAAATACTGTATAAAACATGAACATTGGAGTGTTTTTGAACAATCATGCATGACACTTCAAATAGAAACTAATCGAGGCATTGCTGCTCAAATATTGAGACATAGATCGTTTACTTTTCAAGAATTTTCACAAAGATATGCAGACACAAACTTATTAGGAATTGATATACCAATTCCTGAATTAAGAAGGCAAGATTTAGAAAACCGTCAAAATAGTATAGATAATATTCCTGAAGAAATTAAAATAAAATTTCATCAAAAGATTGCTGATCTTTTTAATAAATCATCAAATTTATATCAGGAGATGTTAAGTGATGGGATTGCTAAAGAATGTGCAAGATTCATTTTACCTTTAGCAACTCCTACAAGAATTTACATGACAGGTTCATGCCGCTCTTGGATTCACTATATTCAACTACGTACTAAAGTTGGTACACAAAAAGAACATATGGATATAGCCGAATCTTGTAAAAAAATATTTAAGGAGCATTTCCCTAATGTATCTGAAGCAATGGATTGGTAATAATTATTGATCCCTTAAGAGATAGTAATTTTTTTCAAGACTTAACTCTGAAGTATAGGTTTTTTTATATCTCTAACTTCATTTTTACTTAAAAGATTTTTTAAAGATTTTTTAATATCACTTTCATCTTGCAAACCAATAAAAGTTTTTTCTAAATTTGATTCATTATCAAATAAGTTAATTTGTGGAATACCATTAACATTCATTTCCTTGATATATTTCTCCCATTTAGGATTATCTACATTTATAAATACAAAATTGATATCCTTTCCATATTCTTTTCTTAATTGACTTACACCAGGAGACATTTTTTTACATACCTCGCACCATTCTGCATAAAATTCCAAAAATATAGGCTTATTCGTCGTAAATGCAATTTCAGGATCAATTGATGTTTTACCCAATTCTTTTAATAAAAAACTAGTTTGAAATAATGTATTCTTAAAAAAAATTAAACATACTATCAATAAAATAAAAATAATTGATATCAGATATTTAAGATTATCTTTTAATAAGTTTGCTTCGCTCTTAGTTTTCATTAATTGATTTATACTCCTTTTATTTTATATATTTTTAAAATAACTATTTGATATAAATCCAAAAAAAGGTAATATTAAAAAAAATTTAATATTAACAATAATAAATCCTCATAAAACTTAAGCATGCAATCAATATTTGGTACAGATGGAATTAGAGGCAAATTTAACGAGTTTATTACTTATGATTTTGCTAAAAAAGTCGGATATGCTCTTGGGAAAAGTCTAAAAAAAGAAGCCCCAATTTTAATCGGCAGAGATCCAAGAGATAGTGGATACATTATATTAGATGCGATAAAAACTGGACTCAATCTAGCTAATAAGACAATTATAGATGTTGGTATTTGTCCAACTCCCGCAGTTCCTTTTTTAATTAAAAGGTTTGGATGCAGCAGTGGAATAATGATTTCGGCAAGCCATAATCCTCCGGAATATAATGGCATAAAAATATTTGATCAAAATGGTAAAAAATTAAAAAAAATATATGAAAAAAATTTAGAACAAGCTATCCAAGAAAAAATTCCATTAGATACATCCTCAAATAATATTAAAGAGAATATTAAAAATCCTAGCCTTCTTCAATTTTATGAGGATAGTTTAATCAACTCTATGGGTAATGAGAATTTAGATGGAATTAAAATAATTCTTGATACATGTCATGGTTCAGCAACATCTTGCGCGGAAAAAATATTTAAAAAATTTGGTGCGAACATAAAAGTAATTAACTCTAAAGCAGATGGATTAAAAATAAATGTAAAATGCGGTTCAACTTGCCTTGATCCAATTAAAAAAGCAGTTCAAGCAAATTCAGCCGATATCGGTTTTAGTTTTGATGGTGATGCAGATAGAGTAATAGGTATTGATTCAGAAGGAAATATTCTTGATGGTGATCATATTTTATTTCTCTGGGGTAGAGAACTCATGCTAGAAAAAAGACTAAAAAATAATATTCTCATTTCAACATCTATGGCAAATTTAGGGTTTGAAAATTCTTGGATAGAATTAGGCGGAATACTCCATAGAACAGAAGTTGGAGATAAATTTATTTACGAAGAAATTATTAATAAAAAAGCTTATTTAGGAGGAGAGCAATCTGGGCATATACTCTCGAAAATAAATGATTTTTGTGGAGATGGTATATTAACAGCTATTCAAATTTCGCGATATTGTAAGAAAAAAAATATTACATTAAAAAACTGGCTTAAAACTAGCTTTTCTGCTTTTCCTCAAGAACTTACAAATATTCCTCTTCCTCATAAAATAAATTCTTCTATATTAAAAAGCATTGATGAAACCATAGAAAAAACTCTTTCAAGTATTGCAGAACCTTGCAGAATTTTTGTTCGTCCAAGTGGAACTGAACCTTTTTTAAGAGTTTTAGTTGAAGCTGAAAATAAAATGCTTGTAAAAAATTGTTCTATACAAATAACAAAAAAAATTGAAAATCTAATTAAACATTATAATTTTTTTATAAATTGTTTCATATATTGTAAGCTGCTTTGAAATAGCATATTTTTCCCTTTCAGTTTTAATTTTTGAAGGGTTAAAAGTTTCTAGATAATTTAGATTTTTATTTTTTACTTTTTCAAAAATCAAAGAATTTGATATTACTGAATTCATATACTGATACAACTCCTCAACATCACTTTTTAGAAACAATAGAGACTTATTGGACATAATAAGTGACAGTCTATTCAAAAAATCAGTCTGAATAATTCTTCTTTTGTGATGTTTTTTTTTGAACCAAGGATCTGGAAAATTAATAGAAGCACTCTCTAAAATCTTATCAGGATATTGAACGATCCAATTCTTTAATAAATTATCTGCATTCCCAAAAATAAAATATAAATTATCAATATTTTTTTCTTTTAATTTATTTTTTGCTTTAATAATTAATTTCTCCCGTATTTCAACACCTAGATAATTCCAATTTTTATTATTTTCTGCTAATTGGAATAGAAACTCACCTGAAGCACAGCCAATATCTAAATGAGTAGGTAAAGCAGAATTTTTAAAAATTTGATCAATTTTAGGGATTGAATCAATTTCTTGAAAATATTTACTTAATGGATTTACATGTTGACGCATAAAAATAATTTATTATTTTTTTCTTTTAACTAATAAACCCCAACATGACGAATATGAATGCAAATGCGAGTTCCCATTTATTTGACCTATTTCACCTTGAAAAAAGGCACCGCACAGTGGAATTGACCCTAAAAGATTATTTACAGATTGCAAATCCCCATAATTATTTCCCGAACCAGATGTACTCCTCCCTATACATGAAAGTAAAAAAGTTAAAATTGGCTTTTCACCAGTCTTTTTTAACATATTTTGAATACCTAATTCTATCTCTTGTTGTGAGATTTCAATATCTCGTGATTGGAATTGAACCCTTTGACCAACAGTTAACTTATCAGTAATAGCCAATGCACCATTTGTTGGGTCAATTCCTAATAGATCTCTTACAACAAAAGTTCCATCATGTAACAACTTCCCTTTATTTGTAATTTTTAAATTTTTATTCTCCACCCCTAAAAATAAAGCCTGCTGAAGTAGATCACGTTCGTTTAAAGATAATTCCCCAATAAGATTCTGGAGAAATTCAACAGGACTAACCAAATTATTATTTTCTTTAACCTTGTAGATTACATTTTTCTGAACAGAATGAACCTCAAGAATAGGTCCCAAAGGTTTAACTCCTTTTGTTACAAGTGTTTCTATTCCCCATTCTCCATAAATTAGAAATCCTGTCGCACCAGCACATAATTTATCCTCATAAAATAATGATCCATATGAAAAGGGATGATAGGTTGCGATACCTCCAATTAAATTACTTTTAGGAAAAGAAAAATCAAAAGAACCTATTAATTGATCTACGATTCTCATCGTTGGATCTACGAACATTATTGCACTACAAAAATTGATACTATGATCTATCTTGTTAAAGTCGTTTAAGCAATCTTTCCAGACTTTGCAAGGATTATCCATATCCATATTCACATCTTCAGGAATATGAAAAGGAATAATATTAGAATTTGGTAACTTTAGTAAAGTTATAGATAAAGATGGTACATTAAAATTTTCTTGAAATGAATTATTTTTACTTAATCCAATAACACCACCAACAGCAGAACCAATCAACATCTTATATTTTAATTTTCTTTTTAGTAGAGGTAATAGTCGAGGATAATCTGATGCAAAATTGGATGATATTAAAACTATTGCCATATCAGCATTCGGTGAATTTTTTAATTTTAAACAAACTTCTTCAACTGCTTTTTCCAAGGAGGGATCGTTAGATAAAGCGGAAACACTAAAAGAATTAGTTCCTTGCCGATTTAAAATAAATTCAATTAAAGAATTAATATTCATAACTATGACAATAACAATTACACATGATGTATGGTGAGGTTTAATATTTAAGTGTGTTAAAAAGAAAAAGTTTTGTCGTTATTTAATGAAATTACAATTTGGATCACTTTTCGTATTTCAGCTATTTTTGTTGTAGGGCTTCCTATAGTTCTCCTAATCTGGGCTACAAAAGAAAAAAATAAAGTAATTCAAAAATTACTTTCAAATTACTGGAAAATATCAATCCTATTTTTTATTAGCCTAATATTGTTTGTTGGAAAAGTAAATTTTTCTCTATTAGTTTTAAATATATCGATGATCTTAACTACTATTTGTATCTGGTTTTGGAGTGATATTAATACTGAATTAAATGAATATAAAATTTCTCATTATCTTACATTTACAACAAAAATTTGGAGATGGGCTTTAACTTTTATAGCCTTAGCATTTATTGCACAAGGAATCAATAATTTATCTTGCATTACATCAATTAATTCAGGGGAATGTATTCCTTGGATTGAGCCTTCAAAAAATTTATACTCAATTATAAATAAATCATTTAGATTCCTATTTGGTGGTAATTTTTCTGAACCAGTTGCAAAATTTTTAGGTTTATTTTCACTATTAATTTATTCATTAGGACTACTTCAATGGATTATTATTAAACTTCCAAGAACAGGAAGAAATTCAGATTTTTCAAATTATGGAGACAATTGATTTAATAAAAAAACTTGAAATAATTAGTTCAAAATCACCTAATAGAGTATTAAGACTTGAAGGTATATTTATTGATAATAAAGAATTTATTGAAGTCATTATTTTTAAGGGATTCAGTAGCTCTACAACTCATAAAATAGAACATGATTTAGAAAAAAATATTATTGATAAAGACTTTATCTTTACAAAATGCGAATTACTTAGAGCTCCTTTAGGAGGATCTGAGAACTGAATAATTAAAACAAGCGAAGATATAAAAATGTTCTTAGATAGAATTTCTGGAATTAATACAAGATGCAATTTTATCTAATTATTTCTGCACATCTTTTGCATAACTTTGTATTGTTTATTCCATCAACAACTTCTTTTTGGTAATGCCAACATCTATCACACTTACATCCAAATGCTTTCGCTATTTGTATCTTCCCAAGATCACAATCTTCAATAATCAAAGAATTTTCTAAACAGTTTCTGCAATTTCAAAGTCAGAGACGATAAGCCAATCACTATAAATATCTACTTTTTTATTTCCACTCTTTTCTAACCAAAGTAATGCATTATTTAATTCTTTATCTATCGGATAAAATCTTATTTGCGTTTCTAAAGCCGCGCCAATTGTTTGTTGATTTCTACAATTTTCAATTGACTTATTAATCTCATTTCTTAACTTCCTCAAAATTAATATCTTTTTCTCAATATCAGGATTCTTCCATTCAGAAGGCATTTCAGGCCATCCTCTTTGAAAAACAGATTTTTCATGAATTTCATAAGGTATATTTTGCCAAATATCCTCTGCCATATGACTTAGTACAGGCGAAATAAGAACAGCTAAATTTTCTATAATTTTAGAAAGTACAAACTGACAAGATTTTCTTCTGAAATCATTAGGAGCACTTACATATAATCTATCTTTTGCAATGTCTAAATAAAAATTAGATAAATCTACAACGCAAAAACTTTGCAGAATTTGAAAAAACTTTGCGAATTCATAACTTTCATAAGCAGATGTAATTTGATCTGCAATGTTAGTCAATCTATCTAACATCCATTTATCTAATATAGGTAATTTATCAATTTCTATATTTTCAGAAATCGGGTTAAAGTCATGCAAATTACCCAGTAGATATCTAGCGGTGTTTCTAACTTTTCTATAAACATCTGATAACTGCTTTAAAATATTTTTTCCAATAGGAACATCTACGGAATAATCAACTGAACTGACCCATAATCTTAAGACATCTGCTCCATATGCAGGCTCTAATTTTTGATTAGAGCCTCCTTTGATAATAATGTTGGGATCAACAACATTTCCAAGTGACTTACTCATCTTTCTTCCATTTTCATCTAAGGCAAATCCATGTGTTAAAACTTTTTTATATGGTGCTTTATTATTAACAGCTACTGAAGTTAACAATGATGATTGGAACCATCCTCTATGTTGATCTGAGCCTTCTAAATATAAATCAGCTGGATATTTCAACTCTTCTCTTTGTTCACATACCGCGGCCCAGCTTGAACCTGAATCAAACCAAACATCCATGGTATCAAGTCCTTTTGACCACAGTTGAGCCTCAACAAGATATTTTTGAGGTAATAACTTATCTTCATTCCAACTCCACCAAATATCAGCACCAAATTCTTTAAATAGTTTTTGAATATGAGCGATAGTATCTTTATTCAAAAGAATATCCTTTCCGTTTTTATGATAAAAAACTGGAATAGGTACACCCCAAGATCTTTGTCTTGAAATACACCAATCACTTCTCCCTACAACCATCGAATGGATCCTCTTTTTACCACTTTTTGGCATCCATTCAACCTTATCAATAGCATCTAATGCAGATGATCTAAACCCCTCTACAGAAGCAAACCATTGTTTTGTAGCTCTAAATATAGTAGGTTTTTTAGTCCGCCAATCATAAGGATATCTATGTTGATAATTTTCCATCAAAATCAAACTACCTTTATCTGATAAATATTGAATAATTTGATCATTTGCATCTTTAAGTACATTTAAACCGCAAAATATTGAGGCATCTTCATTTAAGATTCCTTTCTCATCAACTACACATGTAATAGGTAACTTGTTTTTTATTCCAGCATTAAAATCATCCATACCATGGCCTGGTGCAGTATGAACAATTCCTGTTCCAGAATCTGTATTAATATAGTCTCCTCCAATAATCAAATTACAGATTTTATCTTTTATGGGATGCTTATATTCAATCCCTTCTAAATCAGAACCCTTTATCTCTAAAATTGGCTCAAGATTCATTTTGAATTTACTATTAAGATCATCTAATAAGTCTTTAGCAAATAAAAATATTTTTTCACTCTCCCCAGAGGCAAAAACATAATCAATTTTTGGATTTATAGCTACAGCCTCATTAGCTGGTAATGTCCATGGCGTCGTAGTCCATATTAATATAAATATTTTTTTATTTTCACTAATAAGTAATTCTTGAGAGCAACTCTTGTAAATATATTCATTTAATTTTTCTACAGAAAATGAAACATAAACACTCTTTGAAAAATGTTGATCTGGATATTCTAATTCAGCTTCTGCTAATGCAGTTCGCGAGCTTGGACTCCAATGTACAGGTTTAAGACCTCTATAAATATATCCATTCAAGAACATCTCACCAAAGACTCCAATTTGAGCTGACTCATAAGTCTTTTTCAAGGTTAAGTAAGGGTTATCCCAATCTCCCCAAATCCCCCATCTTTTAAAGCCCTCTTTTTGATCATTAATCTGTATGTTTGCATATTCAGTGGCTTTTTTTCTTAGCTCCAATACAGTTAAATTTTTTCTCTCTTCACTTTTTAAATTTTGCAATACTTTTAATTCAATTGGTAATCCATGACAATCCCATCCTGGAACAAAATTGACTTTAAAACCTTGTAAGGTTTTATATTTATTCACTATGTCTTTTAATACTTTATTTAGGGCATGTCCCATATGCAGCGCACCATTTGCATATGGAGGACCATCATGCAAAGTAAAAACTTCACCATTATTATTATTACCTAATGCTAAATCAATATTATTTTGCGACCAAAATTTCTGAATTTCAGGCTCCCTTTGTATGGAGTTTGCTCTCATAGAGAAGTCGGTTTTTAATAAATTTAATGAATCTTTATAAGAGAATTTAGAACTGTTGTCCTTTTGATTCTGTTTTTTCATATTTGGTCCTTAATTTGATATAACAGTTTGTTTGCTCATTAATTTTTATCTTCAATCATTATATCTTTTTTAGTGAGATTTGTTACCTCCGAATTCTTAGCAATTAAATTTGGAAATTGACTATTATTTTTTAAATTATCTTTCTCAGATCTAACCCAAACTCTTTTAACTGCATTTTTATCCAAAGTATTAGCTTTTAAAGATTTAGATAATAAGTTTTTATTTCCCAATTTCAGAGCATCTAAAAATAGTAACAACTTATTCTTTATTACTGAGAAATTTCTAAAACTTTTTTTTTCTAATTCTGATAAGTTATTCCATCTACTTAAATTGATCTCCGCGATAAGGATAAAACAAATAAGATTATTAAAAAGTATTATTACTAAATCTGAGCTAGTAAAAGTATTTTTTTTAATCAGTAAAAAGATTGCTAAAAGAAAAAAAAGTCCACCTTTTAGTAAATCTTTAGGCCTTCCCAATTCAAGAGCTATTGATGGGACAAAAAGATATGCTAAACCTAATACAAAATAAACATAACTTAAAATTTGTACCAAAGAATTTTTTTTAATACCTTTACCATCTTAATAAAATATTTAAAAAATATCTTTTATGAGTTACATCAAAAATTTTAATGCGGTCGGGGAGACTTGAACTCCCACACCCGAAGATACGAGTACCTAAAACTCGCGCGTCTACCAATTCCGCCACGACCGCATATATTAAATATTAGTTCAGATAAGAGCAATTTGAAAATCTTTTTTTAGTTAAATTATTATTTTTATAATAGATTGATATTTTTCAAGAAAATTAACAACGATAATGAATTTGAAATTCTTATAAAAAAATTATTTGAACAATACAAATTAAGCAATTTTTTAGTTATATTAACTTTAGATTTAATGAAACAATAGCTAACCTCGGCATCCAAAGTAAAAAGATAAAAAAAATTTCTCCTCCTGCTCTTAATTGGCAGAAGGAGATTAAAAACTATGTCGATCCTCCAAACTTTTGGAACCCTACTGTTGGCCTTTTTATTGGTGGTTATGCACTTGCTTTTTTAAGTATATGGCAATGGTATCGAGGAGATTGGCCACTACCCCTTTTAGTTGCAACAGCATTTTTAGCTCTTCATATAGAGGGTACCGTTATTCATGATGCTTGCCATAAAGCTGCTCATCCTATTCCCTGGATAAATCAACTTATGGGACATGGTTCAGCTATCCTTCTAGGTTTTAGTTTTCCTGTTTTTACGAGAGTTCACTTACAGCATCACATACATGTAAATGATCCTAAAAATGATCCAGATCATATAGTTAGCACTTATGGACCAATTTGGCTTATTGCACCAAGATTTTTTTATCATGAGATATTTTTTTTTCAAAGGAAATTATGGAGAAAATATGAACTGCTTCAATGGGGAATAGAAAGATCAATATTCATAACTTTAATTTTGGCAGGGATAAAATTTGACTTTATGAATTTAATTTATAATTTATGGTTTGGTCCGGCTCTAATGGTTGGAGTAACTCTAGGTATATTTTTTGATTACTTACCCCACAGGCCTTTTCGCTCACGTAATAAATGGATTAACTCACGAGTTTATCCTAGTAAGTTCATGAATATATTAATAATGGGTCAAAATTATCATCTAATTCATCATTTATGGCCATCTATTCCCTGGTTTGAATACAAAATTGCTTATGAAAAAACCAAACCTCTATTAGATGCCAAAGGATCTCCCCAAAGAGTTGGTATATTTGAAACTAAAGAAGATACTTTGAATTTTTTATATGATTTAACAATAGGTTTGAGGAGTCATTCAAAAAAGAAAGGTATGCTCAGAAAGTTAATTCACTATATTCCTATATCAAAATTAAAAAAATTTATACTGAAGCTTATAAATGCCACTTACATAGGTAATGAATAATTAATCAACTTTTTATAATCTTAGGCACTTTAAAAAAATCATTCTCTCTAGCTGGAGCAAGATTTAATAATTCATCTCTATCTTCAAATTTATTATTTGCATCACTTCGAAGAACATTAATAACTTCTATTGCTCGTGTTGTACAAGCTACTCCGGTAGTATCAATTTTTTCAAGCTGATTAACATAATCTAGAATTTTTTCAATTTGTTCAGCATGATGCTTTACTTGATTACTATCTAGCTTTAACCTAGCTAATTCAGCTACTTTTTTAACCTGGTCTTCAGTAATTCTGTTCATTTTTATTATTCTATAAATACATTATATTAGATCAAAACTGCCTTTAATAAATATATAGATATTCAAATTATTAAAAACTAGACTTTAAGGTAATTCGCCGCTAAAAATATAGTTAGTTATGGAAAAACAAAATCAATCAAATCCTTAAGAAAAATTTCTTTGCACGTCACTCGACTATCGTAGCTCCTTCATTGATTGGATGTAGATTAGTTAGAAGTAATAAGAATAAAGATATTTTGCAGGGAATAATAGTAGAGACTGAGGCTTATTCTCAAGAGGATGAAGCATGCCATGGCTTTAATAAAAGAACAAATTCAAATGAAGTTCTTTTTGGGGAACCTGGAAATTATTACGTTTATCAATCATATGGTATACATCATTGTCTAAATGTTGTTACCCATAAAATTAATTTTGCAAGCGGAGTTTTAATAAGATCAGTTTTTATAAAAAATGAAGATGAAAGGATATCATCTGGTCCTGGATTGATAACAAAAAAGTTTCTTATTAATAAATCATTTAACGGATTAAAAAGTTATGACAACTTATATCTAAAAATCTTAAAAAGAGATATTAAAGTTAGCAAAGAAGATTTATTACAAACGACTAGAATAGGAATTAGTAAAGCTACTGATTTAAAATGGAGGTGGTATTTAAAAAGTTCAAGAAGTATAAGTAAGAGAGAGAAAGGAGATAAGAACCCTAAAAAATTTTTTTTAGATCAGTTTGTAAGTAAACCTCAATGAAACCCTGGCCCCATAAACATATTCTATCTTTATCAAACTTTTCAAAAGATGATTACCTATCGGTATTAGAATTAGCTCATAAATTTAATTCTATTAATAAAACTGGCACAAAAAAAGTGCCTGCTTTACAAGGTTTGCTTGTAACTTCAATTTTCTTTGAAGCAAGTACTAGAACTAAACATAGTTTTGAATTAGCGGCAAAAAGACTTTCTTCTGATTTACAAAGTTTTTCTCCTTCCACAAGTTCTTTATCTAAAGGAGAAACTTATTTAGATACTGCACTTACCTATTCAGCCATGGGATCTGATGTTCTAATAGTTAGGCATTCAGTTAGTAATGTTCCTTTAGAGATTGCTGAAAAACTTGCATCAAAAAAATTTAAGACAAGCGTCTTAAATGCTGGTGACGGGACTCATAGCCATCCAAGTCAAGGACTTTTAGACTTATATACACTTTCAAAATTTTTCGATCCAAATAATATAAACCCAGATACTCTATGTAATAAAACAATCTTAATAGTTGGGGATGTTCTTCATTCAAGAGTTGCAAGATCTAATATATGGGCTCTCACAGCATTTGGAGCAAACATAATATTATGCGGACCTGAAAAACTAGTTCCGCAAGAATTTAATACTTTTGTACAATCACTTCCTTTAAATCAGACCAAAGACCCTATCTATCAAAGAGGAAAGATTGAGATTTCAAGATCTCTAGAAGAAAGCATCAAAAATGCTGATGCAATAATTTCTTTAAGATTGCAAAAGGAAAGAATGAAGGAAAATTTTCTTGAAAGCATAGATTCGTATAGCGAAAAATATTGTTTAACATCTGAAAAATTAAATCTTATTAGTAAAAAAATTCCTATATTACATCCTGGACCAGTTAATAGAGGTATTGAAATAAGTAGCAAAATTGTGGATGAATATCCCTACTGTTTAATAACCGAACAAGTAAGTAATGGAGTTCCAGTAAGAATGGCTTTATTATATTTACTTTCCAAATACAATAAAAACTAAAGCAATTTGAGTCCCTCAGTAAAAAATCCGTAAAATAGGCCAATTCTTAGGAAATCTATCAGTAAAGTCAAAAACTTTTTATTTTTGTTCAAGTTAAAGGTTCTTCTTAATTTAATTAAAAATTCAATAATAATGATTGATACAAGAGCACTTATAGGATCCATTAATTCAAAAACAGCGCTAATCATCCCTAGAGAGCTTCCAAAAAAATATCCAATAAAAAATATAATTAATGCTAGAGAATATTTTCTCCATGGATTATTTGCCCATAAATTCAAAGTTTTTATATTATCAATCACATATATTTGAAATTTAGTTGTTTGCGGTTTTATAACCATATTTGACAAGAATTTAAACTAAATCTGATGCAGGCTTTGCTTTAGGAGCTCCCTCTAATAATTCCAACAATGCTTCCATTTGAGCTAAAATTCCTCTCAATTCACCTGGCTCAGGAAAGAATCCGTCTTCTTGTATACCTAAATGCATCTCCCTCAATTCCTGCCTCAGGTATCTGAGATGACTAACTACTTGTTCTCTTTTCGTTTGAGACATTTGAAAAATGTAATTAGATATATATTAATTAATTAATTTTTTTTAGTCTTTAATTTAATAATTTTTGAATATTTGAATGATTACCGATATGACTAATAAAGTCAAAATCTTTATCTAGAGTTAAGTTTTTGATATACGTTAAAATAAAGTAAAAGTTAAAAGACATTGATTGATTATTCGAAGCAGAGAAAGATAAACGTTTTGCTTTTAATAACTGGAAGCATAGCTGCTGTTAGAATACCAACCTTGGTAAGCAGCCTAGTTCAAAATAATTTTGAGGTAAAGTGCGTCTTAACAAAAAATGCTGAGAAATTAGTACAACCGCTTTCATTATCAATTTTAAGTAGGAATAAGTGTATTTTGGATGATGATCAATGGGTTAAGAGCAGTTCTAGCCCACTTCATATAAATCTATCTGAGTGGGCGGATATTATAATAATTGCTCCTTTAACAGCTACAACACTCTCCAAATGGGCAACAGGAAATGCTGATAGCTTAGTATCAAGTATTTTGATTGCTAATCAAAAGCCATCAATAGCAGCTCCCGCAATGAATAATAATATGTGGTTAAATATTGCAGTTCAAAATAATTTTAAAAAGATCAAAGCTTATCCAAATGTATTAACCCTAAAACCTTATGAGGGACTTTTAGCCTGTGATCAATTTGGGATAGGCAAAATCGCCTCCAATGAACACATAATATTAGCTTTGCAGTTTCTTTTAATTCAAGAGAAAAATTTCAATTTTCTAGATTTATCAAAGAAATCATTTTTGATAACTGGAGGAGCTACAACTGAAAAAATTGATTTTGCTAGAAGCATCACTAACAATAGTTCTGGAGAAATGGGTTTATGTTTAGCTCAAATAGCACAATTTAGAGGTGCGAAAGTCAAATATATCCATGGACCTTTAAATGTAAATGGTGATATTGGAGAGGGGATCGAAAAACTTGAAATAAGAAACGGCAATGATCTGCATATTGCCATAAAAAATGATATTGAAAATTATGATTATTTAATTATGAATGCTGCAGTTACAGACATTAAGTTAACAAATAATATTTGTTCTAAAGTTCCCAAAAATGAACTCCACAATCATTTAGTTAACAACATTGAGTTAGTACCAGACATTTTGCAAGAGGTTTGTAAGTATAAAAAAAATAATCAATTATTTATAGGATTTTGTGCTTTCAGTGGTTCTCTAGAAAATTTAAGACCAATTATTAAGAATAAACTGCATAACAAAAATTGTGATCTAATCTTCGCAAACCCTATTGATTTAGAGGGGCAAGGGTTTGGATATTCAGCCCAAAATGAGGGCTGGCTTTTTGATAAATATGCCATGGAATTTCATATTAAAAAAACTTCAAAATTTGACTTAGCTAATAAATTAATAAACAAAATTATTTCAATTGATAAATAATTTAAAATTTTAATTTTTGTATTTTTTTGTAATCATAATGTTGAAAAATGCAGCTATAGACTATTTTTGACTTAATATATATCCAGTTTTTAAAAAAATTTAAAAGCTACGGGTTATTTCGAGGCAATTTAAAGAACAACATTTATGCCTCTTTCCCTTGTAGTATCCGTACTGAACATTAAAGGTAAACTTTACCGGAAGACCCAGAACTTTATTGAAATTTTAATTATGAGAATTCGTTCTTTCTTAGCCTTAGTCATTACATTTTGTTTGACATTAGGTTTTATTCCTGCAAAGACATATGCATTTTCTGAAAGGGGTAATGCTCAATTTACAGATGTTGTGAATACTGGAAAGGCAAATGATTGCCCAGAAATTGACTCATCATCAATCGGCTCCATATCACTAAGTAATGGAGACTCATTGAAAGGTATTTGCATGCACCCCACAGAAGTCTATGTGAAAGTTCCTGGATCAAAACGTCAAAAGTCTGAATTTCTATCTACCAAAATTATTAGCCCTAGGAACAATACAACAGTAACGGAGGTTTATGGTGACATTGATTCAGGCAAGTTCACAGAAAAAGGTGGTATTGATTTTCAATTAATAACTGTTTTAACACCTGGCGGACTTGAAGTTCCTTTTGCCTTTTCTGCAAAGGATTTAACTGCTAGTATTCCCTCTTCCATAGAACCAGGAACAGAATTAAGTGGTACGACATTTACCCCTAACTATAGAACTGGAGACTTTTTAGATCCCAAAGCAAGAGCTGCAAATACTGGAGTTGAATATGCTCAAGGTCTTGTTGCTTTAGGAGGAGATGATGAAGAGCTAGCAAAAGAAAATATCAAAGTTGATGTAAATGGAACAGGTACTGTAAAGCTTTCCATTACAAACGTTGATAGTGATACAGAGGAATTTACAGGTACTTTTGAAGCTGTTCAACCTTCAGATACTGATATGGGTTCCAAAGATCCTTTAGACGTAAAAATAATAGGACAACTTTATGGAAGAAAGGCTTAATTAAGCTTTTTAAATAGAGGGTTAATAACCCTCTTTTTTTTTCTAAATTTAAAAATATTAATTAATTTTATCCTCATACTATGGAAGATTTGTTCAAAGAAAGTCATGGATTAATTGCACCCTATGGGGGCGAGTTAAAAGATTTAATGGTTAAAGATTCAAATAAGAAAGATAAACTAATATCTACGACAGTTTATCAACATGAATGTAGTGAAAGGAATGCCTGTGATATTGAATTATTAATCATAGGAGCATTTTCTCCTCTCGAGGGATTTATGAACGATCAAGACTATAAATCAGTCGTAAAAAATAATAAAGATACAAATAATTTCTTATTTGGCTTACCTGTTGTACTAGATACAAATAATTCAAATTTAAAAACAGGTGAAACAATACTTCTTACTTACAAAGGACAAAATTTAGGGGTCTTAGAAATAAGTTCTAAGTGGGAACCAGATAAATCATTCGAAGCTAAAAATTGTTACGGGACAAATTCATTAGAGCATCCAGCTGTAAAGATGATTTTCCATGAACGAGGGAAATATTATTTAGGAGGAAAGGTTTATGGATTTGAATTACCAAAGAGAGATTTTCCATGCGCTACACCAAGCGAAGTTAGACAATCATTACCTAAAAATCATGATGTAGTAGCCTTTCAATGCAGAAATCCTATACATAGAGCTCATTATGAGTTATTTACTAACGCATTAACTTCAGAAAATGTCTCAAAAAATGCAGTTGTACTTGTTCATCCAACTTGTGGACCAACCCAGCAAGATGATATACCAGGCAAAATAAGATATTTAACATATAAAAAATTATCAGAGGAAATATCTGACAAAAATATAAAATGGGCATTTTTACCTTATTCAATGCATATGGCAGGACCGAGAGAAGCTTTGCAGCATATGTTAATTAGAAGAAATTATGGTTGCACCCATTTCATAATTGGTAGGGATATGGCAGGTTGTAAATCTTCAGTTACAGGAGAAGATTTTTATGGGCCATATGATGCTCAAAATTTTGCGAAATCAATAATGTTAGAGCTAGATATGCAAATTGTTCCTTCAAAAAATTTAGTTTATACAGAAGAAAGGGGATATATTACAGCAGAAGAAGCTTCCAAAGAAAATTATGAAATCAAGAAGCTAAGCGGTACCGAATTTAGAAAAAGATTAAGAAATGGAGAACCTATTCCCGAATGGTTCGCTTTTAAAAGTGTAGTAGATGTTCTAAGACAGTCTTAATATTGATTTATTATTAGTAGAATATATAAAACAAGAAATTATTAACGTGAACAAACGCTGGAGAAACGTCGGACTTTATGTTCTAGCAGTAATAGCTGTGATTTTTGTTGGCACATCTATATTAGATAAGCCTAATGCCGAAAATGCTACTAAAACTTTGAGGTATAGTGATTTTATTGAAGCTGTTCAAGAAAAAGAAGTAAGTAGAGTTTTAATTTCACCTGACAATGGAACAGCGCAAGTAGTAGAAAATGACGGAAGTAGATCAGAAGTAAACTTAGCCCCAGATAAAGATTTACTCAAAATATTGACTGAAAATGATGTAGATATTGCAGTTCAACCAACAAGATTAGCTAACCCATGGCAACAAGCTTTGAGTAGTCTACTATTTCCAGTTTTGTTAATAGGTGGTTTATTCTTCTTATTTAGAAGAGCTCAAGGAGGTTCAGGAGGTGGAGGTGGTAATCCTGCTATGAGTTTTGGTAAAAGCAAAGCTCGTTTGCAGATGGAACCTTCTACTAAAGTAACTTTCGCTGATGTTGCTGGAGTCGAAGGCTCTAAACTAGAACTTTCTGAGGTTGTAGATTTTCTTAAAAGCCCAGATAGATTTACCGCTGTTGGCGCTAAAATTCCCAAGGGAGTTCTTTTAGTTGGCCCTCCAGGAACAGGAAAGACTCTATTGGCAAAAGCTGTTGCTGGGGAAGCAGGAGTTCCATTTTTCTCAATTTCTGGATCTGAATTTGTTGAAATGTTTGTTGGAGTTGGTGCAAGCAGAGTTAGAGATTTATTTGAGCAAGCTAAGAAAAATGCTCCTTGTATAGTCTTCATTGATGAAATCGATGCAGTAGGTAGACAGAGAGGTGCAGGCCTGGGAGGAGGAAACGATGAGAGAGAACAAACTTTAAACCAACTTTTAACTGAAATGGATGGTTTCGAAGGGAATTCTGGAATTATTATTGTGGCTGCTACGAATAGACCTGATGTTCTCGACTCGGCCTTGATGAGACCAGGAAGATTTGATAGGCAGGTTACTGTTGATAGGCCAGATTATGCAGGTAGGTTACAGATATTGAATGTTCATGCCAAGGATAAAACTTTGTCTAAAGACGTTGATTTAGATAAAGTTGCTAGAAGAACTCC
This sequence comes from Prochlorococcus marinus bv. HNLC2, assembly GCA_000218745.1. Lineage (GTDB taxonomy): Bacteria > Cyanobacteriota > Cyanobacteriia > PCC-6307 > Cyanobiaceae > Prochlorococcus_A > Prochlorococcus_A marinus_T. Next base: position 996,807 of record GL947595.1, on the reverse strand, counting down.
TGGTTTCACAGGGGCTGATTTAGCAAATCTTTTAAATGAAGCAGCTATACTTGCCGCAAGAAGAGAATTAGACAAAGTTAGTAATGATGAAGTAGGTGATGCAATTGAAAGGGTTATGGCAGGACCAGAAAAAAAAGATAGGGTAATTAGTGATAGAAAGAAGGAATTAGTTGCATATCATGAGGCAGGTCATGCAATTGTTGGAGCTTTAATGCCTGACTATGATCCTGTTGCTAAAGTTTCAATTATTCCAAGAGGGCAAGCTGGTGGATTAACATTTTTTACTCCAAGTGAAGAAAGAATGGAATCAGGTCTTTATTCCAGATCATACTTACAGAATCAAATGGCAGTTGCTTTGGGTGGTCGAGTTGCAGAAGAAATAGTATATGGAGAAGAAGAAGTTACTACAGGGGCATCTAATGATTTGCAGCAAGTTGCTAACGTTGCTAGACAAATGATTACAAAATTTGGAATGAGTGACAAAATTGGTCCTGTGGCTTTAGGTAGATCACAAGGTGGTATGTTTTTAGGCAGAGATATAGCTTCAGAAAGAGATTTCTCAGAAGATACTGCTGCAACTATTGATTCTGAAGTTTCAGAATTAGTTGATTCTGCTTACAAAAGAGCTACAAAAGTTCTGACTGAAAATAGGGGAATGTTGGATGAAATGGCTGAAATGCTTATAGAAAGAGAAACTATAGATTCTGAAGACATACAAGATTTAATAAATCGTTCAGAGGTAAAAGTTGCAAATTATTTATAATGATGATTATCTAAATTCCAAATATACAGACAAAGTAAATATATTCCAAAGGGAAATTTCAGAACACCCATTTATATTGCTCGCAAGACCTAGAAAAAATATATATAATAACAAAATTAATCAAAATCAATTCTTACAAAGAGTTGAAAAAATTATAGATTCTGGATTAAAGTTTCTTGAATTACCCTGGGAAGACAATGATAATTGGTTAACTTTAATGCAAAGATTGAGATTAAAATTTCCTAATATTCAAATCGGCTCATCAACAATTAAAAATAAAAAGTCTATAGATGATTCTTTACATATTGGATTAAACTTCTCAATGATGAGATTTTGGGATAAAGAATTGTTTAATTACAGCAAAGAAAAAAATTTCTTACTCATACCCGGCCTAAGACAATTAAATCATCTAAATGAGGCTATTTCTGATAATTGCAAAATAATCAAGATTTTTCCTGTAAAAGAAAAGGAACCAATATTAGATTTAAACAATTTTAAAAAGATTACATTTATCGGTGCAGGAGATTTATCAATAAAAGACTTGAAGACTATAGATCCTTAGGATATAAAGCTATCATCATTGGTCAAAAAGGTTTTGATGGTGAAAATTTTGACCCGCAAATATTTCAATATTTAAAAATGAAATTAAACTAATCAAATATTACTCATTCAATATTTGACATTGAGCATGATGCAATAGTAAGTGATCTGCTAGAACTAAAGCAACCATAGAATCTACCATCGGTACCGCTCTTGGCAGGACGCAAGGATCATGTCTTCCTTTAGCTTTTAAAATCACTTCTTTACCTTCTGAAGTAACAGTTTTCTGTTCTTTTTTTATTGTTGCAGTGGGCTTAAAAGCTATTCTCATTTTTAAGTCTTCTCCATTACTTATCCCTCCTTGAATACCTCCAGATTTATTTGCAATAGTTTTCAATCTATTTTTATCCTTTGAGTATACAAATGGATCATTATGTTCACTACCAGTTAAATAAGTTCCCTCAAATCCTGATCCTATTTCAAATCCTTTTGTTGCAGGAAGAGACATTAAAGCTTTTGCTAAATCTGCTTCTAACTTATCGAAAACTGGCATACCAAGACCGCCTGGCATATTTCTTACTAAACATTCAATAACTCCTCCACAAGAATCTCCTTTTTTCTGCAATTCCTGTATTCGAGATATCATATTACTTGCAATTTTATCATCAGGGCATCTTACAATATTTGAATCAATTTTTTCAGGAGTTATTTCATCATGCTTTATATCTGAGTCTATATTATGTATTCTCTGAACCCAAGATAAAATTTCAATATCATGTAATTTTTTAAGTAATTGTTTTGCAATAGCCCCACCCGCTACTCTTCCTATAGTTTCTCGAGCTGATGCTCTTCCTCCTCCAGAATCAGCTTGAATTCCATATTTCAAATGATATGTTCCATCCGCATGTGAGGGCCTAAAAACCTTTTCTAAATTATCGTAATCATTTGGTTTCTGATCCTTATTTCTCACAACCATCGCGATAGGTGTTCCAAGAGTAAGATTACCTTTTATACCACTCAATATCTCTACTTTATCAGCCTCATTTCTTGGAGTGGTTATTTGACTCTGACCTGGCCTTCTTCTATCTAATTCCTTTTGAATTAAATCTATATTTAACTTTAAACTAGGTGGACATCCATCTAAAATCACTCCTACAGCACCGCCATGGGACTCACCAAAAGTACTTATCTTAAAAATTTTTCCGAATGTATTACCCATAAATGATTTAAGTAATTTATTTTTTATTATATGAAAGTTTAAAAAAATAAGACATAAAAAAAGACTCCCCCAAGGGGAGTCTTTAATTTTAAGAACCTTAAGCTTAGCCGATTGCAGGAGCTGTAAGAGCTACAGATGTAGACTCAGCAGCTGCTAAATCGAGTGGGAAGTTGTGAGCGTTACGCTCGTGCATTACTTCCATACCTAAGTTTGCACGGTTAAGTACATCACCCCATGTAGGAACGATTTTACCGTTAGCGTCAACAACTGACTGGTTGAAGTTGAAACCGTTTAGGTTAAATGCCATTGTGCAAATACCCATAGATGTTAACCATACGCAAACAACAGGGAATACAGCTAGGAAGAAGTGAAGACTTCTGCTGTTATTGAAACTTGCATATTGGAAGATCAAACGACCGAAGTAGCCATGAGCTGCAACGATGTTGTATGTTTCTTCTTCTTGACCGAACTTGTAGCCATAGTTTTGTGACTCAAGACCAGTTGTTTCTCTAATTAGAGATGATGTTACCAATGAACCATGCATTGCAGAGAATAATGATCCACCGAACATTCCAGCAACACCAGCCATGTGGAATGGGTGCATAAGAATGTTGTGCTCAGCCTGGAAAACAAACATGAAGTTGAATGTACCAGAGATACCTAGAGGCATTCCGTCAGAGAATGAACCTTGACCGAATGGGTATACAAGGAATACTGCGAAAGCTGCTGAAACTGGTGCAGAGTATGCAACACAGATCCAAGGACGCATACCTAAACGGTATGAAAGCTCCCACTGTCTTCCCATGTATGCTGAGATACCGATTAGGAAGTGGAAAATTACAAGTTGGTAAGGGCCACCATTGTATAGCCACTCATCTACAGTCGCTGCTTCCCAAATTGGGTAGAAGTGAAGACCAATAGCGTTTGATGAAGGAACAACCGCACCTGAGATGATGTTGTTTCCATATAGGAATGAACCAGCAACTGGCTCTCTAATTCCGTCGATGTCTACTGGTGGTGCTGCGATGAAAGCAACAATGAAGCAAGCCGCTGCTGCAAGTAAGCATGGAATCATTAAAACTCCAAACCAACCAACATAAATTCTGTTGTTAGTTGATGTTACCCACTCACAGAACTGTGGCCAACCCTTTAACAGCGATGAACGCTGCTGCTGAATAGTTGTCATGAGTTCGTAAGGTATGCCTAATAAATAGGCGTGTAAATAAAAGCAGACATAATCTGCTCCTAAGACTTTAATCCAAAATCATGAAAAATGTGTAAAAAATTGTATGAAATATTGGAAGATTTATTAATTTATACAGAAAGAGTAGCTTTATGATTTAAGATTTTCTTAATATTTTACTCCTAAAATTGGTTTTACTAGAGTTTTTAATTAATGGCAGGAGATCAAAGGAAGTAGTTCCTTTATCTTCAGCAAGAAGCAGGAGACTGGAGTTAGAAGCAATCGGAGCTACTATTTACTGGAGTCAGAGGGTATAAGGAACAATAATTTTTATCTGATCTTCCAGCATAGAATATCGATCATTGACATAAATTAAACTTATAATATAGATTAATTTTCCAAATAGATAAATATCTGTAATCGCTGATTTTTAAACAAGTTAATGAGAAATTAGTTTTTAAATAAAATCTTTTATCCATTCTCTTGAACATTTGATTGTTTCTTTTTTTGTAAAACTCATAGCGATTTTCTTCTCTTTGTAAGCTGCTTCACCAATAAAAACAGGATAAGTTTTATCTTTAGAAATATAATTTATATCTTTATTAAACTCATCAAGAAATAATGGATCACCATTCTTAATCTCAACCCAATCTTGCATAACTCTATCTGGATGAATTAAAGAGTTGATATTTCCATCTTTATCCCTTGGATAATCTATACTTCCTTGATGAACATAAATAGTCATTTCATCAGGTAAAGGTAAATTATTATTATTTATGCCGTCATATAAATTTTCTAAGAATTTTAAAAGAATTAAAAATCTTTCAACAATTATTGGATCATAATGATTCTGAGCGACTGGTCCTATCTCTATAACTAATCCACAAGGCCAGGCTTCAACTAAAAATCCGGTTTGTTGAGAATCTTTTTCATGTAAATAAATAGGTAATCCAAATTTATTTTGCAGGATTGCAGCTAAATAGAAATCTTTTTTTCTTCTCCCATACATGACAAGACTTGTACCCATGGAAGCAGTAGTAGTGTGTAAATCTAATACTACTTGGCATCCATTAGGGCTTTCTGGACCAAATTCTTTTACTATTTGTTCAGCTCTTTGAACTTCATATAGATCTTTGTTTAAAAAAGATTTTTTAGAATCAAAAGATCTATTTAAATCTATATCGAGATATCTTAAACCCTTTTCGTAAGCAAGAGGATTCCCTAAAATAAACTCAAAGTAATTATTATTACTGGCTAAAGTTAAGTTCCTAAATTTATTAACAGCCATAACAGGATTGAGTTCATTCCCATGAGTACCCGAAACAATTAGTAATTTCTTGTCAAGCATTTTGCAGATTTTTAATCAATTCTATGAAAAAAAACAAATTTCTCATAATTTTTGCTAGAAAGTTTTGGATCTGGTACTGGATAAAACTGATGAATGGCTTCGCCCCGTCAGATTTATATGGTAACTACAAGCGGCCACAAGGAATAAAAAAGGAGAATAGAAAATCAGGAGTAAATTCACAAAACACCAAAAATCTTTATTTACTTATTGGATCAACATGTCCCTGGTGTCATCGAACTTTTCTAATGTATAGATTAAAAAATCTATCAAAAATAATAAATATTATTTTTTTAAATCCTAGATATCAAGATGGGGAGTGGATTTTTAAAGAACATTTTTTTGGAATGAAAACCTTAAGTGAGGTTTACTCAAAATCTAAATTAAATATAATTTCAAGACCTACTTTACCTATTCTAATAAGTTTTAAAAATCAAAAAATTGAACCCATTTCCAATGAAAGTAGTGAAATAGTAAAAATCCTTAATAAAATTGGAGATGATCAAAATACTAAAAGAACTAAAATTATTGATGATAGTGAACAGTTACTAGACTTAATACATAATTCAATAAACGATGGGGTATACAAATGCGGCTTTGCGAGAAATCAAAGTGCATATGAAAAAGCAAGTAAAAATTTATTTTCAAGTCTTGATAAAGTTGATGATATTCTTAAAAATAATGGAGGGCCCTGGTTACTTGGCCAAGAGTTAAGTCTTGCAGATATTTATTTATTTCCTACATTAGTTAGGTGGGAATTAATTTACAGTATTCTATTTAAATGCACGCAAAAAGATATTTCTGAATACAAGAATATTATAAGGTGGAGATTAAAATTTTTTAATTTAAAAGAAGTTCGAGATACATGTTTTGAAGAGGAATGGATGCAAGATTACTACACCGCACTATTTCCTCTAAACCCTAATCAAATTGTTCCCCTTAAAAATTCATTAGAAAAAATAATAAAACATAACTAGAAAATTAATTTTTATTCAAAATTGATGATTATCAAACATTTAAGTTTAAAAAAGATGCAATTTTTGATTTAATTCACTATCTTATATTTATCAACTTATTTAGGAATTCAGCAAATGAAATCCATTGACGAACACATTAAAAAAGATCAATCGGAAATCGAATCTGCAAAAGCAGAAGGTAACCTTCCAAAGGTTAGACATTTGACTGAAGAATTAAAAGAACTAGAAGAATATAAAGATCATCACCCTGAAGACAAGCATGACCCTAATGCTCTTGAACTATTCTGTGATGCAAATCCCGATGAGCCAGAATGCCTAGTTTATGATGACTAATTAAATTCTTTAAAAAAGTAATATTCAAGGGGTTTCAAAGCCCCTTTTTTAATAATCCATATTGTAATCTGAAGGGCTTCCAGTGAGGGAACAAACCACTGATTCCTCCCTTTTCATTTCTCTCACCTCAACAATTGGTCTCCCCATCTTCTTAAGAACCTCAATATCCTGAATTGTTTGACATCTTGCAATAACTTTTCCTGCTTTATCAAAACAACTGTAGAAGTTCATAACTAATTAATTAAGGTGCTTACTAATTTATGACTAAAATTAATACTAAAATCAAGTATTTTTGTTTAGGTCAGTTAATTTTTATTTTTTTAAATTTCTGCCCAAACCTCAGATAGAAGTTGCGATAGACCTTCTCGCAAAGATGAAGAAATAACTAAAACTTTCTTTTTAGACAAATTTTCTAACTTTTTTGTAATTACATTCAAATTATTACTTTCTAGAAGCTCTTTTTTACTTAAAACAATAATTCTTGTTTTATCTAAAAGTCCATTCCCATACTTCTTTAATTCCTCTTCAATGATTAAAAAATCATTTATGGGGTTTTCAGCTGCCGAATCAATAAGATGTATAAGAATTTTTGTTCGTTGAATATGCCTTAAAAAATCATGACCCAGACCAATTCCCTCAGCCGCTCCAGAAATTAATCCTGGAATATCAGCAAAAAGACACCCATTACCATCTATTTTTCTGACTACTCCAAGATTCGGAACTAAGGTTGTAAATGGATAATTTGCAATTTTTGGACGGGCTGAAGATATAGCAGAAATCAGTGAACTTTTTCCTGCATTAGGCAAACCAACAATACCTACTTCTGCAAGTAACTTTAATTCGAGCTTAATATTCCAACTTTCTCCCTCTTTCCCTTCAATAAAAAATTCAGGGGCTCTATTTTGATTACTAAGGAAATGAGAATTACCCAGTCCGCCTCTACCTCCGAATGCGACAACTATTTTTTGTTTATGTTTCGTTAAATCTCCAAAAATAATGTTGGTTTGATTATCCCTAATCTCCGTTCCACAAGGAACCTTGATAATTTTATCCTCCCCAGTTGCTCCACTTCTTTTATTAGGTCCACCTTTAACTCCATCTTTTGCAAATATTTCTCTTTGAAATTTAAAATCCAAAAGAGTTTGAAGATTAGAATCAGCCTCAAAGATTACTGACCCACCCTTTCCACCATTACCTCCAGAAGGGCCTCCTGCTGGAACAAACTTTTCTCTTCTAAATGACACAATCCCATCACCTCCTCTTCCTGCTCTAATAATTATTTGCGCTTGATCAATAAATTGCACTGGGGATATTAAAAATAGCTAAAAGATATAAATATATTTTATTTAATCCAAGCTATGCTGCAACCTGAACCGCCCTCTGAGGGAGATGCATCCTCAATTTTTTCAACATACTCTAATTGAGATAACCAAAGCTTTAAGCCTTTTTTTAATTTACCTGTTCCTACACCATGGATAATCCAAAGTGGTCCATGAAATTTTCTTAATTTCTCCTCTAATACAATCTCAGCTTCGTGCACTCTCAAACCTCGAAGATCAACAGTATTTTTTGATGTTCTAATATTTGAAGAAGAATAATTATCTTGAGTAGATTTAATTTTAATTTCTGATTTTGGAACAATTGGCTGTTCCCCATGAAGACCTTCTAAATCACTCAGAGACAAGATACTATTAAATGATCCACAATTGACTGTAAATGATAGTCCTTTTTCATCGGAGCCTATTATTTTACCAGTGGTATTTAGGCTTTTAATCCTTATAAAATCTCCAATTTTTGGCATCCATTCATAATTATCAACCTTTTTATCTTCTTCAAGAAGCAATTCATTTTCAATCTCCTTCAACCTTACACCAATTCTTCGCGAATCCTCACCTGAAGCATTTTTATTTCTCAATTTTTCAATAAGAGTTACAACTTCTGATTTGGCTTGATTAATTGATTTAGTTAATTTTTCTCTTTCTTTCTCTTGAAATTTTTTGGCTTGAGATTTTTGATATTGATGATATTTATTTATTTCATCGTAAAGAATCTCAGTTCTTGCAATTAAGGCGGCTGCTTCCTCAGCGGCATTTTGTTGAAGTATCTTTTGATGTTCTAAACCTTTAATAATTTTATTAATATTTTCAGTTTCTTTCGGTTTTAAATAATCAGTAGCTAAGTTTATGATATTTTCACTTAGACCAATTTTTTTTGCGATAGATAGAGCGTTGCTTCTTCCAGGGATACCCCAATTAAGAGTATAAGTTGGTTGAAAAGACTCTTCATCAAAACTTACAGATACATTCTCAAATCTTTCATCTCTATACTTCAAAGCTTTGATATCACCATAGTGTGTAGTTGCCATTGTTAAATCTGATTTATCTGCAAATTCTCTAAGAAGAGAAATAGCCAATGCAGTTCCTTCTTCTGGATCAGTTCCTGAACCAATTTCATCTAGCAAAACAACTGATAAGCCATTTTTGCTATTTAATGCATCTAAGATATTTTTAATTCTTGTTATGTGACCACTAAAAGTTGATAAATTACCCTCCAAAGATTGTTCATCTCCTATGTCAGAATAGATATAGGAGTAATAAGGAATAATTGGGGTTGAATTTGCAGGTATAAATAATCCAGACTTCGCCATTAAAAAAGAAATTCCTAACCCTTTTAAAGCAGCTGTCTTTCCTCCAGTATTTGGTCCAGTTATCGCTACAACTTTTATATTTTCAGCTATTAAAAAATCAATAGCCTTTGGTTGTATTGAATTTTTCTTTTTATATTCCCAGATCAATAATGGGTGAGTAAAACCAGTGATAATTAATTTATTATTATTACTAAATTTTGGAGGGAAACCATTTATAAACCTTGAGTATCTTGAGCGAGTGAGAGAATTTTCAATTTTTAATAAAATATCAGAATTTAAGAGTAAAGTTTCATAATTTTCAGAGATCAAGGAGGACCACTTTTTTAATAATTTAAATTCTTCATTAGAAATTTTTGCATTAAGAGAGGCAATTTTATTGCCTTTTGAAGCTATTACATCAGGTTCAATAAAAATTGGTATTTCCAGAAGAAGAAGAGTCATGTAAAATACCCTTTATCTTATTTATATAATTTACTTTTACTGCTACAACAGGCCTACCATAACGATCTCCAATAAATAAATCTTGAAGATATTTACTATTATTTTTGACGAAATCATCTAAGAGACGACGCCTTTCGTTTTTAAAATAATTTAATTGGCCTCTTAATTCTGTAAGTTTTTCACTAGCTTTATCAGATATTCTGCCAGATTTTTCAATACCATTTTTCAAAATCTTTTCGAGCTGAATATGATCCACAAGGTTATCTAAAATTGATGAAAGTAAAGGTCTTGAATCAGTGTTAAAAATAAAAGCCTTTAATTTTCTTGAATTAGAAATTGTATCTGCTATTTCTAATAAATCTACTGCATTAATAACTCCATTTTTAAAGCAAATCTCTACATTCTTTTTAATATCAAATATACCTTCAAAATTAATTTTCTGATCAGTTTCATTTTCTAAATTATGCATTTCAATTGTCTCTTTTATTAAATTCTCAGATTCTCTTTTTGTTAAAGGTATTTGGAAATCTAATATTGCCCTTCTTCCCATTTGAGTAGAAGCAAAAGAGGAAATTTGTCTTATCAAATTTGGCCACTCTAAAAGTTCCAAAGATCTTATACTTAAATTCTTTGGTAAGGATTCTTTATCACATTTATCTGCTTCTAGATCTTGAAAAAATGTCATCAAATATTAGATTTAATTCCTCCCTTAGGGACATAAATCATTTCAAGCCAATTACCTTCTGAATCTTGCATATAAAATGATGCAGTACCATCTCTATGATCATGTATCGCTCCAACCTTAATACTTGAATTCTGAAGATCATAATGTATTTTTTCAATCTCTTTTCGATCTTCAAAATGAAAAGCCAAATGAGGTCCTGCCGATTTATAACTAGGGCCAAGCAAAGCAAGTCCATCCTTACTTTGACCAACCTCTAAGTAACACCAATCTTTATCATCCCAAATTAATTTCATCCCTAAATTTACATAAAAGGATTTAGATCTTTCTAGATCCTTTACTCTAAGTGCTACATGGCCAATTCTATTGACACCATTTGATGTTTTTAATTCCAAAACTTTAAATAGCTCTTCATAAGAATATACAAAAAATATTTAATTAATGAGCTTTAATTTTCTTTTAACCAGTTAGCAGCATCACATGCATGATATGAAAGAATCAATTTTGCTCCAGCTCTTTTAAAACTTAGTAAAGTTTCAAGAACTACATCCTTTTCATTGATCCAACCTTTCATAGATGCAGCTTTAATCATTGAAAATTCGCCACTAACGTTATAGGCTGCTATTGGCTTATTTGAAAAATTATTTAGCCTATAAATAATATCTAAATAAGAAAGACCAGGCTTTACCATTAATATATCAGCACCTTCAAATTGATCTAAGGAAGATTCCAAATAAGCTTCTTTGGCATTTGCTGGATCCATCTGATAACTTGATTTATTCTTTGGTATTAATTTATTAGCATTTAATCTTGGTGCTGAATCTAAAGCTGATCTAAATGGTCCATAGTAAGCAGAAGAATACTTTGCTGTGTAACTTATTATTCCAACATCAATAAACCCATTTTTATCAAGTGATTTTCTTATTGCTCCAACTCTTCCATCCATCATGTCACTTGGACCTATAAAATCAGCCCCAGCATCTGCTTGCGTTAATGCTTGTTTTTCAAGTATTGCAATTGTCTCATCATTTAAGATATTGCCATCTTGATCTACCAAGCCATCATGGCCATCACACGAATAAGGATCTAAAGCTACATCAGTCATTATTGCCATCTGAGGTACTTCTTTTTTTAATTTTCTAATCACCCTCGGGATCAAACCTGCCTCATTAAAACATTCTGCACCATCTTCTGTTTTTAAGTTATCATCAACTTTAGGGAAAAGGACAATACATCTAATTCCTAATTCCCAAGCTCTTTTAACTTCCTCTATTAAACCCTTAATATCCCAACGAAAAATTCCTGGCATTGCAGAAATCTCTTCCTTAAAATCTTTATCATGAACAAATATAGGATAAATAAAATCTTCAGGACTTAACTTATTTTCACTAACCATTTGTCTTATAGCCTCAGTTCTTCTTAACCTTCTTGGTCTAATAATTGAATTCATCTTTATCTACTGATTTTTAAAATTAATTCAAGAATAAGAATTAATTAGGTCAATTAATATTTAAACTGATTAACTCACAAAAATAAACATCTTATAATTATTTTTTAGGAAATTTAATCTAAGAAACTAATTTTAAAACTCAGAAAATACAAAATTAATTAATATGAAATTTTTCACAAACTTAATTTTTCAACAAAATTGGACCATAACAGGATATTATTCTTAATCAAGAAAGTTTTTATAAGGAGAAATTATTTGAACTTAATTAATGGTTTGCACCTTAAAAATTTAAGGGGAGATATTCTCGGAGGAATTACTGCTGCAGTAGTAGCATTACCTCTCGCTTTAGCATTCGGAAATGCAGCACTTGGCCCTGGTGGTGCTATTTATGGATTGTATGGAGCAGTTGTTGTTGGATTCTTAGCTGCTTTGTTTGGAGGAACACCTGCTCAGGTAAGTGGTCCTACTGGGCCAATGAGTGTAACCGTTGCTGGAGTAGTTGCAGGTTTAGCTGCTGTAGGTGTGCCGCGTGACCTTTCTGCAGGAGAAATACTTCCTCTTGTTATGGCCGCTGTAGTTATTGGAGGTCTATTTCAAATTGCATTTGGACTTCTTAAACTTGGAAAATACATAACACTAGTACCATATTCAGTTGTTTCAGGCTTTATGTCTGGAATTGGTGTAATTATTATTGCCTTACAAATTGGTCCTTTACTTGGTATTCCCACTAGAGGAGGGGTAATAGAGTCTTTAACAACAGTAACTTCAAATTTCACACCTAATGGAGCTGCTATTGGAGTAGCTGTGATGACGCTAGGTATTGTTTTTCTAACACCTAGAAAAATTAGTCAGTGGGTCCCATCTCCCTTATTAGCTTTAATTATCGTCACTCCATTATCAATAATATTATTTGGAGATGGAGCAATAGATAGGATTGGAGAAATTCCTAAAGGTGTCCCTTCTTTAAGTTTGCCAAGTTTTAATCAATACTTCCCAATAATTTTCAAAGCAGGATTAGTACTAGCTGTTCTTGGAGCTATTGATTCACTTCTTACCTCTTTAGTAGCTGATAACATTTCTCAGACCAAGCATAATTCGGATCGAGAGTTAATTGGACAAGGTATAGGAAATGCGATAGCAGGTCTTTTCTCTGGTTTACCTGGCGCAGGAGCCACGATGAGAACTGTTATTAACGTCAAATCTGGAGGTTCAACTCCAATATCTGGAATGGTGCACTCTGTTGTCTTATTAATCGTTCTTGTAGGGGCTGGCCCATTAGCAGAAAAAATACCAACGGCATTACTTGCTGGAATTCTGATAAAAGTTGGTTTAGATATTATAGATTGGGGATTCTTGAGAAGAGCACATAAACTCTCTTTAAAAACAGCTGCCGTAATGTACGGAGTCTTATTAATGACTGTTTTCTGGGATTTAATTTGGGCTGTGTTAGTAGGTGTGTTTATTGCCAATATGCTCACAATAGATTCCATTACAGAAACTCAACTAGAGGGCATGGATGCTGATAATCCTGTAAATGATCGTGATCAAACTATTAATTTACTGCCAAAAGATGAAAAAGAGCTCTTAGACAAATGTTCTGGAGATGTAATGTTATTTAGGTTAAGGGGGCCTTTGAGTTTTGGTGCGGCAAAAGGTATTTCTGAAAGAATGATGTTAGTACGAAATTATAAAATTTTAATTCTAGACATAACGGATGTACCTCGCCTTGGTGTAACTGCAACTCTTGCTATAGAAGACATGATGCAAGAGGCAAAAAATAATTCCAGAAAAGCTTTTGTTGCAGGAGCTAATCAAAAAGTTAGAGAGAGATTGACTAAATTCGGTGTTGATGGAATTATTGAATCAAGAAAAGAAGCATTGCAAGTTGCAATTAATGAATTAAATAAATAATTTTATGGAGTTAAATCTTTTACTTCAAAATATATTTGCACCTACTGTATTATTTTTTTTCATAGGAGTAATAGCTGTTTTATGTAAGTCTGATTTAGAAATTCCAGCACCTTTACCAAAACTTTTTTCCCTATATCTATTATTGGCTATTGGATTTAAAGGGGGCATAGGTATACAAAAAAGTGGGATTTTCAATGATCAAGTATTGCTTACACTAAGTGCAGCAGTTCTTATGTCCTTATTGATCCCACTTTTAGGATTTGTAGTCTTAAGACTTAAATTTAATGTATTTAACTCGGCTGCTATAGCTGCTGCATATGGTTCAATTAGTGCTGTTACATTTATTTCTGCTGAGAGTTTTTTAACTAGTCAAAGTATTAGTTCAGATGGATTTATGATTGGCGCATTAGCATTAATGGAATCCCCAGCAATTTTAGTTGGACTTTTACTAGTAAAGTATGGAGGACCTAAAGATAGGCCAGATTCAAGAAAACTTCATTTAAGATCGATACTGCATGAATCGTTTTTAAATGGTTCTGTATTTTTATTACTTGCCAGTCTAATTATTGGATTTCTAACTGCTTTAAGTAATCCATTAGCCATAGAAAAAATGAAACCTTTTACACATTCTCTATTTTACGGAGTGGAATGTTTTTTCTTGCTAGATATGGGTATGGTTGCTGCTCAAAGATTACCAAGCTTAAAAAAAGCAGGCTCCTTTTTAATTAGCTTTGCTATTCTAATGCCAATTTTTAATGCTCTAATAGGTGTTTTGGTAGCAAGATCTTTAGCCCTTGATACTGGTAATGCATTTTTATTTGTGGTTTTATGTGCAAGTGCATCATATTTAGCGGTTCCTGCAGCGATGAGAATGACAGTTCCTGAAGCAAGATCTAGTTACTACATTTCAACTACATTAGGATTAACATTCCCTTTCAATATTGTCCTAGGTATTCCAATTTATATGAGTCTTGTAAATAAAATCATACCTACTTCTCCGCTTTAAAATGAAAAGATTAGATTTAATTTTCAGTGAAAGAGAGCTTCAAGCCATCTTAAATACACTTGAGAAAGCAAATGTACCTGGCTATACCGTAATGAAACATGCCACAGGAAGAGGTCCTGAAAGAGTGGTTACAGAGGATATGGAATTTACGGGTTTGGGAGCTAATGCTCACGTGATAGTTTTCTGCGAACAAGAAATAATTGAAAAGATGAGAGAGGATATTAGATCTGTACTGAGTTATTATGGAGGAGTGGCTTACATTTCAGAAGCAACCCCTTTATAAGATTAAATAATAAATTTTAAAAAATATTTAGGAGTGTATCCAATCAACTCTTATGTTTTTTCTACTATTCAAGTAACGATCAATTGACATTGCAGCTATGCATCCATCGGAGGCTGCTACCACAGCCTGTTTAAAAGGAGTATTTCTAATATCTCCAATAGCCCAAACTCCGTCTGAATTAGTCGACATAAAGTCATCTACTATAACACCTCCATCTTCTCTTAAAGCTATTTGATCTCCAACAAAATCAGTTATAGGTTTAGATCCACTCATATATACAAATACTCCATCTAAAGTGAGATTAATAGGATTTTCTTCTTGTTTATTTTTAATAACAACCCCATTAACTCCCATATCATTGCCTTCGATTTCTAATAATCTTGTTCTACTCCAATGCTTAATATTATTAACTTGCATAAGCTCCATCGCTTCTACATTATCAGGTTTAGGATCACTAGAAGTAATCCAATGCACAGTTGAGGCAAACTTCGTAAGTACATTTGCTTCTTCAATTGCTTCTTTATTAGCACCAACAACAGCCACCTCTCTACCTTTATAAAAAGCACCATCACAAGTAGCACAATAACTTACACCTCTTCCTAAGAAATCTGCTTCTCCTTTAAAGGAGGCAGGTCTTCCCATAGCACCACTTGCTAATACTAAAGCCTTTGATTTAAATGTACCCTCAGGAGTATAAACTGTTTTTAATTCAGAAGAAACATCAATTCCAAATACCTGCGCTCTACGATAATCTGTTCCATATTCAACAGCTTGATCTCTCATTAAATCAAGTAATTTTTCTCCACTAATATCATTAGGAACACCAGGATAGTTTGCAATCTGATGAGTAATCGCAAGTGCTCCTACAGATGGATTCTTATCTAAAATTGTTGTCTTTAAATTTGCTCTAGATGTATACAATGCGCAAGTACACCCTGCAGGACCACCACCGATAATAACAACATCAGATTCAAAAATTTCCAATTCTATAAAACTCCATTAATGCACGATTTGGACAATAGGTTAAAAATTTAAAATTTCTATCCTGATATATAAGTTAGAAGAAAAAAACTAAAAAGTGACAATATAGATACAAACTTAAATAGGCTCCATTAAAATTAATTTCTCCTTTAACTAAAGAATTAGTTAGCTATTCTATTTTATTATCAACTTTTTTGCTCTTATTTCATCTATTATTTAGTTAAGAATAATTTAAAGCTTATAGTATCTGCAATTCATGTCCAATTCTGATTATTTGATAAAAGCTACTATTAAAACAATAAGTGAAAAACTTAATAGAACTTTTTCTTCAAAAATAGATGAGGCCGCTACCGCTGCACAAGAAGTGCCTGAGCTATTAAAAAAAGAGATAGAAATACTTAAAGATGAAATAATTGATGAAGCAAAAAGGATGGAGGAAGAGAGTAAAAATGAACCACCTAATAAAGAAGATGGCACCAATGATCCTATTTTTAATAAAGCATCCAAAAAGATATCTTAATAATAAAAAATTAAATGAAATTAATACTATTCTTGATAATTAATATTCAATGATTAAAAAAATTCTATATTTCAAATTCAATACTTTAAAAAGGAATTTTATTATATGGAGAAGTCTGTTTTTTTTACTCTTTCAACTTTGGATTGATAGTTTGCTTTTTAAATTCTTTATAAAAAATAATATTAGAAAAGAAAAAATACAAAGAATACGTGCAAGATGGTTCACAGATGAATTAATTAAGCTTGGATCTGCTTTTATAAAAATTGGTCAGTTATTATCGGCGAGGCCCGATTTAATCCCTAAAACATGGATAGAGGAATTAACAACTCTGCAAGATTCAGTACCGCAATTCTCCTTTGAAATTGTTGAAGGAATAATTTCATCTGAATTAAAAGAAAAATTTTTGGAAGTTAAACAAATTGATCCTTTACCAATTGGATCAGCTTCTCTTGCTCAAGTACATAAAGCAAAACTTTTTAATGGTAGAGAAGTGGTTTTCAAAGTACAAAGACCAAATTTGCAAACTCTTTTTACTATTGATTTAAATATCATGCAAAATATTGCCTCCATTTTACAAAAAAATAAAAGTTGGAGTAAGGGTAGAAATTGGGTCGAGATTGCCAAAGAGTGCAGAAAAGTCTTAATGAAAGAATTAGATTTTAATTGTGAAGCACAATATGCAGCTAGATTTAGGCAACAATTTTTAGATGATGAAAATATAGATATCCCAGAAGTATTTTGGGATATGAGTACTGATAAGGTTCTATGTTTAAGTTATCTAAAAGGAACAAAAATCAATAACATTACAGAACTTCAATCAAAAGGGCTCAATTTACCAAAGATCGCGGAAATTGGAGCAGTAAGTTATTTAAAACAATTAGTCAACTTTGGCTTTTTTCATGCTGATCCTCACCCTGGAAATTTGGCAGTTTCTGATTCAGGAAAATTAATATTTTATGATTTTGGAATGATGGGTAATATTTCAAATAATTTACAAAAAAGGATTGGATCGATGGTTAAATCAGCTGCGATAAGAGATGCATCATCATTAGTAACTCAACTTCAAGAAGCAGGATTAATATCTGAGGATATCGATATTGGGCCTGTGAGAAGACTAGTTAGACTTATGTTAAAAGAGGCACTAACTCCTCCATTCAGCCCAAATATAATCGATAAACTTTCTGGAGATTTATATGAACTTGTTTATGAAACACCCTTTCAGCTGCCAGTAGATCTTATATTTGTTATGAGAGCATTATCAACATTTGAAGGTGTTGGTAGAATCTTAGACCCAGACTTTAATCTAGTTTCAATAACAAAGCCTTATCTTCTTTCTCTTATGTCTTCTAATAATCAAAGTCCCAATGAATTGATCAATCAACTTGGTAGACAAGTGGGCGAATTAGGTTCAAAAGCAGTAGGAATTCCAAAAAGAATCGACGATAGCTTAGAAAGGCTTGAACAAGGAGATTTACAACTTCAAATAAGAATGGGTGAATCTGATAGACAATTTAAAAAAATGTTTACAGCTCAAAAATCATTAGGACATTCAATTTTAATGGGAAGCTTAGCAATATCTTCAGCTTTATTAGTAACCAATAATAATTCAAATATTGCAATACTTCCAATGATTTTTGCAGCCCCAATAAGCATTGATTGGATTAATTGCCAATTAAAAATGAGAAAAGGCTCTAGGTTAGAAAAATTAAAACAATAAATTTACATATTTTTAGGACCTAAACCAACATCACCCGCAAATATAGCTTGAGTATTCAATTCTGCTTCTATCTGCAGTAACCTATTATATTTTGCAACGCGCTCACTTCTACTTAATGAACCAGTTTTAATCTGTCCAGATCTTGTTGCAACTGACAGGTCGGCAATAGTAGTATCCTCTGTTTCTCCACTTCTATGACTAATTATACTTGTATATCCAGATCTTTTAGCAAGTTCAATCGCTTCCAAAGTCTCTGTGAGTGTACCTATCTGGTTGACTTTTATTAAAATTGAATTTGCACATTTATTAATTATTCCTTTTCTTAATCTCTCAGTATTAGTAACAAAAAGATCATCCCCAACAAGTTGTACCTTATCACCAATAGCTTTATTTAACATTGCCCATCCCTCCCAATCATCCTCAGCTAAGCCATCCTCTATAGATACAATAGGGTAATCAGTTACTAATTTTGAAAGATAATCAACCATATCACCTGAATCTAAATCATTATTTTGATACTTATAAATCCCATTTTTATAAAATTCAGTGCTTGCAACATCTAATGCTAATGAGACTTCTTTGCCAGAGGCAAAACCAGCTTTTTGAATAGCTTCTAACAACAAATCTCCGGCTTCCTCACTAGATCGAAGATTAGGAGCAAATCCTCCTTCGTCACCAACTGCAGTAGATAACCCTTTCGCTTCAAGCAAAGATTTTAATGAATGAAATATTTCTGTACCCATTCTTAAAGATTCACCAAAAGTTTTTACACCATGCGGCACGAGCATAAATTCTTGAAAATCCAAACTATTTGGAGCGTGAGCACCTCCATTAATCACATTCATTAAAGGAACAGGCAAAAGCGTTGATAAGGGATCACCTAAATACCTATATAGAGGTAAATCCAATACATTTGCAGCAGCTTTTGCAGTGGCAAGACTTACTGCCAGTATTGAATTAGCTCCAAGATTAGATTTATTTTTAGAAGCATCAATCTCAATCATCACTTGATCAATATTTTTTTGATCCAAAGAAGATAAACCGCATAGTGCAGGCGAGATTATTTCATGAATTTTATTTACGGCATTCAGAACGCCTTTACCCATGTAATCTGAACCACCATCTCTTAATTCATGAGCCTCATGTGCTCCAGTACTTGCACCACTTGGCACAATTGCTTTACCAGAGACTCCAGACTCTAGAAAGACTACTGCCTCTACTGTTGGATTTCCTCTTGAATCAAGAACTTGCCTTGCTTCAATAGTATCGATCAAGAAATCAAAGTTGTCTTTCACATTTCAATTATTGCTATATAAATCCTATTAATAGCTGAGGTATTTGGCTAATTATGAAATAAATTAAATTCAATTTGTATAATAATGAATTAATAATTTTAAATAGAATTATTGATTAAAACTATTACGTAGTAGGCAAATTTGTAGAAAAGTACTTAAATAAATAATTCTTTTTTTAAAAAAATATAACTAATTTGTTATGAAAACAAAATTTTTTTTATTTTTTTAAAGAAATAATTTCGAAAAAAAACTATATCGAATATTAATCAAAATATATTTTATATTAAATATACATTCATAAAAATGAATTTTTGAGTTTTTTATGAAGAAAACACTTACCTCTAGTCCAGAATTATTTAGTAATCTTTCTTGGGATCTTCTTTTATTAGGTGAAGAAACAGCAAAAAAATGGGGACATTCAGAATTAAATATTGAACATATTATTCAAACACTTTTTACAGCAAATCAATTCGCTAATTTTATTGAAAAGTTATCAATAGATCAAAACATGGTTTTAGATATAACTGAGGATTTTCTTGAAGAAACCCCTGTTGATGATTCAGATAACCTAACAATTGGAGAGGATCTAGAAGTTTTACTTGATAATGCTAATCATATAAAAATTCAATGGGGGTCTAATCTTATAGAGATACCTCACTTATTAATTGCAATTGCTAGAGATGAAAGATTAGGCTACTTCGTTTTCGAAGAAGGTAATTTGTCGGTAGATAAATTAGAAGCCGAATTAAGAATATACCCTACAGTCCCTAAAACTCAAAAAAATGATTCATTGAAAACTAAAGCCGCAACTGATAATAAAAATTTTCCAGAAAACATAAATAAGTCAGAAGAAATTAAACAAGATAAAATTATTCTTTCATCAAAAGATGAGTCTATTTTAGATTCTTTTAAAGAGAATAAGGAAGAATCTGCACTCTCTTTATATGGAAAAGATCTAACTGAAGAAGCAAGATTAGGCTATCTAGATCCTGTAGTTGGAAGAGAAGTTGAAATTAATAATTTGATGAGAGTGCTTTCAAGAAGAAATAAAAATAATCCAATCCTTATTGGCCACCCAGGAGTAGGGAAAACTGCAATAACACAATTACTTGCACAACTTATTGTTCAAGGGAAAGTCCCAGATTCATTAAAAAACTCGAAAATTATTTTACTTGATTTTGGTGCTCTTGTATCTGGCACAAAATTTAGAGGTCAATTAGAAGAACGATTAAGAACAATTTTAGATGAATTGAAAGATCCCAATCAAGGAGTAATTTTATTTATAGATGAAATTCATACAATATTAACTTCTGAAAGATCAACTATAGATATAAGTAGTATGCTTAAGCCATTATTAACAGGGGGTGATCTTAGATGCATTGGATCAACAACACCAGAGCGTTTTAGGGAAAGTATTGAAAAAGATCAAGCATTAAATAATTGCTTTCAAAAAATCTTTGTGAATGAACCAACATTACAAGTCAGTTCGAAAATTCTTAATGGTATAAAACGAAAGTACGAAATACATCACGGCATAAAAATCACAAAAGAAGCTGTTGAGTATGCTGCCAAGCTCGCAAATAGATATATAAGTGATAAATATCTTCCTGACAAAGCTATAGATTTAGTTGATGAAGCAGCCGCACAACTCAAAATAGAATCAAGCTTAAAACCTCATTTATTAATTGAAGCAGAAGAGAAACTAGAAGAAAAAAATATAGAAATCAATGAATTATCTGATGAAGATTACAATAAAAAAACTATTCTTTTATCTGAAAAAGAATTTCTCTCAAATAAATTAATTCAAATAAATACACGATGGTTAAATCAGAGAGAAACTCTAACAAAATTAATATCTCTTTTTTCGGAAGAAGAAAAATGCATAAAAAAAATAGAAGGTTCCTCAAAAGGATTAATAAAAGTTGATTTAGATGAGTTTGAACAGTATTTATCAGAAATAAGAAGCGAAATTAAAACTATTGACGAAAATTTTAAGTTTTTAAAAGAAAACAACGAATTTCTTATCAAGTATGAAGTACAACCAGATGATATAGCTGATGTAGTTTCAAAAATGACAGGAATTCCTATTTCCAAAGTCGTATCAAACGAGAGAAAAAAATTAGTAAATTTAGAAAAAGAAATTAGTCAAAAAGTTATCGGGCAAGATAAGGCGATTACTGCAATATCTTCAGCGATAAGAAGAGCAAGAGCAGGAATGAAAAACCCTAAACGCCCTATAGGTTCATTTTTATTTATGGGGCCCACAGGTGTAGGAAAAACGGAATTAGCAAAGTCATTAGCATCCTCATTGTTTGATGAAGAAGAAGCCTTACTAAGACTTGATATGAGTGAATATATGGAGCGAAATGCAGTCGCAAGACTACTTGGAGCTCCTCCCGGCTATGTAGGCTATGAGGAAGGAGGACAATTAACTGAGGCAGTAAAAAGAAAACCCTATTCCGTAATTCTCCTCGACGAAATTGAAAAAGCTCATAGTGAAGTCTTTAATATTTTATTACAAGTTTTAGATGAGGGGAGATTAACGGATTCTCAAGGGAGCACTATTGATTTTAAAAATACAGTCATAATAATGACTAGTAATCTCGCAGGGAAGGCTATCTTAGAAAATCAAATACAATCAAACAAATCAAATCTTAATAAAAAACTTTTAAATGAATCCCTTGAAAAAGCTATCGCCGACTCTTTATCATCAATTTTTAGACCAGAGTTTTTAAACCGGATTGATGAAGTAATAAAATTTGACCCACTTTCTAAAGAGCAATTAGAGAGATAATATTGCTACAGATAGAAGATTTAAAAATTTTATTACTTGAACAGAATATTCAAATAAACATCGATAAAAAAGTTGTTATTAAAATAGCTAATGATGCATATGAACCTCAATATGGAGCAAGATCTATAAATAGAGAATTACGAAGGCAAATAGAAAATCCATTAGCTACAAAACTTTTGGACGATAATTTTAATAACAAAAAGACAGTTTTTATAAAAATAGATCCCAAAAATAAAGATTCACTTTTATTTACTCCTGGCTCATAAGTAAATTAATAAGTTAAGATATTAAATAAGCTAATTACTTTAGTTTAAATTTAAAATACGTGACTAGTCCAACTACCAATCAAGAACCCCAAAAAAAAGCAGCTTCCGATGAAATGGACGTAGCAAAGAAAAAGAAAAACTTTTTTGCATCTACTTATGACGAACTAAAATTAGTTGTATGGCCTAACAAACAACAATTATTTAGTGAATCAGTTGCTGTAATCATAATGGTATCCTTTTCTGCTGCTGCAATAGCAGCTGTTAGTAGATTCTATGGATGGGCTGCAGAACAAATTTTTCAATTAAACTAAAAAATTATTGAATTCAAATTTATGAATTTATATATTTAATTTCAAATTTTTTCAATTTAACATGAGTAACGAATCATCAAGCAATTTAATCTCCACGAAAGCAAATACTAGTATTGCAAGATGGTATGCCATTCAAGTTGCCTCTAGCTGCGAAAATAAAGTAAAAGCAACTCTAGAACAAAGATCTGTAACTTTAGGAGTGAATAATAGAATTCTAGAGATTGAAATACCGCAAACTCCAGGAATAAAGCTTAAAAAAGATGGTTCAAGGCAAACAACTGAAGAAAAAGTTTTTCCTGGATATGTATTAGTCAGAATGGTTTTAGATGAGGACACAATGATGGCTGTTAAAAGTACACCTAACGTTATTAATTTTGTTGGTGCAGAAGATGGTAGAAGCAGTGGTAGGTCAAGAGGTCACATTAAACCCAGACCTTTGTCAAGACAAGAAGTTAATAGAATATTTAAACGAGCTTCAGAAAAGAAAGCTATCGTGAAATTAGATATTGAAGCGAAAGACAGAATCATTGTTACTAGTGGACCCTTCAAAGATTTCCAAGGAGAAGTTGTTGAGGTTTCAGGAGAGAGAAATAAATTGAAAGCATTACTTTCAATATTTGGGCGCGAGACTCCTGTAGAATTAGAATTCTCACAAATCAGCAAACAGAATTAAAGATTTTTAATTTGTTTGTTGATTATCTCATTTCTATTTAAAAACGAACCTAAAAGATTATGGCAAAAAAAGTTGTTGCGTTAATTAAGCTAGCACTTCAAGCAGGGAAAGCAAATCCTGCTCCTCCAGTTGGACCAGCTTTAGGTCAACATGGTGTTAATATAATGGCCTTTTGCAAAGAATATAATGCACGCACTCAAGATAAAGCTGGTTTTGTAATACCAGTAGAGATTTCTGTTTTTGAAGATAGAAGTTTTACTTTCATTACTAAAACCCCACCTGCATCAGTTTTGATTACAAAAGCTGCTGGAATCGAGAAAGGTGCTGGAGAATCCGCAAAAGGTTCTGTAGGGCAAATAAGCAAATCTCAACTTGAAGAGATAGCCAAAACTAAACTTCCTGATTTAAACTGTACAAGTATTGAATCTGCAATGAAGGTCATTGAGGGCACAGCTCGAAATATGGGAGTCTCTATTTCAGATTAATTACCTATCAAATTAAATCAGGGGAGGTTTAAAAAACCGATTGAACCCAAAAACATTATGAAAAAACTATCTAAAAGAATGGCTCTTCTCTCTGAAAAGATTGAAGATCGCATCTACCAGGCAAAAGATGCATTGAATCTAGTTAAAGAAAATGCTAATGCCAAGTTTGATGAAACCATCGAAGCTCACATACGTTTAGGGATAGATCCTAAATATACTGACCAACAGTTAAGAACTACTGTTGCGCTGCCTAATGGAACAGGCCAAACTATAAAAATTGCGGTTATTACAAGTGGTGAAAATGTTGCCAAAGCTAAAGCTGCAGGAGCTGATTTATTTGGTGAAGAAGATTTAGTTGAAGATATAAATAAAGGGAAAATGGATTTTGATTTATTAATAGCTACTCCAGATATGATGCCAAAGGTTGCGAAGTTAGGAAGGGTATTAGGACCTAGAGGTTTGATGCCTAATCCTAAAGCAGGTACTGTAACAAATGATATTGATAATGCCATTAAAGAATTCAAAGCAGGGAAGCTAGAATTCAGAGCTGATAAAGCTGGCATAGTGCATGTACGTTTTGGGAAAGCAAGTTTTTCATCTGAAGCATTATTTGATAATCTAAAGACTCTACAAGAAGCTATTGACAAAAATAAACCTAGCGGTGCTAAAGGAAAATATTGGAAAACAATGTATATATCCTCAACAATGGGACCTTCAGTACAGGTTGATATAGGTGGATTACAAGAATTTCTTCAAGAAAGTTAACTTCTTGTAGTACAATATATATTGCAATAATACGGCCAAAGAAAGTAGGTTAATTTAGATTCCTAAATTAATAAACCCTACCGAGGTTGCGTTAATTTTTTATCCATTGGATCGAATAATAGCGGCATCCTCTTTTTAATTTTGCCGCATTTCCTGCTCTTCCTAAACTACGATCCAAAAACAGAAAATGGGCCGAACACTAGAGAATAAGCAACAAATCGTTGAGGAGATCAAAACTCTCTTAAACGAATCGGAAATGGCAGTAGTTCTTGACTTTAAAGGTTTAACTATCAAAGAGATGTCTGACTTGAGAGCAAAATTGCGCTCAAACAACGGCATTTGCAAAGTTACAAAAAATTCATTAATGCGCAGAGCAATTGATGGACAAAGTAATTGGACAGGCCTTGAATCTTTATTAACTGGTACTAATGCATTTGTTTTAATAAAAGATGATGTGGGTAGCGCAGTTAAAGCTATCCAGACCTTTCAAAAAGAAACAAATAAATCCGAAACTAAAGGTGCTTTATTCGAAGGAAAACTTCTTAGTGAATCTGAAATCAAAGAAATCGCTAACCTTCCTTCAAAAGAAGTACTAATGGCGAAAATTGCTGGTGCATTAAATGCTGTGACTAGCAAAATTGCTATTGGTATAAATGAAGTCCCATCAGGACTTGCAAGATCACTTAAACAACATTCTGAATCTTCAGAATCATAAATCCTAATCATTTATTAACTAAAGAACATGTCTGCAAAAACCGAAGAAATTCTTGAATCACTTAAATCTCTTTCATTATTAGAAGCTTCTGAGCTAGTTAAGCAAATTGAGGAGACTTTTGGTGTTTCAGCCGCCGCATCCGCTGGTGTAGTTATGGCTGCTCCAGGAGCTGGAGGTGGTGATGGAGATGCTGCCGCAGCTGAAGAGAAGAGTGAATTTGATGTAGTACTAGAAAGTTTTGATGCTGCTGCAAAAATCAAAGTCTTAAAAGTGGTGAGAAATGCCACAGGACTTGGACTTGGAGATGCCAAAGCTTTAGTTGAGTCAGCTCCAAAAACAGTGAAAGAAGGGGTTGCTAAAGAAGAAGCTGAAACTCTTAAAAAAGAGATTGAAGAAGCTGGAGGAAAAGTTACACTGAAATAAATATAGTTTGAATTAATAGCCGATACAAATTAGTATCGGCTTAAAATATATGGATATCACAAATAACATTGCAATCGAAGCTGCCACTGATGGAGCGTGTAGTGGTAATCCTGGTAATGGTGGATGGGGTGGCTTAATAATTTTTGCTGATGGTAGTGAAATTGAAATTGGCGGTGCTGCAGAAAACACTACCAATAATAGAATGGAACTTACTGCAGCAATAAAAACAATTGAAAAACTTAAAAATTTCAGATTAAAGGAAAATTTTAAATTAAGAACTGATAGTAAATATCTTATAGAGGGTTATACAAATTGGATTAAAAACTGGAAAAAAAATGGTTGGAAAACAAGTAATGGAAAAGCTGTACAAAATTTAGATTTATGGCAACAAATTGACTCTTTAAGAATTCCAGGTTTAACTATGGAATTTGTAAAAGGTCATAGTGGAGATCCATCTAATGAAAGAGTTGATTTAATTGCAACAAGCTACAGCAAAGGAATAAATATCGACCAGAATTCAAAAAAAAAGACATCAATTTTAGATAAAAAAGAAATTGCCCCAGAAAATTTAAAAAATTTATTTTATCGAATTAATTTAATTGATAACTTTGCAAAGAAAAAATATTTATTGAACTCAAATGAACTATTTGATTTATTAGGTTTAAAAAATAATAGCAATATTGAAAATTATATTGAATTTAAATGGCGAAATTGGATCTTGAAACCAATTAATGATCAATATTGGCAAATTATAAAAAACAAGGATATTGAATAAATTTTATGAACAAGAGAATTTACTCAATTTCAAATATTTATGAGAAAATTATTAGTCCTATTTTAGAAAATGATCAAGGGGTTGATGCAGAATATTTAACTAATTTATCTTTAAATATTTTAAAATTCTCATCCAGCAAAAGAGAGTGGCCCATCATGAAAAATATATTTAAAAATATAAGTAATGAATTATGTATTAAAAGTGAAAAACTTTCTCAAAATATTTGTGGTATTGATTTTATAAATCCAATAGGATTAGCTGCTGGGTTTGATAAGAATGGAATCGCAGCAAATATATGGAGAGATTTTGGATTTGGCTTCTCTGAATTAGGTACTGTTACTAAATTTCCACAACCTGGTAATAAAAAACCAAGATTATTCAGACTAGCGAAAGAACAAGCAGCTTTGAATCGATTGGGTTTTAATAATAATGGATCTACTAGCTTAGAGGATAATTTAATTAAACAAAAAATAAAAAAAACAAAAGATAGAAAAAATATATGTCTTGGAATTAATTTTGGTAAGTCGAAAATAACACCTTTAGATAAATCAACAGAAGACTATTTAGCATCATTAAAGCAATTGATACCCTATTGCGATTACGCCACAATTAATGTGAGTTCTCCCAATACGGAAGGACTGAGAAAATTGCAAGATCCATCACTTTTAAGAGAATTACTTTATGAGATCAAGCTTCTAAATGAATGCCCCCCTTTATTTGTCAAAATTGCTCCAGATTTAAATTTCAAGGAAATTGATGAAATATGCAAACTTATCAATGAAATGAGAATTGAGGGTTTAATTGCAACAAACACAAGTCTTGATAGATTAGGTTTGGAAGATCGGATTATTTTACAGACAGGCAAAAAGTTAATGAATGAATCTGGGGGTTTAAGCGGAAAGCCTCTTCAAATAAAAGCAAATAATATAATTAAGCATATTCATAATAATGATAAAAAAATAATTCTTATTGGGGTTGGAGGAATTGATTCTCCAAAAGCAGCTTGGGAACGAATCTGTTCAGGTGCTTCATTAATTCAAGTCTACACAGGATGGATCTATAAAGGCCCCTTACTAGTGCCAGAAATCGCAAAAGGAATCTTGAAACAACTTGAATTTTATAAAATATCTAATATAAAAGACGCTATAGGTTCAGGACTGAAATGGCAGGATTAAATAATTACTAAAAATATAATATTCATCTAAGATAAATAAAAAGATTTAAATATTGGAAGACTTTACTTTTAAACATGGTGGAAATATTCACTTACATGCAAAAACAAATAATATCCCTATTACAAAAATAATAGACTCCAGCGCATCTATGGTTCCATTTAGTCCTCCTAAGTTCTTAATCAAAGCTTTATATGAAGAAATAAAAAATGGTGAATATAGATATTATCCTGACAAAAGTTTCCATGATTTAAAAGAGATAATTGGAGAATTTCATAATATCAATCCAGATTGGATATTACCTGGAAACGGTGCGTCAGAATTAATTACCTGGGTAGGTTTAGAAGCATCTAAAATTGGAAAAAATTGCTTGCCGATTCCAAGTTTTGTTGATTATGAAAGATCACTTAATTGTTGGAATGCAGAATATTTTTTTAGCAATTTACCAAAAGAATGGCCAGAAAGTAATCCTCAAGCATTTCCAATTAATACACAAAGTGATGTCCTCTGGATTACCAATCCACATAACCCGACAGGACAATTATGGTCTAGAAAGTCTTTAGTAGATGTTTTAAATAAATATAAACTTGTAATATGCGATGAGGCGTTTCTTTCCATGACTCCAAATGGTGAAAATGAATCTTTAATTCCTCTTGTTGGAGCTTACGATAATTTAATTGTTATTAGAAGTCTGACTAAACTATTTAGTATCGCTGGAATAAGACTGGGTTATTTAGTAAGTTCTAGTAAAAAATTAGAATTAATTAATAAAAATAGAGATCCTTGGCCATTAAATTGTTTTGCTATCAAAGCTGGAAAAACTTTACTCAAGAATAAAATAAATTATGAAAATTGGACTAAAAAAATTCATAATTGGATCCAAACTGAAAGACAATGGTTTTTTAATGAACTATCAAAAAATAATAAACTTAGAGTTCATTTTACCTCAACAAATTTTTTTTTAATTGAATCTCAAACGTCTTTTTCTCCTAATATTAATTATTTAGCATCTAAAGGAATTCTTATAAGAGAGTGTTCATCATTCAGATCACTAAATGAAAATTGGGCTAGGATAAGTATTCAAACACACCAGAAAAATAAAATAATAGCAAATGAGATTCACAAATCATTTCTAAATTGATTCAAAATTCTGATAATTTTCTTTTGAGGATTATCTTTATCAAGAGATAACATATTTTTCTGCATGATTTGTAGTATTTTAAACTTACTTTTATTTTCCCCTTCATTTTCGAAAATTCTCTCTAAGGTCTTCTTAAGAAAAATATTTGCATTTAGTTTTTGATTTATAATAATTGCTCCACCTGCAGAAGAAAGTATTA
Source organism: Prochlorococcus marinus bv. HNLC2 (assembly GCA_000218745.1). Taxonomy (GTDB): domain Bacteria; phylum Cyanobacteriota; class Cyanobacteriia; order PCC-6307; family Cyanobiaceae; genus Prochlorococcus_A; species Prochlorococcus_A marinus_T. The sequence goes on along the minus strand of GL947595.1, from coordinate 967,795 downwards.
AGGCATTTTTCTCTTGATGATTATTTTTTGAATTTGGAAAAGGTATTAATATTGATGGTTTTTGGGTATACATTAATTCATTTATGGCTCCGGCTCCAGATCTAGAAATAACTAAATCACAATTCTGCATCAGGGCAGCAATATTGTTTATAAATCTTCTCCTAATATAATTTTTATTTCTTTTTATATTTAAATCAATATTTTCGTTATTGCCTATTATGTGTACAATTCTAATATTTTTTTCTAAAAGAAAATCTAGAGAATAATATAACATTTGATTTATTCCTGTTGCCCCTTGACTCCCGCCCATTATTAATATCAATGGTTCATCATTATTAGGAACCCAATCCGGTAATTTATTAGATATATAGAATTGCTCACGTAGTGGAGTTCCGGTATAAATTGTTCTGCATTGTCTTAAATATTTATATGTATCTTTAAATCCTATTAAGACAAAATCGCAAAGTCTTCCAAAATATTTCGTCACTAATCCTGGCTCTAAATTTGACTCATGAATAATTATTGGAGTATTTGATATTTTTGCAGCAATAATAGTAGGAGCAGAAATATATCCACCTGTTGTAAATATCAAGGATATTTTTCGTTGATTTATTATTTTTAAAACTCCTATAAGAAGCAAATATAATTCTTAAATACTGTAATAATAAAAAAATATTACTTTTGGAAGGTGTCTCAAAATCAAGCAAAAATAAAGAATATTTTTTAGGTACTAAATCTACCTCGCACCTACTTTTAATACCCAACCACGTAATTTCCCAATAATCACTAATTTCTTCTGCAATTGTTAATGCAGGGAAAATATGCCCTCCTGTACCACTGGCTGCAATTAATAAATTATTTTCTGCTTTATTCATAATCAGATCTAATCAATTAAAATAAAGTTATTGCAAATGTAATAATGTTTAAATTAAATTCTGTTTTCTAAATTATTTTTTTTAGTTTATATCTTTTTCTATCTAATATCAGCTAAGAATGCAATTAGTGAGAATTTCCAACAAGAAATATTAGTAAATCTCGAAAGCAATCTAAATAAAAGAAATATTGATTTTATAGATAAATTATTTGAAGATAATGAAAAAGAAAGAATAATAAAAAAGTATAATAAAATTATTTATGAATTTCCAAATATAAAATGGAAAATAAAAAATATTTCACCTAAAAATTCAAATAATAAAATAATTAATATCAATCTAACTGGAAGCAAAGTTATTAATGATAAAACATATTCTTTAAAATCAAATTTTGATTACTTATTTTCCTTAAAAAATGGAAAATTTAAAAATCCTCAAATTAAAAATCACTTAACCATAATTAGAAATGACAATAAAGAATTAGACTTAGATATTTTTATTCCTGATAAGGTATTGACTGGTTCAAATTATGACCTTGATATAGTTATCAATAATCCATTAAATGGTTCAATAATCGCAGGTACAATAGATGAATACCAAGAAGACAATTTAATTAAAAAAGATATTAATCTTATACCATTAGCCTCTGGAGGGTTATTTAAAGTAACAAGAGCTCCAAGTAAACCTGGAACTCAAATTTGGACTGGATTAATAGCTCACCCTAAGGGATTTATTTCATTTACCAAGTCCGTTGATATTTTAGAAAATTTTTAAATTAAGATTCATCAAGTGCAGCTACGCCGGGCAAAACTTTACCTTCAAGTAATTCTAAACTTGCTCCTCCTCCAGTAGAGATATGAGACATTTTTTCTGCTAAGCCAGCTTTCTCAACAGCAGCTACTGAATCCCCTCCTCCAATAATGGTACATACATCAGAATTAGAGCTTAATTGAGATAAAGTCAAAGCAATTGCATTTGTTCCATTAGCAAATTTATCAAATTCAAAGACACCCATAGGGCCATTCCAAATAATTGTTTTACATTCAGATAGAGCATCCTGAAATAGTTTGATTGAATCAGGTCCAATATCAAGGCCCATCCAATCTCCACTGATATTATTAATATCGGATATTTTACTATTTGCAGTTGGAGAGAATGAATCAGCAAGAACTACGTCAGATGGTAAAAGTAATTGAACACCTTTACTTTGAGCTTTTTCCTCAAGATTTTTTGCCAGCTCAAGTTTATCTTCTTCAACTAAGCTATTACCTACATCAAGACCTCTAGCCTTATAAAAAGTAAAAATCATTCCACCACCAATTATAATTTTATCGCACTTATCTAATAGAGAATCTAATACGCCAATTTTACTGCTAACTTTTGAACCCCCAACAATAGCAGCAAGAGGTCTTATGGGATTATCAATAGCACCTTGTAAATATTTAAGTTCCTTCTCTAATAAAAATCCAGCTACTGATGGGGTTAAGAATTCTGTAACACCCTGAGTGGAGGCATGGGCTCTATGCGCAGCCCCAAAAGCATCATTAACATACATATCAGCTATGGAAGCCAATTCTTTTGCAAAATTGTTATCATTTTTCTCCTCCTCAGCATAAAAACGAACATTTTCAAGCAACATGATATCCCCATTTTCTAATTTATTTGATAGTGAAAGGGCATCATCACCGATGCAACTATTTGATAAAACAACTTTTTTACTAATAATTGAACTCAATCTTTCAGCAACAGGTGTTAATCTCATCTTTTCATTTACTTTTCCCTTTGGTCTTCCAAAATGGGCTGCAAGTATAACTTTTGCTGAATTATCTACAAGATATTTAATTGTAGGAATTGCCGCTCTTATACGAGTATCATCAGTGATTGCTCCATTATCATCCAATGGAACATTAAAATCTACTCTAACTAAAACTTTTTTTCCTTCTAAAACTGACTTGTTTAGACTTGAAAGAGACAACTTTGCCATAAATACATCTTAAATACAATCAAAACCCTAACGTTTTATAAAGTTGATTGGGTTAAAAAAGGCTTTCCAAGAAATATGACTTAATAATATTTAAAATAATCATTAAATATGACTGTTATACAGTTAATGCTTTAAAGGTATTTAAATTAGATTATGTGGCAATATATAAATAAATAACAAAATTTATTACTATATATTCAAGTGGAATTACCTAGAATTCAATGGTATCCAGGCCATATAGCAAAAGCCGAAAAAAAATTAACTCAAATAATTAATAGAGTAGATCTTGTTGTTGAAGTAAGAGATTCTAGAATTCCTCTATCTACAGGTCATCCTCATTTAAATAAGTGGATTCAGGATAAAAAACATATATTAGTCATTAATCGATCAGATATGATTTCTAATGAATGTATCGATAGTTGGAAAGATTGGTTTACGGGAAATAGCATATTTCCACTATGGTGTGATGCAAAAAAGGGACATGGAATTAAAGAAATTGTTTATGCCATCACAAAAGCAAGAGTTTCGATTGATGAGAGAAGACTATCTCGCGGTATGAAAATAAGACCAATTAGAGCTCTTACTCTTGGCTTCCCAAATGTAGGCAAATCAGCATTAATTAATAGGATAGCCAGTAAGAAAGTTGCAAAAAGCGCAAGAAAAGCAGGGGTGACTAGAGATTTAAGATGGATCAGAATATCAAATGGTATAGACCTATTGGATGCTCCTGGAGTTATTCCTCCTTATCTAGAGAATCAGAAATCCGCTTTAAATCTTGCTTTATGTGATGACATTGGAGAAGCAGCTTATGACTTAGATTTTGTTGCTATAGAATTTATTAAAATGATTCAAAAACTAAGTAATAATAAAACTAGTAATATTTCCTTAAAGAAAATTTCAAATAGATATGGAGTTGATATTAATGAAGGATTTAAAGATCCGAATAAATGGTTATTCCTTACAGCAGAAAAACATACTTCAGGCGATAGAAGAAGAATGGCAAATAAATTATTAGAAGACTTCCGTAATCAATTTTTAGGAAATATTTGTTTGGAGATTCCATTATGAATTTAGAAAACAATCAATTTGGTTTAGGAGAAGGCGAACTTATTGAAATAACCTATTGCTATGACCTACCAATGAGATTAGATCGTTGGTTAGTAGACCAAAGACCTGAACAAAGTCGATCAAGCATCCAAAAATTCATCAATTCTGGACTCGTATTAATAAACTATAAGACAGCAAAGTCAAAGACTCCATTAAAGAAAGGCGATAATGTGCAAATTTGGTTGCCGCCCCCTGAACCACTTCCTTATCTAAAAGCTGAAAGAATGCATCTTGATATTTTATTTGAAGATAAACATATTATTGTTATTAATAAGCAATCAGGCTTAACAGTTCATCCTGCTCCAGGCCATAAATCTGGAACTTTAGTTAATGGTTTATTAGCTCATTGTGAAAACTTACCAGGAATCAATGGAAAGTTAAGACCGGGGATTGTTCATAGATTAGATAAAGATACTTCTGGATGCATGGTTGTAGCAAAAGATCAGGAATCATTAGTCAATTTACAGATGCAGATAAAAAATAAAATAGCTTCGAGAAATTATCTTGCAATTATTCACGGAGTACCTAATACATCTGAAGGTAAAATAGTTGGAAATATAGGAAGACATCCCAATGATAGAAAGAAATATGCAGTTGTTGATGAGAATTCGGGTAAATATGCATGCACAAATTGGAAACTAGTTGAAAAATTTGGTAACTACTCTCTGATGAGTTTTAAATTAGAAACTGGAAGAACACATCAAATAAGAGTACATAGCTCTTTTATTAAGCATCCAATAGTAGGAGACCCACTTTATGGAAGATGTAAAAAGCTTCCCTGCAATTTAAAAGGTCAGGCATTGCATGCAAACAAATTAGGTCTAATTCATCCTATAAATGGCCAAAATATGATATTCGAAGCAGAATTGCCTCTAGAATTTCAAAAATTAATTAAGGTTATAAGCAAAACTAATTAATATTTAAGCTACTTTCTAAAAGATTTTTAGTAACTTTATGTTTAGGATTCTTGAAAATTTCTAAAGAATTTCCTTCTTCAACAATTTGACCATTACTGATTACTAGCAATCTATTACAAAATCTTTTAGCTAAACCTAAATCATGTGTTATGAAAATAATTGTTAAATTCATCTCTATTTGCAATTGTCTTAGTAAATGAAGAATGTCAATTTTTACACAAGCATCAAGCATATTTACACTTTCATCGCAAATCAATATTTTTGGTTGAATCAATAGAGCTCTTGCTATTGAAATTCTTTGTAATTGCCCGCCCGATAATTGATGTGGATAAGAATTAAGAAAAGAATTATTATTTGGTAAATTCAATTTTGATAGTAATTGATCGCGCTCTTTATACATCTTTAAATTATTTGCTCCTTTATGAATAGAGTAGACATCCTCTAAAATATTTTTTATTTTCATTTTGGGATTTAAACTTGAAAAAGGGTCTTGAAAAATCATTTGTATATTTTTAGCCTTATTTACTTTTAAACTGCCTTTCATATTTGAATAATCCCTTAAAAATCTAATCTCTCCACCTCGTTTATTTATCAAACCAACAAGCGCTTTTCCTAGAGTACTTTTGCCACTCCCAGATTTACCTACTATTCCAAGTGTTTCGTTACGGAATAGCTTAAAGCTAACTTCATTGATAGCTTTGTTCCATTTTGGTCTTAATATAGATGAATTCAACTTAAACCAATATCTTAAATTTATTACTTCAAGAATTGGATCCTTATTTTTATATGATTGAATATCATATTCCAATAATCGAAAAGATGACTTAACTAATTTTTTACCAATGAATGATTGAGGAGAGTTTAAAACATCCTTTATATTGCCTTCTTCTACAACTGAACCATCATTTATTATCGCTATTTTTTTACACCACTTAGCTGCAAGATTTATATCATGACTTATTAAAATAAGAGTACTACCATTTTGATTACATAAAGATAAAATTTGGTTCATAATCTCATAACTAGTATTACTATCAAGACTTGTGGTAGGTTCATCAGCTATTAATAAATTAGGTTTTAATGCAATTGCCAAGGCAATACAAACCCTTTGCCTCATTCCGCCACTAAACTCATGAGGGAAAGATTTTAAACGATTTTTCTCTATTCCTACCTTATTAAATGTTTCTTTCACAATTTGGGAAATATATTTATTTGATTTCGATGGCAAATGTATTTTCAATAATTCATATAAATGATCACCAACTGTCATTAAAGGATTTAACTTTTGAAGTGAATCCTGATAAATAAAACCAATTCTTGTTCTTCTGAAAATCTTTAATTCTTTTTTACTAATTTTTCTTAAATCCTTTCTATCTACAATCAAATCACCTTCACAAATCGTATTTTGTGGAAGCATTTGAACTAATGATTTAGCAAAAGTACTTTTTCCACATCCAGACTCTCCTATTATTGCTGTATGCTCATTCTTATTAATTTTTAAATTAAAGTTCCTTAATGTTGACTTTTTATTTGACGGATAAATAATTGTTAAATTATTTGCTTCAACAATATTTCTTGCTTTTGAATTCATGATTTTGTAGCAAACTTTACCAGGAGTAAATAAACTAAATTAAAGGCAAATTCCTCTATGTTTGAAACACAAACAAATTCAAACGAGAAAAAGAAACCAAAGGTTTCAAAATCCATTTTGCCTGAAAATAAAAAATATGAAAGTGAATCGTCTATATATAAAGTTAAATTACCTTCATGGCTAGAGGATAATCTTCTTAAATTAGAAAATACTAACTCAAATAAATATAGTAATCAAAGATTAATAGCAAAAGCATTTAAATTAGCTTATAAAGCACATGATGGACAATTAAGAGCAAGTGGTGAACCATATATCATTCATCCAATTGCAGTAGCAGGATTATTAAAAGAAATTGGTGCTAGCCCTTCTGTTATTGCTGCTGGTCTTCTTCATGATGTTGTCGAAGATACTGGGATTCAACTAGATTATATTGAAGAAAATTTTGGTTCAGAAATAAAAATATTAGTTGAAGGCGTAACAAAATTGGGAGGTATTCATTTCAATAATAGAACTGAAGCTCAGGCTGAAAATCTTAGAAAAATGTTTTTATCAATGGCAAGTGATATAAGAGTTGTTCTCGTTAAACTTGCTGATCGACTTCATAATATGAGGACAATTGAATGGCTAAATGAAGAAAGACAAAAAAGAATTGCTAGGGAAACTAAAGAAATTTATGCTCCATTAGCTAATAGATTAGGTATAAATAGATTTAAATGGGAATTAGAGGATTTAGCTTTTAAATTTCTTGAACCAGAAGCATATGAGAATTTGAAGAACCAAATTGCAATTAAAAGGAGTGATAGAGAAAAAAGATTAGATGAAACCTTAAATCTCATAAAAAATAATTTACTTCATGCAGGATTAACCAATTTTGAGATTAAAGGTAGGCCAAAACACCTTTATGGAATATGGAGCAAAATGAAAAGGCAACAAAAACAATTCCACGAAATTTATGATGTTGCTGCACTTAGAATAATTACATCTAATACTGAATATTGTTATAGAGCTTTAGCAGTTGTCCATGATACTTTCAAACCAATACCAGGAAGATTTAAAGACTATATTGGATTACCAAAACCTAATGGATACCAATCTCTACATACATCTGTTATTGGAAGATTTAGGCCAGTTGAGATCCAAATTAGAACTAGCGAAATGCATCAAGTTGCAGAATTTGGAATCGCCGCTCATTGGAAATATAAGGAGGGAGGATCTCCTGCTATTGGCAAAGCTGAAAGATTTAATTGGTTCAGACAGTTAGTAGAATGGCAAGAGGAAGGAACTGAAAAAGACCATAATGATTATTTAGCTTCTATTAAAGAAGATCTATTTGATGAAGAAGTTTTTGTTATCACTCCTAAAGGAGATGTAGTTGGCTTAAGAAAGGGATCTACTGCTATTGATTTTGCTTATAGAATTCATTCCGAAGTAGGTAATCATTGTAGTGGAATAAGAATTAACGAAAAATTATCTCCACTTTCCACTAAACTTAATAACGGTGATTTTATTGAAATATTAACTAGTAATAATGCCAGTCCTAGCTTAGATTGGTTAAATTTTGTAGTTACTCCTACTGCTAAAAATAGGATTAGACAATGGTATAAAAAAAGTCATAGAGATGAAACTATAAAAAGAGGCAAAGATTTATTAGAGAAGGAAGTTGGGAAAAATGGATTTGAAGCATTAATGTCAAGTGAAGCTATGAAAAAAGTTGCTCAAAGATGTAATTTAAAATCTACTGAAGACATTTTGGCATCTCTAGGATTTGGAGGATTAACATTACATCAAGTACTGAATAGATTAAGAGAAGAAATTAAAGTCCACACTGAAAAAATTCAGAATGAAACCAATATCTCAATTACTCATAATATTAAAGAGAGATATATTTCAAATAAATCTGAGTCCATAAATACTCAAAAATCTCCTATTTCAGGAATTGAAGGTCTTGACTTTAGAATTGGTAAATGCTGTAGTCCTTTACCGGGCGAAGAAATAATTGGAGCTGTATCATTAGGTAATCATGGGATAACTATTCATAGGAGAGAGTGCGAAAATATAAATAATATTCCTGTAGAAAGAAGACTCCCAGTTGGATGGAATGACAATAATAAAATTAAAAATAATAAGTTTCCAATACAATTAAGGATAGAAGTAATAGATAGGGTAGGTGTCTTAAAAGATATATTGATGCGTTTATCTGATAAAGGAATTAACGTAAGTGATGCAAGTGTGAAAACAGCATTTGGAAAACCTGCAATAATAAATCTTTGCGTTGAGTTGGAAAGTTCTAACCAGTTAAATAAAACAATGGATCAAATTAAATCAATGGCAGATGTTATTGATATCGCTAGAGTTGAATTAACAAAATCATAAAAATAATCAAATTAAATTTTTGTATTTTCTTTTGTAAAAGAGATAAGCTAGTAATCCACAAATAAATCCCAAAAATAATCCTACTAATGAAGATCCCATAATTAATCTTGAGGTAAAAAACCAACCCTGGCCCCAAAAATCTTCTTTAATTAAGTTAGGTTGGATTATTATATTTTCTGGATTTCGTAAAACAAATGCTCCTAATTTATAATTGAAAAGATAAAGTGGTATATATGTAAAAGGATTACTTACCCAAGTTCCAATGGCTGCTAAAACAATATTACCTCTGCCTATTTGTGCAAGAAATACTCCTAATAAAGTTTGAAAACCAAAAAAAGGAAAACATCCACTAAAAACACCAAAAGCTATTCCTTTTGCATTAAAAAAAGGACTACCATTTTGTTCCAAAAATAGTGATAGAATTTTTTTAAAATTTAAATCTTTTATTAATTTCATCAATTAAAAACTAAGATCAGATTTTTAAATCTATCTTACTTAAATATCTTATACAAAGTGAGAATGAACTCAATAATTACTATGGAAGATACAATTGCAGCAATTGCTACTGCAATCAATATTGGTGAAGGTGGAATCGCGGTCATTAGAATATCGGGCGCAGATTCAATTCAAATATGCAAGACAATTATTGAAACAAAATCAAAGCTTGCTTGGAAATCCCATAGAGTTTTCCATGGATTTGCTAAAGATATTTCTGAAGATAAATATTTAGATGAAATTTTAGTTTTAGTTATGAAATCTCCTAATAGCTTTACGGGAGAGGATATTGTTGAGATACATTGTCATGGAGGAATTATTGTAGTAAATAGAATTTTAGAATTACTTATAAAAACAGGGAAAATAAGATTAGCTAATCATGGTGAATTTAGTCAAAGAGCTTTTCTTAATGGGAAAATTGATTTAACTCAAGCAGAATCAATTAATCAACTTATAAGTTCAAAAAATGTTAGATCTGCAGAATTAGCCTTCAATGGAGTAAAAGGACTCATTAAAGAAAAAATAGATTTAATAAAAAATAATCTAATAGAACAACTTGCAGAAATTGAAGCTAGAGTAGATTTTGAAGAGGATTTTAAAGATTTCGACTATATAAAATTTGAAAAAGACTTAAATAAAATTAAAAATGAAATTAATTCTTTAGTTGAAACCCAAAAAAGAAATTCATATATTCATAATGGTATTTCTATAGCTTTAATTGGGAAAACAAATGCAGGTAAAAGCTCTTTATTAAATTTACTTTCTAAGCAAAACAAAGCAATTGTTACTAATATTCCAGGAACTACAAGAGATATTATAGAAGTGGATTTAACAATACATAATATCCCAATAAAAATAATAGATACAGCTGGAATAAGAGAAACAACAGGAATCATAGAAAATATTGGTATTAGCAAAAGCTTAGAAATGATAAAAAAAGCTGATTACATAATTTATATATTTGATATTGAAAAAGGGCTTGATTTGGAGGATGAAAAAATAATAAAGAAAATTCCTAATCAAAAATTAATTACTTTAATTGGTAATAAATTAGATATTGTAGAAAAAGATTTTTCAGAATCAAACAATCAATCTCGAAATACAATTTATATGAGCATTAAAAATAAGATAGGAGAACAAAAACTTATTAATGAAATAATTAAAAAATGTAGTTCTGAAAGATCTGAAAATATCGAAATCTTTTTAAATGATAGACAATTATCAAATCTAATTAGTTCTTTAAAAAATCTAAATGATACTAAACAGATAATAAAAAATAAATTACCATTTGATCTTCTCTCAATTGAACTAAGAGATAGTATTAAAAACTTATCAAAGTTAACTGGTGAAGAATTAAATGAACAATTACTTGATAATATATTTTCTAAATTTTGTATTGGAAAATAAATAATAGTACTTAAAAGGTTAGAATAGTTTAGAAAATATATCTCATAAAATTTAAATCGTGCACTGGAATACACCATACATTTCAAAAAAAATAGATGAATGGATTGATGAAGATATTGGAAAAGGTGATTTAACTAAATATGCAATTACAAAAGATAAAGTAAAAGCAAAATGGATAGCTAAAGAGGATGGGATATTCTGTGGAGTAGAAATACTAAAACTTTTATTTGAAAAAATTGATAAAGAAATTGAATATAATTTTTTGATAACTGATGGGGAAAAATTTAGTAAAAATCAAATAATTCTTGAATTAAATGGTAAAGCTATAAGCCTTTTATCATTGGAGAGAACTGCTCTAAATATAGCTATGCATCTCTCAGGAGTAGCCTCATTTACATATAAAATAGTAGAAAAATTAAAAAATACAGATATAAAATTAGCCGATACAAGGAAAACTACTCCAGGATTGAGAATTTTTGAAAAATATGCATTTAAATGCGGTGGTGGAATAAATCACCGAATGGGTCTTTATGATGCTGCAATGATAAAAGAAAACCATATCGCATGGTCAGATAATTTAATAAATACAGTCAAGAGATTAAGAGAAAATATACCTTTTACTTCTCATATTATTATTGAAGCCGAGACAATTGAACAAGCTAAAGAAGCAATTATTGCAGGAGCAGATAGTATTTTACTAGATGAAATAAATCCAGATCTACTAAGAAAATCTATCAAAGAATTAAGGATGACTTCTAAAGAACTTTACAAAAAAAATAATAAGCAATTAATTATTGAAGTTTCTGGGATAAATCACTTAGAAATTGATAAATATTTAATTGAAGGTATAGATTTTATTTCAACTAGTTCTTCAGTTACAAAAAGTAAGTGGATTGATTTTAGTATGCGTTATATTTAAGTAATAAATAGATCATTTTTAGATATATTTCATGATTCTTATCTTTAATAAACTTACAAAATTTTTTGAAGATTCTATCTTAAGTTATCTTAAGTTAAATAATAAATCAGAGGAATTTGATAAGGTTCGTGAAAATATTTTAGTAGCATCAACAAAAGAAGAATTTGGTGATTTCCAATCTAATGTTAGTTTAATACTATCAAAGATTTGCAAGAAAAATCCTAAAGTTATAGCATCAGAAATTTTAAAATTAATAAGAGCCAATGATGATATTACAAATATGGTAGAAGACTTAGAAATAGCAGGTCCAGGATTCATAAACATAAAATTAAAAAAAAATATTTTTATAAATGAATTAATTTTAAATTATAAATCTGAGAGACTTAATGTCCCAAAAATAGAAAAAGAAAAAAAAATAATTATTGACTTTTCAAGTCCAAATATCGCAAAAGAGATGCATGTAGGACATCTTAGATCTACTATAATTGGAGATTCATTAGCTAAAATTTTTGAATTTAGAGGATTTAAAGTTCTCAGAATTAATCATGTAGGAGATTGGGGGACTCAATTTGGAATGTTAATTAGTCATCTAAAAGATGTTTATCCAGATGCACTAAAAAGTACAGAAAATATTAATTTAGGTGACTTAGTAGAATTCTATAAATCATCTAAAAAAAGATTTGATAATGATATTAATTTTCAGGAAAAAGCTAGACAAGAAGTAATTAACCTTCAACAAGGTAATGCAGAATCAATATCTGCATGGAAATTGCTTTGCAATCAATCAAGAAAAGAATTTAATAATATTTATAATATTCTCAATATAAAAATTGAAGAAAGAGGTGAGTCTTTTTATAATAAATATTTAAAAAATATAGTCCAAGAACTGGAATCTAAAAATATTATAGTTGAAGACCAAAAAGCTAAATGTGTCTTTTTAGAAGGCATGAAAAACAAGGAAGGTAAACCACTGCCGCTAATAATTCAAAAAAAAGATGGAGGATTTAATTACGCTACTACTGATTTAGCAGCATTAAAATATAGATTTAATAAAGCACCTAATGGAGATGGAGCATATCGAATAATATACGTGACTGATCAAGGTCAATCAAATCACTTTTCTGCTGTTTTTCAAGTTGCTGAAAAAGCACAATGGATTCCAAAAAATTGCCAAGTCACCCATGTCCCTTTTGGATTAGTTCAAGGAGTTGATGGCAAAAAGCTAAAAACAAGAGAGGGTGAAACTATTCGCCTTAAAGATTTATTAAATGAATCAATCAAAAGAGCAGAAAATGATTTGAAGCTTAGATTAGAAAAAGAAAATCGTAAAGAAAACAAGGATTTCATAGAAAATACTTCAAAAATTATTGGAATAAGTGCTGTGAAATATGCTGATTTAAGCCAAAATAGAATTACAAATTATCAATTTAGTTTTGATAAAATGCTTGCTTTAAATGGTAATACTGCGCCTTATCTTTTATATACTGTTGTGAGGATTGCAGGAATAAAACGTAAAAATAATTTCAAAGAAGATGAAATTAATTTAGATAAAATATTGTTTAATGAAATACAAGAATGGAGACTTATTAAAAAATTATTGAAATTTGATGAAATAATTATTTCTGCAGAAAATGAACTTATGCCTAATAGAATTTGTAATTACTTATATGAAATATGCCAGATTTTTAATAGATTTTATGATCAATTAAGTATTCTAAAGGCAGAAAAAAATATCAAACAATCAAGACTATTATTATGCTACATAACTGAAAAGACATTAAAATTAAGTTTAAATATTCTTGGTATTGAAACTCTTGAAAGAATGTGATGTCTTTATTTAAAAATAAAAATAATTGTAATCCTGAGCCTAAAAAAGAGATTATCAATATGAAATCTTATTCTGCACCATTGGAGGACAGAAGAAAATTATTGAGATTAGATTTCAATGAAAATACACTAGGTCCAAGTCCAAAAGTTTATGAGGCAATTCAATCAATAAAACTTAATGAGATTTCTGTCTATCCAGAATATAATTTTCTCAAAAAAATTTTATGCACAAAATATCAAAATTTTGAAAATTTTGATTATGAAGAAATAGGAATATTTAATGGAGCTGATGCTGCAATTAATTCTATATTTAATACTTTTGGCGCAAAGAATAAATTCTTTTTAACAACTAATCCTACTTTTGGCTATTACTTTCCATGTGCGGAAATACAAGGAATGAAAATAATTACAACTCCATATGAAGGAAATAATTTTTTATTCCCTCTTAAAGATTTTGAAAATAAAATAAAAAAATATAATCCTAAATTAATATTTATATGTAATCCGAATAATCCTACAGGAACAATTTTAAAGGCTGAAAAAATAATTGATTTAGCGCAAAGGCATAGAGAAGCTTTAATAGTTGTTGATGAACTTTATGAGAAATTTGAAGGTGATAGTCTCCTAAAGAAAATTAATTTTAAAAACACAAAAAATATTATAGTAATACAATCTTTATCAAAGACTGCTGGATTAGCAGGACTCAGAATAGGATTTGCATTTGGTAATGAAAAAATAATGCAATATATTAAAAAAGTTACTGGGCCATATGATGTAAATAGTTTCGCTGTGACTGCAGCAATAGCTGCAATTGAGGATTATGAATATATAAGTAATTATGTTTTACAAGTAAAGAAAGCGAGAAATTGGATTATGAATAAATTCAAAAATATAAATATCAGAAGCCACTTTAGTGGAGGCAATTATTTTCTAATGTGGCCTAATAAAGAACCAAATGAATTAGAAAAAGATATGCGAAAAAGAGGAATACTTATTAGAAATATGAGTAACAAAAAATATATTGAAGGATCAATCCGAGTTAGTATTGGAACTAAAGAGCAAATGGAATTATTCTGGAAAACTTATGAAGATTTAGACCTTAAATAAATTAATTTACTAAATATATTGTTTTGTCGGATATCTTATTAGAGTTTATTTTCAAACTATTTCGAAAATTTTTTATTTTAAACCCTTTCATATTTTTCAAAAACAAATCTGAACTTGTAAATTGACAATTATCAGGTAATTTATTACTTGGAAGATAATGAGCAGGAATAATAATCTTAGGCTGTAATTCTTTTATAATTTCTATAGCTTCTTTACTATTATAAGATTTATCTCCTCCTCCTATAGAAATAAATAGGATATCTGGTTTAGACAATAGTATTTTATCCTTAAAATTAATTTCTCCAGCAGCTCCAGTCATATGAACAATTTTTAAATTACTTTGTGTCCAAGTCCATACTGTTGCCATTCCAAACCTTCTTCCTCCAAACCTATCATGAGCAATAGGTACACCCTGAAAGAGAATTTCATTATACTTATAAGAACCAGGATCTACAAACATTAGTAAATTAGAAGGATTATATCCTTCATCAGCTAATCTTGAACTTGCTAAAATAAAATCTGCCCCTGAAAATTTAGCTTTTTTTAAATTTGATGCACAACCTACTGATTTATATGGATTTAAAATTATAGATTTACCATCACCCTCAATTAAGAAATTACTATGTCCATAACTCTTTATAAATAAATCCTCTGCCAAAACAGATGAGGGTAGCAAAAAGCTAAATATTAATATTAGGAGTGATTTGTTAATTTTCAAAACTCTAAGTCTTTTAACTTTAGATTTTACATCTGTTCAGCCAATTTAAGAAAATTACTTATCAATTTATGTCCAAATTGTGTTAAAACACTTTCTGGATGAAACTGTACTCCTTGAATATGTCTATATTCTTTATGAACCAGTCCCATAATTGTAGAGTCCTCCAAATAAGCAGTGACTTCAAAACAAGCGGGTAAAGTAACCGAATCTACAATTAAACTATGATATCTAGTAGCAATAAAAGGGCTATCGATATCTTTAAATAAGCCTTCTTTGGTATGAAAAATTTTGGAAGTTTTCCCATGCATTAATTCTTTAGCAATTATTACATTTCCTCCATATGCCTGAGCCAAAGCTTGATGACCAAGACAAACCCCTAAAGTAGGAATATTTTGTGAAATATCTTTTAAAATTGGTAAGCAAATACCTGATTGATCTGGGTTTCCTGGACCAGGAGATAATAAGATCGCATCTGGTTTGATTTCAATAATTTCATCTAAAGTAATTTCATCATTCCTTTTTACCAAAATATCTTTCGTAATAGAGTGTTCAGAAGATAACTCCCCAAGATATTGGACTAAGTTGAAAGTAAAACTATCATAATTATCAATAACTAAAAACATAATCTATTAGGTTAGTAAGATCATCTTAATTTTAGGAAAAAATACATACGCAGCAACAAATATAGAATTAATAGAGGCTATTAATACGGATGCTGCTGAACAATCCTTACAGATTTTTGCTAGTTTACTGTAATTATTACCGACTACAAGATCAACAAGCGATTCAATAGAAGTATTTAATATTTCCAAGATCAAAACCGAAAATATAGTAGCAAGAATAACTATTGATTCAGTACCATTTAATTTAAGCAGTCGTCCTAAAAAAATTGTTATTAAAGAGCAAAGGATCTGAATTCTAAAATTCCTAGAATATTTGAAACAATAAACTATACCCGTATAGGCATAATTTAAACTTTCATAGAAATTTTTTGAAGTTTTAAAGGATTGGCCTCTTTTATTTAAAGTAGATTTTTTCTTATTCATAAAATCTTAATTTCTTTCATTCAATTTAATTTTGAAATCAAATATTCTTGCAAAAAAAGCATTTTATCTAATTCATTACTATCACGATGATCCCATCCAAGTAAGTGTAAAAAGCCATGACTAGCCAACCAAATCATTTCTTCCTTTAAAGAATTATTAAATTCCTTTGATTGTTTTTGAGCAGTATCTAGTGATATAAATAAATCTCCTAACTCAATAGTAGGCATTTCAATATATAAATCATTTTCGGCGATAATTGGAAAAGACAAAACATCAGTAGGTCCTTTTTTATTTAGCCACCTTTTATTAAGATCAGCAATTAATTCATCATCTATAATCTCAAAACTTAATGAAAAATTATACCTTTTCAAATTTAAATTAGATAAATAACTAAATTTATTTTCACTTAAAATGGTATCCATCCATGCTTCAAATATTTCTTGCCAGAAATAATGTTCAAAAATTAAATTATCATTTTCTTCTTTTAATAAATTTTTTAATCTAAGACTTTTATCAAATTTAAATACCAAATCTATTTTTAATTGAAATAAATTATCTTTAATCATATATTTATAGCGGCATAGTTGGTTTACTTAATGTCGCCAATAAAATTAATAATCCAAACAAGATTAAAAAAGTAATAAAGAAATGGGAGATACTTTTACTACCTTTCCTTACCATATTACGCATAGCAAGTTTAATGAAACTTGGAGATGTAATTTTTTTATTAGGATCTTCTTTTTTAATAGTCATATTAATAATTTATCTATTAGAAATATTTAGACGCAATAACTTATTAATAAAAGGGTCTAGATCACCATTTAATACTGAATCTAAATCATTTGTTTCTTGCTTAGTACGAAGATCTTTAACCATTTGATAAGGATGAAATACATAATTCCTTATTTGAGTACCCCAAGCAGCCTCTACAATATCACCTTTGATCTCTGAAATTTCAGCAGCTCTTTGTTCTTTTGCTATAACTAGTAACTTTGCTTTAAGTAAATTCATTGCCTTCTCTTTATTCTTTAACTGAGATCTTTCTTCAGTACAACGTACAGATATTTTTGTTGGTAAATGTGTAATTCTTACAGCTGTTTCAACTTTATTAACATTTTGTCCTCCAGCTCCACCTGATCTACTGGTTGTTATTTCTAAATCTTTTTCAGGAATATCTAAAGTAATATTTTCATCTAATTTAGGCATTACTTCTACACCAGCAAAACTTGTCTGTCTTTTACCATTTGCATTAAAAGGAGAAATTCTCACTAATCTATGTGTACCTTTCTCATTCTGAAGATAACCAAAAGCATATTTTCCCTCAACTTCAAAAGTAACACTTTTTATACCAGCTTCCTCTCCATCAGATATTTCTGAAATTGATAATTTCATTGAATGTTGCTCAACCCATCTTGAGTACATCCTTAATAATATTTCTACCCAATCCTGAGCATCTGTGCCACCAGCTCCAGCATTAATAGAAATTACAGCACTCAACTTATCATATTCTCCGCTTAATAATCTTTGTAATTCCCACCTATCTAAATCTTCTTTTAAAGTTATAAGCCCATTTTGAGATTCTTCAATTAAATCATCTTCTGGCTCTAAAGAGTAAAGTTCAATAGAAGCATTAGCATCTGATATTAGAGTTTTCCAATGTTTCACTAAATTTAGTTGGTCTTTAATATCATCTAAATTGCGCATTAATTTCTGAGCCTCTTTAGGGTCATCCCAAAAATTCTCTCCAATAATAATTTGCTCTAATTCTTTCTTTTGAGATTCTAATTTAGGCATGTCAAAGACAGTCCTCTACATTTACTAAACGTTCTGTTAACTCAGAAAGATCCTTTTTAAATTCTGCAATATCTATCAAAATAAAATTTATTGTTATTAATAATCTAACAGGGTCGATTATTTAATAGTATAAAGTAAATAATATTTAAAAAAATGTCAAAAATTGAGATCTACACTTGGCAATACTGTCCCTTTTGTATAAAAGCAAAAAATTTATTAAATAAAAAAAATATACAATTTACAGAATATAAAATTGATGGGGATGAAGCCGCTAGAGATGAAATGAGTTTAAGAGCCAGTGGAAGAAGATCACTACCACAGATTTTTATCAATGATGAAGGGATTGGAGGATGCGATGATCTTTATGAATTAGAGAAAGAAAATAAACTTGATAATTTATTACTCTAATAAAAGTATGAAATTTTTATTTGTTATTGATCCTATTAAAAATATAAATCCTCTTAAAGACTCAACTGCAGCATTAATGCAAGCAACTGATCTAAGAAATATTGAAGTATGGTTTTGTACGCCTCAAGATCTTGAAGCAAGAGGAGATGAAGTATGGGCTTCAAGTACTAAAACGAAACCTAATCCTTGGATTAATTATCTTGAAAGTGAATGTATACCTCTTGCAAATTTTAGCTGCATATGGATGAGAAAAGATCCACCAGTAAATGAAGCATATCTTTACGCAACACATCTTCTTGAAGTTGCTGAAAGGAAAGGTGTAAAAGTAATTAATAAGCCATCATCATTAAGAGCATGGAATGAAAAATTAGGTGCTCTTAGATATAGTCATTTAATGGCACCAACAATCGTTGCAAGTAAAGTAGATGATCTAATTAACTTTGCAAAAATCAATGAGGATGTAGTTGTAAAACCTCTAGGAGGAAAAGGAGGACAAGGAGTTATTAGATTAACCAGAGACTCGCCAGGTATAAATGCATTAATCGAATTAATCACTTCACAAGAACAACTACCTGTAATGATGCAAAAGTTTATTCCACAGGTTAAAAATGGAGACAAAAGAATAATTCTAGTTAATGGAGATCCATTGGGTTATATCAATAGAATTCCCAAGAAAGACGATTTCAGAAGCAATCTTGCACTAGGGGGGAATGCAGAAAAAACATCCTTAACTTTACAAGAAAAGAATATTTGTTCAGAATTATCAAAACATCTTAGAGATGAAGGATTATTTTTTGTTGGTATAGATGTTATCAATGGAATGTTGAGCGAGATCAATGTAACCAGTCCAACAGGATTAAGAGAAATAGAAAAATTATCTAATCATTTAGTTTCTGATCAAGTTATAGAAAAGTTATTAAATATTATTGATTAATTTAAGACAAAATTTCTTTTGCTAGAGTTAATAACTTAAGATTTATCTCTTCAATTTCATTTTCAGCAATAGATCCTTTTACAATTCCTGAACCTGCTGTAATTTCTATTTCATTATTTATAAATCTTGCACCTCTTATTGCGACTCTAAAATCAGAATTACCTCTACTATCAATCCATCCTATTGGTGAAGCATAATTACCTCTATCATAAACCTCAATATTATTTATCCAAAAAAGTGCTTCTTTTTTTGGGACACCACAAACCGCAGGAGATGGATGTAAATATTCCAGTAATAAAAAAGGACATATACTTTCAATCTCAGAATTAATTTCAGTATATAAATGTGAGACATCTCCAAATTGAATAACTTTTATTTTTTCAATCTTATATTCATTAATATTCAAATGATGTAAGGATTCAAATAAATAATCTTTTACAAAATTATGCTCAAGTAAATCTTTTTGGCTTTTAAGAAGTATATTTTTATCTAAATTACTTGGAGCAGTTCCAGCAACTGCTTCTAAAATTAATAAGTTTTTATTAAAAGAAAATAATTTTTCAGGTGAGGCTCCAAAAGTAATATCTTGACTATTCCTTTTCCAAACATATTTACAAGAATTAGGTTGATTGATTCTTAGTTTTTTTAAAATTTTTATTAAATTTAAATCTTTATTAGCTTTAAATATTAATCTACTTCCTATTACTATCTTTTGAAGTATATCATCATTAATAAGTTTAATTCCTCTTACTACTTTTTTGGATAAAACATTGCGAGATTGGCCCAATAAATCGTTGAAAGAGTCATGGTTTATTTTATCTGATTTGTAGCTGCTATTAAATGTCTTTTTGGATAATATTCTTTTTCTTAAATTCCAAAACTCTTCAATTAATACACTAATATTTTTCTTATTTAGTAATTTTATATTCATAGATATATATGTACTTTTTTTGTCTTTTATTATTAAAAATTTTGGAAGTACAGCTTCAAAAGAGGGAATAGATTTATAAGATGCACTTTTAATTTTTTTATCATCAAAAGAGAAAAAATAAATTAATTTTGGAAAAAATATTCTTTTTGAATAAAGATTTATAGTTATTAATTTTTTAAAAATTTGATCATTAAATTTTTTTGCAAATTTAAATTTATTAGTCCCGAAATAATTCAAACTTTCACATTTTCCAAGTGCTAAATATGAGATTTGATTATTGTCCTCCCAGAAAGAGGAAAAAGAATAATCTTCCAATAAATCTTCATAGATATCAATTAAATCTATTCTTGGAATCTCAATAAAAATAGAAATAATAGAATTATCTAAAGAATATTTATCAATTTCTTGCAAAACACTTTTAGAAAAATCTGAAAAGCTTAAATTATGATTCATAAATTACTTCTTGAAATCAGAATAGTTTTTTATTTAAAAAATTCAAATTAACTGTAAACTATATTAAATAATATTATTAATTTTAAACAACTATTGGGAATGAGTGTAGATAAAAAACAATTATGGAATCAAGCAATAAAATGGCCATTATATTCTGTCGCAATAATTCCTATATTTATTTGTGGAGCATATAATTTTTATGCTTTTAAAGATATAAAATTTCTTAACTTTTTTTGGTTTACAATAGCTTCTATACTACTACTTCTATGGGAAAACCTTACTAATGATTTATATGATTCAGATACTGGAGTTGATCAATTTAAATTTCATTCAATAGTTAATCTTATAAAAAATAAAAAATTAATATTTTTAATTGCATATTTATCATTATTTCTAGGTTTATTAATTATTTATATTATCTCTTTATCTCTAAGTATAAATATATTAATTCTTATCCTTTTATCATGCACTTTAGGTTATTTATACCAAGGTCCACCTTTTAGATTAGGTTACTTAGGTCTAGGCGAACCTCTATGCTGGTTAGCATTCGGCCCTTTTGCTTTTGCCGCTGGGCTAATTGCACTTAATCCAATTGGGATATACGCAAATAAAATCCCATGGCGAGAATCTTTACTTTTGGGTACAGGTCCAGCCTTATCTATAACTTTAGTTCTATTTTGTTCTCATTTTCATCAAATAAATGAAGATAAAAAATATGGAAAGCGTTCTCCTTTAGTTTTAATGGGCACAAAAAAATCTGCCTCATTAGTACCATTAATAGTTTTATTTATATATTCTTTCCAGACATTTACTATTTTTGTAGAATTTATTCCAAAATTATGCTTTCTTTACTTAATTAGCCTGCCTTATGCACTCAAACTAATAAATATCCTTAATAGTTATCACTATAATCCTAAAGCTTTAAAAGATTGCAAATTTATTGCTTTGAAATTCCAAACTATGAATGGATTTGGGTTAATAATAGGTCTTCTTTTTAATTCATTTTTATAATTGTGAAAATTAACTTTAGTAAAAAGCCTTATTTATTCAATTTATCTAAAAAAGTAATTAATTCGAAAATTAAGATATTGAATAAAAAAGGATGGATTATTCAATTAAAAAATGAAAAAAATGTTATTGGATATGGAGAAGTATCGCCTCTGAAATCAGAACATTTAGCTTTATGCGAGAATCAATTAGATAAGATTCCTAAACAAATAAATGAAAACATTATTATAAATGAAATCTGTAAATTACATCCTTGTATACAATCTGCAGTAAATATTGCCCTTGGCGAAATTAGATCAATATTGAAATATCAAAATAATTATGATTTTGATGATATTCATAAAACGGCAATACTAGTAGATTCAAATAATATTTTGGATGAGTTAAATAATTTAAAAAATGATAACACTTTAGTAAATAAAGAAATAACTTTAAAATGGAAAGTTGGGACTTTAGAAAGTGAATCAGAAGAAAAGATTTTAGAAAAGATCCTAAGTGAAATAAATAATAAAGTGAAATTACGTATTGATGCTAATGGCTCATGGGATAGAAACTATGCAAACAGATGGGCTGAGATCTTAAGAGATAATATAAATCTGGATTGGCTAGAACAACCACTTGCAGAGGATGATTTAGAAGGTTTAAAAGAATTAGAAAAAAAAATACCTGTAGCATTAGACGAATCAATAATAAAATATCCCGATTTAACAAGAGAGTGGAAAGGTTGGCAAATCAGAAGGCCTTCTCAAGAAATTAACCCTTTAATTTTACTTAAAGAACTTCAGGAAAAAAAAGGATTAAGAATAATCAGTACTTCTTTTGAAACCGGTATAGGTATGAGAGTACTTAATCATTTCTCTTCAATTCAACAAACTGGTCCAACTCCAAAAGTACCTGGTTTAGCATTAAGAAATTTTCCAAAAACCATTCTTTTTTCAAATAATCCCAATGATATTTGGAAGTTTCTATGATAACCAAAATAAACAAACTCATAGTAAAAAATAATGAAGATAGCTCTAGGAAATTAATTTTAGAATCTCTTAATCAAAAAAAAATTATTTTAATTACTAATAAGTTTGAGAAAATAAATAACTCATTGGATGAAATTAATTATGAAAAATCAGCAATTATTATTAAAAGTAGCGGTAGCAAAAATAGACCTAAATTCTGTCTTCATACAATTAGTAATCTTAATAATTCAGCAATCTCATCAGGAAATTGGCTTGAAGAACAGGGTTTTATATTAAAAAATTGTCTGATTTTTAATACTTTGCCCTTTTATCATATAAGTGGTGTAATGCCTCTTTGGCGAAGTAAAATTTGGGATTGTAGCTATGAGAGGGTAGCCCCAAATTTAATAAAAAATACAAAGGATTTATATGAGAATACTATTAGAAATGAATTGATAAATAAAAAACATCTCATTACATCTTTAGTCCCTTCGCAATTAAATAGACTTATAGAGGAAAAATATGGCCTTGAATGGTTAAAGTTATTTGATTTAGTTTGGGTAGGAGGAGCTGCACTTTCAACCGAAACTATAACTAAATGTATTAAAGAAAAAATTAATCTTTCTCCATGTTATGGAGCTACTGAAACAGCAGCAATGATAACTGCATTAAAACCAAGTGAATTTTTAAATGGTAATTCAACTTCAGGAGAGCTTTTAAAAGATATAAAATTAAATATTAATAATTACGGTTTGATCAAAGTAAAATCTAATCGGATTGGATTTAAAATAAGAGATAAAGAATTAAAAAGTTTTACAGATAAAAGTGGATGGTGGGAAAGTGGCGATTTAGGAAAAAAAATAAGAATTAAAAATAAAATTTATATAAAAATTATTGGCAGAGGAGATAATGCATTTAGCTCTGGAGGTGAAATTATTTTCCCAGATATAATAATTGAAAGATTAAAAAAATTTACTGTTGCGAATAAACTTCCTTTTGAGAAATTTATAATTTCGAAATTAGAAGATAAATACCGGGAAAATAAATTTAAGATCATTATTCAACTGAAAAATAATGCTGAAAAAAATAAAATACAATCTTCTTTGGATCTTTTAAAAGAATATACAGAAATATGGTCAAAACATGAGCGACCATTAAAATGGGTTGTTATTTCTGAGAAAATTCAAACAGAAAATTACATCGAAAATTGGAAAAATATTCAAATTTAACAACTTTCAATTTTGCTATTAATATTAGATGCTTCTATCCAAAGTTCTAAACTTTCAGGTAAATCTACTTTCTTCCTATCAACAATATCTAATACACAATGGATTAATTTAGTTTTGGCAACTATTATTGTATCTTTGTAAAAAGATATATTGACCTCAAATAAGTGATTATTGATTTTTTTGGGCAAAATATTTATTTTTAATTTATCCCCAAGTTCAATTGGATATAAAAAATTTGCTTCACAATTTATTATGGGAAAAATTTTTTTTGTATCATTTTTCATCGAAGGGAAAATTTCTTTTAAGTTAATTCCATAAATTTCCATACTTTCTTCCCAAGATTCATGTGCCCATCGTAATAAGTTATGAAAATGAATTACACCCGCTGAATCACAATCTCCAAATTTTACTTTTTTTTCTAAAAGTAACCAATTATCTGCTCTCATTAAAATTTTTATCTATCTACAGATCCCATAATTACATCAATTGAACCAAGTATTGCCATAATATCTGCTATTTTTGCACCTTTAAGAATATGAGGCAAAATTTGCAAATTATTTAAATCTGCTGCCCTTATTTTAAATCTCCATGGTGTCACCTCATTACTACCCTGAATAAAAACCCCTATTTCGCCTTTTCCTGATTCAAGCCTAGTATAAAGTTCACCATTTGGAATTTTAAAGGTAGGTGCAACTTTTTTAGCAATATATTGATAGTCAGGACCAAATATCGGATCTTTCTTATCGTCAGTTGCCATCCTTTTAGCTTCAAGATTTTCTGTAGGACCTCCAGGTATCATTTGGCATGCTTGACGAATGATTTTTAAAGATTGACGCATCTCTTCAACCCGAACTCTATATCTTGCATAACAATCACCTTCATTTTCATAAGCTATATCCCACTCAAGCTCGTCATAACATTCATAATGATCTACCTTCCTTAAATCCCAAGCAACTCCCGATGCTCTTAACATTGGACCAGAGAGTGACCAATTAATAGCTTGCTCTTTACTTACTTTTCCTAAACCCTCAATTCTCTTCCTGAAAATAGGGTTATTTGTAATCAACTTTTCATACTCATCAATCTTAGGTCCGAACCAATCACAAAAATCTAAACATTTTTCTAACCACCCGTAAGGTAAATCGCATGCTACTCCACCAATTCTAAAAAAGTTATTATTAATTAACCTTTGTCCAGTAGCCGCCTCCCACAGGTCATAAATCATTTCTCTTTCCCTAAATATATAAAAGAAAGGTGTTTGAGCTCCAACATCTGCTAAAAAAGGACCAAGCCATAAAAGATGATTTGCTATTCTATTTAACTCAAGCATTAATACTCTTATGTAACTTGCTCTTTTTGGGACAGAGATATTAGCTAATCTTTCTGGAGCATTGACTACAATTGCTTCATAAAACATCCCGGCAGCATAATCCATTCTGCTTACATAAGGAACATACATTACATTAGTTCTATTTTCTGCAATCTTTTCCATCCCTCTATGCAAATAACCAATAACTGGTTCGCAATCAATTACATTTTCTCCGTCGAGTGTTACAACTAGTCTTAAGTACACCATGCATGGAAGGATGGTGAGGGCCAAAGTTGACCACCATCGGTTCTGTTCTAGTCTCTAACTGAGCCATTTAAAAATTTACCTTTATTAAATTCTAGTAGAAAGTTATGGAAACTGAATCGAATAAGTCACCATTATTCAATCATACTTCAGTGATGACTGAGGAGATTATTAGTGCTATTGATAATTGCCCTCAAAAATCATCTCCTAACTTTATAGGAATTGATGCAACATTAGGAGGAGGAGGACATTCTTATGAATTATTAAAAAAATTTCCATTATTAAAAATAATTGGAATTGATCAAGATCCATATGCAAGACAAGCCGCAACAATCAAACTTAACGAATTCAAAAATCGAATCAACATTAAAGCTGCAAATTTTGCAGATTTTGAACCTAAAGAAAAAGTTGCCTTCGTAATAGCAGATTTAGGAGTTAATAGCTTCCAAATTGATCAACCTGAAAGAGGATTTAGTTTTCAAAAAGATGGACCTCTAGATATGCGCATGGATCCTTCTTTAGCAATAAACGCTGAAGAACTTATCAATAATTTAAATGAGAAAGAATTAGCAGACTTAATATACAAATATGGTGAGGAAAGATTATCGAGAAAAATTGCAAGAAAAATTAAAAGAGATTTATTTGAAAAAGGATCATATAAAAGTACTAAAGAATTAGCCTATGCAATTGGAGGTTGTTTTCCACCAGGACAAAGATATAAAAAAATTCATCCTGCAACTAGAACATTTCAGGCATTAAGGATTGGCGTAAACCAAGAAATTGAGTCACTGGAGAAATTATTATTAAAATCGCCAAATTGGCTTTTACCTGAAGGAATCATTGCTATTATTAGCTTTCATTCAATTGAAGATAGAAAAGTTAAAGAAAATTTCAAAACTAACAACAAGTTATTAAATCTTACGAAGAAGCCAATTGTTCCACAAGATATAGAAATTCAAAGTAATAAAAGATCAAGAAGTGCAAAAATGCGAATTGCACAATTGAAATAGTCTACTTTCTTAAAGCATGAACTACATTATTAATAATCACTATTGCGTTGTTAATATCATCATGACTAGTTTGTATTCCAAGACTTAATCTTAATGAGGATTCAGACTCCTTTAAAGATCTCCCAAGCGCCATCAATACATGAGAAGGCATTCCATTACTGCACGCAGAGCCGCTAGAACAAATTATTTTAGATTTCAACTCTTTGTGTAACCTAGAACCACTTAAATCTAAGAATGTAATATTTAAATTATGAGGAAGTCTATGATTCATTGATCCATTTATAAGAACTTTATTACCAGTTTTTAGTATCCCTTTTAAAAGATTATTTCTTAATAAGGATAATTTACTTATATTTTTTTCAGTATTATTAATAGCTATTTCTATAGCTTTTGCAAAACCTACTATTAAAGGCAAAGGGATTGTGCCAGGTCTAAATCCAAATTCTTGTCCACCGCCAAAAAGTAATGGTTCTAAATTTATATCCTCATCAATAATTAATAATCCTACTCCCTTTGGGCCATAAATTTTATGAGAACTTAAAGTAATCATATTTGCGTTTCTGCTAATTAAATTCAAAGGTAAATATCCTATACATTGTGCTGCATCGGTATGAAAAATAATTTTCCTAGATTTGCAAATTTGAGCAATATCATTTACTGGCTGAATCACCCCAATCTCATTATTAGCCAACATAATACTTACTAAAAATGTATCTTTTTTTATCGCCTTTAGAAGAATTTCTTGATTTATTAAACCATTCTCCTGAGGACTAATTTCAGTAATTGTGAAACCTTCTTTTGCTAATTGCCTAATAGGTTCAAGAACAGCATGATGTTCCGTTTTTAAAGTAATAATATTGCCAAAAGAACCAGTTCTCATATGAAAATCCCTTGCGTAACCAAGTAAAGCTAAATTATTGGCCTCGGTAGCCCCACTTGTAAAAATAATTTTTTGATTTTTGAGATTTAATTTTTGTATTATTTTTTCTCTTGATACTTCTAAAGCTGCACTAGAGGATATCCCCGCTAAATTAGATTTGCTTGAAGGATTTCCAAAAATTTGATTCCAATAAGGTTTCATCGCATCAACTACTTCTTGATGACAAGGAGTCGAAGATTGATAATCTAGTAATATAGGACTTGATAGCATAATTTTTAGTATATAAAATTTTTAATAAGTTCTTATGAAAAAGTTATTTAAAGATGAATGAATTAAATCAGAGTAATGAGGTTCTAAAAAAACCCCAAATTCTTTTAGTAGATGATGAACCTGGATTGAGAAATGCAGTAAAAACATTTCTAGAAGACGAAGGTTTTGAAATTACTGTGGCAGTAGACGGAGAAGATGGATGGGAAAAAGCCCAACAATTTTTTCCTGATTTAATAATCAGTGACATAATGATGCCCCGATGCAATGGCTATTCTTTACTAGAGAGAATAAGAGAAGATGAACGTTTAAGTGGTACACCTGTAATTTTTCTTACTGCAAAAGGTATGACTTTAGATAGAACACAAGGTTATCTAGCAGGAGTAGATGACTATATATCCAAACCATTTGATCCTGATGAATTGGCAGCTCGCGTTAAGAATGTAATTAAAAGACAAGAAAGATTACTGAAAGAGGCAGCCAGATTTGCTGATACAGACGTTAGCAAGATGGCTAAACAAATTACCGAAATAAGATCTATGCTCACTCACAATAATTCTGCTAATCCAGAAAATGAAATAAATATTCCTAGTTTTACTCCACGAGAAGCTAGCGTTCTACAATTAGTTGCTGAGGGCCTTATGAATAAAGAGATCGCAAGAAAATTAGAAACTTCAATTAGAAATGTTGAAAAATATGTAAGTAGGTTATTTATAAAAACAAGTACATCTAGCAGAACTGAACTTGTAAGATATGCATTAGAGAATCACCTTGTTAAGTAATTCAATTATTTTTCTTAAACTCAATCAATTTTGAAAAATAAAAAGGTGCTTGATTTAACTTCTTTCTGGAAACAGCAAAACCCTGTTCTTTTGCAGCTCTAATTATGCCTTGCTCCCTCAATGTATAAGCTCTTGTAGTTTTACTAGGTCCAGGAAATAATTTACCAATACTTTTTAAAAAAGCTAAAAATGGTGTGTAAGGAGCAAAACTTACAATTAAATTAGATTTAGTTAATGAGCATAGATGTTTAACCATCTCCTCAGCAACTGGTTGAGGATAATGTATAAATACATCTAAACATATTACAAAATCAAAAGAACCAGATAAATTCTCAAGATCACATATCTTATATTTTATTTTTTTAGAATTTAAATTTTCTCTTTTGATTCTTAATTTTGTTTCGTCAATCATAGAGGCAGATATATCACTAACCTGGATATCATTAATTCCAAGTTTTAATAATGGCACTGAGAGACTACCAACACCGCAACCTGCATCGCAGAATGATGATTTTAAAAATGTTGGATCATCTTTAATCCAATCAAGTACATCATCTACAGTTTTTTGATGGCCTATCCGAATATTTTTCTGAACAGTATTTACATCTTCAGATTTGCTGTAAATTCTTCTCCATCTATCGAATCCCGTCCCGTTAAAGTAATCCTTTACTTCCTCCTTTTCCAGATTGTTACTAATTGGCATAACTTTTTTAAAAAATCAATATTTTTAATATTAACTAACTAGCGCTCCAGTAATAGCACGTCATGATAATAAAAGAATAGAATTGTTATTTTGTCTTCATCTAATACACAAACATCCTATAAAGTCTCCGTAGTCATGGGGAGCGATTCAGATCTTAAAGTAATGAAAGCCGCTATAGATGTTCTTGATAAATTCAAGATCTCAAATGAAGTCTGCATATTATCTGCACATAGAACACCTTTAGAAATGATGGAGTATGCAAAAAATTCAGACTCAAACAATATAAAAGTAATTATTGCTGGCGCAGGAGGATCAGCTCATCTTCCAGGGATGATAGCTTCATTAACTTCTATTCCAGTCATAGGAGTACCTGTTGAAAGCAAAACACTTAAAGGAATAGATTCATTACTTTCTATTGTTCAAATGCCATCAGGAGTACCAGTTGCTACAGTCGCTATCAATGGAAGCGAAAATGCAGGCTTATTAGCTGTACAGATATGTAGCCTATTTGATGAAACAAAAAAATCTGAATATTTATCATTTAAATCAAATCTTCATAAAAGCGTGAGAAACAAAAATATGAATCTAACAAAGTTAGGAGTAAAAAAATTTTTACAAAATTAAGTATTTTATAACTCATAAGATTATTAATCAATATCAAACTTTTTATCTAAATAATTAATTATTTTTTGAACTGAATCCGTTAATCCAATATTTCCAGTATCAATTGTAATCTCAGGATTTTCAGGTATTTCATATGGACTAGAGATACCCGTAAATTCCTTAATCTCTCCTAATCTTGCTTTTTTATAAAGCCCTTTTGTATCTCTTTTTTCACAAACTGATAGATTTGCCGCACAATAGATTTCAATAAAATCATTATTTCCAATAATGGATCTTGCTTTATCTCTATCTGCTTTAAATGGTGAGACAAAAGCAGTAATAGCAACTATTCCTGCATTCATAAATAAATTTGCCACTTCTCCTATTCTCCTTATGTTTTCTTCCCTATCACTATCTGAAAATCCTAAATCCTTACATAAACCATGCCTAATATTATCTCCATCTAAGACATAAGTTGAAATACCTTTTAAATGTAATGCCTCATTTAAAGCATTAGCTAAAGTACTTTTGCCTGAGCCTGATAAACCAGTAAACCAGAGAACCATGCCTTTATGACCATGCATTTTTTCTAACTTTCTTCTATCAATACTTATCTCATGCCATTTAATATTTTTTTTAGAAATTTCAGATTTGTCTGGATTCATTACTTTCTCAGGTTCAAAAAACTTAATATTCTATGATAGCTTTTACTGGCTTACAATTCATAGCCATCTTTACGAAGAAAAAAAATAACTTTATCAACCATCATTCCTTGGAGCTGTATACCTTCATCACATAATTTACCGCCGGTACTACAATAAATTTTTAATTTCTTTAAAAATTCTTTTTTATGGAATACATCATCAAATTTTAGCCCTGTAATTAAAGTAATAGTCTTTCCCCCTTTACCTTTTTTTTGAGAAAATACTTTTATCTTCTCGGATTGATTTTTAGATTCATCTTTATTATTAAACTTATCAATATTATTTAAATTACTGAATTCAATCCAATTTTTCTTTCGCATTATTTTCAGATTAGCTTATAGTTGTTTAATAGGTATCATATACAAAATTGGTAAGCTCAATCTCTAATACAGATCAAGATAGCAAAGATGAGAACTTGATACGTCCTTCCAAAAACGGAAGGTATGGAAGATTTGGAGGGCAATATGTTCCAGAAACATTAATGCCAGCATTATTCGAGTTAGAAAAAGCTGCTAAGGACGCATGGCTAGATCAAAGCTTTATTAATGAGTTAGATCATCTGCTAAAAACATATGTTGGAAGAGAAACTCCTCTTTATGAAGCCAAAAGGCTAACTGCTCATTATGCAAATTCAAATTCGAATAATCGTATATGGCTCAAACGTGAAGATTTAAATCATACCGGTGCCCACAAAATTAATAATGCATTAGGTCAAGCATTACTCGCAATAAGAATGGGTAAAAAGAGAATAATTGCAGAAACCGGAGCGGGTCAACATGGTGTAGCAACTGCAACTGTCTGTGCAAGATTTGGATTAAAATGCATCATATATATGGGTGAAGAGGATATAAAAAGGCAATCATTAAATGTTTTTAGAATGAAATTACTTGGAGCTGAAGTTAAAGTTGTAACTTCAGGCACAGCAACATTAAAAGATGCTACCAGCGAAGCAATCAGAGATTGGGTTTCAAATGTTGAAGACACTCATTATATCTTAGGCTCTGTTGCTGGCCCGCATCCTTACCCAATGATCGTAAGAGATTTCCACGCTGTTATTGGACTCGAAACAAAGAGCCAATGCTTAGAGGCATTTGGAGCGCTTCCAGATATACTACTTGCTTGCGTGGGAGGAGGATCTAATGCGATGGGTCTTTTTCACCCATTTGTTGAAGATAAAGAGGTAAGGTTAATTGGAGTTGAAGCTGCAGGTAATGGAGTAAATACTGATAAACATGCTGCTACCATCACTAAAGGCTCAGTAGGTATACTTCATGGATCTATGAGCCTTCTACTTCAAGACGAAGACGGTCAAGTACAAGAAGCTCATTCAATAAGTGCTGGATTAGATTATCCAGGAGTGGGGCCAGAGCATAGCTATCTAAAAGAAGTTGGAAGAGCAGAATATGGATCAGTTACAGATCAAGAAGCTCTTGATGCACTTAAACTTGTAAGTGAACTAGAAGGAATTATTCCAGCGTTAGAAACTGCTCATGCCTTTGCTTGGTTAGATAAGTTATGCCCAACATTGAGTAAAGATACAGAAATAGTTATAAATTGCTCGGGGAGAGGAGATAAAGATGTAAATACTGTCGCATCTAAAATGGAGAATCTTCAATAATTCAATATCTTGGAATACTGGGATCAACATCTCTGCTCCAACCATCAATTCCATCGCTTAAATTCCAGACTTCATCAACAATTTCATTATCCAGTAACCATTGACCAAAATTATAACTTCTGATACCTCTATGACATAAAACAACAAAGTTCTTTTTCTTATATTTCTCTAATTCCGATACTACTAATTCAATAGATACTTTACTCATAGGAATAAATATTTCTGTAAAAGGTAAAGAAGCAATATTTAACTCCATATCCTCTCTAACATCAATGATCACTGGTTTTTCAAGTGACGAGGACAACCACTTTTGTAAGCCATATGCATCTATTGATTTTGGTTCCATTTTTTTAGAAACTAACATTTATAAGAACTTATTAACAATTTAATAAATAAAACTTGCAGTAATAAATCTATTGTTAAGAATATAAATATTATGATTAACTTTAAAAAAATATTAACAACTGTACTTTTATGTATATTTATTTTTACATTTTATATATCTGAAGCCAAATCTAATAACTTAAATAATTCTGAAATCAAAACCAATAAAATTTCAAAGTTCATACCAGATAATAATGAACTATTATTTTATTCAAACTATAAAAATAATCAAATAAATAAGTTTATTAAACAAAAGTTTTCCAATAACGAAATTAAAAAAATAAATATGATGAAAAATGGCTTAATATCATTTTTTGGTTTTGATATAAAAGGTAATTTAAATGATTTATTTGATGGTGAATTTGTATTATCAACATTTAAAAAAACAAATAAAAAAAGAGAGGTATTAATTATTTTTAAAACAAAAAATGAAATTGATTTAAATAAAATTCTTAATATAGAAGATAATAATTATAACGTTAATCAATTAATCGAGATTTCAAGACCTAAGACTCTTAATTTAATAACACATATTATTCAAACAAATGATAACTTTATAATTTGTGCTTCTAATAAAGATTTAATTGATGAATCATTGAGAGCTATTAATAATAATAAAGTAACTAAGATAAGAGAAGAAAAATTTAAATATTATCAAACTATCTTAAATAATAAGAAATTATTTTTATTTACAAATAAACAATTTTATGATTTGGTAAATATTAGACCATTTAATTTTAAAAATATAAATTATTTAACACAATTTTATTTAGAAAATAATAAATTAGTGCTTAATAGTTTTTCATTAAATAATAATGATAAATTTTTGAATAAAAATAATTTAAATATACAAGAAAAGGATGACATAATTTTATTTGCAAATGATATTAATATTTATAAGGATTTTTTAAACAGTTCAGTCAAAAATCAATTTTATAAAGAGTTATTTAAAGATATTTCACAAATAATTAAAGAAAAAATATTTATTAAAATTAAGACTAATAATTGGGTTATAGGTTTTAAAAGACCAATAAATAATTTCTCTATTGATCAATTAACTTCATTAAATGATTTCCATCAAGATAAATTTAAAAACAATAATTATACTTATACGATATTTTCAAAAAATAATTTAAAATTTTTAGATCAAAAAATAATTTATAAATCTGAGCGACCTATTTTTGTTTATGAATCAAACAACTTTACTTTTCTAAGTAATGATTTATCTGAATTATTAAATACATTAGATCCACTTATTCTTGACAATATACTTCAGGCAGAAACAAGTAATTTAATTCTCGACGACAAACTAATTATTAGAGATTTTAATAATCGAATATATGATGATTTTTTAAATATATTTGACTCATTAAATTATTTTACTGCAGATGGGCTGTCTCTTAGCCTAGATACTTTGGAATCAAAAACCACACAAAAAATTCCAGAAACTATACCTAGTATTCAACTGAAAACCTATATAAACTTTTCTTAAATATTTGCACTAAAGTTTAAAACGTTTCAATTAACTTTCAATAATTGTGGTTAACAAATTATAATTTTATTATGTTGTTTACATACCACACTTTTAAAATAAATTACTTTGGATACCTCAAAACTAATTTTAAAGCCAGGTTTAGAAGGTATTCCCGTGACTCAATCTTCAATTTGCGATATTGATGGCCAAAAAGGCCATTTACTTTATAGAGGATATCAAATTGAAGAATTAGCACAAAAGAGTAGTTTTTTAGAAACCGCTTTTCTTTTAATTTGGGGTGAATTACCAACAACTAGTGAATTAAGAAATTTTGAAGCTGAAGTGCAAATGCATAGAAGATTAAGCTTTCGAGTTAGAGATATGATGAAATGTTTCCCTGCTTCAGGTCATCCAATGGATGCTCTGCAATCAAGCGCAGCCTCGCTAGGCCTTTTCTACTCAAGAAGAGCAATAGATGACCCTAAATATGTATATAACGCAGTTATAAGACTCATAGCAAAAATCCCGACTATGATAGCTGCTTTTCAACTAATAAGGAAAGGGCATGATCCCATCCAACCAAGAGATGATTTATCATATTCATCAAATTTTCTCTACATGCTTACCGAGAAGGAGCAAGACCCTCTCGCAGCTAAGGTATTTGATAAATGTCTAATTCTTCATGCTGAGCATAGCTTAAATGCCAGTACCTTTAGTGCGAGGGTAACAGCTAGTACACTTACAGATCCGTATGCAGTTGTCGCATCAGCCGTTGGTACCTTGGCTGGACCTCTTCATGGAGGTGCAAATGAGGACGTGATTGCAATGCTAGATGAAATTAAATTACCAGAAAATGCAAAGTCTTTTATTAAAGATTCCATATTAACCAAAAGAAAAATAATGGGTTTTGGTCATCGGGAATATAAAGTAAAAGATCCAAGGGCTATGATACTGCAACAATTAGCTGAGGAACTATTTGATAGATTCGGAAAAGATGAAATGTATGAAGTAGCTAAACAACTTGAAGAAGAAGCTATACCACTGTTAGGAGCAAAAGGAATATTTCCAAATGTTGACTATTACTCTGGACTAGTTTATCGAAAATTGGGAATACCAAGAGATCTTTTCACACCTATTTTTGCAATTTCTAGAGTGGCAGGATGGCTTGCACATTGGAGAGAACAGCTAGGTGCTAATAGAATTTTTAGACCATCTCAAATATATACAGGTTCAAAACCAAGATCTTGGGTTCCGTTAGATGAAAGATAAAAATAGTTACTACCCAAAAAAAATCCGCGATTAAACCATAAATCAAGCTAATGTTATATAGTAGATTATTAAAAATGTTGTGAGCACTGGTTTAGATTTAGAATATAGTTTTAACGAATTGTTAAAGGGATTAGGATTATCCAGCGAAATAGCACATATTATTTGGTTACCTTTCCCAATGCTAATTGTATTAGTCGCTGCGGTTGTAGGAGTGCTAGTAACTGTATGGTTAGAAAGAAAAATCTCTGCTGCTGCTCAACAAAGAATTGGTCCTGAGTATGCCGGAGCTCTTGGAGTACTTCAACCAATTGCAGATGGTTTAAAACTCCTAGTAAAGGAAGACATCATTCCTGCAAAAGCAGACTCAATTTTGTTTACTGCTGGACCAGTATTAGTATTAGTTCCAGTTATTTTATCCTGGTTAATAGTACCTTTTGGACAAAATCTTTTAATAAGTAACGTTGGAGTGGGGATTTTCTTATGGATTGCTCTAAGTAGTATTCAGCCAATAGGTCTACTAATGAGCGGTTATGCGTCCAACAATAAATACTCCCTTTTAGGAGGTTTAAGAGCGGCTGCCCAATCCATTAGTTATGAAATACCACTTGCTCTATCTGTATTAGCCATAGTAATGATGACTAATTCACTGAGTACAGTAGATATAGTTAATCAACAAAGTGGAGCAGGAATTTTAAGTTGGAATATCTGGAGACAACCTGTTGGTTTTATAGTTTTTTGGATATGTGCATTAGCAGAGTGCGAACGCCTTCCCTTTGACCTCCCAGAAGCAGAGGAAGAGTTAGTAGCTGGATATCAAACTGAATATGCAGGTATGAAATTTGCCTTGTTTTATCTCGGTAGTTACATCAACCTTATTCTCTCAGCATTACTTGTTTCTGTCCTATATCTAGGCGGGTGGGGATTCCCAATTCCAGTTGAAACTATTGCAAATATTTTAAATATCCCAATCAATTCCTCATTTATACAAGTTATAACAGCAACGTTAGGAATAGTTATGACTATATTGAAAGCCTATCTTTTAGTTTTCATAGCAATCCTGCTTAGATGGACTACACCAAGAGTAAGAATAGACCAATTACTAGATTTAGGTTGGAAATTTCTATTACCTATTTCCCTAGCAAATCTTTTATTAACAGCAGGACTTAAACTGGCTCTTCCAAGATTCTTTGGGGGATAATTTAAGTATTAATACTTACAGAAACAATATTTTTCTGTTATAACGTATATATATAGGTTTCTGTTATGAAAGATTTTCTCCAAAAAGTTAACAGTTATATCAAAGAAGCTTTTGGTGCCAGTAAATATTTATTTGACGGGATTACAGTTACTTTCGATCATTTAAAAAGAAGACCAGTAACAGTCCAATATCCCTACGAGAAATTAATTCCTTCAGAAAGATATAGAGGCAGAATTCACTATGAATTCGATAAATGTATTGCTTGTGAAGTATGTGTTCGAGTATGTCCAATTAATTTACCTGTAGTTGATTGGGTAATGAATAAAGAAACAAAAAAGAAAGAATTAAGAAACTATTCTATCGATTTTGGAGCATGTATATTTTGTGGTAACTGTGTGGAATACTGCCCAACAAATTGTTTGTCAATGACTGAAGAATATGAATTGGCGACCTTTGACAGACATAATTTAAACTACGACAACGTTGCTCTTGGAAGATTACCTACAAATGTCACTTCTGATCCTACAGTTCAATCTCTAAAACAATTAACTTATCTCCCAAAAGGTGTTATGGATCCTCATGAAGTTCCTGCATCTGACCCAAGAGTAGGTAAGCTACCTGAAGAGGTGCTAGATTGGATGGTATCAACAAATTCCAAAGAAGAACTTCCTGTAGGTAATTCTAAGTAAATAAATGTCTATAGCTGTAACCACTCAATTTATTTGCTTTGCAGTTTTATCATTAGTAATTATAGTTGGCGCCTTAGGTGTTGTCTTACTTGAAAATATTGTTTATTCCGCATTTTTACTCGGAGGAGTTTTCATGAGTGTTGCAGGACTTTACCTTCTATTAAATGCAAGTTTTGTAGCTGCTGCTCAAGTTTTAGTTTATGTTGGCGCAATTAATGTTTTAATCCTTTTCGCCATTATGTTAGTTAATAAAAAAGAAGACTTAAAACCAATGAAATACCTTAATTCAAGAAGATTAATTTCTACTACCATTTGTATAACTCTTCTTAGTCTATTAATTCGTGTTGATTTATCAAAAGTCTGGAAGATTGCCAACCCTAATTTATCAATTGGTGAAGAATCAACTGTAAGAATTGGAGAACATTTATTTAGCGATTATTTACTCCCTTTCGAGGTTGCATCTGTACTTCTACTAATGGCTATGATTGGTGCAATTGTATTAGCTAGAAGAGATGTTTTAACCAAGGATATTTCGACTGGTTTACCTGTAGACCAAGAGCTGATTGAGAAATCAGATAAACCTTTACTTATTAAAAAAAATTAATTTAAAAGATAATGAATTTTGAATCAATCCCATTACAAGGATTCCTAATAGTATCTTCAATACTATTTTGCATTGGGATCTGGGGTTTATTGAATAGTAGAAATGCCGTAAGAGTTTTAATGAGTATTGAATTAATGTTAAATGCTGTGAATCTTAACTTAATGGCCTTTTCTTCTTATGTAGATAATAATTTAATACAAGGTCAAGTGTTTTCCATATTTGTAATAACTGTTGCAGCAGCTGAAGCTGCTGTGGGATTAGCTATACTCCTTTCACTCTACAGAAATAGAGTAACAGTAGATATGGAAAGCTTTAATTTATTGAAATGGTAATTATGCTTAATGAAACTTTCATTAGTTCTTATTATATATCGATCGAAAAGCACTATTGCTGAAGAAGCCGCTAAATTTTGCGCAAGTGTTTTAGATGAAAAAAGTATCCTTTCAATTAAACTTGAAAGTGATTTTGATAAAAATAGTATTGAAGAAATTTTCGCAAAGGAACAAAAACCAAATTTAGTAGTTGTCTTAGGAGGTGATGGAACAGTACTTAAATCTACAGATGCAATAGCTAATCAAAATATTCCTATCCTAAGTTTTAATGTAGGAGGCAATCTTGGATTTTTAACTCAAGACAAGCAATTGTTATTAGATAAATCATTCTTAGAACTTATAGAAAAAGATTATTTTAAAATTGATAGTAGATCAATGCTTGAATGTACCGTCTTTGATGAAAAGCATGAGAGATCTAATACTTCCAAAATGAATAGATTTTTTGCTTTAAATGACTTTTACTTCAAGTCTAAAGAGGATGATCTTTGTTCAACAAATCAAATAAAAATTGAGATAGATGGCGAATCAGTTAATGAGTATAAAGGGGACGGGTTAATCATCTCATCTGCAACTGGCTCAACTGCATACTCAATGGCTGCTGGTGGACCAATTGTTCACCCTTTAATAGATTCTATAATCATTAATCCAATATGTCCTATGAGCTTATCAAGCAGACCAATCATAATCCCTGGAATAAGTAAGATTGTAATTAAGACGATAAGTAAAGAACTCCAAATTTGGAAAGACGGTTCGAAATGTATATCTTTCAATAAATCCGACTATTGCTTAATCCAAAAAAGTTCAAATATTACAAATATGATTTCATTAAAAAATAGTACTTCTTATTACAACACGTTAGTACAAAAATTAGAGTGGAGAGGGAATTTATCCTAAAAATACTCTCCAAACTCTTTATGAATTTAGAAATTGAAAGAAGATTTTTAATAAAAAACAATAACTGGAGAAAATATATAATCAATCAAGTTCTAATAGTTCAAGGTTATTTGAGCTCAAATAATGATGAATGGATAGTGCGTTTGAGATCCGAGAATAAACAATTCAAATTAACTCTTAAAAAACACATTATTCAATCTACAAGCCTTGAGTTCGAGTATGAAATCAATAGCACTGAAGGAAATCAAATACTTTCTAATATCAAAAATAAAATTGAAAAGGAAAGGTTTTATTTAAAAATTAATGAGCAAAATTGGATAGTAGATATTTTTCAAGATAGAAATGCACCTTTAGAAATTGCTGAAATTGAATTGGAATCTGAACAAGAAACAATTAGCATCCCCGATTTTATTTCTAAAGAAATTACTGGGATTAAGATTTTTTCAAATTATCAATTATCAATCAACCCATTTTCTTCTTGGAGTGATAAAGATATCAATAAATTTTCTTAGATCTAGCCAAATGCGCATAATTGATTTAGATTCTTTTTATACATAGATCAAATGAACGAATGTATGGTCTTTACGATAGAGAAGGTATATTAAGATACGTCAATTCTGACAAAGATGCTTGTTTAGAATATGCAGCATTATTTGGATTAAACGATAAAAGTTACTCTTTACTATCTCTTAACAATACAGGGGATGATCTTAAAGATATTAATCTTGATCAGAATCAGGAAGAGAACAACAATTAAAACCATCTCTACATATTTTTCCATGATCCATAGCCCAATTTAAAAGAGCTACTCTATTTTTGGAACCAGTTTTAGTAAACATATTGCTTACATGATTATCAACCGTTCTTTTGCTGATAGTGAGCTTTACAGCAATTTCTTGGTTTGTTAATCCATCAGCAACTAAATCAATGATTTCCATCTCTCTTGAAGAGAGACCCATCATATCAAAGTTGTTTACTTCGTCATCAACCATTTGCATTTAAACAGCTCTTTTTTTATAGTAATGAAGTTTGCCAATCTAATCAAAGTTGTTAACTATCAAGCAAACAATTTAGCAATTGAAATCGAAACTTCAGAAAACCTTAGAATCTCATTCTAAAGCAATAACGGCAGAATTAATGCCTCCAAGAGGTGGTGACCCCATACGATCTCTCAAGATAGCACAACTTTTGAAAGATAAGGTACATGCTGTTAACATAACTGATGGCAGTAGGGCTGTAATGCGGATGTGCAGTTTGGCAATGTCCAAACTATTACTGGAGAATGAGATAGAACCAATCATGCAAATATCATGTAGAGATCGTAATAAAATCGCTTTACAATCAGATATTCTTGGAGCCAATGCTTTAGGTATCAAAAACATTCTTTGCATTACAGGCGATTCTGTTAAAGCAGGAGATCAACAAGACACCAAGGCTGTGCATGAATTTGAAGCAGTAAAACTGCTCAAACAAATTCAAGAATTTAATAAGGGGATTGACCCCAGTTTTAAAAGCTTAAGTGATAATAAAACAGATATTTTTGCTGGTGCTGCAGCTGATCCAAGTTGCAATAATTTAAAAATATTAAAAAAGAGAACTGAAAAGAAAAAACAAGCTGGTGCCAAATTTCTACAGACTCAAATGATTATGGATAAGAAATATTTAATTAGATTTTGCCAAGAAATAAGTAGACCCATTGATTTACCTGTTTT
This sequence comes from Prochlorococcus marinus bv. HNLC2, assembly GCA_000218745.1. Classification (GTDB taxonomy): domain Bacteria; phylum Cyanobacteriota; class Cyanobacteriia; order PCC-6307; family Cyanobiaceae; genus Prochlorococcus_A; species Prochlorococcus_A marinus_T. Next base: position 927,029 of record GL947595.1, on the reverse strand, counting down.
AGCAGGCGTCTTTCTTTTAAAATCCTATAAAAATGCACTTTTTATAAATAAGTATGTTCCAGGAGCAAATATTCCTGATGAAATCTTAAATCGTTTGAAAGAGGCAAAGAATCCATTGGAAGAAGGAATTAATATAGCTTCAGAACAAGTAAGAGACTTCATAGAAATTGCAGAAGGAGTTCATATTATGGCTGTAAAAAGTGAACATCTAATCCCAGAGATAATAAAGAAAGCTGGTATTACTCTGGAATATTAATTAAATCAGTACCTAAAAGTTCTGCCATAGCCTTTTGCTGAGGAGAAGGCTCTGAAAGATCCATCCTTCTAGAATCAGTAATCAACCAATCAAGTGATGCATCTTGTAAATCAAAATGATCTCCATTCTTTCCAACGCAATATCTTCCAAAAACTAACTTATCGACCAACTTAACACCTTTTCCAATTTTTGAATAATCAAAAATTATTGAATTATCTATGATTGCTCCCTCGCTAATACAACAACTTGGGCCAATCATCGTTGGGCCTATAATTGTAGCTCCATCCTCAATACGAGTCATCCCTCCGATATATACTGGTCCTTTGATTTCAACCTTTTCCCAGTTTGCTGCCACATTCAAACCAGTAAAAACTCCAGGTTTTATCTCCTTGCCTGGGATCTCAACTTGTCTAACCTTGCCTTTTAAAACATTTCGAATAGCTCTCCAATAATCAGGAACTTTTCCTATATCAACCCATTCGAAATCCATCTGAAGAGCATAAAAAGGTAACTTTTTTTCAACTAATTTAGGAAAAAGATCAGCACCAATATCAAATTTCTTCCCAGATGGAATATGTTCAAATATTTCTGGTTCAAATAAATAAATTCCAGTATTAATTGAATCACTTAAAGCCTCTTCTATTGAAGGTTTTTCTTGAAATGCCTTTACTCTATCTTTACTATCAGTAACTACAACTCCATAACTAGAAACTTGATCTTTAGGAACTTTCTTAGTAATTAGACTTGCTATTGCACCCCTTTCTTTATGTCGTCTAACAGCTTCTGTTAAATCAACATCTACTAAAGCATCTCCACACAATACTATAAAAGTTTCATCAAAAAATTTCTGAAAATCTTGTATTTTTTTTAGACCACCTGCAGAACCTAAGGCATCTCCAATTAGTTCACCATCTTCGATTCTGCCCTCAAAACTATATGCAATTTCGACACCAAATCTTTGCCCATCTCTAAAATAATTCTCTATCTCTTCAGCAAGATGAGAAACGTTAACCATGATTTCCTTGAAACCATGTTCTTTTAATAATTCCAATAAAAACTCCATTACAGGTTTTTGCAAAATTGGAATCATCGGTTTTGGAATAATGTGCGTTATGGGTTGAACGCGCGTTCCTTTACCAGCTGCAAGTATCATCGCCTTCATGGGCATCTAAAAACCTCTTTGTACAACATTAGACCTAAATCCTCCAAAACCTCTAAGCAGCGGTCGGAGAAGTATCTGTCACTTCCAGATTTTCAATAGGTAATTGAGCTAAACCACCTTTAGGAATAATCCGTTTTATTTTTATAGGACCATAAAGAGAATTAAATTGCTTAATTTCTATCTTATTTTGGGAAGAAAGGAAAAGTAAAGCCCAGAACACCCCTAATCTATCCTTATCAAGATCTTTTTTGGCTACTTCTTTCCAAATATTTACCAAGTATTCAAAATCTACCCACTGTAATGCTTTCTCCCATTTCTCAAGAAAATCTCCCAAAGCCTTAGTAGTCTCTGGTAATTTTTCTCGATGCGCAAGAGTTTTAACTTGGTCAATCAAAGCTTTATCAGAATATTTCTTAAGCCTTTTTCTCTTCATTAATAAAATATCTTGAGTCTCAATAGTTTCTGCAATTGATTCCAATTGACTTATAAGTTCACCCAAGGTCGATGATCTTTGAATAATTGGCTGAGCTACTGATCTTCTTCGCAAATATCTCTCTGGATATTGCGGGATATCAAAATTCTGATTTATCCATTGTTGATCCATTATTTCTCCTTCATCTTCAAAACTTGAAAAATCTTCAGGGAAAACATCAGATTCAAGAACTTGAGCCTTCAAATTCACTAAAACAGATGCCGCAAAAAATGCTTCACTAGTATCTGATAAATCTCTTTCATAAGAAATTTGGCATCCACCCGAATTCTCTAATTTCTGATTGAATTGATCCAAAAAACTATCAATCACACTAATTACATCAATATCCCACGGATCTAAATCTCCTCTTCCAGCCGCATCTTGAAGAAATTTTATCAATAATCTAGGTCCTAATTTTGACCTATCAATAGATGCAGAATTCGATATTTTAGACAAAAATAACTAAATACAATTTATCTATTTATAAATTAATTAGCCATCATTTTTACATTAAATTAAAACTTAATTGGAGGCGCTTTCATTACTTGGCTACTATCACTAACGAAATCAACATCTTTAACATTAGATTTTATTGCATTTAAATTCCTATCCACTAAATTATTTATCGAAGCAAGATAACTTTCTGTAATCAGCCGAGGATATAGACCAATTCCTACAATTGGCAATAATAAACAACCAATAATATAAATCTCTCGGGGCTCGGCATCAATTAACTTTCTTTCTCCAATTAGTTTAGGATTTTCTTTTCCAAAGAAAATTTCACGAAGCATTGATAGTAGATAAATAGGCGTCAAAATTACTCCAATTGCAGCCAAAGAGGCCATAGTAATTCTAAATGGGAGAGTATAAACTTCATCAGTTACAAATCCAGTAAATACCATAAGCTCAGAGACGAAACCACTCATCCCAGGCAAGGCTAGAGATGCTAAAGAACATGCTGTCCAAAGAGCAAACATAATTCTCATCTTTTGACCGACACCTCCCATTTCATCAAGTTGCAAAGTTTTAGTTCTGTCATACGTAGCCCCAACTAAAAAGAATAAACTTGCCCCAATAAGTCCATGACTAACCATTTGCAACATTGCACCACTTGTACCTAAAGCACTAAAACTCCCAATACCAATAAGAACAAATCCCATATGACTTATTGAGCTATATGCAATTTTTCTTTTTAAATTTCTTTGAGCAAAAGATGTAAAAGCAGCATAAATAATATTTACTGCTCCTAAGACAATTAATAAAGGAGCAAATTGAGCGTGAGCAAGAGGCAATAATTGAGCATTAAAACGCAATAAGGCGTAGCCTCCCATTTTTAGAAGAATTCCTGCAAGCAACATATGTACTGGTGCAGTAGCCTCTCCATGAGCATCTGGCAACCATGTATGAAGAGGAACTATAGGTAATTTGACTCCAAATGCAATTAATAGGCCTGCATAGCAAAGTATTTGAAAATTCTGACTAAAGTCTTGTTGAGCTAAATGCGTAAAGTCAAAATTTGGAATACTACCACCATAAAATCCCATAGCTAATGCAGCTAAAAGTATAAAGATTGAGCTTCCAGCCGTATAAATGATAAATTTTGTAGCTGCATACTGTCTTTTTTTTCCACCCCAAATAGCAAGTAATAAATAAACAGGTAATAATTCAAGCTCCCAAGCCAAGAAAAATAACAACATATCTTGCACAGCAAAAACAGCTATTTGGCCTCCATCCATTGCAAGAATTAAAAAGAAAAATAATTTCGGTTTAAAACTTACAGGCCAAGCAGCTAAAACAGCTAATGCTGTAATAAAACTTGTGAGAAGTATAAGAGGCATTGATAATCCATCTGCTCCCACAGTCCAAGTTAAACCTAATTTAGGAAGCCAATTAACACTTTCTTTAAGTTGAACGTTTTCATTGCTGATATCAAACCCATTTATATAAGCTCCTATTGTTATGAGAAAGGTTATTAAAGCTACTATTAATGCAAACCATCGAACCTCCTTACCTTCTCCTTTATCGGGAAAGAAAGGAACAATAAAAGCACATATAATCGGGAAAAGTATTGATAATGATAACCAAGGTATATTAGTTAAGTCTGCACCTAACTTTCCAAGTGCTCCAAAATGAAGAATATGTGATAAAAGAAGATCAATCACGAGAAGTAGTTATTTATATAAGTAGAGTCTAGAAATTTTATTGATTTTTACATCCTATTTGCAGTGAAGACACACAATTCTAAATTATGCAACTTGTGGAGTTTGCAAACCAAATAATGCAACTAGTAGTAAAACACCTCCAAAAACAATCAGAGCATAAAATTGTGCTCTACCAGTTTCAAAATATTTTAAGCCTTCTCCACTTCCAAGTGTTACTAAACCAGTCAGATTTACTACTCCATCAACAACTTTTGAATCAACCTCTAATACTTCTTTTGCTATTCTTCTAGTACCTTTAACAAATATTTTTTCATTAATTTCATCTAAATACCACTTTTTAGATAAGAAATTATTAATTTTAGGAAATCTTGCAGCAAATAAAATTGATAAGTCTATTTTCTTAGCGAAGTAAGCTAAGTAAGCTATTGATATTCCCGTTGATGCAATTACTACAGAAGCAATCGCAAGAGGAAGAAATTCATTTAATTCGAATGAAGAGCTAAGAGTTATAGCTTCTTCTGGATCTAATAATCCAACAAACTTGCTATCCCATGGGAGACCCATAAAACCTATTAAAACAGAGGGAAATGCTAGAAAAACCAATGGGAAAGTCATCGACCATGGTGATTCATGAACCTCACCGCTTAAAGCCTCATGTTCCTCTTCTTCGTGACTTTCTTCTGTATGATCATCTTCAATATCTAACCCAGCAGCTTGAGTAAGTTGTAATCTTAATTCCTCATTATTACCTCTAAATTCTCCTTCAAAAGTTAAGAAATATAATCTAAACATATAAAAAGCAGTCATACCAGCGGTCATAAAACCAATAAACCAAAAAGCGGAAAAGAAATAAATGCATTTCCAAGAATTTCATCTTTACTCCAAAAACCTGCTAAAGGAGGAATACCACTAATAGCAACACATCCAATCAAAAATGTAGATGAAGTAAATGGCATTTTCTTTCTGAGTCCACCCATTAATCTCATATCTTGCGCTAATACAGGCTGATGACCAACAACTTCCTCCATTGCATGAATCACTGAACCGGAACCAAGAAATAGCATTGCCTTAAAGCAAGCGTGAGTAATTAAGTGAAATATGCCTGCCAAAGGAGCTCCGCATCCCATTGCAAGCATCATATAACCAAGTTGGGAAACAGTACTATAGGCTAAACCTTTTTTTAAATCCATTTGAGTTAAAGCAATAGATGCTCCTAAGAAACAAGTTATAGTTCCAACCAAAGCAATAATAAATTGCATCATTGGAAAAATGGAGTAAAGAGGATCAAGACGAGCTACAAGAAAAACACCAGCAGCTACCATAGTTGCAGCATGAATTAGAGCAGAAATAGGTGTGGGACCCTCCATGGCATCAGGAAGCCAAACATGAAGAGGGAACTGAGCAGATTTTGCCATCGGTCCCAAGAATACTAAGAAACAAAGTAATAATGGCGCCCAGGAAGGAAGCGATTGGTTCGCCATAGCTTGGGAAATACCAACTGCAATTTCATTAAAATCAAAACTTTTTGTTGCCCAGAACAGGCCTAATATCCCAAGTAACAATCCAAAATCACCTACCCTATTTACGACAAAAGCCTTTTGAGCAGCATGAGCAGCTCCATCTCTGTCATACCAAAAACCTACTAGAAGATAAGAGCACATGCCAACTAACTCCCAAAAAACATATATTTCTAGTAAGTTAGGACTAATTATTAATCCAAGCATTGAACTACTAAAAAGTGCTAGATAAGTAAAAAATCTGACATAACCTTTATCATGAGCCATATACCCATGAGAATAAATCATTACTAAAAGAGTAATTGTAGTAACCAAACAAAGCATCACACTTCCTAAAGGATCCAAAACAAAACCCATTGGGATTTGAAAATCACCTGCACTAGCCCAAACAAATAATTTCTCTACAGTTTGATAACCAGTTATCTGCTCGTATAAAGCCTTATAGCTTATTGCTGCAGAGATACCTACAAATGAAAGTAAGCTAACCGCTACAATTCGTCTTGAATTATTAATCTTTTTATTAATACTAATTAAACTTAAGCCAGATATGACTGCTCCAATTAATGGGAAAAACAGGAATCAACCAGGCAATTTCAGATGCTTGAGGCATTTTTATAATCTGTTATATATTGATTTTAAACTGCCAATTGAAAAATTCAGACAAAAAAGATGAATTAAATGTTTTTACAGCAAGATTTATATATTGATGAGAACTCCACAGAACGAAAATAGCAATCAAAATACCAAGTTGTGATAACTTGAAAAATTCCCTTATTTTAATCTCTTGTCTACCATCAATCACTGCAAGAAAAGGAATAATTGATGTATTTTTCTTATACCTATGAAATTCATCTCCAAATTTAAACTCTAATCTTTTATCTCCATGCCAAATTGCAAACAAATGATGACAAATCAAGCCAAAAGAAGTGACCAATGTAAATGTTGTTCCAATCCACAATGAATGAGCAATACACCATATTATTTGACCAATAGCTTGTGGATGACGAGTAATTCTCATTATCCCTGTACTATAGATTCTTATTTTTGGTTTTTGTAATGAAGGAATTTCTAATAAATTATATGTCGCGGGATACAAAAATATAAAACTAATAGCCGTAAGAGTCCACACTAAAAAAAAGACTATATTGTTACCTTGTAAATTCCATAATCTAATCCCATCATATCTATGAGCTAAAAAATATCCTATTAAAACCAAAGCTGTAGGTAAACTCATCGATACAAAGCATAACCTCCATAATCGTGGACCTATAATAAGTTCAGCTCTACTTCTTAAAGCAGCCCCACCACTATGAACTATGGCAAAAAATATAATTATGATAAAAACAATTATTGAGCTTTTATGAGTCTCCATAAAATCTTTAATTCACAATATTTATAATTTATTATTAACAATAATTCTCCAAAGCATTAAACTTATTAATATTATTTTCTGGTATTTAATGCCTGAACTACCTTTTACTCTTGATCAATTGAGAATTCTTAAAGCAATTGCTGAGCAAGGAAGTTTTAAAAAAGCTGCTGATATTCTTTTTGTTACACAACCAGCTGTAAGTTTACAAATTCAAAATCTTGAAAAACAACTTGAAATTATTATTTTTGATAGAGGAGGAAGAAAAGCACTATTAACCGAAGCTGGACAATTGTTACTTGAATATTGTGAAAGAATTTTAAATCAATGCGATGAGGCGTGTAAAGCAGTAGAAGACTTAAATAGTTTAAAAGGTGGGACATTAATAATTGGAGCAAGTCAAACAACAGGAACATATCTCATGCCAAGAATGATTGGGCTTTTTAGACAAAAATATCCTGATGTATCTGTTCAACTTCAGGTGCATAGTACAAGAAGAACAGGCTGGAGTGTTGCCAATGGCGAAATAGATTTAGCAATAATTGGAGGTCAACTTCCTTCAGAACTTGAAAATTTATTGCAAGTTACCCCTTATGCTACAGATGAGCTTGCATTAGTTCTTCCCTATAAATCATAAATTTTCCAAAGAGAAGGAATTATCCAAGGAAGACTTATATAAACTTAATTTTGTTACTCTTGATTCACAATCTACAACAAGAAAAGTTGTTGATAAATTATTAAAAAATTCTGGAATAGACATCCAAAGATTAAGAATTGAAATGGAACTAAATTCACTTGAAGCCATTAAAAATGCTGTTCAATCAGGATTAGGAGCAGCATTTCTTCCTGTTGTTTCAATTGAAAGAGAGCTTGCATCAGGTACTATACATAAACCAAATATGATTGATCTTGGTGTTAAAAGAGAACTAAAATTAATTACTAATCCTTCTAGATATACATCAAAAGCATCTGAAGCATTCAAGAAAAATATTTTACCCCAATTCTCGAAATTAAATAATTAATAAGAAAAATTAGAATTGAGAGGCCTCTTTATTAATACCTACTCCCCCATCTTCTGCTTGACCATCACCTTTGATAATAAACTTATTTTCTTTCACATCAGTTTGATAAACGCATTTCACAATAGGTTTATCCCGAATGGAGCCTATATAAGCGAAAGTATTCATTCGTTGTTTACACTCTCTGACATCTTCATTGCTTATAGCACCTTGTTTTTGTAACACGGTCCAATTCTCTCTTCGAATAACGCACCCAGGTTGCAGAGCAGGCTGTGTAACAAAACTCGTAGAAGGATTAAGGGTGGTATACATTTCCACATCAATTACAAAGGCACTGGCACCCCATTGCCTACAAAATTCAGGATCAGGCACTGCCATATCCAATTGTTGCTGGCTAGCAATATTACCTTGACCACCATCAGTAGTACTTGTTATGGCACTACCAATACCCACTCCTAAAATCAAAACACCAGCTAAGACTGCAATTGTACCAGTATTCAAATTTATTGGGTCATTCGATTTAGAAGTTGGAAGCCTTCTCCCTTTAGAAGCGTAACTTGAGGAACTTGCACCCTCATAAGAATCATATTGGCTCCTTCTTCTCGAGCCTCTATTTGATCTACCTTCTGAAAATCTTGTCACAATACCTCTTTTGTCTTAGGTAATCCCATTGAATAATTCATTACTCTACACTCAGGGTTATAACTCAACAAACCTTGTTGAAGCAATAGCTTAATTAAACCCTCTATCTCAGAACCTATCCTGCGTAATTCATAATCATCTAAATTCTTACCATCCCTCTCACTGACAAGATTACTAAACTTTTCATTTACTTTTTTCAAACTTTCCTCATTCCAAAGGAATTCGTTATCTGGATCAATATCTATAGTTAACTTCCTTGGATCAAATATTAACTCACTATTTTTTACAACAGCCGTAAATATCCTGACATGTCGTGTGGTTGATTTTAAAAGCATTTTTTCCATAATTTAAAAAATAATCAACAAAAGAAAGGATAATGTTCTAACTTTAGGGTAGCTTCATTGTAAGTGTTAATTTACTTTTTTAAGTTAAATGCGTATTTTAATTGCTGGTGCCGGTTTAGCAGGTTTATCATGTGCTAAATATCTTGTAGATCATGGTCATATACCTATTGTTCTTGAAGCAAGAGATGTTCTTGGCGGAAAGGTTGCAGCTTGGAAGGATGAAGATGGAGATTGGTATGAAACAGGTCTTCATATTTTCTTTGGTGCCTATCCCAATATGCTGCAACTTTTTAAGGAATTAGGTATCGAAGATCGATTACAGTGGAAAAGCCATTCAATGATCTTTAATCAGCCTTCAGAGCCAGGCACTTATAGCAGATTTGATTTCCCAGATATTCCAGCTCCCATAAATGGTGTTTCAGCTATTTTAAGCAATAATGACATGCTATCTTGGAATGAAAAAATCTTATTTGGACTAGGATTAGTTCCTGCAATGTTAAGAGGGCAAGCCTTATGTTGAAAAATGTGATACTAAATCATGGACAGATTGGTTAAAAGAGCACAATATCCCTGAAAGAGTTAACGATGAAGTTTTCATTGCAATGAGTAAAGCTTTAAATTTTATAGGTCCTGATGAAATTTCTTCAACAGTTTTATTAACTGCTTTAAATAGATTCTTACAAGAAAAAAATGGTTCAAAAATGGCTTTTCTTGATGGGGCCCCACCAGAAAGACTTTGTCAACCAATTGTTGATTACATCACTGAGAGAGGAGGAGAAGTTCATATGAATAGCCCTGTCAGAAAGATTAATCTCAATGATGATAGTACCGTTAAAAGTTTTACTATCGCAAAACTTGACTCTAAAGATAAAGAAGAGATTACTGCAGATGCTTATGTAAGCGCGATGCCTGTAGATTTATTTAAGTTATTACTACCAAATCAATGGAAGGGACTTGATACATTTTCTAAATTAAAAGGTCTAAATGGAGTACCTGTAATTAATATTCATTTATGGTTTGATAAAAAACTTACGGATATTGATCATCTTTTATTTAGTAGATCACCTCTTCTAAGCGTTTATGCAGATATGAGCATAGCTTGTAAAGAATACGAAGATCCAGATAAATCTATGCTAGAACTTGTTTTTGCTCCTGCAAAAGACTGGATCGGAAAAAGTGATGAAGATATTGTTGAAGCAACGATGGAAGAGTTAAAAAAGTTATTCCCATCTCACTTCCTTGGAGAAAACACTACCAAACTAAGAAAATATAAAGTGGTTAAAACACCTAAATCTGTTTATAAGGCAGTTCCAGGATGTCAAGAATTAAGACCGAGTCAAAGATCACCAATAAAAAACTTTTTCTTAGCCGGTGACTACACAATGCAAAAATATCTTGCCTCAATGGAAGGAGCTGTTTTAAGTGGCAAATTATGTGCTGAAACAATTGATAAAGAATATTCAAAAGAAACAAATGTAACTTCCTGAAAAATATAAAATAGAGTTAAGACTAATTATTTATTAGAAATTTTTGAAAAAATCATTTAATGATCTTGAAGATGCATATGAAATATGCAGAAAAGAAACTCAAAAGTGGGCAAAAACTTTTTATTTGGGAACATTATTGTTACCTTATCCAAAAAGAAAAGCAATTTGGGCTATTTATGTTTGGTGTAGAAGAACAGATGAATTAATGGATAGTTCAGAGGCATTAAATAAGTCAAAAGAAGAACTTTCAGATAATCTAAACAAATGGGAAGAAAACACTAGAAATATTTTTAAAGGTCAAATAAATTCAGATCTTGATGCCGTTTTGGCAGATACCATCGAAAATTTTCCTCAAACTATAGATCCCTATTTAGATATGATTGAGGGTCAAAGAATGGATTTGACAAAATTTAGATATAAAAATTTTGAGGAATTAAAATTATATTGTTATAGAGTCGCTGGGACTGTTGGTTTAATGACTCAAAATGTAATGGGAATTGATTCTTACTATAGTTCTGCATCTTGGATTCAGGTACCTGACATCTCAGAATCAGCAATAGCATTAGGCATTGCCAATCAATTAACAAATATCTTAAGAGATGTAGGAGAAGATCGACAAAGAGGCAGAATTTACTTACCTCAAGATGAAATTGAAAAGTTTGGTTATTCAGAGGAGGAACTACTAGAAGGAAAAATAAATTCTCAATGGAAAGAACTTATGGCTTTTCAGCTTGCGAGAGCGAGAGAGTGGTTCCAGTTATCTGAAAAGGGAATTAAGTGGCTCTCAGGAGATGCTAGATGGCCAGTATGGACCTCATTGAGATTATATAGGGGTATATTAAATTCAATCGAAAAGCTTGATTATGACGTTTTTAATAATAGAGCATATGTAAATAATACAGTTAAGGCTTTAGAAATCCCGATTTCATTTATAATTTCACGTTTTAAATAACTAAGCTGGCGTCTTTTGGTTTGCCAATAAGTCTTTAAGCTTAGAAAGTTCACCCGCCCATCTTGGATCAGGTGATTGCATATTTGGTGCATCACTATGAACAATCTTTTTAATATTTTTTCTTTTATTATTTTTATTGGAGCCAGAAAAATTTCGTTTATTAGCTGAGGAATCTTTTTTCTCGGATCTTTCAACTCTTAATTTGTTGCCCTGAAACTCAAAGCCATTTAGTTTCTCAATAATAAGATTAGCATTGTTTTCATTATTTGCTGTCGCAAAACCAAACCCTCGACATTCTTTTGTTTCTTTATCAAAGACAGGTTTAAATCTTATACCTTCAACTGAAGATTTTAAAATATTATCGAATTCTTTAATATTGAATCCTTTAGGTAGATTGCCAATGTAAATACGAATGCCCATAAATTTAATAAATAATTTGGATCTAAATCAATAAACCAAAACTGACTATGTGTATTTAATCACATTTTGGCGCATTTTGTTGAATCCATCGTCCAGCTTCATAAATTGCTTCATCAAAATTATTTATTCTTTCAAAGGCATATTCTTTAGAAAGATAGTTCAAAAGATTACCTAATAAAGGCCCATCATGAAGATTTAGATGTCTTTTTAGAATATTCCCATTAATCAAATGCCTTGGATGAAATAATTTATCACTTGCATCTCTCCATCTTACTAACCAATCATTTTGATCCTCAAAAGGTAAATAAAAAATAAATGCTGGTAATATTTTTTCCATTTCAGAATGCAATTCAAATCTCTCTAATTCCGTAAATTGATCAATTGTTTTATTGATCAATTTTTTTTTCCACTTTTTTATAACTTTACTGCTTGAAATCTCAAATCTACTAAATTTTAATTTCTTTATAGCACCCTCTTCTAAAACTTCTGTTAGATAATAAATTGGCAAAAAACTTTCAACTTCTTTTATTGTAAAACTTTGAAAATTTAAATTACTGATATATTCAGTAGATAAATGTTCATATGTCTGTAGCCAATCAAAAAGCTTTATTTCATTCATAAGTAAAAGGGCTTTTAATGATCTTTTGCTTTTAAAGATTTTTCTTAATTCATAAATAATTCTTTCAGTCGCCACTTCTTTCAATAATTTTTTATTTTCAGTAATAAAATTTATCAAACTATCTTCAAATTCAAAATTATATTCTGAATAAAATCTAAAAAACCTCAAAATCCTAAGAGGATCTTCTATTAAATTATTTTTATTAGGACAATTTAATTTCAAAAGATTTAAATCGATCAAGCCATTTTGTGGATCAATGATTTTTCTTTGATTAATATGAAAACCTATTGAATTTATTGTGAAGTCTCTACTTTCCAAATCTTCAATAATTGTTTCACCAACTCTACAAGCAATATCAATTACAAACTCCTTAAAAATAATTCTTCCAACATTCCTTATTTCATCAAGAACTACAAATTTACAATTGAATTTTTTTGAAATTTTTTTACAAATCTCTAAAGCATTTTCTGGGACAACTATATCAATATCTAATATTTGATTACTATTCTCTAGAAGAAGATCTCTTATATAGCCTCCCACTAATATTGATTCTAATGGCAGCTCTTTTAATAGAAATTCCCAATTATATTTTTTAATACTTTGAATAATTTGATTTTCTATATTTTCGTAATTCATAATCAAGTCGTTTTCCATATCATTTAAAAAAATTTCGAAATTTTACATAAAAAATTATTTAACTTTTACTTTAAGCTTTCATAAGTTTAAGGAAATTATTTCTTTCCATTTAAGATTATCTGAATATTGGGATACTTGTTTACTTATTAGTTAGATTTAATAGTGTAATCATATGATTATACTATTTATAATTCAAAAATTATTTATAGAAATACCTATTAAGATAGATGTTTCAAAGAAAAAAAACCAACATTTCAAAAAGTATACTTGCCTTACATTGTACAGATAAGTCTTTTGGATTTGGCTTAAGAGAATTAAACAAAAATAACTTTCAGAATAAATTTTTCATTAAAGATTTTGATAAAGACTTATCAAATAATTTAATTGAAGATTTATCATTCTTTATTAATAAGAATTCTTCATTTAAATTAATAGAGAGAATTGTAATTACATTAGGACCATCTAATTTCAATGCATCAAGACTTATTGTTACCTGTTCAAAATCTCTGTCTCAACAAATAAGATGTTCTTTGGATAGTTATAGTAGTTTTCAAATAATTGCAAAAAGATTAATCACGAATAACAATTATTCAAATTTAAAAAATAATAAAAGTTTTTGGATAATCAATAAATTAAAAAAAAGAGGTTACATAGCTGGAAAATATAATATTGAATTAAAAAACATTCAAACTCAAGAATTAATAGTAAATGAAGTAGTGAGGCCTAAACTTTACAAGAATCTAGAAAAAAATAGTATTCATTTTGAAGTCAGTTTTAATATTAAAGAAGAATTAGAAGAATTACTAAATTTATCTTACTTAAACTATCAAAACTCAATTTCAAACTCATGGGAGGATGTTCTCCCTATCTATCCTATCTCTCCAGTAAATTAAGATTAAATTTATCCAATAAGAAAATTAATTTTATTTTTCAGTTGATTAGTAATTCCCTCAATATCTTTTTTTGAACTACTAATTGGATAATTAATAGGCTCTCCAACTTTAATAATTATTTTATTAAAAATAGGAATACAATATTTAAATTTTATTAATCTATGAGAATTAATAATTGCCACAGGTAATAATAATTTTTTGGTTTTAAATGCAATTAAAGCAGCACCTTTTTTAGGCTTATTAACAATTCCATTACTCTGACGAGTTCCATCAATAAATATTCCAATTACTTCATTATTAGTTAATTTATTCGATGCAATCTTTATTGAGTTTCTGTCAGCAATACCTCGCCTTACAGGATAAGCGCCACAAGCTTTAATTACTTGAGATAGTAATGGAATGCGAAAAAGTTCCTCTTTTGCCATAAATGAAACCTTAACTCCTAGAGCATGTCCGAGAAAAGGTGGATCTAATAATGAACCATGATTAGAAACTACAATAAAAGATTTATTAGTAGGAATATTATGAGCCCCAATTAAACATCCTCTAAATAAAAATCTAAATACTGGAAAAACTATACAAATACTTACAAATTTATAAACTATTTTTTCAAATATAAGATTATTCATGAGATTCATAAAGAAGAGTATTTGCAGAAGAAACTTGACTAATTTTTATATTTTTTAGATGTCTTTTAGCTAAACCTCCCAGCACAGTCGAGGGACCTATTTCAACAATATGTAGATTATCTACAGTATTCATAAGATCCATTGTCTCTCTCCATCTCACACCATTACACATTTGCTTTTTTAAATTTTGCTTTAATTGAATTGAGTCTTTTAAAAAAGATGGATTAGAGTTACTTATAACAGGAATTAAAGGTTCATTAAAATTAACAGAATCTAAATATTCTGAAAACCTCTCTGAAGGCTCATTCATATAACGAGAATGAAATGCTCCAGATACATTTAAAAATATAAATCTTTTACACTTTAATTCTTTAGAAATTTCATCTAACGTATCTTTTTTACCAGATAGAACAACTTGAGATGCACTATTATCATTTGCGATAAAAATATCTTCCTTATTCTTTACAAGACTTTCTAGGATATCTCTATCAAAACCAATTAATGCTGCCATACTTCCAGCAGGAGCTTTAGACATCAATTCTGACCTTATTTTTATAAGAGAAACACAACTTTCAAACGAAATAACTTTTGCAGCATATAAAGCCGTAATTTCACCAAGACTATGTCCTGCTACAAAATCAGGATTATATCCCCTTATTTTTAATGCATCTAATAAAATTGACTCTACTAAAAAAAGACATATTTGCGTATTTTTTGTATTATTTAAATCATTATCGTTATTTTTTCCTGACTCTTCTTCACAGATTTTAAAAAGATCCATACCAAATATATCAGAGGCAAAATCAAACCTTGTTTTAGCACCTTCAAGAGTGATGACGTCTTTTCCCATTCCAAGTTTTTGTGAACCCTGACCAGGAAATACCCAAGCAATTTGCATGTTTTTGAAATAATAAAATTTAACCCCATCTAAATAGGGCAGAACTCCAACTTAAACCAGCACCAAAACCACTAGTAACGAGAAGATCATTAGTTTTTATTTTCTTATTTCTAACTGATTCATCAATAAGTAAAGGAATTGTAGCTGCTGATGTATTACCATAATTTTTTAAATTACTTAGAATCTTCGATTTATCAATTTTTAATCTTTCGCCAACAGCGTCTAAAATCCTTTGGTTTGCCTGATGTAAAATCAGCCAATCAATTTCTGAAGAACTAATCTCTGCAATTTGAATTAACTTTTTAATAATTAGAGGAACTTCTCGTACAGCAAATTTATAAACCTCCTGTCCATTCATAGATATTTTCGAAAAATTACCTTGTCTAAAATTTACATTATCTACAATACTCCCTTCTTTATTTTCATTTAAAAGATTTAAAAAATTTCCTCTTTCCCCATCTGTCTTCATTTGAAATCCATAAAAATTATTACAATCTTGGTTTGCTTCAATTGCAATAGCCCCAGCGCCATCACCAAATAGGATACAGCTCCCTCTATCTTTCCAATTAACATAACTAGAGAGTTGATCTGAGCCTATAACTATTGCTCTTTTGTAAGAACCAGATTGGATATATTGAGAGGCTGTTATTAAAGCAAATATGAAACCACTGCATGCAGCTGTTATGTCAAAAGCAACAGCATTTTTTGCTTTTAATTTTGATTGTATGACTGGGGCCGATCCAAATAAATCATCTGGTGTTGAAGTTGCCAAGATAATTAAATCAATAGATTCAACTGGCCAATCAGCCATTTCTAAAGCTTTTAATGAAGCTTGATAACCCATGTGAGAAACGTTTTCATCAAAAGAAGCTATCCTTCTATTAGAAATTCCAGTTCTAGTTTTAATCCAATCATCGCTCGTATTAACAATTCTACTTATATCTTCATTACTTAAGTTTTGATTGGGCACAAAACTCCCGCAGCCTTTAAAAGTTATTCCAATTTGATTCAGATTAGTTCCTTTCAAAAAAGTTTTTTATTCATTATATAAGTCAAACATAAATCAAGTAAAATATGTTTATCTATTCAATACTGGAAGTTTTTGTAATTGATTTAAATGTTCCATAACGTCATGATTTACCGCAGAATGTGCCAACCTTAAAGCACTTACAACAGATAAAGATTTACTACTACCATGCCCTATCACACATATACCATTTACACCAAGTAATAATGCACCTCCATGCTCAGCATGATCTAATCTTTTTTTTATCCTAATTAAATTACTTTTTAAGAAAGCAGAACCTACTTTACCTCTTCTACCTCTTGGTAATTCAGCTCTCAGTATATCTAATAAGACTCCACCTACAGATTCAAGAAACTTCAGAAGTATATTCCCTGTAAATCCATCACAAACAACAACATCAAAATCACCTGTTAGGACATCTCTACCTTCACAGTTACCTAAAAAATTCAAATTATTTTCATTGGATAACAACTGAAAAGTTTTTAATGATAACTCATTACCTTTGCAATCCTCTTCTCCTATATTTAATAACCCAATTTTTGGCTTCTTTACTTGTAAAACATCTTTTGCATAAATATTGCCTAATAATGCAAACTGATGCAAGTAAGTAGGTTTACAGTCAGTGTTTGCTCCTACATCAAGCACAAGTACTGGTCTACTTTGATCTCTTGTAGGAAATAATGCACCTATTGCAGGCCTTTCAATTCCTTTTAATCTGCCTATCCTGAAAATAGCTGATGCCATCAAGGCACCTGAATTACCAGCTGAGTAAACTGCCTTTGCTTGATTATTTTTAACTAAGTCCATTGCGATATTAATACTTGCATCCTTCTTTTTTCGTACAGCAGTTGCTTCTTCGTTCATTCCAATAGGAGGACCACTCGCTACCAATTCGAGACGATTATTTTCAATCTCTTTATCCATAATTTCTCTCAAACCTATTTCTTCAGAAATCTGTTTAATCTTTTTTATTTGACCAACAAATTTTATATTTATTGGAAATCTTGAAATTGCATCAAGACAACCTTCAAGAATTGGGCCAGGAGCATGATCACCACCCATAGCATCAACTGCTATCCAAACACGTTCCTTACTCGAACAATGATCATCCGTTATTTGATTTTCATTATTTTGAAGTCTTTTAAGTGGATCAAAAACTAACGGCTGGAGGGTATTTTTAGCTAAAGATCCTGCACTTGATACAACGCTCGAAGCTGTACTTACTACTGATCCGGCTCCTGAAACAACATTTGCCTGCAACATTACTTGCCGTATTTACAACTGATCCGGCTCCTGAAACAACATTTCCTGCAACATTACTTGCCGATTACTTGCCGTATTTACAACTGATCCGGCTCCTGAAACAACATTTCCTGCAACATTAGTTGCTGTAGCAGCAGAACTAGTTGCAGTATCAACTATAGAAGTTACAGCTGAATTCCTTTTGTACCAAATTACTAATCTTCTTATAGCACGTGACTTATTATTTTTTTTATTAATATCTTTGCTCATTTAACCACCCTCAAAAGGGGCTATATCAACAATCCTCTGAAATAAATAGCCAGTACCCCTGGCAGTAAGAATTAATTCAGGATTTGCAGGATCAGCTTCTAATTTTGATCTAAGTCTAGAAATATGTACATCAACAACACGAGTATCAACATGTCTTTCAGGTGTATATCCCCAGACTTCTTTGAGAATTTCTCCCCGACTAAAAGGCTCTCCTGATCTGCTGACTAACAATTCTAAGAGACTAAATTCCATTCCTGTTAATCGTATCCTTTCATCACTTTTAAATACCTGTCTTCTGTTTGTATCAATCTTAATATCAGTTACTTGAATGAGGCCTGAATTAGGCATTCCTGCAATTTGTTCCTTATCAATTCTTCTAAGTACACATCTTATTCTAGCCTCTAATTCTTTGGGACTAAAAGGCTTTACAACATAATCATCTGCCCCTAATTCTAATCCAGTAATTCTATCTGCAACATCTCCTAATGCAGTCAACATAACAATTGGTACATCAGAATCTTTCCTTAATTCTTGACAGACTCCATATCCATCTAATTTCGGCATCATTACATCTAAGACAACCAAATCAGGATCATAGTCTTTAAATAATTTTAAAGCCTCCTTTCCATCAGATGCAGTCACAACTTTATATCCAATCATAGAGAGCCTAGTTTCTAGGATTCTTCTGATACTTGCCTCATCATCGGCAACGAGAATTGTTTCTTTTGTTTGACTTGATCCAGCCATTTGTTGTTATTAGCTAATCAGTATGTGATTTTAACCTTATCCTAATCTAACTTGTAGAGGGTCAATATCCCAAACTTGTTTAAAAGTTTTTTCTAGAAAAGATAAAATGCCAAATAAATTTTCAAAATATATTTGCCAAAATTGTGGTTCAGAGACTTCGCAATACTTTGGAAGATGTATGAATTGTAAAGAATGGAATTCAATTATTGAAGAGAAAAAAGGACTCTTATCAAAAAACTTTTTTGATAATAAAAATTCAAGATCTAAAGAATTTAAAGAGATTCAAATTGAAGAGTTAACAAGAATAAAAAGTGGCTTTAAAGAATTCGATAGAGTTTTAGGGGGGGGATTTGTAAATGGTTCAATAGTCTTGCTAGGTGGAGAACCAGGAATTGGTAAAAGCACATTAATACTTCAATCAGCCGCTAAAATTTCATTATTGGAAAAAGTGCTTTATGTAACTGCTGAAGAATCATTAGAGCAAATAAAAATAAGATGGGAAAGATTAAATCAAAAAAGTTCTAATTTAAGAATTTTCGCAGAAAATAATCTTTTAAGCATAATCAATGAGATCAAACAACTTAAACCCAAAATTGCAATTATTGATAGCATTCAAGCAATTAATAATGCTGATATGGAAAGCTCCTCTGGGTCAGTATCGCAAGTAAGATCATGCTCTTCAGAGTTACAAAATTTCGCAAAGAAACATAATATTGCTCTTCTTATAATTGGCCATGTCACTAAAGACGGATCGCTTGCTGGTCCAAAAACTCTTGAACATCTTGTTGATGTTGTATTGAATTTTGAAGGAGATCATATTGCCTCCCGAAGATTACTAAGAGGTATCAAAAATAGATTTGGAGCGACATTAGAACTTGGGGTATTTGAGATGCAAGAAAATGGTCTAAATGAAGTTATAAATCCTAACTCAAGCTTCACTAATAATGAAAATATTTCAGGGGTGGCAACTACAATTACACTAGAAGGAACAAGATCATTTGCTGTAGATATCCAAGCATTAGTTAATAAAAGTTTTTACCAAAACCCTAAGAGGACCACTACAGGAATAAGCCTAAATAGGGTCCATCAGATTTTAGCTGTTATAGAAAAACATATTAAAATTCAATTATCTTCATTTGACTGTTATCTCGCGACTGCAGGAGGATTTGAGCTAAACGATCCTTCATCCGATCTAGCAATAGCTATTTCTATAGTCTCTAGCTTAAAGAATCAAATTCCTTTAAGGAATTGTGCATTTATTGGAGAATTAGGCTTAAATGGTCAAGTTCGAGAGACTAATTCGATTAAATCAAAAATAGATGAAAGTATCAGACTAGGATTTGAGCAAATAATAATTCCTCATACAAAAAATAATGGATTTATAAATGTCCACAATATTAAAGTAATTACAGTTAAAAATATTCAAGAAGCTATAACCCTTTCCTTGAAAATTAATAATTAAAGGTATACATCAATATTACTTCTTCCGGTTGTCTTCAGCCAATTCTCAATATCTAAATAGCCACCTGGATATAACCGTACTGCTTTAGCCCAAACCTCTGCTGCTTTATCGAACCAAATATCTCTTTGATCAAAATCACCATCCTGTTCAGCATATCTACCTCTTTTTTCATATATCAGACCAATATTTTTAAGACAGGAGGGTTGCTTAGGATTTTCAATTAATGCTTTTTGATAAGTCTCAATGGCAAGCTCTTCATCTCCATTACTCATATAAATAATTGCCATATTTTTTAAAGTTTCTCCCCTATCAATAGGACTTTCTTCAAGTGAAAGACTTTCCTGATAATATTCAAGTGCTTCAGAATAATCACCATTATTTTGAGCAGCTAAACCGTCTCTATAATAGATGTATGCCTTTTTTTCCTTTTCAGCTATGGGTAGCACCTTTACTATTGATTCTGCAATAACAGTAAAAGCTTTATCTATAAAGTTGTCTCTGTTTTGATTACTAGGCACGGAAAAGAATAAATCGTTAAATTAGATTTTATTAATAATATACTATTACAAATTTTTATTATTATTAAGTAATAAATACTTATTCTTTGAAATTTAAAAGTTTTCAATTGTAAACATGAAAAATATTCAACTAAATATAAGCGGAATGAAATGCGGAGGATGTGTTCAAACTGTTGAGAAAATTTTAAATAATTACAAAGAAACACAGAATGTAAACGTAAATCTACTTACAGAAAGTGCATATTTTGATATTAAAAATAATAACTATGACATATCTGAAATTCTTCAAAATCTTGATGATAATGGTTTTCCTTCTAAAATTTCTAATGATGATTTTTTAGAAAAAATAAATAAAGCTGACCTAAATAAAAAATATAAATGGTTAAATCAATGGAAAAAACTTAATTTTGCATTTATATTACTTTTATTTTCGGTATTAGGGCATCTTGCCGAAGGAGGTTATATTAATTCACCCTTCTTAGGAAATATATCTTTTCATGCAATTATCGCTACAACAGCATTAGCATTTCCTGGAAGACCAATAATAATAAAAGGTTTCCAATCATTCATAAAAAATAGGCCAAACATGGATACACTTGTCGCACTTGGAGTAACAAGTGCTTATTCAACAAGTCTATTATCTGTGATTTTCCCTAAGACAGGTTTTCCCTGTTTTTTTAATGAGCCTGTCATGTTATTAGGCTTTATTTTGCTGGGAAGATTTTTAGAAGACCGAGCAAAATTTCAAACTGGATCTTCAATCAGTGAATTACTTGATTTACAACCAGAGACTACTTATTTATTTGATAAAGATAATAATTTAAAATCAGTAAGAGTTAACACTTTGCAGCCTGGAGATGAGATACAAGTTTTAGCAGGTGACAGAATACCCGCAGATTGTTTAGTGATAGAAGGAGAGTCATTTATAGATGTATCTCACATAACAGGGGAATCAGAACCAGTTGAAGTTAAACAAAATGATAATTTATTAAACGGAACACTTAATTTAAACTCTACTCTTAAGCTTAAAGTGATAAAAGTTGGTTCAGAGACATCACTAGCAAAACTTGTAAATCTTATTGAATCCGTACAATCTCAAAAACCGCCAATACAAAGGTTAGCAGATATAATTGCTGGAAAATTTACTTATTTTGTTCTATCCACATCTATTTTTAGCTTTATATTCTGGTGGAAAATTGCACCAAACTTATGGCCTAACCTTCTTGAAAAAAATCAAGAATTAATTGGATTACACTCAAACCATACTTTACATAATTCCCTAGGAAGTTCCGCAGATAGTCCTCTAAGCCTTGCTATTCAACTCTCAATTGCTGTCTTAGTAATAGCATGCCCTTGTGCTCTAGGCTTGGCCACTCCTACTGTAATAACAGTTGCCTCTGGTAAAGCGGCAAAAAAAGGAATTTTATTCAAAGGAGGCGATAAAATTGAAATAGCATCCAAAATAGATACGATTGTTTTTGATAAAACTGGAACACTTACCCAAGGTACACCCTATGTTGTCGATTATATTTCTTCCTTTGACAAAAAGTATGTTCTTAAGGTTGCTGCAAGTTTAGAGAATCAAAGTCGACATCCAATTGCAAATGCTTTAATACGAGAATCAAAAAAAGAAGAAATAGATTTATTGAAAATTAATAGCATAAAAACAGAATCAGGAAGAGGTATAACAGGAACCTTAAAAGATATTGAAGGTGAAGTAAAAGTTGGCAATCTTAAGTGGTTGCAAAATAATGGAGTGAAAATAACCGATGCTACCCAAAAAATAGTGGATTCAGAAGATATTAAAAAATATACAATTATTGGGGTTAGTATCGGAAAGGATTTATTAGGTTGCATTTTAATTGGAGACTTACTAAGAGGAGACGTAAAATCAACTTTTGAAAAACTAAGAAAAGATAAATTTAATATTTACATATTCAGTGGCGACAGACAAAACACTGTCCTTGAACTTGGTAAGACTTTGAAATGCGATATAGAACAATTAAAGTGGGAACTCTTACCTGAGAATAAACTTGATAGTCTTGAACAATTAAAAAATAATTATCAAGTTGCAATGGTTGGTGATGGAATTAATGATGCGCCTGCACTAGCAGCATCAACTTTAGGGGTAGCTGTTGGATCTGGAACTCAAATAGCTAAAGCGAATGCAGATCTTGTCCTAATGGGAAATAACTTAAGTGGAATTTCTTATGCATTTAGACTCGCAAAAGAGACCATAAAAAAAATCAAACAAAATCTAATTTGGGCTTTTGGATACAATTTAATTGCCATCCCTCTTGCAGCTGGAGTACTTTTCCCTAAATTTGGAATCCTTCTCTCACCATCCATAGCAGCACTATTAATGGCTATAAGTTCAATTACAGTAGTTTTAAATGCACTATCCATAGAATTAGACTAATGAAAGGAAAATTTATAGTATTTGAAGGTATTGATGGATGCGGTAAAACTACGCAAATTAATGAGATATTCAATTGGCTTCCTACTAGTAACCTTATATCTAATAATTCTTCAATTATAAAAACAAGAGAACCAGGGGGCAGTTTAATTGGCGCAAAATTAAGAGAACTTATCTTATCTAATAATAAAGATAATGTACCCACAAATCTTACTGAATTACTTTTATATGCTGCTGATAGAACAGAACACGTGACAAAAATCATCTCTCCTGCATTAAACAAAGGAGATTGGGTATTAAGTGATAGATTTTCTGGCTCAACCCTTGCATATCAAGGATATGGGAGAAATCTTGATAAAGAAATTATCAAAAAATTAGAGATTATTGCATGTCAAGGACAAAAGCCTGATATTACTTTCTTCTTAGATATTTCTATTGAAGAAAGTATTGCACGAAGAAAAAATCAAATCCCAGATAGAATTGAATCTGAAGGTGTAAATTTTTTGAGAAAAGTAAATATTGGCTTTAAGAAAATTGCTAAGGAAAACAATTGGATTGTAATCTCTGCATCGAATAATAAAGAAAATATAACCACTACAATCAAAAATACTCTAATTGAGAAATTCGGCTAAATTAATATTAGAAATTTTATGGATCTCAATTCTTCAAATAATAATCTAGAAAATAATATATTAAAACAAGTAATTTTAAAAAAAAATATCTCAAATGCATACATATTTTATGGCCCAGAAGACGTAGGGAAAAAAGATGAAGCCATTAAGTTTATTTCCCAAATTATTAATGAAAACAATTTAGATACAAAAATAATACAAAGAATTAGAGAAAATAATCATCCAGATTATTTATTCATTGAACCCACATATCTATTAAAAGCAAATTTGATAAATCAATCTGAAATTGATAAAGATATAAAACACAAATATAAACCTTTAATAAGGGTAAATCAAATACGCTCAATTAATACTTTTTTAAGCAGAGTATCAATTGAAGCTGATAAAAAATTTATTATCATCAACGATGCTCATCTTTTAAATGAAGCTTCATCTAATTGCTTATTAAAGACATTAGAGGAACCTTCAAATGGACTTTTTATTTTGATAACTTCTAAATTAAATTTAATCATAGATACCATAATTTCACGTTGTCAAAAAATAAAATTCTCATCTTACTCATATAAGGACTTAAAGGAAAAATTAATTCAATCAGAATATTTTGATGAATTAAACAATAAAAAATACTTAGATCTAGAAAATATAATTTTTATTTCAAATGGATCTCCAGGAAAACTTTATAAAAACATAACAAAATTAATGAATATACCTGAAAGTATAGTTTTAGATTTAAAAAACCCTATATATGAGTTTGAAAAAGTATTTAATATCGCAAAAAAAATTAATGAGGAGATAGATTTAGAAAACCAAGAATATCTTATAGACTATGTCCAATATTGCTGGTGGAAGACAACACTAAACAGAGAAATAGCTTTCTCACTAGAAAAGATTAAAAACAATCTCAAAAATAAATTAAATCCACGTTTATCATGGGAGGTAGGATTATTAGAAGTTGCAATAAATAAATCTTCTAATTAATGAATTAAGTATTAATTAAATTTGATTCTCTTGAGTCGATGAATTCTTTTTTTTCTATTTCAACTTCTTCACCCTTAGGAAGTTCAAGACAATAACCAGCACCATATACAGTTTTAATAAATTTTGGCTTGCGAGGATCAGGTTCTAACTTTGTTCTCAAATGTCTTACATGAACCCTTATTGTTTCAATATCATCATCAGGCTCATAACCCCATACTTCCTTAAGTATCAATGCTGGAGAAACTGTCTGTCCATGTCTTTGCAGCAAGCAATGTATTAGTTCAAATTCTAAGTGTGTTAAGCGAACCGGAGAATCAAACCAAATAACTTCGAATCTCTCTGGTACAAGTGTAAGAGGTCCATAATTCAGGATTTCTTGTTGATTACTAGAATTTAAAGCAGCTCTATTAGTTCTCCTTAACAAAGCTTTTATCCTTACATGCAATTCTTCTAAATCAAAAGGCTTTGTAATATAGTCGTCTGCACCTGAATTAAAACCTGTAACTTTATCTTTCAGACCACCTAAAGCAGTAATCATTAGTATTGGGATACCGGATGTTCTTTCATCCCTTCTCAATCTTTGACATAAAGTTAATCCATCTACATTAGGAAGCATCAAATCGAGCAAAATAACGTCAGGAGAGTACTGTAAGGCAAGTGCTTGGCCCTTAATACCATCATCTGCTTTTAAGACATCAAAACCTGAATGTTCAAGATGTCCCGAAACTAAATCGCGCATATCACGATCATCTTCAATTAAAAGAATTGTAGTTTTCATATTTATCGACTTTTGTATTTATTAAATTTGGTATATTCTCTCAATAATTTTTATTTATTGCAGATTTTTGTTAACAAGTAAATTAATTGAAAAATATATAAAAACTCAGTCAAGAAAAGGGATTTAGGCAATAAAAAGGATAAGAAAAATTTCATAATTTTATAATTTCTTTTGTTTTTTTTAACTTTTCCTTAATATTCTATATTAAGATTATCATATTTAATTTAATTTCCTAATAATATTTAATCAGCTTTTTTATAAGAAATCGTTATCAATTATTGATTTATCTTAGAAAAAATGGTTTATCTTAGAAATAATATTTATCAGTATGAAAAAGAACAAATTTTATTATTCAGATTTTTCAAAAAAAGAACTTGAAAGTCTTAAAGAATATTACATAACTGAAAAAGTAAAAAGTATGAATGAATCTGAATTAAGACAATTTGCGAATGAAATTTTCAGTCATCAAGTCAAAAACACCATAGGAGATGAGGAAGAAAAGGAAGCTTGGGAAGAAATAGAAAATTTCTTTAGAGATAATTTTGAATTTATTTTAGAAGGAATCAAAAAAAAATTTGAAGCAACAAAACAAGATTGTATAGTTGAATCCAAAAAAGGTACATCTAATGTTAAGGAGCTAAATACTGATGAAATTAAAAATGAAAAAATAGATATGTGGATGGATTAGTAATGTATTAAAGTTCTACGCTATTATAAAAGTAATTTTTAACTACCAAAAATAATTTGAAATAGATTCTTTATAACCTTAATTATTCCTATTTATAAAGATGAAACATACATTATTTTGGGGACCTAGAGTGAATTTAGATATTTATCTTTTGATTTAAAATTTTGCAAAAAAAAAACTCATCTTTTCAGATGAGTTTTAGTAGCTATAAACTCAAGTGTTTCCATGTTTCCACTGAATTTACAACTAACTCCTACACACATACACATAATAGCCCCGATAATTAAAGGGCCTTAGTGGAATGTTTATCTAATTCAACTGTCACATGTGACAATTAACAAGAGATACTTTTATATTTATCAATCAGATAAATAGTTAACCAATAAAAACCCCATTAATGTAAACAATTATTTTTCAAGAAAAAGAAAGTTTAAGTTATCTTTAAAATTGTATTAAAATTTTA
>GL947595.1:682531-900231 GCA_000218745.1 Prochlorococcus marinus bv. HNLC2 | reverse complement strand
AATACAGTAAAAAATTTTTTATTAATTTTCTGAAATTTGCCTTTTTTCAAACTATTAACCAAAAATAGGGTAGGCTACCAAAATATACGAAATTAAATCGACTAAAGCCAGTAAATGTCTTTTTTTGAACTATTAGAGTCAACACCAAAAATATTTGGAGTAATTGGTGTAATACTTTTTTTCATCACCTTAATAACTTTTTTCTTTAATTTCTCTTTAAAGTTTCGTTTAACTGGTGCCACAATCTTTTCTTTCCTTTTATCCATATTTAGCTGGGCTTTTTTGCAAAGCTATAGCGAAAATATAAAAATCGAGGGAGCTATTTATGTACCTACAGTCTACGATAATGGTTCCGACTTGATTATTACAAAAGCTGATAAAGATTTCCCTCCCGAATCAATTGAGCCAACTCTAAATCAAATATCCGCGAACTTAAAAAAAGGTAGTCGATCTGGAAGAAAAGTAAAGATTAGAATAAGAAGTTTAGAAAAAATTTCAGAAGGAGTAAGTAAACCAGTTGTTATTGGTGAAGTTGAGAAAAGTTTTGTTAGTGATACTTCTTTAAATAAAAACGATGATTAATTAGTAATAAAAATAAATAATCTTAAAGTTCTTCCTATAAACTTTCGGCACGAGAAAAGATATCTAATAAAAAATAATTTAGATTCCTGGGAAAAGCTAAGGAATCTATCTGATTCTGAAATAAATAAAATTTTAAAATCAGATCCAATGTGTACTCAAAGTAGGCTTATAAAAATTCGAGCAATATCAATTTTCATAATAGATCTTGAAGTATCGCCTCATGAAGCATATTTGCTACTTCATTCTGGGATTAGCAGTATAAAATCTATATCTACTTTAAATCCTTACAATCTTCACAAAAAAATTGCTAGATTACAGAGGAATTTAAACCTTAATAATACAACAAAAATAGATTTAGCAGTACTCAAAGGATGGATATTAAAAGCAAAAAAAAAAGTCTAAGAGATATATCTTTGTAAAAAATTTTTTATATTGTACAATTAATTATTAATGTACTAAAGATGTATAAATATCTATTTAAAGTTATTTTTTTATTTTTCTTGGTCTGTGATCCAATCTATTCTCAAACAAATTTACTCGAAAGCGTTAAAAAAAATCCTAAAAATGCAATAGAAATATGTTCAAAATTTAAGGAACTTAATTCTAAAGGTATTTCAGCTAATTCAGATTTAGCAATAACCCATGTCTCTAAAAAATGGAAAACTGAATTAAGTCCCTTAAATGCCGAAATATTATCTATTTATGTCATAGGTTTACATTGCCCAAAAGTTTTTTAGTAACTAAATGATAAATAAAAAACATTTCGATGAATACATCAAATTAAAAGATGGTGTTAAATTAATATCTCGAATTTGGTTACCATCAGGACAAGGTCCTTGGCCTGCATTATTAATGAGACAACCTTATGGAAGAGAAATAGCTTCTACAATTACTTATGCTCATCCTACCTGGTGGGCATCAAAGGGATATATGGTCGTAATACAAGATGTAAGAGGGCAAGGAGATTCTGAAGGAATTTTCAAAGGGTTTTCACAAGAAGCTTCAGACACCTCAGAAACACATGAATGGGTAAGGTCCCTAAAAAATTGTAATGGGAAACTTGGCTTATACGGATTTTCTTACCAAGGCTTAACCCAATTAACAGGAGAAGAATATTCTAAACCTCCTGATTGTCTTTCTCCCGCAATGACAGGTTTAAAGATTAAAGAGCATTGGTGTGCTCATGGAGATGCTTTTTTATGGCATAACAATATTTCATGGGCATTACAAATTGCAGCATTAAGAATGAAAAGAGAAAAAAATATTAAAGGATGGGAAAAGATTAGATCCTCTTTTGAAACAAATACTCACTTAATAGATGGATTAGATATTTTAAAAGAATTTGATCCTGAAAACTTTATTATTAAATGGCTTGATGATCTTAACAAAAATAATGCTTTTGAAGATATAAAGCCTATTTCTACATGGCTTAAAAAACCAATGTTAATTTTAGGCGGATTATGGGACCCACACCTCAGGGGGGCTTTTGATCTATATAAACTATCAAAAGATGTAGGGGGCGATCCTGAGATAGTAATAAGTGATTCAACTCATCTTGATTGGTGGGTAAAATCACAACATCTTTTACTAGATTTTTTCGATACCCACCTACAAAATAAGGGTACTTCAAAATTAAACTCATTTAACCATAAAAAAATATGGAATATATCATCAAATAGTTGGGATAATATTGAAAATAAATCACTTAATTATGAGTTTTCTCTAATCAGTGAAGGTCTAGCGAATATTGAAGTTATTGATGGTAGTTTATCTCGCGGCAATAATGGTTCTGGTTTTGTCTCGATAGTTCATGATCCGTGGAGACCCGTGCCCTCAAATGGAGGACATTTAGGACAAAATCCAGGAATATTTAATAGAAAAAATATTGATAAAAGGCTTGATGTTGCAGTTTTTCAAACCCATTTTTTAAAAGAAAAAATACACTTATCAGGTATACCAACTCTATTTACCTCTATCAAAAGTGATCAAGAATCTTTTGATATTTGCTTAGCTTTATCTTTGATAGATAAAGATGAAGATATAATCAACCAATTCTCAACAGGTTTTTTGAGAGTAAAAGGTTTCAAAAATGATCAGAGCAAAATATATAGAATTGAATTTCAGCCTATTAATATAAGTATTTCAAAAGGAAGTAAACTTCGCTTGTCAATTTCAGCATCGGCTTGGCCAGCAATAGGAGTGAATCCAGGATTTGATAGTAAACAATGCGGACAAGTCACAATAAACCATCAAATCATAACTTTGAATTTTGATTTAAGTAAAACAATTATGAAAATCAACCCTTTTTTTTGAGTAATATTCATAAAAGAGTACAAAAATTTGATAAGCTTAACCCTTAAATAGAAACCAGTCATGACTCAACAACTGCAATTAGACTGGATTAAATCAGAAGCTTCTAACCTTGAAAATTGTTGCAATGATAATCCTCTAAAACTACTAGGACCACATCTTGTTGAAAATAATTGGGTAATAAGAGTTTGGATGCCCGAAGCAGAAGAAGTTTCAATAGTATTTAAAAATCAAATTCTTAAAACTAAAACACCAAATCACAAATGGCTTTTTGAGGTTATAGTTGATGAGAATCCAGAAACCAACTATGAAGTAAATGTTTTAAGAGGAGGAATAAAACACTCACAAAGAGATCCATGGGCTTTTAGAGAAGAATGGTTAGGAGAGGTTGATAGGCATCTTTTTGCAGAGGGTAATCATCATCATATATGGAAAAAATTAGGCGCTCATTTAACGTCGATAAACGATATTGAAGGAGTAATGTTTGGTCTTTGGGCACCAAATGCTAAAAGCATATCAGTTATAAGTGATAAAAATTCCTGGGATGGAAGGCATCATCCAATGCAAAAAAGATTAGGAGGTATCTGGGAGTTATTTATCCCTTTTATGAAAGAGGGTGATACATATAAATATGAAATTAGAACCCAGGAAGGTCATATTTATGAGAAAGCAGATCCATATGGTTTTTTACATGAAGTTAGACCTCAAAATGGATCTGTAGTCTCAAAACTAAATAATTTTACTTGGAGTGATAATGAGTGGATTAAAGAAAGGGATTCTTCAAACCAGATTAACAAACCTATCTCAGTTTATGAGATGCATCTTGGGAGTTGGTTACATGCCTCAGATCAAGATATTTATAAAGATAAAAATGGCCAAGATAGGACTCCTGTCCCAGCAGCTGACTTGAAGCCTGGAACAAGACTTTTAACTTATCCTGAATTCACTGATAAGTTAATTCCATATGTTAAAGAGAGAGGTTTCACACATATAGAATTAATGCCGATATCTGAACATCCTTTTGATGGTTCATGGGGTTACCAAGTCACAGGTTGGTACGCGCCCACAAGTAGATATGGAACTCCTAATGAATTCAAAGCATTTATCGACAAGTGTCATCAAGAAGGAATTGGGGTCATTCTAGACTGGGTACCAGGACATTTCCCTAAGGATAAGCATGGATTAGCTTTCTTTGATGGGTGTCATTTATATGAGCATGCAGATCCAAGAATAGGTGAGCATAAAGAATGGGGTACTTTAATTTTCAACTACAGTAGAAATGAGGTTAGAAATTTTTTAGTAGCTAATCTTGTTTATTGGTTTGAAGAGTTTCATATAGATGGTATAAGAGTTGATGCTGTGGCCTCAATGCTATATAAAGATTACCTTCGTCCTGACGGAGAGTGGATACCTAATGAACATGGTGGTAATGAGAATATTGAGGCTGTCAAATTCCTTCAACAAGCTAATCATGTTTTATTTCAGCATTTCCCTGGAGCTCTCTCAATTGCAGAAGAATCTACCACCTGGCCTATGGTTACCAAACCTACTGATATCGGTGGCTTAGGTTTTAATTTGAAGTGGAACATGGGTTGGATGCATGATATGCTCGATTATTTTGAGATAGATCCTTGGTTTAGACAATTTCATCAAAATAGCGTAACTTTTTCTATAACTTACAACTATACAGAGAATTTCATGCTCGCACTAAGCCATGACGAAGTTGTACATGGGAAGAGCCACTTATTACACAAGATGCCAGGCGACGACTGGAAAAAATATGCTAATACAAGAGCCTTATTGACATATATGTGGACTCATCCAGGCAAAAAAACAATTTTCATGGGTATGGAATTTGGACAAAGACAGGAATGGAATGTTTGGGATGATTTACAATGGGATCTTTTACAATTCGAACCACACATAGGTATTAGAAATTTAATTGATGATTTAAATAAACTTTATAAAAATGAGCCATCTCTATGGAAAAATGATTTTGACCCATATGGATTTCAGTGGATCGATTGTAATGATAGAGAGAATTCTGTCATAAGCTTTATGAGGCGAGAAAATGAGACCAATGAATGGTTGATAATAGTCGCAAACTTTACTCCTAATACTCATGAATCCTATAAAATAGGGGTACCTTTGGATGGTTTTTATAAAGAAATATTTAATTCTGATGCCTCGAAATATGGAGGAAGTAATAAAGGTAATTTCGGAGGTAAAAATTCAATAAATTACGAGATTCATAATTATAAAAATGCACTTGATCTATCTTTACCACCCCTAAGCGTAAGCGTTTTTAAGTTTATCAATAATTAGAAAACTTTCTTTTCGTACAATATTATTTCACAAAATAATTTTGATATGAATTTAATCATACTTACGTTGTATTATTTTTAAGTTAAAGATTTTAATTTAAACAATTTTTTAAAATTTAAAATGGGTGAAAATGTGCCATTACTCTTAAGTGCTGCCTTAGGAAACAAAATTAATAGACCTCCTGTGTGGATGATGAGACAAGCAGGAAGGTATATGAAGATTTATAGGGACTTGAGAGAAAAATATCCAAGTTTCAGAGAAAGATCTGAGAATCCTGAACTTTCATATGAAATTTCAATGCAACCCTATTATGCTTTCAAACCTGACGGTGTTATTTTATTTTCTGATATACTTACACCACTCCCAGGAATGGGAATAAATTTTGAAATAATAGAGAGTAAAGGGCCTATTATTGAAGATCCAATAGAAATATAGATCAGATATCTCAATTAAAAGAATTAAATCCATCTGAAAGTCTGGGATTCGTTGGGGAAGTCCTAAAATCACTAAGGAGAGATATTAATGAAGATTCAACATTACTAGGCTTTGTTGGAGCTCCTTGGACTCTCGCGGCATATGTTGTTGAAGGTAAAAGCAGTAAGAATTATTCGATTATTAAAGCAATGGCTTTTCGTGAGGCGAATATGTTACATAAACTCTTAGATCACTTTGCCGTTTCAATTGGAGAATATTTAAAATTCCAAATAAAATCTGGAGCCCAGGTTGTACAGATTTTTGATTCATGGGCAGGTCAATTGAGTCCCCAAGATTATGATACTTTTGCTGGTCCTTATCAAAAGAAGGTAGTTGATATTGTGAAAAAAGAATTTCCTAATACTCCTATAATTCTTTATATATCTGGAAGTGCAGGGGTTATTGAGAGGATGGCGAAAACAGGTGTTGATATTATTTCCTT
Organism: Prochlorococcus marinus bv. HNLC2; assembly: GCA_000218745.1. Taxonomy (GTDB): domain Bacteria; phylum Cyanobacteriota; class Cyanobacteriia; order PCC-6307; family Cyanobiaceae; genus Prochlorococcus_A; species Prochlorococcus_A marinus_T. Next base: position 894,098 of record GL947595.1, on the reverse strand, counting down.
AGACTGGACTGTTGATATTAAAGAAGCATCTGAAAGGATTCCAGATAGTATAGGAATTCAGGGAAATATTGATCCAGGTATTTTGTTTGGTGATGAAGATACTATTAAAAAGAGGATTGATGAAACCTTTGAAAAAATAAAAGGCAGAAAATATATTCTAAATTTAGGCCATGGCATTTTACCAGGCACGCCAGAATCAAACGCAAAAACCTTTTTTGAACATAGTAAAAAATTATCTTATTAAAACATTTTGGCCACTAAAAAATTATTAATCACTGGTGCAAATGGCTGTGTTGGCCAATATCTAATTGATTGGTTTTTAAACAACAGTAATTTTTCGATTTTTTTGATGGTTCGTGATTCCAATAAGTTATCGGATGAAATAAAAAGCAATAAAAGAATTAAGCTTTTGATTTGTGACATAAGAGAATCTAAAAAATTTCATGATGAAATCAAAAATATTAATTACCTAGTGCACACTGCTACAGCATGGGGTGATCCCAAAAGAGCCTATGAAGTAAATGTAAAAGCATTTGAAGATTTAATATTAATGCTTAACAAAGATTGCATTGAAAGAATTATTTATTTCTCTACTGCAAGTATTTTGGATAAAAACACTAAATTAATGAGAGAAGCTATTGTTTATGGTACAGAATATATACAAACAAAATATATTTGCTATGAGAACCTCAAAAAAAGTGAATTTTCTGAAATAACTGATGTAGTATTTCCCACCTTAGTATTTGGGGGGACTTTGGACGATAAAAGTTATTTTCCTGTAAGTTATTTAACTTCTGGACTTGTAGAAGCAAAAAAGTGGCTTTGGATAGCAAGATTTTTTAAGCTAGATTCAAAATTTCATTTTATTCATGCAAAGGATATTGCCCAAATATGTGGTTATTTGATAAGTGAGACCTATAGTGGCAAAAGCAGAGGTTTTAAAAAATTTGTCCTTGGTCAGAAATTTATAACTATTGATGAGGCTTTAGTAACTTTATTGAAAAAGAATCAATTAAAAAGGTATTTTTCTATAAGATTAAGCAAAGGAATTATAAAAATAATATTAAAAGTTTTACCGATACAAACAACTAATTGGGATAGTTTCAGTATAAAAAAATATGATTTCGACCATAAACCCATTACTAGACCTGAGACTTTTGGATTAACAAGCTATGCTAAAACTTTAAAAAAAGTAATTAAAGTATCAAAGTTACCAAAGATGTAATATCCTTTAAAATTCTCGCGATTTAGTAACCAATACCCTGTAAAATATTAATAAAGTAAATTTCAATTATGTTACGCTCATTCTTTGCAAGTTTGTTTGCAATAATTTTAACTCTCGGTCTTGGTATTTCATCAGTTTCAGCTCAGACAGTGGAAGTTAAACTCGGCACCGATGCTGGTATGCTTGCTTTTGAACCAAGTACTATAAATATTAGTGAGGGTGATACAGTTAAATTCATTAATAATAAGCTTGCTCCACATAATGCTGTTTTTGACGGCCATGAAGAATACAGCCATGCAGATTTAGCTTTTGCACCAGGTGAATCATGGGAAGAAACCTTTACTGCAGCAGGTACTTATGAGTTCTATTGTGAACCACATAGAGGTGCTGGCATGGTAGGTAAGGTTATTGTTGAATAAGAAAATTTAAAATAAAATCAAAAAACTACCCAAATTGGGTAGTTTTTTAATTTCTAGTAATATCAAATTTTTAAAAGATTAAATGAAGATTATTCCAAGTGAATTTACTAAAATTGCCTGGAAATGTTTCTTAATTGCCAAAAATAAAGCCTATCTCTCTAAGCATCAAAACATAGATTCTGAGCATCTTTTACTTTCAATTTTGGAAAATGTTGAGTGGGCTAATATTTTATTAGAAAAAAATAATATCATCCCAGAGCAGTTAGAAATTCATTTAAAAAATCTTATTAATAAAAAAGGGACTATGAGTTCCAAACAGGAAAAACTTTTTATAGGCAATAGTTTGGAAAAAACCTTTTTAAAAGCCTTACAAATTAAAAATGAATTATCTGAAGTAGTGATATCTACAGAACACATTATTTGTGGATTAATTTATGATAAAAGTTGTGGAGGTTTAATTTTAGGTAAAAAATCAATTCAAGAATTTCTAGAATTTGTAAAAAAAATGAAGACTGAAAAAACAGTGCAAAGCGAAATAGAAGAAGAAAATAATGCCTTAGAAAAGTTTGGTATTGACTTAACAAAATTAGCAAGAGATGGAAGTTTAGATCCTGTAATTGGTAGAGATGAAGAGATAAGACGAACTATACAAATTTTAAGCAGAAGAACAAAAAATAATCCTGTATTAATAGGTGAACCTGGAGTTGGAAAAACTGCAATAGTTGAAGGTTTGGCTCAAAGAATCATTAATGGTGACGTTCCCACTTCTTTAAATAATCGTCAACTTATTTCACTTGATATGGGCTCTCTTCTTGCTGGGGCAAAGTATCGAGGAGAATTTGAAGAGAGAATTAAAGATGTTTTAAAAAAAGTCAAAAAGTCGGAAGGAAAAATTATTTTATTTATTGATGAAATTCATACTGTTGTTGGAGCTGGAGCTACCGGTGGATCAATGGATGCTAGTAACCTTTTAAAGCCTATGTTAGCTAGGGGCGAATTAAGATGTATTGGAGCAACAACGATAATTGAACATAAACAAAATATAGAAAAGGATCCAGCATTAGAAAGAAGGTTTCAAAAGATACAAATCAATTCTCCTTCAGTTGATGCAACTATTTCGATATTGAGAGGTTTAAGAGAAAAATATGAAGTTCATCATGGCGTAAGGATTTCTGATAACGCTTTAGTGGCCGCTGCTAATTTAAGTGAAAGATATATAAATGATCGATTTCTACCAGATAAAGCAATAGATTTAATAGATGAAGCAGCCTCAAGGTTAAATATTATCATCACATCAAAACCTGAGGAAATAGATGAGATAGATAGAAAAGTTCTACAATTAGAGATGGAAAATTTATCTTTAAAAAGAGAATCAGACAACTCATCCCTTGAAAGACTAAAAAAAATAAACCAAGAATTAAAATTATTAAAAGAAAAGCAAAGTGAACTAAATTTTCAATGGAAGAAAGAAAAAGGAGAAATAAATGAGATTAGCAACATTAAAGAGGAGATTGAATCCACACAATTAAAGATAGATCAAGCCAAGAGAAATTTTGATCTAAATAAAGCAGCCGAATTAGAGTATGGGACTCTTACATCATTACAAAATAAGCTAAAGATCAAAAGTGATGATCTAAAAAATAATTATAAAGATAGTGAAAAAAGTCTTTTAAGACAAGAAGTTACTTTTAGCGATATAGCTGAGGTTGTCTCAAAATGGACTTCTATTCCTGTAAATGATTTAAGCCAATCAGAAAAACAAAAACTACTAATACTCGAAAAATCACTTAAGGAAAAAATAATAGGCCAGGATCATGCAATTAGTGTAGTTGCAGATTCCATTAAAAGATCCAGAACTGGTCTTAATGACCCTCAACGACCAATCGCAAGTTTTTTATTTTTAGGCCCAACTGGTGTTGGAAAAACCGAATTAAGTAAAGTAACTTCAAATACAATTTTTGATAGCTCAACTTCAATTGTCAGATTAGATATGTCTGAATATATGGAAAAGCACTCTGTGAGTAAAATAATTGGAGCTCCCCCAGGTTATTTAGGCTTTGAGTCTGGAGGACAATTAACTGAAGCAATTCGCAAAAATCCATACTCACTGATCCTTCTCGATGAGATAGAAAAAGCACATAAAGATATTTTGGATATCCTTTTACAAGTATTAGATGATGGAATTATTACTGATGGACAAGGTCGAATTATAAATTTTAAAAATTCAATCATAGTACTTACAAGTAATTTAGGTAGTCAATCAATTAATGATTTATCAATAAGAAATGAAAATCAAATAGAAATTAAAAATATTGTCGATAAAGAATTAAAAAAATTTTTTAAACCAGAGTTTTTGAATAGGTTAGATGAAATTGTAATCTTTAATAATTTAACTAAAGATGAATTAGCTCAAATTGCAAAGATTGAACTTAAAAATCTAGAAAAAAGACTGAAAAAAAAGGATTTATCACTTAAAATTACAGATGAAGCGATAAACTTCTTAATCAACAAAAGTTTTGATCATTTTTATGGGGCAAGGCCATTAAAAAGAATTATTAAGAAAGAAATAGAGTCAGATATTGCAAACAATATTTTGAGAAATCATTATGAAAATAAAAATGTAGTAGAAATATATGTTTCTGACAATAAACTTGAAATTAATTGAAAGTAAAATTTTAAGTAACGTACCATTGAGGAATTTTTTGAAAATATGCTCCATTTGATTTATTTTCCCTGGATTCAGCCTTCCAGCAACATGCCCTGCCTCCTTCTACTTTTTTCAAATATTCATTTGCCCAAATCCAAATTAATTTTGAGGAATACTCCATACCTACATTTTCCATCACTCTTAAATCTAAAGCGCCTAGACTATTTAGTTCATTCCAATGATTTAACAATGGGTCATCTTTATTAACCAAGAATGTATGATCGAAATGATCTCTTAATTTTCTTTCCAAAGGTTTTAGGCTTGAGAAATCAACTATAAATCCATTATGATCTAATTCTTTTGCCTTAAACCAAAAAGTAAATGCTCTTGAGTATCCATGTACATATCTGCAATGCCCCTTATGTTGCCATTGTCTATGAGAACATGGAAAATCCTCATAACTTTTAGAACATGAAAAGTGTGAAGAATCATTGGACATTATTTTATTATCAAGTGAAAGTTAGGAAGATAAATTAGCAAGAACCAAAAACATTGAACGTAATGACAAATTCAACAGATTTTTCTTTAAATGATCTTAGCTATAACAATGATGGATTGATACCTGCAATCGCGCAAGATTGGTTAGATGGATCAATCCTAATGTTTGCATGGATGAATATGGATTCACTTAAAAAAACTCTTAAAACAAAAGAGGTACATTATTGGAGTAGATCGAGATCTGAAATCTGGAGAAAAGGCGCAACAAGTGGTAATATTCAGATTCTTAAAGAAATAAGATTTGATTGTGATAATGATGCTCTACTTCTATTTATAGAGCAAAAAGGTTCAGGCGCATGCCATACAGGAGAGAGGAGCTGCTTTTTCAATAAAATAAGTGATTTTTCGATTAACGAAGTAGAGAAAAAAGAAAATCCATTATCTAATGAATGCTCAGAGTTATTTAATAGACTTAACGACCGAGCAATCTCGCCTAAAAAAGAAAGTTACACGAATTATTTGTTAACAAAAGGTAGTAATACTATTCTAAAAAAAATTGGCGAAGAGTCTGCTGAATTTATAATGGCTTGCATGAAAAATGATAATTCTGAAATTGCAAATGAGGCAGCAGATATTATTTATCATCTTCAAGTAGCTCTTCTTCACAAGGATGTGACGTGGAGAGAAGTTCTAGAAGTTCTTGCTAATAGAAAGAAATAGTTTTAATTTTTAAAATTTTATTAAAGACTTTTAGTAAAAAATGAAAATAAACTTCGTTATTTTTATTAATTAAATATTAATTATTTATTACATGTATAGCAAATTAACAAATAAACCTTAAGTTAAAAGTATTCAATTATGGTATAAATCGTGAGTTCATTAAGCGATTTTTTAGGAGAAATTGGACGTCATCAACTTTTGACTCCTGAAAAGGAACTCACCATGGGCCGAAAAGTCCAAGAGATGGTTGTTCTTATAAATAGATGTCAATCTGCAGGAGGGAAAGGGCCTGCATGCGAGTATTCAGATCTTGAAAAAAAGACGATCCGAACTGGAGAGAAAGCAAAAAATGCTATGATTACAGCCAATTTAAGGCTTGTGGTAAATCTAGCGAAGAGATACCAGGGGAAAGGCCTTGAATTATTAGATCTCATACAAGAGGGTACATTAGGTTTAACAAGAGCTGTCGAAAAGTATGATCCTTCTAGAGGCCATAGATTCTCCACTTATGCATATTGGTGGATAAGGCAAGGCCTAAATAGGGCTTTATCAACCCAAAGCAGAACTATCAGAATTCCAGTAAATATAAATGAAAAACTAACCAAGTTAAGATCAGCTAAATCCAAATTAATGCAGATTAAAGGTTTCCCTCCATCAACTCTTGAATTAGCTGATGAGTTGAAGATCTCAAAAGAAGAAGTTGATGAATTACTTTCGTGTGAATTGAGAAGTATCACAGTTAGTCTTCAAGGAACAGTTAAATCGAAATCTGACCCTTCAGAATTAGTTGATATTCTTCCCAGTGAACAAACTCCTCCTATGGAATTAGCTGAACTTGCTGAAAGGACAGATTCAGCTTGGAAGTTACTCGACAAAGCAAATCTGACAGAAAAAGAGAGAAAGATAGTCAGCCTCAGATTCGGGCTAGATGGTTCAAATGAGTGGAGAACTCTTGCTGAAGTAGCAAGACACATGAGTTGTAGTAGAGAATATTGCAGACAAGTCGTGCAAAGGGCTCTTAGAAAACTTAGAAAGGCGGGAATTCAAAATGGTTTAGTTGACAGCATCAATTAAATTTATAGCTTTAATTAATTTTTAAATCTCAATTTTCATGGATCATAATCATTATAAAAATGATAAAAAAGTATATGAAGCAGAGGTAATTGAAAGCTCAATATTAGATTCCAATGTGATTTTAAAAATACTTTCTAAAGCAGGCAGAACTATTGCAAAGCCAGCATTAGAGGTATTAGAGATGGCTTTAGATCCTTTGACCCCTACTCAAGTAAGAATATCTTTAGTAGCCGCCTTAGCCTATCTTATTATGCCTTTCGACCTATTCCCTGACTTCATGCCTGTGCTTGGATTTAGTGATGATTTTGTTGCATTGACTGCCGTCTTAAGTATTTGGAGTAAACATATGACACCATCTATAAGAATGAGAGCAGCTAAAAAACTTGATAGACTATTCCCCTTTTAATTATGAAAAAATTCTCTGATCAAGATGAAAAAGAAATAATGATCTTTATTAAAGATTGGCTTAAAATTCATGGTTATAGTCAAAAAGACTTTGCCTTAAAACTAAATATTACTTCAAGTAGATCTTCAGAAATTCTAAAAAGGATAAAAGACCTATATAAAAGAGGGGGTATATACAATATTGCCCAGAAGCTAATAAAAATCGAACAATCGTGGTTAGATAATGAAAATCATAATGAAAATCATGATGAAAATCATTGTGAAAGTATTAAAGAAAATAAACCATACAGCCAATTAGATATTGACTATAAAGTTGATATAGATACTTTAGTTGAGAGGATGGAAAAAGATCATCAACTTTAAAAAATGATTTTGAGTTAACTTTTAAAAAGAATTATTTAATCTCAATAATTAATATTTAGTAATTTACCTTAAGAATAATTTATTTATAAGAAAAATTATGTAAATTAAACTTTAAATACTAAATTTAATGAAATAATATATTAAATAAAATATAATATTTTTCTACAAAATATATATTAGAATGCTTGAATCCAAGGATATATATTATATTTAATCCATATTCCTTTCTCCCAATATATATCTTTTTCAATTAAAATTTCTACATCATTTTCACAATTAGCATTAAATATTCCAAAGAAATATTTTGTACATTTTGTTGGCCCCAAAGTAATTAATATATTCTTTTCTTTCAAAATTGAAAGTCTATTTAAATGCTTATTTCTAAATACTTCTCGTTTCTTAATTACATCATCACAATATTTTCCAAACACTATAAATTTTTCCATCTTTAAAGATAACTAATTGAATAAATACATATTTAATAATTGCATAATTTACAGACTAATTGCTATGTTATTCAAGGAGATGTTTAAATTCTTTATTATGCTGACTGGTAGTGAATTAATCGCAAAAACTAAGGAACTTAAGGATGTTACTGAAACGGAAAAAGTTCGTGCTTGTGGATATGTAACCACTTCAAAGAATGGGAAGGAAAGATGTAATTTCAATGCGTATTACAAAGCTATTGCTATGGCGCAAGGTTATAAAAGTAGTGGAGATGGCGACAAAAATACAATTGGGAAAGGAGGAAGAAAATTAAGTTATATAGCTACTGTTCAAGGAAATGGAAACCTTTTAATAGGCAAAGCATATACAGCCATTCTTGATTTAAAAGCTGGAGATGAATTTGAAATTAAGCTTGGAAGGAAGCAAATTAAATTATTACCAACTAGCGAATCAGAATAAATGTTTTAAATTTTAAAATATTCAAAATAATAAAAATTTCCTTATTTCAAAATTAGTAATTAATAAATAAATCTAGTTTATACTTTCTCGCAATCAGGAAAAGAAAATGGATTTATAAATCAAATCACTTTCATCTGCTGCCAATCTCAATTCTTTGCAAAATCCTCCAATCTCTTTAACAATTAATTCCCTATCGCTTTCATAGATTCTTTTCACAAAGGCACTTCCTACGATAACTCCATCTGCTCCCCATTTTTTTACTTTTTTAACATGCTTAGGTGATGATATTCCGAATCCAACTGCAATAGGATTGGAACTAATATTTTTCAATTTTGTAATAAGATTTTCAACTCGATTCTCCAGGTTATTTCTTTCTCCAGTAACCCCAGTTACACTTACTAAATAAATAAAACCCTTAGATTTTTCTGAGATACTTTTCATTCTTGGGAATGGCGTTGTAGGTGCAACTAATAAAATTAAATCTAGATTATATTGTTTAGCGATCTCTGAAAATTCTGTTGCCTCCTCTAACGGTAGATCCGGTATTATTAAGCCTGAGACTCCAGCTTTTGCGGCTCTTTCACAAAAATCCCTAAACCCAAAATTTAATAAGGGATTAAAGTAAGTGAATAAAATAATAGGTATCTTTAATTTATTTTTTATCTTTGTTAGCAAACTTAAAACTTTTAAGAGAGAAGTTCCTCCACTCAAAGCGCGTGAAGCTGCTAATTGGATTATTGGCCCATCAGCTAAAGGATCGCTATAAGGTATACCTAATTCAATTAAATCAGCTCCTTGATCTTGTAATGTTAATAAAATTTCCGAAGTCAATTCTAGACTAGGATCACCAGCCATCAAAAAAGGCATTAAAGCTAAGCGTTTTTTTGTTCTTAGTTCATTAAATTTATTATTTATTAGAGACAAATCTAAAAGAGAATAATTATCATAACTATTTTGCCATAAAATCAAATATTAAAAATAAGCAACGCAAAATTTTATTATTTTTCCTCTATTTCCTCAAGTAATTTTTCTTGCTCTTCAGAAGAAAGCGAATTAAATTTACTTTTTAATTTTTCATCAATAATTTTTTCATATTTAGCTCGATATCGTTTTCGCTGTTCCATAAAAGTCATATTGCCAGTTATGACTCTAGAGATATAAGACATTACCCATAAAAAAACTATAAATATTAATAATATATTTGATATTGAACTAGTTGTTAATTCGGTATAACCAATTAATGGAAGCACCTTTAGACTAAAAAAGCCAATTAAAGCAAACAAAAAACCAATCTGTATAACTTTTCCTTTAGTCAATTTAATTACCTTTGCTCATCTCCATTTAATCTAAGATTTAAAAATGGTGAAAATAGAATTAAACCTGGAAAAAAGAGGAAAACTAAACCATATATGCCCAACCTTTCAAATTTACCCATAATATTCCAACGATTATTCATCCAATAAAATAAAGATAATGGTACGATAACTAAATAAAGAGTCAGAATAATGGCATATGCAGCAATAGTTAATATCGGACTATTTAAAAGATTTTCCATTTCAATAGCTTATAAACTTTTACATTTTATAAATATAACTACTTATATAAAATATCGTCATTTCTCTTAAAACAATATTTAAAAAAATATGGGAGTGGAGGGACTTGAACCCTCACGAGCTAAATCGCTCGACGGATTTTAAGTCCGGCGCGTCTACCAATTCCGCCACACTCCCAACAGGAATTTGCGCTCTTTAAGCCTAGCGAAAAGTAACTAATTTAACCATCAAAAATTTGAATATTTACACTTTTCTTCCATTAATGAAAATACTTTATTGTGTATTAAAAATTAACTTTTAACTCTCCAATTTAAGGTTTGACCTGCATGAAAAGGTTTTATTGCACCAATCTTTTTATTTTCATCAAAAATATCCACAAATTCCTCAACCTCATAAGGCTCACGAACCAATGTAATATATTCATTATTTAATGGTAAATTATGAAATTTAGGTCCATTAATACTTGCAAATTTCTCAAATTTTTCTAAAGCATTTTCTTCCTCAAAAACCTGTAAGTAGCTATTTAATGCTACTGAAGAATTAAATATCCCTGCACAACCACAGAAAGCTTTCCACTCTCTTAAGTGTGGGGCTGAATCAGTACCTAAGAAGAAACATTCATTACCACTAGTAGCAGCTTTGATTAAAGAAATTCTATTAGATTCCCTTTTCGCTACTGGCAAACAATAAAAATCGCTATTTAAACCTCCAAAAAACATCGCATTTCTATTTATATGCAAATGGTGAGGAGTAATTGTAGCTGCTATATTATTACTCTCTACAAAATCAACCGCATAAGAAGTTGTAATATGCTCTAAAACAATTTTTAAATCTGGAAAATTTTTAATTATGGGATTTAGTTCAGTATCAATAAAAACTTCCTCCCTATCAAAGATATCTACCATTGGATCACTAACTTCTCCATGAATTAATAACGGCATACCTATTTCTTGCATCAATTCAAATACTTTATAAATTTTTTTAATATTTTTAACTCCATATAGTGAATTTGTTGTTGCATTAGCAGGATATAATTTTGCAGCAAAAAATATATTGTCTAAGAATCCTCTTTTAATCTCATCATTTGAAATACTTTCTGTAAGATAAATCGTCATTAAGGGTTTAAATGTATTTGTTTTTGACAAAAGAGAACAAATACTATTTTTGTATGCAACCCCCCTTTCAATAGAAGTGATTGGATTCTTAGTATTTGGCATTATAATTGCCCTCCCAAAAAAATCAGATGAGAATTTTAAGATATTTTTTAAAACGACTCCTTCTCTTAGATGCAAATGCCAATCATCAGGTTTTCTTATAGTTAATTTTTCCAATAATTTATTACTTTTATTAATATTACCAATAAATATTCTTAGACAATATTTTGTAGATATTTATAAATGAATTTAGTTTTTTTAAATTTTAATTAAAGGATATAATTAGTAATATAAAAAGTTGCCGATATAAAATGAGTGAATATTTATTCTCTATTGTTGAAATAATAGTAGGAATTTTTTTACTTTTTATAGGGGGAGAATTTTTTATCCAGGGATCAGTTGCTTTATCTTTGATTCTTGGAATTCCCCAAATAGTAATTGGTTTAACAGTAGTTGCTTTAGGTACAAGTTCTCCTGAATTATTAGTGAGCCTAAACTCAGTTTTCAAAGGGAGTGATTCTTTGGCTGCCAGTAACGTCGTAGGAAGTAATATTTTCAATATTTTGGTTGTATTAGGAATTAGCTCCTTAATAACTCCCTTAAAGGTTAAAAGTAGAATTGTCAGGAGGGATGTGCCTTTACTAATAGCTATTTCTTGTTCTGTATGGGCTATGTCTTCAACAGGTACCTTAACTTGGCAGGCAGGTATTTTTCTCTTATTTTGTTTATTAATAAATACTATTTGGGAAATTAATACTATTAATGAAAAAGACGATGATATAAAAACTGCAGAACCAGAAATAAATGATTTTTCCTTGAGTAATAATTTAGTAAGTACTATCACAAAATTAGTTTTTGGGATAATTCTGCTTAGTTTTGGTGCGAATGTTTTGGTTAGTGGATCACAAGATCTAGCAAGAACATTAGGAATAAAAGAAACAATTATTGGTTTAACAATTGTCGCTACAGGTACATCCCTTCCGGAACTAGTGACCTCTATCGTTGCGGCATTTAAAGGTAAAACAGACCTTGCTATTGGAAATGTTATAGGAAGCAATTTATTGAATCAACTATTAATACTTGGAAGCTGCACACTCTTTTCGGGTTTAGGAGGTTTATCAATAAGTACTGATCTTATAAGAACAGACATCCCAATAATGGTTTTAACAACTTTTGCTTGTATGCCAATATTTTGGACAAAAGGAAAAATAACTAGATTTGAGGGTTTTATTTTATTAAATATTTATATTTTTTATGTTCTAGATAAAATACTATTATTGTCACAGTTTAATTTCATAATGGAATTTAGATTTTTTATTATTGTTTACTTCTTATTAATTTTTATTAGCCTATTTCTTAAAAAAAGTGCAAAACTAATAAAGAATTAATTCCAATCAATACATAGTTACAAATTCCTCTGAAATTGTTGGATGCAAAGCCATTGTTTCATCAAATTCTCTTTTGGTAACTCCTTTATTCATTGCAATTGACGCCATTTGAATTATCTCTGAAGCAGTTTCCCCAAACATATGACACCCTAAAACTTTATCATCTAGTTTGTTTACAACTAATTTGAGCATACATTTTGTTTTCTGTTTTTTAAATGTATTAGACATTGGAGTAAACCTACATTTGAAAACTTTAATATTTTCATTCAAGTAAATATTTATCGCCTCTTCTTCAGTTAAACCTACAGATGAAATTTCTGGATTTGTAAATACTGCTTTTGGAATAAATTTATAACTAATACTTCTTTTTTTATTGCCAAAATAATTATCAGAAAAAACCCTCCCCTGTTCAATTGCAACAGGAGTTAAATTAGGTTTATCAATAACATCACCAATAGCAAAGATCGTAGATTGACTTGACTGATTACTTTCATTAACTTCTATAAAACCACCTTTCATATTTAAACCCACATTATCAAGATTTAAATTGTCAATATTAGGTTCTCTTCCTGAAGCAATAAGAATATTTTCTTCTTTTTTACTAAAACCTGATTTAAAAATTAAATCAAAATTTTCATTGTTTTTACTAATGGAAACCAACTCATCTTTAAAAATTAAATTAATTCCAGAAGAAGTCATAGATTCCTGAATCGACATAGATAAATCAGAATCAAAACCATTTAGAAGTTTATCACTTCTAACGAGTTGAGTAACTTTTGTCCCTAAATTATTAAATATACAGGAGAATTCGCAAGCTATATATCCTCCTCCAACTATAAGTAAAGACTTAGGGAAATTATTTAAATCAAATATTTCATTACTTGACCATGCAAATTCTGCACCAACAATATCAAGTGATTTTGGTTTTCCCCCAACAGCAATTAAAATTTTTTTGCTTTTTAAAGTTTTTAAAAGTTTATTTGTTTTAGGGCAAATAATTTCTACTTGATTACTATCTTTAAATCTACCCCAACCTCGAAATACTTTAATATCAAGTTTATTTAGTGACTCATAATGTAAATTACTTAATCTTGCGACTTCTTGTTTTACATTTTTAAGGAGAATACTAGAGTCAAAGGAAAGATTATTAAAGTACAATCCATTCCTCTCTGAATTGATCATATTACTTCTTTCATTAGCCGCATAAACCATTAATTTTTTTGGGACACAGCCGCGAATAACACATGTCCCCCCTATTTGATCTCCCTCTATAATTGCCACATTAGCTCCGTAACCTGCTGCTCTTTTTGCTGCAGCCAAGCCGCCCGAACCAGCTCCAATTACAATTAAATCAAAATTATTAATCACGAAATTTAGTAATTTATTATTATATTTTAATTAAATATTGCAAGAAAATGGTACCAAATAAAGTTTTAAGTTGGAAAGATTTAGAAAAATTAACTACTGAAGAAGGGGATAGAGTAAATGGATTAAATAATTCATATACTAACTTGAGATTATTTAACAAAAATAAAACTGATGCCAAATTAATTTTTTACAGGGATAGACACGCATGGTGCCCCTATTGCCAAAAAATATGGCTTTGGCTCGAATTCAAAAAAATACCTTATAAGATAGAAAAAATAAATATGTATTGTTATGGCGAAAAGGAAAAGTGGTATCTAAATAAAGTAATCTCAGGTAAATTACCCGCGATTGAATTAAATGGTCAAATAATTACTGAAAGCGATAATATAATAGATTTTCTTGAGAAAGAGTACGGCGCTCTTGGTTCATCGATTTATTCAAATAAGCTTGCCAAAACAAGAAAGATCGAACGCAATATATTCCGATCATGGTGCGATTGGCTTTGCAGAAGTAATTTCTTTAATTTTGAAAATAATCTAAAAAAGAATAATATGATTAAGAACTTAGAGGAGCTAGAAAAACTATTAAGCCAGTCAAGTACAGGATTGATTGATCCAGTTAATATATCTCCAAATAAACTACAACCTGGAACAGGAGATATTATATTTATTCCTTACATAGAGAGAATTAATGCCTCTCTTTTTTATTACAAGGGCTACAAATTAAGAAAAGAATTTCCATTAATCAATAAGTGGTTGACATTGTTAGAGAGTGAAAATGAGTATACTGGATCTCAAGGTGATTTTCATACTCACTCTCATGATTTACCGCCTCAAATGGGAGGATGTTTTAAAGATATAAATGAGGCACAAAAAAATTTTTCAAGACTTATTGACTCTGGAGAGGGCGCAGGCAATTTAGAAATAAATAAAGAATTCGATAGTAATTACTATAAGAAAATTGCTCTGGCTAGAGTAATTAAGCACAAAAATAATATTATTAATATAAATCCTTGCGAAAATAATTCATTCGATTTTGCATTAAGATCTGCACTTACTTATTTAATTAGTAATGAATTAAATAAACCTGATAATAATTCTGGTATCGGCCTAAGGTATTTACGAGATAGGATTTCAGTTCCTAGAGATATGCCGCTTATTTCAGCAAGATTACTTAGAAAATCACTAGAAAAAGTTGCATGTATCTGTAATCCTAGTGATATTTATAAAATTCCAATAAAACATAGATATGATCAAAATCCCAATGATTTCATTTTAAGTGAAAATTAAGATGATCACATTTTTTTTCTTGAGTCAATTTGCAATAAATCCCTTACTTTTTGAACTTGACTAGCAACACTAGGATCACTTGATAATTTCTTCTCAACTTGATCAATTGCATACATAACTGTTGTATGGTCTTTACCTCCAAATTCATCTCCAATTCTTGGCAAACTTAAATCTGTTCCATGCCTCATTAGATACATTCCAATTTGCCTCGCTTGGCTAACAGGCTTTCTTCTACTGGAACTAATTAATTCATCTGCTGAAACTTCAAAAAATTCAGAAACTTTTTTAATAACCTGTTTTGGAGTAACAACCACACCAACACTATTTGGATCAAGCATTGGAGCAATAGACTGAACAGTCATAGGTAATCCAGTTATTGAGGCAAAAGCCACTGCTCTAGTAAAAGCACCTTCTAATTCTCTTATATTAGAAGTGAATCTCCCCGCTATAAATTGAATAAGATCTCTTGGTAAACTCATCTTTTCATGCTCAGCTTTTTTTTGTAATATTGCCATTCTTGTTTCTATATCAGGTGGCTGTATATCTGCAATTAATCCCATAGAAAATCTAGAAATCAATCTCTCCTGTAATCTTGGTATCTGACTTGGAGGCCTATCGCTAGCAATAACTATTTGCTTTCCTGCTTCATGGAGAGCATTGAAAGTATGGAAAAATTCTTCTTGAGTATATTCTTTCCCTTCAAGGAATTGAATATCATCAATAAGAATTAAGTCAGCTGCCCTATATTTATTCCTAAAGGCCTGCATTCCATCTTTTCGAATTGATACTATTAGATCATTTGTAAAAGTTTCAGTTGAAACGTATGAAACCTTTGCTTCAGGATCAATTTCTAAACGATAATGACCTATTGCCTGCATTAAATGGGTTTTCCCAAGTCCTACTCCTCCACAAATAAATAAAGGATTAAACTCTCTTCCGGGAGATTCAGCAACTGCCAAAGCAGCAGCATGTGCCATCCTACTATTAGGACCCACAACAAACCTATTAAATACATAACGTAAATTAAGATATGGTGTTATTTTCGTTTTTTTAATTAAAGATTTAGTTTGATTTGCTGCCAGACTGGAAGAACTTTTATTACTATTAGATTGATTTGAGGATTGAATATCTGGATTGGTTGAATTTTCAGACTTAAATATTACTTTTACAGGCTCACCACAAACTTCTTCAGCAGCCTTTTCAATTGTTTCACAATAATTTTTTCTTAACCAATCGCTTGAGAATGAATTAGGTGCAATAAGCGTTAAAAGGCCATTCTCAAAACATCTAAATTTTGCTGGTCTAATCCAAGTCTCAAATGATGGTTTACTTAAATTTTTTTGAAGTGATTTTTGAACTTCTGCCCAAATAAGATTTTTAGTTTGCACAATATTTTCTTAGTAGATTTTTAATCTAATAGCATTTTCTAGATTGGCCATTAAGTCATTACAAGATGATGTGAAATTAAAACTTTCTTCACAAAAAAGTCCTTCTTTTACATAAATTTGTATATTTTTTTAACACTATAAGATTTATTATATTAATAAATTCGTTAGATCTGATTGAATAAACCTCTACTAATAATTATGACAAAATGGCCTAGATATGGTCATTGCAAAACCAGATTATCAAAAGATGTTGGGAAAAAGAATGCCTTACTTATTCAGATAATGATGCTTCAACATACAATTTCAGTTGCAAAATCTTTGTTTGAAAAAAATATTTTAGATATATCTCTTGCGATCTCTGGAATTGGATTTAACAGTAGCAAAAGATGGTGTCAACAGTTAGGTCTTAAAGATTTTTATTTGCAGGGCAAGGGTTCTCTAGGTGAGAGAATGAGAAGGCAAATTCTTAAACATCAAAAACATTCCTTTTTAAATAAAGATAGACCTTTAATATTTATTGGAACTGATCTTCCAAATTTATGCCATTTAGAACTTATAGAAACTATATCTAGACTTAAATCCAGCGAGGTAGTTATTGGCCCTTCAAGTGATGGAGGTTATTGGTTAATTGCTTTTTCTGCCAAAATATTATCCAATAATTTATTTCATCCATTTATTGATATAAAGTGGAGTACATCAAATGTTTTGCAAAAAACGATTGATAATCTAAATAAAATAAATTTAAAAGTTGATTATTTAAATAATAAAATTGACGTAGATAACATTCATGATCTTGTTAAAGTCAGCAATGGAGAATAACATTCTTTCAATAATAATACCTACACTTAACGAATCAAAAAGTTTACCTCTCCTCTTATCAGATTTATCAGAATTAAGGAACTCTGAAATACTCATAATAGATTCTTTCAGTAAAGACAAAACAAGAGAAATAGCATCAATTTATGGGGCAAAATTTTATCAATTAAATCAGAAGAATAGAGGCTTACAAATGAATTTCGGAGCCAAAAAAGCCACAGGGAAGTGGTTACTTTTCATACATGCAGATTCAAGATTAAAAGAAAATTGGTCAGAAGAAGTAAATTTAATAATGCAAAAAGAATCCCCATTAGTTTACTTTTTTAAATTTAAGATAAATAGCCAGAAAAAAACCTTTAGACTTTTGGAATTTCTTGTAAATATGAGATGTTTCTTTTTTAAAGATCCTTATGGAGACCAAGGTTTACTAATAGAAAAAAATAAATATTTGAAAAATGAGGGTTTTAAAAAAATTCCTTTAATGGAGGATATTGAATTTATAAAAAGAATTAAAAAGAGAGAAGATCTTGTATGCTTAAAAAATTCAATTTATACAAGTAGTAGAAAATGGGACCAAAATAATTTTTTAATTCAATCTTTTAAAAATTGGAAATTAAGAAAAAGATGGTTAAGAGGTGATCCTATGGATTTAATATACAAGGATTACTATAAATCAAAAGATTAATTCGCGTACCAAAAAGCACATTTTGTACCTTTAGGCTCCAATGTCCAACCCTGATTTTTGTAAAACCTGACAACACCTGCATCTGCAAATAAAGTTACTTTGCTTATGCCACTTATCTTTAATTCTCTCAAGATATATTTCATTATCTCTTTTCCAAGGCCTAGTCCCTGATAAACAGGATTAATTGCAACATCCCAAATAGTTGCTTCCAAGATCCCATCACCAGTGCATCTTGCGAATCCTACTAATCTTGGAAACTTTTCATCATGCTTCCATAACCCAACAACAAGAATACTAAACTGAAGCGCTCTTTTAACTCTCCTAATAGGTCTTCTGCTCCAACCAACAGTTTGAAGTAATTGATCAAGTTCAATAAGATCTAACTCTTTTGAATTTGCTACAAACAAAAATAGAATTATCATTCTTAAGAGTAAAATCAAATGAGTCTGCACCATAAAATTTTTCTAAGATGTTCTTATCTAAGATATTTGTTTTTTTTATTGCTGACCTTCTATTTCCTAAAATCATTACAAATTAACAAATCCTTTTTCTTGAAGCTCAGAAAGCTGAAAATATAGACCTTTTTTTTCTCTAAGCTCCTCATGAGTACCTTCTTCAAAAAGAGTACCTGATTTAAGAACAAGAATTTTATCTGAGTTTTCAATAGTTGCTAGTCTATGAGCTATAACTAATGCTGTTCTTTTTTCTAATATTTTTTTTAGGTCTTTTTGCAAGGTGGCTTCAGTTGATGGATCCATAAAAGCTGTAGCCTCATCCATAATTAGGATTTTAGGATTTCTTATTGCGACTCTTGCAACAGATAGTAATTGCCTTTCTCCGGAGGATAAATTACCTCCTCTTTCTCTTAAATAAGTATTCAAACCATTAGGTAATTTTTTTAGTAAATTATTTAATCCTAATTTTTTACAAATTTTTTCGAGCTCTTTATTATCAATCTTACTACTTAATTTCAAATTATCTGCAACATTACCGCTAAAAATAAATGTATCTTGTAAGACAACTCCCAACATGTCTCTAAGATCTTTAATGGGAATTTCTTTAATATTTATATCATCTATAAGAATTTCTCCTTTTTGAGGCTCATAAAGTCTGCATAGTAATCTAATTAAAGTTGTTTTTCCAGAACCTGTCGGACCAACAAAGGCAATATGTTCACCAGGTTGGACAGTAAAAGACAAATCTTTAAGTACATATTCATTTTTTTTATAATAAAAATATACATTCCTAAACTCGATTTTTCCTTTAAAGTGAAATTTATTGAGTGGTTCATTTTTTATATTTTTATAGATTTGTATATCTTTAATATCTATTTCCTCTTCTAACAATTCATTAATTCTTTCTATTGCTGTAAGTCCTCCTTGAATTTGAGTAAAACGCTCCGCCAATTGTCTCAAAGGTTCAAAAAGTCGTTGAGAGTAAAGAATAAAAGTTGTTAAGGTGCCTAAACCTATATTCCCTGAAGTAACAAAGTAACCTCCTATTGCGAGCACAAGAGAAACTGCAGCGAGAGAGATCCACTCTATAAATGCAGAGATACTACTATCGTAAAAGATAGTTCCATCAACAGCCCTTCTGTATAGTTGCCCGGTTTTGTTAAACTTATTGCTATTAAAGCTTTCCCTTCTAAACATTTGTACAACTTCTAAACCTTGCAAATTTTCTTGGAAATCAGAATTTAACTGAGATAATTCTTCTCTTACTTGATAATTTGCTTTTCGATATCGTTTTTGAAGCCAAATAATAAACCATGACACTGGAATTTGAGTCAAAAGGAGAATAATAGCCAAACCTTTATCTATTGATAGCATTGTTAATGAAATCACTATTAAACTTACAAAATCTGCGATAACACCTACAGCTCCACTTCCAAAAACTTCAGATAAAGCATCAACATCATTGGTTAATCTCGTTAACAATTTCCCAACGGGCATTTTATCGTGAAAGCGTAATGATAGTGCCATTGAATGATCAAAAAGTTCTCTTCTTATTCTTGCCGTCAATTTTTGTCCAACAGCTTGGATATTGTATGTTTGATAACCCTGCAATATCAAACGTAAAACAACAGAAATAAATAGACATAATATTATTAAATTTATTGACTGACCTATAAAAATTTTACTTAACCAGACATCAGAACTCTCATTTTTTAAAACAGTAATCGCCTGCCCTACAAGCAATGGTTGTATTGCCCCTGCGAAAGCAACTGGGATCAAAACTATAACAACAAGATATAACGATCTCTTATCTTTGGTTAAATATTTACCTAACCTTTTTATCCTTTTGAAATCTTTAAAAAACATCTAATTTTTATTATCATTAGATGATTCTATTGATAAAATCAAATCTTGGAGAGGTTTATTATCTATTCTCATCGAAAGTGGATTAGC
Organism: Prochlorococcus marinus bv. HNLC2; assembly: GCA_000218745.1. Taxonomy (GTDB): domain Bacteria; phylum Cyanobacteriota; class Cyanobacteriia; order PCC-6307; family Cyanobiaceae; genus Prochlorococcus_A; species Prochlorococcus_A marinus_T. The sequence goes on along the minus strand of GL947595.1, from coordinate 873,792 downwards.
AACCAATCGTGCTGTTGAGTGATAAATATCATCAATTTTTATCAATCCATTATCTTTTAAAGTTTTACCAGTTGCTACTAAATCTACTATGGCCTCAGCCATACCTGTAATAGGACCTAATTCAACTGAACCTGTTAAATGAACAATTTCTACTGGAATATTTAATTTTTCAAAATATAGTCGTGCAGTTTTTACAAATTTACTAGCAACATAACAATTAGGAGGAAGGTCAGTAGGTTTTAAATATCCGCTATCTTTTTTTACCGCTAACGACATTGAGCAGCCTCCGAATCCCAAATCTAACAATTTTGCAATTTCTGCATCTGACTCTTGTAAAACATCATATCCAACTATCCCTAAGTCGGCTTGTCCATAACTTACATAAACAGGAACATCACCGTTTCTAACCAATAGAGCTTTCGCCTTTTTGCACTTCGACTCTATAGTTAAGGATCTATTCTCCACAAGTAAAGCCTCAGAGAAATCTAAACCTGCCTTTTTAAATATTGAAATTGAATCTTTTAACAGTGCACCCTTAGCTAAAGCTATAGTAATCATAGTTTGAATATTTTCTATCTTAAATTTAGTCAATTCTAAAGTAATAATGTCATTTAATAAAGATCAAAATATTACTGGTTTGCCAGTTTTGCAAGACAATATTATTTGGCTTTGGGTTAAAAACAAATCAGTAGTAGTAGTAGATCCAGCTATTGCTGAACCTGTAATTCATTGGATCAAGAAAAGAGATCTAGATTTATTTGCAATTTTTCAAACTCATCACCATGAAGATCATATTGGAGGTACACAAAAATTAATAAATGAATGGCCTGATGTGAAGGTAATAGCGTCAGAGAGGGAAAAAAAACGTATTCCTTTTCAAAATATTTCAGTAAAAGATGGAGATACAATAAACGTTTTGAATAAAAAATTTAAGATAATTGAAGTTATTGGCCATACAAATTCTCATATTTCATTTTATTCAAAAGATTTTCATAATCCAATTCTTTTTATTGGAGATACATTATTTTCAGGAGGCTGCGGGAGAATATTTGAAGGAACCCATGAACAAATGTTTAAATCATTAAAAAGAATTTCACTCTTGCCAATAGATACAATTATTTATTGTGCTCATGAGTATACGAAATCAAATCTTCAATGGGCACTTGAAATATCTCCCAATGATTCCTTGATTAAAGAAAAACTATTAGAGGTTGAACAAAAAATTAATTCAAATAAATTAACAATACCAACTACCCTTAAGGAGGAAATGAATATAAATCTTTTCTTAAAAGCAAAAAACTTAAAAGAATTTAGTTATTTAAGAGCAAAAAAAGACAACTGGGCCTAAATTAAAAAAGTTAACAAGAAAAAAATGTCCTCACCTTTCCCAATCTGCACTAACTTGGCACCAGATCCTGTCGGACCATATAATCAAGCAATTAAAGCAGGAAACTTTATATTTTGTTCTGGACAAATAGCAATAAATCCAAAGTCTAATTCTATAGATTGTCTTGGTGATATAGAGCAAGAGACTATTCAAGTTATTGAAAATTTAAAAGAGGTACTGAAAGCAGCTAATGCTGATTTAACCAGTGTTATAAAAACAACAATTTTTCTTACAGATTTAAATAATTTCAATGTTGTAAATTCTATTTATGAAAAGTACTTTAATGGTAAAAATGCTCCTGCAAGAGCTTGTGTTGAAGTATCTTCATTACCTAAAGGTGTATTAATTGAAATTGATTGTGTAGCATACATTCATTAATAAAAAATTTTATGTAGAAAATCAATGTTGATAACTTTTATGGGCCAATTTTGTTTTAAATTAATAATTAACCGTAAGCCTATCTATGTCTACAGCAAATCTAAATATAGATGAATTAGAAGCAGGTTACCCATTATTCTGTAAAGCCCTAAGATTATTAATTCTTAAAGGTAGAACCATTAAAGAAATACAAAGAACAGTCTGCTGGGGACATTTAGAGACACTTAATAGATGTCTTCCTGGGAGATATAAAGCACCCTCTTATTTAATGGCTTTAATAAAGAGAGATATAGAAAAGCCAAATAATTATTAGTTTTGATATTCACTTTATCCTTGAGAATATATCATCAATTTCTTTTGAGAATTCTTTCTCCATATTTGAAATATTTGCTTTTTCAAAAAAAATTGTAATCCCCACAAATTGACTTCCAAAACTAATATTAGGAAAAATATTTTTAGACTTACAAAGATTATCTATATCTTTCATAAAAAGACTTGTTTTTGAGTAGTTTTCAAATTCAAAGCGTCTTTCAATCCTGGGTGGATTATCCTTTTCATTCCACATAAAATTAAACTCTCCTAAACAAATTCATCCTAAAACTATTAGGTAAAATCAACAAATCCCTTTAAATTTAAAATTTAATTAGGATCCCAAAAATCAATTATTCCACCAATTGTCAAATCTGTAATCGCTTGAGGATTATTTGTGCAGGCATATCTAGCAGCAGTACCAGTAGTAGTAAAAACCCAGTTACCTTCTCTAGCACCAACAGGATCAAGAGCTACTAATTTTTTACCTTTATTATTTTGTAAAATCCTCAAATGCATATGCCCAAATCCATCAACTCTTTGAGTGCATACTAACTTTCCTAAAACTTTCATTATTTCCATTAGATATATTGCCCTACTTCTGAATATTATCAGGATCCCAATGATCAATAATCCCAACAATAGTTAAATCACTTGGATAAGCACTGCTCCCTGCAGCAGATCTAGCAGCTGAACTACCTACACAAATCACCCAGTCACCAGGCTTACATCCAACAGCATCTACAGCAACTTTATTACTTGAGCCATCTAAAACGACCTGTAAATGTTTATGTTCAAATCCTGGAATTCTATTTGTAGAAACAAGTGGTTTTATCACCTTGCAAATAAGCATAATTAATGGGCCTCCATTGTTTTTTTATCTAAAGACATTCGAATGATTTGAGCAGAATCAGTTTTGTCTCTATCTCTAATAGTAAGACATGTGTGTAACAAACCTTGATCAACTAAATTTTTATATCTAATTGATATCGCATTATTAACCCTATCACAATCTTTAATGGCTCTCTCCTTTGCTCCTGGAACTCTTCCTGAATAATCAAATCTAATTACTACTGGTATTGGTAAATCTTCTGAAACATTTAAGCCAGAGAAAATCTTAATCCCAACATCTAAATCTGGAGCTCCCTCCTCAACAGTATCTAAATGGGAGAAATAAGTAAGATTTCTCAAATGTACTTCCTTAAATCCAATGCCCACCCCAATAAATCTTTCTGCATGACCAATATCTTCATATGATCCTTTATGAAATTCATTAACATAATCAATTTGAGATATATTATTTACTATTAATTTATAAATAAATTTTTCCACCCCTGTTAAATCTTTCTCAGAAGAATAATTGGAAATTAATTGACAAATTTCTTGACTTGTTTCCTCAACAGATTTATCAATCGTAGAATTATAAATATCTAGAGTTGAAATAGTATTTTCTAAACTAATATTCCCATCTTTTGAATTTAAGTGAATTTTTAGTGCATCTGTATCTGTATCAAGACCAATGAGCATCAAATCGACAGAGGCTCCGCAACAAAAACTATTTTCAACAGACTCTCTAAAGGCATTTAATTTATTAAGTCCCTCCTCCGCTGCTAAAGCATCATCACTACCATGAGCAGCACAACCCTGGTGTAAAGGATCAACTGAACTAAAGTGGTAAGTCACTATTTTTAAATATCTTGTATCTTTATCAGCAGAGTTGGGAACTCCCTCTCTATATCTTTTATGTTCTGTTTTAATCCATCTATTAACAGTATTTTCAATATCAAACAGAGCACCAGCATGTGATCTTCTTCTTACAGCACTAAATGGAATTCTCATTACATAAGCAACAGTATGAGCCAGCCTTCCATCAGAACAAGGGGTTATGTCTAATAAGTGAAAACCACAATCTAGGAGAAATTTTTCAAAATTCTTTGCTTCAATGCTTCCTGAAGACCCTTCCAAAGGATCATTTTTAAAGAAATCATCGCTAAATTTATCATGCTGCTTAAATACGCACCATGCATATAAAGCTCTCATATCAAGGGGCTTTACCCAAGCCTTTTCCAGAATATGTGTTGGCAAGTCTATTCCTAAATTATTTTGAGATATTTGTTGTGCATTTTTGAGAAAATTTTCATTATGTTGAATATACGCAATTTCTTTTAAAGTAGAGACAATATCATCAAAACTTTTTTTTGTTTTTAACTCATATTCATAAAGTTTTTTATTCTGTAATTGATCAGTAAAATGATGGCTTTCACCTGATCTATTTCTTAACTTTCTTGTTTTAATTTTAGGATCTATGTGCTCTGAAAATGATTTCATTGGAGCGGTAGGGCCCAATGTAAAGTTCTTGGCTTTAGCCAACCCTCTTAAAACCATTTTTTACTTATCCTCTTGCGCCACCTGAGAAGGTAACAAGTTGTCCTTCTTTAGTATTTCCGCTAGAACCAGTAATTAAGAAATCAGGTTCTTTCATTTTTTCATTTCTTTTTATTTCCATAGGTGGCATTGCACTTTTCATACTTGCTCTAGATGGATTTCTTCTTCGAGAAGATGCCCCTTCAGTTCCAGTTACACGATCACCTCTGTCCCAGTCATCACCAGTTATATTTAGTCCAGCAGATTGACCTTCGCCAGTAATACGAGATTGAGCTCTTTCCTCCTCAAAATTTATTTCTTTATTATCTTGTTTTGGCTGTAAATTATTTAATTTATTTTTATCAAATCTAAATTGTTCAGTTCCCGTTACCTTATCAACGGCCATATCGAAAGGACCAGTAATATTCGCTCCACTTTCATATTGATTACCTGTCACTGAATCACGCGTTTTTTCAGAATATCTATCTCTAGACGGTGAATTAACTGAAAAATCATTCCATGTATTATGTTTTTCTTTTTCATTATTTGCATAAGATTGATTTGATCCGTGACTATTACAATTCGAACTTAGTTGATCTCCTCCGACATAAGGAGTCCCGGTTGGATTTAAACAAGCACCTTTTGCAGCACCAGTTAATTGACCACCAATTCCAGGTTGTTTTCCTGTCAATCTCGCATTAGAACTACTTCCTAAATAAACCTTTCCTTTTCCTCTTAACTCATTTTTAATATTTGGATCACAATTATTCTCTAATTGCTCAACCCCAGCATATGGTGTACCTGTAACATTTTTACAAGTTCCAGGTTCATCACCAGTCACATGATTTGAACGTCCAGTCATAGTACCACTTATAAAATTATTATTCTGAGATTTGCTAAGGCCAACTTTTCTTGCTTCTGGAGCTGGTTTATTACCGCAGAAAGTTTCATATTGTTGTGATCCTATATATTCATCACCAGTAATATTTTTGCAACTACCGCTTTCATTACCAGTCATTCGCTCAGATCTTCCAACTCCTGTTCCTGTAACAAGATTTCCATTAAGAGTATTGTAAGCACCAACTTTTTCAAATGATTTACCATCAGGTAATGGATCAGCACCAAGATATTGATCTCCTGTTAATTGATGTCCAGATCCACTTTCATCTCCAGTTACAAGTGATGATCTTCCTGGTAATGAGCCAGACACATTTTGACCATCAAGAGTTTTACTATGTCTAATTTTTGAGGGAGTTTTATTTATCTCACCACAATAACTTTGAGATAAATTAGCAGAAGTATATTCTGTTCCAGTCAGATTTTTGCAAGTTCCTGGTTCATTACCAGTCACTAAAGATGATCTTCCAACTTCATTTCCTGTAACTCTATTCCCAGAAGTAGTTGAGCTGACATTGATTTTTGAAGGTTGCTTATAACTTAAATCTGAATTACAAAACTCGTTAATAACTTCTGTACCTAAATATTGCGTGCCAGTAATATCTCTACAAGTACTAGATTCATTTCCAGTAGTTTTTGATGACCTATTAGCTTGCGTACCTGTAACAGTTTGCCCTGAATTTGTTCCGCTTTCACCAACTTTCCAATGAGCATCGGCCTTGAGTTTTGAACCATTTTTGTTTGGACCGCAAGGTCTACATTTACCATTACCCTTACTACCTGTAGCACCAGTTTTACTTCTTAGCTCCCTCACTCTCTGAGAAATTTCTCTACTACTTAAATCTGGGTCTCCCCTTCTGGCTAAAGAAGCGGCACTAGTATTTTGTTTAGACGCTGATTTCCCATGTTTAGATTGAGCTTCTCTTCTCGCTAAGACAATATCTCTACTTGTATTAGTAATAGGCTTTTTCTTCTGATTAATTCTTCTCTTAATATTAGATTTTAATGGTTTAATTTCTGTATTATGTAAAAGTTGAACTTCATCATTTTTTCTTACTGTTGATTTAACTTCATTAACAGGAATTTCTTTTTTAACATCTGTACGAGTTCTATCAGATGAAGTTATAGCTGATTTTCCATGAGTAGACATTGCTTTTCTTCTCTGTATAACTAACTCTTTACTAGATAAAATTGTTGAAGAAGACTTTCTATTTATCTGAGTTTTTGGAATATGTTTTGTAGCTGGTTTAGTAATATTTTGATTATTAGAAGAAGACTGAGTCCCAGAAATCTGTATATCTTGAGAAGATCGAACTCTATCTTTAGTAGTTGAAGAATAAGCAGCAGCTTTTTTACCGCTATCACTCATTGCCTTTCTTCTTTCTAGTGCAATCTCTCTACTGGTTTTTTTTGACATAATCTTCAGATTTGAAATTCTTTAAAAACTCTTTTTAAAATCTTTCTCCAAAAAATTTTGGAGAAAGATATTTACTACATAAAGTAGATTTAACGTCCTTGGAAAACTACAAAAGCTGTCCCTTGGCTTTGAGTGTAAGCATCGTAACCGATGATTCTTACATGGTGATCAGGGTATGCTCTATGACATGCCTCTAATTCACTTACAACCAAGTTAAGATCTTTTTCCCCAAAGAATGGGAGTTTCCAATAAGACCAATAAGTTTGCATACTTCCACTAGGATGTACATGCTCAATAACAGGACTCCAGCCTTGAGCAATTATGTATGCAATTTGATCATATATTTCTTCCTGGGTCATCGGTGGTAAGAAACCGAATGTTTCCAGGGTTGCAACTGTTTGATAGTCGCCTACTGTGCTCTGGAAAGGCATAATTAATCTAAATGTGAATGAAATTACTCGTAATAGAACGAGATTTGTAGAAGTTTGAGGAGAAAATAATCTCCTCAATTTTGAAATCTGGTTTAACCTTGAACGTCAAGCTTGTCGACGGTATCAAACTCAAACTTGATTTCCTTCCAAGTTTCAAGAGCAATAGCTAATTCAGGACTATGCTTAGCAGCTTCCATAAGAATGTCTCTACTCTCTTTTTCGATTTCGCGACCAGCATTACGTGCTTTTACACAAGCTTCTAAAGCAACTCTGTTCGCTGCAGCTCCAGCAGCTGAACCCCATGGATGACCATGTGTTCCTCCACCGAACTGAAGACAAGAATCATCTCCAAAAATCGCTAGAAGTGCAGGCATATGCCAAACATGAATACCACCTGATGCTACGGCAAATACTCCAGGCATTGAACCCCAATCTTGATCAAAGAAGTTACCTCTTGATCTATCTTCAGGAACAAATGACTCTCTTAAGTTATCAATATAACCAAGAGTTGTTTGACGATCGCCTTCTAGTTTTCCAACAACCGTTCCAGTATGTAATTGATCTCCTCCTGAGAGTCTCAAACATTTTGCTAGAACTCTGAAATGAATACCATGCTTTGGATGTCTATCAATAACAGCATGCATAGCTCTGTGAATATGCAGAAGCATGCCATTTTTACGACACCAGTTTGCTAATCCAGTATTTGCTGTAAAACCACCAGTTATGTAATCATGCATGATGATTGGCATATCTAGTTCTTTTGCAAATTCAGCTCGTTCGTAGAGTTCTTCAGGAGTGTTAGCAGTACAGTTTAAATAGTGACCTTTAACTTCTCCAGTTTCTTGCTGGGCAAGCTTAACTGCCTCTGCAACAAACTCAAATCTTTCTCTCCAACGTTGGAATGGTTGAGAGTTAATATTCTCATCATCCTTCGTTAAATCAAGACCGCCTCTAAGACACTCATATACAACTCGACCGTAGTTTTTACCAGATAATCCTAATTTAGGTTTAATGGTACAACCCAGAAGAGGTCTTCCGTATTTGTTTAAACGATCTCTCTCAACTACGATTCCATTTGGTGGACCGCCGCAAGTTTTAATGAAAGCAATTGGGAATCTGATATCTTCTAGACGTAAATGTCTTAGAGCTTTGAATCCAAAAACGTTTCCTACTAGAGATGTTAATACGTTTGTAATAGAACCTTCTTCAAAAAGATCTAAAGGATATGCAATAAAAGCATAAAAAGCTTCAGGATCTCCAGGAACGTCTTCGATTCGATAACAACGTCCTTTATAAAATTCTAAATCTGTAAGTAACTCGGACCAAACTGTTGACCAAGTACCTGTTGAGGATTCAGCCGCAACAGCTGCTGCAACTTCTTCTCTTGGAACACCTTCTTGACCTGTACATTTGAAACATGCTAGTAGGTCTGTGTCTAAGGGGACATATTCAGGAGTCCAGTAGGTATCTCTGTACTCCTTTACCCCAGCGTCATACTTCTTACTCATAGATACTCCTTGGTTTGTGTAGGGAATTTATTCAAAAGCTTATGCTATTGATTTACTAATTCAGTCCTTTTGTCCAAGGAAATTTCCGTTACCTAGAGCAGGTTCAACTTCTCTATGAGGACGTGCAATGATGTGTGCAGCAACTAAGCCATCACCAACTCTTTCACAAGCGTCAGCACCAGCTCTAACTGCAGCATTAACTGCACCAGTTTCGCCTCTTACTAAAACGGTTACATAACCGCCACCAACGAATTCACGACCAATAAGGCGAACTTCTGCTGCCTTGGTCATTGCATCTGCTGCTTCAATTGCAGGTACAAGTCCGCGTGTCTCGATCATGCCGAGAGCGATACCCATTGTTTCTGTAGCCATTGCCTACTATGTATTAATGTGGAATGTTCATTTGGAAGAATGCTCTATCGAGACCTTAAAAGTCAAGTGTTTTTAGACCAAAAGCCATTAATGTTTTTTCTATCATTGATAAGTTAAACTTATCACCCTTGCTATGATTGATATGTCTTAACTATTGAAAATTGGTCAGAGCATCAAAACATACAGTTGTGTTAATAAAAAATTTACATTAAGTTATCACCGTACGAGACAGGCCCTGCCTACGCAGGTGTGGAATGTTCAACCTATCCTGTCTCTGTATCAATTTTCAGTTAAGATGAAAAATTAATAATTTATTAAACACATTGGATAAATCTATTTTAGTAATTGCTAGTGGTAATCCTAAAAAAGTTGCTGAAATTTCAGGAATGTTAAATGTTTTGAATTTGATTGTTCAAAAACAACCAGAAACTTTAAACGTCGAGGAAACAGGGGACAGTTATTTAGAGAATGCATTCCTTAAAGCTAAAGCAGCAGCTACAAAAACAAATTCCTGGGCATTGGCGGATGATTCTGGATTGGAAGTAGATTATTTAGATGGTCGTCCTGGAATATATTCAGCAAGATATGCAAAAAGCAAAGATGAAAAACTCAATAAACTTATCAGAGAGATGGGTAATACTCCATATAGAACTGCAAGATTTATAAGCTGCATGGTCTTATGCGATCCTAATGGCAAATTAGTTAAAGAAACTACTGGAATTTCCTGGGGAGAAATATTAAAAGAGCCCAAATACCCAAATGGTGAATTTGAATCAATATTTTGGGTTAAAGAAGCTAATTGTGTATATGGAGAACTTAGCCAATCTCAACTTACAAAATTGGGTAGTAGGGGAAAAGCGGCCAGGGAGTTATCACCTTTTTTAAAAGAAGCACTACATTTGAGCTAGATTTTAAAAATTAGTTATTTGTTCAATTGCATTTATTGAGGCAGCTGCAGCTTCTTCAACATCTCCTTCTTTGCCTGCAAGAGTAAGTCTTCCAAAAGCACCTACTGCTTTTACATCAACAACTGTTATGTTTGATGCCTTTTCAGCCTCATTAGCAGCTTTCAATACATATCCTGCTGGCTCTGTTTCAAGAATAAACATACTCATACCAGCCTGGATCATTGAGCCACTTCTATTTTGCCTATTAATTAAAACCGAGTGATCTGGTGTTATCGCCCTAATAATCTCAGTCCAACTTGTAGCTGGTTTTGTTCTTTTTCTAATTTCACTACCAATAGCATCTAAGACTACATCTCCTGAATGCAAAACGGTACTTTGATCTTTATGGTAAAGGGCGAAAGAACCAAACTCTCTTTCAACAATCATTTGGCCAAGTCTTACATTACTAGCTTTTAAAGCTATGTCAGTGACTCTATGAATAGCCATTCCAGGAGATACTTCCATCCATAAACAAGCATCACCAGGTATTGGCAAAAAACCTCTACTAACAGTTCCCATATATGCTGCCAATTGTGGTTGCAAAGAATCTAAAAAGACATATGTTCTAAGTTCAATTTGTTCAACTTGACTTGCTTGCCTGGAAACTAAAGATTTTTCTGAATCGGTTGTAATATAACTCCCACCACCATGAGACTGAATCTCAGAGCCAGTAACTAGAGAACTTTTATTTCTGCGCTCTCCTCTATTTAAACTAGAAGTCGGTTCCATTCTGGAGACTATAACTGATTATGGGTCAATATTTCTATCAAATTAACTTGCACTATGCTTATGAACCGATAACTTCAATTTAAATAGTGAATAAATTTATGACTTCACCTCACAAAAATCCAATTAAATCATCATCTGAGAATAGAGAATTAAGTCCAGATCAAACTCTGGGTTTGGTTAGTTTAACTTTAATGCAAAAATTATCGCAAAAGGATCCCTCTTTCAGTTGGTTAATTGACGATAATAAGGACTTACGAAATATGAAAAACTTTAGAAATAGACTGGAGTTAATTGACTTAGCCATTAAAACTGGTGCTCCAATCAGTACCGCAGAAGTTTCATTTTTAATGGGCGCCAAACCAGGGAAATCAAGAGTGGAAAGAGGTGGATTAATAGCTATTAAAGTTTCTAGAAATGTTTGGAAAATTGCTAAAAATAGTAGTGAAAATAATTACTGGAGAAATTGAAATTTTTTATTTTTAAGCCTTAAGAAATTTAATCATTTGAATATTTAAACATTCATATAAGTTTTTGAAATGAATTCATTTTGTAAGAGAACTTAATCAATTACTTTCTTAAAATTGAAAATTTATGCAAGCTTTATAAATAAGCCCTATATATTTTAATGAGTAAAGTTTTATTTGATAAAGAGACTGGTCCTAGAGAAGTTTTTTGTGGTCTTACATCAATAGTTTGGCTGCACCGCAGAATGCCAGATGCGTTTTTTCTCGTTGTAGGTTCAAGAACATGCGCACATCTTATTCAAAGTGCCGCTGGTGTAATGATTTTTGCTGAGCCAAGGTTTGGTACTGCAATCTTAGAAGAAAAAGATTTGGCAGGTCTAGCTGATGCTCATGAGGAGCTTGATAGAGTTGTCAATGATCTAATTGCAAGGAGGCCTGAGATAAAAACTCTTTTTCTTGTAGGTTCATGCCCCAGTGAAGTAATTAAACTTGATCTTGCTACCGTTGCAGAAAAATTAAACAAAAAGTTTTTAGGACAAGTACAGTTTTTAAATTACTCTGGAAGTGGTATAGAGACTACATTTACTCAAGGAGAAGATGGGGCTCTAAAAGCTCTTATACCCTTGATGGAAGCCACAGATGAAGAAAAACTATTAGTAGTTGGTACCATTGCAAATAATGTAGAAGATAGATTAAAAAAAATTTTTAAAAATATTGGTATAAAGAATGTTGAAAGTTTTCCACCCAGGCAATCAACAGAGTTACCAAAAATTGGAACAAATACTAAAGTCTTGTTAACTCAACCTTATTTATGTGACACTGTCAGGGATTTAAAGCATAGAGGCTGCGAAGTAATACATGCTCCTTTTCCACTTGGTGTTGAAGGAAGTACTAAATGGATATTGGCAGCCGCAGAGGCCTTTAAGATACAAGAACTCAAAGTTCATGAAGTAATTGCTCCCCTTATTAGTAGAGCAAGAAAAGCTTTAGAAACTCATAAAGAGATACTCCGAGGAAAAAAATTATTTTTATTACCAGAATCTCAATTAGAGATATCATTAGCAAGATTTTTACATAATGAGTGCGAAATGAATCTTGTTGAGGTAGGAACTCCTTATTTAAATAAAGAATTAATGGAAGAAGAACTTAATTTGCTGCCTGAAAATACAAAAATAGTTGAGGGACAACATGTTGAAAAGCAATTAGATCGAGTAAGAGAATCCCAACCTGACTTAGTTGTATGCGGTATGGGATTAGCAAATCCACTTGAGGCTGAGGGTATTCATACCAAATGGTCTATAGAAATGGTATTTAGTCCCATTCATGGAATAGATCAGGCTGCAGATCTAGCAGGTTTATTTTCAAGACCCTTAAAAAGGAATCAAATACTTACAACAAAAACCTTAGCCACTTCTAAATAAAACATCATGGAATTGACTCTTTGGACATATGAAGGACCTCCCCATGTTGGTGCAATGAGAATCGCATCTTCAATGAGAGATTTACACTACCTATTGCATGCACCTCAAGGCGATACTTACGCTGATCTTCTCTTTACAATGATAGAAAGGAGAGGGAAAAGACCTCCTGTTACATATACAACCTTTCAGGCCAGAGACTTAGGAGGAGATACTGCCGAATTGGTTAAAAAGAATATATCGGAAGCAGTAGAAAGATTTAAGCCTAAGACTCTTTTAGTTGGAGAAAGTTGTACTGCAGAATTAATACAAGATCAACCGGGGGCTTTAGCAAAAGGAATGGGATTTGATATCCCGATAGTTAATTTAGAGTTACCCGCATACAGTAAAAAAGAAAACTGGGGAGCCTCAGAAACTTTTTACCAAATAGTCCGCACTTTACTTAAAGAGGAAGTAAGTGAAGATTCTTCAATTTGCGCAAAAAGATGGAAGGATTTAGGAAGAAGACCAAAAGTTAACATATTAGGACCAACATTACTTGGATTTAGATGCAGAGATGATGTTATCGAGATTCAAAGAATCCTCTCTGAGCAGGGTATTGATACAAATGTGGTTTCTCCTCTTAATTCAAGTCCAGATGATATTAAAAGATTAATAGATGCTGAGATTAATATCTGCTTGTATCATGAAATTGCAGAAACTACATGTGAATGGCTAAAAAGAAATTTTGGGATGGAATATACCACTACTATTCCTATTGGAATTGAAAATACAATAAATTTCATTAAAGAGGTACATAAAAAATTAGATCTTCCACTAACAAATCAAGAAGAATTAGAAAACAAGTCGAAACTTCCATGGTATTCAAAGTCAGTTGATTCAAATTATCTCACAGGTAAAAGAGTTTTTATATTTGGAGATGGAACTCACGCGATCGCCGCAGCAAAAATAGCAAAGGAGGAACTGGGATTTGAAGTAGTTGGATTAGGAACCTATAGCAGAGAAATGGCTAGAAAAGTTAGGCTAGTGGCTAAAGACTTAAATTTAGAAGCACTTATAACCAATAATTATCTTGAAGTTGAAGATGCGATAAAGAAGACATCACCTGAATTAGTTTTAGGAACTCAAATGGAAAGACATAGTGCTAAAAGACTCGGTATTCCTTGCGCAGTTATCAGCACTCCAATGCATGTACAAGATGTTCCAGCAAGATATAGCCCTCAAATGGGTTGGGAGGGTGCAAATGTAATTTTTGATGACTGGGTTCATCCATTAATGATGGGTCTTGAAGAGCACTTGATTGACATGTTTAAGCATGACTTTGAATTTGTTGACGGCCACCAAAGTCATTTAGGTCATACAGCTGTAAACACAAATGAAAGTGAACATGAAAATATAATTAAAGAAGACCAATCAAATTTAAAAGAAGTTATTTGGACAGATTCAGGGAAAGCTGAATTAACAAAAGTTCCCTTTTTTGTGAGAGGAAAAGTTAAATCAAATACCGAGAAATATGCCTTGTCAAAAGGGCTTTCTGAAATAGATGATGAAACACTCTACGATGCAAAGGCATTTTTCAGTTAATGCATATAAAATAAATACAAATAGGCATGAGTATTAACACTTAAAGTATAAATAATTACTTTAAATTGCTTTGTAATAGACTTACTTTTAGCTTTTTATTATTAATAAATAAATATTTGTTGATAAATATATCCAAGGTGTCGTTTTCCCTGCAAGAATAAATATAAATGTGATAATTAAGCTCTAAATGACCAGTACAATAAATAAACCTCTCGATGGAGAAGGAAGTGTTCAAGTTAATCAAGATCCTAAAGTTAAAATCGAAGAGGGAGCTTTAGTAATTGCTGTATACGGTAAAGGTGGGATTGGAAAATCAACAACATCATCAAATCTATCTGCTGCTTTTTCTAAATTAGGGAAAAAAGTTTTACAAATTGGGTGCGACCCAAAGCATGATAGTACCTTCACTTTAACTCACTCAATGGTTCCAACTGTAATTGATATTCTTGAAGAAGTTGACTTTCATAGTGAAGAGCTAAGACCTGATGATTTTATGTTTAAAGGATTTAACGGAGTTATGTGTGTTGAGAGCGGTGGTCCTCCTGCTGGTACAGGTTGTGGGGGATATGTTACTGGTCAGACGGTTAAGCTTTTGAAGGAGCATCACCTTTTAGAAGATACAGATGTTGTCATTTTTGATGTTTTAGGGGACGTAGTTTGCGGAGGATTCGCAGCACCATTACAACACGCAAATTATTGTTTAATTGTCACTGCCAATGATTTTGACTCTATATTTGCTATGAATCGTATAGTTTCAGCAATTAAAGCGAAAGCAAAAAACTATAAAGTCAGACTAGGAGGAGTAGTTGCTAATAGATCCAAAGATACTGATCAAATAGATAAATTCAATAAAGAGGCAGGTTTAAAAATTATGGCTCATTTTAAGGATGTAGATGCAATTAGAAGATCAAGATTAAAAAAATGTACTATTTTTGAAATGGAACCAACTGAGGATGTTATTGAAGTGCAAAATGAATATCTATCACTTGCTAATAATATGCTCAATAATGTCGAACCTCTTGATGGGAATCCTCTTAAAGATAGAGATTTATTTGACTTATTAGGATTCGACTAGATCAAATTAGTCCTACCAGTTTCTTTGTAAGTTTCCACACCCTTGATGACGTATATGGATCAATAATTCTTTGTGATAATTTCTGAGAAAATACCTTCTTTCCTAATTTTTGTCTATTTCCCCAACTCCAATGCACACCAGTCCTAGCATATTCTTCATTAGTTGCAACTAAAGCCACCCTTCTACCAGCTAATCTTTCCGAAACATAGCCTCCTGTAATAAATTTCTGAAATAACGGAAATAATACTCTAAAGATCCAAGGGGTATTTCTAAACAGTTTTGTCTTCGCTACACATCCTGGATAAAGAGAATTACTAATAAGCTTGTCAGGTGTAAATCTTTTTGATAATTCCTGAGCTGTAATCATATTGCACAGTTTACTATCTTTGTATGCTTTACCAGGTTTGAATTTTTTACCATTAGCCATACTAATAGGAGATAGAAAGCCATGTTCAAAACCTGATAAATCTCCTAGATTTGCTGGGGCGGGTATAGGGATTTTCCCTCCCAATTCAAGATAATTAGCCGTAACTGTGCCTAATATTGTAATTCTCGGAATAAATTTCGAAATTTCCCCATTTAAAATTATTTTTTCATCTGAATTCAAAATACTCTCTAAGAGAAGATTTATTAGCAAAAAATGTCCAAAGTGATTAACCGCCATCGAATTCTCAAAACCTTGAGAGGATCTCTCAGGTCTCTTTAGCCTTGGTTTATATACTGCTGCATTACATATCAGGACTTTTAGAACATTTCCGAATCGAGTTGCTATCTCTTTAGCACCATCTCTTACTGAATTTAAATCACTTAAATCAATTTCTATAAAATTTATACTTTCAATTTCATTATTTTTAAATATCTTATTGGCTTCATCAATCGCTCTTTTACTCGATCGATTAACCGCAATAATATCCCAACCAAATTCAATTAATGGTTTAAGAGTATTTAATCCGACTCCTGAAGTGGTTCCAGTAATAAGTACTGCACCTTTTTTAAACTTTTCCACTGAAAAAACTTACTAACATTTTTATAGTGCAAAATATATTTTTAAATTTTGCATCAACGCCATATTACTCTCAATATGTCCCTAGAAATCATTTGATACTGATCCTTCATAAATCTTTGCTCACCATTTAATGAAAATAAATCATCAAAACGATTTGACAGATTTGTAAATTTTTCTTTTTCATATAAATATGCATTATTAATTTCCTGTAATCTATTAATCCTGATTTTTGAAATATAACTAACTTTTACCAAGCTAACTATTGCTAATGCCATTAGACATATCTTTAGTAATAGTAATGAATTACTTACAAAAATTTTTTCTCTATAAAAATCTATTATTTTATGATTATTTAAATTTCTTATGCGAAAAGCATCATTTATATTTTCCTCCAATTTTGTATCTTTGTTAAATCCCATAAAAATCAAAAAAATAGTAATAATTTATTTCTAACACATCAAAAAAAATCTCTCTACTTTTAAAAAATAAATTACTTAAAAATTAAATATATTTTTATTATCAAGTAATATTTTTATAAGAAATAAAATTAAAAAATTGTTATGATCCTACTTCTAAGAATTCAACTAATAACTAAATTAATTTGAAAGGGAAAGAAAGTGCAATTATTATTTCTACTTTAAAGGCATCTGGTATTACTCAGATGTCTTTAGATTTATATTTTTTAGATAGAACTATTTTAGATGAAAATATCTTATTTACTTTAAGATTTTATTTATGGCAAGGGAATTGGATATCGATTGGATATCATCAAAAGGATTTACCTAACCATTGGATTAGATTATCGGAGGAAGGTACGATAAGAATTATAAAAAGGCCATCTGGTGGAGGAGCAGTTTTACATTCCGGGGGCATAACTTACGCTCTTACTTTTAAAAAACCTACATATCGAAAATTTAGTTATCAAGTTGTAAATAACTGGCTAATCAACTATTTTTCTTCATTAGGCATTCAGTTGAAATATGGGACAATTAAAAAATCAATTATTCAAGAAAATTGTTTCAGTACCTCATATACTTCTGATTTAATTGATCAAAATGGGATTAAAAGAGTTGGTAGTGCTCAATACTGGAAAAAAGGGTCATTTTTACAACATGGAGAAATCCAGCTTAATCCTCCAAAAGAATTATGGTCAAGAATTTTTAAGATGGAAGCGCCTCCTACTATTAATTTAAATTTAAAACGTAATGAATTAATTAATAATCTTAGAAATTCTTTTTTAGAAAATCATCCTGATTTAAACTTACAAAATATCCAATTGACTGAAGAATATATTAAAAAAATTTTATAGCCTTATCTAAAAGTATTTATTAAATATCTCCTTTATTTTTCATAAGTTCTATTATTCTTGGCAATTCTATTCCCAAAGGATATTTATTCTGTGATTTAATTTTTTCAAAAATTTCTAAGGGAATATTAAAACCTAATTTTTTTAGTATGAAACAACCTATTACATTTCGATCAATTATTCCTTTAGGAATCCCTAAAGGATTTAAAACCAATAAATTTCCATCATTTGTAATTTCTATCATTTCAATCATTTGCCATAAAGGAACTCCCTCTGTGACACTTGGGAATTCATTAAGTAGTCTTTTATATTCATTAACAGAAGTATATTCCCATTTTTTAACTGCAACATCTTTAAGATTATTGATTGTTAAAAACCCCTCCCATCTTCCTTTCTTTGTAATAAAAAAGTAATTATTAGATTGTTCTTTATAAGTTTTTGCAATTTTATTAAAGTCTTTAAAAGTTAAATCAAATTCTATTTTTCTTAATGATTTTAACTTTAAATCAGAAATATCATTTTGCTTTAAAAGACTTTCGATTTTCAAAATTTGACTTTCTGATTTTGAACTATTTATTCCAAATAATGAAATAATCAGTAAGATAAATCCATAATAAAAAATTGCATTTAAAAGCAAAAACAACGCAAAGAATAATGCAAATATTGATGCTGTTAGAGTAATTTTATTTAATGCCACTTTCCCTTTTTTCTTACTACCTGAAAAATGCCAAATTAAACTTTTTAGTAAAATCCCACCATCCAAAGAACCAAAAGGGATCAGATTTAAAAAGCCTAAAAAAATATTTAATACCCCTACTCTAGATAGTATGTTAATGAACAAAGTTTCATTTGTTTCTAGAGAATTACTCATTACAAGAAATATAAAAGCTGTAAAAAAAGAAAAAGCTGGTCTAATCAAAGAGATTTTTATATTACCTAAAGCAGTATGACAATCCTTCTCGGTATCACAAATTGCACCGAGAAAAAAGAATGTTATTTTTTTAAATTTCACTCCTTCTTGAATGCTTACAAATGTATGAATAATTTGATGCAGTATTATTGAAGATAAAAAAAATAATGACGTGAAAAACCCTATAATCCAAGACTCCTTATTGTTATAAATTTCACTAGAAGTTATATTTATTTGATTACTAACACTCCATGAGAATAAAAAAAGGAGTATGAACCAATTTGTATGAATTTTAAAGGGAATACCCCAAAATTTAAAAATTTGCCAACTCCTCAAAAAAGTCTCCTAAATAACTCATTATTAAATCTATTCTACAGACTTAAAATAGTAAAATAATAATCATGACAGTTTCTAAAACACAAATAAAAATTTGCGGAATAACTTCAGTCGCTCAAGCTTTAGAAATTGCAAGACTTGGTGTTGATGCCATCGGCATAATTTCAGTTGAGGAATCCCCAAGATATGTATTACCATCAAAGAAAAAAGAAATTTTTGAAAATCTTAGTAAATATTTCCCAAAAGTAAAAAGGGTTTCAGTTATTAAGAATGTACCTATGAATAAAATTTTAGAGACCTTACAATCTAATAAAAATGAAAATGTTCTGCAATTACATGGTGATGAAAATATTAGCTACTGTAAAAAGATTAAAAAGGAATTTCAACAGATTGAATTATGGAAAGCTTTTAGAATTAAAAGAGCTAAAGATTTAAAAAACATATCACCTTATTCAAATTTTATTGATGCTGTACTTTTAGATTCCTGGAATAAGGAAACTTATGGAGGTTCGGGGATTAGAATTCAGCAAAAATATTTACATAATTTGAAATTTGAAAATAATTGGTGGTTAGCGGGGGGTATTTCAATAGACTGGGTTAAAAATATTATTAAAGATATCAAACCTTATGGTATTGACATTTCAAGTAGTATCGAAATAACACCAGGAGTTAAAGATATATCTAAAACTAAGGAGTTAATAGATGCAATAAGATCAATCGATCTTTTTTAGTTTGAATTTATATAAAATTTAAAATTATTGTTAGTCTCATGCTTAATAACAAGACATTGCATTAGGTTGTTGCTTTACAAGCTCAAAGAATTCTTGTTTAAGGCTAGCATCATGTCTAAAATCTCCTCTTACGATTGAATTAATCATACTTGTATTAGGCTCTTTGACACCACGCCAACACATACAATAATGTTTAGCTTTAACAAGAATTGCTAAACCTTTTGGTTCACATCTACTTTCAATTTCATCAGCAAGAATCATCACCGCTTCTTCTTGTATATGTGGTCTAGAAAAAACCCAGTCCGCTACCCTAGCAAACTTTGATATGCCAATTACTTTATCCCCAGGCTTAATTCCAATCCAGCAATCACCTATTATTGGCACCATATGATGAGAACATGCTGATCTAACACTTATTGGTCCTAAGGTATATATTTCATCTAGTTTTCCCGCATTAGGAAAGTCTGTAACATTGGGTTGTTTATAGTATCTTCCTTTGAATACTTCATGTAAATACATTTTTGCAACTCTTTCGGCAGTTTCTTGAGAATTATGATCATTTTCAATATCTATAACTAAAGATTTTAATAATTCTCGAACTCTAGAGGCAACCTCTTTCTGCAAAGTATCTAATTCTCCTGGATTTATATAATCAGAAATATTATCATTTGCATGAAATCTGCCATTTTGGTGTTGAATTCTTTCTCTAATAACCTCAGAGATTAATTTGTTTGTTATGTTTGCATCCAATTTTTTTTCGATGTTGTCACTAGGAATGGTAGACATAAAAATATTTAAGTTCTGTAAAGCTATTTCTACTTTATATTTTAAAGTAATTCTTACAAGAAATTATATCACATTGAAGTGTTCGAGGATGTCTAAAATATTGATATTTTATTTATACAAAGAAAATTTGGTATCAATTTAAAAAGCCCCTGTTGAGGGCATTAATGTTATATCTTCAATAACTTGTGATTCAGGTTGTTCCGCCATATAAAGAATTGTTTGTGAGACATTTTCAGGGGCTAACATTGCATCTCTATTAAAATCTGAATTTACGAATTCAGAATCCCAAAGAGGTGTGTTAACAGATCCCAAGGTAAGAGTGCAAGCCTTTATAGAGTTATGCCTCTCCTCTTCCCTTAAACATTTTGTAAAGCTAGCAAGAGCAGCTTTGGTAGTACAGTAAGCACCCCAATGAGGAAATGCATTAGATGCGGCATGACTACTAACATTAATAATTAGACCTCCTTTAACTCTCATTGAAGGTACAATCTCTGAACAAATCTGGAAAATGCTTGTAAGGTTAACTTGAATGATTTTTTGCCACTGTTTTAAGAGGCATTGTTATAAGTTCACCGTTATAGGCAAAGCCAGCATTATTTAGAACTACTGAAGGACAGCCAAAATCTTTAAGGAGTTTTGAAATTGATGATTCTATAATTTCATCATCTGATAGATCGCAATTACAAATATTGACCTTAACATCAAATCCTATTAATTCATTTTTCAATTTTTCTAATTCTTTAAAATTTCTGGCGAGTAAAATCAAATCCCATCCAGCTTTTGCAAAAGTAAATGCAGTTGCTCTTCCAATTCCTTTAGTAGCACCTGTTATAAATATAAGTTTTGATTTACTCATGGGATTGGGGAATTTGACTTTGAATTTCTTCCTGATTTAAAGATTCAATAAACTTTCCTAATGCTCTAAATTTAGAATACCTTTGTTCAATTAAATCATTTTTATCCATTTTTAAAAGTTCATTAATATGTTTTTCAATTGATGACTTTAATGTTTCTCCTGCCTGAAGGGGTGCCCAATTGTTCCCACCAGCAGGTTCAGGCAAAACCTCATCAATTACTCCAAGTTTCAAGAGATCTTTTCCAGTGATTTTTAGTGCAGAAGCAGCCTCAGAAGCTTTACCTGCATCTCGCCAAAGTATTGACGCGCAGGCCTCAGGGCTTGCAACTGTATAAACACTATGTTCAAACATTAATAACTTATCTGCGACTCCAATACCAAGAGCCCCCCCAGAACCTCCTTCACCAATAACAGTTGCTATGATAGGTACCTTAAAACCAAACATTTCTCTAAGATTTCTAGCAATTGCTTCACCTTGACCTTGTTCCTCTGCAGTAAGACCAGCATAGGCTCCTGGAGTATCAATAAAGGTAAGAATAGGAAGACTGAATCTATTAGCATGTTTCATTAGTCTTAAAGCTTTGCGGTATCCTCCAGGCTTGGCCATACCAAAGTTTCTAATTACGTTTTCTTTTGTATCTCTGCCTTTTTGATGACCTAATATTAAGACTGATCTCCCATTTACAGATCCAATACCTCCGATAAGTGCCATATCATCTCCCCCATTTCTATCGCCATGTAATTCAATCCAATCATCACAAAACATTTGTACAAAGTCTAAGGTGCTTGGTCTTTGAGGATGTCTTGCTACTTGTATCTTTTGTGAAGGGGTCAAGGATTTAAATATTTCTTCTCTTCTTCTTGTAGCTAAAGTTTCAAGCTGCAGAAGTTGTTGGCTAACATCAACTTCTGAGTCTCTTGCCAATTCTCTTATTTGTTCAATTTGCTTCTCTAGCTCAACTAAAGGTTTTTCAAAATCAAGAAGATAACGTCTTGGCATAATAAATCAAACAGGTAATGGTTTTATTTGTTTATCAAGACCTATTGCAGAAAATCCATGTTTTTCAGAAGCAGCTCCGATAAATTCCATTTTTTCAAGAGTAATATTATTTCTTCCCCAACTAAAATTTGTATGACATTTTTCAAATTCCAAAATCATTGCTTCAGCGAAGCAAGCAAACATTTCCCTTTGAGGATTTTCCATTTCTGCTAATTCCATCATATTCCATCCTATATCTTTAAAAAATTGGACTATACCCCCCTTTAAAACATGAATATCATCACCATTAAATTTTTCATCAAGATTTTTTGGATAACCACCGTCAATCATAAGGCATGGCCTTTTAAGTTTATTTGTATCAATAACCATAGTTTTTGGCATACTTGCAACCCATACAACTATATCTGCAAGAGGTAATGCTTCATCCAAAGTTTTTATCTGCCCACCATTAAGTTCTTTTTGTAGAGAGATTAAAGGTTCTTGCTGACGCGCAACCATTAAAAGTTCCCCAATCCCTGTTTTATTTGTTAGCCATCTGCATACCGCACTTCCAATATCACCAGTCGCTCCAACAACCGCGACTTTAGCATTTTTAATATCAATTCCAACTTTTGATGCATTCTGTTCAAGCTGACGACATATGACCCATGCTGTATGTGTATTTCCAGTCGTAAACCTTTCCCATTCAAGAGATGTATTCCTTATTTGCTTATGTTGAAGAAGATTAAAATTTTCAAAAATGATTGAAGTGAATCCTCCTAAAGCAGTGATATTAATTCCTTTTTTTTGGGCTAGTTCCATTGCATTTAAAACTTTTCTTCTAGCAGTTTTAAATCTAGAGAGCATTTCAGGGACAAAGCAAGAATCTATATATGATCCCTCTATTGTAATTCCTACTGCACTTTTAACTTCTACATTCTCAACAAGTTGGGGAGGAGCAGTACACCAAACATCTAAATCTCCATCTGCAATGTGATCAAAGCCTAATATAGAAGCTTTTCTTTTAGCATCTTCAAAACTTGTGGAGTGACCAATTAGCCCAAACATCTAGACTTTGTAAAAACATCGTATAGGTATGAACAATAGCATAAAGCTATTTATCTAGTGAATAAAAAAATTTACAAATATTATATTATCAATCTTTAATTCAACTAAACAATTGCAGCCATTGCCATTCTTGCAATTTCTCTATTATCTAAACCCATTTCTAACAAAGCATCTTGATAAGCAATCATGAATTCTTCCATTAATTCTTCTTTGTCCATACAAAGAATTGCTGCATCCTCAGCAACTTGATCAAGCATCTTTTTAATCAAAGGAAGATTAGCTTTGTTAGCAGCAATTAATTCATCTTTACAAGTATGTAGATTTTCTTTTAACCATTTCTCACCATAATTTAGATGAAGATATTCATCATTAACAACACCTTGAGTAATTTTCTTTGCAAAAGGATCAGCTACTCTTATGTAGACGTGATAAGCAGATATGGCAAATGCTTCGATTAAGATAGCTTGAATTAAGAGACAAGTAGTTAAATTCTCATTTTCAAGAGCTGTTTGAAAATTTCCATGTAATTTTGAGAAAAATTCTTTAGCAAATGGCATATCAGCTGTTACTCCCAAATTCTTACCACAGGCAGTAAAGCCTCTTTTATGCTTAAGTTCCATTTTAGCGAGTTTTGTTAACTCCTCAGAATCTTTTGGAAGTAATGTTGCTATTGAGATGTAATTATCATAAGCTTCTTGCTCACCTTCAATAACAATTGCATTAATTCGGCTATAAGCATCCTTGTAAGACTCTGTAGTGAAGTCAGGTAAGCCTGATGTACTTTCATCTGATGAAGCATCAACTTTGAGATTTTTATTTGATTCTAGAGTTTGCATGTCAATAGAGCTTTTGTTCATTATGCAATGAGTTTACACAATTATAGTGAGATTATATACACATCATGAAAATAGTTTCAATTGTTAAACCACTTCTTAAAACGCACAGTATAAAATTTTATACAAAATTAATTGTTTGGCCAATCAGAAGACATTAATGAAAGTAACATGTTATGCCAATGATTAATTAATAATTTTTTTAAATCTTCTCCCTAATTTCTTGTTTGCTCCCCTACTATCTCCTATTACCCCTGAATTGCTAATTTCCTTAGTTGACCATGCTAATGGAGCATCACCCTCAAGACTCCATCCTTCTGGAATCTTCGAAGAAATATCCTCATATGGTCTCTCATCGCCAACTAAATCTGGTCTAATTTCCATCATTAAACTTGTTTCAGATAAGGAGGCATGCAATCCATTCTCGAGTTCACTTTTTGAGACTAAATTATTTAAGCCCACAACACCACTCCATAGAAAACATGGAAATATCGAAAGATTTGGCGCTATTTTCTTTAATTCTCTTGCTGCTGTGTTCAAAAGAGATATTTGACCTCCATGGGCATTAAGTAATATCAACCTTTTAAAACCCACATCTGAAAGTTGCTTCCCAACTTCAGAAATAATTGATATCAATAGTTGCGAAGATAATGACAATGTTCCATCAAAACCAATATGTTCTGGTGAAAAACCAATATATTGAGTAGGAATTTTTTTCAAAGGAATTTCATCTGGTAGTAGTTTTAAAACTTCATTAGTAATGTCATCAACAAATATGCCATCCGTTGCCAAAGGCAAATGAGGACCGTGTTGTTCAATTGCTCCAAAGGGCCAAATAATCGTTGATCTTTTATTTTCAGCAATATTTTTTACTTCCGGCCAAGATAAATATTCGTACTCATTAGGTATTGATTTAAAATTCATTATTTAAATTTGAGAGAAATTACCTTTAGAATGATTTATATTCAATTAACCTCATTATTACCTATGAAGGGAATAAGTGATAATAGCGCCTCCAAAAAAGGGCAAAATGATAGCAACAAGAAATTGCTAAAAAAGCCAATTCAGGTTCTTCAACTTAATAAAAAAGAAGCATTAGAAAAGGCTGATAAAATTAAATCTAATAATTCTGAAAAATCAAAAGAAGTTCAAAATCTTGAATTTAGTAATGATTTTAAACAATTATTAAAGCCTGACAAGAAATTAAAAGTTCCTGAATCACAGGAAACAATTGAAGATAAACCTCTTGATTTCGATGAAAAAAATGACTATCAAAGTCTTTTAAAACCAAAAATCGTTGAAAATGATATTGAAAACTTTACATTTGAAAGAACAGTTGATGATTTTGATTTTGATGAAGATGAATTTTTAAATGCTTTAAATGAAAATGAACCGATAGGTCTAGAAGGAGAAACTATTAAAGGTAAAGTGATAGCTCTGGAAAGTGATGGACTTTATGTAGATATTGGGGGAAAAGCACCAGGTTACATGCCCAAAAAAGAATCAGGGATTGGAGTTATTTTAAATTTCAAGGAAAAATTCCCTATTGGCTTAGAAATTGAAGTATTAGTGATTAAAGAACAAAATGCTGATGGAATGGTCACGGTAAGTTCGAGGGCTTTAATCCTCAGAAAAAGCTGGGAGAATGTTAGAAAGATTTCAAAAGAAGGTAAAATTATTGAAGTTCTAATCAATGGTTTTAATAGGGGAGGTCTAACTTGTGATGTTGAGGGATTAAGGGGGTTCATTCCTAGATCACAACTAGAGAATGGTTCCGAATATCAGTCCCTATTAAAAAAAATTATAAAAGTTGCCTTCATAGAAGTAAATCCAGAGACAAGGAAATTAGTTTTATCAGAAAAAAAAGCAACTTTAATAACTAAATTCAAAGACCTAAATCTTGGACAATTAATTGAGGGTAAGGTGCTGGCAGTTAAACCCTATGGATTTTTTGTTGATTTAGGAGGCTTTAGTGGCCTTTTGCATCAATCATCTATTACTAATGGAAGTATAAGAAATCTTAGAGAAGTTTTCAGAGAAGGGGAGATCGTTAAAGCATTAGTCAATGAGATTGATCTTGAAAAAGGAAGAATAGGATTGGATACAGCATTATTAGAAAATTCTCCAGGAGAATTACTTATTGATAAGGATAAAGTATTCAAAGAAGCAAATGAAAGAGCATTAAAAGCACAATCGCTTTTTGAAAATAAAAATACATAAATTTAATGTCCAACACTAAATTAAATAACTCACAAATTGAATTAGTTTGCTCTGATTGGGAATTAGACTTCTATTCCAGACCGATATTAGAAAAAAATGGAAAAAAAAGGTGGGAATTAATAATAGCTTCATCTAAAAATTTTTGTACTCAAAAAAATTTCTATTGGACTAAAACATGTCCTGCAAACAAAGTAAATTCTATATGGCTTACAGAAGCCTTAAAAGAAGCGTTGATCGAAGCTGCAAATAAGGGTTGGGAAAAACCGGCCAGGATAAGGTTTTGGAGATCATCAATGAAATCAATTATAAAAAAATCGTTGGAGAATCTAGAAATTGATGCTTTAGTAAGTAGAAGAACATACTCTTTATTTGAAAAAATAAAATTTCTTGAGGAAGAAGTTTATCCAAAGGAAAAAGGATACGTAAATGGTATTTTGGCACCAAATTTCACCTCAACGATATCTAACGAACCCACCCCTTTGCCTGAAGCTGTTAGAGGCGACTCTTTGACAATTTCTGCAATAACTATTGGAGAATTAAAAAAAGCTCAAAATTGGCCTATTGAATTTGGTGACATTTTTCCGATTGAAGATTCAATTAATAATGATTATTTAATTCCTGGCTTACGACTATTTAGTGAGAATAGAGCTATGGCCTTAGCAGCATGGTTTAGTAGTCTGGAGCCAGTAAAACTTCTAATTGATAATGATCGCCTAATACTTGAAGCCTTAGAAGACGATAAATGGTTAGTAACTGATTTACCCAAGAATGAGGCTGACGAATTACTTAAAAAATTTGAAGAAGCAAGAAAAACATCTTATGGATATCAGTTTATCTCTATTCAATCAAATCCATTTGTTGAAAAATTTTCAGGATTCTGGATACTTCAAGATATTGAATTGCAAATATAATTCAATTATGAAATATTCTGAAAAAGAATTTTATAAAAAGGATTTGCATATCAAAGGTAAAAAAGCGCCTTACTACATTTCACCAATTCTAAATAATTATGGATTTACACATGCTTTCTTTACAAAGAATAGCTCTGATATAGAACTTAAATACATATCAAAACATTTTCAGAAGAATTATAAAAATTGCCATATTAAACAAATACACAGTAATAATATAGTTTTTGGATCAGAGACTAATGAAAATAATCTTGTCTTTGCAGATGGATTAATAAGTGATAAAGATAATCAAAACTTATGGATTTATACAGCTGATTGTATGCCAATATTAGTTGCAGATTTAAGGAATAAAATCGTTGCTTCTTTACATTGTGGAAGAAAAGGTTTAGAAAAAAAAATAATCAAAAAATCAATAAGATTATTAAAAAATCTAGGCTGCAATAAAAGAGATTTACTCATAGCAATTGGACCAACCATATCATCAAAAAAATATTTTGTAGATAAAGATACATATTATAAATTTAATAAAA
The DNA here is from genome assembly GCA_000218745.1 of Prochlorococcus marinus bv. HNLC2. Classification (GTDB taxonomy): domain Bacteria; phylum Cyanobacteriota; class Cyanobacteriia; order PCC-6307; family Cyanobiaceae; genus Prochlorococcus_A; species Prochlorococcus_A marinus_T. The sequence goes on along the minus strand of GL947595.1, from coordinate 846,040 downwards.
ACATTAATTCTTCCAATATACATTTGGATGATTTTCCAAAAAAAAATTTATACCTTAAAAGTGAAAACAAAATTGAACTAGATTTAAAAAAATATGCATATTATCAACTAATTAATGAAAATATTCATTCCACAAATATAGATATTTCAAATAAATGTACTTATATTTCAAACAATGAGTTTCATTCCTATAGAAAAACAAAGACAGATAAAAGGCAATGGAGTTTTATTTCTAATTAAATCATTTATCGCAAACTTGATCTGATAACTTATTAGTATATAGAAGCTGATTCATTTCAATATTTTCATTTAATTTATAAATTTTTGCAAGCAAATTATTATCTTTGAATCCCAGCGGTTTTATCTTAACTTTTGTTCCTCTTGGGAATTTTATTCTTAAAAGTTCTAATGCAGCAATTTCATCTTCTAAATTAACATTTGAACAAACTAAATTAATCGATAAATTTCTATTTTGGTCTCCTATTATGACTGTTTTAGAGTCATTAATTTGGAGAATTTCAGCTGAATTTAGATAAACAGGCTTTCCAAACATCAATATTAAAATAATTATTAAGCTGAAAAATTTTTTCAATTTATTGGTAGGTAGATATTTCTAAATTTATCCAAATGAAAAACTATTAGCGCAATAAGAACTTTATTAAATACTGTTATTATTAACATAACCAATCATTTGAGAGTTACTTTTTCCTGGGGGTACCATCGGATAGCAATTTTCCCCTCTCTTTACACGGACATTGATAAGAACTGGTCCTTCAAATTTCAAAGCTGCTTTAAAGCCATTTTCAAGATCTTCTCTTCCATTAATTAAAAAACCTTTGACGCCAAAGGCTTCAGCAAGTTTAATAAAATCTGGTTCTCCATTACTCATATCTGATGCAGAATATCTTTCTTCGTAAAAACTTTCTTGCCATTGTCTAACCATACCTTGCCATCTATTATTAACGATTACAATTTTCACATCTAATCCATATTGAGATAAAGTTCCTAATTCTTGAATATTCATCAAAATACTGGCATCCCCAGCTATACAAATAACTTCAGAATTTGGAAATGCACTTTTCACTCCCATCGCAGCAGGTAAACCAAAACCCATAGTTCCTAACCCAGCACTACTTATCCACTTTCTAGGACCATTCCTTAAATATTGGGCTGCCCACATTTGATGCTGGCCAACATCAGTTGTAATAAAAGCATCTGGAGAATGTTCTCTAACTTTTATTAAAACTTCCTGAGGATAAATTTCCCCATCTTTTGGAGGAATAAATAAAGGATGTTTATTTTTCCAATACTCAATTTTTTTGATCCAATTATTTTTTTCAACATTTTTTTGACTTTCATCAAAATAAGAATTAATCTTAGCTAAAGCAGATGTAACATCAGAAACAATGGCAATTTCTACTTGTCTGTTTTTATTGACTTCAGCTGGATCTATATCAATATGAATAACTTTTGCGTTAGGGGCAAAAGTATCCAATTTCCCAGTAACCCTATCATCAAATCTTGCTCCAACTGCAATTAATAAATCACATTCAGTAACTGCAAAGTTTGCGTAAGCCGTCCCATGCATTCCTAACATCCCGACAGATAAAGAGTCCCTTTCATCAAATATCCCTTTGCCCATTAAAGTTGTTGTTACTGGTATTTGATAATTTTTAGCTAATGTTTGCAATTCTGTATGAGCACCTGAAGCTATAGCCCCTCCCCCTACGTAAAGCAAAGGTTTTTGAGAATTTTTAATTAATTCAATAGCTAGCTCAATATTTTTTTCATCAATATCCCCATTCCTTTTAAAACCCTTAGGAATACTTGCACCTGGCAAAACCCTATGGTAATTAAAAAACTCTTGCCCAACATCCTTTGGTATATCAATTAATACTGGGCCAGGCCTACCTGAGGATGCTATAAAAAATGCTTGAGAAACTACATTAGCAATATCTGCAGGATCTCTTATTACCCAGGAATGTTTAACTATTGGCAAGGTAATTCCAAATATATCAGTTTCTTGAAATGCATCAGTACCTATAGCCGGGCGAGGCACTTGTCCAGTTACAACAACCAATGGGACTGAATCCATCTGAGCTGTAGCTATTCCTGTGACCAAATTAGTTGCACCTGGACCAGATGTACCAAAACATACTCCCACTTCTCCCGTCGCCCTTGCATAACCGTCTGCTGCATGCGACCCCCCCTGCTCATGTCTAACCATAAGGTGCTTTAGCCAACCCTTCTTTTTCAGCTTTATGTACAGCATCATAAATTGGCAAAATAGCGCCACCTGGATAGCCAAAGATAATTTTGACTCCATGAACTCTTAAGGAATCCATGAGTGCTTCTGCACCAGTAATCCACATTGAATCTTTGTTATCTGAATCGCCCTTTTGTAAAGGTTTTGAAGCAAGAGTCACTTAAGAAGATTAATCTATATAAATAGTAAACTTAAATATATTATTTTGCCTAATTTATAAACCTAATGTCAAAAAATGATTTCTTAAAAAATATTAAATTTTAATTTTTATAAAATTCCTAGCTTATGTAGAGGTCCTGAACCAGAAATTAGTTCTATCAATAGAATCAGAAAAACAATCATTGCAACTCTGCCATTCCATACTTCAGAACTATTATTCCATCCCCATTGCCACTTTTCTTGAGGATATAGTTTCACTTTCAAAGGAAGTTGAGAGGCTTGATCTAAGTCAATAATGGGACCTTCAAGACATGAAATTACCAAATCATTAAGACCCTTAATAAATGTTGGATTTGTATCTAAGGCTTTAACTCGCCTAAAATTTTTAATACCTGCTTTCTCCGCAATCTCTTTATATTCAATGTCTATTTCTTGCAAAGTTTCAATATGTTCGCCAACAAAACTAATAGGAACAACAACTAATTCTTCAATATTTGATTTTCCAAGTTCTTCCAGAACATCTTCAGTATATGGCTTAAGCCACTCCTCTGGGCCAACTCTACTTTGATATGAAAGGGTATAGGGATTTGAGAATTTCAAATTACTCTTTAGCTCTTGAACTATTAATAATGAACATTTCTCTATTTGTTCTTTATAGGGGTCTCCCGCTTCATCAACATAACTTCTTGGTACTCCATGAGCTGTGAAGCATACATGCGCTTTAGTAGGATCATTACAAAGTAATATTTGCTCAGAAATTAGTTCTACCATTGCCTTTAAGTATCCAGGTTGATCAAACCAATTTCTGATACACCGAATGGGTATTTTGTTGAAATCAGAATCTAAATCTCTTAACTTTTTTAATTCTCTAAAGCTTGAACCACTAGTACTTATTGAGAAATGAGGATAAAGAGGAAGAACTACAACTTGATCTATTCCATCCGATTTCATATCAGCGATTGCAGATTCAGTAAATGGATGCCAATAACGCATGGCTATGTAAGTAGTGGCATTCAAGCCACTATCTCTCAACTTGCTTTGTAATTCCCTTGCCTGTTGTTCAGTAATACGTCTAATAGGAGATCCTCCTCCAATAGAAAGGTAAGCTTTTTGAGATTTAGTACTCCTTAAGGTACTAATTAACCAAGCTAGAGGTTTCTGAAATATAGGTATTGGGAGTCTTATGATTTCTGGATCAGAGAATAAATTATATAAAAATGGACCAACATCTTTTATCCGCTCAGGGCCTCCTAGATTTAATAATAGGACACCAATTTTTTGCATTAAAATAAGAGATGGATATTGAAAAAAGACATTAAAAACGTCATTATTAAAATAATTATAGAAGTAAATGAATATAATTCACGAAATAAGTTCTATCAACGAAAAATTTTCTACTAAAGGGAGTAAATTAAGGATTGAAAAGAGGGGAGGAAAATTAAATATTAGAGGAAGACTTCCTTCTAAAGATAATGAAAATATATCAAGAATTCAAAGAATATCATTAGGACTTAATGCTGATTTAATAGGACTAAAAGAAGCTGAAAAAAAGCTTCAACTTATAACTTTACAATTAGAATTAAATCAATTTGATTGGAAGAATTGGACTCAAATTTCAAAAGTTGAAATCAATAAAAACATTCAAGATGATTTTTTAAAGAAAATAGATGAATTTGAAAAAGTTTTTTTCAAAGAAATTAAGAGTGAATTTCTAAGCAGCACAAGAAAAACTACTTGGCAAAGTTCATATAAACCTTACATCAAAAGGATGATTTCTGTTTATAACAATAATGAAGAACTTGATTTAAATAAAGTATTTATAAATACATTAAAATCTTATGAGAAAGGAAGTCGAAGTAGAAAACAATGCGGAACCTCACTTAATGTATTTGCATCTTTTATGAAACATCAATTGCCTTCTAATTGGAATTTAATGTCTAAAGGTTATGGTTTAAAAAAAGCGAGTTTTAGAGATCTGCCAAATGATGATTTCATTCAAGAATTATGGAGAAAAATTCCTAATAAATCTTGGAAATATGTTTTTGCTCTTATGGCTACTTATGGTTTAAGAAACCATGAAGTATTCTTTGCAGATTTAAGTTCCTTAAAAAAAGGTGGTGATAATATTATTAGAGTATTGGATACAACAAAAACTGGTGAACATCAAGTTTGGCCTTTTCATCCCAAATGGGTAGAGATTTTTGAATTGAATAAGTTAGGAGAAGATTATTCACTATTGCCTAAAATTAATTTAAATCTAAAAATAACAACCCTTCAGAATATTGGGAAAAGGGTAACTGAACAATTTAAAAGATATCAATTAAATATAAAACCTTATGATCTGAGACATGCATATGCAGTTCGAACAATTTTATATGATTTACCAGATACTGTAGCAGCAAGAATGATGGGACATTCAGTTAACTTACATACACAAACTTATCACCATTGGATTACTAAACGTGATCAACAAAAAGCTGTAAATAATGCAATATTAAAATTTAATGGTAGATATTCTTAAAATTGATTATCTATGGTTTTATAAATTTATGGAAAGTGAATCTGAAAAAAGAAAAAACATTAATAAGAATTTAGATCATGATGCCCTTGCTGCAGGCATTGGAGGCAAAATATCCCCTGAGAAGGATGAACATCAATATAAACTAAGAATGCAAAAAAGGAAGGAGATACAGCAAGAAAGGTTAAAAATCAGAAAAGATAAAAAAGGCTTGATTATTGTTTTCACAGGAAATGGCAAAGGGAAAACTACAGCTGCTTTAGGTATGGCAATAAGAACGTTAGGTCACATGGAAAAAGCTGTTATAATTCAATTCATAAAAGGTTCTTGGGAAACAGGCGAAGAAAAAGCATTTAAGAATTTTCCAAATATAAAATGGTATTCACTTGGTGAAGGATTTACTTGGGAAACTCAAGATCGAATTAAAGATGAGAAACTTGTTAAAGAAGCATGGAGATTAGCAAAAGGATATATTAAAAATAAAGCGTACAAATTAGTAATTCTCGATGAAATAAACATAGCAATTAAGTTAGGTTATATTAACTCAGATGAAATTATAGATTTCATTAAAGGATTAGAAAATAAAAATGATAATCATATCGTATTAACTGGAAGAGGTGCGCCTGATTCAATTATTAAATTCGCAGACTTAGTTACTGAAATGAATTTAATAAAACACCCTTTTAAGGATCAAGGAATAAAAGCTCAAAAATGTATTGAATTTTAAATTGTTTAAAACCACAATCAAATATTTTAAAAATAAGAAAAATTGCTTATTACTTGCTACTGTCATACAAGAATGATCTTAGAATGACTTACAAAAGAATTCTTTTAAAACTGAGTGGCGAAGCCCTAATGGGTAAAAAGCCGTATGGAATTGACCCAGCGATAGTTCAGTCAATTGCAGAAGACGTTTCAAAAGTCATATCAAATAACGTCCAAATTGCAATTGTTGTTGGGGGAGGAAACATTTTTAGAGGTCTTAAAGGTTCTGCAGACGGAATGGATAGAGCCACCGCTGATTATGTGGGAATGTTAGCGACAGTAATGAATGCAATTTCCTTACAAGATGGTCTTGAAAGAGTTGGTGTTGAAACAAGAGTTCAAACAGCTATTGAAATGCAAGAAATTGCAGAGCCTTATATCAGAAGAAGAGCAATAAGACATTTAGAGAAAGGGAGAGTAGTGGTTTTTGGCGGTGGTTGTGGTAATCCATTCTTCACTACTGATACAACTGCTGCTCTTAGAGCTGCAGAAATTAATGCGGAGGCAGTCATGAAAGCAACCAAGGTCGATGGAGTATATGATAAGGATCCCAACATACATAATGATGCTAAAAAGTTTACTAAATTAACCTACCAACAAGTTTTAAGTGATGAAATAGCAGTTATGGACAGTACAGCTATTGCACTTTGCAAAGACAACAATATTCCGATTCTGGTCTTTGATATTTTTAAAAAAGGAAACATTTCAAAAGCTGCTGCAGGAGATTCTATAGGATCACTTATAAGTTAATTTTTACAAATCACAAAATCATGAATGAACAAGACATCCAAACAAATATGAACAAAAGTATTGAGGCCACCCAAAGAAACTTTAATACCATTCGAACTGGAAGAGCTAATGCATCACTTCTTGATAGGGTATCTGTTGAATACTACGGAACTGATACTCCTCTTAAGTCTTTAGCAACAATTTCAACTCAAGATTCACAGACAATCTCAATACAACCATTTGATTTATCCTGTCTGCAAGCTATCGAAAAAGCAATCTCAATGAGTGATTTAGGCATTACTCCAAATAATGATGGGAAAACCATAAGAATTAATGTACCCCCTTTAACTGAAGAAAGAAGAAAAGAGTTTTGTAAACTTGCTTCAAAATATGCTGAAGAGGGAAAAGTGGCTTTAAGAAATATCAGAAGAGATGCAATTGATAAAGAAAAAAAGGATGAAAAAGATGGGTCAATCTCGCTTGATGAATCTAGAGATAATCAACAGAAAATACAAAAGATTACTGATCAATTTATTAGTTCAATAGAAAGTAAACTTGAAGAAAAAGAAAAAGAAATTTTAAAGGTTTGAGTGTATTTGATGTAGCTGTAATTGGAGGTGGATTAGCTGGAAAATCAACTGCTATTCATCTACTAAAAAAAGGTTATTCCATCTTAATTTTAGAAAAATCTAACCCTAACAAATCTATTCCTTGCGCAGGAGGAATGGCTGCTTCAGTAGAAAATTATTTTCCTTTAGACTTAGAAAATGCTATCGAAACTGAAATCAAAAGAGTTTATTTCTCCTGGAAGAATGAGGATCCTGTAATTGCAGAACTTTCTGGTAAATCACCATTTCTTATTGTTAATAGAAAGAATTTAGATGAAATACTTACAAAAGAAGTTTACAGATTTGGAGCAACAATATTATTTTCTATTAAAATTGAGTCTTTAAAGTTAGTTAATAATAATTGGCTTATTCAATGTAAGAATAAAAAAACTTTTAGAGCTAAATATTTAGTTATTGCCGATGGATCAGAATCTTTATGGGCCTCATACCTAAGCCTAGGTCCAAAAAAACCAAAATATGCAAGTACTATCGCTATCAATATAAAGGGTTTAGGAAATATTGAGAAAAATACTGTGAGATTTGAATTTGGATCAATTAAATATGGTTTTGCTTGGGCTTTTCCTATGCAGGATTCAATTAACATAGGACTTGGTTCATTTATAGGGGATTCCAAAATAAAAGATAAAGAGTTATGCGAATATATTGTTCAAAGTTTGGGATTCAAAGATATCAAATATGAAAGAATTTTCAAAAGATTAAGAATATGGAATGGCTTTCACAAACTTCATAATGAAAGAGTGCTAGTTGTCGGAGATGCAGCTTCTTTGTGCGATCCTTTCTTGGCAGAGGGAATTAGGCCTTCATTAATTAGTAGTTACTATGCATCTGAGACTATTGATAAATGTCTTACATCCAATAAAAATCATCTTCATGAGTATTCTTTATTAATGAAAGAGAATTGGAGTAAATCTATGATTTGGGGAAAAAGAATTGCGGAGGTTTTTTATAGATTTCCTAAAATTGGCTATAGGTTAGGAGTAAAAAGAAAAACAGCACCTGAAAGAATTGCCCAAATTTTATCTGGAGAAATGAATTACTCAGATATTGCTGGAAGAGTTATAAGAAGATTTATTTTTCAATCTGAAAGTAAAAATGTTGAATAATTTAATTAAATCTTAATTAAATTATCATTACAAACCTCTTCAAACCTTCTTATAAGTAAATCCTCAAGTTCTTCAATTGCTTTACTAAAACCGGTTATTCCTTCACTAAGTTTTTCGCTTGCCATTTGATCCTCGAGCATATTTAATCTGAAATCTTTTTCGTCATAAAGATATTCTGGAGAATTTTGAATTAAAGATTCCTTATCTAATTTTTTAGGAAGCTCACCAGATTCTTTATCAAGTTCATTCAATAATTTTGGTGAAATAGTAAGTAAATCGCAGCCTGCTAATTCTTTAATTTCATCAATATTTCTAAAACTAGCTCCCATGATTTCCGTTGAGAAGCCTTTTTCCTTAAAGTAGTTAAAGATTTTAGTAACTGATATAACACCAGGATCTTCTTTACCAGAATAATCTGTCTTGCCTGTTTTGGCCTTATGCCAATCTAAAATTCTTCCTACGAATGGAGAAATCAAAGTAACATTTGCGTTCGCACATGCTACAGCTTGGCAGAAATTAAAAAGTAAAGTTAAATTGCATTTTATACCTTCTTTTTCTAATATTTCAGCTGCCTTAATCCCCTCCCAAGTAGAAGCAATTTTAATCAAAACCCTATCCTTCGAAATACCATGCTCCTTATAGAGATTTATAATCTTTCTAGCTTTTTCAACTGTTGCTTGCGTATCAAAACTCAATCTTGCATCAACCTCTGTAGATACTCTGCCTGAAATTATTTTTAATATTTCCTTCCCAAATGTTACAGAAACTTGATCAATAGCCTCTGTAATAAATTCCTTTTTGGAAAATTTACTTGAAAATAATTTATTTGAGTTCTCTAAAGATTGATCAATTAATTTAATGTAGTTTGGATTTTTAGCTGCTGCCAAAATTAGAGATGGATTAGTTGTGGCATCTCTTGGTTTAAATTTTCTAATAGCATCTATATCACCAGTATCAGCGACAACCACTGTCATTAACGATAATTGTTCTAAAATTGAATTCATTAGTTAGGTAAAGCTTATATTAATAACTTAGCTGTATATTTATGTGAATTCATTAAATAATTAATATTTCGTTCAATAATTAATCTTTTTTAGGGTTTTTTAACAATGATTTTATTTTCTTTACTATTAGGTGGTATCTTTTCCAACACAATTAGGCTTTCAATAATTTCTTTTGCCACAGGAACAGCTACCGTTGATCCATAAGCATAAGCTTTAGAAGGCTCATCTACTACTACTAATACAAGATATTTTGGATCATTTATTGGTAAGGTAGCCACAAAACTACAAACTTTTTTTGTGGTATATATTCCATTTATAGCTTTTTGAGAAGTTCCGGTTTTACCGCCAATTCTATATCCATCAATTTTAGAACCATTTCCTGTACCAATCTCTACTACAGTTTCCATCCATTCCAAAATAGTTTTAGAAACTTCAGAAGAGAACAGTTTATTTTTTTTATTTTTTTTATCCTCTATTTTAAAATCTTGAGTTACATGAGGTATTATCTCATATCCACCGTTAGCTAAAATTGCATGAATTTGAGCTAATTTTAATGGAGATATTGAAAATCCTTGCCCGAAAGATGCCACAGCTTGCTCAATAGGTTGATTAACAAAAACATCTTTTGATTTCAAATAACCTGGTGTAGATTCATATAGATCTGTATCAATTTTTTCATTTATTCCCAGTTTATTTAACCATTCCCAATGTAAGGCAGGATGTAATTTTTGCATAATTTTTATCATTCCAATATTACTTGAAACTTGAAGTACTTTTGGATAATTTATGTATCCATTTCCTTTTTTATTCCAATTATATAAATTCCATCCACCCACTTTAATATTTCCATCATCTTGAACAAATCCATTTTTATCTACAACTTTTGCTTCTAGAGCCATAGCAAGATTAATTGGTTTAAAAGTTGATCCAGGCTCAAACAAATCTTGCATATACCATCCTTTAAATAAAGTTTGATCATATTTCCAAAATTCATTAGGATCGTAAGAAGGTGCAGAAACCAAAGATAATATTTCACCATTATTTACATTCATTACCATTGCAAAACCTTTTTTAGCTTTCCACTCTTTTACTTGTTTGACTAAAACATCGAATGTTATTTTTTGAAGTCTTGAGTCTATAGTTAAAATAATTTTCCGATCATCTCTTACGAAATCTTTTGGCCCAGAACTATCAGGAAGAGGTGTCCCATCTCCTCCTTTTTTTAAAATATTACTTTTATTTAAAACATTTATTTTTTCATCTAAATGTAACTCTAGTCCTGCTGAGCCTATATTCTCATCATTTACAAATCCTACAATATTTGAATAAAGATGGCCTTGAGGATAAAATCTTTTGGAATATAATTCCAAGTCTAAACCACTTATATGCAAATTTTTTATTTTTTTAGAGTCCTCTTCATTTAAGTCATCAAATAATTTAACTCCACCCTCATAATTATTAAATTTTGAATTAAGTAATTCTTTATCTATATTTAATGCTTTTGAGAGTTTATCTACAACCTCATCTACAGTTCTAATAGTTCTATAAGAATCACCAGGGAAATTAAAGTATTTTGGATGCGCCCATAATCTATACAAAGGTTTATCAAAGGCGATTAATCTATTATTCTTATCAACAATTGATCTTCTACTATTTATCGCATTAATTCTTTTATTTTGCATAGCAATAGCTTTAAATTTAAAATTAGAAGATTTTAAAAATTGCAAATTCAAAACCCTTATTGATAAACAGGTAATAATAAAAAGACTTATAAGATATATCGATTTGAATCTCCTCTTATCAAGAGGAACAAAATTTACAATTTTTTTATTTATTTTTCTCATATAGTTGTTGAATTAATATCCTCTTTGATATTTGCCGTCCTGAAGTCCATCTAGAAAATCTGAAAATAAAAATTTACGATTTAATATTTCCGATGGTTTTTTTAGATAAATCAAATCCTTTGAGGTGGCTTTTTTAAATTGATCTTTCATATCAACTTCATTTAAAAAATACTCTTCTGTTTTTGAAATGTATCCATTGAGATCATTATTTATTAATCTCATCTCCATTATCGAAGAGTATAATTCTGTCCACTCCCTTTGACTATTAAAAGCTATAAAAGAATAAATAGTTATTAAACAAAATAATGACAAATTAAGATAATCTAAAATTTTATGAGAAATATTTAAAGTTAAAAGTTTTGATTGAATATTAAATTTTTTAAAATTTTTATTATGAAAATCTTTTCTATTTGAAATAGTTTTTGAAGTTCTTGGTTCAAAAGATCTCATTACCGAAATTTATTATTCTTAAAATTATCAATAAATCAAATAAACACTTTTAACATTTATTTGCAAGCTAAAAATAAATATAAATTAAGTTCTTAATAAAAATAAATTTAAGAAAGTTAATCCATTCCACAAAGAATGCATAACAACTGATGATATTAATCTTCCTGATATTAGTCTTGTGCATGCGAGTCCAATACCTAAAATAAAAAGAGGAGGAAATTCACTAAAACTTAAGTGAGCTAGAGCAAATATAAATGATGAAAATACTATTCCAATTATCTTCCCAAAATCCCTTGATAAAATGGGCAGTAATACGCCTCTAAATATAATTTCTTCAAAAATTGGAGCTAGAAGTGTCGTTGTTATAAATAATATTAAAAAAGCAAAATAATTATTATTATTCAAAACTATTTCGAGAAGAGGGTTACTCCCCATTTGATTTTCAATAAAATAATTCATTATTAAAGAAGTTAATAATACAATTGGTATTATCATTAGCCAACCTCTAATACCATCTAAAAGACCTTTAGAAATTGGTTTAAAGTTAAATTGAAAATAGTCTTTTTTAAAAATAAATTCTTTATCAATAGATTTTATTTGCTTAAAGACTATGAATAAAGGAGGTAATGCCATGAAAATATAGCCAAAAAATATTTTTAAAGACTGCGATATCTCAGGTGATAAATCCTTTGAAAAAAAATCAATAATTGTTATGGATAATAGAGGAGAAAATACTTCTCCAAGTACTACAAAACCACCAGAAATCAATAAAACCATATCAATTAAATCAAGTTTTAATGGAGTAAATTCCTTCCACTGTATTGATTTTGACTTTAATAAATTCCAAAGGTTTTTAAGTAATAATGATGAACCAATTAGGATTGTTAATAAAGGAATTAAACGAATAATAATTAGCTTTAAAAACATTATTTGAGATGTTCTTAAGGGAATAAATTGTGTTTCGTCATATCCAAAATTTTTACTTAAAAGATGGTAAAGATATCTGTCATTTCTAAATTGATAAAAGAATTCTTCACTTGGTTTAAATGAATCATCTAAATTACCTTTTATTATATTTTCAATTGCATCTTTATATATTTCATTATCAAATTGATTAACTAATTCATTATTTATTTCGTCACTTTCCCTCCTTAAAATTATTGATATCAATCTACTTCGATCTGTCAATTTCTCAAACCCAACTTTTGATAATGCAAAACGCATATCATCGGATGGATTATTACTAAATAATTTTTTTAAATCCTTGGGTATAGAGGGTAAAGCAAGCTCTGTAATTTCTATTTCCTTTTGAGAAATATCAAAAACCACTGAAGGTCTTTCTAGGCTATCTTTAAGTCCTTGCTGCCAGACAAAAAAAGTAATAACTAATGAAATAATAGCTAAAATTATTTTTTGTTTAGGCATCTGCTTTTTCATAAAGGAAGGCTATTATTTAAAACTAGACTATTTTTAGCTTTTTGAGTTTTAGTATATCTATTTTAATCACTCCATGAGATGATTAGACTATTGAGTAAATATTTAAGAATGGTCCTACGTTTGTTTTTTGTAAGACATGGTTTAAGCAGTTTCAATGCTAAAGGATTAATACAAGGGAGAACAGACGAATCTTACCTTACTGAGGAGGGTTATTATCAAGCAAAATTAACTGGGGAAATATTAAATCAAGTAAATATTGATAAGATTTATTCTTCTCCTTTAGTAAGAGCTTCGGAAACCGCAAAAACCATAGAGAAGCATTTAAATAAAAACGTAGAAATTCAATATGATCAAAATTTATTAGAAGTTGATCTTGCTAATTGGTCAGGATTGAAAACGACAGAAATCAAAGAGAGATTTAAAAGTGAATACCAAATTTGGAAAAGTAATCCAGAAAATTTATCAATAAAAAGAGATGATGAAACTCATTATGAACCTATTAAGGAATTATTCATTCAAGCCAAAAAATTTATTGATGCAATAACTAATAAAAATAGTAATTGTGAAAATAAAAATATATTAATAATTGCTCATAATGCAATCTTAAGATGTTTAATACTTCATTTAATTAATAAACCAAATAAAGGATTTAGAAAAATCAAACTAGATAATGCATCTATTTCAATTTTAAATCTTTCAAAAACCAATCAATCTTTAAAAACTCAAATTGAGTGTCTGAATCAAACATCCCACTTAAATATAAACATACCTAAACCTATTGGGGATTCAAGAATAATACTAGTGAGGCATGGCGAAACCGACTGGAATAAAGAGGGACGATTTCAAGGTCAGATTGACATTCCACTAAATGAGACAGGCAAAAATCAAGCCCAAAAAGCTTCAAACTATCTGAAATCAATAGATTTTAATAAGGCTTATTCCAGTTCAATGAGTAGACCCTTAGAAACAGCAAAAATAATTCTAGGAAAAAAGAGTAATCTAAGTATTTTAAAAATTGATGAATTATCAGAAATAAGTCACGGTCTTTGGGAAGGTAAATTAGAAAAAGAAATTAAAACCACATGGCCAGAAATGCTTAATAAATGGCATCAAGAACCAGAAAATGTAATTATGCCAGAAGGTGAATCAATTGAAGATGTCTCTAAAAGATCGCTAAATGCCTGGCAAAATATTTGCAAAAATCAAAATAAAAATGATATTACATTAGTTGTTGCACATGATGCTGTTAACAAAACTCTTATCTGTAATATATTGGGATTATCTTATTCACAAATATGGACGATAAAGCAAGGAAATGGGGGTATAACTGTTATTGATATTTTTGATGATCCAGAGAAAGATAGCGTTTTAAGCGCATTAAATATTACTACACATTTGGGTAATATTTTAGATTCAACAGCTTCTGGCGCTCTTTAGTAAATAATGGTTTTAAATATTAAATAATAAGGACTAATTATTCACCTGGAATATTAAAAGTGCCCATATTATTGAATGGCCAAAATCTATATAAAGCTTTACCAATTATTTGTTTCTTATCCAGAAATTTGCCCCCTGGCCAATATCTTCCATCCCAACTATTTGATCTATTATCTCCTAAAACAAGATAATTATTTTGGGGAACGATTACATTATCAAAGGAACCACAATCTTCAAAAAATAATCCTTTGCAAAAATTAGATATATAAGGTTCATCAAGTCTATTATTATTAATAAATACTTCCCCAAATTTATTTACTCTCACAATCTCTCCAGGCAAAGCGACTACTCTTTTTATGTATGCATCACAAGCAGGATCTCTTAATCCTGGTATTATCGACATTGGGGGAAATGACATAAAGAAACAATAAGCTTTTTTAGGCAAAGGTTTTGATCTTAAAAGTAAAAGCTCCTTATCAAATGCAAAAGGTGAATTAAATACAACAATTTCTCCCCTTTTTGGGTTTTGATATCTCCTCGAATATTTCTCTATAATTAATCTATCGTTAATTTGTAATTCAGGTAACATTGAACCCGAGGGTATGTATCTAGGCTCGGCAACAAAGGATCTACAGGAAGTTATAAGCGTGGCTATTAATAATAGAGGGAACCATTCATTAAAGATATTTATAAAATTTTTATTCATCAATAATTTATACTAGAGTTTTGTTTTGAATTAATTTAGTGCCTTGGATTTTTTTAGAACCTTAAATGTTTTCTTTTTAACTTTTGAACACTTTTTAATGAGTTGCTCTACTGCATCGTAATCTCTCCATCCATCAATTTGAACTGTTCTCCCCTCAAGACCTTTACTAGTTCTAAAAAATTCAGCAACATCTTCTAATTGATTAGATGCAATTTGTTTAATACTTACTATCCCATTTTGTCTTTGATTAGCAATTGGGACACATAATAATTTGCCATCATATTCACCACAATCATGCATATCTAAAACACCTATTGGTCTAGCCTTAATCATACATCCGGCGAAAGTAGGCTCATCCATTATTATCATTGCATCTAAAGGAGCACCATCATCTGCAAGTGTATTTGGAATAAAACCATAGTCAAATGGATATCTTACGGAAGAATGAAGAACTCTATCTAAAACCATAATTCCAGCCTCAGGGCAATATTCATACTTATTTCTACTCCCAGCAGGAATCTCTACAACTAAATTAACAACTCCTTTCATTGGTGATGGAGGGATCAAACTAATATCCATCTTTTTTTAAAAATTGATTAATTTCAGCACCTTTATTCTGAGGGAAAGGGCGTTCAAGCAATACACTTATTGCAGGCAAAGAGATAGTAAGGATAGCCAGGATAATGCCAAGAATTGTTATTGACGCATCCAGCAAACTTAAAGGATCTTCATCCTCCCTCCCTTTTTCTTCTTTATTAGAAACTGGGGATAAGGATTGATCCGTTTCTCTTTTTGCAGATTGCTTTGGAATAGTATCAATCAAGAGCTTAATCTTACTTTGGAAAATTAAGTTTTGCTTAATAAATATATCCTACAATCAAGGTGAAAATAAATCAAAATTATTTTTACTTCTTTTTAAGTCAGATTAATTTTTTTCTAGTAAAGCCTTTATATCTTTAAGTTCCTGCAAAATTTGCACTAAAACATTTTGAGCCGCAGATGATGGAGAATTGAAAACCTCAACAGTAACCTCTTTAATTCTTAAGATATCCTTTGCAAACCTTGCAATTTCATTAGGATGAAAACGCAAAGGTTCCTTTTGATCACTTCTGTACTCAGGATTTAGTTTTCTAGGATTAAAATTAGGGTTCAGATTTCTAACATCAGTATTGGTATATCTATAAACAGAAGCTCTTGATCTATTAAGAAACTTTTGTACTTCATCAATACCTACTAACTCTTCCGAACTAGAAATATTTTCATCTAAACTTTCCATGATTTTCAAATTCTTTGTTGTAGATAATTAAATTTTTTCCAAATTGGATTAATTTATTTATTGAAGAAAATAGCAGATTGCTAAGAGCAAAACTACATGGCTTCAGGGACTCAAGACACTTTAAAATTTTTAAACATAGATTGTTAAGATTGTTGTAATTATTTTTCAAAAGATGCGCGTCACTTCTTTCCCTCTGGCGACGCTTCGTGATACTCCCTCAGAAGCAGAAATCACCTCCCATCAACTCCTCTTAAAAGGGGGATTTATAAAAAGAGTTAGCTCAGGCATATATGCATATATGCCATTGATGTTAAGAGTTATAGAAAAAATCTCGCATATAATAGAAAAGGAATTAAACAAAATTGGTTGTAGTAAATTACTTTTGCCCCAGCTGCATCCCTCAGAATTATGGAAAAAATCAGGGAGATGGGAAGGATATACAGAAGGTGAGGGGATCATGTTTAATCTTAAAGACAGACAGGACCGTTCATTTGGATTGGCGCCCACTCATGAGGAGGTAATTACCTATATTGCCTCCGAAATAGTGAAATCTTATAAGCAATTACCATTTTGTTTCTACCAAATTCAAACAAAATTTAGAGATGAAATACGTCCTCGCTTTGGGCTTATGAGGGGCAGAGAATTTATAATGAAAGATGGTTATTCCTTTCACAGTTCTAAAGAGGATCTAATTGATTTTTATAAAATCATGGAAAAATCATATGAGAATATTTTTGAAAACTGTGGTTTAAAAACATTAGGCGTAGAGGCAGATAGTGGGGCTATAGGTGGGGCAGCCTCTAAGGAATTTATGGTTACTGCTGATTCTGGGGAGGATTCTATCCTTTTTACTAAAAGTGGTTCCTATTCAGCAAATATTGAAAAAGCAATATCATTACCCTCTAAAGAAAAACCTCTTAAGAATTTTTCAAAATCTTTAATTCATACTCCAAATCAAAAGTCTATTCAAGACATCTGCAAAACAAATAACTTTGATCCTTCACAGATAGTCAAAGTAATAATTTACCTAGCAAAATTTGAAGATAAATCTGAAGTCCCTTTGTTACTCTGTATCAGAGGAGACCAAAGTATTAATGATGTAAAAGTTTTTAACTTAATAGATAAAACAAAACAATCTAATTTGCTAACTCTTTCTATTATCGAAAGTGATTTAGAAATAAAGAAAAACTTAAATGAATTACCCCTTGGATTTATTGGCCCAGATTTAAAAGACCAATTAATCAAAAAAAATTCCTCCTGGGAAAAGAAATGGGTAAGAATCGTGGATCATTCTGCTTATAATTTATCAAAATTTATAAGTGGTGCTAACAAGGTAGATTTTCATAAATTCTTTAATTCATGGAAATTTATTGGGGATAACTATATAGAAGCAGATATAAGGAATTCAAAGGCAGGAGATTACTTAGATAAAGATAGTTCAGAAATACTATTAGAAGCTAAGGGGATTGAAATTGGGCATATTTTTCAATTAGGGCAAAAATATAGTAAAAAGTTAGATGCAAAATTTTCAAATCAAAAGGGTCTTTTAGAAAATATATGGATGGGCTGTTATGGGATTGGAGTGTCTAGATTAGCTCAAGCTGCGATAGAGCAAAATCATGATGAAAATGGGATTTGTTGGCCTATTCAAATTTCGCCTTTTAAAGTAGTTTTAATTGCTACAAATTTAAAAGACCCCATTCAAGAAAAATTAGCACTAAGCATTTATAAGGAGATGCAAGAAAATAATATTGATGTATTGTTTGATGATCGGGATGAAAGAGCAGGAGTTAAATTTAAAGATGCTGACTTAATAGGAATTCCCTTCAGAATAATTGTAGGAAGAGATGCGATTGATAATCAAGTGGAATTAATTTCTAGATCAAAAGAAATCCAACTTAAACTTTCATCAAAAGAATTAGTAGAAAAATTTCTTAATGAATCAAAACTAATGTAGTATTAGAATAAATAAAGAATATAAAATCATTAAGAGAAATTCATTATGATTAAAAAAATGTTTAAATCACTTTCAAAAATTTTTCATAGAGTATTTATATTTACCCTGTCATTCGTCACAAGTATCACATTATTAGGATACCCAGCTTTTGCTGCAAAAAGTAATATGACCGGTGATTACACGAAAGACACAGTTTCTGTTGTTAAAACTTTAAAGGGAGTAATTGATACGCCTAAGGATGCGCCTAATAAGGAAGAAGTCAGAGAGGAAGCATTATCTGTCATAACAGACTATATTTCTAGATATAGAAATAGAGGCATGGTTAACACTACTCAATCATTCACTACAATGCAAACCGCACTAAACGCTATGGCTGGCCATTATAAAAATTTCGCCACAAGACCTTTACCAGATAATCTTAAAGAGCGGTTAAATAAGGAATTATCTATCGCTGAGAAAATGGTTCTTAGAGAAAGTTAATACAAATCATTATTTTTTTACAATGAAAGCAAAATTATTGCATATCATTGTATATTCCTGTTAAATTTTTGTTTTTTTAAATTGGCTAATGTTGTTGTAATCGGAGCTCAATGGGGTGACGAGGGTAAAGGTAAAATAACTGATTTACTCAGTCGCTCAGCAGATGTTGTGGTTCGCTACCAAGGTGGGGTGAATGCAGGACATACGATTGTTGTTGATAATAAAGTTTTAAAACTTCATCTAATACCCTCTGGTATTCTCTACCAAAATACCACCTGCCTAATCGGTTCTGGAACAGTAGTAGATCCAAAAGTATTACTTAAAGAAATTGATATGCTTAGAGAAAACGGAATTGATATATCTGGTTTAAAACTATCATCTACTTCACATGTAACGATGCCTTACCATAGATTACTTGATGAAGCTATGGAAAATGAAAGAGGCTCACTCAAAATTGGAACAACGGGCAGAGGTATTGGTCCAACCTACGCTGATAAATCACAAAGGAATGGTGTAAGAGTTAGGGATCTGCTGGATGAGAGAAGGCTTAGAGATGTTATTGAAATACCTTTAAAGGAAAAAAATGGTTTACTAGAAAAAATATATGGGATAAAACCTTTAGACAAAGAAGAAATTGTTCAAGAATATATTGCTTTTGGAGCTAGATTATCTAGCCATGTCGTTGACTGCACTAGAACAATTCACTCGGCGGCAATCAATAAAAAAAATATTTTATTTGAAGGTGCTCAAGGAACACTTCTGGACTTGGATCACGGAACTTATCCTTACGTAACATCTTCAAATCCAATATCAGGGGGTGCATGTATTGGTGCTGGCGTTGGCCCAACTTTAATTGATAGGGTAATTGGAGTTGCGAAAGCCTACACTACAAGAGTAGGGGAGGGTCCATTCCCAACTGAATTACAGGGCAGTATAAATGACCAACTATGCGATAGAGGAGGAGAATTCGGAACGACCACTGGTAGAAGGAGAAGATGTGGATGGTTTGATGGAATTATTGGAAAATATGCTGTACAAGTTAATGGTTTAGATTGTTTAGCAATTACTAAGCTAGATGTTTTAGATGAATTAGATGAAATACAAGTTTGCATAGCTTATGAATTAAATGGAGTAAAAATTGATTATTTCCCTACAAATGCAGATGATCTGAAAAAGTGTAAACCTATATTTAAAAAATTAGAAGGATGGAAATGTTCTACCGCTGATTGTCGAAAACTTTCCGATTTACCTGATGGTGCAATGAATTACTTAAGATTTCTTGCAGAATTAATGGAGGTCCCTATTGCTATTGTTTCTTTAGGCGCAAATAGAGATCAAACTATAGTTATTGAAGACCCAATACACGGTCCTAAAAGAGCATTACTTAGATAAAATAAATTCATGAAAAAAAACCCATCAAAATTAAACGATGAAAAAGTTATAGATCTGGTAGGGATTGGCAACGCGATCGTTGATATCGTTGTTAATGTTGAAGATGATTTTTTAGAAATCAATAATCTCCAGAAAGGATCAATGAATCTAATTGATATTAATCGTTCAAAAAATATCCTTGATAGATGTAATATCTTAAAAAAGGTATCTGGAGGATCAGCTGCTAATACTGTTGTAGCTTTAGCAAATTTAGGAAATAAAGTTGAATTTATTGGAAGAGTTAAAGATGATAATTTTGGCAAATTTTTCGCTAGTGATATCAAAGCTAGCGGTACGATTTTTCAAATGAAGCCAGTTATAAGTATAGAAGAAAGTGCCCACTCTATAATTTTAATTACGCCAGATGCACAAAGAACAATGTGTACTTATTTAGGTGCCTCTGTGGAATTTGAACAGCAAAATATAAATTTTAAATCCATTCAAATAAGTAAATATCTATATCTTGAAGGATATCTTTGGGATGCTGAAAAAGCAAAATTAGCTTTTCTTGAAGCAGCAAAAATCGCAAAAGAATCAAATACTCAAATTATCCTTTCTCTCTCTGATTCTTTTTGCGTTGAGAGGCATCGAGACAGTTTCTTAGAATTAATTAAAAACTTTGTAGATATTCTGTTTTGTAATGAAAGTGAATTAAAAAGTCTTTTTGAAAAAGATGACTTAAAAAATTGTATCGAAGATATCAAGTCTATATGTAAATTAAGTGTTGTAACCCTTGGGGAAAAAGGATCTTTGGTAATAAATAATCAAAGTATTGAAGAAATAAAACCTCATATCTTTGGAGAAATAATTGATACTACTGGAGCAGGAGATATCTATGCAGGGGGATTTATTAATGGACTTATTAATGGATTTTCATTGAAAAATTGTGGAATTTTTGGTTCTATTTGTGCAGGTCACATAATTACAAAAATCGGTTCGAGGCCACAAGTCAATTTAAAAAAATTAATCAAAGAAAATATTTAATCCATCGATTTTTCTGCCCATTGATAATAATTCCTTTCAGATTCAAAATTCTTGTATATGATTTGCGGTATTTCATATCCAATCTCAATCTTTAAAAATTTAATAAGATTGTTTAATTTTTCAGGTTTACTTTTAATAGTTACTTCATATTCAGAATCATTATGAATCTTTTCATCCCAAAGATAAAAAGAATTAATTTCTTTAATAGAAACACATGCGGCTAACTTATCATTGAGTAATTTTCTAGCTATTTTTTCTGCACAATATTTATTTGATACTGTTGTACATAAAATCAATAAATAATTCATATAGTTATTTTAGATTTTAGAAATAAACTTTATCAAATTATCATAATCTGAAAAAATATTTTGTATTCTTTTCTCTATTGGTCTTCTTAATTTAAATAATTTTATATTAGTTTTTTCAGATATATCCTCCCAAATCATTTGTGAATAACTACCAGAATCTCTGCATAAAATATAATCAATATTCCAATTTTTACATAAAGAATACTCCAGTTTATGCTCCCCAAACTTACTTGGATTTAAGATTGCTATGTTCGAATTTCTTATACAAGAAGAAAATCCATTTAATATACTATCTTCTGTAGCAAGGATTCTTGCATATATATTTACCTCCAAGTTCATATAGTATTCCGCTACTTCATTAAGGCATCTTGCTCCAATTGCTAAAAGAAGATTTTTATTTTTAATATCTGAAATTTTGATTCCTTTTAAATCCTCTACAAATCTAGAATTTAATGAAGATTTAACCTGACTTTGTCTTTCGAATCTTAAAAGCATTTTATTTAATTTTTTACACCCTTTTACAAGATTTGTAGAAATCTGCATTGCGAAAGGATGCGTAGCATCAATAATCAAATCTATTTGATGTTTTTCTAAAAATTGATGCACTTCTATCTCATCAATAATTTTTCCTGTAATGATGTGTAACTTATCTTTCTTTGGATAAACTAAACTTGCTTTATAACTGATAACGCTTACAAAAACTACATAGTTAAGGTTTAATAATTTATCAGCAATAATCGGCCCATCAGATGTTCCTGATAGGATCCAAACATTTTCGTGGCATTTTTCTGAATTTTGCATCAATATATCTTTAAATAAAAAAGACAAATGAACCATTGTTTAATTCAAGCCAAAGTCAAAACAGAACCTCAAATGCGTTATACAAAAGAGAACCAAACTCCTATTGCTGAAATGGTAGTAGAAATTAAAGGTTTGCGTGGTGATGACCCATTAAGCGAGTTAAAAATCTTAGGATGGGGAACGATAGCTCAAGAGATGGTAGATAATTTAAAAGAGAGTCAAGGTGTTGTAATTGAGGGTCGTCTTAGGATGAATAACCTGACAAGAAAAGATGGCACCAAGGAAAAACAAGCAGAACTTACTGCTTCAAGAATCCATCATATTACTCTTTCTGAAAATAATTCAACTAAACAAGATGTTGTCACTATTAATAAAGATTCAAAAGAAGTAATTAATAATAGTAACGATGATTTAAATAATTTAGGCAATGAATCTTGGAATTCTTCTCCACTTGTTCCTGAAGTTGATGAAATACCATTTTAATTTTTTTTAATTTCGCTATCAACATCCTTTAGTCTTAGAATAAGTTTACTAATTTCTCTTTCCAAAGATGCAAGTTCCTTTCTGATTTCAGGCCATTTACCATTATCAATATTTTTCAGAAGCCATGATCTCTCATTATCTAAGCTTCGAAACAAATTTTTCTAAATCTTTTTCAGATCCTTGCATAGAATTTCACTAAAATCTTTTCCTAATAACCCAAAACATGAAGAATCTATACTCCCCAGCTAATTTAATAATTATAACAGGAGGTTCACTATCTATTATTGGGATGACTGCATACTTCACAGACTCAGTAAATTTAAGTGTCCCAACTTTCTTTTATGGAGTACCAATATTTCTAATTGGCTTAGCTTTAAAAACCACTGAAATACCTCCCGTATACTTGATTAACAAGGATAATTTTTCTTCTAATAAATTTAATAGACCTGAAGAACTAACTAATCTTGTCAAAGATGTAACCAAGTGGAGATATGGAATTCAAGCGCATTTAGAATCATCTCTAGAAGCTTTAAATTTATGGAATTTTGATAATCCTCCTCAATTAGTAGAACTTGAAGAAATAACCAAAGATGAAAAAAATGGTCTTAGAATGCATTTTGAGATTAATGCTGTTCCTAAAGAAGATTGGATTAAAAAGAAAGATAGGATAGAAAGATTTTTTGCTAAAGGCCTTGAATCAGAACTTATATTCGATGATAATAAAACGAAATTAGACCTTATACTATTTTACAAAATATAATAGGTTTATTATCTAAAATTTGATATCAAAATATTTTTAAAATGGATGATTCACAAAGAGTCTCAATATTAAGTGAGGCCCTTCCCTATATTCAAAGTTTTTCTGGGAGAAAAATTGTAATCAAATATGGTGGTTCAGTAATGAATCATAATATTCTTAGAGATGCTGTATTTAGAGATATTGCACTTCTCTCAATCGTTGGCGTAAGACCAGTAATTGTTCATGGAGGTGGTCCAGAAATAAATATTTGGTTAAAAAAATTAAACATAGAACCAAAATTTGAGAACGGATTAAGAGTTACAAATGAAAAAACAATGGAAATAGTTGAAATGGTTTTAATGGGAAGAGTAAATAAAAAAATCGTTCAAGGAATAAATAAAACAGGTGCATCAGCTATTGGAATATCTGGATTAGATGGAAATTTAATTAAAGCTAGAGAATTAGCAAGTAAATCACACGGACTTGTTGGTGATATTTCCAAAATAAATTCAAAAATATTAGATCCCATAATTGAGAATGGTCATATACCTGTAATTTCAAGTATTGGATCATCAAAAGAAGGTGTGAATCTTAACATTAATGCAGATTATGTTGCAGGAGAGGTAGCCGCCTCAATAAATGCTGAAAAATTAATCCTACTTACAGATACCCCAGGCATTTTAAAAGATAAAAAAGATCATAATAGTCTTATGAAACAAATCAATCTTAAAGAAGCTAGAAAGTGCATAGAAGAAAATATTATCTCAGATGGAATGAAGCCAAAAACTGAATGTTGTATTAGAGCTCTAGCTCAAGGTATAAAAGCTGCACATATTATTGATGGAAGAATAGAACATGCGCTTTTATTAGAAATCTTTACTAATGCTGGTATAGGGACAATGATTAATGCATAGTAATGAGTGATTATAAGCAAGTAATAAAAGATGCTGAACTTGCTTTAAGTAAAGGCGAATATAATTTATGTATTAAAATCCTTTCCCCTAAAGTAGATTATTTTAAAGTTAATACTCTTGAGGGCATTAATATAAGGATGTTGCTTATTACAGCCTTAAGCGGAGTAAATAAAAATGAAGAGGCTATAGATTTATGTAAGCCCTTAACAAAATCAAAATATTCCCACATTAGAGACGAGGCACTCTCGCTTATGCAAATATTAAAATCCCCTAATCTGCAAATACCTGAAAATTGGAATATAAAATTTGAAAGTAATCTTATTACTAAAAGAAGTTCATCTCTACCTCAAAAAATTTTAAAAAATTCTCCTAAAGAAGAGAAATATATAAATATTACAAATACTCCAACAGGAGAGACAAAATCTTTTCAAAAAGGTTTTATTATATTTACTTTTTTTTTACTGATAATATTGTTAAATCTTTTAAGTGGTTGTGTAAAAATTGATAACTCATTAGATCTTAGAGATATTGATGCATTAAATATAGATTTAAGAATAGAAAGTAAATATATAAATAAAATACCTTGGCAAATAAAACTTGAAGAAAAATTTAAAGCAACTTTTCCAAATAATCAACTTAGAATTGATGATAAAAATTTACTACTGATTAAGAAAAATTTAAAATTAAATGATGCTGAATTATTTATTAATAAAATTCTAAAAATAATTTCAAATACAATTAATATCGACTTAAATGATATGACAATTAGGTATTTCAAAAAGAACTATTTATTTTTAGAGAAACGAAGCTATCAAATAAATTTTGATCTAATTAATCTTAATAAAATTGATGATTTAGAAATAATTATAAATATTATAAACCCCTCTAAAACCAATATATTAAATAAAAATGATCAAATTTCTACTAATAAAAATATTATTTACTGGAAATTAATTCCAGGAAGCAATAATACTATTGAATTCTCTTATTGGTATTGGAATAAATTTATATTAGGAACATTAATTGTAATTTTATTAGTATTTATAGCCTACTTTATCCGTAGAAATAGATTTGAAATTGGTTCAAATCTACCTGAACTACCATCTTAAATTTCTACAGGATTAACATCGATTGTTAGAAAAATATTTATTGGAATAAAATCCCATAGAGATTTTTCTGTTGGTATTGGCAATTCAGTTTTATCTGGACCATAAATTAATATTTGCCATCTAAACTTTTTGCCAATTTTCGGGATCATACTTGGAGCAGGTCCTATCAAACTCCATTTTTTTCTTAAACACAAAGGTGTTAAATATTCTGATAATTTATTCGCAGTTTGTTCTGTTAAGGCATTATCAAAACCAGAGATCTTTAGAAGGCAAACTCTACAAAAAGGAAATAAATTTAAATCTTTTCTTAATTTCAAACTTTCGTTTAAAAAACTTTCATAATCCCTTTTTTTTAGAAAGGAAATTACAGGATGACTAGGTTGATATGTTTGAAGAATTACCTCACCTTCTTTATTTGCTCTTCCTGATCTACCAGCCAACTGTAGAAATAATTGTAATGCTTTTTCTTCCGTTGCCAAATCAGGACGATTAAGTAAGCTATCTGATGCAAGTACAACTGAAAGAGTAACATTTGGAATATCAATCCCTTTAGCAAGCATTTGCGTTCCTATAATTACATCTGCATTACCTTTAGAGAATTCAGAAAGAATTTTTCGGTGACCTTCTTTCCCCGATGTAGTATCTCTATCAAATCTTAGTAGTTTTAATTCGGGCATTTCTTCTTTCAAGGATTCAACAACTTTTTGGGTCCCGATTCCAAATGGCTTAAAAGCATTTGAGTGGCAATCTGGACAAACATTAATAAACTGACTTTTAAAGTCACACCAATGACAATTAAGCCATTTTTTCCCTTTTATACCAATATGAACCGTTAAAGCAGTATCACAATTTGGACAATTAACAACAAAACCGCAATTTCTACAACTTAAAAATCCGTTATATCCTCTCCTTGGAACTAAGATAATTGCCTGTTCTTTTTTCTCTTTCAAATTTCTAAGTGACTTAAAAAGTTCTTTACTAAAAATTTTTTTATTTCCTTTTTTAAATTCATCTCGCATATCTATAACTTTTATTTCTGGAACTTTGGCAATTGATATCCTTTCTTTCATTCTTGCTAACTTAAATTTATTTTCATATTTAACTTGCTTCCAAGTATTTAGAGAAGGAGTAGCACTTCCAAATATGATTTTTACGCCATCTCTTTTCGCTCTATCTAAGGCAAGTTCTCTTGCGTCATAACATGGCATAGGAGTCTCTTGTTTGTAAGAGTTATCATGTTCTTCGTCAATTATTATCACCCCTAGATTTCTTATAGGCAAAAATATTGATGATCTAGTTCCAATTACAATTAAGGGTTCTTTATCTTCCAATATTTTTCGCCAAACCAATTGACGTTGTTTTGAGGAACAATTACTGTGATATTCAAAAATATTTTTTTTAAATCTATTAGAAAATCTATCTATTAATTGTGGAATTAAACCAATTTCTGGAGCCATTATTAGGCAACTTTTATTTTGTTCTAAAAAACTTTTAGTAATTCTTAAATAAATTTCTGTTTTCCCAGAACCAGTTTCTCCCCACAATAGTAAAGATTCACCTTCTTTCATTTTTTTTATTTTTGATATTGCTTCTTTTTGTTGATAAGTAAGTGAAGGAATTTGATTTTCTTTAAAATTATTTTCAAATGATGTCAAAGGTAAATTATCTATTTTTGATCGGCTTATTTTTTTAATCAAATTCTTTTTAATTAATGAATTAATTAAGGTTGAGCTAAATCCAAATTTTATTAAGTCACTTTGCCAAAGACCTCCCGCAGAATTAATTTTTTGAATTAATAATAATTGCCTATTGGTTAAATCCCTAGATTGATAATTTACATTAGGGGTTATTAGTATCCAGAAATTTGAAGAAATACTTTTATTGATTACATTTGATTTACTAAACCAACCTGGGGGTAAAGCTGTTTTAAACATTTTTATAATGTTTACCTTATGATCACGAGCTAAATCCTCTATCCAATCTCCCCACCATTTATAAAAAACTTTTTTCTGAATAATTCTTTCGATAAAAGAATATTTGAATTCCGTATTAAAACCAAATTTTTCTGTAAATAAGTTTTCTTTAATGACTAATCCCGTAATCACTCTACCTTTAATTTTCACTAGAACAATATCCCCTATTTCTACCCCTAAAGAATTTCCATCTATATAATCAAAACTGTTGCTATATCTACCAAAATCGATCAAAACGCTATAAACTTTTGGATGTTGACTTGGATTATTAGTTGCGAGCTTCAAAACTTTTTCTTAGTATTGGATTGTTGAACATTCCACAAAGTGTTTTTGCACATTGTCCGCATCAAGTTCTCAGGGAAGACATGAAGCTCTGATCAATGAATATAATTCAAAAAGATCTGCCAGTCTGAGAAAGCCCTAAACTTTTTGCTCTAGGTAATTTATAACACTAATTAATTTTTTCAACATTTTACAAGCACTTTTTTTAATCAAAAACTTTGAGAATAGATACATTCGTTCTCAAAGCAACTTTTTACTACTAAATGTGCGAAATTACCGTAATTAAAGTTTTATTTAGTTAAATTCACCCTAGAAAGGAGTCTATTATGTGTCCAATAGCTGCAGAGTCAAAAAATTCAAAGTCACGCTCTAAGAAAAAGTTAAATAAAAATATTAACCCATCTGCAGAAACAGAATTAATAATAATACAGTTGAGAAAGTAGTCAATAATGATAATGAATTAGAAAATAATAATCAAAATCCTTCTGAAGATGACGAAAAAAATCTAGCCAACATAAAACTTGGACCAAAAGGGATTTATACAGAAGATTCAATAAGAGTTTATTTACAAGAGATTGGAAGAATAAGATTATTAAGACCTGATGAGGAAATTGAACTTGCAAGAAAAATTGCAGATTTACTGCAACTTGAAGAATTAGCTACACAGTATGAATCAGAGAAGGGGCATTTCCCCACTGTCAGAGAGTGGGCGGAGTTAATTGATATGCCTCTTTCTAAATTTAGAAGAAGATTACTATTGGGAAGAAGAGCTAAAGAAAAAATGGTTCAATCTAATTTAAGACTAGTAGTTTCAATTGCTAAGAAATATATGAACCGAGGTTTATCCTTTCAAGATTTAATTCAAGAAGGGAGTTTAGGTCTTATTAGGGCAGCAGAAAAATTTGATCATGAGAAAGGATATAAATTTTCTACTTATGCCACATGGTGGATTCGACAGGCAATTACAAGAGCAATTGCTGATCAAAGTAGAACTATTAGATTACCCGTTCACTTATATGAAACCATATCCAGAATAAAAAAAACTACCAAAGTGTTAAGTCAAGAATTTGGACGAAAACCTAGTGAAGAAGAAATAGCTGAAAGTATGGAAATGACAATTGAGAAATTAAGATTCATAGCCAAAAGTGCTCAACTTCCTATTTCTTTAGAAACTCCCATTGGTAAAGAAGAGGATTCAAGGTTAGGAGATTTCATAGAAGCTGATATTGAGAATCCAGAACAGGATGTATCCAAAACATTATTAAGGGAGGATTTAGAAGGTGTATTAGCAACTTTAAGTCCTAGAGAGAGAGATGTTCTTAGACTGCGTTATGGGATAGATGATGGGAGGATGAAAACACTTGAAGAGATAGGACAGATTTTTGATGTTACAAGAGAAAGGATTAGGCAGATAGAAGCTAAAGCTCTCCGAAAATTAAGGCATCCAAATAGAAATGGTGTTTTAAAAGAATATATAAAATAATAAAATTAATTTATCTTCATTAAGTTGCAAACTTATATTGATAAATTTGTGCTCCTTTCTTTTAATCTAAAATAAATTAATATTTTTAATGGCTATTACAAAAATAAGAATTGCTACAAGAAGAAGCAAGTTGGCTATGGTTCAAACTTTATGGGTAAAGGAGGAATTAGAAAGAAACATACCTAATATAGAGGTTAATATTGAAGCCATGGCAACTCAAGGAGACAAAATTCTTGACGTCGCTCTAGCAAAAATTGGCGATAAAGGATTATTTACTAAAGAACTCGAAACTCAAATGCTTCAAGATAAAGCTGATATTGCAGTTCATTCATTAAAGGATTTACCAACTAATTTGCCTGATGGATTAACTTTAGGATGTATCACAAAAAGAGAGGATCCTTCTGATGCACTTGTTATTAATAAGAAAAATGAGTCTTATAAATTAGAGAATTTACCATCAGGATCAATTGTTGGGACAAGTTCACTTAGAAGGCTTGCACAATTAAAATTTAATTTTCCTAATCTTATTTTTAAAGACATCAGAGGAAATGTAATCACTCGTTTAGAAAAGTTAGATTCAGGAGAGTTTGACTGTATCATTCTTGCTGCAGCCGGATTAAAAAGGTTGGGATTTGAATCAAGAATACATCAATTAATTCCAAGCGAGATTTCTCTTCATGCTGTAGGCCAAGGAGCATTAGGGATTGAATGTAAATCAGATAATCATGATGTTTTAAAAATAATTCAAGTTCTAACTCATGAAGAGACTAGTAAAAGATGCTTAGCAGAGAGATCATTTTTAAGAGAATTAGAGGGCGGTTGCCAAGTACCTATTGGGGTTAATAGTGGAATAAAAAATAACCAAATATTTCTTACTGGAATGGTGGCTTCTATTGATGGAAAGAAACTTATTAAAGATAAATCAATTGGCCCTTCAACAGATCCTGAAAGAATTGGAAAAGATCTAGCTAATAAACTAAAAATACAAGGAGCAGAAAAAATACTTGAAGAAATATTTAATGAATATAGATAGAAAAAATATGAACTAATTAACTAATTTAGGTTCAATTTCTTTTTTATATCTTTCCTCACATTGTTCAATAGTTTTGATTGCATCTCCAATACCAAAAAAGCCATTTACTCTACATGTTCCTGGTTTTTTTAAATCCTTATAATGCTCCCAATAATACTTTGTTTCTTTTAGCCAGTGCTCACCAAGATCATTAAAAGTTTTAATATGATCTACCCTTTTATCATCTGACAAAACAGCT
This sequence comes from Prochlorococcus marinus bv. HNLC2, assembly GCA_000218745.1. Classification (GTDB taxonomy): domain Bacteria; phylum Cyanobacteriota; class Cyanobacteriia; order PCC-6307; family Cyanobiaceae; genus Prochlorococcus_A; species Prochlorococcus_A marinus_T. The sequence continues at coordinate 815,503 of GL947595.1, read as the reverse complement.
ATTACCTTATCATCAACTTCTCCTCCATCATCAAATTTCATAACTCCAATGATTCTAGCTTCAACAATTGATCCTGGAATCAAAGGTTCAGTCACAGAGACTATTTCAATATCCAGTGGATCTCCATCCTCATCCCAAGTTCTTGGGATACAACCATAAGCGAATGGATAAGCCAAAGATGAGTAGCCAACTCTATCAAGCTTGAGATGACCGGTTTCGGTTATTAATTCATACTTATTGATTGTATTTGAATTTAATTCAATAATTGTATTAACAATTGTTTTTTGTTCATTTACAAAAGGATCTAAAATATGAAGAAGATTGGGAGTACTTTTGCTTGGGGGTTGACTAAGATTTGCCATATATTTTTTAATTTATAACTATCTTACAACTTATCTTTAGCTATCAATATCTGAAAGTTATTAATCAAAATATTTTAATTTAATTGATCAATTTTATGCTTAAGATAATCAAGAAAAAATTTTGATGAGAGTTCATTTCCACTAATTTTTTTAACTAATTCCATAGCATTTAATGATCTTCCATGACAATGAACATTTTTTTTCAACCAATTAATTATTGTTTGATAATCATTATTATCAATTAATTGATCAATCAATCCAATATCCTTTTCTAGTTGGTGAGTTAACTGTGCACTTATGAGATGACCAATCAAATATGAAGGGAAATAGCCAAAAGCACCTTCACTCCAATGCACATCCTGTAAACATCCTTCAACATCGTTGCAAGGTTCAATACCTAAAAGTTCTTTATATTTTTTATTCCATTCAAATGGAAGATCTTTGGCTTTTAGATTTCCTTCAATCAATTCAATTTCAAGCTCAGTTCTAATTAAAATATGCATCCCATAACTTAGTTCATCGGCTTCTACTCTGTTTAATCCTGGTTTAATAATATTCATCGATTTCCATAACTCCTCATAATTTTTCAAAGGGCATCCACTCTGTAGAAAATATTGAAAGAAACTTCTTGAGAAAGCTTTTGACTTTACTATCCTATTTTCCCAAAATAAAGATTGACTCTCATGCACTGCCATCGAAGTAGCTTGCCCAAGAGGCCAGGCAAACCATTGATGAGTTTCATTAGGCAAACCTTGTTCATAAATAGAGTGCCCCCATTCATGAGCAGTAGCTAAAAAACTTGAAAATGGTTCGCCTTTTACTACTCTTGTTGTGATCCTATAATCTTTTGGCCCCAAAGTTATTGAAAATGGATGAGGAGATTCCGCAATAGCGACCAAATCCTCATTACGTCCAAAATTATCCAGTAATTTATTGCAAAGTACTTGTTGAGCTGAAGAATCAATATCCCATTTTTTCTTATCAATTTCTTTTATTTCCTCAAGCATAGATGGGATAGATTCTTTTAAAGGATTAAAAATATTGAATAGCCAATCTTTATTAATATCAGGTTCATAAGGTTGAGCCAAAGTCTCCCATGGACTCAATTTATCTGAAAGTTGATTCGCTTCCTCTCTTCGTAAAATAATCAATTCTTCAAAGTATGGCAGAAAAATTTTAAAGTCAGAATTTCTTTTAGCATTTTGCCAACTTTCATATCCTTGAGATTTTGCTTTTGCTAAATTTGCTACCAATTTAGGATCTAACTTTCTTTGCCTATCAAATTCTTTATTAAGGAGTTCTATATTCTTTTTTTTTGAACTATTTTCTTCATTCAAACAATCTGATGATTCATTCAACTCAGTTTTAGCTAAATTTATTAAGTTTAAGAATTCATCACTAGAATTTCTAGCGTGTAAAATCTTAGCTAAATAAGTAAGTTGCTCACCTCTCCATGAAGAACCATTCTTTGGCATTACAGTATTCTGATCCCAATAAAGAGTACTTTGGATCGAACCTAAAATTTGAGTATCTTTTAAGTAGGAGCCTAATTTGCTCCATGCTGAATTTTTCAAGAAAATCTCCATATAGATTTATATATTAAGATAATTTTCTTATGGTGAGCCTTTAATTAGAACTATATTATAAGAAGCTTGAAAAATAATTTTATTTAATCACTGATGGAACAAATTTTTTCAACTATACAGGTAAAATCATCAGGACAAGGTTTACAAGATATTACCTTTTTAATTACTAATTTCATTAAAGAAAATAAAATTAAAACTGGATTAATTGTTTTAAATATAATGCACACTAGTTGTAGTTTAATTGTCAACGAAAATGCTGATCCAAATGTTCTTAAAGATTTAGAAAAATATATTAATTCAATAGTTCCATTTAATAAATATCATGATTTAACTAAAGAAAGGAAAGAGATTTCATATAAGCATTATCAAGAAGGGTGAAGATGATATGCCAGCTCATATAAAGACCGCCCTAACTAATACATCTTTATCCTTTAGTATCCAAAATGAAAAACTAATGTTAGGAACTTGGCAAGGTATTTATCTCTGGGAGCATAGATTTGGCAATAATATAAGAAAAATAAATATTCATGCAATTGGAGAAATAAAAAAAAATATTTACAATTAAAAAAGAAACTAATTAAACATGAAACCCTATTTACTAGATAATAAAGAGCTTAAAGAATTAGCTGTTAAATTACCTGGGTGGAAAATATCAAATCAAAATATAGAAAAGAAGTTTTCTTTTAATAACTTTATAGAAGCTTTTTCTTTTATGACTCAAGTTGCTTTGCTTTGTGAAAAATATAATCATCACCCTAATTGGGATAATGTATATTCTTGTGTGAATATACAATTTACCACTCATGACTTAGGTGGTATTTCAAACTTAGATCAAATTTTAGCTTCTGAAATAAATAAATTAATTGACAAGTAAATTATAGATATTTAAAAAATCCTAATTAGAATATAGAAAATATCATGAATTATAATGAAAGATATACAACCAAAGTTGGTTCCGGTAACAATAATAAGTGGATTCTTGGGTTCAGGGAAAACAACGCTTTTAAATCACATTTTAGAGAACCAAAATGGTCTTAAAACAGCTGTTTTAGTTAATGAGTTTGGAGAAATCGGAATAGATAACGACTTAATAATTGAGACATCAGAAGATATGATCGAATTAAGTAATGGATGTATTTGTTGCACAATTAATGGAGAATTACTCTCAACAGTTGAAAAAATCCTAGAGAGATCAAATAATCTTGATTATATAATTGTAGAAACTACTGGGCTTGCAGATCCATTGCCAGTAGCGATGACTTTTGCAGGAAGCAGTCTTAGAGAGAAAGTAAGATTAGACTCAATTTTGACTTTAGTGGACGCTGATAATTTTGATTTTAATATTGACAGAAAAAGTGTTTATTACTCACAAATTCTTTATGGAGATATCCTACTTATAAATAAATGTGATTTAGTAAATAATAAAAAATTGGAAGATATTGAAAGAAAAATATTTGAGATTAAAAAGGAACCTAGAATCTAAGGTGTTCCAATAGCAAAGTAGGTCTTGAAACAATTATTAGTGTAGGACTTTTTGAAACTGATAAATATAAATTTGAAGATATTGAAAAGGCTAATAATATGCATGCTCATCATTCACATGAACACTCGCATCATTCACATGAACACTCTCATCATTCACATGAACACTCGCATGATTTAGAAAATAATATAGAGGGATTTACCTCAGTTTCATTCGAATGCTTAGAGCCTTTTTCATTAAGGAGATTCCAGAACTTTTTAGATAATCAACTTTCTCAAAATGTTTTCAGGGCAAAAGGTATTTTATGGTTTGAAGAAAGCGAAAGAAAACATATTTTTCATCTATCAGGAAAAAGATTTTCACTGGATGATGAAGATTGGAAAAACGAAAAATCTAATAGAATTGTTTTAATTGGAAAGAATTTAAATCATCAGGTAATTAAGGATCAATTAGATTTTTGTAGATCTACCTCTTTAGATAAATAAATTGAAATATAAAAAATTGAATCAAAAATCTTATAAAAGAATTAAAAACTTTAAAGCACTAGAGATGGTAGCTTTGCTAATCGCAATTTACGCTTATTTTACCTATTTTAAGTTTTTTTAAAGAGGGCTTAGATACAATATTAAATGGTAATTTTTCTATTTCAATTACTGGTAATAAAGAAGTAATTAGTTCAATAACTGTACTTTTTTTAACAAGTATTTTTGGAGGATCATTAGGAATAATAAATGGCTGGACTCTATCTAACTGTGAATTCAAGTTTAGAAAAATACTCAGAATTTGCCAATTAATTCCACTCGCTGCTCCAGCATATCTGATTACATCAATTTTACAAGATTTAGGAAGCATCATGGGATATCAAATTACAGGTATCTGGTGGGGAGTTCTCATCCTTTCCATATCAACATATCCATATGTATTTATCCTTACTAATGAAAGTTTCAACAAATTTGGGAAGAACCAAATATTAGCTAGCAGAGGATTAGGAGTAGGACCATGGAAAAGCTTTATGAGAATAGCTTTACCTATGGCTTTACCTTCAGTAGTAACAGGAATAAGTTTAATGTGTATGGAAGTAATGAATGAGCTTGGTACCTTTGAAATGTTAAATATACCAAGTATCTCAACAGGAATTACTGAAAGTTGGATAGAAGATGGCAATCCCTCAAGAGCAATAGGATTATCATTAATAGCTTTAATAATTGTTTTCTCATTAATATGCGCAGAAAAGTTTTCAAGAAAAAAAACACGCCGGTGGAGTGAAAATCCTTCTTCTAAATAATTCACAAGCTTGGAATCTTAAAAACTATAGATCTTTCGCCGCGATACTATTAGCTTTATTTCCAGCGCTTTTTTCACTTGGCATACCAATACTTTGGGTTTCTATAAATATTGATCAAATTCAAAGAGGATTTAATTCTGAATTATTAATACTAACTACTAGAACAATAGGACTTGGAGCAATAGTTGCATTCCTTGCCATGTCATTTTCAATATTAGTATCTTTAGCTAATAGGTGGAATAAGGGTATTTTAATAAAAATAACTACATTTTTATCAGGTATAGGATATGCAATTCCAGGAACAGTACTAGCTATTTCTTTACTAACATTAACTAATTCCAAATTCTTTATAGCCCCGATAATTTTACTTATTTGGGGATATATAACTCGTTTCTTAACTATTTCAAAAGGGACTATTGATTCTGGATTAGAGCGAGTTTCTCCAAATATTGATGAAGCAGCAGCTATTTTGGGAGCTAATCAATCAAAAATAATTAAACGAATTCACATGCCAATATTAAAAGGACCTATTTTTGTTGGAACCCTTTTAGTATTTGTTGACACCATAAAGGAGTTACCAATAACATTTTTACTGAGACCTTTTAATTTTGATACCTTATCAGTAAGAATATATCAATATGCAGGCGATGAAAGAATGGCTGAAGCAATTTTGCCAGCAATTATAATTACAATTTTGGGATTAATAGCATCAAGCACATTAATTCCTAGTTTAGAAAATAATGAAAATTAATTCTTAAAAATATATTTTTTAAAAATAAATGGGCTACTTAACAATAAATCCGCCACAGTAGATATAACTCTGAAATAAATCAATGTTTCTAACATTAAATTTTGAGGATAAGCGTTTCCAATAAATAATAAAAAGAAAGTTTCAAAGACTCCAGCACCTCCTGGAGCAGCTGGAACAATTAAACCTATTGACCAAGAGATACAAAAAATTATCAACATAAGAGAAATATTAATTTGACTAATATCTAAGAAAATATTAAGACAAAATAAAAACGCCAAAAATTTTGAACCGATAAAAAAGACTTCTATAAGAAAAGCTCTCAAAGGGAAAAATGATTCACATTTAATACTTGAATAAAGTTCGCTATTAGAACTTTCAGGACTTATAAAATCATATTGTTTAACTTTGAAGGATTTTAGAATTTTTAGTAAAAAATAGATAAATCTTTTATTTAAAAAAAAAGTAGGTAATAAAAGTAAAATTAGAAATGGATTAAAAATCACTCCAATTGAAGAAATTAATAATGATACCGATAGCATCAAATAAGGTTCTATAAGAGTCCCATAAAGTGCAATATTTTTATTTGTTTTTTTCTTTAAAAAATTAAATCTTTCTATAAAATGCCATACACTACCAGGCAAATATTTAAGGCTATTGGTAGCTATAAAGAAAAAAGTTAAATCATTATTAATATATCTTGAACCTAGCCAGATAATAATACTTTTCCATGCTAAGCCATTAAATAAAATACTTAAGAAACAAAATATAAATGAAAAATATAAATTTACATTATCAAAATATAAAGCAAATGAAATTTCTTTAAAATTAAGAATTAATAAATAAAATAAATAAAATAGACTAAAAATAAAAAAAACTTTTTTAAAAATATTTAACTTTATTCTTAATAAATAATTTTTTAAAAAATTAATATTTTTTCTAAAATCATCTTAGCTTTAAAATCTTTTAAAATCGCCCATAGTTTCTTTGATAATATCCCTAATTTCCATTGCACTTTTATTATATTTTTTTTGCAATTTTAGTATTTCGTCATATTCTGGCTTTATATATTTTTCTCCATTAATTAAGGTAGTTTGCTTAACTTTAATCTTTCCAAATCTTGTATTACATTCTCCTTCTATTCTTTTTAAAACCCATCTACCTTGCCTCCTTTCTCGAAGACCAATTGTATTAGAGTACTTAAACCAGATTTCTCTACAATGAGTTACTTTCTCAATGGGAACAATCGCTTTTAATTCAAAACCTATTCGATTTTTCTTCATATTTATAGATTGATAGACAACATCATATGCTCCTGCTCCGCGTAATATTTCAACAAAAGAAGAAATATCCTCGGAGGACTGATCATCAATAAAAGCCTCTTGGATAAATATTTCTTCATAACTTGGATTTTCAATTTCACAAGAATTAATTTTTGAAATCCTTAAAAGATTAGGAATTGGTAAAATTTTATTACCTACACCTACTCCATAAGAATTTAAGGAATATTTAATTGGTAGTTTAAAAGAATTCACCAAAGTACAAATTATTGCTATGCCTGTAGGTGTAGATAATTCATCATTAATAAATTCTAGGTCTGAACAAACCTCAATTTTAAATTTGGCTATTAGATCAACTACAGCTGGAGATGGAATTGATATTTTGCCATGCTCAGTTTCTGTTATTCCACTCCCCAATGTTGGAGTATTACAATAAATTTTTTTAGGCCTTAAGAAGTTAATAGCCGCACAAACTCCAATAATATCTACTAATGAATCTATAGAACCTATTTCATGAAAATAAACATCTTCTTGAGCTATACCATGAACAGTACTTTCTGCTTTTGCTAAAGCACTAAAAACTTCAATAATATTTTTTTCTAATGATTTTTCTAAATTACCTTTAAGTATTAATTTTTTTATATCTTTCCAAGTCCTTTTTTGTGAATTTTCTAATATCTTTACATTTGTTTTAATACCTCTTAAAGATTTACTCTTAGCTTCACTAAAAGATAATAAATAACAACCTCCTAATCCAAGATCAATTAATGGTTTTTCAATAACCTCTTTTGGGACTCCAAGATCATAGAAAGCCGCTAATAACATATCACCTGATATGCCTGGAGAACATTCAATTAGTAAATCTTCCATAGCAAAATGGCATAAAAAAATTGATCTTGATATACATCATAAAATCATCACTTAATCAATAATAATTGATTTATTTTCAATGACTTCAAAATTTTCCATACGCAAAGCATTCCCCTCTCTTAAGGCATCAATACTTAAGAAAGAATTTATTAAATTAAGCGGTAATTCTGCTTTTAAAATTAATTTAAAGGATTTATTTTTATTATTTAAAAGTTTTGAAGGTGTTATTTTAATAATCACTTCTTTCTCTGGAATTTTTACAAATATTAATTTTCCCCTTATGGAAAAGTAATTATCTTTTAAATCAAAATTTTTTAATATTTCATGAGGATTTTGAGAATGATCTTTTTGCTCTTTATTTAGACTATTAGGATCCCATATTCCAGCGATTTGGAGATGTAAACTATCAGAATTCTTATTTCTAGGATAGACAATAAAAAAGTATTTTTTATTGAAATCAATATATTTTTTGATCAAAGGTAACGTTTTGCCCAAAACAACTGCATCTAAGGGTAAGTTGTTTTGATCTTTTAGTATACCCTTGTTTAAAGACTCTGTATTTGAGGGTTTATATGAACCGTAAATGATTCCAATAGCTCTATTTTGAAGATTTTCTGTAACTTTTTGGATCGGGCTTTTAATCATTATTTTTGTGTAGAAAAAAGTCAAAATATTTAATTATTGTTTAATTTAAGATTGTCAAAAGTCTTAATAGCTTCATCTATAGCATCAGATGGACTTGTCGCATCATTCATACTATTTGCTTTTCTTAAGCATATCAACAATTTCAAAAGGATTTGTTGGAATAGACTTGTTACTTTCAAATCCATCTTGAGTATTATTATTTAATTCTATTTCTTCAAAATAATTTTCCTGAGAACTAAAAACTAAGTCATTATAGAAAAATCCCAAAGAGTAAAAAAATAAGGCAAATATAGATAATTTTTTTCTATGTAAAAGATTTTTTCTGAATAATTTCAAAACTTTATATTAGATTAAAAATTTGCTAATTTAATTTTACATAAATATTCAACAAATTGTTAATAGCATCTTGGAATGTAAATTCCATCAGAATGAGACTTAATCAAGTATTACTTTGGCTTGAGAATAAAAATCCAGATGTATTATGCCTACAAGAAACAAAAGTTTTAGATGCAGATTTCCCATTTGAATCATTTGAAAAACTAGGTTATAAAGTTAAAGCTTTTGGGCAAAAATCATATAACGGTGTTGCGATTATAAGTAAATTTGATTTTGTTGATTTAAAGTACGGCTTCTGTGGAGAATTAGCTCAATGTGATTCTGCAAAACAATTTGATGATCAAAAAAGAGTAATCAGCGCGCTAATTAATGGTGTAAGAATTATCAATGTTTACGTTCCCAATGGTTCATCGTTAAGTTCAGATAAATTTGAATATAAACTTTCTTGGCTTAAGCAGTTAAAAATATATTTGGAGCAGCCACTCAAAAGAGATGAAAAAATATGTCTTCTTGGAGATTTTAATATTGCTCCTTCTAGTAAAGATATTCATGATCAAGAAATTTTTGAAGGTGGTATTATGGCATCCGAAAAGGAAAGGTTTTATTTAGAGGAGATAATTAAAGGAAAATTTATTGACTCATTTCGTATTTTTGAAAAAAATAGTGGCTATTGGAGTTGGTGGGATTACCGTAATAATTCTTTTGAATTAAACAAAGGTTGGAGAATAGACCATATTTATATATGTAATAGTCTTCTCTCAAATATAAAAAGTTCAGTAATTGAAAAGGATCAAAGGGAATTAGACCAACCAAGCGATCATGCACCAGTTATGATTGAATTAAGCTTTCAGGAAGAGTTCGTTGATATTAGTGATGATGATGATGATGATTTATTTGAACTGTAATCTTTAGATAAAATTATCTAATAAAAACATTATTAACAGTCTCTCAACTAATATAAGAATCTATTCCCATTTTAATTTAATAAAACATAATTTTAAGTCCAATAAATAAAAACTAACTTTCATAATGTAGAATTTCAACTTGATTGACAAATTTTTTTCTTATATCTAAGTTAGGGCATGATGTATTATTCCAAAAAACTACAACTATTATAAAGTGACTGATATTTTAAATATCTCAAATTCTCGAGAAGTATTTGCTTCTGCCCAAGATCTTATGCCTGGGGGTGTCAGTTCCCCTGTACGAGCTTTTAAATCAGTTAATGGGCAACCTATTGTGTTTGACAGGGTTAAGGGACCATTTGCATGGGACATAGATGGGAATAGATATATTGACTACATTGGGAGCTGGGGACCAGCAATTTGTGGACATGCTCATCCTGAGGTAATCACTGCATTACAAGAGGCGATAGAGAAAGGAACAAGTTTTGGTGCTCCATGTGTATTAGAGAATAAACTTGCTCAAATGGTTATAGATGCTGTTCCTTCCGTTGAAATGGTTCGTTTCGTAAATAGCGGCACAGAAGCATGCATGGCAGTTCTAAGACTTATGAGGGCACATACAGGTAGAGATAAAGTTATAAAGTTTGATGGTTGTTATCATGGCCATGCCGATATGTTTTTAGTAAAGGCTGGATCAGGAGTAGCAACTTTAGGCTTACCAGATTCTCCAGGAGTACCAAGAACGACTACATCCAATACACTTACTGCACCGTACAATGATTTAGAAGCAGTAAAAAAATTATTCTCTGAAAATCCAGATGCGATATCAGGAGTAATTCTTGAACCCATTGTTGGGAATGCTGGTTTTATTACACCTGAACCAGGTTTCTTAGAGGGCTTGAGAGAATTAACAACTGAGAATGGTGCCCTATTAGTCTTTGATGAGGTGATGACTGGCTTTAGGATAAGTTATGGCGGAGCTCAAGAAAGATTTGGAGTTACTCCTGATTTAACAACTCTTGGAAAAGTTATAGGAGGTGGACTGCCTGTTGGGGCTTATGGAGGAAGAAAGGAAATTATGTCTTTAATAGCTCCTTCTGGGCCTGTTTATCAAGCTGGTACATTAAGTGGTAATCCTTTAGCGATGACAGCAGGTATAAAAACCCTTGAATTACTTAAACAAGAGGGTACCTATGAAAAATTAGAAACTACAACATCCAGATTGATAGAGGGTATCAAAGAGGTTGCCAGTAAAAATGGAATAGAGATTACTGGTGGAAGTGTCAGTGCAATGTTTGGATTCTTTTTATGTAATGGACCAGTCAGAAATTTTGAAGAGGCTAAATCAACCAATTCAGAATTATTTGGAAAATTGCATAGAGAAATGCTAAACAGAGGTGTTTATTTAGCACCTAGTTCTTATGAAGCAGGATTTACCTCTTTAGCACATACAGAAGAAGAGATTGATCAAACAATCGAAGCATTTGATCAATCATTTAAAGCTTTAAAAGATAATTAAAGATTACCTTCTATTACCATTAACAATTACAGGCGGAGTACTCCCTGAAGTACCTGGTAAACCAGGTACAACTTGTGTCTGACCATCCCATTTATCAAGAAAAAGCTTAAATAAAACTTGATCATTTAACCCTTTGTTAAGAGTCTCGTATCGTAAAGCTTCTTGTTCTGCAATTTCAACTTCTGTTTTAGCCCTTAAAAGTAGCTGACCTGCAATTTGCTTTTGCTCAATAGCAGCTCTATATTCCTCAGCGATCTCAAGTCCAGTAAGGTCTAAGCTTTTTACATCAACATAATCAAAGGAATTCAATTCTTCCGCGACAGTATCAGCAACTTTTTCTGAAATAACATTGAATTCAGTAGCAATTGTTTCTAATTCATATTGAGAGAAAACTGATTTAAGAGCTTTAAGCAGAGATGGCTGAACTATTTTTTGGTAAACATCACTATTTCTATTTGCAATTGTGGCAAAGATTCTACCAGCTTCACTAGGTTTTACAGAATATTTAACTGTGGCTGTTGCTCTAATTACTTGTAAATCTTTTGTTAAAGTTTCAAACTTTTCAGGTTGCACCTGAGTTTTTATATCAAAGGGGAAAACAGATTGGATAAATGGAATTTTGACGTTTAGGCCAGCTCTTCTAGATCCGCCTGTAACTTTACCAAGTGTAGTAACAACTGCTACTTGGCCAGATGGGACTACAAATAAAGCTTGAGTAAGGAGGAGAAAACCTGTAAAAGAGAGGACTATTAGAAATGTGGCTGTCCCACCAGGTCCTGCTGGAGTGACATTTTTAAAAGAAGATGACATTTAAGTAATTTTTTTTTATTTTATTTAAATTAATTAATAAGTGCATCACAAAATTATTTAAATAAATATATTTTTAATAATTATATTGAAGATTTATTTTTAGAAATACTCACTATAAAGATTAATCATTAATTTTAGAATTAAATTCTTTTAATAATAATAAATAAAGATCTTCATCTATCTCTCTAATATCGTATTCGCTTGGTAAAATTCCATGTTTATATTCATGAGCTGCCATCCAACAAAATTTATCAATTTCTTTGTTTGAGAAACGTGGATAATTTCTAACTTTTAAACATAGCTTTTTAATTAATAAATCAGAGTAGTTAGACATTAATAATATTTGATTAATATCATAATATTAAATTTCAACGATAATTGTTTGTTTGAAGTGGCACATTTAAGCTCTCTTCAAATTTATCAAGCATTTTTATTACTAGTTGAAGATCATTTTTACTCTTACTTGCAACTCTAAGATTATCTCCTTGAATACTCACATTTATCTTCTTAAATTCATTTCTAATTTCTTTACTTATTTTTTTTGCAATTTCCTGATTTAAGCCTTTTTTTAAATTAATAGTTTGTTTAATTCTATTTCCGGATATAACTTCAATAGATTGAAAATCAAAAATTTTTAGAGACAACTTTCTTTTTGTAGCTTTTTGTCTGAGAATATCAATTACAGAATTTAACGTTAATTCACTATCCGTAATAATAAAAATATTTTCTTGATCTAATTCGATTGAAGTATTTGTACCTTTTAAATCATATCTCTGGCTTGTTTCCCTATTAACCTGATCAATGGTGTTAACCAATTCTTGTCTATCAAAATCAGAAACAATATCGAATGAAAAATTTTCTGCCATAAGCTTCTATTTACTACACCAATTATTACTCTAAAAAAGATTTCAAGAAAATTTCTTATTAAAAATTTAATCAAAAAATAATAAACTTACCATTTTGCCCATATCTTCGGCACATCTACAACTATTTAGCAATGTTTCGCTATCGTGAAACGCAAAACAAATTAATTGATCACATCTATTTATAATTTCTTGATTACACAAACTACTCGCAAGAGGCAATGGCAAATCATTATTCTCTGTTTTCTCAACAAGATGAATTACTTTTTCTAACTGATCTTTAATCTCTGGCAATTGTCTATCTAAACTTTGAGGAAGCAAAACAGTTAAAAGAGAGGGATTTATATCTAAAACTGCTCTTATAACTGCAGCATTAACTCCCTGAGAACCAGAAGTAATAATAGAGTGACCTTCTTCAGCTAATGACCTTGCTATTAATTCAATAAGATGAATATCCACAACAGGTACATGCCTACTGCCAAGAAATGCTATCCTTCTCTTGCCATGATCTTGAATTTTAGCTAGCTCTTGCGCTAAGGTATCAACACTTTCAGTTGAGGGGAGATCTAAGGAGCGACTCAAAATAACCTAAGTACTATATTTTGAAATTAGCAATTTTTAGAAAAATTGCAGTCAAAACCAATTTTTTCCAATATTCCCTTTATATTTACATTTTCTTGAACCAATTGAATTGCATATGAAGCTTTGATAGATTCATGTAACCTAACATGTCCAAAAGCTTGTTCAATAACTTCAACAGAAGCGAGGGTATCTATATCAACTTTTAGAATTGGGACCTCCAACTCTTCAGCTCTGTGTATCAGTTGAGGTAAGGGATCTCCAATACCAGTTAAAATTAAACATTGAGTTGAAGCTTCTAAGGCTGCTAATTGAATATCTGTTCTATCAGCTCCAGTAACAACTGCCATATTTCTCCTCCTTTTGAAAAATTCCATAGCCGAATTAACGCCCATTGCTCCAATACTTAGTGTCTCTACCAATAATTCATCTTTATCTGGGCAACAAATCACTTTTGCCTTTAATCTTCTAATAAGTTCTCCAACTGTAACGCTTCTAAGTAGGGGCGACTTTGGCATAACGCCAAATACCTCAATTCCTAATTCATTTAAGGATGGTATTATTTTTTCTTCGATTTTTTTTACCTCAGATGGCTGAACTGAATTTAATACAGCTCCTGCAAAAAATTCACCTAATTCTTTTTTTGCATTAAGTAAGGCATCAACACTTTTACTATCTTCCCATAAATTGACAACTACAACCTTTGACCTCAATGCTTTTGCTAACTGAGGCAAACTTAATCCATATACCAAACCTTCATGAAGACTTCCTGCTCCTTCAAGAATATTTAAACCCTCAAAATTATCGTTTAGAAGTTCTTTAATTTGCTCAAACCCCCTACCAGGTGAAATATCTTTATTGTAAATTCTTTTTTCTGCAGAAATATTATCTAATAAACCTACTGAAGATATTAAATTTTTTTCTTCAATACCAAGTGTTGAACTAATAAATTTCATATCATCATCGATTAATCCTTCGTAGGCCATCGAAGGTAAATTAGTAAGTTCAATACAAGTAGCTAATGGCTTACCCAAGCGAACTTTTTTTTGAGAAGAAATAATTTTTTTTGCTATTCCTAAAACCAAAGCAGATTTTCCGCTAAAAGGTTCACATGAACCGATTAATAAAATATCGCTCATAAAAAATTATTTATATATATTTTAGGTTAGTATTTTTTCCTATTGGATTCAAATATTTAATTAGAAATTAATCATAATAATTTTACGATTTCTTCAAATTATTTATTTATTTAGGTATGAAATATAATTTACAATTAGAAAATGAATGAAAAAATAAACATTGGAATAACCGGTGCAGGTGGTGCTCTTGGTAAATCTTTAACAAAGAAATTTAAATCTAAAGGCTATAAAATCACTGGTTTTAGTCACAGCCAATTTTCTAACTCTTTGGGGGAGTCAGAACCTGATGAGTGGGTAAAATGGGAGTGCGGAAAAGAATATTTATTAGAGGATAAGTTAAAAAAGATAGATATTTTAATTCTTAATCATGGTGTTTATCAATCTGGTATTGATAACACTAACTATCAAAATTCAATAGAAATCAATGCATTAAGCAAATTAAGACTACTAAATATATTTGAGGAAATTGCTATTAATAATGAAGATGACAAAAAAAAAGAAATATGGATAAATACTTCAGAAGCAGAAATCCTGCCAGCTATTAATCCTTCTTACGAAATAAGTAAATTATTAATTGGACAAATAATTACATTTAAGAAAAATTTCCTCACAAAAAATCAGGAAAAAAAATTTACTATTAGAAAAATCATACTTGGACCATTTAAATCCAACCTTAATCCAATTGGAATAATGACCCCAGATTTGGTAGCTACATTAATTTTTCTTCTATCTAAAGTAAACTACTTTCTTAATTATAATTAGTCCAAATCCACTAACTTATATAGTTTTTCCAATTAAAGAATTTTATTTTTTTATTTATTGCAAGCTCTTGATTGTATTTAAATTAATTAAAACTTAAAAATTTCTATCTGTTAAAATTTCAATTCCATCACTTAAAACGACAACAGTATGCTCCCATTGTGAAGATAATTTGCCATCCTTAGTAACAACTGTCCATCTATCATTAAGTGTTTTACAAAATTTACTACCTTGATTAATAATTGGCTCAACAGCTAAAGTCATTCCTTCTCTTAGAGTGATATTGGGGAGATCCTTTGTACGAAAATTAAAAACTGAAGGTTCCTCATGTAGATTTCTACCTACACCATGACCAGTGTAATCCTCTACAACACTAAACCCATTAGATAAAACAACATCTTCAATAGCTCCAGCAATATCCAAAAGACTATTACCTGCTTTAATTTTATTTAATCCAGCAGTTAAAGCTTGATGGGCAACATCACTTAGAAGTTGTACACTTTCATCTACCTTCCCAATACAAATAGTTACGCAACTATCTCCGTGATAACCATTTAAGTAAGCACCCGTATCAATTTTGACAAGATCGCCTGATCTAATTATTTTTTTCTTGTTTGGAATGCCATGAACAACTTCATTATTAATACTTGAACATATACTTCCAGGGAACCCATGATATCCTTTGAAGCTTGGCTTAGCTCCCATATCAGTAATTCTTTGTTCAGCAAATTCATCTAATTCCAGTGTACTCATACCAGGCTTTACAAAGTCAATAATTTCTCTTAAGACTGTTGCTACTATCCTGCTTGATTTTTTCATTAATTTTATTTCTCGAGATGATTTAATCTCAATACCCTTTCTTCTCTCTATAAAAGGGACTTGACCATTAGATTTTGAATTATTTTTATTTAACAAAAGTTCTACAAAATGTTTCATCTTGAAAGGCTGATAATTTAATAATATCGAATATAAACTTATCTTTAATAATTGTAGTCTTATCAATGGCTAAATATCAAAAAAGAAACGAAATTTATTACATCAACCTTTTAAAAAATTATAAATATTATTTTTTAAACCAAATTTATTAAAGTATTTTTTAAAAATTATTTAAAAATTTTAAGTTTTACGAGGATACAAATAAATTTGTTTCATAAAAAGTTTTCTAAAAGCCATTCGAGAGGGTAAGATAGTTATCTCCGGTTTTTTTAAGATTTTATGACAAAAGAGACTAAAATTATTAATTCTGAAGAAATTAGTGAAAGTAAAGAAGTTACATCTCAATCACCACAAACTAAGGAATTAGAAACTTCAAATACCATAAAGGTTCAACAAATAAATTCTTATAATCTTGTCACAGATTTTGAAGCTTCTCAATTAAAAAAAGAATTACCTGAAATATATGTTGGCGACACAGTTAAGGTTGGCGTAAAAATTACAGAAGGTAACAAAGAGAGGGTTCAACCTTATGAAGGTGTTGTCATAGCCAAAAGGCATGGTGGTTTGAACCAAACCATTACAGTCAGAAGGATCTTTCAGGGAATTGGTGTTGAAAGAATTTTTATGTTACATAGTCCACAAGTTGCCTCATTAAAAGTTGAAAGGAGAGGCAAAGTTAGAAGAGCTAAGCTATTCTATTTGAGAGACAGAGTAGGTAAGGCTACTCGTGTTAAACAACGCTTCGACCGATAGAGTTGTAAAGTAGATTCAGCCTTGTGGTCAAACAGGCGCTTATAATCAACTTAATGCGCCGTTAGTTCAGTTGGTAGAACGCAGGTCTCCAAAACCTGATGTCGGGGGTTCAAATCCTCCACGGCGCGTTAAAATCAACAATTTGTAATTTAATTTTTTTTGAGATGGAGTTAGACCTTCAACCTGGGGACGTAGTTAAAGTCCTAGAATCAGCAGCACTAGGATGGGTGCGTGCTCGTGTTATCAGAGTTAAATCTGGGGGTAGAGTTGTAGTTCAAAGTGATCAAGGCAGAGAATTTACAGCTCGCGGTAATCAAGTAAGACTAATAGAACCTGCTGGATTTAGACCGTGACATTTTTATGATTGTCTTTTTTAAAAGATGAAATCATTTCTAGATATTAAAAAAAAGTTTTCATTACAACAATATTATTCCAGCTTTATCCTCTGATAATTTATAGTAGTTATGGTAAAAATACATAACTAACTTTGGGACCGTAGTTCAACTGGTTAGAGCACCGCCCTGTCACGGCGGAAGTTGCGGGTTCGAATCCCGTCGGTCCCGTTCTCAATCTAGAGTAATTGGAAAATCGATTAAGGTTAGCACCTAGCCCCACAGGGCTCTTACATATCGGAACAGCAAGAACAGCCTTGTTTAATTGGTTATATGCTAAGAAAACAAATGGTAAATTCCTATTAAGAATTGAAGATACTGATACGAATCGTTCAAAATCAGAATTTACTGAAAATATTTTAAATGGATTAAATTGGCTCGGCTTAACCTGGGATGACGATCTTATAAGACAAAGCACAAGGATAGAAATTCATAAATCAGTCATTAATAAACTTTTAGATCAAGGCTTTGCCTATAGATGTTTTACTTCTGAAGAAGAGATTAAAGAATTAAGAGAGGAACAAAAATTAAATGGGCTACCACCCAAGCATGATAATAGGCACAGATCTCTGACTAAAGAAGAAATCGATAAATTCATTGCAGAAGGTAGATCTTCAGTTATTAGATTTAAGATTAATGATGATCAAGAAATAACTTGGGAAGATCAAATAAGGGGAGAAATTAAATGGAGAGGAAAAGATCTTGGTGGAGATATGGTTTTATCAAGAAGGTCTTTTGGTTATGACATTGGATCTCCACTTTATAATTTAGCAGTAGTAGTAGATGATAACTTTATGGAAATCACTCATGTTGTTAGAGGTGAAGATCATATTTCAAATACTGCAAAACAAATCCTAATCTACAAAGCTTTAAATTATAAATTACCAATTTTTTCTCACACTCCATTAATTTTGAATAGTGAGGGGAAAAAATTATCAAAAAGAGATTCTGTAACTTCAATAGACGATTTTAAAAAAATGGGTTACCTTCCCAAAGCAATGGCTAATTATATGGCCCTCTTAGGTTGGTCGGTAAAACCTGATGATAATGAGATTCAAAACTTAGATGAGATTGCGAAAAATTTTGAATTAACAGATGTAAATAAAGCCGGAGCAAAATTTAATTGGGAAAAACTTAACTGGATAAATTCTCAACATATAAAAAAAATGCAAGTTAATGATTTATATGAAATTTTTAAAAAATATTGGCAAGAAAAAGCTTGGAAACCTCACACTAATAAATGGGGGCTGGAATTAACCAACTTATTACAAGATTCAATTACAGTTTTAAATGATATTGTCGATCAATCAGCTCCTTTTTTTGTAATGCCAAATATAGATAATGATGGTGAAGTTTTTCTAGAGGAAAATAGTAAACTCTCTTTAGAAAAAATTTATGAATTATTGAATCAAGAGGATATACACGTTAATACAACTGTTGCAAAAAATCTTATTGATAAGGTAAGTCTTGAAAATTCATTAAAAAAGGGCATTGTAATGAGATCTCTCAGAGTTGCCTTTTTTGGGTGTTTAAGTGGACCTGATTTAGTAAAAAGTTGGGAACTATTCTCGGCAAACAAAGATGATATAAAAAGAATTCAAAGATGCTTAGATACGAATTAATTATTTAGACTCTATTAAATTCAAAAAATTTGCCAAGGGCTTTGCAGTTAAACCTTGAATACCTACTGTCATTAAAATAGTAAGAAAAACAAGTCCTTGCAAGCGTCCAGCACCTAACACACCCGCCTGCTCCAGTCTTATTGAGAATAAAGATGCAACTGCGGCTGTAACAATTCCTCTTGGCGCCAACCAAGCTAAAAATACTCTCTCTTTAATCTCTAATTCTTGACCTATTGTCGCCAAGGATATTGCAATTGGTCTAACTAATATCATCATTAATAATACGCAAATCACACCTCCCCAGCCAAGAGGACTTAATTCACCCCAAGAGACATCAGATGCAAGAAGTGGGAATAAAACTGTAATGGCCAATTGAGCTAATTCACTGATTAAATTATCTAACCTATCTTTATCAATTACTTCTCTTTTACCAACAATAAAACCTGCTGCTACAGAAGCTGGCAAACCAGATTCTGGGAGAAAATATTCGCAAATTCCATAAACTAAAAAAATTATTCCCACTGTAATTTGCAATTCAATCCCAAATGATGATTGATTTTTAATCCTTTTAAGTATTTCTGACAAAAACCAACCAGCGATCACGCCAATTAGGACTCCGCCTCCTAATCTTTGCATTAAAGCTATTAAGACTTCTTTAAATCCATGCAAATCGCCTAATAATAGCTCAAGTAAAAGTAATGCCAATACCGCACCAATGGGTTCTAAGACTAACCCCTCTGCCTTTAACACATCTGATAAAGGAGAAGCTAAGTTAATTTGTTCCACTAAAGGCGATATAACTGTCGGCCCAGTTGCCAAAACGATAGCACTATATACGCCCGCCACAGGCCAGGACAAACCTGCAAAAAGATGAGCAACCAATACTCCTCCTGTTAGCGAAATAATAAGCCTGAGCAAAGAAATCCTTAGAACAGTATTTCTGATATTTCCTTCTGGTAATTTCAGATTGAGTCCTCCCTCAAATAAAACAAGACATACTAGAAGCCCCACAATTGTTTCTAATCCTTGTCCCAAATCCAAAGGCTCAACCAAGCCAAAGCCAGACCTTCCTATAAGCAATCCAGAAAGCAAAAGCAATACAACACTTGGAAACCCAGTAATAGAAGAAAATAAACGGGCTATTGCTCCTGCAAAGACAGTAATTCCCCATAACAAACCTAGCCGTTCAGGCGTCATATAGATTTCCGATAAAAAATTTTATCAATTTATTTGATTAAATCAATAATAATAACTTTAGTCCACTTATATAAAAATAGTAATTAATCTTTTGTAGAAGAATTTACACTTAAAGTTTTAATAAATAGGATTTTAATCTATGAAATTTAAGAGGAAAATCTATTAAAAATAGTAATTAAAATCAAAATAAAACCAATTCCTACTGTAGCCATTCTTCCATTCCATATTTCAGCCTGAGGAGTAAAGCCTCTTTTCCAAAGATTCAATTCTTCTTTGCCAACAAGTTGTTTTGCTTCAGGTTCAATTTTGTTCATTTTTTTACTCATTGAAGTTAATCAAAAGGGGGGAATCTTGTGATAAAGAGAAAGTGCCTCATCTATAGGCAGTCTTGCGGAGACACCTAATTTTAAGGAACTTTCATAATCACCCATATTTAATCTAGATAAAGCTGCTGCGCCAATCATTGCTGCATTATCAGTACATAAGTATAAGGGTGCTAAATGAACTCTAATAGATTTTTTAGCTGCTTCACTAATCATCATTTTTCTTAACGTATTATTTGCCGCTACTCCACCTACTACAACAAGATCTAATAAATCATTGTCAATTACACAATTAATCGATCTTTCAACTAAAACCTCTGCAACTACTCTCTCAAAGCTAGCTGCAATATCTTCAATAGGCAAAGTTACATTATTTTTATTAATTTTTTCCGTTAATCTTAATACAGCTGTTTTTAACCCACTGAAAGAAAAATCGTATTTAAGAAACCCTCCTTTTTTATCTGATATTTTACATTTTGGAAGATCAAATTTAAATGAATCTCCCTCCTTTGCAGCCTTTTCAATTGCAGGACCTCCTGGATAACTTAATCCCAATAACCTGCCAACTTTATCAAAAGCCTCGCCCGCCGCATCATCATAACTTCTACCAAGTCTTTCCATCTCTCTCCTCTCTCCAACTTTAATTAATTCTGTATGGCCTCCGCTTACCAATAAAACAATAAATGGGGGTTTAGGTGGGTTCTCTGAAAATAAAATTGATGAAAGATGCCCTTCCAGGTGATGTATACCTAAAAAAGGTTTTGAATAAAAGGCACAAAGTGTTCTGGCCGCTACAGATCCAATCCTTAATGAACCAACTAATCCAGGAGCTACTGTTGAAGCAATTACATCAATTTCTTGATAATTAACATCTGCTACTTCAATTGCTTCCGAAATAACAAAATGAATTAATTCTAAATGCTTTCTGGCTGCGAGTTCTGGTACTACGCCTCCCCACTTAGAGTGATCTTTTATTTGCGAAGCTACTACATTAGAATTAATTGTATAAATACCTTTTTTATTAGAAACTACAGAAGCTGCAGTCTCATCACAACTTGTTTCAATAGCAAGAACTTTTGTCATATAATTAACTTAATCAGTTTAGAGTATTACTCATTAGTTTATTACCTTAATGCATTAAAGATTGCAAACTATGAAACTTTTATTTTCAATAATAACTTCGGTTTTACTGATTATAGGAATAGCTCCAAGTGCTTTTGCGGCAAAAGGAGCCACTCTTAATGCTGATAGAGCTAGTACAGAATATACTGCATCTCAACTACAAAGATGTTCAGAAAATCCAAAATTCATCGAAAGAGCTAGTTCTGCAACAACTCAAAAAGACATTATTAGATTCGAGCGTTATGGTAAAGCATTATGCGGAGATGATGGTTTACCACATTTAATTATTGGTCCTCCACTTGAACCTTTTGGAGCGTTACTTAATAGAGGTCATGAAGGAGATTTACTTATACCAGGAGTTCTATTTATTTACATAGCTGGAATCATTGGTTGGTCAGGGAGAGAATATTTAATTGAATCTAAGAAAACCAAAGATCCTGCTGATATGGAAATAATAATTGATTTCAAGCTTGCGAGAAGATGTCTTGTAAAAGGAGCTCAATGGCCTTTACTTGCAAACAGACAAGGTAGAAATGGTGATTTACGAGAAAAGGATAAAAATATCACCGTAAATGGTCCTCGCTAAATTACTTTTAACTTCAAATCTTTTTCAAAATGTTCAAAATTTTTAATACAAAATTCATGAGATCAGCCCCTGTTGTAGCAGCAATATGGCTCTCAATTACTGCGGGAATAATTATTGAATTTAATAGATTTTTCCCAGATCTTTTATTCCATCCAATGAGTTAAATAATAAATAATTTATAGAGAAATAACTTCCAATATTGTTTTTACAGTTTCGTCTACGTCCAGATTAGTTATGACGTGATCGAATTTTTTAGATGAATCAATTTCAAAAGAAGCCCTTTCAAGTCTTTTTATTATTGATTCTTCATTTTCAGTACCTCTATTCCTTATCCTTTTCTCAAGTTCATTCTTACTGGGAGGCATTAAAAAGATTGATAATGCATCCGGAAATTTTTTTCTTATTTGCTCAGCGCCATCTACTTCAATTTCAAGAATAACCTTAAATCCTTTATTAATCTTTTCAATAACTGGTTTTAAAAGAGTCCCATAATAATTATCCGCAAACTTAGCCCACTCAATTAACAAATCATTCTTTATCATCTCTTCAAATTGCGAATTACTCAAAAAATAATAATTTTCACCTTCTACCTCACCCTCTCTTGGTTTTCTTGTCGTAGCTGAGATTGAGACCCAAAACCTCTTATCTTTTTTAATAATTTTTTCAATTATAGTTCCCTTACCAACGCCGCTTGGGCCAGTTAGAATAATTAGTTGATTGAAGTTTTTCATATTAAATACTTTGCTGTAAAATAGAATTCTTGAGAAAGCTTAATAAATAATGCAAAAAGGTATTCCCCAAATAATGGATGTAACTTCCATTAAATCTATCTTGCATTATCTATCAAGAGAAATTCTACCCTCAAGATTTGAGACAGCTCAACAACCAGAGCCAAATACAATACAGATAGGTTTAAGAGGGATAAATAATACTAGTTGGATAGAAGTCAGCTGGCAAGGAGATTGCGCAAGAATTGTTAAAATAAATCGTCCAGATAAACTTGGTTCACAAAGCACACTTGCCAAACAATTGAGTTATGGACTTAAATATATGGCTTTAGTATTTATTGAGCAAGATAAATTTGAAAGAGTCATAAAATTTGCATTTGCAAAAAAACCTGGAGATTTGATTGACAAATACCTGATTTTTGAACTTATGGGAAAACACAGTAATATTTTTTATTTAGACAAAAATTTAAAAATAATTGCCGCAGGCAAACAAGTTAAATCAACTCAGTCAAGCTACAGAACAATATCTACTGGAAATATATATAAACAACCTCCCTTAAATAACAAAAAAGAACCTAACGAAAATGAAACTTTTCAAGAATGGAAATCATTATTAAACGTTGTACCAGATACCCTAAAAAATGCTTTATTGAGAAATTATCAGGGAGTAAGTCCGATTTTAATTAAACAAATTGAATATCTTTCAAATCTAGAAAGCAATAATGTCATGAATCAATCTGTTGATTTAATTGAAGATAAATACTTAAAAGAAATTTTTATTATTTGGAATAAATGGATTGATAGATACAAAAATAATAAGTTTAAATTTTCAATATTTAATCATTATTTTTATAGTGTTTGGTTTTCAGAAACTGAAGTTAAAGATAATAATAAAATAGATCTTTGCGAGGGATTAAGTAACTATTACAATCAATATTTGAATTTAAAAAAAATGAATGGAATTGTTTCTCAAATTGATGGATTAATTTTTAAACAAATTTCTATTGAAAGGAGAAACCACAATCTCCAAAGAAAACTTCTTGAAAATTCTGAAAACTTTGAGAGTCTTAAAAATAAAGCAGATAATATTTTTTTAAAATTAAATTTAGAAAAAAAGGATATCTTAGAAGCTGAAAAACTATATAAGAAATCTAAGAAACTTAAAAGAGCTATAAATCTTATTAAAGAAAGACTAGATATTTATGAAAATAAACTTAATCGATTAGAAGAATATAGATTTATGCTAGATAATATTAAATCTAATAACATTGGTAACATACCAATAAATTGGATTTATTAGAAGAACTTAAATACGAATTATCCAATGAATTTAATCTAAGAAAAAAAAGGTTAAATCCAAGTAAAATAAATTTTGTAAAAACCCAATCTTCTCCTATACAAATTATTTCTCCTGGGGGGTTGAACATATTAATTGGTAGAAATATGAGACAAAATGATTTAATAACTTTTAAACTTTCAAAGAAACAAGATTTATGGTTTCATGCTCAAGAATCACCAGGGAGTCATGTTCTTTTAAAGTCCTCAAGTAAAGTGCCAAACGATGATGATATTCAAATAGCTGCAGATCTTGCTGCATTTTTTTGTAGAGCCAAAGGGAATATAAAAGTTCCTATTAACCAAGTTAAAGTAAAAGATTTACAAAAAATCAGTAAAGCTGGATTAGGTTGCGTTTCTTTTAAAAACAGCGAAATTATCTGGGGCAATCCTACAAGAGGCAAAGAATATATAAAAAAAAATACTGAATGATTAATTTGATATATAATTGGAAAAATTGAAAGAAGTTATGATTGAATTTCTCCTTGGAACGCACGAATTTCTAGGTAATCATAGTATTCCAGAGTTTTTAGTTGGATATATATTTGGCGCAGCTTTAATAATAGGCGCACCAACAGTGTTTTTACTTTTGGCATTTATTAGTGCATTGATGAAAACCAATGGAAAAATGGGAGGTTATCGAGAATATGAAACATATGGTGAGTCTACTCTTAATGATTGTCCTCCATTCCTTTTACCTGATCCAACTAATCCAAAATTCAATAAATAATTTTGATCTTTGAAAATTTTTAATTTTGATCAATATTGAATCAAATGAACGAGTCTAATAAAAAGTTAGAAGTAAATAGTAGTATGATGCCCTTTAGTGATCATCTTGAGGAGCTTAGACAAAGAATACTCAATTCCATTTTTGCGACTTTAATTTGCATAGTTTTTAGTTTTTTAGTGATTAAGCCACTAATTCAATTTTTAGAAATACCTGCCAAAAATATACGCTTGCTACAACTTTCTCCAGGTGAATTTTTATTTGTCGCAATAAAAGTTGCTGGGTATAGCGGATTAATAGTTGCCCTCCCTTATATCTTGTACCAAGTAATTTTATTTGTCTCTCCTGGTCTCACAGAAAAAGAAAAAAGTTTGATTTTTCCAGCCTTCTTAGCATCTGGCATATTGTTTTTTTTAGGATTATTTTTTTCGTGGTGGATATTAGTACCAGCAGCAATAAGCTTTTTTATAAAATTTGGTGCTGATATTGTTGAGCCAATTTGGTCAATCGAAAAATATTTTGATTTTGTCTTACTATTAATGTCCAGCACCGCCTTAGCATTTCAATTACCGGTGTTACAATTTATTTTAGGATCATTAGGTATAATTACTACTCAAAAAATGCTTTCGAATTGGAGGCTAGTAGTAATTTCCTCTGCAATATTATCAGCAATAATTACCCCCTCAACAGATCCCCTAACTATGTCTTTATTATCTATTTCAATTGTCTTTTTATTCTTTATTGGAACAGGACTAACATTTATATCAGAATCATTTAAATCAAAAACTCTTTCATCTTCTCATTAATCTTTAATTGCAGACTTACTGCCCTTCCTAGTCTTGGCTTAGAATTAACTGTTTGGAGCCAATTTCTTACATCATCTGAATATCCACATCTATTTAGAATTTCTATTTTTTCAGCTAAAGACTGTTTATATTCCTCTTCTGATAATGGGAATGACTCTTGTTCTAAAAATTTCCACATCATTTGAAAATATAAAACATTTTTTCTTGTAAAAAGCCTAAAATCATATCTTCTCCCCCATCTATTTATTAAGTAATATATTATTTCTTCAAGTACTAATGGTTTCATAGTTTATATAATTCCTTAAAATTAAATAAATTCTCAAAATATTAAAAGTCTTTTCTATTATGAGGAAATTTGATTGAAAGTAGTTCATAATAACTTATAAATAACAGTCTTAAGTATCGAATGACTCAAATAAGTTCCAACGATGTCCCCTCAATGGGACGTAGGCAATTTATGAATCTTCTTACATTTGGTACTGCCACTGGTGTAGCCCTTGGAGCACTATATCCAGTTGCAAATTATTTCATGCCCCTCAGATCAGGGGGAAGCGGAGGAGGAACCTCCGCAAAAGACGAGTTAGGAAATCCCATTACTAAAACTGGTTGGTTATCTGATCATCAGCCAGGTGATCGAAGTTTAGTTCAAGGTTTAAAAGGAGACCCTACATATATTATTGTTCAAAATGATGGCAATATTAGTAATTTCGGTTTAAATGCTATTTGTACACACTTAGGATGCGTAGTTCCTTGGGATAGTGGGGCAAATAAATTTATTTGCCCCTGCCACGGTAGCCAATATGATACGAATGGCAAAGTAGTTCGTGGCCCCGCTCCTCTGTCGCTTGCATTAGCTCATGTAGATATTGAAGAGGAAGCTGTTCTTGTAAAGCAGTGGAGTGAAACTGATTTTAGAACTAATGAAAAACCATGGTGGGCATAGAAATCATGAAAAATCTCCAACAATTAATTATGAAAAATTTAATTACTCATCTTTTTTCTCTCTTAGCAGTTTTTTGTTTAATTGCAAATCCTAATTTTGCTGACGCTTACCCATTCTGGGCACAACAAAACTACGAATCTCCAAGAGAAGCTACTGGTAAAATCGTTTGTGCAAATTGTCATCTAGCCCAAATGCCAACAATAGCAGAAGTTCCACAATCAGTAGGTGCTGATAGTGTATTTAAAGCAGTTGTGAAAATCCCATATAAACAAGATTTAAAAGAAATAGGTGCTGATGGAACAGAAGTGCCATTACAAGTTGGGGCTGTCGTGATGCTACCTGAAGGCTTCAAACTAGCTCCACAAGATAGATGGACTGATGAAATAAAAGAAGAGACCGAGGGTGTTTATTTTACAAATTATAGTGAAGAGAAAGAAAATATTATTATTGTTGGTCCACTACCAGGAGACAATAATAAAGAAATTATTTTTCCAGTTTTATCACCTAATCCATCAACTAATAAAGAATATCACTATGGTAAGTATTCAATTCATGTTGGGGCTAATCGAGGAAGAGGCCAAGTTTACCCAAATGGAGATAAAAGTAATAATGCACTATTTACAACATCCCACTCAGGAATTATTAACTCAATTGAAACCAATGAAGATGGAACTTACAAAATTGATATTCTTGATGACAATGATCAAATATTCTCAGAAATTCTCCCTATAGGCTCCCAATTAATTGTAAAAGTAAATGACGAGATTAAATCCGGCGAATCATTAACATCAGATCCTAATGTTGGAGGATTTGGTCAATTAGACAAAGAGGTTGTATTGCAGAGTCCCTATAGAATTATTGGATTAATTGCGTTCTTTATAGGAGTTGGTCTAACACAAATATTATTAGTACTGAAGAAAAAGCAAGTGGAAAAAGTGCAGGCAGCTGAAGGGATATAGTCCAAACTATATAATGTTTATAAATTATGCTTTTTTAAAATCTCCTGGTTCTGAGCTTTTAAATATTGGCCCCATATACATTAGGTGGTACGGATTTTTAATTTCATTTGCATTATTTTTTGGTTTATTTTTATCAAAAAAACTTGCGAAATCAAGAGGTATTAATCCTGAATATATTAATAAATTATTACCATCCTTAGTATTCAGTTCTATCGTTGGCGCAAGAATTTACTACGTTATTTTTGAATATAGATTATTCAGTGGAAATAATTTTTTTACTTCTATTTATTTCCTAAATTTAAAAATTAAACTTCCATCTTTCCTTGCAATATGGGAAGGAGGAATAGCTATTCATGGAGCTTTAATTGGCGGTTTTATATCTTTATTAATATTTTGTAAATCAAATAAACTACATTTCAAAACAATTCTAGATTTAATAATGCCCTCTTTAATTCTTGGGCAATCAATTGGCAGATGGGGTAATTTTTTTAATAATGAAGCATTTGGTCTACCTACAAATTCTCCATGGAAATTATTTATACCCATACAAAATAGACCTATGGAGTTTGCTAATTATGAGTTTTTTCATCCAACATTTTTGTATGAATCATTATGGAATTTAATAATTTTTTTATTTTAATTTACATCTTTAAAAGACAAACTAAAATCAATTCAGTTAAGCCAGGTCTAATTTCTTGTATCTATCTCATTACCTATAGTTTTGGTAGATTTTGGATAGAAGGGTTAAGGACTGATCCACTATGTTTAGGGGGATATCCACCTTTTTGCGAAGGAGGTTTGAGAATAGCCCAATTTATTAGTATATTTTTATTCTCATCCGGACTTATTTGGCTCTACAATTTAAATTTTAAATTGAATAAAAGTAGAAAAAATGGTTAGAAAAATCTTATTTATTGGAGTTGGGCCAGGCGATCCTGATCTTTTAACTATTAAAGCAATGAAGGAGATAAAAAGTTCAGAAGTTATATTTTGGGCTGATTCCTTAATCCCAGAAAAAATTATAAATTTTGCAAATAAGAATAGCGAGAAGATTAGAACAAGTTCACTAAATTTAAATGAAATTATGCAAAAAATGATTGAAAAATATAAAGAAGGGAAAAAAGTTATCAGATTACACGATGGAGATCCATGCCTTTTTGGCGCAATTACTGAACAAATAGAAATTTTAAGACAAGAAAATATTAGAGTAGAAGTAATTCCAGGAATTAGCGCTTTTCAAGTAACTGCCTCTTATCATCAGGCGGAACTTACTATTCCTGACATAACTCAGACAATCATACTATCAAGGGCTGGAGGGAGAACTGGTATGCCAGAAAGAGAGTCTCTGAAAAATTTAGCTCAACATAAGTCCTCTTTATGTTTATATCTTAGTGCAAGACATATTAAGGAAGCAGAAAAGACTTTATTAGAGTTTTATTCTCCTAATACAAAAGTAATTGTTGGGTATAGGGTTTCTTGGGAGGATGGCTGGACATCATTAATAAATCTTAAAGACATGCAAAAGTTTTCAAAAGAAAAAAAACTTATAAGAACAACAATATACATAGTGAGTCCTGCCCTAGGGAATTTTATAAAACCCTCAAATCTTTATGATCCAAATTACAACCATTTATTCAGAATGAGCTGATTTTGCATTGATTTATTGATAGATTCTTTTTGAAAAACTCATCAAGTTGTTATAAAAAATTTACCTTGTATAATTAGTAAAAACTATTTTGGAAAAGATAAAAGGTAAAAATTCAAGCCTAAATTTCCCATTACAAAAAATTGGCAATTTTATAAAAGAAGCAAGACTAAGCAGGAATCAATCAGTCAGCGAATTAGCAACAGATTTAAAAATAAGCATACAACAATTAAAAGCCATTGAAGAAGGAAGAGAAGATCTTTTACCAGAAAGTGTATTTGTTAAAGCTATGATAAAAAGGATATCAGAAAGACTAAAACTAGATACTTCTTTTATTGAAAGTGAATTAGACAAACCAGAAGATAAAATAAAGATTGAAGAAATTATTGAAGAGGTTTCTAATTCTAGAGAGAATAAAGATTCCAAAAAGTCTCAATTAGCATTTTTTGCACTCATTGCAATTTCTGGAATTATTGGATACTTATTTTCCTCTTTAATATTTAATTTTTTCGTTGAGACGAAAGTAGATATTGATCAAAAAGAATTGATCGAAAAAATCAGATAACAATTAAATTTAAGCCCTTCAACTCTCTAAGTAACTCTTCACAAGACTTCAAATTCCACTTTTCTAATAAAAGATCGTCTCTTATTTTTTTTGGGATTAATTTAAAAGTAATATCATTATTTATTAAAGATATTTTGACAGAAGCTATTGAAGGATCTGGCCTCTTATCCATGGAAGAAGCTAATCTTAGAATTAAAGACATATCTAATACTGTTTCTTTATCTTCCCTAGAAATAATACTTTGCCAAGATTCATGCCTCTTTTTAGGCATATTTTTTCTATGGTATCTAGCTATTGAAGCAATTATATTTTTTTCGGAAATTGAATATCCTAATAATTCACAATTTTTAATTAAGTACCATGAATGTTTATGGTAAGCACTTAAATTAATTTGTTTGCCGCAATTACATAAAAAGCATGCTGCCCATAAAAGATTTCTTCCATACTTTTTATGATCAATATGAAGAATATCTTGAGTTTGATCATAAATTTCAAGAGCTAAATTAGCCACTTTCTCTGCTCTAACTTTGTTGACTCCGAATTTATCCGCTTGATGTATTACAGTAGTTTTTCTTATATTGCTCTGCATACTAAATTTACTTTTTAACATACCTTTTCTAATCATCCAATCAACTACTAATCCCTCTCTGAGTGCTCTCTCACTAATTGTCAGTTCATCAATATTTAATAATCTTAAAGATGTTTCTAAAATCAGTCCTCCAGGAACTATTATTTCTGATCTTCGATCACTTAGTGAGGGAATTTTGCGTCTTTCATTAGCTGACATTTTTATCAATTTCTCAAGTAAAGCATCTAAGTTATCTTTTTTAAACTTATATCCATGCATTTTTTGTTTTGGCTCTCCTAACTCAGCAGATATCAAGTTCGCTAATGCAATTGCTGTACCACTAGTTGCTATCAAAGAAATTGGTTTGTTCTTATCTATTCTCCTATTAATTTTCCCAATTGATGGCTCTAAAGAGCCCTGAATAAAAGTTTTTATAAATTTCATTCTTGAATTAGTTAAAGGAGCTTCATCAAAAAAATCGTTTTTCAACCTTACCGCTCCGACACGAGCGCTTGTTAAAGCTCTTGTATCTTCACTATCTGCAAGAATTATTTCTGTAGACCCTCCTCCAATATCTATTATTAAATGTGATTTGTTATCAAGTGCCATTCCTGATAATACTCCTAAATATATAAGTCTTGCTTCTTCTGAGCCACTTATTAACTCAATATTAAATCCAATACTATCTTTAATAGTCTTTATGAAATCTCTACCATTAGGAGATTCCCTAACTGCACTAGTAGCAGCAGCAAGAATTTTTTCCACACCATAACTTAAGCAATATTCTTTAAATCTTTTTAAAGTCTCTAAAACTCGTTTTATTGACTCCTCAGTTAAATTTCCTTCATCATCTCTTTCTCCAAGTCTAGTAGTCGATTTCTCTGTAAATTTAATTGAAAAAGTTTTCAAATCTGTATTAATTTGTGCAATTAAAAGATGTGTTGAATTCGTGCCAATATCAATTGAAGCTACATATATATCTTCATTTTTATTTTCATTCGAGGTATTTGGCATTTCTTTAATCTTATATTCCTGAAGATATAAAACACATTTAATAATATACTTAAGTTTGATTATTTATTTTCTAATTAAGCCCTATCATGGTTAGATTATTTAAAGTTATGAAATAAATTTATTGTGATTTTTCAAAAATTAAAAGTTTATCTGCAACCAATTTTTGAAATTTTAAGGTGGAATAAACCAACTGGAAGGATAATATTATTAATACCGGCATGTTGGAGTTTATGGTTAACACCAAATGATCAGCCTGATTATCAAACAGTTTTTAAGATTATTATTGGAGGTATATTTGTCAGTGGCTTGGGATGTATTGCAAATGATATTTGGGATAAAGATATAGATAAAAAGGTATTGAGAACTAGAAATAGGCCGCTTGCCTCAGATAAAATAGATATTAAATTTGCATTTAGCTTACTATTTTTACTTTTATTTTTAAGTTTCCTAATCACATTATCTCTTCCTGAAGAAGGTAGATATCTTTCATTATTTTTAGCTTTTTTAGCTTTACCTTTGATATTAATTTATCCATCTTCAAAGAGATGGTTTAAATTTCCACAACTCATTTTATCAATTTGTTGGGGCTTTGCAGTCTTAATCCCATGGGCAGCGCATGAAGGAAATATCTTTAACCCTGTTCTCTTATGTTGTTGGTTAGCCACAGTTCTGTGGACTTTTGGTTTTGATACTATTTATGCATTGGCGGACAAGGATTATGATTTAAAAATTGGGGTAAATAGCTCAGCAATTACCTTAGGAGCATTAACAAAAAACTCTGTTCATTTTTGTTATTTTGGAACATGTTTGTTTATTGGAATTTGTGGAATAATAAATCAATTAGATATAGTCTTTTGGATCATTTTATTAATTGTGGCTCTACTAATGCAAAAAGATATCAATAGAGTTTTTAAAAGTAAGGAAATTAATTTAAAAAAGATTAGTAATCACTTTAAGAACCAAGCTATATATGGAGGTCTGATTTTAGGAGCTTTAATTATTGCTTAATTATTTAAGAAAATGCTTAATAGATTAGAAAAAGGAGATGAAATAGAGATAGTAGCTCCAGCTTCATATATTGAAGATGGAGCAAAATTTAATCTTGGCATTGAAATTTTAGAAAAATGGGGCTTAAGAATAAATAAAAACTTTAATTTAAATAGAAAATATGGATATTTTGCAGCTAATGATAGTCAAAGATTAATTGAGCTTGAAAATGGGCAAAATAATAAGTTAATAATATTTGCAAAAGGGGGATGGGGATCTGCAAGATTGCTTGAAAATGATCCTAAGTGGAAGAACTCATGGATGCTTGGATTCTCTGATACATGTTCTTTACTTTTATCAAAATACGCTAAAGGCTATTTAGGCTCAATTCATGGACCGATGATAACAACATTGTCTGAAGAGCCATCTTGGAGTTTGCAAAGATTAAAAAACTTACTTTTTGAAGGCTATGTTGAAGATATTATTGGAGAACCCTTAATAGGAGGTATTGCTAAAGGAGATGTTATTGTTTCAAATCTCACTATTTTCTCTTATTTAATTGGAACAAATCATCTTCCTGATTTAAAAGGCAAAATAATAATTTTTGAGGATGTTAATGAAGATATTTATAAGTTAGATAGAATATTTACCTATTTAAGAATGTCCAATAAATTTGATGAAATAATAGGTTTAGGTTTTGGAAATTTTTTTAAAAGTGAGGTCAAAAATTTTGAAGAAAAAAACTTACTAAAAAATTTAATTCATGAGAGATTCAAAAAATATAATATCCCAATAGTTATTGACCTTCCGATAGGACATTTCAATGGAAATGCATGTGTTCCGATAGGATTTGATTCAACATTAAATGGCAATACTGGTACATTCTCAGTAGATTTATAAATCCATCAACCAGAATTTAAGAACAAATTTGCTATTTCGATATCAATTGGTCTTGTTATCTTTATATTCAAAGAATCACCCTCAATAATTTTTACTTCCCAACTTAACCTTTCAAATAAGGATGCATCATCAGTAACAATCCAGTCATTTTTAATTGCTATATTATGAGCCTTTTTCAATTTCTCGACCAAAAAACCCTGAGGAGTTTGTGCTGCCCAAAGATTTTCTCTATTTGGAGTTTCTTTTATAAATCCAAACTTATTGACAACTTTTATTGTATCTGTAACTCTTACGGCTAAAACTACAGCATCATGAGAATCCAACTCTAAGGAACATTTATCGATATCAGCGGGTTTAATTAAACATCTAGCTCCATCATGAATTAATACTTTTTTTGCATTATTTGGCAAATTATTTAAACCATTTTTGACTGATTCTTGCCTTGTGTTTCCCCCATTTATCCATTTGATATTTTTTGAGTATTCTTTTATTGAATGCATAATATTTTCCTTATCAAAAGGTTGTCCAATAATGCCGACCCAACTTATAGATTTTGAACAAAATACAGATTTCAATGTCCAATATAAAAGTGATTCTCCTTTTAAATTTATAAGTAATTTATTCTTTCCAGCTTTCATTCTGCTTCCCTTACCTGCAGCAGGAATTAATAAATGCACAATAATCTTTTTAATATTCTAATTATTATAAATAAATCACTATTATTTACACAAATAGTACTACGATTTTAAATTATTAGAAAAATTACTAGAAATTTAAAATGTATCAGCCAAAAGATCTCTCAGGAAAAGTTGCCTTAATTACAGGAGCTAGTAGAGGCATTGGGAAAGCAATAGCTTTACATTTAGGAGAATTAGGTGCAGAAGTAATTGTAAATTACTCATCATCTGATGAGAAGGCAAAGGAAGTTGTAGAAACAATTAAAACTTTTGGAAGAAAGTCTTACAAAATAAAATTTGATGTTTCGGATGAGGATGATGTAAATAATTCAATTGAAACGATTATTAAACAAAGCGGATCAATTGATATTCTTGTTAATAATGCAGGCATTACTCGCGATAACTTATTGATGAGAATGAAATCTTCTCAATGGGACGATGTTATGAATACTAATTTGAAAGGAGTTTTTCTTTGCACAAAGTATGTATCAAAATTTATGCTCAAGCAAAGAAGTGGGAAAATTATAAATATAACTTCAATTGTTGGTTTAATTGGCAATCCAGGTCAAGCCAATTATTCTTCAGCGAAAGCTGGAGTAATAGGATTTACAAAGACTTGTGCAAAAGAATTTGCTTCAAGGGGTATTAATGTTAATGCAATCGCTCCCGGTTTTATTGAAACCGAAATGACTGAAAAGTTAAATACTGATGAAATTTTAAAAATGATCCCATTAAATAAACTTGGTCAAACGAAGCAAATTGCTGAGCTCTCTGGATTTTTAGCTTCTAGTTATGCGAGTGATTACATCACTGGACAAACTATTAGCATAGATGGGGGAATGAATATATAAGTTCAAATACTTTCGTAAGGTTGACCTAATTCGTCTCTTAATCTCCTTATTCTTTGTAATAGTTTTAATCTTCTACTTCTAGCTGTCAAGGTCAAGAAAAATCTTAAGGGGAAATATACAAGTGTCATTGCTACTGCTAGGGTTGCAGTTAATGTAAAAACAAAATTTCCTGTATCATCCATACTCTAAAGATACTATCTATTTAATAAAATGTGGTAAAAATTTTGGACAAATTCGGCTTTCCCCACTTAATCAACAATGATTTAATTAACTTTTCTGTGGGAAATTAGAGTAATAAATGAATTAATTAAAGATGCCAAAGCAATTAAGTTTTTCAGATGAATCAAGAGATGCACTTGAAAGAGGGGTTAATACTGTTGCAAATGCTGTAAAAGTAACACTTGGACCAAAAGCAAAAAATGTTGTTATTGAGAAACAATTTGGCACACCTGATGTTGTAAGAGATGGATCAACTGTTGCTAAAGAAATTGAACTTGAAAATCCTTTTTCGAATTTAGGCGCCAAATTAATTGAACAAGTAGCCTCCAAGACAAAAGAGAAAGCCGGAGATGGAACCACTACTGCGACAATACTCACTCAAATTATGGTTCAAGAAGGGTTAAAAAATATTGCAGCAGGAGCAAGTCCTATAGAGATTAAAAAAGGTATGAATATCGCTTTATCACTCATAGTTAAACAACTAAAAGATAAAAGTATCCAAGTAGCTGGAGGCGACATCAAAAAAGTTGCTTCTGTTAGTGCTGGAGGTGATGAAGAAATTGGCTTAATAATTGCAAACGCCATGGATAAAGTAACCTCAGATGGAGTTATAACTGTTGAAGAATCTCAATCATTAGAAACAGAGTTAGATATTACAGAGGGTATGTCTTTTGACAGAGGTTATAGTTCACCATATTTTATTACAGATCAAGATAGACAAATATGTGAACTTGATAACCCAAAGATATTAATTACAGATCAAAAAATATCAACTTTAAATAATTTAGTTCCGATTCTTGAAGAGATTCAGAAATCTAGTTCACCTTTTCTAATTATTGCAGAAGATATTGAAGGAGAAGCTTTAACAACTCTTGTAATGAATAAAAATGCAGGTATTTTAAATGTTTCTGCGGTGAGAGCACCATCTTTTGGAGAAAGAAGAAAAGCTGCTTTAGAGGATATTGCGATTCTTACAGGGGGGAAATTAATAAGTGAGGATAAATCAATGTCACTTGAGAAAGTAACAATAAATGATTTAGGAAAAGCAAAAAAAATAACTATCTCGAAGGACAATACAACCATAGTAGCTTTTGAAGATACAAAAGATTCTGTAAAAGCAAGGGTTGAAAAGCTTAAAAAGGAAGTTGATTTAACTGATTTGGAATACGACAAAGATAAGATTAATGAGAGAATTGCAAAACTTTCTGGAGGAGTTGCATTAATCAAAGTAGGAGCCGCTACTGAAACAGAAATGAAGTATAAAAAATTAAGAATAGAGGACTCTTTAAATGCTACCAAGGCAGCGATAGAAGAAGGCGTTGTTTCTGGTGGAGGTCAAACTTTAATTGAAATTTCAGAAAGTCTTACAAAATTAGATACAAAAATCTCACTAGATCAAAAAACTGGAATACAAATTGTTGCAAAGGCTCTCAAAGAACCTGCCAAGCAAATTGCATCGAATGGAGGATATAACGGGGAAGTTGTTGTTTCAGATATCCTACGTCTAAAAAAAGGATTTAATGTTCTTACCGGTAAATATGAAGACTTGAATAAATCTGGGATCCTAGATCCATCAAAAGTTTTACGTTTATCTTTAGAGGATGCTATATCAATAGCCTCAATGCTATTAACCACTGAAGTAGCAGTTGCAGATATACCTGAACCAGAAGCTCCAGCTGGAGCACCAGGAGATCCTATGGGAGGCATGGGTGGTATGGGCATGCCTGGTATGGGTGGCATGGGAATGCCTGGTATGGGTGGCATGGGAATGCCTGGTATGGGTGGCATGGGAATGCCTGGTATGGGTGGCATGGGAATGCCTGGTATGATGTAATTTCAAGTATTATTTTTATATCAATAAGAGATATTTATTTACTAGAATTTAAAAATTTGAATTTTAAAATTTATAAATTTAATTAAGTTTTTTATTAAGTAATGGATTTATGACTATTAAGGAGGAAATGGTCAATATAAAAAGTAGTGAAATACAATTTCTACAAGTCAAATCTCCATAGGGTGCATGTAAAGCGATAAAGTCTAAATTAATACTTGAAGTATATGATACCCTTATTGGTTCAATTGCAAATGTTAAAGGATTAAAAGATGCAATCCACCCAAGCCATGCAGGCATAAAAGATATTGGAGCTAAAGCCGTACTTGCAAACAATAAGGGAAGATTAACTACAAAAATCAAAGCTATTAATTCAATATGTCCTGGGAGAATAAAAGCTAAACATAAACTAATTGAAGTTACGAACAAAACCAATAAAATTAAAGTAGCAAATACTATCCCTAATCCAAAAAATTCTGGGAATCCATAACCAAGTAAATAAGAGATAAACATTATCGCAATACTTTGAATAAAACTCAGAATAGTAATATACAAAAAGGATGACAAAACAATTGATA
Organism: Prochlorococcus marinus bv. HNLC2; assembly: GCA_000218745.1. Taxonomy (GTDB): domain Bacteria; phylum Cyanobacteriota; class Cyanobacteriia; order PCC-6307; family Cyanobiaceae; genus Prochlorococcus_A; species Prochlorococcus_A marinus_T. The sequence goes on along the minus strand of GL947595.1, from coordinate 778,070 downwards.
ATCTACTTGTTAAAGGGGCAACCAATAATCTATTTAAAAAACCAAATTCTCTATCAAACATAAGTGGCAAGCCTGAATTTAATGCTCCGCTGAATGCCGTAAACACAATTAGTCCTGCACCCAAAAAATTACCATACGAATCAACACCTGGTAAAAAATCTTTTGGCGCGTTTGAAAATAAAGCTCCAAACAAAAACAGCCAGATAATGGGTTGTAAAATACCCGCTACGAGAGTTGAGGGTCTTCTTTTTAGCTGTATAAATAATCTCTTAGTTAAAGCAAAAGTTTCTTGATAAAGAAATAAAAAATTAAATTGCTTAAGTTCCATTAATGAAATTATATTTTTTTTTAATTATAGTTTGATATTTCAACTAAACATAAAATCATCTCATAGATTGTTTAGATTCTTTTTTAAGATCTCTTTTACCTGCCATGAATATTTCTGCGTCTTGCAATGTTTTTCCTGTAGCTTGAAGATAAACGTCATCAAGGCTTGGCTGACTCTGAGTAAGAGAAAATATTTCAAATTTTGAAAAAGCTAATTCAACTTTTAATTTTGTTAAAAAATCTTTTTCTTTCTCAGCGATAAAGTTTAAGGAATAACCTTGAGCGGAGTTTATTACTATTTGGCGAATTCCATCTATTTTATTTAAAATTTCTTTGACCTTTTCAGACTCTTCTGGCGAACTAAATTCTCTTACTTTTAATGAAATTCTCTCACCTCCTAGTTTACTTTTAAGATAATTAGGATTCCCCTGATCTATAACTTTACCATCGTTGATAATTACAACAGTATCAGCTAAGTAATCTATTTCATTAAGATAATGACTGCTTAAAATTATTGTCATTCCATCATCCTTTAAATTTTTTAATAAATCCCAAATTATATTTCTACTCTCTATGTCAAGTCCAACCGTAGGCTCATCAAGAATTAAGACCTTGGGAAGATGCAATAGGCCTGCAGCTAAATCAATTCTTCTTTTCATACCACCAGAATATGTTCCACATTTTCTATCAATCCAATCTTCCATATCTAATTTAATAATCAGATCTTGAATTCTTTGCAATTTTTTTGTTTTTGGAATATGGTAAAGGTCTGCTTGAAAATCTAATAATTCCCTTCCAGTAAGAATCTTATCTAAAGAAATCTCTTGGGCTACATAACCAATTAGTTCACGAATTTGTCTTGGTTTTTTTACTAAATCAATTTCATTAATTTCAACTTTCCCATCATCGGGTGAAATTAAAGTTGCAAGAATTTTTAATAGTGTCGTTTTACCTGCACCATTAGGGCCTAATAAACCAAATAAACTTCCCTTAGAAATTTTAATATTAATATTTTCAAGAGCATTAACATCAAAGTATCTTTTTGATAGATTTTTAATCTGAATGTAATTCATCAATTAGTTAATTTAATTTATTTATATCAAAAATTTAGTAAATTATTGATTTCTGAAAAAATTGCTGAAGCTATTGTTAAAGTCTGTTGTTCAAATCCAACAGAAAGATTTGTTCTGGCAATAATTAATAATAGACATATTCCAAACATATATAAAATTGACCATCTAAATAAACCTTTAGCTAAAGATAAATCATCTGGTGAATTTTTTAATCTAAAAATAAGTTGTAATAGCCGAGCATTAAATGGAAGAACTAAAATTTCATAAATCAAACCACCTTCTGGTAAAGCAAAAATACCAAAAATACTCATAATTACAGTCGCTATTCCATAGCGCGATATAGCCTTGACTGTAAATACTGATCCTTTTACTGATGGCAACATTGGTATACCTACAGAGGCATAATCATCTTTTAATAAAATTGCTAAAGCCCAAAAATGAGCAGGTGTCCAAACCATAACTAAACCAAAAAGCCACCAACCACTTAATCCAATATGACCAGAAGCTGCTGAAGCTCCAACAAGGGGAGGGATAGCACCCGCAACTCCTCCAAAAACAATATTCTGTGTAGTTCTTGGTTTAAGGACGATAGTATACAAAAGTACATAACTGCATAAGCCTAATAATGTAAGACCTGCAGCAAGATAATTAACTCCGCTAACTAAAAGCATTGAAGCAGCTAATGTACAAGATACCGCACCAAAAAAAACAGAATTAAAAGATAATTTGCCAGATGGTAATGCTCTGCTACTTGTGCGGTTCATTCTCTTATCTAAATCCATTTCCCATAAGCAATTTAATGCTCCAGCAGCTGCAGCAGCTAATGCACCACCTCCAAGAGTACAAACTAATTTAGGAGATGATAATGGCCATTCTTCACTTAATGCCATTCCTCCAAGTGTTGTAGCGAGTAGGAGTGGTATTAATCTTGGCTTAGCGACCTCTAACCAAGGAGGAAGTTTAATTTTTTTTCGGGATGGTACTACTTCTTCCCTTAATGAGGATTGCATATTTAGGTTGTCAAAATTACTTTTCATTAGTTGTAACTAAAAATAACTTTCTTTTTAAGAGAATTAACATTAAAATTCTTATCTTGATTTCTAAAAACTAAAGTGGACAAATTAGCAATTAATAATGAAGCAACTAATTGATGACTAACAATTAATAAAGGTTGATTTAAATTTGTTTTTAAGCTTAAAACACCTAAGGTTATTTGTGATCCAAGAAGAATAAGTAAAGAAATTAAAAATTTCCAATTATTTATGAATAAAATTCGATCAATTGCCGCAACAATAATTATTGCAAAAATTGAAATAGCTACAGGCAATGCAAATAATTTATGAGAATTTAAAATAAGGCAATTTTGATTAACTGATAAACATAAATGAGCAGACCAGGTAGAGGAGAGTCTTACACCAATTGCAGATTGAATTAATGTTAAAATTAGAGGAATACATAATAAAGACCTCCACCAAAATTTTGAATTTATAGAGCTTTCATTTTGAAGACTTTGAATAATATAAGTTGCAGTTATTAAGAGAGAGAAAGCTATTAATAAATGACTAATGACTGCGTATGAAGCTAATGTATTGATAACGGTTAATGCTCCTAAAGAGCCTTGGAAAACAACTAAAAAAAGTAAAAATGAATAAATTTTTATCAATCCTTTTGGTAGAAATCTTCTCCAAATAATAGATAAAGAGAATTGTACAAGAATTAATATACCCACTAAAAATGCATCTAATCTATGGAACCACTCCAAGAATACCCTCATATTCATATGACCAAGAGGAAGAAAAGTTCCGTAACATAGAGGCCAATCAGGACAAGCTAACCCAGCTTCCATAACTCTGGTAGCACTTCCGATGGCAATTAAAGCTATAATTGCCAAAACAGAATGATTGCCTAATTTAATAAGTGTTGGTATATATTTTGTTTGATAATTTTCTAACTTATTCACAAAGAATAAAGCCTATTATGTTTGCATAATAATTTAATTTCAAAGATAGAATATTAATAAAAACCAAATCTTTTTAGGAGTATTATATTTACTCTTTCATCGTTTTCCTTTCCTGACATTCATATTAAAAAATCAATAGATAATGAATATTTTTTTTTTAATTATTAAGAAGTTGTGAATTTATAGATTATTCCTTTTAAAAATAATGCAAAAATCTAAAAAGGTAATAACGTAAAAATATAAAAGTTTTAATCTAAATTTGTTAAGTAAATCTTCTTATTTAATTTTTATTATCTCTGGAGTAATTGGTATATCTTTTTGGATTGGATTTAATGTTAATTTACTGCCAACTGAAGCTAGTATTAATGCTCCGATTTATGATGAGTTGTTCAAGATTCTTTTTATTATCGGTTTAATATTATTTATTGGAATGTCTCTATTAGTTGTATACAGTTTAATTAAATTTAGAAAAAGAAAAGGTCAAATTGGTGATGGAATTGCATTAGAGGGAAATTTAAAGTTAGAAATAATTTGGACAGTAATTCCATCAATCATTGTTCTATTAGTAGGTTTATATAGTTACAACATTTATGACCGAATGGGAGGCATGAATGAACTTAATCATGACCACAGTGCAATGGGAAATAATTCAGAAAAAATTTGGGCCGGAATAAGTCAGTCTAATAATAATCTTAGTTTGATAGATACCAATATTGAAGTTTCTGCAATGCAATTCGCTTTCTTATTCAATTACCCAAAAGGAGATTTTATATCTGGGGAGCTTCATGTTCCTGTTAATAAAGAGATATCAGTAAAAATGGAATCAAAAGATGTTATTCATGCATTTTGGATTCCAGAATTTCGAATAAAACAAGATATTATTCCTGGACAGCCAACTGTTTTAAATTTTACTCCCACAAAGGTAGGTAAATATCCAATAATTTGTGCTGAATTATGTGGTCCCTACCATGGAGGCATGAGAGCATCAATAATTGTTGAAGAACAATCTGATTATGAAAATTGGTTTAATCAAAATAAGAAAGATGAGTTAAAAGCATGACAATATTAATAGATAAAAAAAATCAAGTTACAGAGAAAATCCAACCTAAAGGTTTTCTAAGATATTTTAGTTTTAGTTTGGACCATAAAGTAATTGGTATTCAATATCTTGTTTGTGGATTCCTTTTTTATTTAGTTGGTGGAACTTTAGCTAGTGCCATAAGAATTGAGCTTACTAGTCCAATGTCTGATTTCATGCCAAGAGATGTTTATAACCAGGTTCTAACATTACATGGAACAATTATGATTTTTCTATGGATTGTTCCAGTAGTAAATGGAGCGTTTGGAAATTATTTAATACCTTTTTACGTTGGGGCGAGAGATATGGCTTTCCCAAGATTAAATGCTGTCGCTTTTTGGTTGATACCACCCTCTGGTTTAATGCTAATTACTAGTTATTTTATCGATGGTGCTGCTCAAGCAGGTTGGACGGCATATCCGCCTCTTAGTATAACCACTCCTCAATCTGGACAGATTGTATGGATTTTAAGTGTCCTTTTACTTGGTGGGAGTTCCATTTTTGGAGGGATTAACTTTATAGCAACAATTTTAAAATTAAGAAGACCAGGTCTTAAGTTAATGCAATTACCCATGTATTGCTGGGCAATGTTAGGAACTAGCATACTTGTAGTTCTATCTACACCTGTCTTAGCAGGGACTCTTATTTTATTAAGTTTTGATATCGTTGCAAATACTGGTTTTTTTAATCCTGTTTTAGGTGGCAACGTTGTTGTTTATCAGCATTTATTCTGGTTTTATTCTCACCCAGCAGTTTATATCATGGTGCTACCAGCATTTGGCTTGGTAAGCGAAATCCTTCCTATTCATTGCAGAAAACCCCTTTTTGGATATAAGACAATGGTTTTTTCAATAATGGGAATAGTAGTTTTAGGTCTTGTTGTTTGGGCACATCATATGTTCACAAGTGGAACACCTCCATGGATGAGGTTGTTTTTTACGATTGCAACAGCATTTATTGCCGTTCCTACTGGAATAAAATTCTTTAACTGGGTAGCTACTATGTGGGGCGGGAAAATTTCGATAAATAGTGCAATGCTATTTTCTTGCGGTTTCATAATAAATTTTGTTTTTGGAGGCATAACAGGAGTTGCTCTTGCACAAGTACCTTTTGATATTCATGTCCATGATACATATTTCGTGGTTGCGCATTTTCACTACATTGTTTATGGAGGTTCTGTCTTTGTGATTTTTTCATCTATTTATCATTGGTTTCCAAAGGTAACAGGAAAACTTTTAGATGAGAAATTAGGTATACTTCACTTTGCCTTAACTTTCATTGGTTTCAATTTATGTTTTGCACCGCAACACTGGCTTGGATTAAATGGTATGCCAAGAAGAGTCGCAGAATATGATCCTCAATTTCAATTTGTAAATCAGATAAGTAGTTTAGGTGCTTTGTTCATGGCAATAAGTACTATTCCTTTTTTAATCAATATTTTTTTAAGTGTTAAAAATGGCAAAAAAGCAGGTGATAATCCATGGAAAGCTCTAACTCCAGAGTGGTTAACTTCTTCTCCACCCCCAGTAGAAAATTGGAAGGGTGAAGCACCCCTAGTTACTGAGCCATACGGTTATGGAAGTGATAACTACTGATAATTAACTATTTCTATGACCACTATTAATCCTAAAAAACTTGAGAATTCATCTAACGAAGATAATGGACATCATGAAGATTTTCGATTATTTGGATTAATTACTTTTTTAATTGCAGATGGAATGACATTTGCAGGCTTTTTTGCAGCTTACCTAACCTATAAAGCAGTAAATCCTCTCCCTGATGGTGCTATATACGAACTTGAATTACCAATTCCTACAATTAATACAATTTTATTGCTTGTCAGCAGTGCCACCTTCCATAAAGCTGGAAAAGCTCTCTTAAAAAAAAATAATGTTGAATCACAGAAATGGCTATTAATTACTGCAGTTTTAGGTATATCTTTTTTAATTTGTCAGCTCTTCGAATATTTTCATTTGCCATTTGGCTTAACAGATAATTTATTTGCAAGTACTTTTTATGCTCTTACAGGTTTTCATGGGTTGCATGTAACTTTGGGGACTTTAATGATACTCATAATCCTTTGGCAAACAAGAATCGAGGGAGGTCGAATATCTTATAAGAATATGTTCCCTTTTGAAGCCGTTGAGTTATATTGGCATTTTGTGGATGGTATTTGGGTAATTTTATTTATTATTTTGTATCTCTTATGATACGAAAATTCAACTCATTACAATATATTTTTTATTAAATCTATATCCCCACAATAATAATATTATTGATAGGAACAAAACCTATTTAATAATGCTTGTAGGAAAAGAACTCCTTGAAAAATCAAAATTATTAAGTAAAAAATCTGAGGATGAAATAGCTAGAGGATGTGGTTATGTTGGTCCTAGCGGAAGGGTATTAAGAAAAAGTTTTTATAGGGCTTTAGTCGAAGCCAAAGGATATAAATTGGGAAATAGCGGACCTGGTAGAGCTGGAAATAGATCAGTCAGAGGAAGGCAAGCTGTTTTTAAAACAAAAGTTCATGGCAATGGAAATCTCTTAATTGGTCACGCCTATACTAAAAAACTAGGCTTAACTCCAGGACAAGAATTTAAAATTGATATTAAAAAAGATTCAAAAACTATTTATCTAATTCCAATAAAGTAAATATTAATTCCAACCATTATCTTTCAACCAATTTGAATTAATAATTTCAGATGATGGAGATGTTTTATTTTCTCCAGATAATAAAAGTCTCTCAACATATTTTATCAATGTATCAGCTTCAAGATTTACTTTTTGCCCCACACTAAGAAACTTTAAATTAGTATTTTCCCAAGTATGAGGAATAATTGCTATTGAAAAAATCTCACCATTATTTTTCTGATCAGCAATTGTAAGACTAATCCCATTGACACAAATACTTCCTTTTAAAGAAATATATTTAGAAAAATATGAATCCTCCCACTTAATAGACAATAACCAAGATTTTTCCAACTTATCTATTTTTACAATTTCCCCTAAACCATCTACATGTCCACTTACAATGTGTCCTCCTAATCGGTCTGATATTCTTAGTGCTGGTTCAATATTTACTATTCCATCAAAATTAGATTTATTACCTAATGTAGTTTTTTCTAATGTTTCTTCACTTACATCGACTGTAAAAGTATGCTCGAATATTTCTTTAGCTGTGAGACAAATTCCATCAACTGCAATGCTATCTCCAATATTTATATCAAAGTAATTATCTAAAATTTCTATACTCAATTGGTTATTATTTTTTCTTAATTTACCAATTGCTTTAACTATACCTGTAAACATAAATTAGAAAAATTTAAATATTTTTATTTACTTTAAATGATAAACCACTATAAATAGATTAAGACTTATCCAAAATTCTTATTTGCTAAAGAAGTGATTGTTAATTCACAAAAAAGGCTTTATGGGGGAAGAACTAAAGTTAGTTCATTTACTCTTGGAACAATGAGGGCTGTAGATAATGCTGAAAAAATGTATCAAGTTATCAAACATGCCTATTTTGCAGGTATTAATCACATAGAAACTGCACAATCTTATGGGAGAGCAGAATACTTTATTGGGAAAGCACTAGAACAGCTTCAAAATAAAAATGATTTTAATAAAAAAAATTGGATTGTTACTACAAAAGTTTTACCAAAAGGCGATTTTAATTATCTTAAAAAAAATTTTTATCAGTCTTTAAGTGATTTAAATTTAAAAAAAATTCATAATTTAGCTATCCACGGAATAAATTTAAACGAACATCTTGATTGGGTCCTGAGTGGCGAGGGCAAGCAATTTATTTATTGGGCTAAAGAGATGGGATTAGTTGATCAAATAGGATTTAGCTCTCATGGGGGATTTAAGTTAATAGATGATGCCATCGAATCAAATTTATTTGATTTTTGTAATCTCCATGTGCATTTATTAGATAAATCAAAATTACCTTTAGCTCAAAAAGCTTTAAAAAAAAATATGGGTGTTTTAGCAATTTCTCCAGCAGATAAAGGAGGGAAGCTTTACCTACCCAGTCAAATACTACTTGAAGCATCAAAACCATACCACCCGCTAGAAATAGCATATAGATTTCTTTTCTCTGAGGGAATCACTACTCTTTCTTTAGGAGCTAATAAACCAGAGGATTTTGATTTAGCAATAAAACTAGCTAATGCAACTCATAAACTTACCAAAGAGGAGATAAAGATTATAGGTAATATTGAGGATCTTTCTGCTTCAAGATTGGGTGAGACTAAATGCGAGCAATGTAGAGCATGTCTACCATGCCCAAATGATGTCCCTATTCCAGAAATATTAAGATTAAGGAATATATATATTGGAAACGGTCAAACCGAATTTGCTAAAGAAAGATACAATTTAATAGGTCGCGCTGGACACTGGTGGGAACTGAAAAATGCCAATTCCTGTGATAGCTGCAATATTTGTATTTCAAAATGTCCACATGAATTAGATATCCCTAACTTATTGAAAGAGACTCATAATCTATTAATTGAAACTCCCAGAAAAAGATTATGGGGATAATTATGGGTTTAATAACTTATTCCCTAAAATTTCCAATTCTTTTTTTTCTTGGGGATTCAAAGGGGGAAATGACCAACTATTATCCCAACATTTTTTAGAGGGACGAAGATTCAACCCAGAAAATTGCTTTATATTTTCGCTATATAGTTGATTCATAGTAACAGTTTGGAAAGGGAGATACCAACCAGCCTTAACCAACATTTTTGCTGTTTTAGGCTCCGATAATAAATCTATCCAGTTATTAAATTCTTCAATATTCAAAGAAGATTTAATCATTGCAAAATTCCATAGCAATGGAACTCCATCATCTGGAAAAAAGATAGAAAGTCTGGAATCAATTTTTAAATATTTTTGGGATAAGCTAAATGGAGTAATTGCGATAGCTGCTTCAGTATTAACTAACAAATCTAAAGAATTCTTATCATCATAAATAAATTCTTGTTTTGCGATATTTTGTAATAGATCTCTATTTTTAATCCTTTGCATTATTGAAAGGACAATTCTCGCACTCTTAGGTAAAATTATTTTTCCTTTGAAATCGTTTGAAAATAAAAAATCCCAGGAATTATTATTATCAATTTTATAGTTTTTATTATTTTTAATTATTACTACGTAAGGATTAATTCCTATGGGCATTAATTTATCCTGCTTAGATTTATCATAATTACTAAGATAAGTTTTTGATCTATCGTCTAGTTTGGAAAGTAAAGAAGGATTGATATTTTCAAAATCATCAAAATTAATTTTGTTCAACCAACCATCAGTAATAAGTAATAAATCTATTTTTTTTAAATCTTCAAGATTACTTTTTTTAGAAAACTTATTTAGGCTAATAGCTTTTTGATGCCAAAGATTTGGAATTAAATCTATAAACTGCAGAGGATAAAATTGTTTTTGAAAAGCGATATTAACCTTTTCAGAAAAATTCCGACAGGAACTTAAAAGGAATAAAAAAGATAATTTTGCAACATTAATAAATTTTCTTCTAGATAAAAATTTATTAATCATTTTTTTCATCATATTTAGAAATTTGACCAAACTTCCTCATCCTTAAAAGGGAATGTTCGCATTTTGAAACTATTTCTTCATATTTAAAACCTTTCAAATAAGCCAACAATGACAATGCACCCGCTCCTACCCCTTCTTTTACATAACCAATCTCATAATCTTTCAGTTCTTTTAACTTTGAAGAATTAAAATTTAAACAGCTTGCAAAACCATATAAATTTACTTTATGTCTTTTAGAAACTAAATCTAATAATTGATTCAATGCATTATCACGTACCAACCAACTTGTTGTAATAATAAAAATTTGATCTACAAAATTTTGTTTATCTTTAAAGTCTAAGTACTCTAAAGCCAGCAACAAAACAGTTATCATTTGGCTACCTCCAGCAAGTATGACTGTTTTATTTTTTTTTCTAGCACCTATTAATAAGCCCATAGAAAATGCTTGAAATGGATCTCCTAATGATGCGATAACATCAATTGAATTAAAATTTTTTTTTAAATTTGAATTAAGAATCCCCTTAGAGATAATTTCCTTTTTTAATTTTCTTGGGGGCTTTAGTAAACTACTCCCTACTAAATTAGAAACATTTAATCCGAAAGCCTCCATAATTGCCTGTGCAGTAGTGGTACCTCCTGGAACTGATTCAGAAATAAAGATTGGTCTATCTAAGTTCTTTGCCATTTCAAAACCTTTATCAAAAAGATTCTTAACTCTTTTTTTTGGCATTGCATTTCCTGAAGAGAGGCAATTTGCAGGCTTTATCAAATAATTATCTATGCTTAAATATTTAAAGTAAGGTTTATGATAAACACCAAGTGGCACTATATCAAATTTTGTTTTTAGTAAAGCGGCACACACATTACTTATAAGTGCTGGAGTAACTCCAGCTTTTAGAGAAGGTAATGTATACTTATGATTTTTAGTTGGTCCATAAATCAAAAATTCTGCATCCGCTAAGGGTGTAATTTTTCTTGATTCTGAATCAATCCCTGCAGATGATATTCCTTCTACTTGTGATGTATTAGTCCCAGCAATTATTAAAAAAAATTTATATTGATTTATTTGATGCTTTATTAAATTTATCTTACTAATGATTTTATTTTTATCTAATTTGCTTCCAAAAAATTTTATTTTAAAATTTGATTCTTCCATATTTTTAAATTTTTAAAGGTTTAAGTCTACAAATCCGCTCATTACTTCAGGAGGTTCGGGTATTTTAGATCTAAGTTTAGGAAAAACTGCATATGCAATAATATGAATAGTCAAAACATATATTATCTCTTGAAATATTATTAATAAAATCGCAACTATTTGTACAGTTATTAAGGAAGGTGAAGATGCAATATTCAATAATGAGCAAATTTTTTCTATTAGGGAGTAACTTGCCCTAGTTATTACAACCCAAAGATTTTCTCCTACCAAAGTTGATAGAGCTAATACTCTAATGAGAAATCCAAAGGTACCAATGATTATTCCAAAAAACCAACTAAACCACCAATTTTTAGATTTAAGCCATGACCAACCTAGCCAAAAAGATAAAAGACCATATGGGAATAAGAATAATGGTCCCCTAATTGGACCCATAAGAATTATTAATAGAAAAAACTGAACAATTACCCCATCTAAAGCTACTCTTGTACCTCTTCTTAAGTGAAGAAGTGCTATAGGTAGAGGAAGGGCAAGTCTAAACAAAGCTCCTCCAACAGGAAGATAGTAAAGTGCAATCCACAATAAAGCTGCTAAAGAAGCCATGTAAGATGGCTCGATAATATTTAAAGCTTTTGATTTATTTATTATTTTCATTTCTCTTCAGATTATTATACATTTTAATTTTTTAAATCATTTTCTTGAAAACGTTCAATTTTTTCTATTTCAAAAATAATATTTGCATTTTTAAGAACATTTGAAAATTTTTGTGAAGGATCTGTTGGATCAACTCCTTTTAAAATAATTACGACCCTATATGATTGAGGCTCATAATTAGTTTTTATTTTTTTATTCTTATCTTTAATTATATTTTGTTTAATAACTTTTTTTTTCTTATTATTAATTTCATCAGATTTTAAATTTTGTTTTTGTGTATTAATTTTATTAGTTGGTTTTGGAAAATCCTTATTAGTTTTAATAATTTCAGGTTTATTAGAATCTTTTAAATTTTTGTTATTTATGAGAACTTTCTCACTTTTAACATTATTTTCAATACTTTTTAATTCATCTTCTTTTATATTACTGAAACTTAATTCAAGAAAATTTCCAACTCTTCCTCCCGAGCAAGATTGAAGAAGAAAAAGAATCAAAAAATAATTAAAAAGTTTAAAAATCACAGCTTAAATATAATTTATTATTTTTTCTTTTTCGAAATTTTTCTTCTAGGATTCGATTTTTTATCTTTTAATTTTTCATTAAGCAAATTTAAAACTTCATCTAAGCGATAATTTTTCTAAATCTGTATCTTTTGGTAAAGAGACATTTACTTTTCCATATTTTGCATACATTCCATATGGACCGTTAAAGATTTGTATTTTATCTTTGGATCCATCTGGTTTTCCTAAATCTTTTAAAACTTCTCTACCTCCTCTTCCTAATTTTGGCATTGAGAGAACCTCTAAAGCTCTTTTTAAATCAACAGTAAACACATTATCCTCTTTTTTCAGAGATCTATTCTCAGAATCTTTTTCATTTTTAATCCATCTTACATAGGGACCAAATCTTCCTCTGTCAGCCTCTATAATTCCTCCTTCAGGATGTTCCCCAAGTAATCTAGGTAAACTTAGTAATTCTAATGCCTGCTCAAGAGTTAGATCATCAGTTTTTAATTCCTTGGGTAGTGATGCTCTTCTAGGTTTTTCTTGATTATTTTCATTATTACCTAATTGAACATAAGGACCATAAGGTCCAAATCTTAAAAATACTTTTTCTCCACTTTTAGGATCTTGCCCCAAATCTGAAGGACCACTTAAAATTTGATCAACTTTCTTTTTATCAAGATCTCCAGGAGTTATATCCATAGGCAAATTTCCCTTAGCTTGAATTTCATTACCAGAATCATCTAGTTTTGTTCCTTCCAACCAAGGACCATTTGAACCAATACGAACTACACAAGGTAAATCATCGAAATCAACTTGCCGATATGCTTTGCCATCAATATTACCCTCAGTTTTTTGTACTTTTATTTCTAAACCATTTTTACCTTTATAAAAGGTTTCTAGGTATGGAAGCCACTCTAAATTACCAGATGAGATTTCATCCAATGATGATTCCATTTTGGCGGTAAAGGTTGTATCAACTAATTCAGGAAAATGCTCTTCAAGTAAGGCAGTGACTGCAAATGCAGTAAAAGTAGGGGCAAGTGAATTTGATGATATTTGAGCATAACCACGATCCACGATTGTTCCAATTATGCTCGCATAAGTAGAAGGTCTCCCGATCCCCTCCTTTTCTAAAATTTTTACTAAGGCTGCTTCTGTATATCGTGATGGGGGTTTTGTTTCATGTGGAATAATTTCATTTTTAACAATATTAAGACTTGAACCAACCAATAAATTAGGCAGTATCACTTCTTGTTGTTCTAATGCAGCACTAGGATCATCACTACCTTCAACATAAGCTCTAAAAAAGCCAGCAAAATCAATGGTTTTACCGCTAGATTTGAATATTGCATCTCCCACAGAAATTTCTGTATTAAGCATTGTTAGTTTTGCATCAGCCATCTGGCTTGCTACAGTTCTTTTCCATATGAGTTCATATAAGGCAAGATCTCTACCAACTAATTCAGTTTCGGCTGGAGTTTTAAATTGCTCTCCTGCTGGCCTTATCGCTTCATGAGCTTCCTGAGCATTTATTGCATTTGCATTATATTGACGAGGGTTTTTCAGAAAGATATTTACTTCCATATTTTTTTAAAACGCATTGTCTAGAGGCATCTATAGCCTGCTGAGATAAATGTACTGAGTCTGTTCTCATATATGTTATGTAGCCTCTCTCATATAAGCCTTGAGCACATCTCATTGTTTCTCTAGCGGATAATCTCAATTTTCTGTTTGATTCCTGCTGCAATGTGCTGGTAGTAAAAGGCGGTACAGGTCTCCTCGTTGTTGGCTTTTTCTCGATTTTATTTACTTCCCATTTCTCTTTTTTGAGAGAATTTAATAAGTTTAAGGCTTGCTTTTCATCTAATATCAACGATTTGTTTCCCACTTTTAGGAGGCCAGTCTTCTCATCAAAATCAGAACCATTAGCTACTTTCTTACCATCTACACTAAATAATTTTGATTCAAAATTTATTTCGTCTTTGGATAATAACGCTTTTAAATCCCAATAAGAAGCTTTTTTAAAAGACCTTCTTTCTCTCTCTCTTTTTACTAATAATCTTACTGAAACAGATTGAACTCGTCCAGCTGATAATCTGGGAGCAACTTTTTTCCATAAAAGTGGGGAAAGTTCATAACCAAAAAGTCTATCAAGTATTCTTCTTGTTTCTTGCGCTTGAACTAATTCCATATCAATTTCACGTGTTTCCCCAAGTGCCTTATTAATTGCCTTCTTAGTTATCTCATGAAAAACCATTCTTCGAGTTGGGATTTTAGGCTTTAACAATTGCATTAAATGCCAACTAATACTTTCTCCCTCTCTATCTTCATCAGTGGCAAGTAAAAGTTGGGTAGCCCCTTTTAATGCATCTTTTAAGTTTTTAACCACTTTTTTCTTTTCTTTAGGGACAACATAAAGAGGTTCAAAATCTTCAGTTGTATTAACACCAATTCTTGACCACTTTTCTTTCTTCATAGCTGCTGGTATTTCGCCAGCTCCTTTAGGCAAATCTCTGACATGCCCCATTGAAGCAAGTACTTCAAAGTTAGAAGGCAAAAACTGTCTAATAGTTCTTGCTTTAGTAGGACTTTCAACGATAACTAGTGTGTGTTCCAAGGAAGAATTCAATAAAAATTAGTTTTTTATTCCATTTAGGCATATTATGGTTAATTGAAAATCCTCAAGTATTAATTCTTGAGAATTACAATTAACCCGCCTACAAATTATAATCAAGTTAATATTAACTATTAATCCTAAATTCAAACAAATTTTTTAAATTAGTGCCTAACGAAATCCTCACATTTAATCTTAATGCTCAGGCAATTATTCCTGAAGCTTTTATATTGCTTGGAATTGTTGGGACCCTAATAGTTGATCTAGCAGGAGAAAAAACAGCATCCAAATGGGCTCCGATTATTTGTTACGTATCACTTGGTAGTTCCCTTGTCGCATTAGCTTTTCAATGGAGTAATCCAGCTGATAGCGCTTTTCTTGGCTCATTTATTTCTGACAATTTATCATTAGCATTTAGAGGTATTATTTCACTTTCAACGCTAATATCATTATCTATCAGTTGGCGTTATACAGAACAGAGTGGAAGTCCTATAGGAGAGTTTGCAGCAATAGTTTTATCAGCGACACTAGGAGCAATGCTTTTGTGTGGATCTACTGACTTAGTAAGTGTATTTATATCTCTAGAAACATTATCAGTTGCAAGTTATTTACTTTCTGGATATTTAAAGAGAGATCCAAGAAGCTCTGAAGCTGCATTAAAATATCTTCTCGTTGGATCAGCAGCTGCTGCTGTCTACCTATATGGATCATCACTTCTTTATGGACTAAGTGGATCAACTAATCTTGAAAATATTGGCATTGAATTAATAAATAAACCCTCCTTCATTACCTCTATAGCGCTTGTTTTTGTATTATCAACAGTAGCCTTTAAAATTGCTGCAGTTCCTTTTCACCAATGGACTCCAGACGTATATGAAGGTTCGCCAACCCCAGTAGTTGCTTTTCTTTCTGTTGGATCTAAGACAGCAGGATTTGCATTTGCAATCAGAATATTAATTACTAGCTTTACTTCTTTTGATGCTCAATGGAAATTACTTTTTACAATATTAGCCATCCTAAGTATGGTACTTGGAAACGTTGTTGCTTTAGCGCAGACTTCAATGAAAAGAATGTTGGCTTATAGTTCCATTGGACAAGCAGGTTTCGTAATGATTGGAATAGTATCAGGCACACAGGATGGTCTTTCTGCAGCTGTTCTTTATCTTGCTGCATACTTATTTATGAATTTAGGAGCTTTTTCATGCGTAATTCTTTTCTCTTTAAGAACTGGTTCAGATAAAATAACTGATTATTCAGGTTTGTATCAAAAAGATCCCTTGATAACCTTGGGTTTAAGTATATGCTTGCTATCTCTTGGAGGATTACCTCCAATGTTAGGTTTCTTTGGAAAAATTTATCTCTTTTTTGCAGGGTGGGCTGATCAACAATATCTATTAGTAATAGTAGGTTTAGTTACTTCCGTAATATCTATTTACTACTACATCTCTGTAATAAAAATGATGGTAGTAAAAGAACCTCAAGAAGCATCAGAAATTGTAAAATCTTATCCTGAAACAAAATGGGATGTTGTTGGCTTACCTCCGCTAAGAGTTGCATTATATACATGTTTAGCAGTGACCGCTCTTGGAGGAATTCTCTCCAATCCTCTTTTTAAACTAGCTAATACAGCTGTCTCCGAAACTCCTTTTCTTCAAAAAAGCTTAGCTACTATTAATTTCTATTCATTAATTAATTAAAAATAATGAGTGTTGTTGCTTGTTTAGAAAATGTATCAAAAACATACGGTAAAGATAATCTTATTGTAAAAGCATTAGATGAAGTAAGCATAGATATACATAGAGGAGACTATCTTGCTGTAATGGGTGCTAGTGGATCAGGCAAAAGTACGGCTATGAATATTTTAGGCTGCTTAGATAGGCCTTCTTCTGGTCAATATAAATTAAATGATTATTCGGTAGAACATTTATCTGATGACGAATTAGCAGAATTAAGAAATCAAAAATTAGGTTTTGTTTTTCAACAATTTCATCTATTAATGGATGCAACAGCATTGGAGAACGTAATGCTTCCAATGATTTATGCAGGTGTAAATTCTGAGGAGAGAGAAAAGAGAGCCAAAGAAGCCTTAATGAGAGTTGGCCTTAATGAACGAATCAACAATAAACCGAACCAATTATCTGGGGGACAACAACAAAGAGTTGCTATCGCAAGAGCAATTATTAATAAACCTTCACTATTATTAGCAGATGAACCTACTGGAGCTTTAGATTCTCAGACTACAGAAGATGTGCTTGATCTTTTTGATAAACTTCACCAATCTGGAATCACAATAGTACTTGTCACTCATGAGAATGAAGTAGCTAGAAGAGCTCAAAAAATTGCAAGATTTAAAGATGGTAAGTTAATTGAATTATCTAAAAATAAATAATCTACAAATTTATTATTTTTTGATCTTCATCTTTAGAAATAACTAAACCACCTCTTGAATCAATATTTTTTATTATCCAATCATTTTCAATATATTCTTTTGGTAAATAAGTTTTATTTAAGAATTTATTAGCTCCATGTATAATAAAATCTCTCTTTTTATTGATATTAATTGCTTCATTAAAAACATGGAGAATTTTTGATGACCAATAAGACTCACATAAATTCTTTTTATTTAAAATTTTGCATAAGGATATTCCTTTCAAAGGACTTTTATTATTTAAATTCATACCAAATCCAACTCTTACATAATTAGTTTGTTCTCCTCTAGTTACAACTTTTGGTAAAAATCCAATTAGCTTCTTTGATCCATAAAAAATATCATTAGGCCATTTTAAACTAACGTTTATCGATTCCTCAGATAACATTTCGCATAATTTATAAGCTATTGAAATAGAAAAGAGTTCTGAGATAAATGTTTTTGATTTAATAGGATAAGCTGCACTAAACCAGATCCCTCCATTAGGGGAAAACCATTTTCTTTCATAACGTCCAAATCCTAAAGATTGAGATCTAGAGAAGATTGCAATTGGAATATTTTTTAAATTATTTAATTTTAAATATTCATCAAGCAAATGTTCTGTGCTAGTACATTTAAATTTATAAATTAATTTCCAGTTAGGGAAATATTGCTTTGTTTTCTTATAAAAATATGAAGTTTTAGCTGCAGATCCATTAATTTTCACAAATTTTTAAGCACTTAACTAATACATAATACTTATTATGAGATTATAAATTTTAATAATAACCTTAATTTTTAAAATTAATAAGCAACTATTTTTTAAAATTGGATAAAAGAAAACCAGAAACCTTAAAAAATTGTCTTAAACAATTTAAAAAGTCTTGGTCAGAATTAGATGTAATATTATCATTATCTTCTCAATGGATAAACATTGTTGGAGCAGATTTAGCTAAGGAATGTAGACCATTAAAAATTGAAAATAATATTCTTACTATTGTTGCGAATAATCCCCAATGGAGGCAGGCGTTGCTTTATAACAAACATAAATTAAAAGAGTCAATTATTCGATTAGGAATTCATGTAAAAAATATAAGGATTATTCAAAATTATCAAGATAATAAGTATGAAAATAATTTTATTGATACAAAAAAAATTTGGGATAATCACCCAAGCAGAGTTAAAAATAAAGAAATAATATTATGTAAGAATTGTAATAGACCCGCCCCAAAAGGAGAAATTGAAAGATGGGGCAGTTGTACTTTCTGCTGGAGAAATAAAAACTAAGTTTTAACTATTTTTGTATTAATAAAATACACATTTGTCCAAAAAATAGTGTCTTAAATTGGATCTTTTTAAAACCAATTTTATTCGAAATTTTAATTAATTCTTCACCGCAGGGAAAATCTTCAATACTTTTTTCAATATAAGAATACTCTTTGCTAAGTTTAAATATAGATGAAATAGGTACAACAATATTACGTAAATATAATTTCTGAAATTTATCCGTCAAAGATTTTTCTTTTGCATGATTAAAATCTAAAAAGGCTGCTTTTCCATCTTCTTTTAAGATTTCATAAACTTTTGTTAATCCCTTATAAACATTATTTAAATTTCTCAAACCATATGACATACATATCCCGTCAAATCTATAGTCTTCTTTTTTAATATTAAAGATATCCTCTTGATGCCAAATGATAGAATTATTTTTTACATTTTCTGATTTTTTCTTAGCAATATCTAAAATTGATTCTGCATTATCAATTCCTATAACCCTCCCATTAGGTAATACCTTTTTATTTATAATAAAAGAAATATCTCCAGTACCACAACATAAATCCCCCCAATTTTCTCCAGCCCTTGGGTTCGCAAGACTTACTAATTCTCGTTTCCATAAGTTATGAAGACCTAAACTTAATAAATCATTTAAAAAATCATATTTGTAAGAAACATTATTAAAAATATTTTTTACATTTTTTGAAGTCCGAAAAAACATTAATCAATTCATAGTTTTGTTATTAAGTTCTTCATTCATAAGGCCTAATAACAAGATTTTTTTCTAAAAGATAAGATTTTATTTCTTTAATTGTAAGTTTTTTATCATGTAATAAAGAAGCTAGAAGAGCTGCTGATGCTTTACCTTTGACAAAAGCTTCAAAGATATCATCTAAACTACCAGCTCCTCCAGATGCGATAACAGGAATATTTACAGCGCTTGATACTTTTTCAGTAAGAAGTAAATCATATCCTAATTGAGTACCATCTCCATCCATAGAAGTTAATAAGATTTCACCAGCGCCAAGTTTTTCAACTCTTTTAGCCCAACTTATTACATCTAATTGTGTATTCTCTCTACCACCTTTTATATAAACTTCCCATTCATCAGATTTATTAAATTTTTTTCTAGCATCAATTGCTACAACAATACATTGTCTACCAAATTTTTTTGAACTTTCAGATATGAGTGCAGGATTTTTTACTGCTGATGAATTAATGCTCACTTTATCAGCTCCAGCCCTTAATAATTCATTAATAGACTCTACAGAATTAATGCCTCCCCCGACTGTAAAAGGAATTTTCAAAGTTTTAGCTGTTCTAGAGACTAAATCAATTAATGTTTTTCTGTTTTCAAAAGTAGCTTTAATATCTAAGAAGACAAGTTCATCAGCACCTTCATCCGAGTAAAGGCAAGCTAATTCAACAGGATCTCCAGCATCTCTAAGGTTTACAAAATTGACGCCTTTTACAACTCGTCCATTCGCTATATCTAAACAGGGTATTAAACGAAGAGCAACCATTTTAAAAAAATTTGTCCAAATACTGTTAATCTTGCTTATAGATTCTATTTTATAACGTTATGGATGACACAAAATTATTACCAAGAATAGGTAGTAAAATTAAAATAAATATAGATAAAGTTAAAGATAGATTACCGAGTAAGCTTATTGAACAAATATCAATTGATTCAAGAGCTACAATTAAAGGATATAAAATGTCAGATGGGAGAAGTATTGGCTTAGTAGTACAATTCCAATCTGGTCAGGAAAATTGGTTTTTCCCTGAAGAAATTGAACGAGGTTAATTGTTAAGTGAATGATCCAAAACAACTCTTAGGAATAAAAGGAGCTTCGGAAACTAAAAGTTTGTGGAAACTTAGAATCCAACTTATGAAGCCAATAACTTGGATTCCTTTAATATGGGGAGTAATTTGCGGAGCGGCTGCAAGCGGCAATTTTACTTGGACATTTTCTAATGTTCTAGCATCTCTTGCTTGCATGCTTATGAGTGGTCCCTTACTTGCAGGTTATACTCAAACAATTAATGATTTTTTCGATAAAGAAATTGATGCTATAAATGAGCCTAATAGACCTATCCCTTCAGGAGCAATTTCAATAAAACAAGTAAAAATTCAAATTTGGGTACTTTTAATTCTAGGTTTAGTAGTAGCTTATCTATTAGATTTATATGCCAAACATCAATTCCCTTCTGTTTTTCTTCTTGCTCTAGGGGGATCTTTTGTAAGCTATATCTATTCTGCACCGCCTTTAAAATTAAAACAAAATGGCTGGTTGGGTAATTATGCTTTAGGAGCATCTTATATAGCTCTTCCGTGGTGGGCTGGACAAGCTTTATTTGGTAAGTTAACTTTTATTACCGCGATATTAACTTTGGCTTACTCCCTTTCAGGTTTAGGAATAGCGGTTATAAATGACTTTAAAAGTGTAGAGGGTGATTCTAAATTAGGTCTTAATTCATTACCTGTAATTTTTGGAATTAAAAACGCAAGCAGAATAAGTGCAGCTCTAATTGATATTTTTCAATTAGCTATGGTTATTGTATTAATTTCTATTGGCCAACATTTAGCATCAGTCATACTAGTTTTATTAGTAATACCTCAGATTACTTTTCAAGATATGTGGTTACTAAAAGATCCCTTGAAATATGATGTTAAATATCAAGCTAGTGCTCAGCCATTTCTAATTACTGGGATGTTAATAACTGCTTTAGCAATTGGCCATAGTTTTTTAGTCGCTTAAGGTGCCAGCCCAAAAGCAAAAATTTCTTTTTTATTTACCATCTTTAGTCTTTTTCATATGGTTATATTTTTTCCTCGCAAATATAATTAAATCCACATTAAGTTATGACCCTTACAAAGATAATTCAATAAATCAAGTTAGCTTTAGCTATAGAATTGAGTCTTCTAATAATGAAGTTATTAGTAAATTAAGTCGCAAATTTGATATTTCAAATGAGAAAGAAACAGTACCTCAATTAATTAAAAATGCATTTATCTCTGCAGAGGATAAAAGATTTTTAAAACATCATGGAATTGATATTATGGGCTTAATCAGAGCCTCACTTATAAATCTTAAGAATGGATCTATCGTAGAGGGTGGAAGTACTATTACCCAACAAGCATCAAGATTAATATTTTTAAATAATGAATTAAGTTTTTTTAGAAAAATTAAAGAAATACTTATTTCATTAATTATGGATTTGAGATTTAGTAAAAATCAAATTCTTAAAATTTATTTGAATAAAATATACTTAGGTTCTGGTGCTAACGGTATCAATGAGGCAGCAAAAATCTATTTTGGTAAATTCATTCATGAATTAACTTTATCTGAAGTTGCTTTGTTAGCTGGATTAACTCCAGCCCCATCAATTTATTCTCCTTACAAAAATTATGATTTAGCTATTCAAAATAGAAATAAAGTTTTAAATTCTTTATATAAAAATGGGTTTATCAATAAAACAGAACTTTATGAATCAACAAAAGAGAAAATAAAATTAAATCAAAAATCTAGCGAAATAAATCTAGAAGATGACAAATTATTGATTAATTTCATACTTGAGGAGGCCATTAAAAAATTTAAATTAAATCATGATCTCAAACTTGATGATTATATCGTTATTAAATCAAGTCTATTTATGCAATGGCAGAAAGAAGCACAAAAACTAGCCTCTAATATTAAGCCAAAAGATATTGAAGTAGCATTAATTTCAATTGAATCAAATAGTGGTTTAATAAGAGCATTTGTTAGTGGGAGAAGTCCACTAGTAAATGAATTTAATAGAGTAATAAATGCAATAAGGCCTTTAGGCTCAACATTTAAAATTATTCCATATATTGGCATCCTTTCTATTGGGAAAAATATAAATGATTTTTATTATGATGAACCAACATGTTGGGATGGATATTGTCCAAGAAATTTTTCACAGAAATATAGAGGAAAAATCTCATTAATTGATTCATTTAAATATTCTTCAAATATTGTTCCAATAAAAATATCTAAAGAAATAGGATTAAAAAATATAATAACCTTAGCTAATTTATTTGGATTAGGTTATAACCAAAAATTTGATGAGGTTTTACCTTTAGCTATAGGTGCATATGGAGATAGTCTATTGAATATAAGTAATGCATATTCTGCAATTAATAATGATGGAAAAATAATTAAACCAGAAATAATTGAAAAAATTAAATTCAATAATGAAAAAATTATTTGGTTAAATAAACCTATTGAAAAAAGAATTATGAGTAAAAAAGTTATAAATAATATTAATAAATTACTTGAAAAATCAATAACAGAGGGTAATGGAATAGCCGCTGCAATAAATAGCGAAAGAGTATTTGGTAAAACAGGAACCTCTGATAATTATCGAGACTTATGGTTTATAGGCTCTATCAAAAATACCACTACAGGTATTTGGATTGGATTTGACGATAATAGAAAAACTATTTTATCTAGTGGAGATGCAGCAAGTTTTTGGAAAATATATAAAACAAAATCATTACTAAGTAAATAAATTATTTTTTATTCTTAATAACAGCTGCATAAAATCCATCACCATTATCTTTAAAACCAGGAAGTATTTGCTTTTCACTAATTAAATGCATATCACTATTTTTTGTTAAGAAACTATTTATTAATAAATTATTCTCCCTTGGGCATATTGTGCATGTCGAATAAACTAAAGTACCATTATTTTTTAAAAAATATTTACTACTTTCAAGTAATTTTATTTGGAGCTGTATTAATTCATCAATTTTCCTATTACTTAGAGACCATCTTGCGTCTGGATTTCTTGATAATGTTCCTATACCTGAGCAAGGGGCGTCTAAAAGAACTTTATCAAAATAATTTAAAAAATCTGGCTTTAATTTTAATAATTCATTTGTATCAGCTACAAAAGTTTTAACACATTTAATTTCAAGTCTTTTTAAATTATCTTTTAATAAATCTAATCTTACTTTAGATCTATCAATAGCCCATATTTCCCCATCATCTTTTATTAATTCTGCTAAATGTGTTGTTTTAGTTCCAGGAGCAGCGCATAAATCTAATATTTTATCGCCCTTTTTAGGATTTAATAATGGGGCAATCGATTGAGAAGATCTATCTTGAATTACCCATTTACCTTCAATAAAACCGGGTAATTTTTTTATAGATCTTGCCTTACTTTTTAATTCAACACCAGTTTTAAGATCTTTGATCTCGATCGCAACCAAATTTGAATTTCGAAATTCTTCTATTACATCTTTCATATTTGTTTTAAGGGTATTTATTCTAAAGTCAATTGAAGGTTTTTTATTAAAAGATTTAGCAATAATTTCCGCATTATTAATTCCTACCCAATCAATAATTTCCTCTACTAACCATTCAGGTAATGAATCTAAAAAAGCAATTTTATCAATTTTATTATTTGGAATATTAGGATAATTTTTATTTTCTATTTTTTTAATTGCATTTCTTAAAATTGCATTAACAACACCAGATAACTTATTTAAGTCTGACTTTTTAGCGCTCTCAACTGTAGTAGAAATAGAAGCGGAATAAGGAATTTTACTCATTTTTAATATTTGGTATAAACCTATATGAAGCAACCAACGTAATTTCGGTGGCTGCTTTTTATGTGACAATTTAGATGTATGGTCTATCCATAAATCAAGGTATTTCCTATACCTTATGCAACCAAATGATAGTTCAGTTATAAAAGCTATATCTAACGAATTAAATCTATAATCTGATAATACTTCATCTATAGCACGATCAGAATATCTACCAGAACTTACCTTTAAAAGAACCTGCCATGATGCTTTCCTTTGCAAATATCCTTCAGTCAAATATTTATGAAAATTTATTATAAATATACTAAAAAAATTTTTATCTAGACAACATCTTTAACAGAAGAGTTAAACCAGAAAAAACCTAAAATAGATACAAGTGTTAAATTAAAACCAAGAAAAATATAGATATTTAAATTATGAATATTTTCTTTAGTAAGTTTTAAACCAGCTATTTTATTTTTGAAGTTAACCATAGATGAAAGACCTTAACAATATATACGGCAGCCGATATTAATATCACCTGAGTCAAGTAATCTTCCTAGCTTTATAGCTAAAGCTTCCTCAACTCTAGAAAAATTAAACTGTTGTTTAGTAACCCAATCTAATTCTGAAAGAGTAATAATACCTGTTGAATTTATTTTTAAATAAAGTGAACCTAAATTCATTTAATTAAGACGTGTAATATTAAATTAACACCTTTCTTTACATTTCGTAATAATATAATAATCTTTTAATCTTTCATTTCTGAGAATGAATAATATATGTTTTGATCAAAGATTTTTTAAAAAATCTGCTCCTATTGCTAAATGATTATTTAATTTTGAGCTTTCCATTTTATCCAAATTTCTAGTTAACATCGCCAATCTATATTGTTTCCTAAAGTAACTTTCATAATCATGAATAAATTTCCAAAAAAGTGCATCCCAGATAACACACCAGTGATCTGATTTATAATCTGACATTTTCTTAATGTAGTTTGAACTTGATATATAGGGCTTTGTTGAAAATATCCCTCCATCACTAAATTGACTCATTCCATAAACATTTGGAACCATTACCCAATCATATGAATCTATGAACATTTCCATAAACCATTTATAAACTTCATCAGGATGGATTCTACAAAGCAACATAAAATTGCCTAATATCATTAACCTTTCAATATGATGACAATACCCATATTTAAGTATATTTCTTATTACATTATCTACCGGTTCTATCCCAGTAGAAGCATTATAAAAGGATTCAGGAATTGTCTTTTTAGGAAAATTCCAAAAATTTGTTGTTCTCATTTTATTTCCATATTTTTTATAGGTAAGACAGATAAATTCTCGCCATCCAATAATCTGTCTTATAAATCCTTCAAGGGAATTAAGTGGAATATTATTTTTCTCTGAATAAAGAAGTGCCTTATCAATTACATCTTTTGGGGTAAGCAAACCTGAGTTTAGAAGAGGTGATAATAAACTGTGCCATAAGAAGCTTTCATTTTTTGTTATTGCATCTTCATAATCACCAAATAAAGAAAATCGGTTTTCAAAAAAATCACTCAACCAATCTTTTGCCTCTTTAAAATTTGTTGGATAAAAGAAAAATTCACTAGTTCCTAAATATTCAATATCACTTTGACGGATTGTTTTTTCCGCTTCAATCAAATTTTTATTTTTTTGTATATTTTTTAAATCTGGTATTTTCTGGTTTTTTGGTAACTTTTTCCTATTTAATTCATCAAAACTCCATTTCCCACCAATTGGTGAACCATTCGAATCGACTAAAATTTTTAAATCTTTTCTTTGATTCTCATAGAATCTTGCCATTAAAGGCTTTTTATTATTAGCTTCGAATTTATTTTTTAATGCATCTTTTATAAGGAACATTGGTGAATTTAAAATATTCACTTTAATATTATTTTTTTTAAAAAAATTATTTAATCTTCTTGAAAGTAAGTAATCATGTGGTTCGATAATATTTACATTATCATAATTTTCTACTCGATATTTTGAAAGATAATCAGAAGTATCAAAATTTTTCTCATTAAATCCATAAATAACTTTAAAACCAGATTTCTGCAAATATTCCCTGTAGGAATACATGGCGGAACGTAAAAAAATAATTTTATTTATATGGTTGATACACTTATATTTTTTATCGTTTCCCCAAAATAATGAGTCTTCCAGCATCAAGATTTCACATTTAAAATCTAAAATCGGACTTTCCTCAAAAAGTTGATTCGGGAATATTATTGAAATTTGCTTCATGCTTTTGATTTCCTATTTCTACATCTTTTAGAGCAGTAAACTACTTCGTCCCAACATAAAGACCATTTTTTTCTCCAATCAAATTTACGCTGACAAACTGGACAAATTTTTTGAGGTAGATTTTTCAAATTAGATTGATCTTTTATGAGTAGATTTAAAACGATCCGATAATTTTAATTCCATATGTTTTGTTTTCCTTCCTGATACTCTTTTTCTCCATACCTTAAAAGATTTTTCTTTAAGATTTTTTCTCATTAATTCAATAGCTTCTTTCTCTTTTAAACCGAATTGAAATTCTATTGCCTCAAAAGGTGTTCTATCCTCCCAGCACATTTCGATAATTCTATCAATCTCTCGAATATCCATAGTTATATCAACTCTTTACATTCTGAATCACATAAAATTTCTAATGAATTTCTACCTGTAATCTTTAACCTATATTTTGCCCAGAAACTATAAAAAATTTTTAAAAGATTTGAAATAATCGGTATCTTGATTGGGAAATATACCCAACCAAGACCAACAAGTTGATAAGCATATGCTAAGACATCAAGTCCTTGAATTAAGTTTCCATTATGCAAAATACCATGTAAATTAGACATAGCTTTTTCGAAAGATATATTTTGGTAATTTGTTGGATCATAATCATCACTATTAATATCAACGAATTTAATATTTCCAAATTTATCTCTTCCTTTTAAAAAATCGGTTTCTCTTCTGCATAGAGGACAACCGCCATCGTATAAAAAAGTTAGTTTATTTTGCATATGTTTTATATCAAATATAAAAACTTAATCTTTCAATTGTGGAAATATAGATAAAAACATTTGTAGTTTTATTAAGAACAACCTATTTTTTTGAATATGAGAATGAGAAGCTTTATAAAGCCTTAATAATTCTACACTCAAATCTGAATGAATTTGATTTATTTTATATATACCAACCATTGATTAAGGGATACGTCAATGGTTCAACTTTTATTCATCTAAAAGATGAACACCCTCTCCAACATCAGGTTTGAAATCGCAATATTTTTCAAAAACTATTCCAACCTTTCTCATGGTTTCTCCCAATTCATCATTAAACTTTCCCATTCATCAGATCCTTTATCTGGCAAAGTCCATCCTTGGGTTTCAACCATGCTTGTTATAACCGTA
Organism: Prochlorococcus marinus bv. HNLC2; assembly: GCA_000218745.1. Classification (GTDB taxonomy): domain Bacteria; phylum Cyanobacteriota; class Cyanobacteriia; order PCC-6307; family Cyanobiaceae; genus Prochlorococcus_A; species Prochlorococcus_A marinus_T. Next base: position 750,474 of record GL947595.1, on the reverse strand, counting down.
TAGTCCCACTCGATGTATGCCATAAAATTCAATTATTACTTTTAATATTATAATTTATCTTTTTATTTTCAAAATCATAATTTCTTATAAAAAGAATAAAAAATTAATTAATTGAAATTAAAATATAAGCCAGCTATATTTTGTTTAAGAAATTAGTTTCTAAAAACTTATAATAAACTATTACTATTAATTTATTTGATGTCGGTATTGCCTCGAAGATTCAAAAGAATAAAAAGCGTTTTAAATAGAAGGATACAAGATCTAACAGTATTAGTTGAGGGAGTTAGTAAACCCCACAATTTATCTGCAATTTTAAGAACATGCGATGCCGCTGGTGTTTTTGAAGCGAATTTTATATGTAAAAAGAATGAGGTTAAAACTTTTAATAGTACTGCTCAAGGTAGTCAAAAGTGGGTAAACCTAAATAATCACTCTTCATCAATTGATGCTGCAAAAAAACTTAAAAAAAAAGGATTTAAATTATTTGGAACAACTTTAAATAAAAAATCTATTGATTACAGAAAATTAGATTTCACACAAAATACTTGTTTTATTCTAGGAGCAGAAAAATGGGGGCTAAGTGACGACTTACTTGCAGAGGTTGATGAATGTATCTATATACCTATGTACGGGATGGTTCAATCTTTAAATGTATCTGTAGCAGCCTCAATTTTACTTTTTGAAGCCATACGTCAAAGAGATCGAGTAGGTTTACTTCCTAAAAATGGTGAAGGAATTGATCAACAAAAATATCAAAAGACATTATTTGAATGGGCATATCCTGAAATCAAAGATTCTTACAAAGAAAATAATTATGAATATCCTGAAATTGATGAAAATGGAGAAATTTGCAAATAATTTTTATCCTAACTGATCTTCCATACCTTCTCCGATAAAAGAAAGTGCTAAAACAAGAAAAAATATTGCTAATCCTGGGAATAAAGCAGTCCACCATATACCAGTTGGCAAAGCTGCAATTGCTAAATTAAGATCACTTCCCCATTCAGGTATATCTGCAGGGACACCTAAACCCAAGAATCCCAAACTACCCAAAACTAGTACAGCATCTGCTGCATTTAGAGTCAAAAGTATTGGTAGCGGCGTAATTATATTTGGAATTATGTACTTTCTTATTATCCTAAAATTACTAGCCCCTGAAATTTGTGCTGCCTGAACATAATCAGAAGATTTAATTGAAATTGTTTGATTTCTAATAAGCCTAAAATATTGTGGAGAATAAACGATACATAGAGCAAAAGCTGCATTTATTATTCCTTTACCAAAAACAAACGCAATAACAACAGAGAGTAAAATGACTGGGATTGAAAAAATAGTATCCATTATCAATGATAATGATCTATCAAAAAAACCTCCGAAATATCCACTTACTAAACCCAATGGAAGGCCTAATCCAATTGCGAAAATTAAAGATAAAAATACAATTTCAATAGCAATATTTGAACCTTGTAAAGTTCTTAAGCAAACATCTCTTCCTAATCGATCAGTGCCACATAAATGATTTAATGAGGGTGGTTCATATATTTCATTGTTAAAAGATATAGAAAAATCAATACTATTATTTAGCTCTAATATTTTGAATAAGATAGCTATGAAAAGGTATAAAAATAAAATAATAAATCCAGTTTTTCTTATATTCGCAGAAATATTATTAAATGAATTTATTTGAATCAAATTTACTTTAAGGCATAATAATCTCAATATAACTTTAGATTTAAATCACAAAAAGAGCTATCTTCTTATATTGACATTTATTATTGGTTAAGTTTCAATACTGCCATAAATGCTTCTTGAGGAACATCCACTTTTCCCATAGCTTTCATTCTTTTTTTACCTTTAGCCTGCTTTTTAAGAAGTTTCTTTTTCCTTGAAATATCCCCTCCATAACATTTAGATAGAACATCTTTTCTAAGAGCGCTAATACTTTCACTTGCAATAACTCTACTCCCTATTGATGCTTGTATTGGAATCTTGAATTGTTGTTTAGGAATGAGATCTTTTAATTTTTCAACTAATCCTCTTCCAATCCCATAAGCTTTATCTTTATGAACGATTGATGTTAAAGGATCAGCTTTCTCAGAATTAATAAGGACATCTAATCTTACTAAATCATTTTTTCTATAACCTATAAGATGATATTCCATCGAAGCATAACCTTGGGTTCTACTTTTCATTTGATCAAAAAAATCTGTAACTACTTCTGCTAAAGGTATTTCATAGATCAAAGTTACTCTATCTGTTGTAATGTATTTCATATCGACAAAAATTCCTCTTCTTTCTTGGCATAAACCCATTAAAGTCCCATTAAATTCATTAGGAGCATAAATTTCCATTTTCACATAGGGCTCTTCTATAGAATCTCTTAATTGCGGATCAGGAATTGTAGAGGGATTATCAATAAAAATATTTTCACCATCATTAAGATTTACTTTATAAATAACAGATGGAGCAGTAACAATTAAATCTAGATCGTATTCTCTTTCTAATCTCTCTTGAACAATTTCCATATGTAAAAGACCCAAGAAGCCACATCTAAAACCAAATCCCATCGCGCTACTTGTCTCAGGTTCATATTTCAATGCGGCATCAGATAGTTGTAGTTTTTCTAAAGACTCTCTTAAATCAGGATACTGATCAGCATCAGTAGGAAATAATCCACAGAAGACCATAGGATTAGCTTCTTTATAACCAGGTAAGGCATCTTTAGCTGGTGCATTAAAAAGTGTAATAGTATCACCAACTCTTGCATCAGCTACCGATTTAATTGATGCAGCTAGATATCCAACTTCTCCAGCATGTAAATCATTAACTTTTTGTTGATCAGGGGCCATTATTCCAATTTCATCTAATTCATAAAATTTATTACTTGCCATCAATAAAATTTTATCTTTGGATCTAATTGATCCAGATACAATTCTAAAATAAACTACAACTCCTCTATATGGATCATAATAGGAATCGAAAATAAGAGCTTTAGTAGGCATATTTGTAGTATCTTTTGGGGCTGGAATATCATTTACAATTGCCTCTAAAATATCCTCAATACCTTCTCCTGTTTTAGCTGAACAATGAATAGCATTTGATGTATCTAACCCAATTATTGCTTCAATTTCTTTTTTTATCTTTTCAGGATCAGCTCCTGGTAAATCAACTTTATTTAAAACAGGAATAATTTCTAAATTATTTTCAATAGCCAAATAAACATTAGCTAAGGTTTGAGCTTCAACTCCTTGACTAGCATCTACCACTAACAATGCCCCTTCGCAGGCTTGCAGTGATCTACTTACCTCGTAAGAAAAATCTACATGCCCAGGCGTATCTATTAAATTCAAAACATATTCATCATTATTTTTTGCTTTATATTTCATTCTTGCAGCTTGTAATTTTATGGTTATCCCCCTTTCTCTCTCGAGGTCCATGCTATCAAGAAATTGATCTTGCATGTCTCTTGTTGATACAGTGCCTGTATCTTGCAATAACCTATCTGCGAGAGTAGATTTACCATGATCAATATGAGCTATAATGCAGAAATTTCTTAACTTTGAAACAGGAATATTTGTCATACAATTGATTAAATAACATACCTTATAAATAAATACTAGCTAATTAAAATTATTGGTGGAATCCTAAAATGTCATTATTCCTTCTCTTTATAATTTCTAAATCATTAGAGTTTAATAATGTATTATTCAGTGGAATTAATTTATTTATTTTTTCATCTAAAGCTGCTTTATTTTCATCTATAAAAATTTGATTTTTTTAAAACTTGTAACATAATATTTACTGCTGTACTAGCTCCTGGAGATGCTCCCAATAAAGCAAATAAGGATCCATCAGAAGAATTAACAATTTCGGTACCAAATTTCAGAGCACCGCCATTATTTGTTTTTTTAATAATTTGAACTCTCTGACCCGCATTTTTCAAATACCAATCCTCTTTACAAGCAGATGGCATGATTTCTTGAAGATCCTTAATTCTTGATAAATGATTTTTAGTAGCTGTAAAGCAAGATATTTTATTAATTCAAAATTTTTAAATCCAACATCAAAAATTGGTAAAAGATTATCTTTTTTAAATGAATCAAAAAGATCAAAATATGATCCTTTTTTTAAAAACTTTGTTGTAAAACCTGCAAAAGGTCCAAAAAGAAGATATTTTTTTCCATCAATCCATCTAGAATCCAAATGAGGAACAGACATTGGAGGCGAGCCAATAGGTGCTTTACTATATACTTTTGCATGATGATTTAAATTTAACTCTTGATTTTCGGAAATTAGCCATTTCCCACTTACTGGAAATCCACCATAATTTTTACTCTCAGGGATATTAGATTTTTGAAGAAGATTAATTGTTTTTCCACCAGCCCCAATAAATACAAAATTGGCTTTTAAAATTTTTTTATTACCGTCTTTACTTACATATAAATCCCACTCATGATTTTTAATCCTTTTTAAATTTAATAAATTTGTATTATAGCTAATTTCAAAATTTGCTTTTCTTGAAAGATACTTAAAATATTCTCTTGTTAAAGCTTCAAAATTTATATCTGTTCCTCTTTTCAACCTAGTTGCAGCAATTTTTTGTTTGTTATCTCTATCTTTCATTATCAATGGCGACCAATTAGAAATCTCATCATATGAAGTAGTAAATTCCATATCTTGGAATTCTCTACATTTTTTCATCAATTCAAATCTTTTTTTAAGAAAAGCTACATCTTCGGAATTATTGACAAAACTTATATGGGGAAGAAATGTTAAAAAATTTTTTATATTTATTTGATCTCTCTCATATAGATAAGCCCATAAATTTAACGATTCTTCAAAAGAATTATTTATTGAAAGGGCTTTTTCTATATTAATTTTATTATTCTCATCTGTAGGTGTATAGTTCAATTCACAATTAGCAGCATGACCAGTACCTGCATTATTAAATGCACCACTACTTTCTTGTCCTGATGTCGATAACTTCTCAATAACTAAAATATTAATATCTGGAAAAAGTTCACTAATTAATAACGCTAATGTAGCGCTCATTATCCCTGCACCAATTAAAACTGCATCATATTTACTATTAATGGAAAAATTTTTTTCAGTAATCATTATAAAAAATTTATTTTTTTTGCAAAGAATGAAATTATTTTCTACTCTAATTATAAGTTAATTAAAAATTATGAGTACTGAGACTCTTGCACTCACAAATGAAAATGTTGAAAAAGTTCTTGATGAACTAAGACCATTTTTAATTTCTGATGGAGGCAATGTTGAGATTGCAGAAATTGATGGACCAATTGTAAAAGTTAGACTTCAGGGCGCATGTGGAAGTTGTCCTAGCAGCACTATGACTTTAAAAATGGGAATTGAGAGAAAATTGAAAGAAATGATTCCTGAAATTAGTGAAGTGGTTCAAGTTTTATAGTATTTATAGATGAATTAATTTCCCTCTAATTCTTTTGCAAGTGCAGTTTTATAATCTAAACAATCTACAGGTAGGCCTTGACCAATTGATATAAGAAGTGGAGCTAAAATTCCAAGAGTAAAAACTAAATTAGCTTGATTTATACCGTTTTGGCTGAGAATATAAGTTATTAAATAAATAACTAATAGATAAGCATGAAGAGAAATGAATTCTCTGGTTTTCAAAGCGGGCCATCTTAATGTGTTACCCAAAAAATAAAGAAAACCAGTCATATCTAATAAAGTTTAATTTGTTTACTAAATTAAAGATTAATACCTAAATACGTTAAATTTTTACAAAATTTACTTTAAATAACATATTAATTAAAAAAATTTACTATCAAAATTAATTTTTATAGACTTTTATTAAAAATTAGGTCTATAATAAATATGTAGCATTGCTACTATTCGTTCACTCCAAAAGGAGCGCAGTCCGAGCTATACCATGGAACGGGGGATAGCCGTGTTGTTATCGAATTATGACTACACTTATTTACCGAGGAAAAACCTACGAACAAAACAACAAACCATCATCTAAGGAAGTTGTTGAGCTCACCTACAGAAGAAACATTTACAAAAAAAGACAATTAAATGTTTCATCTAATAATGAGAAAACTTATTTTAATTACAGAGGTGTAAATTACCAAAAGTAATTGAGTATAACCCCCCCCTTTTAGGGGGTTTTTTTTTAGCTATATTAAAATAAAACAATTTAAAAATGGCAAATAGTTGTTGCGGTAATTCTGAATCTGAAAATAACAAATTAAATCATAAAGAAGCAATACAAAATAGATACGGTTCTGCTGCAATAGAGAAAGAAAGTTGTTTATGTACGCCAGTATCATTTAATCCAAAATATCTAGATGCAATTCCTCGAGAAGTAATTGAAAGAGATTATGGTTGTGGCGACCCAACAAAATATGTCAAGCAAAATGATGTAGTTTTAGACCTTGGAAGCGGTAGTGGAAAAAATGCATTCATTTGTGCCCAAATAGTTGGGAGAGATGGAAAAATTATAGGGGTAGATCAAAACAAAGACATGCTAAATCTTTCAAGAGATGCCATAGAATATGTTGCAAATAATATAGGTTATAAAAATACTCAATTCATAGAGGGATCTATTGAAAAGCTTGACGAATTAAATAATGAAAATCAACCCATTATAAAATCTTCATCTGTTGATATTATTTTAAGCAATTGCGTTTTAAATTTAGTTAATCCAGAGTCAAGAAAGTCCTTATTAAAAAATATCAAAAGAGTACTTAAAGCTAATGGGAGAATTGCAATCAGCGATATCGTTTCTAATAAAAAAGTGCCATTAAGTTTACAAAATGATCCGGATTTATGGAGTGGATGCATTAGTGGAGCCTGGTATGAACCAGAATTCATTAGTGATTTTAAAGAGATTGGATTTAAAAATCTTAAATTTGCTGAAAGAAGTTCTGAACCATGGAAAATAGTTGAAGATATAGAATTTAGAACAGTAACATTGGTTGGAAATATATAAATAATATAAATGACCACCAATTTAAGATCATTAATACCAAGCTTAAAAGATAAAATTTATTTTAATTATGGTGGACAAGGTCCTCTACCTAACCCCTCTCTGAAAAAAATAATAAATAGTTGGGAAAAATTACAAGAGATTGGTCCTTTTACTAATAATGTTTGGCCATATATAAATAATGAGGTCATATTAACCAAGAGATTAATTGCAAAATTAATGGGAGTAAAAATCAAAAATATAGCTTTATCAGAAAATATTTCTACCGGTATGGTATTACCTTTATGGGGCATAGATTTTATAGAGGGAGATGAAATATTAATAAGTGATTGCGAACATCCTGGAATTGTTGCAGCCGTTAGAGAATTATGTCAAAGATTTAAATTAAAATTAAATATTTTTCCAATTCAAAAAATAAGCAATTTAAATGACGAACTAGTTATTCATGAGATAAAAAAATACCTAAATAAAAATACAAAAATATTAATTATCTCACATGTACTTTGGAATTTCGGATACGAGGTACCTTTAAAAGAATTAAAGTATGAATTAGAAAAAGTCAACAAAAATTCCTATTTAATAGTTGATGGTGCTCAAAGTTTTGGACATATAGAAATTGAGGAGAAAGTTAGATATTCTGATCTTTATGCAATTACTTCCCATAAGTGGGCATGCGGTCCAGAAGGTTTAGGTGCTTTTTACGTTTCAGATAGATTTATTGGCAGAACAAGACCTACAATAATTGGATGGAAGTCCCTAAAAAAAGAGCAAGGTATTTATGAACCATCTGATAATCTTTTACATGAAGATGCAAGAAAATTTGAGATTGCTACTTCTTGTGTACCTTTGCTAGCGGGCTTGAGAGAATCACTATCTTTGTTTGAAAATGATATCCCTAGTAATAAAAAAAATAAAATTATTTCAGCTATGAGTAATAAATTATGGTTTGAATTAAATCAATTTAAAGACATTGAATTAGCCCTAAAAAGCCCTCTTAAAAATGGGATAGTAAGCTTTAACGTAAATAGAGTTATTGACAAAAATGCATTTATTAAAAAATTAGGTCTTAAAAAAATTTGGATAAGAGTTATCGAAGACCCAAAATGGTTTCGGGTTTGTATTCACCAAATAACACAAGAAGATGAAATTGATTTATTTTTAAATGAAGTAAAGTTATTAATGAAATAAAATTTTACCAAGGAATTTCTTTTCCATCCCAGGCAATAAATTTGCCTGAATCTGTTGGCTTTTGGTGCCGTAAAATATCAATCATGTAACTTGATGTCTTTTGAGGAGAGAATAATTTATCTTTTGGAACAAACTTATGAAAAGGTTTTGATAAATTTGTATTTACCGTTCCAGGATGTAAAAGAGTAATAATAGCTTTCGGATATTTTCGTGCCCATTCAATACTTAATGACTTAAATAATTGATTTTGAGCAGATTTTGCCGCTCGGTAAGCATACCATCCTCCAGTTTTATTATCAGTAATACTTCCGACTCTTGCGCTAATAGATGCAAAATTAAACTCTAATTCCTTATTAATAAATTCTTCAATAGTTTTAGCTAATAAGATAGGAGCAAATGCATTTATAGAAAAACTCTCAATCAAATTTTCCTTATTAATATGCTGCAATCTTTTCTCAGGATTAAGCTTTTCGCTATGTAATCTTCCTGTGGCATTTAATACAAGTCTTAAATTTAATTTAGATTTACTAAGTTTGTCTTTGAAATCTTTCAAAGAATTTTCATTCTCAATATCTAGCTCCCAAAAATTTTTAAATACATTTTTTCTTCCACATAATATAACCTCTAGATTATTCTCTTTGGAAGCCAAATCTTCTGCAATTTGTCTTCCAATTCCACCTGCTCCTACTACTAAAGCTAAACCTTCCATACTTACAAATTATTATTTATTTATTTTTAGTAGATATTTTCCAAATTCGCGTTTATGGAGTATAAATTTGATTATTCAGAGGAATTTAATTTATCAAAAAGAATTTTCTCAGCTATTTTCTTATCATCAAAATATATTGTTTTATCTTTTAATATTTGATAATTTTCGTGCCCCTTCCCTGCTATCAAAATAATATCGTCCTTATCTGCACAATTAATCGCTTTTTTAATCGCTTTATATCTATCGATATCAATACTTATTTTATTTCTATTTGTTATTCCTGATAAAATATCGTCAATAATTTTCTGAGGATTTTCTGTTCTTGGATTATCTGATGTAATTAAAACATAATCTGATAATTTTTCTGCGATTTCACCCATAATTGACCTTTTCTTAGTATCTCTATCTCCTCCACATCCAAAGATTGTCACCAACCTTTTGCCTTTAGAAAAATCCCTTAAAGTCTGAAGAACATTTTTTAATCCATCTGGAGTATGCGCATAATCAATAAATACTTCTGGCAAAAAATTAGGGTTATTATTTGCGCTTATTTTTATTTTTTCCATTCTTCCGGGTACACCAGGAAAATCTCTAATTTCATTAACAATATCTTTAAGTTTAAATCCAAGTTGATAAAGAGTTGCAATTACTTGTAGTGAATTCATTAAATTAAATTCTCCTACTAGTGGGACAAAAAGTTCAACCTCCTCAGTTGGGGTATGTAGCAAACAATAAGATCCACTTATAGTTAATTTCTTTTTAGTTACGTAAAAATAATTTTTCGATTTTAATTTATTATTTTTATCACTTATTGAAATCAATGATGAACTAGATTTAAGTTTATCAAATAATTTCATACCCCAATCATTATCCGCATTAATAATTGAAAAGGAATTATCTTTAGAAAGATATGGCAACTTGAATAATTCCATTTTAGTCTCAAAATATTTTTTCATATTTTTGTGATAGTCAAGATGATCTTGAGATAAATTAGAAAATATAGTAGCGACAAATTCACATCCTGAAATTCTTTTCTGAGCTAAAGCATGGGAACTTACTTCCATAATTGCAAATTCAGCATCAGCCTTAAGCGCTTTTTGTAATTTAGGTTGTAATTTATCCGCAAAATCAGTTGTGTGTGATGCACTCTCAGAGAAACCAGGCCACCTATTAAACAATGTCCCAAATAAAGCGACCTTTTTCCCTAATTTTTTTAAAATATATTCTAATAAAAAAGCTATTGTAGTTTTACCATTAGTTCCAGTAACGCCTATAAGTTTTAGTTTTCTTGAGGGTCTTCCATAAAACTCAGAGATTATTTGACCATAAATATAATCAAGTGGCTCCTTAAGAACTAAGACTTTTTTATTATTTATTTTTCCTGTTTTCTGTTCTGCATTCTCACTGATTATTGCTGCCTCTGCTCCATTATTAATTGCATCTTGCCAATACATACCTCCATCAACATTCATACCTGGCAAACCCAAAAATAACGAACCTTTATCTACATCTAGAGAATTAAAACTTATATTTTCAATCTCTGGATCTACTAATAAAACTGAAGGTATAATATTCACCTTTTTAAGTAATTGATGCAGAGTAATCATTAAATCTACTTTCTCGCTTTGTCTAGAAATATAGTTAATATTTTTTTTCAACCAATTATTTAATTGTAAAGTCTTCAATCTTGGAGATACTCTTGGTAATTCAATAATTTCTTTAGAATCTGTTAACTGCAAAGCAAGTACAGGAACTTGATGATCATATTTCTTAAAATCATCTCTATATAAATCAAACCTATCAATATCAATTTCAAATATTTCTAAATTTGGATACAAATTATTAATATTTAAGTTATTCAAATCATTCTTTAATTTATCGCAAATACAACAACCTTTTCTTGTATATATAAATAGAACCATTTTTCTAAATCATTTAATCAGGAACAGGATCACATCCACATGGAGTTAAAGGGTGGCATTTACTTAGTCTTTTTATTGTTAACCATCCACCCTTCCAAGGACCATGCTTAGTTATGGCTTCATATCCATAGGAACTACACGAAGGAATAAATCTACATCTTGGAGGGAAAAATGGTGAAATAAATTTCCTATAAAATGCTATTAGAAAAAGCAGAATAGCACTTATTAAATTATTAATGATTTTAATCACAGCAATGATGTAAAATAAAAGTTCAAGCAATATTGATGATAATCAATTTATCAATTTTTTATTGCAAATTTCAACTTATTTTAAATTATGTCAAGATACCGCGGCCCAAGATTAAGGGTTACGCGTCGCTTGGGAGAACTACCAGGTCTCACCAGGAAGGCTTCAAAAAAGTCTAACCCTCCAGGTCAGCACGGCCAAGCCCGTCGCAAGCGATCAGAATATGCAATTCGTCTAGAAGAAAAACAAAAACTTAGATTTAACTATGGTGTTTCCGAAAGACAATTAGTTCGTTATGTAAAAAAAGCAAGAGCCCAAGATGGCTCAACTGGTACTAATCTTCTAAGACTTCTTGAGAACAGATTAGATAATGTTTGTTTTAGATTAGGTTTTGGTCCTACGATACCTGGTTCAAGACAACTTGTTAACCACGGACATGTTACTGTAAATGGTAAAGTTTTGGATATAGCTGGTTATCAATGTAAAACTGGTGATGTTATAAGCATTAAGGAAAATAAAGCAAGTAAAAAGCTTGTAGAAGGTAATATAGAATTTCCTGGATTAGCTAATGTGCCGCCGCATATAGATTTAGATAAGCCAAAACTAACTGGAAAAATAAATGGCAAATGCGACAGAGAATGGGTTGCACTTGAAATAAATGAACTCTTAGTTGTGGAATATTACTCAAGGAAAGTTTAATAGGATTTATAAGCCCTCACAAAAAGTGGGGGTTTTTTATTATTATTTTTAAATGGGCAATAATCAAAAGAAAAAAAACAAAAAGGGGTTAAAAACAATTGCTATTCATCATGGTAAATCTTACGCTGATGAAACTGGATGTGTAATGCCTCCGATTTTTGCCACATCAACATTTGAGCATGGTAATAAAGCTAATTTTGATTACACAAGATCAGGTAATCCAAATTTTTCTATATTAGAAAACGTATTAAAGGGAATAGAAAACTCAAATTATTGCACCGTTTTTAGTTCTGGAATAAGCGCTGTAACAGCAATAGTCTCTAGCCTTAAAAGTGGAGATATAATTCTATGCGAATCAAATTTATATGGTTGCACAATAAGAATGTTTGAAAAAATATTCAGAAAATTTGGTATTCAAACTTCTTATTTTGACTTTACAAACAAAGAATATATTCAGCAAATTTCTAAAGTTAAACCCTCATTAATTTGGTTAGAAAGTCCAACTAATCCTTTATTGAAAATCTTAAATCTTAAAGAAATTTGTAGTGAAGCCAATTCAAGAAAAATCCCTGTTGTAGTTGATAATACTTTCTGTACTGCAGTAATACAAAAGCCTTTGGAACTTGGCGCAACTCTATCATTAATTAGTACAACTAAATTTATTAATGGGCATAGTGATGCACTTGGCGGAGCCGTTATTACTAATGATGAGTCATGGAATAACAAAATGATTTTTTCTCAAAAGTCTCTAGGTTTGAATCCGTCCCCATTTGATTGCTGGCTTATAACAAGGGGATTAAAAACGCTACCACTAAGAATTGCACAACAAACTGAAAATGCACACTTTATTGCTAACGAATTAAATTCGCATAAATTAATTGATCAACTCATATATCCTTTTAATAAAAATCATCCTCAATTCGAATTAGCAAAATCTCAAATGAAAATTGGAGGTTCAATGATTACTTTGAAATTAAAATTAAATAAAAATGATACTTTTAATTTTTGTAAAAAATTAGAATATTTTTCTTTAGCGGAGAGCCTTGGAGGGGTCGAGAGTCTAATCTGTCATCCCACAACCATGTCTCATGCATCAGTTGATAAAGAAGTTAAAAATACTTTGGGGATTAATGACTCTTTAGTAAGACTTTCAATTGGATGTGAGGATGTCAAAGATCTATTATCAGATCTTTTATTGGCTTTAGATAGTTTCTAAATTGTGAAAGATTTACTTAAACATCCAATATGGGAGAGTTCAGAATTAGGCAAACCTTTACCAGATAGTATTCATGCTGTTTCAGTGGCACTCCCAACATGGAAAGATATAATCAATTACGAAGAAAAAGTACCTGAGTGTATAAATTCATTAAGATCAATTTATCCACGATTTGGGTTAAATCCACTTTTAAAGAAGTTAGCAAGTCGAATATTACATGAAAATTCTTTGAATAATCATGATGCTTGGCCTTATCCAAATAAATATTTCGCTCTAAAAGCGAAAAATTATTGTGATCAGTATACAAGCGCAAAAAAATCCTTTATTAAAATGCAGGGATCCCTATTTTTTTTAATAACCACAGAAGCAGCGTCTAATTATGCTCGTACATTTTGGCAACATACTGGACTCGGGGCTTCATCTCGTCAAGCAGCTATTGATTTAAATTTAGAATTATCACCAGATAAAAATCTTGTAAATGAATGCAAATTTAAATTAATTGATAGGATTTCAAGCTTTACAAATACAGACCCAAAGTTAATTTATTTAACATCTTCAGGAATGTCAGCATTTCATACAGCTCTAGAAATTATATATAAGATTTTCCCTAAAAGACCGACTTTGCAGATCGGATTCCCATATGTAGATGTACTTAAACTTCCAAAAAATATTTTTTATGGTGCTCATCTAATTACTGAAGAAAGCACTAAAGATATTGAACTTGAAATAAAAAGAATAAACCCTTCCGCTTTAATTATTGAGCTGCCAAGTAATCCACTTCTAAAATGCACAAATATAAAAAAAATTTCAAAAATAGCAAATGATTTAAAAATCCCCGTCATAACAGATGACACGATTGGGTCAAACATAAATATAAATTCTTTAGAAGTATCTGATATGGTTTTTACTTCACTGACTAAGATTTTTTCTGGAAGTGGGGATATTCTTGCAGGCTCTTTAGTTATAAATCCAAAAAGTAAATGGATCCATAAGTTTAAAAAAGTTTTGGATAATATATATTTACCAGAATTATCTGTTAATGATTTAATTTCATTAGAAAAGGCCAGTAGAGATGTAGAGCAAAGAGTTTCATTACAAAATTTTAATTGCCTGGAATTAAAAAAAAGATTAGAAAATCATTGCGCAATAAAAAAGGTTTACCATCCCGAAAACTGTAATAACTTCAACTCAATAATGAAAATCAATGGTGGCTATGGGTGTTTACTCTCTTTTGAATTAAAAGATGGTCTTGATAAAACGATTAGATTTTATAACTCATTAAAGATATCAAAAGGCCCAAGTCTTGGAACACAATTTACAATTGTATGCCCTTATGTCCAATTAGCACATTACAATGAACTTGAATGGGCAGCAAAATTTGGGGTTCCACCGTACTTAATAAGAGTATCAGTTGGTTGTGAGGATATAAATCTTTTATGGGATAAGTTTGCTAAAGCTCTTGAATACTAAAAATTTATAGATCTGACTGTAAAGAAATTTATATACTATTTTTAGGATTAGTAGTTAGTATGAAAATACATTAAATAATAAATAATGTCCAAAATCTACGAAGACAACAGTTTTGCGATTGGAAATACTCCTTTAGTAAAACTTAAATCAGTAACAAAAAATGCGAAAGCAACTGTGCTTGCAAAAATTGAAGGAAGAAATCCTGCTTATAGTGTCAAATGTCGTATCGGCGCAAATATGATATGGGATGCAGAAAAAAGCGGAAAGCTAACAAAAGATAAAGTAATTGTTGAACCAACGTCTGGAAATACAGGAATTGCTCTTGCTTTTACAGCATCTGCAAGAGGTTATAAATTAATTCTTACAATGCCAGAATCAATGTCTATAGAGAGACGAAGAGTAATGGCTGTTCTTGGTGCAGAGATAGTTCTTACTGAAGCCTCAAAAGGCATGCCAGGAGCTATCGCCAAAGCAAAAGAAATTGCTGAAAGTGATACCTCAAAATATTTTATGCCTGGCCAATTTGATAACCCAGCGAATCCAGAAATCCATTTTAAAACTACTGGTCCAGAAATTTGGGACGATTGTGACGGAGCAATCGATGTTTTAGTTGCTGGAGTGGGAACAGGCGGTACCATTACAGGAGTTTCAAGATACATTAAACATGAAAAAGGCAAAAACATTACATCTGTTGCAGTTGAGCCCTCTCATAGTCCTGTAATTACGCAAACCTTAAATGGAGAGGAAGTAAAGTCTGGTCCTCACAAAATACAAGGAATAGGAGCAGGATTTATTCCTAAAAATCTAGATTTATCTATTGTTGATAAAGTTGAGCAAGTAACAAATGATGAGTCCATTGATATGGCTTTAAGGCTTGCCAAAGAAGAAGGTTTATTAGTTGGAATCTCATGTGGCGCAGCTGCAGTAGCAGCAATCAGACTTGCAGAGCAAGATGAATATGCTGGTAAAACAATCGTTGTCGTTCTACCAGATTTAGCCGAGAGATATTTATCCTCAGTTATGTTCACTGAAGTTCCTACAGGCATTATCCAAGAACCCGTTAAGTCCTAAATTTAGAATCTTCCAATAAAGCATCGGGAGATATAAACATTGCATCACCATAAGAGAAAAATCTAAATTTCTCTCTTATGGCTTTTTTATACAATTCTAGAAGTCTTTCCCTTCCAATCATTGCACTTACTAAAAGCAATAAAGAACTTTTAGGTAGATGAAAATTTGTAAGTAATCCATCAACAATTTTAAATTTAAAACCTGGTTTTATAACTAAATCAACACTTTTATTTATAGGCTGTATTTCTTTAGCAATTGGGCAATAACAACTTTCAAGAGCTCTTACACTTGTTGTTCCAATTGCTATAACTTTTTTACCTTGTTTTTTAACAGACTTTATCTCCTCAATTACCTTTAAGGAGACATTGACAAATTCTTTATGAAGTTTTAAATCTTTTAGATTTTCCTGATCTATAGGTTTAAAAGTACCATATCCAACATGCAGTGTTATAGGTAAAATTTTAATACCTTTATTTTTCATAGCTTTAATTATTTTTGTACTTAAATGCAGGCCTGCTGTTGGAGCTGCTACCGCTCCTGGATTTTTAGCATATTGAGTTTGATAAAAGCTTTCATGAGAAACTGATTTATCTACTTTTTTTATATAAGGAGGCAATGGAACTTCTCCATGAATATCTAGTAATTTATTCATCGACTGAAAATTATTATATTCCTTAGGAAATTTTATAAACCTTCCTCCAGTATTTTTATCAATACCAATTATTTCAAGTTCAATGTCATTACTATAATTAGAATTTAATTTTAAGAAACTACCTTTTTTTAATTTTTTTGCTGGTTTTGCTAAACATAACCAAATTGATTCTTTTACAGGCTCTAGCACCAATCCTTCAACTAAAGAAGAATTATCTAATAAAAAAGATAATCTTGCTTTCATAACTTTTGTATCATTAATTATTATTAAATCCCCTTGGTTTAACTCATCTACAATATGGCCAGTTAATTGATCAGTAGATGAGCTATTTTCTGAAAGAGAATCTCTAACTATCATCATCCTAGATGTATGTCTTACTTTTTTAGGTTCATAAGCAATTAGTGAGGGATCAAGTTCATAATCATATGAACATAATTGATTATCTATTTCTTTCTTATTTTTTAAATTCAAAGATCAATTTATGTAACTAATTCATCTGGAGAATTTTCAATTAAATCAGCTAATTCTTTTAGAAAAGCGGCACCATCGGCTCCATATATTACACGATGATCTGCGGTAAGGTTTACCTGCATAACTTTTTCAACAGAGATTGAACCATTATCATTAGCAACTACTGTGGATTTAGAAGCTGCTATTGCAAGTATTGCTCCAGTTCCAGGAGGAAGTATTGCATCAAATCTATCTACACCAAACATACCTAAATTTGATATTGTAAATGTTCCTGTTGAATACTCTTCTGGTTCAAGTTGCTTAGATCTAGATCTTTTAACAAGATCTTTCCATTCTCTTGATAACTCAAATAAATCTGTTTTACTAGGATCTTTTAATACAGGAGTAATTAACCCACCATCTTCCATAGCAACAGCAATAGCTATATTTATAGAATCAGGATATTTTATACCATTTTCTGAAAAAGACGCATTTACCTGAGGATGATTATTGAGAGTTTTAGCTACTGCTTTGGCTAAAATCGCAGTCATAGTTACTCCATTTTGTTTGACTTTTTTATAAAAGTTATCTAAATTCTGTGTTTTTATAGAATAACCAACTCTAAAACATGGGACATCTAAACTTGATTCCATATTTTTATTTACAGCTTTTTGCAAAGTATTAAATTGCACAGTTTCGCCAGGTTTACCAAAACTATTACCCATTTCTTTACTAATACTTTTTACTTCCTTATTATTTATAATTCCTGCAGAATAATCACCCTCACCAATCCAAGGAACTGATATAGGTTGGCCTTTAGCTTTAAGTACATCTTCTGCTTGTATTCGCCCATGAGGGCCTGTACCTCTAACTTTCGTTAAATCGACTCCATTTTGCGATGCTAATTTTTTTGCTTTAGGAGATGCAATTACTCTTGAAGTACTATTTGCAGTAGAGGCATCTATTTGTGAATCATTTTTAATTATTTCTTCTTCAGTCTTATTAATTTTTGGTCTCTTCTCTTTTTAAAGTCTTAACAGATTTAACTGATACTTCTTCATTCTTATTCTCTGATTGGATATCTTTTTTATTTTCATCTGATTGAATTTTGACTGTTTTATTATTTTTCTGGACAGAAGTATTTCATCTTCAGTTTCTACAATTATGCCGATTGTCTCCCCTACAGGCGCAGTGCTTCCTGCAGGCATTAATACAGCTGCTAAATAACCATCTTGAAAAGATTCAACATCCATATCAGCCTTATCTGATTCAACGACTAATACAGATTCACCTCTCTCAACTTTGTCTCCTGGATTTTTTAACCACTCTACTATTTTTCCCTCAGTCATTGTAGAACTAAGAGCTGGCATAAAAATTTCGTGAGACATAAAAAATGAATGATAGCAAGTAGTTTGATAGCTTAACCAAGAAAGTCTCTATAATTTTCTACCTGGGAAGCTTTTAAAACTATTAATTTTATTATACGAAAACATGTAAATAAGGGAACTATAGAAAAAAAAGAATTTAATAATTACTTATTGAATTAAAATTTTTCTTATCAAAATTCTTGAATAATAATCGATAATCTTTATTATTTTATTGTAAATAAAGAATAATATTTACCCTAATGTCTCATACAACAAAATTGTCTCAATTTTAATTTTGTCGCTTTCAGTAAGTATATAGTTATCTAGTTTCCATTCCACATACTTTATACAACTTTCAAGAGATGGTGCTTCATTCCTATGTTTAATCCACTCCCTTATCCAATCCGATAAAGCAAATGTAATTTTAGTTGTAAGCATAAAATTGAATTATTTAAAGATTTTCTATCGATTGTATTATTCCATCTTTAACAGTTATTGAAACTTGCATCTTCTTTATAAGATCATCCCCAACAGAAACTTCGCAAAAACTATCAACTTGTCCTTGTTCAACAATATCATCTAACTTTAATTCACGTACTTGATTTTGTTGCTGAAGCAAATTTCTTTTTTGTTCTTCTAATTCATTCCTTTTACCTGCAACTTGTTGCTGTATTTGACCTACTTGTTCTTGAACTCGAGGGTCTAAGGGATTTATAGATTGAGATCTTATATTACTGACAACCTGCTGTCCCTCTTGTTCTAGTTGAGATAATTGTTGATCAGTTGCCGATATTGCTTTGCTTAATTCATTTTCAGCATCTTCTTTCCATGTAGAAGTAACTACTGCCTTTATAGAGATTGTACGTTTAATAGTAAGAGTTTCTTTTTGAGTCATAAACAATAAAGAGTTATTTTTATATATTAATTAGTTATCAAATAATAATTTCACCTTTAATTTGTTTTTTATACATTTCTTTTATTTCGCAATCATATTTTTTTTCTATCTCTTTTCTTTTTTGCTTAAGAGTTTGTGTTAACAAATTATTTTCTAAAGAAAATGGCTCTACAAAGATTAAGTCAATTATTTGTTCTTCTAACCTTGAACCAGATCTATTTTTTAATAAATAATTTATTTGCTGACTTAAAGTATTTTTTAATTTCAAAATCCTGATTCATTTCTAGAAGATTTTTTTCAGCAAATTTATTCTCTATTAATTCCATATTTGGTACGATCAATGCCGAAAGATTTTTTTGATCTTGACCTAAAAGTTGTACCTGAGAAATAAAATTAGAACTCAAGATTTCTATTTCTAAAGGATTAGGCTCAATATTTTCTCCACTTGATAGAACTATTGTATCTTTAGCTCTTCCAGTTATTACTAGAGAACCATTTGGAATCAAGAATCCTAGATCTCCTGTATCAAACCATCCTTCAATAGATAAGACTTCTAAAGAGGCTTGCGTATTATCAAGATAGCCTTCAAAAACTTGGGGACCTCTAACAAAAATCCTGCCTATTTCTCTATATTTTAATATTGAATTATTTTCATCAATAATTTTAACTTCTGTAAAAGGTAAAGGCTGACCTGAACTCCCCCTTACATTACACCAAGTTCTTCGGCATGTTAATACTGGACTAGTTTCTGTTAATCCATATCCTACCAAAACATTTACACCCAATGACTCAAAAAAAAGGTCCACATGCTCAGGCAAAGCACCTCCTCCATTAATTGGAAATTTAAGATTCTTTCCACAAAGCTGCTTTAAAATATTTGGCCATAATAGTAAAGATGCAAGGTAATGAAGTGGTAAACTTTTAATTACTAAAAATAATGAAATTAACTTTGATATAAAACTTGTTTCATAAAGATCAATATTTCTTATTTTTCTTAAATTTTTTTTATAAGTAGAGCTATTCCTTATAAGTAATCTAATTAGATTTCTCTTAAATTTAGGCATTTTTTTTAAAGCCCCAAAAAAGCCATCATAGATAGCTTCCCAAAGTCTTGGAACAGTAGCCATTACTGTTGGTCTTATTTGCTTGATATCATCCTTCAAAAATTTTGGGATGGTATAAAACTGAGAGCATCCACATGAAAAGAAAAAATACTCTGCACTACGCTCATATGAATGCCAAATAGGAAGAACACTTAGTACAGAGGTTCCTGGTTTAGGATCTGCAATACAAGCTAAATTAGTTATCTGATGCAATAAATTAGCATGCGATAAAGGTACCCCTTTAGGTTTGCCTGTAGTTCCTGAAGTATAAAGAATAGTAGCTACATCATCTGCGCTACATTTATCAATAAGTTCTTCGTATTGCTCAGAGGTATTTTTATTACCAATTTCTAAGAATGTATTCCACCCTAAAAAATCTCCAAAAGATTCATCTTCTAACACTATTAAAAATTTTAAGTTTTCTACAATTTGATTTTTGATAGATAATTTCTCCCAGACTGACCTTGATTCAATTATCAAACCCACTGATTTTGAATGCTGAATAATATATTCAATCTCTATAGCAGGAGAGTTACAACCTCTTACAGCATTAATAGCACCTATTCTCATTATCGCTTGATCTGCAATTAACCATCTAGGAGAATTTTCAGATATAAGAGCTACAACCTCTCCTCTTCGTAAACCAAGATTAAAAAAACCTTTTGATGCTTTTGTTATTTTTTTGTTTAATTGACTGTAATTAAATTCCTCTTTATTCTTTCCTCTTAAATTTTTAACAGCTAAAACATTTCCATTTTTATGATTTAAATATTCCCACATTTGATCTATATGATCAAGCTTGTTTATAAAATCTCTACTTTTAGAAAAGAATCATTTTTACTGTATGCCTTTTTAGCAGAGAAATATGCTAGATCTTTCATATCGATAATTAAAAACAGTGGTAAAAATTATTAATAAATTTATTCTGATACAAAATTTCAAATTAAACTCTGACTCAATAAATTTTTTAACAATCATTTTCACTTCAGAAGTTTCTATATCTGGATGAAATTCTGAAACTTTCGTCATAAGGCAACCCTCAATTCCACAAGGAATAATTTTATTAAAATTACTTAAATCACAATCTATATTTAAAGCAAAGCCATGAATTGTTACCCATCTCTTACATCCAATTCCTATTGAGGCTATTTTTTTATCTTCACACCAAACACCCGTATATCCTTTCTTAGTAGACCCTTTTATTTCAAAATAATTAAGGGTATTAATAATAATTTGTTCAATTTTTCTTAAAAACCAATTGAGGTCTTTTTTATAATTCTTAAGATTAAATACTAAATATACAACTATTTGTCCAGGCATATGGCAAGTAACCTCCCCTCCTCTATTGATCTTATAAAGGTTAAATTTATTTTGATCAAAAGAAAATAAAATATTTTTGTAGTTACCTCCTCTACCAATTGTGTAACAAAGTTGATGTTCTCCTATCCAAACTAAATCATGAGATAAATCGCCCTGAATAATAGACTTTTGATAATACTCTTGTATTTTTAATACCTCATTAAAATATGAAATTTTATTAGGTTGTTTAAGTATTGATGTTCTATTAATCATATTTATGTAGATTAAATAAGAAGCAGAAACTATTATTGATTATGAAAATTCTAATTCATAGTAAAAATCTTGAACTTACAGAATCTTTAAAAGAATACACAAAATCCAAAATTACAAAAGCAACTCATCATTATAAGGATATCGTTAAAGAAGCAGATATTCATCTATCAGTAGAAAAAAATCCTAGGGTTTCCTGTCAAAACGCTGAAGTAACAATTTTTGCTAATGGAATAATTATAAGAGCCGAAGAAAAGTCAGATAATCTTTATTCAAGTATAGATCTTGTATCTAATAAACTTTGTAGGCAATTAAGAAAATTCAAAGAGAGACAAAGCATATCAATTCATAACAACAAAAGTACTCATAAAATATCTGATTTTGAAAAGAACCCCTATCCAAAATTAGAAGAAAAAGATTTTTTGAAAGATGGTATTAAAGCAGATTTACCTGATCCCTTTATCAAAAATAAGTATTTTGAGATGAGTCCCATTTCAATAAATGAAGCTAGAAAACAACTTGATTTAATAGATCATGATTTTTACTTTTTCAGAAATATAGAAAATAATGATCTGCAAGTGATTTACAAAAGAAACCATGGAGGCTATGGATTAATCCAATCAAAATAAATTGTATATGTCAGAAAATGATTACGAACTTAATGAAGTAATTCATGCAACTTTATTAAATCCTTATTTATCAAAAGAAACTTTTCAGATTAATTGTGAATTAATAACAAAATACAATATTAGAAATATATCAACTTCTTTATATTTTTTAAAATACCTAAAGGATTCAATTAATTATAAAAATTGTAAAATAAATGCCTTAATTTCATATCCTCTTGCAGATATACCCTCAAAATTCCTCTCTGAAATAATCAATTATGCTAAAGAATTTGGTGCAAATGGAATTGAATTTTTACCAAGATTTTTTTACCTATCAGATTCTAAAGAGGAAGATTTTGCTCGCGAGATTGAAATATTAATTCAATCTGGCCTACCTATTACTTTAATTTTTAATTACCATAGGATAGAAAATGAAATCTTATCGAAAGCTATCAATATATGCCTTGAGATGGGTATAGTAAATTTTCAATTTGGTGATGGATTTGGACCTTATATGAATAAAAATGATATTAATCAAATAATAAAATTAATAGGAGATAAAAGTAAATTGAAAATTTCAGGCGGTATAAAACATTTAGATCAAGTTATTGAAATTCTTAATTATGGAGCAAGTTCAATTGGAGCATCAGACTTTCATATCATTTTTAAAGATTTAAAATCACTTTCATGAATTCTCATAATAAATTAAGAGGTTTATGCATAAAATCAACCCCACTTGGTGAGAATGATCGCTTAATTACAGTACTTTCTGATGAACAAGGGATTATAAGATTAGCTGCACCTGGTGCAAGAAAACCCAAAAGCAGTCTTTCTAGTGCAACTCCTTTGACACTTTTAGATTTTCAAATTGTTGGAAGAAAAAGTCTCAAAAAAGTTAGCCAACTAAAAATCATAAAGAGTTATAGTAAGGTCGGTTCAAGCATAGAATGTCTGGCTGCAGCTCAAGCCATAACAGAATTGACATATCTGCTTATAGGTAGCAGTGATACTCAAAGTAATTACTTATCTACAGTTCTTTTTCACTTAGAACGAATAAGCGAATTTAAATTTTGTGATCAGAATGAATATATACTCTTGGCAATGAGTATACAATCTTTAATTCATCTTCTCGCTATTGGAGGTTTAAGTTTACCACTTCATTATTGCTGTAAAACTGGAAAACAAATTAACCCACCCATTGGAAATTGGGAATGGAGTTGTTACTTTATACCAAATGAGGGATTTTCCATAACAGAAGATAATAGAAGTCTCCTTAAAATGAACGCCTCCGAAATTGCATTAATGCAAAGGTTATTCTTTCCAGAATTACCAATTAAGAAAGATGGAGAACTATTAGGCCCCGAAAAAGTATGGTTAAGAATCCTAAAAGTAGTAAGTAATTGGATACCCGCTCAATTAGGAAAAGAATTATCCTCATTAAAAATTTTAAGAGAATTTTATGAATAAAATTTAAATATTATTTTTTTGCAATTTTAAATTTATCTCTTTTGCTATTAATTTAATATGTAGTATTTAAGAATTCTGTGGTTCATATAGCTTGGTTAGGTAAGAAATCACCATTTTGTGGCAACGTTAGCTATGGCAAAACAACAACAGAGCATTTAAGAAAAAGAGGATATAAAGTAAGTTTTATTCATTTTGATAATCCAAATAATAAAAAAGAATCAGAAGATCTATTTTTAGCTAATGATCCAGAAGTAAGTCTTCCTTATCTTATAAAATCTCAAGTTTATACTATACCTTCACCAAGAGCAGAAAAAAAACTAAAAAATTCTCTGAAAAAACTTAACCCCGATATTGTTCATGCAAGTTTAACTTTATCCCCTCTAGATTTCAAATTACCTGAAATTTGCCAAGAAATGAAAGTACCATTAATTGCAACTTTTCATCCTGCATTCGATTCAAAAATTAGAAATTTAACAGCAAGCACACAACAATTAACTTACCAACTTTATGCTCCATCATTAAATAAATATGATAAAGTTATTGTCTTTTCATCATTACAAAGAGATGTATTAGAAAAACTTGGTATTAATAAAAGTAGACAAGTCATAATACCCAATGGGGTTGATCATAATATTTGGAAACCAGCAATATCTTTCAACCAAAAATATTTATTAATTAAAAGGAAACTAGGTAATTGTAGAATTTTTTTATACATGGGAAGAATTGTTAACGAAAAAAATATTGAAGCTCTTCTAAGAGCTTGGCGCCAAATAAAGAAAAATAATTGTAAACTCTTGATCGTCGGAGATGGTCCAATGAAGCCTATACTTGAAAATAATTTTTCTGATAAGAAAAATAATGATTTGATTTGGTGGGGAGAAGAATCTGATCTTGAAAAAAGAGTTGCAATTATGCAAATTGCAGAGGCATTTTTTCTACCAAGCTTAGTTGAAGGATTATCTTTATCTCTTTTAGAAGCTATGTCTACAGGAACAGCTTGTATAGCTTCTGATGCAGGAGCTGATGGTGAAGTATTAGAAAATGGAGCGGGGATTGTAATTTCAACTGATAATGTGACAACTCAACTAAAGACTATAATTCCAATTCTAATTGATAACCCCAATCTATTAAAAACACTTGGTGAGAGGGGTCGAAAGAGGATTTTAGAAAAATATTCTATAGAGAAAAATATTAACTCTATAGAAAAAATTTATAAGGAAATGCATATAATAATAAGATTAGCTAAATTCTTTACTTTTTTTAGTAGCAGCAATTATTGCCTCTATAAGAGCAGATCTTAAACTTTTCTCCTCTAAAACTCTTAATGCGGAGATTGTCGTACCGCCCGGTGAAGTTACCATATTTTTTAAATCGGAGGTAGTAATTTTTGAGTCTTTTAACAACAATATTGTCCCTAGAATCATATCTAAAACAAGTTCCTCTGATAATTTTTTTGAAAGACCTCCATTTAATCCTCCATCACTTAAGGCCTCAACTATTAATGCAATAATTGCAGGAGAAGATGAAGTTAATGCTAAGAAAATATCAAGATATTCTTCAGGAAATTCAAAGACCTTACTTGAATTTTTAAACAAGTTTTTAACAAAGTTTTTTTCATCCTCATTAATTCTATCCCCCCAAGAAATAGCAGTTAATCCATTTCTAATAGTAATTGGAATATTTGTAACAGCCCTAACACATTTATGATTAGGAAATTTTTTTTCTAATTTACTGATAGAAATTCCTGCAAGAATAGACACAAGAATATTATCTGTATTTTTTTTAGTATTAATTTCTTCAATATTTTCAAGTTGTTGAGGCTTAATAGAAAGTAATTTAGTGGGGCAATTCCATACTAAATGTGCTTTGTCAGATGATACTGGAAAAATATCAATATTATGCTTGTAAAACTTTTTTATATTTTCAAAACTTTTTTGAGAATTTACTAAGCATATTACTTCATTTGATTTTATTAATTTCTGATCAAGTATAGGAGTAATTATTGCTTTAGCAATATTTCCAAATCCTATTACACCTAGCTTATATGACACCTTCTATGAATAAGCTGATAATTTAGATTCGCCCCAGGCAGGTTCAGGGGCAGAGTTAGTTTCTAAATCTGATTCATAACTTGATTGAGTTGTTTTATTAGAGGGAGAAGCCTCTTCTTGAAAAGAGCTTGTGACACTTACACAACTTGGTGCAAATAAAAATATACTTTCCCCTATCCTTTCTTGATGTCCATCAATTGCATAAGTTCCTCCCGCCACAAAATCAACAGCTCTTTGCGCCTGATCAGGATCCATCATTGTAAGATTTAGAATTATAGTTTTTCTCTCTCGCAATGCTTGAATAGCTTGGGGCATTTCATCAAAACTTCTTGGTTCAATAAGGTTAACCTCAGAAGATGTACTTGAAATACCTGGCATTCCAACAACCTTTGATGATTTATTCATAAATTCAAAAGGATTAGAATTTGAAAAGGCGCTTAAATTTTTATTATTTTGTTTGGATAAATTCTGAGAATTAAATTCATCTTCAGATACATAATCTAGTTCATCAAAATCATCATCCAAATAGTCATCGCCTGCTACAACTGCTTTTAATCTAGAAATAAGTGACACCTTTAGATCCTCTCTGAATTTTGAAAGTTAAAACAAACTAGGTAATTTTATTCAATTAAGAAAGCTACCTATACTTAAATAACGTTAGTTATGATTTATCGCAAGTTAAATACTAATAAATTTACTTAATATTACTAATTAAAAACTAAATAATTCTATCTCCAAATATTAATGAACCTAATCTAATCCATGTCGAACCTGCTTCAACAGCTTCTTTCCAATCTTGGGACATGCCCATGGAACATTCCTTTAATAGAAGTGAATCTGCTAAAGATCTACATTGCTTAAAAAGATTGAGATTATCTTTTGAACTAAGTCCTTTAGGATTCATAGTCATTAAACCAATTAATTGTATTCCTTTAATTAATTTAATCTCATCAAAATTACTAAGTAAATCTTCTCTATACATTCCTCCTTTATCTGGATCATCTGACAATTTAATTTGAATCATTATTTTTGGAGTTTTATTAAGTTCAATAGCAACTTTAGATATTTTTTGCAATTTTTTTAAGGAATCTACAGAGTGTATATAATCAAAATTATTTACTATTTTTGTAATCTTATTACTTTGAATTTTTCCAATAAAATGCCATTTTAATTTTTGATTATTTATTAGATCATACTGCTTTATTTGGGCTTCTTGAACCTTACTTTCCCCAAAATGTTGCTGCCCTAAATCATAAAGACTTTGTATATTTTTTGAATTAGTATACTTACTTACAGCCAGTAAATTAACATTTTCAGGTAACTGTTTTTTTAGTTTTAAATAATTTAAATTTTTCAAATAACTATATAAAAGTTTGTTTAAATAAATTCTCCCATTTGGGCAAATCTTCAGAAGATTGCCTTCTGGCTTTTTGTAAATTTATCTCTGCTTGATTTCTTGCATCTAAATAGGGAATTACTTCAAATGAAATTTCTCGCTCTTTAATAGTTACTAAAAAAAACATTTTCTGTGCATATAGTGTCGCATATAAATCTTTATCCTCATTAGCAGGAGAGACTTGATATAGCATTCCAAATGTTGGGTGATTTAGATAGCGCTCTGAACTCAATTTTAAAAATGTTATTTATAAAGAACCATACTGTTTTCTGAGATAAATTGCTATGTAAATGAACAATATAGATAATAAATTTAGGAATATAGTCAAGATTCTTGGTTTCTCTAGAGGTCTAAATCTATTAATTTTTATTTGCAAGTTACCTTTTGAAAGAAGAGATTCAGCTCCCTGATCAACTCTTAACAAAATATTTAAAAAAATTCTTTCAATAATACTCAAAAGGACTTTAAATGAATTTTTTAAACCTAACTTTCTATAGTTAATAGATCTCACTGAAACTGATTTTATGATATTTTGAAATTCTTCTTGAACTAAAGGGATAAATCGCAAAGCTAATAGCAGTTGAAATAACCATTTTTCAATTGGGATTTTGAATCTCCTTAAAGGATTTAAAAACCAACTTAATGCCCATACTATATCTTCTTTTAATGTAGTCAAAAGAACTAAATTAACGCTTTGTACAACTGTAAAAATAAGAGTTGAAGTTTTGATACCTAATTCAATTGCTCTTCTGGAAATGCTATAAGGACCGATGCTTAAAAAACCAATTTTTTTAAGAGATATCTCAAAGACATTCCAATTTGAATCATTTGTAAGATTTATAGCTAATTCATTCGGATCTCTAATTAAAATATCTAAATTAGAAATATTTGATGTCGCAAAGATAGATAATATTCCTATAAAAAGTGCAAGAAAAAGCAAAATAGTAATAGATCTAATCCAAATCCTAAAAGGCAATAAACTTATAAATGTAATTAGTAGCAAAACTGCTGCTAAGCTAATTCTCCAAATTGGTCCAGACCAAATTGGACTAATAAGAAAGATTGAAAGAATAATCAACTTTAATCTACAGTCAATTATTTTTAACCAACTTTTATTACCATCAACATATTGCCCTAAAGATAATTCAGTAACAAAATTCATAATGTACCATCAATTAAACTAATTCCTTTTTTTGTAATTTCTCGATCTAATGTTCTTTGCTGTTTACCTCTCCAAATTAAAATTATAGGAGTACCTTCAAACCCTAAATTAATTCTGAATTGCTTTTCAATATATCTTCTATAAGTACTACCAAATAGCTTAGGATCATTAACAAAAAGTGTAAAAGTAGGAGGTTTATTCCTTACTTGAGTTCCATAATATATCCTTCCTTGTTTGCCACTTCTTTTTGTTGGAGGATTTTTCCAACTAATGGCTTCCTTTATAACTTCATTAACAACTGAAGTTGTTACTCTTCTTCTATGCTGATCAACCGCACTTAAAGCAAGTCCAAATAAATCCTTAACTCTTTTACCAGTTAAAGCAGATATAAAAATCATTTTTGACCAATGCAAAAAATAAAGTTTTGATCTGAATTCTTTTTCAACATCATAAATTGTGGAGCTATCTTTTGAGATAAGGTCCCATTTATTAACGACTATGAGACATGCTCTGCCTTGTTCTTCGATTCTTCCTGCTAAGCGTTGATCTTGCTCAGTTACTCCATCAACAGCATCTAGCACTAAAAGGCAAATATCACTTCGATCGATTGATTTAAAAGATCTATTTATTCCAAAAAACTCTGGGCCATATTTTACATTTTTTTTTCTTCTTATACCAGCTGTATCAACTATTTTCCATATATTATCACCTTCTTCAATTATGCTATCAATTGAATCTGTCGTTGTACCACTTATTTCACTTACAATTGCTCTTTGATTACCACTCATTGCATTTAGCAGACTTGATTTTCCAACATTTGGTCTACCAATAATTGAAACACAGATATTATCTTTTTCATCAAGGATATTTTTTTCAGGTAATTCATTAAGAACTAAATCCAGTAGATCTCCAGTACCTGATCCATGAATTGCAGAAACTGGATAAGGTTCTCCCAATCCTAATTTCCAGAATTCAGAAGCCATCGATGCCCCTAGGATTGGAGACTCGCATTTATTAACAACAATTATTGTCTTATGTTTCCCTCCTCTTAACCATTTTGCAATTGAAAGATCGCCATCAGTAAGTCCTTGCACACCGTCAACAATAAATAAAGCTAGACTAGATTCCTCTAAAGCAAGTAAAGTTTGCGTTCTAATATCTGGTAAAAATTCACTATCATCATCAAAAACTAGACCACCAGTATCAATAACTTGGAATTCCCTTCCTCCCCACTCAGCGACCTGATAACTTCGATCTCTTGTAACACCTGGTGTATCGTATACTATCGCCATATTACTTTGGCACAACCTATTAACCAATGTAGATTTACCAACATTTGGACGCCCAATAATAGCTATTGAAGGGAGAGACAAAATAAATTTATCCTTTAGTCATGTTTCTTATACAACTATACATTTTTTGATGTTTTCTAACTTTCTCAAAATATTAATAAACAACATCATTAATAAAATAATCATAAAATACTTTTGAAAGAATTCCCTTCTCAAGTTTTATATTCTTATCAAAAGCAATGAAAAATATGGTATTTCATCAGAATTATTTTTAGATGCTTTATCAATAAATTGATTTTCCATACCTAAATTTACTGCTAAGACAGCTTTATCTAAAATATTATTCGTCCTTCAAAACCTTTTTGACACTTTGCCATCTTTTACCAACTTTCATAATTGCTAAAACGCAATTTTTCTTATCTTTTATTGAATTAATTAAATCATCTAAATTATCGGGGCATTCTAATATTTCTAAAGTTTCTCCTTGATTAATCAGTTGAAAATTGCCTAGTGCCGCCGCTAATGAAACTGATGAAATTCCAGGAATTAAATTTATTTTTACTTGTGGATAATTTTCTTTTATCTCATTAATTATGTAAGAGGAACTTGCAAAAATAGAAGTATCTCCCAAGCAGAGCAGTACAACTTTTTTATGTCTAGTAATATTTTCAACAATTATTTCCGCTGCTTTTTTCCATATTTCCTGGGGATTATGATCTTTTCTTCCCATAGGGAAGATAATGGGTATTTTCTTTTTAAACCTTAAATATTTTTTTACTATTTTCAGTGAAAAACTTTCTTTATCAAATCCGGATACGGGGTAAAAAACAACTTTTGATTTTCTAATAGCCTTTATTGCTGCCATAGTTAAATAATTTGGATCTCCTGGACCAACACCAACGACGGTTAAAAGTGCATTATTTTTCTTAGAAAAAAAATTGTTTTTAAAAAATATATTTATCTTTTTCATAATTAATTTACTTTAGTCTTACCTTTACTAACTATGTATTCTTGGCATTGAAAAGGTGCTAGAAAGTATTTCTTCCTCTTTTTTTACTAATTGATCTAATCTTTTAAAAGTTTCTTCTTTATCAAATTTGCTTTGTGCGAGTTTCCAATATACTCCAAAATGTCTAGCTTCACTCTCAACTAAAGATTGATAAAGATCTCTAGTTGCGCTTTCTTTTGAATTCAATGCAAGAATGCTTAATCTCTCATGACTTCTTGCTTCAATTATTCCCGCTATCAAAAAGCTATCAAGCATTCTTAAGGGTTCTTCTTTCCTAATGTTTTTTGCAAGTTCAGCTCCATAAGGTGGAGGTTTTAAAGCTTTCAATGAAATTCCTCTTTCTTTAAGGAAAGACAACATTTTTTCGAAATGTTCAAGCTCTTCTCTGGCAATTGGACTCAAAACCTCAGAAAGATTTGGCTCTGTGGGATATCTAAACATTAATTGTATTGCCACACCTGCAGCTTTTTTTTCACAATGAGCATGATCAATAAGTATTTCAATAGGATTTTCGATAGCCATTTTTATCCATTTATCTGAGGAAATCGCACTTAAATGCTTGATATGAAATGATGGCCTTTTAATATCAATTATCACAATTAGTTATCTCTTAAATGAGTAATAATTGCATCCAAGGCCAAAAAATAACTATTAATTCCAAAACCACTTATTATTCCTAGGGCTTTATCAGTAAGATATGACTCTTTTCTAAAATCCTCTCTCTTAAAAATATTAGATATATGAAGCTCAATGAATGGAATATTTGAACCTACTAATGCATCTCTTATAGAAATTGAAGTATGAGTAAAAGCACCAGCATTAATTAATATTCCTTTTGTTTTTTTAATGCAATTTTGAATCTTATCAACAATCTCTCCTTCATGATTACTTTGGAAGCATTCCAAATTTATCTTATTTTTATCAGCAACTTCTAATAATTCAGATTCAACCTGGCTTAATGTTTTCGAGCCATATATTTCTGGTTCTCTTGTCCCTAATAAATTCAGATTAGGACCATTTATTAATAAAATATCCATTCTTAGAATGCCTATCTTTTCAAATCGTATCTATAAAAAAAGAAAAAAACCAAAACATTTGTGCACAAAGTGACCATTAACTGATAAATTTTTAAAGGTGGGGGTCGGTGCCCGAGTGGTTAAAGGGGGCGGACTGTAAATCCGCTGGCTCTGCCTACGTTGGTTCAAATCCAACCCGGCCCACTTTTAATTTAGCCCTTGTAGCTCAGCGGTAGAGCACACCCTTGGTAAGGGTGAGGTCTCGGGTTCAAGTCCCGACGAGGGCATAGTAAAAGCAATCCATAGAACATAACTAGCATTCATAAGGACTCATAAGAGTCTTTTTTTATTGCTTAAGTAGCTTGAATACTGGATTTAATGCGAAAAACATCTTTCAGTAGGCTTCAGTATAAGCTAATTTCAAAAATAAAAAAGTTCCCGAAAAATGTTCTTTTTAATCAGAAATAACCAACAAAAGCAGTAATAGGGTATCTTAACTTTTCATTCCTTATCCCGACGAGAGAACTTTTCCAGATCTGAATAGTTAAGGGATCATCATTTGACTCAAATTCAAATATATTGATTAGAGGTTGTCTATAATTATGCCTCTATCGCCATACCGGATGCACAGAATTTATATTGCAGCGACTATGAATTATGGTCTGGGTTCCGAGAACCCTGAAGAGATAGCCTATTACAACAAAATCAAAAAACAGATGGAGGACATGAAAAAACATTCAGTAAAAAAAGGGATACCCCTCTAATGGAATATACTCCTGAAGGTATAGATAAATGAATTTAAATACTTTTTTATTAATTGATGGAAGTCTTATGCTTATTTGTCTGCCTTTACTAATGATTCTTAAAGGCAAAAAGGAAACTTAATAATTTAATCACAACAATTATCCTTCGATAATGAAGCAGTCCAAGAAGATTCATTCATCGTTGAGAGGTCAACTCTATGGGTTGCCATCCAGTCACCATTAGCTTCAACAAACTTTTGTACATTACCTTCTGGAGCCTGATGAATAACAATAACCTTTTGAGGATCATCCTTGCTTACACCTCTATAAAGTGGCTTGATATCAAATTCTGCATGTCTTTTTTCTGCCTCTTCACTATCAAATATTGCAACCCACTCATTGAAAGTACTTTCAATTTTAAAAGTGAAAACTGAGGTAACGGAGCAAGACATAAAAAAAGGAGCTATCTGCTCCTTATTTTATATAGGCTGTCAATGAAACAAATTACCCCATTTCTGCAGCTGCATCAGCAACTTGCTTATTTCTTTTAATTACTTCATCATCATTTAAAACAGCTGTGATATTCCATTCAACTCCAAATTTTGCTCTCCAGACACCAAAATGTTCTGATATTGCTAGATGACTATCTGCCTTGAAAATAACAAAAACCTCACCTGTTTCAGGTGCATGGAATCTACTTATTAATTCAAATCCATCAAAGTTATCTTTAGGAGCTCCAGAAGCAATATATTGCTCAAACACTTTATAACCCTCAGACTGAGAAATCCCATCAGGAATTAATCCATGCACATGATAATAAGCCATACAAAAAAATTATAATTAAGTAATTAATTTAAAAAGATTAATTCTAGAAGTGTTTAAAATATCTCTAAATTAAAATTTTATAGATGAAAATTAAATATAATAGTCTCAAGATAAATTGCCGTACTCTTCTGGAACGATTTGAGAGCAGCTTGAGGATTAATAAAAAACGATAATAATCAAAATTTAAAATTAATAGAATTTTGTGTCTTTTGATGCAAATAAATTTTTAAATTAGGTTATTATTCATTTAATACAAATATTTAAAAATGAATTCTGCTTTAACAAAAGTTTCAAATTTAAAGATTAATAGATCATCTAAAATTGCTTTTACAATTGCTTCATCAAGTTTCTTCTTGTATGCACTAGGACAAGCACCTATTTTTAAAAATATTTTAGCAGGAGCATTTTCTTGTTCAGGATAATTTAAAATCTTAAAGGTTGACAGCTGATCAAAAAAAGGGGTAAATCCCCTTTTTTTATTTATAAAAAGAGGATATTAATAAATCAAATATAAAGATTATTTATCAAAAAAATGTTTGATTAATTTATATTTTTTGCTTTGATGTAAGTAGAGTTGTTTTTTTATTATGCAAATTTCATTTTTTGCAAAATTAATTTTCTTCTTAGCTCTATACTGTATTTCTGATCTTTCTATTAAAAATAATATTTTAAGAAAAGCTGTAAGAAGAGCTAATAGAGCTAAACCAATTAATTAAAAAAATCAATAATCTTTTGTATAAATCTCCTATTAATATTGCTATCCAATGGCTTTATAAGTCTTTGTAAATCTAATTCCAATGTAGGTTAATAAAATTACCCAAAAAAGAATTTCAATTAATAGATTTGTCATTTACTTACTCCTTTTTTAATAAGAGATTATTTTGTTGTGATGCCTAATAAAAATTAAACGTAATAGATTGAGTCCTAATCACAATAAACTAAACAATGCTGACTAGTTGGATGCTCCTTACATTCATTCTTCCAATAATCAAATTTATCTTTTTTTACAAAATCAATGTCTCTAAAATTTTTTTTGAGTATTGTAAATTGATTTAATAATTTCATTTAAACCTCCAAACTTGATAACTATATTTTCCTTCATATTCATGGAAATTTATAGGGGGGTTAGAGGAATAATAAGGTACGGGAAAAGGAACATTTATTTTTAAACATATTCTTAAAGCTGACCTAGAGTGGAAATAGATTAGTCGAGATAATTATAGAAATTCGACTCATCTACCTATGAATCTTAATCTTACTCCTTTTAAGATATGACTTACTACATTTGCTACGACAAAGAGGGTAAAACAATTGCTCGATGTCAGACCATTCAAGATATTGAAAATTTAAAAAAAATGGGAAGGCCTATTACAGATATAAGGCAAATGAAAGAAGAAGAATCAGTTGTTTGCTCTTTGACAGGTAGTCCTTCCGATTACAATATGGATTATTAAAATAATCTTCAAATGATATCTACAAGAAGATTAAATATTTGCGAAACTACAATATTTTGCCTACATTTAAATTAAGATTTGAAAATTAAGAAATTTGATTGAATATGTCTGGTCAGTGAATATTATGGTTTTAATTCTTCTTATTGGAGTGGGTTGGGGACTATATTTAATTTTTACTTATGATCAAAAATCTATTATATAATCCAATCCAATAATAATTTTTACATTCCTATAGTTATTTCCTAATAAATTTCTTCACTTCAAATCAAAGGATAATCCATTAGAAATTGAATATTTTTTTAAATAGTATTTAGAAAATGCTAAGAGTCTATATAAAAAAATTACCCGGAAAATAGTTAACTTTATAAAATTTATTTTTGATTTCAAAAATCTGACTGAGTAGATATTTTTTATCATAAGCTATTAAATATTAAGAAATATAACGAGATGATAAAATTCTTTTTTCACAAAAAAAGCTGAAATGACTGAGATGACTTACAAAACTAATGTTTTATGTAAATGTTTGGATATCAGTATTTAAACCTATTTTTTTCAAAATAGACTTATTTAAAGAAATTAATTATTAGGGTCTTATAAGATTAATCAAAAATATGTCTCACGCAGTAAAAATATATGATACCTGCATTGGTTGCACCCAATGTGTTAGAGCATGTCCTTTGGATGTTTTAGAAATGGTTCCTTGGGATGGCTGTAAAGCTGGTCAAATTGCATCTTCCCCTAGAACGGAAGATTGTGTGGGTTGCAAAAGATGTGAAACTGCATGTCCAACGGATTTTCTTAGTATAAGAGTCTATTTGGGAGATGAGACATCAAGAAGTATGGGTTTGGCATACTAATTTAATTCCTATAGTTAAAGAAGTTAAATATATTTATTAGTCTTCATTTATTAATTCATCTATTTCATCTGCAATTATTTCCCTAATCTCCTCTACGGTGTGCCTAGCATCATATTTTTCAAAAATATATATACCAGCTGCAAATCTTAGGTTAGTTTCACTTAAATCAAGACCTAATTTCTTTAGAAATACTTTGCATTCCTTAAAAGATGGTTTTTTTTCTTTTATAAATAAATTAAATTTATTACGTATTTCTTTAGTCCATTGATGATCAAGATTAGGCTTATTATCATCCATTGCTTCAAGAAGGCAACTGATTAGAAATTGGAATAACTCTTATTTTACCTAATTTTGCGAAAGTAATTATTGATTCCATATATGTGGCGAAAAGGGCAAGCAATAAAAATGCAATTAATTTAATCATTTAGAAAATTAATATATATACTTATAAAAACGAATTAAACAACTACGTCAAGAAAACAAATATTACTTTTAAAAGTTAAAAAGATAGAAAAAAGGCACGTCATTTATATTCTCAGATAGTTTGGTCTAAAAAGTAAATCAGCATAAACACGGATTTACTTATATTTCTATCCCGAGGTAAATTCAACATGTTGAGTTGGAGGCAATCTTCAAAATGATTGAAAGTCCGCCTGAAATTTAGTGTTTTCCCGAGATTGGGATTATCACGATAAATCTAGTTCATCAAAAAGTCTGATAAGACTTCGCTCTATAATTACCAGCGACATCAGGAGCAAGAATTATCGTATTGTATCCCTGAATCCTCTCAGTTAAATATTATGATTAAATGGTATTTAATCTGCGAATAAATAGCTTTAACTAGCAAGTTATAATTCAAATTGATTCCAAGAAAGAGAACTGTTTTATCAGTTCTCTTTTTTAATATATAAACTCATAAATTTATAAATTTTTAAGATATTTATAATTTAAGAGATTTCTTTTAATAGGTAATATTTCTAGATATACCTATGAAAAGATAAGCTTTTTAAGTTTATCCATCTAATCTATCTGCATAATCTCTTAAAATCTCGGCCATTTTATGTGGGGGGATATCTGTCTGATATTCCCTACACAAATCAAAGAATTTATCTAGAAAATCTTTTATTTTAGATGTCATAAATTTTTAATATCAAACATAATTCTTAGGTTAGCTATAAAAATGAAGCATTCAAATAATACACTTAGAATATATAAAATTGAATTCTACACATTAAAACTTTCTTCATAATCTAGGCGCATAATTTCCTGAATCTATTTTCAATTAACTCTAAAAAATTTAATATCTTCAATTTACTTTTATATTAAATTCATTTGCTAAAAGGGATTATTTTATAGCTTGCGTTTTACCGCAAATCTTCCCTATAAAAAACATTAGACATCCTAAAAGCAAAAATGAGAAGATGTTTAAAATAAATTTAATATAAAAACCATCTTGAAAAATAAAAAAAAGTTTTGATATCCAAGAACTAAAAGAAGTTAAAGATCCAGAAAATCCAAAACCAATTAATAACTTTATATTTTTAGAAACTTTTAATTCACTCAAAAAACCTAAAATGAAACAGCCTAATATATTAACTATAAAAATATCATCTATTTTCCAACTAAATATAGCTCCAAAAACAGCTCCACATGAAATCATTAAATATTTATTTTTCAATATTTTTATAAACATTTAATTAGAAATTATAAGGTAACCAAAATTAAAAAATAATATCCCTAACACTATTGAGAAGATTATAAGTAAAGTGGACCTTTTCAAATTATTATTTAATATCAACATATAAAAATCACTTATAAATGTAGAAAAAGAACTTAAACTACCAATGAAAGAAAATAAAAATAAAAATATTAATTCCTCTTCAATTTTCAAATTAGTTTTAATAAAAAATGGAAATAACAAACCCAAGATAAATGAACTAAATAAATTAATAGTTAATAATCTATACTCACTATATTTAAGAATTTCTAATTTTCGAAGAAAAAAGTATCTTATATTAGCCCCAATGATTGCTCCTAAAGCAATTAAAAAGATTTTTAATAATTGGATAATATCCATTTAATTAAAATAACTTACTTTTTGGGTGAGCCACCTCTTCCAGTTATTACTTTAATTATTTGTTGAATAAGATTTGATTTATTTCTTTTATGGCTAGTATTCTTTGATAAATGAGATAAATCTCTATAAAATCTCCTTGTAACTTCATCTTCTTCTTCTGAAGGCCATAACAAATTTGACCCCTCCTCAAATTCTTCAAAATATCTATTTTTTGATTTCTTATTCATTTTTTTCAAAAAGTTCTAAAAATTCATTTGTTTTCATATGATGAAAGCTTTTTTCTTTTATTGAATTGATTGCTTTTTCATAATATCTATATTTCTTTTGATACTCACATAATAATATAATTACTCGCCAACGTTTCATATAAAATCTTCTCTCAATTTCATCTATCTTAAAATCTTCTGTTTGAGATCTATATTTATTATTCATATATTTTTTTTCTATCCACTCGAAAAGATCTTTTGCTTTTCCATTAATTTTTCCATTTAGTATCCAATTTTTAATATAAATATCATCCCCTTCTTCAAGGATGAAACATTTTTCTGCTGAAGGCAAAGTCAAGTCATGAAATCTTTCAACAAAGTCTTCTATAAGTTTCATAAAAATTCTTTTTTATAAATATTTTAAATGAATTGAATTACTTATTTAAGTAATTCATAAGTTTAATCATCTTATGAACTATTGCGAATAGATAATCAATACATCATTGAAAGGCAAAGAAGTATTAATACTTTTTCCTAATTCATGCCATTTTTGTAGTTCGCCTTCAGACAATTTATAAAATCTTTTTGAATATGATGTATTTAAACTTGAAGGTTCAACTCCAAAAATATCCCTGATATCACTGGGTTGATAAATTTCATCCAGATTACATTTATTCCATGATAATTGTTCTTTATTTGCTAATTTTTCATATATTATTTCTGGAATTATAACTTCCTCTGTCCAATCAGTTTCATATTTTTTTTGATCTTTAATGAGATCTTTCGCTTGCCTAGAATCTATCTCACCCAAAAAATTTCTTAAATCTTTACTATCCATCAAATGGCAAAATTAATCATTTTTCAAGCTTACGCCTAATCTAAGAGCTAAAGTACCTGCAAAAATTACAATTAGTAATCCAAAAGCCATTAAGATTAGTTGCTGTGAAGTTTCCATGATTTATAACAGTTATAGCTTTTAAATATAACTTAATTTTATTATTTATTCAGTAGATTTTGTAAAAAAAGTAATATTGTTGCGAGTTAAATATTCAGAATTAAATTCTATTCGCATAAAAATTGATATATTAAAGCACATTAGGCAAATATTTAATGCAGATAATTCTTCTTTTGTCACTTTTATCATTAATTTTTATATTGTTTTCTGTTGGTTTAGAAATCTATATGTTTAATAATGCTCCTTTCTTAAAAAATCAAGAATTTAAAAAACCGCTAGATACGAGCATCTCAATTATTATTCCAGCATTTAATGAAGAGAAAAACATTGTTAGATGTTTAAAAGCTTTATCTTCAATAAAAAAACCATGTCCGAAAATAGAGGTAATAGTAGTTGATGATTTAAGCGATGATAATACCATTTCAAGAGCTGAAAACTTTAAGGAAGATTTTAGAAATAATTCAATTGGGATGAAAGTTATTTCTGCAGGTCAAAGACCTAAAGATAAAAATTGGGTAGGGAAAAATTGGGCATGCTATATAGGCACAAAAAATATAGATTCAGAATGGTTATTATTTCTAGATGCAGACGTTGAAGTTAGCGAAAAATGTATTTTTAATGCTTTATCAAAATCTCAAAAAGATAATATTGATTTACTATCATTGGCTCCAAAAGTTAATTGTAATTGCCTTGCAGAATGGATTGTCCAACCCATAATGACAAGTTTACTTATAATTGGATTTCCTATTTCAGATACTAATAATCCTAAAAGTTCAACTGCATTTGCAGCTGGACCTTTTATGCTTTTTAAAGCAAAATCTTATTTTAAAATTGGAGGCCATGAAGGAACATTTAATAAGGTAGTTGAAGATTTAGCTTTAGCAGAAAAAATAAAAGGCAGTAAATTAAAATTAAATTTCTTGATTGCCATTAAAGATGTTTCATTAAATATGTATAGTGATCTAAGTTCATTAATTGAAGGTTGGAGCAAGAATTGGTTTTTAGGAGTAGATAAAAATATCTTTAAATCATTATCAGCTTCTATTTTTGTGTTGATATCAAATACTATTCCTTGGTTAATAATAATATTTTGCACAACATGTTATTTATTAAATGTAAGATTTTTGGTTGTTAATATTACATTTCTTATATCAGCTTTAGCAATCGCTTCATATGGTATTAAAAGATATTGGTTAAGAATTAAATATAATATCCCAAATGATTTATGGTATCTAAATGGAATTGGAGGATTAATAGTTACTTATATAAGTTTTCTCTCAATTTATAAAACATTTACTGGTATTGGATGGACCTGGAAAGGTAGAAAATTAAATAAATAATAAAAAAAATTTAAAATCATTATAAATAAAACATTTATTTTTAAAAAGCCAATTAATTTTTCTGCTAGAAAATAAATAGAGTATAAATCATCTATGAAATCAAAAAAATTGAATTTAGAGTATGTTTCTCAAGAAAGGAAAGAATTATTTATTTATTTTTTTGCTAGTGCTGGTTTAATAGTATTTCTTGCTGAATTTTTTAATTATTTATACCTTCATAATCCAAATTTTCATATGTTTGTTCAAAGTAAAGGAATTTTTCTTTAAGTTAAGGAATATCTGTTTAATTCCCAGCAATTAATATCAAAGCTAGTTTCTTTTTTTAAAGCTTTTTCAGCTAGACATTTTCCAATAAGTGGAGCAAATTTAAAAGCCTGCCCAGATCCTCCCGAAAAAACAGTTATATTTGCTTTCGGTTTATCAAGGATAAAGTTTACATCTTTAGTCATAGTATAGGGACTTACAAAAATTTCATCACAAGAGATTACTCCATTCAGATTATTGAAAATAAATTTATCTAACATATCTTTCAAAGGTCTTATGAATGGCTGATCCATAACTGAAGAGTCATTTCCTACTAGTTCCTCTGGGGACCAATCAATACCAACTTTTATTCTAGGTAAATTATTTTTATTTCTGCTCATAACAGGAAATCCGTAGTACAAACCACCATCTTCATTGCGGGCTTTTTGAAAACAAAACCATTGTGGATAATCATTTATGAAACTCTCCTCAACAATATAATGTCCCCAAACCATTGGCCAAATTTTGACATCTAATTTTAAACCTAAAGGTTCTAGCAAGCTATTCGACCACATTCCAGATGCAACAATTAGCTCATCAAAAGCGACTTCAAAATTATTATTAATTAGCAGAGTTCTATTATTTTCATCAATCTTATTAATTTGGCAATTTTCAAAAATATTATTGCCATTATCTTTAATCGTTTTGATCCAATATTGTATTGCATTTTCACTAAAAATAGCACCTGCACTAGGCTCAAAAAGGCCAACAAAATCATCTTTCGCGTTTATTGGGAATCTCTTAGAAATCTCATCTGATTTTAAAAATTCGTATGGAATATTTTGTTCATCCATTACTTTTTGAGCGCCAGGTATTGATCCCTCTATTGTTTCTTCATTCCAAGACTCACCATAAAATAGTAAACCATGTTCCTTTCTCAAAGGATTTTCTGATTTTAGTTCTTGTAAGGCCCAAAGCTTATTAGCTTCTTGAGCAAGTTTACATAGTACGGGATCCGAATACATTTCCCTATACATTCTTGACTCCCCATAACTACTTCCATCGATATGGGCAAGTTTTGAACCTTCAAAAACTGCAACATTTTTAACGCCCATTTCACTAAGAGATGCTGCTGCACTTAATCCAGCCATACCTCCTCCCACAATTGCAATATCAATATTTTTTGGAAGATCTAAACTCTGCATTAAGCTAAAAAGGTCTTACCTATTATTGTATCTTGCTCATTTTGAATTAATTCTAAAGTTTCTTCAGTCGTTAAACCACTTTGAATGAGCGAAAGAAAAGCAAAACATTTATTTCTAACTGAATCTTTAACGAATTCATAAACTTTTTCAGAAGTAGCTTTGCTCCACTCATGTGGCGCATACCTCTCTATGGAATCTCCAATTACTGCTCCAGCATTTACCAATGGATCAGGTATTATAGTTAGATTTGCCTCTTTTAATTTCTTTGGAATAATTTCATTTATAAAGGGCGCATTAGCTGCTGGGATGATCGCTTTTTTATCTAAAAGGAAAGATGCATTATAAGTATTTATAAGACCAGAAATAGAGCAAGGGAAAAGCACATCAAATTTATTTTTATACCAATTAGCATCATCACCTAATGAAATCGTTCCTTCGATATTTGTCTTACTAACATCTTTATCAACAACATAGGTTTTAAACCCTTTGCGGACTAATTCACTAGCTACTATTTTCCCAACAGCACCACATCCATGAACCAGTACCCCATTAGACAAATCAGAAGGAAAGCATTTATAAAAAGACTCAAATGCGCCAACTACACCTTTTGCTGTAGCAGTACTAGCATCAACTTCACTATTAACTGCAGCAAGTACATGAGGAGTTAACTTAAAAAGTTTATGCATATCCTTTTCAGTAGTATTCAAATCACAACCTGTAATCATTTTTCCATCTAAGTTTTCAAGTAAATTTGATGTTATAGAAATTAATTTATCTTTTACTGAATGAATATTTGATGATCTTGCAACGATTTTACCTCCAGAAAAACCCGTAGAATATAAATCATGTTTTACTTTCATTAAGTTTGCCAAACGAAAACCATCTCTCAGGCAATCAATATCAGTTTCGTATGAAAGTAATCTTAAACCTCCATTAGCTGGTTTACTATTTTCATTATTTTCAGCCACAATAAAAACAGATAAATCTTCACTGATATGTTCAGCTAGAACTCCTATTTCTCTCTTTTTTAAGGTTTGAAGATTAATCATTACACTTTCTCCATCATTAAATGATGTTCAACATAATCCAGGCTCCAATTATTGGGATCTGACTTAATTCTCTTTTTAAGTCGTTCAAAAAGGATATCCACTGGATTCTCTTTTCTTGAAGAAATATCACTTAAGGCAGCAATAAAACTATGCCTACTCCAACTTCTTATCGTCTCCATTAAACCAGAAGCAAATTCGTCTAAATTATTATTTTTTTCCCATTCTTTTTTATATGGACAATCTACATAAACGGTTCTTTCTTCTATTAACCGTAGACCATTTTTATAACTTTCAGAGTTTTTATTATTAAGAGGACTTAGAAATTCCTCAGGAGATTTATAAAAATTTTGTATGGTGCCTTTTTTATATTCTTCACTTGTTATGAGTCCCTCTTCTAATAATTCGTGCCATATATTATGAATTTGATCATGCACATTTAGTGTCTTGCCTCCATTATTTCCTAAATATCTATTATGAGAGTCTCTTGATAAATTTACTGTAAGCAACTTTCCCCCAACTTTTAATTCTTTACTGCGCATAAATAAAATTTGATTCCAATCTAAAAGAGCCTGCTTTTGGAAGTCTTCAAAAGCCTCTTTATTATCTGAAGCTAAAACATGAGTATGATTATGCAAACTATCAACTTTTTTATTAAGCCAATGCATTGCTGTAGCTGAAAATCCAAAATCAAGAAATTCTGAAGGCACTAATTGGTCATAAAAGCTTCCGCCACAAAGGAAAGAAGAGTAATTTTGATAAGAATTTGAATGAACTGAAATATTGTTTATTAAGGTTTTATTATCATTAGAAAACAAGTCATTTCCAATTAGAGAGACATAAGCCTCAGGATTAGAGATTTTGACTTTTTTAATTAACTTACTCCAGAATTCAATAGCTGTTCCACCATCAGCAGCTCCGAAATCCATCATCAGAATATTTTTAGAATTAATCCCAGTTATGCAATCTAAACCCCAATCAGTTGCCAGATCTATGCATAACTTAGCCCCAGCAGTTTGCTCGCTGTAGCCTTTTGTCATTGAGATAACCATCAAATATAAAGAAAACATTAAGAACTAAGTCATGCTACAAAAGAATTTTCCTTTTTGGGGAATCAATTTTCTGATTGATCTAAAAAGCACATCGCAATAAATCAATTAGCTCATAAGAATTTAAATTCACTAATTCTATTTTTAAAGTTAGAGCATAAAAATACTTTTCATTAAAGAAAAAAGGATTTAAATTAAAAGAAAGCTTATTTTCATGCCAAAGATTTTTAAAGAGAATAAATTTGCACTACTAGCTGCAAATATTTTTTTAATTACTATATGGGTTACATTATCAAAACAGATAATTGATCTATTTATTACTGATAGTTCTCCATTTTATATATATAAATTAGGAGATTTGATAAGATTTATTCCTCCTATATGGGTTACATATTATTTATGGATTGTCAGAAAAGGTTTTAAATAAAATAAAAATTGATCATATTGCTGAAAAGATTTAAGCAAAATATTATCTTATTTAAATCTATATTCCTTGAAGAACAGGTGTAAGAATACCTCCATCAAAATCATCATCATCGTCATTACTATCTTCAGAAAAAATAATTTGACCAACTTCTAGCCCACAATATAAGCAAAAGATCCATATAAACATATCTCC
The DNA here is from genome assembly GCA_000218745.1 of Prochlorococcus marinus bv. HNLC2. GTDB lineage: Bacteria > Cyanobacteriota > Cyanobacteriia > PCC-6307 > Cyanobiaceae > Prochlorococcus_A > Prochlorococcus_A marinus_T. The sequence continues at coordinate 706,320 of GL947595.1, read as the reverse complement.
CCCTGTAAGACCTAAAGTCCAACTAATAATTAAACCTATAAGTAAACCAATACCAACGATTAATATTTGCACTTATAAAAAAAATTTTGTTAAATCTAGCTAACTACTCTCTATTCAGGAGTACTTTTCTTATCCTTTCAATGTGTAATTTGATTAAATCTACTAGATAAATATTTATCTCTTAGTAAATAAAAAATTTAAAGTAACTCCAAATAATACTAATAAAGATGAACCTCCAACAAAAATGAGCAAATCAAAAATAGATTTATCACTATTAATTTTTAAAAAGGTCAACAAAAATATTAATGTTGGCAACAATAAAATCAACTTGGGAATCAAATCCTCATTCCACTTCTTTAAATCCATTTGATTCTCATCTTCTTTTAACTTAAGCAAAGTTTCTTCCAAAGATTCTTTTTTCTCAGACATATTTTTTATAATAATTTTTTAAATTAGATTTGCTAATACAATTAAAGATTCTAATCCTTTAAGTTTTTTTTGGGCTCTTATAATCATTCCTCTTGATTCTGGCACGCAATCTGCATGTAATGATTGGGCCTCTGAAAATTCACTTTTAGTAAGTTGAACACATTTTTCTAATCTTTCAATAATATTTTCTCTTAAGTTTTCAGTCCTATCAAAAAGATCTTTTCCAACAATAGTAGAAAGTATATAGGTGACTGCATCATGTTGTAGATTTTTTAATTCCATTTTGAATAAGGGGAGATACTAATATTAAGACTTTAATTAGATATAAATACCGATGCTTTATTCTTAGCATTTTGGCAGATTAAATTTAGATCAAAAATATAAATGAATTTAATCGCAGGGTTTCAATTTATTCTAATTTTGTTTACTTTTGGAATTATTAATTATTTATTAATGCTTAGGAGATATGAGAAAGATATTAAAAAAAATAAGAACCTTCAAATAAAAAAGATTGCACAACTTTATCCAAAAGGTACTTTTATAAGCACATAAACAACTAAGATTTCTCTGCAGGTATTTCCATCTCGCTTTGAATAATCAATTCCTCTGCGGAAGAAAATTCTTCATCTGAAATAAGACCCTTTTTCTTTAAAAAAGATAGTCTTTTTATCCCCGCTTCAATTGTTATACCTTTTTTTTCTTTTTTCATTTTTAAATTCAATTAGTTGACAATAAAAAAACTTGTTTTTTTTGTCAAGAAAATATGTACAAAAAACAATCCGATTTTATCTTTTTCATTGTTTAAAGCAGATATTTTTCAATTTAATACGAGTCATTTCAATAGATAATTATAATCATCAATTTTTAACAAGTTAATAATTTATACTTTTCAAAAGAAAAATGATTTATACTCAAACAAGTAAATTTCTTTGTTATGGGTTTAATACCATTTAAATCAACTGATAAAAAAGGGAAAGCCAGTGGGAAAAGTTTATTCGCTCTTGCAATTTTTCTTTTTGCAGTAACCGGTTGGGCTTTAATATTCAAATAAAATATAAATACATATTTCCAAAAAAATATCTATTTTATTGATTTAATTTCAGTCAAATTACTTTTTTTAATTTGAGGTTTGGTTATTTTTAAATAATTACTTAAATAAAATTCATCTTATTAATCAACGTTTTTAAAACAAAATTTTTAAGATAATTAAATGAATACATTAAATAAAAATCAAATCTTAGCTGCATCATCTGGATTAGTAGCTTCATTATTAAACTTTCTTCCTGGCTTAGGAACTGGTTATATTTATCAGAGAAGGTGGCGCCCCTATTTTTTGACCCTAGGAGCTGTTGCAATTTGGTTCGCATTAGGTATATTACTCCAGAATGGCAATGAGCCAACAAATATTGAACAATTAATTGGGATTCTTGGATTACTTTTTATATCATTAGTTACGGTTGTTGAAAGTTATTTAGCACATAAAAAATCTATAAATTTAATTGAAGAGATACCTTCAAAAAGTTCAACTGAAAAACCTAAAAGATGGTTCCAGAAATAGTTTCCTAAAGAATCTATTTTGAGGGGAAAATATTATTGTTTCTTTAATTTTTGACTTCTAGTATCAATAATAATTGATCTTAATCCGAACATTAAGACCGTTATCGAAAGCACTGGAATAACTACAAGAATAAAATCAGTATTCATTACGCTTCCTTGGCCATAAAGAATATGCATCAAATATGAAATTGTAGACATATAAAAAATGTATCTAACTTCATATTTAGCAATCTTTTAATTCTTAGGGAAGGTATTTTCTTTATTCCTTATATTTATTTTCTTTTTATTCTAAAATCTGACATAAATCATAAAAAGATAATTAATATCCCATCGTTAATAAATTTATTTACTAAAGAGAAATGTAATGTTGATTATTACCACCAATTTAAAATTATAGTTCCAGAGATTAATTAAACATAATTATAAAAAGGGTTTTTAGAAAACTATTTATTAGTCCTAATTAAAAAATTTTAATCTTATTTAATTAGCGTTATTTATTTCTTCAATTTCATTGATTAATCTCTCTTTTAATTTCAAGGAAATTAGTCCCTCCTTATAGCAATCATTGACATCATCAATTGGAGAAGTTTTTTTATCATGTTTTTCAATCCAACCTTTAGTGCATTCTTTACAGGCCAAATCATTAAGTTCCTTTGACTTAGCAATTAGATTTAAATTCGTCATCTTAAAATTTTCCTTGTTTATTTAATTATTTTAGTAAAAGAATTTAATCTCTTTTTCCTTTAATCCATCCCAACCTGCCTCGATTAATAAATTATTCAAGGTTTCTTTATCAAAATGTTTAGAACCTGTCTTAACGCATCTATTTCTCATAGATTTTGTTACGCCACTTCTTTTCCTCTTATTTTCAACATCCATTATTTTTTTATAAAGTTCCAACATTTTTGTTGGAATAGGTGAGCCATCTAAATCTATACCTTTAGAAATTGCTTCATCAACGGCTTTCATTCCTCGATTATCCATTTTTTTTAAAATAATATATTTTATAATACTTCAAATGAGATTATGTCAAATTCTTCAACAATAATATTTTCTTATTGATTTTGCAATTCTTTTAAAACCCTAATAGCTTCTTTTATGTGAGCAGGTCCATTTAATAAATCTCTATAAATATGTCTTACATAACCCAATCGATCAATAACATAAGTAACTCTTCCATCAAGAAGACCTAAAACTTTTGGTACTCCAAATATTTTTCTAAGCGAGTCATCAGTATCGCAAAGAAGTGGATATTGAAGTTTATTTTTGTTAGCGAAGGCAAGATGGCTAGCAGTATTGCCATTGCTCACTCCCCAAACTTCAGCACCCAAAACCTTAAAAAGATCATATTTGTCTCTGAAGCCACATACCTCGATAGTACATCCAGGTGTATCATCTTTTGGGTAGAAAAATAAAACTAAAGGTGATTTTAAATTCTTATTAGTTCTTTGGATTCCATTCTGATCAGGTAATAGAAATTCAGGAACTTTGTCTCCTATATTCAAGATAATTACGTAAAAATATATCTTAAGAAAATATCTATTCTTTTAGTGACTTTAAAGTAAAATATGGCACAAATTATTTTTTATCAAGTAAAAAATTTAATTATCTAGTAATCTACCCTTTGATTAGGAGTAAATACAGAACAATATTTCTTAACTATAATTTTCTCTTCAATTTCTTTATTGGATTTTAACTTTAGTTTTTCAATAGCATCTGCAGCGTTAATTTCATTTAATCTATATCTAGCACAGGTGTCTAAAACCTTAAACATCTTCGTTGTCACTGCATATAAAGGATTTAAATTTATGAAAAGTAAATTTATAAAAATGAATAATTTCATTATTTAATTAATCTGTAAATTGAATATTTTTATTCTTAGATAAAGAATCTAAATTAATAATCTAACAAAATTAAAAAAAATTGAAGTCTTGAAATATCTTTAAAATAATGAAAATTTTACATACAACACTTATTTTATTAACTTATTTTTGATTTATTCTAAAATTAACAATAATTGGACATTTAACTATTTTGAAAAAAATTATTCAAACTCACAAAAGATTAATTTCCTGGTACCAAAGAAAATTAAGATTAAGTGATTACGCCTTGCTATGGTTTGTTTTCTTTAAGGGATTTTTTCTAGCAATAATTATTAATTATATTTTGTTTTAAAGAATATATTTAGACATTTACATATATAGTCGAAATTAATTATGTGAATTTTATAAATAAAATTTATATAATCTAATTAGTTGCTTTGTTTGTCATGAATATTTTTGGAGTAGGTTTGCCTGAAGTCACAGTAATACTTGTTTTAGCTTTATTAATTTTTGGACCAAAAAAATTACCTGAATTAGGAAAGCAATTAGGAAAAACATTAAAAAGTCTTAAAACAGCTTCAAATGAATTCCAAAACGAAATTAATCAAGTTATGAATGAATCTAATGAACAATCTTTAAATGAATTAAGTAATATAGAAGATTCAAAAAATATCAACGATATTGATATATCTTCAGATAAATTTAATAATGATAATGTTTTAGAAAATGATAAAGATAATAATGAATCTCTGAATAATTAAATTAAAAAAATATAATTAAGTGACAAAAGATGGAATTCTTCTCCGTTTTTATTCAATAAAACTATATAATTTTCATTAAATTAACTTTTAATATGGACGCACAAGCTATAGGAGATTATTTTTCAACACTTAGTTATCATGCACCAGTCATGATAATAACAACAACAGTTTTCTTCTTTATAAGAAGGAAGTTTATTATGGATGGTAAGTAGCAGTAAATTACCTTTATGATTAAAAGGCCAATTACTCCAGTTGATGAGTTTGAAGAAGCGTTAAAAAAAGCTGAATTATCTGAAAAAGATTATGAATTAATAGAATACATTCGTTATACAAGTGTATTCACTCAGCCTAGTTTAACCAAAGACCTAAAAATTCCTACGAAGCCTCCTATTCTCACTAAAATTTGTGAAATTTGCAGAAAAATTGGAACCTTTATGCCGGAACATTTTGCAAAAGTTCTAAGTTGGTCTATCCAAATTAGTGAGCATAATACTAGGTGGGACGGACATTTAATTTGCGCTGAAGCTTACACAACAGATAATATTCCTCTTAGCCCCTCATCAGGGACATGCCTGTTTGATGTTCTTGTTGTGCATAAAGAATTATTTATAGGTTTTGATTAAAACTTATCTTTAAAGAAAATAATAAATAAAATCAAGCCAAGAGATTATTGCGAATTAAATTTATAAGCCAACTAAGTTCTAATTAAGATTCTTCTTTAGCTTCTGGTTTTGGTTCTTCTTTTACTTCACTTTTAACCTCTTCTTTCACTTCTGGTTTTGGTTCTTCTTTTACTTCACTTTTAACCTCTTCTTTCACTTCTGGTTTTGGTTCTTCTTTTACTTCACTTTTAACCTCTTCTTTCACTTCTGGTTTTGGTTCTTCTTTTACTTCACTTTTAACCTCTTCTTTCACTTCTGGTTTTGGTTCTTCTTTTACTTCACTTTTAACCTCTTCTTTCACTTCTGGTTTTGGTTCTTCTTTTACTTCACTTTTAACCTCTTCTTTCACTTCTGGTTTTGGTTCTTCTTTTACTTCACTTTTAACCTCTTCTTTCACTTCTGGTTTTGGTTCTTCTTTTACTTTTAATGGCTTTCTGCCAAAGTCATCTTTTCCAACGACAAAGAAAATAAAAGCTCCTAGAAAAAAAACGATTACCAATAATATTTCCATGATGATTGCCTAAAAGAATCATGGTCTAAGTTAATTTAAAAATATAATATTAATCAACATCAAATATCACAATCAACTGTTACTAAAGATATAAAAGTAATGCAATAACCTTAATCATCTATAGGGATAGACTCTGTCTCTATAGCATCTTTATCATTTCCTAAATCATTCAATTTACTATCAATCCAACTATTTACAAAAACAGTTATTGGTTTAGAAGCCCTGTAGATAAAAAAAGTTGAAGGTAAAGCACTTAAAATTCCAATAATGGGAGTTTTAAAAAGTAATCTGCCAGCTTTTATATTGAAAAGTATTATCAAAAAAGATGGAACTACAATATTCGCGACTGTCTTTAAAGATTGTATCCAACCATACTTATAGACCAGCCAAATCAAGGCCATCCCTACTACATATAAAAATAGATATATCATACGTTTATAATATATAAAATAAATTAAATTAGCTCAGTACATTAAATTGCTTTAATGTTAGAGATAAATTATAAAAATGAGTTTTTCTGAAATAAAAAAATTTTTAAAAATCATGCAATCTAAAGATGATCTTAAAAAGAAGGTTTTATCATGCTCAACAGCTGATGATGTCGCTTTAATAGCTCAATCGATGGGCCTTAACTTTTCTGGAGATGATCTTTTAAGATTTAATGGACAAAAGGTAGGTAAAGTAACCGTAAGGAAAGTAAATCATCCTGGGGAATATCACTAGTTAAATTTAAGATCTTATCCATAATGCCAATCCTCCTCCTTTTCCTCTAGCACACAACCATTTATTATCCTCACCTAAAGCGATTAAAGCGAAAAAAGGTAGCTTTTTAGTATCGGGTTTCTCGATATCTTTTTTTAATATATTTAATTTACTTATACTGATAACCACTTTATTAAAGTAAAAAAATAGTACTGGTCTTTTTCCCTTTAAAAATCCTTCACCTTTGAATACTATTGACAATAAACCAAACTTTATAGAATTTTGAATTGCATATCCTTGATTTTCATCCGCTGAATCTGATTTTGAGAGTTGCAAACTTGCAGAAAGAATTTGTAGAAAAGAACTAGAGATATTATCAACCTTTTTTGTACCCTTTTTCCAAACATATCTTAAATTCCAACACCCAATTAATCTCTCATAGCTAATACCACTTCCACTTTTATTCGCAAACTTTTCCAAATCAATAATTTTATTAAATTGAGGAAGTTTGTAAAATTCACTATTCATTTCAAAAAAGAATTTAGATGATGATTAAAAATTATATTTTCAAATACAATAACAAATAATATAATGCAATAAAAGATCAGGAGATAACTTTTTAATGAGCTTAAGTCATGATTTATGGGAAAGAAACTTTGATCTTGCTCTTCAAAGCTTAAATACCAAATTTGTTCAGGGAATTAAAACTGGTAAACTACCTAAAATAAAATTCCAATTATACGTAGCACAAGATTATTATTTCTTAAAAAGCTTTGCTAAGGCTTATGGATTAGCAATTTCTAAATGTGAAGATAATGATTCTATAAAAGTTCTTAGTCAACTTTTATTAGGCGTTTCAGAAGAATTACTATTACATGAAAGTTATTCGAAAAAATGGGATATCAATCTAAAATCAAATTTCATTAGAACTGAGACAAAAAACTATACTGATTTTCTAGAAAATATATCTAAAAATAAGAACTGCATAGAGATACTTTCAGCAATGACACCTTGTATGCGTCTATATTCTTGGATAGGTCAATCTTTAATAAAATATAAAGAAAACAATCGCTATAAAGATTGGATAGTTACTTATTCAGATAGTACTTTTGATAAACTTGCAAAAACACTTGAGGAACTTATAGATCAAAAGTCTAATCACTCAAAATTCGATGATTTAAATGTTTTTTATAAAAAAGCAATGCAATTAGAACTTGAATTTTTTGATGCTTATTCTGATTTCTAATAGTATAAAAATATATTTATTAGAAATAAAATCATGTATTCAAAGGTTGCTTTATCAATTGGAGGGAGTGATTCAGGAGGGGGAGCTGGAATACAAGCAGACTTAAGAACCTTTATGGCATTGAAGGTCCATGGTTGTACTGCGATTACCTGCGTAACTGCACAAAATAGTATTTCTGTTAAGAGTGTTGACGCAATTGAGATAAATAATATTAATGATCAAATTGATCAACTTTTTTCTGATTTTCCAATTAAGTCGCTCAAAACCGGCATGCTGCTTAACGAAAATATTATTAAAGCAACTGCAAAGACAATACAAAATCAAGATGTATCCAAAATTATTGACCCCGTTATGGTTTCTAGAACAGGAGCTAAACTTCTTGAGCAGAATGCAATAAATGCTTATAAAGAATATTTATTTCCCCAAGCGGATTTGATAACACCAAATATTTTTGAAGCAAATTTACTAACTGATATGAATATAAAATGTAAAAAAGATATAGAAGAATCGGGAAAGATAATAAAAGGCTATGGAGCAAATGCAGTTTTAATAAAGGGTGGTGGATTAAGTGATTTGAAGGGGAAAGACTTTTTTATTGATAAAAATGGTCAACAATCTTGGTTATCGCATGAATTTGTTGACACCAACAATACACATGGAAGCGGATGCACATTAAGTGCAGCTATTTGTGGATACAGAGCTTTAGGTCTTGATTTATTAGATGCAATAATAAAAGCAAAAGCTTTTATAGAAAAATCAATGGTAAAAGCTTACCAAATTGGTTCAGGTCCAGGCCCCCTTTGTCATTACCAATAATTTAATATACGGATGATTAATATTGAACAAAAACAAATGAGATGTTTTTCTTTATTTCAAAATATTTCAGAAATTATGGGCCAAAGACACACATATGTGACATTTATCCATTAGTATCTTTACATATAGTTATTTAAAAAATGGATTTTATTTCTAAAAAGCAACGTTACGTACCTTTAAAAGCTGTTCCTTACATATTTTTTGTAGCGTTCGTACTAAGTATCACAACTTCTTCTAGTACTTTTGTGTAACTTTAGCCTAGCTCAAAACGGCTTACATAAAGTTATAAAATGTCAGAATTTGATGTAGTTATAATTGGTAGTGGATTAGGAGGTCTTTGTTGTGGTTCAATATTATCTCTAAAGGGATATAGAGTATTAGTATGCGAAGCTCATAGTCAACCAGGAGGTGTTGCCCACAGCTTTTCAAAAGATGGTTATACATTTGAATCTGGTCCTTCTTTATGGAGTGGTATAAACAATCAGAAAATAGATAATCCTTTAGGACATATTTTAAGACTACTTAAAGAGGAAGTACCCGTTGCTAAATATAAGGATTGGGAAGTTATCTTTCCCGAATCAAGATTTAGATTAGAAGTTGGAGAAGTTCCATTTAGAAAAAAAATCAAGGAACTACGAGGTGAAATTTCATTAAAAGAATGGGAAGCATTTTTAGCAGAAGTCAAACCAGTAAGCAATTTAGTAAAAAAAATGCCATTGCTAACTTCTTCACCATTAAATTTAGATTTCTTTGATACATTAAAGATCGCAGGCAAACTTCTACCAGACCTCAAACAAATTTCAAAACTAAGAAAAGGTTTTGGATATATTGCCGACAAAAATTTACATGATCAATTTTTAAGAAATTGGGTGGATTTACTTAGTTTCCTTATAAGTGGGATGCCTATGCATGATACGAATACTGCTGCAATGGCAACATTATTTGAGGAATGGTTTAATCCTGAATCTTATCTTGAATATCCTCTGGGGGGTAGTGAAAGTATTGTTAATGCTTTAGTTAGAGGTTTAGAAAAAAACGGTGGGGAATTAATTTGCTCATCTCGGGTGAAAAAGATTTTATTCAAAAATAAAATAGCTAGTGGCGTCAAATTAGAGAACGGGAAAGAATTTAATGCAAAATTTGTAGTCATGAATTGTGACACCTGGAATATCACTAAATTAATACCTTCAAAATTATTAGCGGATTGGCAAAAAAAGACAAAAAGCATCCCAAAATGCAACTCATTTCTTCATATACATTTAGGATTTGATGCTACTAATTTAATTGACCTGCCAATCCACACAATATGGGTTGATAATTGGGAAAGAGGTATTACAGCTGATAGGAATGTAGCTGTTTTTTCGATTCCTTCTGTATTAGACCCAACAATGGCTCCAAAGAATAAACATGTTCTCCACGGATATACCCCAGCCAATGAGCCATGGGAAATTTGGGAAAATATAGATTATAGATCGAAAGAATATAAAGATATTAAAGAGGCGAGATGTTCTATTTTTATTCATGCTTTAAAGAATATAATCCCTGATATTGAAAAAAGAATAGAAGTTAAAATGCTTGGCACACCTTTAACACATCAATTTTTCACAAATACAGAAAACGGAAGTTATGGTCCTGCCATCTCTGCATCGGATACTTTATTTCCAGGATGCAAAACTCCAATTAAGAATCTATTTACTTGTGGAGCAAGTACATTTCCTGGAATCGGAGTACCTGCAGTTGCAGCCAGTGGAGCTTACGCAGCTGAAGCTATTTTAGGAAAGAAAGAATATAAACAATTATTTAAATAAAATTTTTTATTTAAGTTTCTTAGTTAAGAAATAAGAATATACAAGATTAAACTAAAAGTAATGTTAATCTATGCACAGATATAAATTTTCCTAATAGGTTTTATATGTTTTTCTTATCAGTTCCTCAAGCTTGGCATTTAGTTGGTACATGGTCAGAGCAATTACCCAATGATGCAAATTTAATAGGTATGGGGGAGGTAGAACTTATGATGACATTACATTCTATATTTGTTCCATTAGTATTAATCATAGGTACATACTACTTATATAAAGTTTCGAAAGAAGAATCTAAAAGAGCAAAAAACTAAAACTTATTACTTAGCAGAACTTCTTCTTACTGTTTTACGCCCAGTAGAGGTATCAATATTAGTTGACTCATTATTCTGAGATGGAGATTCATTTGGACTATCTGAATCAATACCCTCCATTTCTGCACAAATACCAACAACCATCGCTGCTTCAACATGATCGGGCAAATCTCCAATGGTGATTAATCCTTTCAATACCAACTGCAGTCTAGTCTGCTTATCTAACTCAGGCCTAAGTTTCTTTACGGTACTCCAAAGTTCTTTAGTAACCTCCTTAAGAAGTTTACGATCTACTGACAAATTAATACCTCTATTTATATATATAATCTAACAAAAAACGAGTATTTTTAATATGCAAGGATTTAAAATCAGCAAAAGATTGAAATTTATCATGCAAAAGAAAGTTGAATAAAATTAGAACTTTTAACATCTTTTTGAAGAACTTTATTAGATACCAATACCCTAGAACTTTGATAATAAACTTTTTTAATCTTCACGGGAAGACTTGTATTGGAAGTCGAGGGAGATCTTGTAGCCTTACGCCACTCTTTTGGACTAAAAGCTGCGTATGGAGAGGAAGATAAGATTTTCATCAGATTAATACACTTTATATATATAATAGTACAAATATACTACTTTGCAATTATTCCTCGATTTTACTTTTCTTGAAATTAATAATATCTTTTGATTTCTATTTAGTTATTATTTATGAATTCAAAATTGAATCATAAGTTTAGCAAATATCTTTTTGTATCATTTAAGACCTATCTGATACAACTATCTTGAAATGATAATTTTCTTCGTAGAAAAGCCTTATAAATTCAATTTTTCTTGAAATAAATATTGACAAGACAATCATCAGAAAAACTTCTATAAAGTATTAGCTTATCTAATATTTTATGTTTCTAAGTAATCAAACAAGATTAAAAATTCAAGAAATCATCAAAAGAATATCTTTAGACAAAGAAGTTTCCTTAAATGAAAGAATATTTGTTGAGAAACATGCAAAATACAGTTCAACCATTTGGACTTGGTTAAAAAAGGCAAACAGCCTAAGAAGGTATGGCAAACAAGATCAAGAGAGTATTAATGGCTTAATTCAGTCTTTAGGACTTGATGGACTAGACAGCGAAAATCACTTCGATCCTGAGAATGATGATATCGCTGATTGGTTTAGTGGTTCACCTGATTGGGTACGAAGAAGCTAGATTAATATTAAATAATCCAAGCATTAAAAAATAAATACCCACTAAAAACAATAACTATAAACCAAAAGATCCATGGTAAAAATTTAATGGGAAACAAATAATTACTAGAAAAAGTTTTCATCTTTATATTGCTATGTTCAACAAGGTTAAAAGTATTATCAATCTTCGTGAATAGGTTTATTTGCTCAAAAATACAAGCGATTAAACCTTGCTAGTTTTAAGAACTATTGAATCAACAGATTTTTTATCGTACTTACCCCAATATTCAATTAAAGCCTCTAATTCATTAATCCTTTTTTTTGCATTGGCAATTTTTTCTGTTACTGTCATTTGTAAAAAATATCTACCTAAAATATGCATTAATTTAAAAAAATTTCAAGCCCTTTAATTGTTTAAGGAGCATTATTATTATGAATATTAAACTTTGATGACTTTTAATTTAAATATTAAAGTTATATAGCAATGTAGACATTATTAGCAAAGCAGTAATAAAACCAACACTCACCATGTAAAGAACATAACCGTTCTTTCTTGGTAACTTGATAACTGAGAAAATTATTATTAATGCACTTATAAGTACTTATTAGGATAGTAATCTTTTCTGTTAATGCATTTAAGTGAAGCTGCAGATTAAGATTTTCCAAGAAAATCAGATATGCTGACAAGTCTAAATTACCTTCCACATGATTACTTAAGTAAAAAAGACTCAACAATATTGAACTTATAATTGATATTAGAATCAAAAAACTAACTGGCTTAGTTAGCCTATTAATTGTTCTATTAAACAACTTTAATAAAACAAAGAGAACAAAAGCCATTCCTAAAGGAAGTGCAGGAAGAAATATTAAAAAATTTATGGAATTTTCCATGTAGGAATTACAGATAACTTATAGATTTATACTACGAAAGTATATGATACTTATAAAATTTTTATTCAGCTTAATTAGATAATATACCTATTGCCTTTCCTCTCGACGAGTAACAAAATCATAATAAATATTTGAACTATGTTAACGATCTCTGAAATCATATTAGGAATTGCTCTTTTCCTAACTGTTATTTACATCGAAGTGAAATTTCTTTATTCAAGGAGCAAAAGTCGCTAAGTAAGTATTTAGCTGACCAGAAATAAATTAAAAAAAATTTAATAATTAAATAGATCCAAAACATGAATAAATGTGAGAGAATAAACACAATTAGTTCAAGCAATCTTATGAGTCAGTCAGCGAGTGATGGTTGCAATGATTCTGCTCAGCATCCACAAACAGCAACAACAACAACAAACTACTTCAGATAGCAAAATAAATGCATCTGAGATAGAAAAACTATATTTAAAAATAAAAGAAGACTGGCTTTAGGGTATTAAATAATTTTATTTTTTTAGTAATTAATATTAGAAATTCAGATTAAAAGCAAAACGACTCTCTTTTAAAAATTTTACTCAAATAAATTGCACAATTTTATTTACTAAAGCAAATTAATAATTCTTTTAGCACAAAGCTGACTCCCTCGACATATCTTGATATAGTATAAATGTACTATAAGTTTTTTGTGGAGTATCAAGTTAAGCCGAGTTTTCTTTCTGTAAAGGCTGGAGATTGCGTAGTAATTAAATCCCAGCGTTATCATTCGTCATCTCAAAACATCCAGGATTATTGGATTGGGAGGGTAATTTACTGCATAGGCGGAGCGAGAGATCCTAGTTCTTGGACATTATTTCAAGTAATCAATATCGATAATGGGGAAGTTAAAATCATAAATGCCGATACAGTAAAAATGATATTAATGCCTAAAAAAGTAGATTTATTAAATAATTAATTACAATCAAGCTTCCTATTATGCTATTAACCTAGTTCTAAGCATGCAAGCCCATAGACCTGATTCATAGGAAAGGGTGGCTGAACACCTTTATACATTCTATAAGTCTTCGAAATCTCAAGAAATCCCAAATTAGCTAAGAGATAATTAGCATAAGGATTTAGGCCAGGACAATCAAGCAATATTTCATCACAACATCCCTCAACTAATTCTCTGATCAGCAGCTCTGCTAAAGGAGGAGTATCTGCCAATAAAGGGCCTATCCTTAAACCTCTTTGATTGTTTTTTAATATGCAAGGCCTGATTCTACCAAAACCATGGCACATCCCATTATTATCTACAAGGACTTTGACTGTACCATATGAATTATTTAACCAATCATTTAAGAAATGAGGTCTCGGACTAGGCTCTCTTTGAGAATCATAATTTAAAACTGCTTCAGAAGAAATATCAGTAACTGGAACTACATCAAAATTAGGATAAGTGTCTTTATAAAATTTATTTTTTGGCATTTGGTCGTAACCAAATAATTTCCATCTATTCGTAATTGAAGATTTTTTAAACCCCCATTTTTGATAATCATCAATTCTATTTGGCGCAGCTTCAAGGCCAATACATTGGATCTCTTTAAGATAGTTCAGGGCATGCTGCCATAATCTAACCCCATAACCTTTATTTCTAAATTCTTTTTTAACAATAAATAACCCGATAAATCCATAAGAAGAATTGTATTTAACACAAGCGATGCTTCCTACAGGTTCATTATCGAGACATCCAACCCAAATACCTTGTTTATCAGTATTCTTATAAATTGAAATATCATCAAAACCTGGCGCAAAACCCTCTAACTTTGCCCAATCCGTAACTTTTTGCAGCTCATCATTAGAAATATTTCTAACAGAAAAATTATCATGCATGAAATTTATCTTAGCCAAATCAAGTGCAATTCATTGAATTTTTGAGTAAATCAAATTAGTAAAGATATTATTAATATTCATTTCTAAATATAGTTTTGCTCAAGTAAAAAATTATTAATCCACTAAGTGCTCCGCAAAAATGACCCTCTAAACTTATCCCTGGCAAAAGAGAATAAATGAATCCAAAACTCAAAATAAAAAGATTTAAACGGAAGATATAATAATTTCTTTTTAAACCTATAAATTTCATAAAGAATTGATTTGTTCCGAAATATGATGCCATCATCAAATAAGCATTAACTCCAAAAACAATCCCGCTAAAACCAATTAAAAAGTGATCATATTTATTTAATAGAAAATTATCTATTAAATAAAGCATAAAAGTTTGCAAAATTATTATCAAAGTCGTTAAATAACAAAATAAATTAGTGCTCTTTATTTTTAAGTTTATAAAACAATACCTAATAATAATGATTCCAAAAACATTGGAAAACAGATGATTTAAATCTTTATGAACAAAATTATATAGTAATATCCTATGAGGTTCTTTAATTAAATAACCTGAATAATAAGCCAGTTGAGATATATCTTTAATTCCTAAAATATTTATAAAAATGAAAGAAAGAAAGCATAAAAAAATTAATAAAAAAAATTGATATTCTATCTTATTTATATGAATTTTACTTACAATATTTTTCATCTTATTAAACTAATTTACTCATGATTTATAAACTTCTTTATAAGTATTTTTACAATAAATAGTATGTTTTTTAATTTCTATTACTTTGGTTTTGATATATTATTTAATGTATAAACTTTAATAAATATGAAAGATGATAAGTTCTCCATTAGTGCGTCTATTAAAAATCTAAAAAAAACAGTCATACTTGGTCACACGATTTCTATTGATAGTCGAATTAGAAATATAAATATTATTGAGAATTTAATTGATAATAATAAGTTAGAAATAATTAATTCTCTTTACTCTGATCTTGGTAAATCAAAAATTGAAGCTCTTTCTGAGATACTTTTAGTTAAACAAGAGATCTCCTTGGTAAAAAATAAACTTAGATTATGGATGAGGCCTAAGAATATTAATCCACCTTTTTATTACTTTCCCTCAAGTTCAAAAATATTATTTGAACCCTTAGGTTGTGTATTAGTACTAGGTCCTTACAATTATCCTTTTTTATATATATTTAAACCTCTGGTAAATATTTTCTCTGCTGGAAATACAGCACTTATTAAACCCTCTGAAAAATGTCCCTCTACATCCAAATTAATAAAAAAGCTTTGCGATAAATATTTTCCAAAAGAAATCTTACTCGCTTTAGAGGGAGGTTATAAAAAAGCGGAAGCACTTGTCAAAGAAGATTTTGATCATATCTTTTTTACCGGAAGTAGTAAAACTGGGAAATCAATTATGAAATCTGCTGCAAATAACCTGACTCCGCTTACTCTAGAATTGAGTGGTACTAATCCTGTCGTTATCCTAAAAAATGCAAATTTAAAAATTGCTGCAAAAAGAATTGTTTGGGGAAAATTCTTTAATTCTGGACAATCATGTATGGCTCCTAATCATTTATTTGTAGAAAAATCTATTTTAGAGCAATTAATTATTGAAATAAAAAATTCCATACTGGAATTTTATGGAAATAACCCAATCAATTCTGATAACCTTTCAAAATTAGAAAATACACAATATGCTCGAACACTCCAAATACTTAAAAATTCAAAAAATAATAATAAACTCATTTATGGAGGTAAATATTCTAAGAAAAAATTAAAAATTTCCCCAACACTTCTTAAGGTCAAAAATGAAAAAGATCCACTGATCATGGGGGAGATATTCGGCTCTTTGTTACCGATAATGGCTATAGATAATCATAAAAAGGCTATTGAAATAATTCAAAATACTCCAAAACCATTAGCTATTTATATTTTTGGTGGCAATAGAAATATTCATAAAAAAATAATCAAATTAACCAGTTCTGGGACGATTTGTATTAATGATGTTATGTTACCAGTACTAATACCAAATTTACCATTCGGAGGAGTAGGCTTAAGTGGTATGGGCAAATTTCATGGTGAAGAGGGTTTTAAAACTTTTTCTAATCAAAAAACAATCACAAAGAAAAGTAACTTTTTAGATATTAATTTAAGATATCCACCCTATGACAACCTTTCAAAACTAATTAATATGATTTTCAAAATATAAACCTTTGATTTTTGTGAGGTTGGATATTTATAAAATAAATATAATTGTTAAAGAAATGGGATACTTACTTTATGAAATTAAATCTTATTTTTATTCTTCTATTAATAAATTTTCCTTGCAAATCGGCTTTTAGCTCCGACAATAATAATCAAGAAAATATTATTCCTGAAAGTAATCCTGACAAATTTTAGATTCAAAAGATTTTAATGATAAGAAATTTCATACCGTCAAGAAGGGAGAAACTATATTAAGTATTTCAAGAATGTACTCTTTAGACAAGAACTTTATAATTAAAATAAACCAGATCGAAAATGATAATTATATTTTTATCGGTCAGAAATTAAAATTAACTAATGACATATCAAATAATTTAAATAAACAAGATAAAAATATTCCTAAATATCATAAGATTCTTGATGGAGAAAATCTTACTGATATTTCAAATAAATATGGCTTAAAAATAAATGATCTTATTAATTTAAATAACTTAGACAATCCTGATAATATAGAAGTTGGAGCAAATTTACTATTAATTAATCCCTCTGAAAATATTGAACAAACAATACCTGCAATTCCTAAAATGCCTAATAAAGATTTATTAGATCGTAAACAATATGGTCCTTTAACTGTAGAGTCAACTAAATTAGAAATAGTTGGTGGAAGAAAAACTTTAAAAGTAATTAATAAAAATAATACAAAACTAATACTTTCATTAAAATGCGATACAAAAAAGATTGATGTCAGAAAAAAAGGTAGAAAATGGAAAGGATGGATGCCCGTAAAAGAAAAATTTGAAGAAAGGTTGATGAACGATTTTTGTTGATTTGTTTTTAGTGAATATCTGTAAATAAATTTCATTAAATTTAATCTCTATAAGTTATTCTTTAGAAAGATATATAAAAAAAGATGGAAATCAAAAGAGGAGATATAGTTCGTATTAAAAGACCTGAATCATATTGGTATAACGAAAAAGGTAAAGTTGCATCTATTGATAAATCTGGAACAAAATATAATATTACTGTTAAATTTGATAAAACTAATTTTTATGGAATTAGTGGAACAGATGGCGGTAATACCACAGCTAATTATGCTGAAAGTGAATTAGAATTATATTAAAGCATTGCCTGAATTACCTGAAGTTGAGACAGTAAGAAAAGGTTTAGAAAAAAAACTTAAAGATTTTATCATTAGTGAAATTGAGATAATTCGACCATCTACGATTGCTTTTCCTGCTAATAAAGATGAATTTAAAAAAGGATTAAATAATTCTTTGATTGATAAATGGAGTCGTAGGGGAAAGTACTTAATAGCTAACCTTATAAAGAATTCAAATAATAATACTTTAAAAAGTAATGGATATCTTATAATTCACCTACGAATGACAGGGCATTTTAATTGGTTAAAAAGAAATAATTCTCCATGCAAACATACTAGAGTAAGATTTTTTGACAGTCAGGAAAATGAACTAAGATTTATTGATGTAAGAAGTTTCGGTCAGATTTGGTGGATTAAAGAAGGATTAGATCCAAAAAAGATAATCAAAGGTCTTGGTTCTTTGGGACCTGAACCTTTTTCAAAAGACTTTAATTATGAATATCTAAAAAAAGAGTTTTCTAAAAGAACAAAATCAATTAAAGCAGTATTATTAGATCAAAGGATTATTGCTGGTATTGGTAATATATATGCAGATGAAAGTCTTTTTGAAGCAGGCATTTCTCCCTTTCGCGAAGCTAAAACAATAAAAAAAAGAGAATTAATTAAATTAAGAATTTCAATTATGGATGTATTAGAAAAAAGTATAGGGTCTGGAGGAACTACTTTTAGTGATTTCAGAAATATTGAAGGTCTGAATGGAAATTACTCTATGCAAGCTAATGTTTATAAAAGAACTGGCGAAAAATGCAAAAGATGTTCGAATCTTATTCAGAGAAAAAAATTACTGGAAGAAGTACACATTGGTGCAGTAATTGCCAGAAATAAAAAAGGACCTACAAAGTAGATCCTTTTAAATATTTTTACCTGGCATTGAGCTATTTTCTCAAGGGGCTACCCCCTAAATATCTTCGCCGCTTATGCATTTCACAACCGAGTTCGAGATGGATCGGAGTGGTTCCACATCGCCATGAACACCAGGATAGTATGAACCTTGAGAACTGCATAGAAAATAATATTCAATTCAATAAAAAGAGTTTATTTGGTCAAGCCCTCGGTCTATTAGTACTCCTCCGCTGCACTTGTTACCAAGCTTCCACGTAGAGCCTATCAACGGGTGTTCTTCCCGTGACCTTACTGGCTTATGCCATGGGAATACTCATCTTGAGGTGGGCTTCCCACTTAGATGCTTTCAGCGGTTATCCACTCCGCACATGGCTACCCAGCGTTTACCGTTGGCACGATAACTGGCACACCAGAGGTGCGTTCCTCCCGGTCCTCTCGTACTAGGGAGAAATCCTCTCAATATTCCTGCGCATACACCGGATATGGACCGAACTGTCTCACGACGTTCTGAACCCAGCTCGCGTACCGCTTTAATGGGCGAACAGCCCAACCCTTGGGACCGACTTCAGCCCCAGGTTGCGATGAGCCGACATCGAGGTGCCAAACCTCCCCGTCGATGTGAACTCTTGGGGGAGATCAGCCTGTTATCCCTAGAGTAACTTTTATCCGTTGAGCGACGGCCCTTCCACGCAGAACCGTCGGATCACTAAAACCGACTTTCGTCCCTGTTCGACTTGTAGGTCTCACAGTCAAGCTCCCTTCTGCTTTTGCACTCAACGACTGATTTCCAACCAGCCTGAGGGAACCTTTGTGCGCCTCCGTTACCTTTTAGGAGGCGACCGCCCCAGTCAAACTGCCCACCAGATACTGTCCGCTTCCCGGATAACGGGTAAGCGTTAGAACCCTAGCTCTGAAAGAGTGGTATCTCACCGTTGACTCAATAGTACCCACAAGCACTATATCAATGTCTCCCACCTATTCTGCGCATTCAGAGCCCGAGCACAATATCAAGCTACAGTAAAGCTTCATAGGGTCTTTCTGTCCGGGTGTATGTAGTCCGCATCTTCACAGACAATTCTATTTCGCCGAGCCTCTCTCCGAGACAGCGCGCAAATCGTTACACCTTTCGTGCGGGTCGGAACTTACCCGACAAGGAATTTCGCTACCTTAGGACCGTTATAGTTACGGCCGCCGTTCACCGGGGCTTCAGTCGCTAGCTTTGCTAAAAGCTAACCAGCTTCCTTAACCTTCCGGCACTGGGCAGGTGTCAGCCCCCATACATCGTCTTGCGACTTAGCGGAGACCTGTGTTTTTGGTAAACAGTCGCTTGCGCCTCTTCACTGCGACCAGCTCTCGCTGGCACCCCTTCTCCCGAAGTTACGGGGCCATTTTGCCGAGTTCCTTAGAGAGAGTTATCTCGCGCCCCTCGGTATTCTCTACCACCCCACCTGTGTCGGTTTCGGGTACTGGCATTTGTGTCTTAACGGGTATAGGGCTTTTCTTGGAAGCATGACATCACCAACTTCGCTGCCGTAGCAGCTCGTACTCACGCCTCAGCTCAAGATGTTTTCACCATCTCTCAAAGCCTTGAACGCTTGAACCAGTAACCAACATCTGGATTGGCTAGCCTTCTCCGTCCCCCTTCCCAAAACACATCTGGTACAGGAATATTGACCTGTTATCCATCGACTACGCCTTTCGGCCTGACCTTAGGTCCAGACTAACCCTCCGCGGACGAGCCTGCCGGAGGAACCCTTAGGGTTTCGGGGCATGGGATTCTCACCCATGTTTTCGCTACTCAAGCCGACATTCTCACTTCTATGCCGTCCACGCCCGCTTACGCTAACGCTTCACCCAACATAGAACGCTCCCCTACCATAAATAAATTATCCGCAGCTTCGGTATAACGCTTAGCCCCATTCATTTTCGGCGCAGGATCGCTCGACCAGTGAGCTATTACGCACTCCTTTGAGGATGGCTGCTTCTAGGCAAACCTCCTGGTTGTCTGGGCAATCCCACCTCCTTTATCACTTAGCGTTAATTTTGGGACCTTAGCTGGCGGTCTGGGCTGTTTCCCTCTTGACTATGGAGCTTATCCCCCACAGTCTGACTGCCTAGTTACACACAGGGTATTCAGAGTTCATATCGATTTGGTACCGCTTTCGCAGCCCGCACCGAAATGGTTGCTTTACCCCCCTGCTGGAGCACTAGACGCTACGCCTAAACGTATTTCGGGGAGAACCAGCTAGCTCCTGGTTCGATTGGCATTTCACCGCTAACCACAGCTCATCCGATGAATTTTCAACTTCATTCGGTTGGGACCTCCACTTGGTATCACCCAAGCTTCATCCTGGCCATGGTTAGATCACCAGGGTTCGGGTCTATAAACACTGACAAACGCCCTATTAAGACTCGCTTTCGCTGTGGCTCCGCCATTTTCGGTTTAACCCGCCAGTGCCTATAAGTCGCCGGCTCATTCTTCAACAGGCACACGGTCACCCGATTAGTCGGGCTCCCATTGCTTGTAGGCTCATGGTTTCATGTTCTATTTCACTCCCCTCCCGGGGTTCTTTTCACCTTTCCCTCACGGTACTGTTTCACTATCGGTCACA
This sequence comes from Prochlorococcus marinus bv. HNLC2, assembly GCA_000218745.1. GTDB lineage: Bacteria > Cyanobacteriota > Cyanobacteriia > PCC-6307 > Cyanobiaceae > Prochlorococcus_A > Prochlorococcus_A marinus_T. The sequence continues at coordinate 684,926 of GL947595.1, read as the reverse complement.
TAGTAGTACTTAGCCTTACGAGGTGGTCCTCGCAGATTCACACGGAATTCCACGTGCTCCGTGCTACTCGGGATACAGCTAGGTCAACTCATCTTTCGATTACGGGGCTTTCACCCTCTGTGGCGCGCCATTCAAACGCTTCTTCTAGACTTGTTAATCCATGTTGCTGTCCCACAACCCCGATAGTCAAGACTATCGGTTTGGGCTATTCCCCGTTCGCTCGCCGCTACTGAGGGAGTCGTTATTTACTTTCTCTTCCTCCAGCTACTAAGATGTTTCAGTTCGCTGGGTTAGCTCGCACCAACCTATATATTCAGTTGGTCGTTCAAGGGGTTGCCCCATTCGGAAATTCCCGGATCAAAGTGTGCTTCCAACTCCCCGAGACTTATCGCAGGTAACCACGTCCTTCATCGCCTCTATGTGCCTAGGTATCCTCCGTGAGCCCTTTGTAGCTTGACCAATAACTTCAAAAAATTGAAGCATCAGCTCAATAGAATTGTTATTAATGCATAAGCACCAATAATAAATCTGCATCTTAAAAGATGCTTATTGTCTTGAAAAAAAATCTATGCAGTTGTCAAGGTTCTCTGAAAACAAAGAATTTAAAAATTCATTGAGTCCAGCATCTTATTAATTAATAATAATAGGAAGCTAGATTCATTCAGATTAAAATCGATCCCAAATATTCCTTCTCTTTGGAAAGGTGGTATTCAGTGGAGGTAAGCGGACTCGAACCGCTGACATCCTGCTTGCAAAGCAGGCGCTCTACCAACTGAGCTATACCCCCAATATAGAGATATGGGCCATCCTGGACTTGAACCAGGGACCTCACCCTTATCAGGGGTGCGCTCTAACCACCTGAGCTAATGGCCCAGGAAAAAATGGGTGACCTAGAAAAAACTTAGAAACTGAAATTTTCAAATATGAAAATCTGAGATACCGATCGACCTAAGGTGACAAAATTTATATCAAAACATTTTGTTGTCTCCCTGTTAGGAGGTGATCCAGCCGCACCTTCCGGTACGGCTACCTTGTTACGACTTCACCCCAGTCATTAGCCCCACCTTCGGCGTCCTCCTCCACAAGGGTTGGAGTAACGACTTCGGGCATGGCCAACTTCCATGGTGTGACGGGCGGTGTGTACAAGGCCCGGGAACGTATTCACCGCAGTATGCTGACCTGCGATTACTAGCGATTCCTACTTCACGTAGGCGAGTTGCAGCCTACGATCTGAACTGAGCCACGGTTTATGGGATTTGCTAGCTCTCGCGAGTTTGCTGCCCTTTGTCCGTAGCATTGTAGTACGTGTGTAGCCCAGGGTGTAAGGGGCATGATGACTTGACGTCATCCACACCTTCCTCCGGTTTATCACCGGCGGTCTTTCTAGAGTGCCCAACTAAATGCTGGCAACTAAAAACGTGGGTTGCGCTCGTTGCGGGACTTAACCCAACATCTCACGACACGAGCTGACGACAGCCATGCACCACCTGTCACTGCATTCCCGAAGGCACCCTCAAATTTCTAAGAGGTTCGCAGGATGTCAAACCCTGGTAAGGTTCTTCGCGTTGCATCGAATTAAACCACATACTCCACCGCTTGTGCGGGCCCCCGTCAATTCCTTTGAGTTTCACACTTGCGTGCGTACTCCCCAGGCGGAACACTTAACGCGTTAGCTACGACACCGAAGGGGTCGATTCCCCCGACACCTAGTGTTCATCGTTTACGGCCAGGACTACAGGGGTATCTAATCCCTTTCGCTCCCCTGGCTTTCGTCCATGAGCGTCAGTAATGGCCCAGCAGAGCGCCTTCGCCACTGGTGTTCTTCCCGATATCTACGCATTTCACCGCTACACCGGGAATTCCCTCTGCCCCTACCATACTCAAGCCTATCAGTTTCCACTGCCATAATGGAGTTAAGCTCCACGCTTTAACAGCAGACTTGAAAGGCCGCCTGCGGACGCTTTACGCCCAATAATTCCGGATAACGCTTGCCACTCCCGTATTACCGCGGCTGCTGGCACGGAATTAGCCGTGGCTTATTCCTCAAGTACCGTCATATCTTCTTCCTTGAGAAAAGAGGTTTACAGCCCAGAGGCCTTCGTCCCTCACGCGGCGTTGCTCCGTCAGGCTTTCGCCCATTGCGGAAAATTCCCCACTGCTGCCTCCCGTAGGAGTCTGGGCCGTGTCTCAGTCCCAGTGTGGCTGATCATCCTCTCAGACCAGCTACTGATCGAAGCCTTGGTAAGCCTTTACCTTACCAACTAGCTAATCAGACGCGGGCTCATCCTCAGGCGAAATTCGTTTCACCTATCGGCATATGGGGTATTAGCGGTCGTTTCCAACCGTTATCCCCCTCCTGAGGGCAGATTCTCACGCGTTACTCACCCGTCCGCCA
>GL947595.1:621037-682431 GCA_000218745.1 Prochlorococcus marinus bv. HNLC2 | reverse complement strand
TGAATACTAAAATAAAGAAATTTAATAATAAAAAATATCTAACAATTTTCATAATAATTTCTGCTGTTGGGATTAATAGTTTAATAAGTTTGTTAATGGGCTATTGGTCTTATAGTTGGTTGCCAATTCAAGCTTCAGAAGCTGCAAATTATGTTGATAATCTTTTTGCATTCGAGACAACTATTGGAACTTTTATATTTTTAGGGTGTACTGGAACTATGGCTTGGATTTTAATATTTAATAGAGCCCCCAAATATGATGAAAGTAATGGTCAGCCTCTTGAGGGAAACGTCAAATTGGAAGTTATTTGGACAATAATTCCTTTGATTTTAGTTTTAGCAATTGCTACTTATGCTACTAAAGTAAATTATAAACTTGAGAATTTAGGATCAAAAACAAAATATAACTTTGGTCAAGAAGCTCCTTTTGTTGAAGAGAAAAAGCCTTTTGATTTTGGACCAATTGATGTAATTTCTAGACAATGGAACTGGGAATTTATATATCCTAACGGCATTCATAGTTCTGAATTGCATCTCCCTATTAATAAGAGAACAAACTTTAGGTTAATTACGGATGATGTGATACATAGCTTTTACATACCAGCATTTAGATTAAAACAAGATATTATCCCTGGAAGCGTTATTACATATTCTCTTACACCAACAAGAAAAGGAGTCTTTAGATTAAGAGATGCTATGTTTAGTGGAGCATATTTTTCACAAAATCAAACTAATGTAATTGTTGAATCAGAGGATGTATTTAATAAATGGATAAATGAAACTGTAAAAAAAGAACTTCAAAATGGATTAAATCCTGCAGGCCGTTTATACGATAAAAGGCTAAAAAATGGTAATAGGGGTTGGGCGACTGTTGAGCCTGCTCCTGCTCCGAAAGTTCAAGATGTAGGTTTAGAGGATAGACCTCATGATGGATAGTTAAAACAATGACAATTATTAATTACGATCAAAGACTAGTTAGATCTAAAAATCCTTATCCAAAAGGACCAAATGATTGGAAAAGATTTTTTAGTTTTAACACGGATGCCAAAGTTATTGGGATTCAATATATAGTTACTGCATTATTTTTTTTACTACTTGGTGGCCTTTTAGGAATGTTAGTCAGAGGAGAATTAATAACACCTCCATCAGATTTATTTGATCCAACTGTCTATAACGGCCTTTATACGATGCATGGAACAGTAATGTTATTTTTGTTCCTCTTCCCCATGTTAAGTGGTTTGACTAACCTACTTGTTCCTCCAATGATTGGGGCACCTGATATGGCTTTCCCAAAACTTAATGCTTTAGCATTTTGGCTTGTACCAGTTTTCTCAATAATTTTACTTTTAAGTTTCTTTGTACCAGGTGGACCTGCTTCTTCAGGATGGTGGTCATATCCTCCAATTAGCATTCAAAATCCACTCGGGAAGATGATAAACGGAGAGATGCTTTGGATTACGGCAATTTCATTATCAGGAATTTCTTCCATAATGGGAGCCGTTAACTTTGTCACAACAATCATAAGAATGAGAGCCCCAGGTATGGGTTTCTTTAAAATGCCAATTTTTATCTGGACTGTTTTAGCCGCTCAATTACTTCAATTACTAGGATTACCAGCATTAACAGGTGGTGCCATTATGCTTTTCTTTGATTTATCATTTGGAACAAGTTTTTTTAGGATTGAAGGAGGTGGAGATCCTGTTCTTATTTCAACACTTCTTTTGGTTCTATTCACATCCTGCTGTTTATGTAATGGTGCTTCCAGTTTTTGGTATTTTTTCAGAACTTTTTCCTGTTTATGCAAGAAAGCCACTTTTTGGATATAAATTTGTTGCTGTTGCTTCATTTGGAATAACGATACTTTCTTTAGTGGTATGGGTACACCATATGTTTTATACAGGTACACCTATGTGGATGAGAAACCTATTTATGTTTACTACAATGCTTATAGCTGTACCTACTGGTGTAAAAGTATTTGCATGGATAGCAACTTTATGGGGAGGGAATCTTAGATTAAGTACACCAATGCTTTTTTGTTTAGGAGGATTATTTAATTTTATTTTTGGGGGAATTACTGGAGTAATGCTAGCAACCGTTCCTGTAGATATTCATGTTGGCAATACATATTTCGTAGTTGCTCATTTTCATTACATAATTTTCAATACAATTGCTTTTGGTATATTTGCAGGTATTTATCATTGGTTCCCAAAATTTACCGGCAGAATGTTTTATGAGGGGCTTGGAAAACTCCATTTTGCACTTACATTTGTAGGCGCCACTTTAAATTGGTTGCCTCTTCATTGGGCTGGATTACTGGGAATGCCAAGAAGAGTGGCCTCTTATGACCCTGAATTTGCCATCTGGAATGTAATCGCTAGTATTGGAGCATTTATTCTTGGAGTGGCTTCAATACCTTTTATTTTAAATATGGTAAGCTCTTGGGTAAGAGGGAAGCCAGCGCCACCAAATCCTTGGAAAGCTATTGGACTAGAGTGGCTTTTACCATCTCCACCACCTCATGAAAATTTTGAAGATGACATTCCAACTGTTTTAAACGAACCTTACTGCTATGGATTAGACAAACCATTTGTTCAGGATGAACAATTTTATATAGATAAATCTTTCAAAAAACATTAAATATGCTTTCAGAAAATAAAAATTTAACACTAAATCATGATCCTGGACATGTAAAACATGATGGTCATAATATGACAGGATTTATTATATTTCTATGCTCAGAAAGTATAATTTTCTTTGCTTTTTTTGTTGGTTACGGAATTCTCAAAGTTACTGCGCCAGTATGGTACCCAGAAGGTGTTCAGGGTATAGCTGTAAAGGAACCATTAATAAATACCATCATCTTAGTGTCATCAAGTTTCGTTATTTATTTTGCTGAGAAATCACTTCATAAAAAAAATTTATGGGGTTTTAGATCTATCTGGTTTATAACAATGCTCATGGGTAGTTATTTTGTTTATGGCCAATATGTTGAGTGGTCTGAACTTAGTTTTAGCTTACAAAGTGGTGTCTTTGGGGGAATGTTTTATTTACTTACAGGGTTTCATGGACTTCATGTTATTACAGGTATTCTGCTAATGGGACTAATGTTATACAGATCTTTTTTACCTAACAATTATAAAGGTGGAGAAATGGGTGTTGAATCCGTTGGCTTATTTTGGCATTTTGTTGATGTAATATGGATAATTTTATTTGGTCTTATTTATTTGTGGCAATAAATTTAGTAAAATAATAAATCAGTTCCGACATAATTATTTTCTTTTTATGTTAATAGATGATCATCATTATGATTTTATAGTAATTGGTGGTGGTGCAAGCGGTGCAACTTTGGCGCACCAGTTATCAAGAAAAGGAAAATGGGTACTTCTATTAGAGAGGGGAGGTCAACTTCCTCCTGAAGAAACAAATATTTCTGGGACAGATTTATTTAAAAAAACTAGGTATCATCCAAAGGGAGAAAATTGGCTTGGACCAGATGGAGATCCTTTCCCTCCTCAAACTGTATATGCATTAGGAGGTAACACCAAAATTTGGGGGTCAGTATTACAGAGAATGAGAATGGAAGATTTTAATGAACTTCCTCTTCAAGAAGGTATCTCTCCTTCGTGGCCAATTTCTTATGAAGAAATAGAACCCTATTACGAACTTGCAGAAAAAATGTATAAAGTAAAAGGGAAACATGGTATAGATAAAACCGAACCAAATCGATCATTAGAATATGAAAACCCACCAAAACCAATAGAACCAATATTTAAAGAGATTCAAAATGTTTTAGAAGAAGAAGGATGTAACCCATACTATTTGCCCATTAGTTGGCCAGACACCTCACAAGATATAAATTTTGAAAATTGCTCTATGTTTCAAAAAGGGGATGCTCAACTATACGGTATTTATGATGCAAATCAAGAATTTTTAAGAATCAGAACAAATGCTAAAGTTTCAAAATTAGATGTAAATGCAACAGGTAAATCTATTAAGGGAGTAGAAGCTGACATTAATGGAGATACCTGGTTTTTCTCTGCAGATACAGTAATTCTCTCTGCTGGAGCAATAAATACTCCTATTATTTTGTTGAATTCAAAGTCATCACTTCATCCTAGGGGATTAAGCAATAGTTCTAATCAAGTTGGTAAGAATTTAATGAATTTGCAAATGACTTGTATTTTGCAAAGAGCAAATATCTCACTAAGTGGATATTTTGGAAGAGCTTTAGGCATTAATGATTACTACTTTGGTGACAAAAATGTTAGTTTCCCCTTAGGTCATATTCAAACTGGTGGTGGGGTATTAAGAGATGCTTTTTTTGCAGAATCACCTCCTGTACTTTCATTAATTACTAAAGTAATTCCTGATTTTGGGTTGAAGAGATTAGCAAAAAGATCAATATCATGGTGGGCAATGACTGAGGTTTTACCTGATCAAGAGAATGAAGTAACTATTATTAACGATAAAATAAAAATCAATTATATACATAACAATTTAGAAGCTCATGATCGACTTGTTTATAGATGGTTGGATACCTTAAATAATATGGAAAAAAATCCTCTTTCAATTTCGATTACAAGGACACCCGCTCATCCAAGAGGATTAGCTCCTTTGAGCATAGTTGGATATGCATGCGGTACATGCAAGATGGGAACTGATCCTAAAAGTTCCGTCGTTGATAAGAACGGAAAGAGTCATGATATCGATAATTTATATATTTCTGATGCAAGTATTTTCCCCAGTTGTCCGAGTATAGGCCATGGTCTTACAGTAATTGCACTTTCTATAAAGCTTGCAGACTATCTAACACAGAAAAACATTACAAAACCACTTGTATGTCGGCCCTAGTTATTAAACAATATAAATATTATTGATTTATTTTGGAGGTAAATAATTTATTGCTTATATCTTTCGTTCTCCTCATTTTTACCTTGTAATAAATAAATAATTGCTTCAAACATTTTATTTTTTAAATTTTGATTAAGCTAACAAAAAATATTTTAAACAAGTGGATCTTTTGTATCATTGTTGAATAAAAAATTTACTCAAAAGTAATATATTTAGATAAATTAATTTAGGAATTTATAGATCTAAATTTCTCTTAAATGTTATTAACTATAAGTTCAATCAAGTAGAAGTTTTATTTAATAAATTAAAGACTGCCTGCCAAAATCAATATAAAACCTATACAAACTGATACCCCCATCGAGATTATCATTTGATAAAACCATAAAGGAATCTTATCATTTTGCTTGTCCCATTTTTCACTACTAGCATCCAAAATCTTCTCCATTTTCATAATCTCCTCAAGAGATTCAAGCAAATGTTCAATAGGCTTATAAGCGGTTAATAAAAAAACTTTCAATGGACTGAGAATGAAATTCAATTTTTTTATTTATTATAATAGGTATTTTTACTCTATTGAAAATGATATATACACTAATAAGTTTGATTTGTTCGTTATTAAATATCAAATAATTTTAAAAAAGTTAAAAATATACAGGAAGTTATTAATTTTAATTTAAGCAGGTATTTCAAGTCCCGGTCTAAGCTTTGACCATCTTCCTAATTCTTCATAATAACTAGAACATGACCTTACATCCCATTCAATAGTAAATTCACCTTTAGATTCTTCCACCAGACTTACATGTATAAAAGGATTTTTTGCTGTTATGTCAGGAGAGCTAGTAAGATGAGAAACTTCATGATTTTCCTCTACATCATGATATGTTTTACATCTATCAACCCATTTACAATTAATACAAATGCACATTTTAAATTTTAAAAAGGTTGAAAAAGCAATTAAATAGTTGTTTCTATTTAATGTATGGTTGATACTACTATATTACATAAAATATTTATCGGCTAATTTATAAAGGAATTCCCTAATATAGCTATTTTTACAACCTAATAATTTTTTCATTTCATTGCATTGTCCAACTATTACACTTTCAAATACTGGACCAATCATAAAGTTTTCATTATTAGGTTCTTTGTTGGTCATATCAAATATTGAATTGAGATTGAAAATTAAAAATTTTTTTATAAAAAGCCATTTAATTTAAATTTTTTTATAAATATTACTAATTAAGGGCCTAGATATTTCAGGTAATTCTTTTCCATAACCAATCCAAATAAAACCAATTAGCTCCTCTTTGCTAGAATCTAATTCCTGCAATATTATAAATTTTTGGATTCCTAGTAATGGCTCCTGTAGACCACTTTGTAAAAACCCCAGATGTCGTTAATGATAGTGATAAATTCTGGATAGCACATGAACATGCAGCATAATCTTCTTTCTTAATCAATTGATCTTCGCTTAAAACTTGGCTAGCTAATAAAAGATGCGATGGATCAAGATACTTTTTAGAAAAAAGATTTTTTGATTTATCATCAATTTTTTTATTTTGAAATTTAATATCTAATGCTAATTCTAAAATTTGGATTCTTTTTTTAGAGCCCACTGAATAAAATCTCCAAGGGAATGTAAGTCTATGACAAGGAGCTTGGTTAGCAGCCTCAATAGCATTTTCTATTATTGTTTCACTAACTTTTTTTTTATCGAATAAGTGGATTGTTCTCCTTTTAAAAATTGCCTTTTTTGTATCCATTAATAAAATCCATAAGCAAGACTTTTTCAATATTAACAAAAGTCTTTATTTAATAATTTATTAGCTTAGTAAAATATTTATTTGCATAGAAACATAGCTAAAATTAAATTTTGCTTAATTAATAAATATTGAATTACATATTTAAAAAATGAATAATTTATATTTAAAATATTTAATAAAAATAAACTCCTACATTGTTTTTTTACTCTTTTATATTGATAGCTCATTTACAAGCGGTAATTTTACCAATATTTATAGGTTTTATTTCTCTAAATAGATTTAAACATATAAATAATTCATCTTTGATTCCATTTGGTTTTTTTTCTTTAGGAATTGCATCACTTTTTGAAATGTTTGATCATACACAAACTGAATGGATATATATAAATCATTCATCAATATTTAATTGGTTATTTTATTCATTTCTATCATTAGGTCTTACATTATTATCAATATCAGTAATAAAAAATAAAAATCAAACTTACATAAACTTAATTATTTGTTTTTTAGCAATAATTTCTTATTGGTTAATAGGTAAACCAATAGCATTAGGATTTCAGGTCTTAGTGAGTATTATCTTAATTATTAATTGGCAAAAAAAGTTTAAGAATTGGCTTTTTATTGCTTACCCTATTTTTGGAATATTTTTAACAACTTTTTTTGGAATAAAACTATCCTTAACTGATAATCAATTTTGGCATATTTTTATTGGCCCATCAGGTTCTATCAGTGTATTAACTTTCTATATTGTTTTATGTAGTTCAAGAAATAAATTAAAAAGATCTAAATTATGAAACTTTAATTATTTTTCAAAATTTAGTTAATTTGCATCCTTGCAGATTTACTTATGAAGGGTATTTCAGGTTCTATTCCATAAAGACATTGAACAAATGAAAATATAAATATTGCAACTGTTGAAATAAATAGAAATAGGCCAAGTTCATTAAACTGAATTATTCTTAATACATATGAAAATATTATTAAAGCAATTTCCAATAATAAAGCTTGGCAACCATTAAATCTTATGAAATAGGGTATTTTAGGATTTCTTACAACTCCCGCAAATATTATTAAAAATAATAGTAATCCTCCAAAAGGTAAAGAATTTTCAATTAATATCACTGGGAAAGTTAAATAAGCTAAAAATTTTAAAAAAGAATATTTATAGAAAAGATAGTACCCATAAGGTATCGAAGCCTTTAGCGGAATAGTATATAAAAAAATAGAACAGATTCTTTGATATAACGAATTCAATTGAAAGACAAAAATATTTAAAAACATACTAACCATATTTTTCTTAAGAAGTAAACCTCAAAAATAAAAAATTCAGATTCTTTAAAGGTCAATAAAAATTTAATATTTATATAAAGATTCTTATTACAATCTAAATAGAATTTGTAGACAATCTATTTAGATATATATAGGATAAAAGTATAGATATTTATTATGTCAAAAGACTGGACTTATTTCCGAGAGGAATGGCTTAAAAATACCTCTTTGCAGGAAGATGATGCGAAGTGGGCTTTAGAAGCATTGATTAATTCAGAAAAAGAATTTTATGAAGTTGAAAGCGGAATTCAAAATAAAGAAGATGTTTTCATCAAGGTAAAAAATCTAAAAAAGAAAGTTAGAGATAATATTTCATCTAAAGAGTTGAGCCTAGATAATATCGCTTTAAATACATCAACTTCAAATAAATTGCAGATATCTGTGCCATCTAATTTAAATTATCTTTTAAAAGTATGGGCTGCTGCTGAAGGTAGAGATCTTTCAAGTGTTGCATTTCAATGCTTGGAGACAGGGCTAAGAGAAATGAAAAGTAAAGGCTCTTTACCAGCAGTCGCTATAGATAGATATGACTCAGTTTGCAAAAAAAGAATTGCTCTAGCAGAGATTATTAATCTTGTAGATAAATATGAATCAGAAAAAAAAGGAGTAATTAATGATTAATAAATTAATAAAAAAGGAATTAAAATTTCTAAATAAGAAATTATTCGAGTATGACATTTCAAAACCCAAAAAATCAGTAAATGGAATAGTTTACACGCTCTATTCAGATAGGCTTAATCTAGTAGAGATTGGCTTCGCAGAAAACAAAAATATTTTGAATAACAAATTAATTCAAGAGAAATTTATATTACTCGACCAAAAAAGTGGTTCTTTAATGGAATTAAATATTTTGATAGAAACCCTGAAGCAATTAGGGGTATCACTTTTAAATAACAAATACTTCAAATATAAAAATTCATACCTAAGACATTTAAATACCCTTGGTTGGCCTATTGGAAAATCATTGTACAAACAAAAACTTATAAGAAAAAAAATAATTATTTAAACACATTTAAATCAGTCACACTCTAAAGAGTCTCGAGTTTTTCTATTCGTGAATGGATTAGTACCTTCTGCAATATTACAAAAATCTCTTAAAACATCATTAGGCAAAAATACATTAGTAAAATCAGCACCACTAATTTTTACATTTTTAAATTGCGTACTAAATGCAAATGAATCTTCTAAATTAGTGTTAGTTAAATCAGTTCCATCAAGATTCGCAGAATCTAAAGTAACTTCTTTTAGATTTGAATTACTTAAATTAGTATCTTTTAGTTTTGCTCCATATAGACTTGCACCTTGCAAATCGCAATCTGATAAGTTCGCATCTTGTAAATCAGTTAAATAAAAGGTAGCACCTTGCAAATCTGAGCCCGAAAAATCAAAGCCCAATAAAGACTGCTTTCCATAATCAAGAGAAGCGAAAGAAATTTTTGGGAAAATTAGAATAAAGGTTAAAAAAATAAATACAATCAACCTCATTTTTAACTTGTATAGAGATACTTTAATTTTAACTTCTGAAGAACATTTCTTGAAAGATCTATTTCTTTGAATGCTATATTGTAAAAATATAAAGAATCAAAATATAGTTTTGGATTTATTCCCATTTGAAGCAATAGTTGTGGGCTCAGGGTCTACAGGGGGCATGGCAGCACTAACTTTGGCTCAGCAAGGTATTAAAGTTTTAATAATTGAAGCGGGACCCCAAATAACAAGGCAAGAAGCTCAAAGCAGCGAACCAAAAGATACCCTTAATAGAATTTCTTCTTTAATCTCAAAAAAGCATAATAATCAAATACAACACCCTGGTTATTGGAAAAATAATCCTAACCTTTATGCTAATGAAAAATTATATCCTTATATTAATCCAAAAAACAAACCATTTCTTTGGACCCAGGGGAAACAACTTGGGGGCAGATCTCTTACGTGGGGAGGAATAACTTTAAGATTAGCCCCTTCTGATTTTAATTCCTCTTTAGATGATGGTTTTGGTCCTAATTGGCCTATCACATATGACGATCTATCTATGCATTATGACTATATAGAAAATTTCAATGGAATATATGGCAAAAAAGATAATATAAAACAAGTTCCAGATGGAAACTACATAGGGGAAATATCTCTAACAAATAGTGAAAAATATTTTGGTGATCAAATTAAATCAAAGTTGAATTATCCATTTATTCAATCAAGAGGATTTGATAGAAACTCTTCTGTAAAAGAAAAGGATTGGCCAAAATCTTCAAGTATTGGTAGTTCGCTAAAAAAAGCAATTGAAACTGGTAATGTTCAAATACTTTCAAATCATTTAGTAGAATCCTTTGAAACTAATAAAGAAACTGAACGTGCTACAAAAGTTTTAATTGTTAATACGAATAATGGAATAAAAAAAGAGTTAGATTGTGATTTAATTTTTTTGTGTGCATCAACTATTTCAACATTAAGGATTCTTCTTAATTCTGAAAAAAGCTATAAAAGCTCTGGTTTTATAGATGGTTCAGGAAAATTAGGAAAATATTTAATGGATCATGTATCAATAAGCAGATTTTTTTCAATTCCAAATTCAGATAATTTTTCGCATCAAAAAAATAATTCTTCAACCCTTTCAGGGGCAGGAAGCTTTTTTATACCATTTGGATCAGAACTTCCAAATGAATTCAAAGTAAACTTTTTAAGAGGATATGGAATCTGGGGTGCAATAGATAGATTAGGAATCCCAAAATTCTTACAAAAATCACCTAATGAAACAATTGGCTTTTTGATATCACATGGTGAAGTACTGCCTAGAGTTTCTAATAAAGTTGAACTCTCTACCAAAGGTGACCTATGGGATATACCTATTCCTAAGATTGAATTTGAATGGAGTAATAACGAATTAAACATGTGTAAACATATGGCTTCTTCCATGGAAAAAGCAATTGAAGCTTCTGGTGGAACAATTAAAAATATCCAAGAAATTATAAATATTCCATTTTTAAAATTATTGGATAAAAAGTCTGTAGCTTTTTCAGAGAATGCGCCCCCACCAGGTTATTACATACATGAAGTAGGAGGAGCCCCAATGGGATTGAATGAGGAGCAAAGTGTATTGGATAAGTGGAATAGACTTTGGAGATGTAAAAATGTATTTGTTATAGATGGCGCTTGCTGGCCAACTTCTTCATGGCAAAGTCCAACTCTGACTATGATGGCTTTAAGCAGAAGAGCTTGTTTAGGGATTAAAAAGTTGATTTAAATAAATTTCTGTTACTTGATTATCACTACATCCATTTTGAACAAGGAATGATGCTATGGCAGAATTTATAAGCTGATATTGATCCCACTTAGGATTTTCAAGAACAAAATCTTTCATATTTTTATAAAGACTTTCTGAAAGCTCTGTTTCTAATGAAATAGAAATTTGAGAGCTAGTATTATAAGAATTATTTTTATTAAGTTGATAAGTTTTTAAATCCATTTAAAAAATTTGCTAATCACAAAATAAATAATCTAATATTTTTTTAAAAGTGTCAAAAGAGATTAAAAATAATTTCTTAAATGAGACTCATTTAAAATCAATGATTTTATATAGATTCTCAAGAAATTAATAATTTAGATACTAAATTTTTTAAAAGTCAAGTTTAGTCAGGAAGTGAAAGTATCATATATAAATTCCCTTAATAACTAATTCAATGTGGATATGGACGTGGAAAAACCGAAAAAAACTGTGGAAAAAGACTGAGGAAAACTAAGTGTTTTTTCCTATAAGTATTGCTTATAACCACTAAGTCTAATTAGACTAACCTAAGAAAGAGACACTTGATTCTGCAAATTTCAACTGTTTTTCTTAAGATTCTCGATTATTTGCCGCTTGAAGAGTTAGGGGTCCTAAAGGATGTTGAGAGTTGGGATATGATTCATGATGATGGTGGTGATGATTTTCATTGGAAAGAGCAATGTCTTTATGAATTTCATTATCATGATCAGCGCTATTTCTACTATTAGTTAATATTTCAATCTCACATGCTCCACTACATTCAGCTTCACATAAATCACAGCTAACCCCTATACCTTCAACATCATCATGGTGGCTTTCTTGGAGAAGACCAACATCTTTTTCAAAACCAAATAGATTAGATCTATACTTGCAAAGTGAGCAATTCATAGAGTAATTATTATTGTCATCGCGAAATATCTCATCAATTCTTTCTACAAAAGTATCTATTACCTGAGGATGAGAAGATAAATATTTAGCATCAAAAAATTTAATATTAGGATTATTCATAGCAACTATATCTCTTTGTCTTCTGACTCGACTTACTAAGACTCCAGTAAAAAGAAAATATGGGAAAAGAACTATATTTTTATAACCTAGTTTAACAATATGATTTAATCCTGGTTCTACTAATGGAAATGTGACCCCAGAAAAAACAGTTTCACCCCAACCCATTCCTAACCCCTCTACTATCATTCTTGTGATTTTAGCTACATTCGCATTAGCATCAGGATCCGAAGATCCTCTGCCGACTACTACTAATACTGATTCTGAAGGTTTAAGTTTCTCATTGTTTTTAAATACATCTTTAACCCTCTCACAAGCTGCACTTATCATTAAATTATTAATGCCTAGCTCTCTTCCATAACTTATTTCTATACCATTATTTCTTGCAAAATTCATAAGCACGGTAGGTATATCATTTTTTACATGTCCTGCAGCAAATAACATGGCTGGAATTGCTATTACTTTTTTTACAGAATTTTGTTTTAACTTTTCAAGTCCATCAGTCAACGAAGGTTTTGCAAATTCTAAAAATCCATATTCAACTTTAAGAGAGGAGAACCTCTCTTGTATGCACTGAGCTAATATTTTAAATTCTTTAATTGCAAGTTTATTCCTGCTTCCATGACCACAAATTAATATGCCAATTTCTTTATTTAATTTTGAATTCTTAATATCCAAATTATTAAACTTTCTAATATTATATTAATAATAATCTCAGTTAATAGTGTAATAGTGATAGAAAATAAAAAATCATTTAAAGCTCTTAATCAAAATTCTAATGATGCTGACATTAAAGATTTAATTTATAAAATCAACAAAAATAAAATTATAGAATTTAATAAAAATCTTTTCAAAGATGAATATTTATGCATTTGTAGTGGAGGTACAACTTCTAGTTGTGCAAAAAATAATCAAATAACAGTTGACTTAAGGAAGAACTATAAACAAATCTCTTATGACAAGAATACAGGAGTTGCAACAATTGGTGGTGGAGTTTTAATGGGGGATTTACTAAATTATTTAGAGAAATTTAATAGGATGTTTCCAATTGGTTTATCTAAACTTCCTGGTATTGGTTATATTCTTACAGGAGGTATAAGTCCACTTTCTAAAAGATATGGATTAGCTATTGATAATTTATTAAATGTAAAAGGCTTTTTTGGCAATGGTGACTTCTTTTCTTTAGATATAGATAACTTAAATAAAAAGGAAATCCCTATTTGGGAGGGTATTAAAGGAGCTGCTCCATTTTTTTCAATAATTACAGAAGTTGCTATTCAAACATTTGAAAATTTTCCTATTCAAGTCTTTGATGGATTTGTTGAAGAAGAAGAATTAAAGGAATTAATTGCAATATCAGAAACTTTTCCTAAGAATTTTAGTTTTCAATTCATCTTTTCAGATAATATATATGTTTATATAGTTGGAGAATTAAAGACAGAAGAAGAAAAAGATTTAGCTCAAAAGTATATCTCAATCTTCCAAAGATTTCCATCATTAAAAAATAAAATTTATAGAAATTTAAATCAAATAAATTTTTTTCCAAAGGAATTAAATATATTTGAATTAAATGCAAATTTACATTCTGAGGTAATAAGTCTTCTTGGAAAAAGTTTAAAAGGGTATGAATCAGAATTTGTAGAGGAATTAATAGAAATTAATGCTGCGAAACCTAATAAAGCTTGTTATGTAGCAATTCAACAACTAGGAGATCAATCCATGTTTGAAAATAAATATTCAAGTTATTTTATACATAGAGAGGCTTGCTGGAAGCCTTGGATATTTGCATCTTGGGAAAAGAATAATAATCATGATAAAAAGCTTGTAATTAATTGGATGAATGAAGCATGGAATAAACTAAGAAGATTTTTCCCTTATATTCATTTAGCACAATTACATAATCATTTAAATTCTCATCAAGATGAACTTAAACTTGCCTTCGGTAGTAAATTGGATGAATTAAAAGATTTGAAAAGGATTTATGATCCTTCAAACATTTTGCCACCTTTATGAAGTAGCTTTTTAATATAGACAAAATTTTATATGACTAATTTAAAAACCTATTTAAGCAAAAATTGGTTTGATGATCCTAAATCAAATATTCTATCGGGCATAGTTGTTGCTTTTGCAATGATTCCAGAAGCAATTGCTTTTTCTGGAATAGCAGGTGTTGATCCAAAAGTTGGATTATTTGGAGCATTTTGCTTGTCAATAACAATAGCGATTGTTGGTGGGAGAAGAGGCATGATTACTTCAGCTACTGGCTCTACTGCTTTATTAATGACTGGTCTTGTGACATATGGAGAATCTCAAGCTCCTGGTTTGGGACTTTCTTACTTACTAGCAGCAGGTTTATTAACTGGTGTTTTTCAAATAATTTGGGGATATCTTAGATTGGCCTATCAGATGAGATTCGTTCCATCTGGAGTTTTAAGTGGTTTTGTTAATGCGCTAGCTTTATTAATATTTCAAGCTCAACTTCCCCAACTAGGAATAGGAGTAAAAGAATCTAGTTCCAAATATGGCGAAAGCCTTTCACAATTTCCTATTGATGGACAGATCCCTATCGTTTGGATTCTTGTCATTTTAGGATTAATTATCATTTATGGATTCCCAAAATTAACTAAAGTAATACCATCACAACTAATAGCAATTATATTGATAACTCTTATTAGCTTATTATTTAATCTAGATATACCCACTGTGAGTGACCTAGGAAAATTACCTGATGGTTTCCCATCTATAACTTTACCTTTCGGCACTTTAGAAAACGGGAAAGTCCCATTTAATCTATCTACATTAGGCATTATTCTTCCAACATCTTTGGCGATTTCTTTAGTCGGCTTAATGGAAACTTTCTTAACTCAAGATATTTTAGATGATGCAACAGACAGCAATTCAAATAAGAATAAAGAGGCTAGAGGTCAAGGTATCGCAAATATAGTGGCTTCACTATTTGGCGGGATGGCTGGTTGCGCATTAGTTGGACAATCTGTTATGAATACTGAAAATGGTGGGAAGTCAAGATTATCAACACTTACCTCTGGATTATCATTATTAATAATGATATTAGCGTTTAAATCATGGATAGGTTCAATACCTATGGCGGCCTTAGTAGCTGTAATGATAACGATTTCTATAAGTACTGCAGATATAAATGGTCTAAAAAATATTTCAAAAATCCCAAGAAGTGATACTGCCGTTATGATTACTACTTTTGCAGTAACTATGCTTACAAAGCCTCATAATCTAGCTTTAGGAGTTGTAGCAGGAGTTGCTTTAGCTGCTATTTTGTTTAGTAGAAAAGTCGCTAAAGTAATTAATGTCTCAAAAATAAGGTTAGATAAAAATAAAATTACTTACTATGTAAAGGGCCAGCTTTTCTTTGTGAGCAAAATGTATTTCCTTCAAGGCTTTGATATTTATGAACATCCTAAAGAAATTACTATAGATATGAACGCAGCACATATTTGGGATCAGAGTGGGGTTATAGCATTAGAGCAAATTATTAGAAAATTTAAGAATGGAGGTTCAAAGGTTGAAGTTATAGGTTTAAATGAAGAGAGTTTAAATTTATTTGAAAGACTTGGTGGGATAGAAACTGCTCATTAAATTAATCATTTTTTAAACTTACCTTTTGATAGCAATACCATAACCATTGTTGAAATAAAAGATTTCTATGCGATCTCCATGAAGTCTTAGAAAACCTTATATCAAAATTCTCGGGAGGTGGAACATCTCCTTTTTCTTTATCTCTATTTATTTCACTAATTATTCTATGAACTGTATACTCGGGATGTCCTAAATGCATTAGTTGTTTTTGATCAGTTGTCTCAAAAATTGTATATCCAACTTTTTCACCATAAGCAAGCAAGTTTAATTTTCCTTCATTTTGAGCTTTTTCCATTTCTAGATCTGGTAAACCTGCAAATCTACTTTGAGGACATATAAACTCATCATCTTGAGTTCCCATTAGAGGGTGCCCAGGGACCAAGCTTTTTAAGGGATATACTCCAAATAATTTCTTATCAAATACTTTTTTATTTACTCCTGCAAGATAAGCCAAAGCAAAGCCTGCCCAGCATAAACCTAAAGTACTAGCGCATATTTCTCTAGCATCTTTTATTATCTTAACCAATTCGTTCCAATAGGTTACATCTTCAAAGTCAATATGCTCTACGGGAGCTCCTGTAATTATTATCCCGTCTAAAGGTTGAATTTTATTTGCTTCTTCCCAGGTCATATAAAGATTATCTAAATGATGAATATCCCATGTTTTATAAGAATGAGTTTTTAAGCGTATCCATATTGGTTCAATCTGCAAAGGAGATAATCCTAATGGATGTAATAAATTAAATTCATATTGCTTACCAAGAGGCATAATATTTAGGATACCAATTCTTAAAGGACGAATATCTTGTCTTTCTGCTAACTCAGGTTCAATCCAAGAAATATGATTCTTCTCAACATCTCTTATTTTGTGATAATTACTAGGTAATATTAAAGCCACTTATGCAAATAAATTTAACTAATTTTATTCAATGCTTGTTCAAAATCTAATTTTATATCATCAATATGTTCTATACCTACTGAAACTCTCACCATAGTTGGAGTAACACCTGCTGATATTTGTTCTTCTTCAGATAATTGTTGATGAGTAGTTGAGGCTGGATGAATTACAAGAGTTTTAGAATCACCGACATTAGCCAGATGACTTGCTAATTTTAGAGAATCTATAAATTTAACTGCGTCTTCATACCCTCCGTTCAAAGAGAACATCAACATACATCCCATACCTCTACCTGTAGTATATTTTTTTGCAGTTTCGAAATAAGGATCAGACTCTAAACCTGGATAACTAACATTAGAAACTAGTTCATGAGCGTCTAACCATTGAGCTAAAGCTAGTGCATTAGAAGCTTGCCTCTCGATTCTCAAGCTTAAAGTTTCAAGACCTTGAAGCAATAAGAATGAATTAAAAGGACTTTGAGACGGACCCCAATCTCTTAAGCATTCTAATCTTGCCCTAAGAGCAAATGCTATATTCCTATTATCAGGTACTCCAAGAGACTTACATATATCGCTACCAAACCCAAAGGCATCCCAGTGAACAAGTCCATGATATGCATCACTTGGCTCACTCATTAGAGGGAATTTCCCATTACCCCAATCAAAAGTTCCTGCATCTACAATGACTCCTCCAATACTAGTACCGTGTCCTCCTATCCACTTAGTTGCACTTTCTACAATAATGTCAGCACCATGATCTATTGGTCTTATTAGAGCCCCTCCAGCTCCAAGAGTATTATCAACTATGAGAGGAATTCCATTTTCTTTTGCTAAGTTTGATAGGCCCTCAAAATCAGGAATATTAAATCTTGGATTTCCCATCGATTCAACATAAATTGCTTTAGTTTTTTCATTTATTTTACTTTTAAAACTATCAACACTATCTCCTTCTGCAAATTGTACATCAATTCCCAACCTTGGAAATTGGACTTTAAATTGGTTATAAGTTCCTCCATATAAAAATGAGGTTGAGATGAAATTATCTCCTGCTCTCATACAATTTGCAACAGAAACAAATTGTGCTGCCTGCCCAGAAGAAGTAGCTAAAGCAGCAACCCCTCCCTCTAAGGCCGCCATTCTTTTTTCAAATACATCTGTTGTGGGGTTCATCAATCTTGTATAAATATTGCCAAATTCTTTTAGGCCGAATAGATTAGCCCCATGCTCGGCATTATTAAATACGTAAGAACTAGTTTGATAAATAGGAACTGCTCTTGAATTAGTTGTTGGATCAGGTTCCTGGCCTGCATGGAGTTGAAGGGTTTCGAATTTTAAATTGCTCAAAATATTAAAAGACTTTCTTATATATATGTAGCTAAATAATAAACAAATGGAAATTCAATATGGCTAAATCTTTATATATTATTTTTTAAGTGAGGGATAATTATTTACCATAAACTCTTCAATATTTTGTTTGACTTTCACTCTGAATTTTTCAATAAATTTTTCTGGAATTAAAGGGAAATTTTTATTTTCATCAGGAGTATTATCGATTATAGATTTCCATGTTTTACTAATTTTTTGCTCTTCTGGATTGGTAACAATTTCAAAATCAAATAAGTTATCACTATTATTTGCCTCAAACATATCAAATGATGACTTAATTAAGTTTTTTCTTATTGATGCTAATTCCTTCGCTTTTATTGAATCCGGAAGTCCCATAACAGGTGTATATTTATCAAGCAATTTTAATTCTTCCTCTAACATAATTTCCCATACACTTTGTATTGAGGTCTGAAGAATAGAGGTTCTAAAGTTATTTATTTTCTCAAAATAAAAATTTAGCCACAAATAATATGATTTTTCCTGAATCGATTTTTTGTTTGAAATTTTTTTAGGTTGAATTTTTGGAAGCAACTTTTCAGCTTTTCTAAGAAATTGTCTATCTTCTTTTTCTAAATTTATTAAACCCCATCTTTGACTATAGTCCCATAACTCCTCGTATCTAGTAATATCTTCTTGATTCCAACCGAGTTTTTTTAATTCAGGAGAACGATGTGATGTTTCTTTATTCAAATAAACTTTTAATCTTCATAAATTCTAACCCTTAATAGGTTATTTAGTAAATATACATAAGATAAGAATTATTAAATATCTAAATTATAAAAATAATTTAATTAGCAAAATATTTATTAACTATTTTTATAACTTTTATATGTGTGGGCTCTTCTATTGAATAACTATTATTGCATATATTTATATGTTCATTTTCAACCTCTTTTGTAAATAAAAGAGTATAAAGTTTATCAAAATCTTTTAATATATTTATTCCTAATAAATTATTTCTTATCTCTAACCCTCCATATGTCTTTACTGATTCCTGAGAGTAATCAATTAGTTCTTTAGAATTAGTTAACAACTGGAAAATATCTTTTTTTTCAATATCAGAACCATAAAAACATAAATAAATTAAATTTATCATTGAAGAATGATTATTATCTATGAAGTATTTATTATAAATATTTGGCCAAAATTTTAAAGATTTCAAACCCTCAAGTCCACCTTCACTTAAATTATTTTTTTTACAGTACTCAAGATATTCAGAAACATTTTTTGGACATCTTTTAAATTTTAAAAACATATCTGATAAAACTTGTCCAGCTTGAAAATTTCTAGTTGGTTTTCCCTCTATTGGTAATGTCATACTACCAAGTACATCAGCTATAACAGCATTTAATTGAGAAAATGTATAGTCACTTTGTTCACTAATAGTTTTATTAGAAATATTTTCTCCCTTAATTTTTTCAGATCCATAACCCAACTCTTGTAATGAGAGTAAATTATCATTTATCAGATGTTTTTTTCTTATTAAGAAAGAAACTTTTGCTGCTTGGTCAAAACATTGACTTAGTAAAACTGAATTTATTGTTGGCAACATACCTGGCTTGTCAGAATGATAACTATTAACAAAACCTGCAAAAATAGAAGAGACATTTTTTATCGCTTTTATATACTGACATTCAATATTATGAACACCTGGAGAAACATTTATTTTTGGGGATAATTGATTTAATATTTTTGTTCCTAATAAAGCTGTGAGAGAATCAGGATGGCAAAAATTTGCACTAAAACTATCCCTATTATTTCGTAATGCACCATGGCGATGAAAGCCAGTAAAGAAAGCTAATTCAGGAAATTTTTCACAAATGATAAATGGGAATTTATCATCTTCATCTAAACAAAATGATCCAACTAGACATGTTAAGACAACATTTTCCCTATTAAGATTTTTTTTTAAATTGATGGCGGTATTGATATCTTTTACAATATGATTACTATTCGATGAAAGAATAACAATATTACAATTTAAAATTAAATCTTTAAGATTATAAAATTTACTATCTTCTGCATCGGAATTAGAACCCATTTCTAAAATCTTCTTAATAATTTTAGTATCCATATTTGATAAAACTTCTTTAGAAAAGGCTCCTAATAAATCTCTACCAGGCCTAGGGGCAAGAAGTATATTTTTTTTATAAGAATGCATTGCACAGTTATAAGCTAAGGATGCAGGATAAAGTCCAACACTATAAAAACCAACTTTAAATTCATCAATATTTTTAATAAAAGATTTAAAATTTTCTTCATTTATTTTTTTATTAAAAAAAGTATTTTTCATAACATTCCAATATTTTTAGGGATATTTATTTTTAATATCATTACTCTTTTAATATTAATTCAATTCTTAATTATGTAAATTGTTATAATCTATAAATAACTATATATATCTTTAGATAATAAATTCATTGAAGATAATTAATGGAAAATATTAATGAGAATCAAAACTAGTAAATTATTTTTAAATAAAAAGATATTGGAGAATGAAAATATTCTATTAATACAAGACTTAGATGGAGTATGCATCCCACTTGTAAAAGATCCTATGACGAGAAAGTTAAACAAAGATTATATATTGGCTGCAAAACTATTCAAAAATGAATTTTGTGTTCTTACATGTGGAGAACACGAGGGAGAAAGAGGTGTTAACAGAATAATAGAAAGAAGTTTAAATAGTACAATTGAGCCAAAAAAGAAAGGTCTTTATCTTCAAGGTTTAGCTGCATGCGGTGTCGAATTTCAAGATAATAAAGGCAATATAAGTTTTGAAGGTATTTCGCAAAAAGAATTAGATTTTTTATCAAAAGTTCCTTTATTAATTAAACCAAGATTTGAAAATATTATAAAAAGACTTTTCCCTTATATGGAACAAAAAACAATTGATTATCATGCCTCAATTTCAATTTGTAAAACCAAATTCTCACCAACAATAAATTTTAATAGTCTTTTTGAAATAGTTGGTAATAATTGGGAGAAAAGAGTAATTATTCAAAAAGAGTTACATAATATGATGAATGAAATTATAAATATTTGTGAGTATGAGAATCTTTCAAATTCCTTCTTTTTACATATATCACCAAATTTAGGCAAAATTAACGAGAAGGAAATAATAAAATATTCAACTCAAAATGATATAGGTACAACTGACATTCAATTTCTCTTAAAAGGTGCTGTTAAAGATTCTGGGGTACTTGTTTTACTAAACAATTTTATTGGCAATAAAACGGGTACAAAACCTTTTGGACAAAATTTTAATTTTAGAGATTCACCAAAAACTTGAAGGATAAAGTAGCTTTTTGCAAAAAGTATATACAAAAAAAAGATATGCCTTTAATAATTGGTATTGGAGATACTATTACTTCACAAAAAAATAGTGAAGAAAAATTTTATTCTAGAGGGGGTAGCGATAGATCATTTTTAGAATTAATACAATCTCTAGGTAAAGAATATAATAATAAAAATTTAATCATTTTTGTTGATAGTAGTTCGGGTGAAGTCTTTAGACCCTCAACAAAAAAAACTGGCCTAGAAGGAATAACTGATAAAGAAGATTATCTTAAATTAGATTTTATTTTTCAAAATGGTCCTAAAGAGTATATTAAATGGTTTATGGAAATTGCAAATCAAAGATATCTTATAGAATAAAGAATAAAGAATAAAAAATAAAAATAAATTGACTTATTTGTTTTTTGTTGACATTTTTAAGATATATAGAAAATTCATGAAATCAAATTTTCCTCATATAAGAAAAGAAAATATAGATATTTTACAGATTAATATTGGATATAAATGTAACCAAGCTTGTAAACATTGCCATGTAAATTCTAGCCCATATAGAACTGAAATGATGTCTGATGAAATCATTAAATTAATCCCTAAAATTATATCTAAATTTAAAATTAAAACCCTTGATATTACTGGAGGAGCTCCGGAACTTCATCCTCAATTTAAAAATTTAATTTTAAGCTTAAGGGATGAGAAAGTAGATATAATTGACAGGTGCAATTTAACTATTTTTTTTGAAAAAGGATACGAAGATTTACCTTACTTTCTTGCAAAAAATAATATTACGATAACAGCTTCACTACCATGCTACGAAAAAGATAATGTTGAGAAGCAAAGAGGTTTTGGAGTTTTTGATAAAAGTATTAATGCTATAAAAATATTAAACCAACTTGGATATGGGAAGAAGAAAAATGAACTGCAATTAAATTTAGTATACAATCCTATAAATCCTATTCTTCCTCCTCCACAAGATAAATTAGAAAATGACTATAAAAAAATTCTTTACGATAAATACAAAATAACTTTTAATAAGCTATTTACAATTACTAATATGCCTATTAATAGATATGCTGATTTTCTTAGAAGAACAAATCAATTAGAAAATTATTATGACTTACTAAGAAATAATTTCAATCATAATAATTTAAAAAATCTAATGTGCAAAAAAACATTAAGTGTTGATTGGCAAGGTAGTATTTATGATTGCGACTTTAATCAACAAATAAAATTAAAGAGTGGAAAGGGGCCAAAGACATTGTTTGACCTTGTAAATTATTCATCACCATTTGATTATGATATTGCTGCAAATAATCATTGCTTCGCATGTACTGCAGGTTCTGGATCAAGTTGCGGAGGAAGCTTGAGTTGATTTATTAAAGGCAATTTGGACATATTGCTTTAACATTTAAAGATGATTCAATTAACTTAAAACCAAGAGATTTGGCAGCAATAGCTCCCTCCTCAATAACTTTATGGCTTTCAAATTCTTCTGTTCTTCCACAACGTATACATATCAAATGATGATGATCAGGAAAATCATTACTTAATAATTCATATCTATGGCCTCCTTCACGTAACTCTCTTTCATTTAAAAGTCCCATTTCTACAAGTAATCTAAGTGTTCTGTAAATTGTTGCCAATGATACTTTTGAGTTTGAGGCTATCAATTTCCCATGAACCTCTTCGGCGCTAAGATGATTACCAGGACCAATATTTTCAAATAAATTCAAGACTTTTAATCTTTGCTTTGTTAATCTCTTACCTTCTTGATGTAAACCTGATCCTAATGGATTTCTAATAACCAAATATTTAGAGTTTACAGTCAATTTATTATTAATTAAACTTTCTCAATAATAACTCTAGATGAGACTATAACAAGTTATTATATTAAAAAATTTTAACTACAAATCATTAAAAAAATTCTTTTATATCTCAACTAAATTATTTATCTAGAAATAATAGTGAAAACATCCAACAACAATAAAGAAGAATTCGCTTTAATTTTAATTGATGTGCAACAGAAGATAATAAATCCAATTAAAAATCACGAAATCATAGTAAGTAATATTGAATTATTATTGAGATCTTATGAAATATTGAGAGAAAATATTTTTTTATCAGAACAAAATCCCATAAAGTTAGGACAAACCTTGAAAAATCTTTCCCCTAATAAAGAATTTATAAAGATTGAAAAGATGAGATTTAGTATTGCTTTTGAAAATAATATAATCCATTCACTTCCTACAAAAAATATTAAAAATCTAATAATTTGTGGTTTTGAATCCCATATATGTATACAGCAAAGTGTTTTAGATTTTCTGCAAGAAGGTTATCAAGTTTTTGTAATCGCTGATGCCATTGGAAGTAGAAATATAAATGACCATAATATTTCTTTAGATAGGATGAGATCGAAAGGAGCTACGATAACTACCACTGAATCAATTATTTTTGAATTATGTGAAACATCCTCAAGAAAAGAATTCAAATTAATAAGTAATTTAATTAAAAATAAAAAATATAAATAACTGGTTTGTTAATTAGAGATATTTTAAAATTTAAATAACAATTTTTTTTATATGAAAATATTTCCAGAAAATATTCTTTACGGCTTTCTTATATTCTTGATTGGCTCATTAGCTTCAATCTTAATTGAAAAAATAACAAAGTTATTTTTTAAAAGAATCTCAAAAAGAACAAAAACAAATTTTGATGATTTTTTATTTGATTCAATAACTAATGTTATCAAACCAATTGGATTTCTTCTTACTATTTATTTTACAATTGATTATTATTTTGAAAATCAAATTACTTTTATATCGGTTTTATTAAATATTGATAAATTACTGATTGTGATAATTCTCATAAAATTAATTAATAAAATTTTAATACGTTCACTTCTAGAATCGACAAGAAAGCTTACTGATGCCTCGATCATCTCTATGGTCTCTTCATTAACTCCACTTATAAAAGCATTCACATGGACTTTAGGATCAATTTTTTATTTACAGAATATTGGAGTTCAAATGACTGCAATATGGGCATTACTTAGTGCAGGGGGAATTGGAGCAGGACTAGCTTTGAAAGATCCAGTGCAAGAATTCTTTGAATACATAACAATCCTTCTAGATAAACCATTTCAGAAGGGAGAATTTATCAAAGCAGGTGAAATTCTTGGAAAGGTAGAGAGAGTAGGAGTTAGGTCTTCAAGGATAAGAAGTATAAACGGTGAGATTATTGTAATTAGTAATAGCTCATTAACAAATGGAATAATCTCTAATTATGCACAAATGGAAAAAAGAAGACTTGTACATAAGTTAGGAGTTATATATGAAACAAAACCTGAAACCATGAAAAAAATACCCTTAATAATTCAAACTATTGTTGAAAATACTAAAAATGCATCTTTTGATCGATGTCATTTTACAGATTTTGGAGATTTTAGTCTTAATTTTGAACTCGTTTACTATATTCCTACAAATGACTACATTGCTGCTATGGAGGCACAACAATATATAAATTTGAGAATTATGGAAGAATTTAAAATTAATAATATTGATTTTGCATTCCCAACTCAAACATTACAAATCGAACAATCTCAGTCTAAATGAAGTACATAATTCTTCACTTAATTTCCAAAGTTTTTTGGACAATTCAGTATTATTAGATTCCATACTAGTTCCGCACTCAATTAGTTTGTGTTTTTTAAAAGAAATTAATTTATTACTTAAATGGGTATATAAAGAATCATTATACTTTTTATCTAAGGCTAAATCACCCAAAATATTTCCAGCATTATTTATATCCTCTGATATACCCAATATGTTTTTAGCCGAATTAGAAAAAATAAAATAACCTAACTTATTAAATGGTTGACTATAACGGAAGAATCCTAATTCATTATCTGGTATGACAAGACCTGGAGCCCAAGATAAAACTGAGATATTCTTTTTCTTAAAGCTTAATCTTTTTGATAATTCTTTTGCGAAAAGTATATTACATAATTTACTGTTTTTATAAGATTTATCAGCACTAAAGTTTTTAAAAGGTACTTGTATTTCATCTTTAAAATTAATTAACTCATTTAGCCCAGCTTTTTGTCCTATATTACCTCCCGAACTTTTTGGATTATGAACATCTGAGGAAGTAATAATAATTCTTGATTCCAATGAACTATTTATTAAAGGAATTAATATATTTGTTAAATAAAAATGAGCTAAATGATTTATTGCAAAAGTTAATTCTATTCCTTGCTTAGAAACCTTAGGATATAATCCACCTGTGTATTGCATACCCGCATTAAGAATTAAAACATCTATTGTCTTTTTTTTTTCAATAATAAATTCTCTTATTTTGTTAATATTATTTAAATCTGAAAAATCAGTATCATATATGAGATTTAAAAATTTATTTAAGTACTCATCGTTAAAAAAATTTCTAAGTTTTAATTTCAAATCCTGACCTCTTGAGAATGATCTTACAGGGATAAACAAATGATTTTCTTTTTTGAGTAAATTAACAAGAGCATAAAATCCTATCCCAGAGGAGGCACCTGTGATAAGAATATTTTTTCCATTATCATTAAACATCAAGGAATCTTTAATCATTAAATAACAAAATAAATTAATAATTTATAGTTCAAAATTATATAAAAGGTTATTCAATATTTGTAATGATATAAATTATTGTTAAAACAAACAGACTGTGAGCACATATATTTAGATTTTTTTATTAGTATAAAATCCTTAAATATAGTCTTATTTACTAAGGCCATTAGATTTAATTTAGTATTTTACAACTACCTTGAATTTCTCATCTAAATGACTGACAAAGGATTCCCAGATGTACTTGTTTTAGGGGCTGGTCCAGCTGGAATGGCAATTGCTTCAGCGTTAGGTAAAGAGAAGCTCAAAGTTGATGTACTTTCTCCTAACGGGCCAAACGAACCCTGGCCTAATACCTATGGTATTTGGGGTAACGAAGTAGATCAATTAGGTCTAGATAATTTATTGGAGTATAGATGGAAAAATACAGTAAGTTTTTTTGGAAATGGTTCCACAAAAGCTCATGATTTTGAGAACAAGCCTACAGAACATTTATTAGATTACGGTCTTTTTGATAAAAAAAAGCTACACTCTCATTGGCTTAATGAATGTAATAATAATCTAATACAATGGCATCAAGGTTTTGCAAATAAAATAGATTTTGAGAAACATAAAAGCACTGTTACTACTGAAGATGGGAAAGTTATTCTGCAAGATTAGTAATTGATGCAACTGGATATGATCCAATATTTCTTAAAATGAATAATTCAGAAGAAGTCGCAGTCCAAACATGCTACGGAATTGTAGGAAACTTTAGTAAACCCCCCTTAGAAAAAGATCAATTTGTTTTAATGGATTATAGAAGTGATCATTTAAGTGAAACCCAGAAAAAAGAACCTCCTACATTTTTATATGCAATGGATATGGGCGATGGTAAATATTTCTTAGAAGAAACGCAGCTTGGTCTTGTTAATCCTTTAACTATGGATGATTTGAAAGGGAGATTAGAAAAGAGATTAGCTCACAGAGATATAGAAATAACTAGTAAGCAGCATGAAGAACTTGGTTTATTCCTGCCTATGAATATGCCAATTCCAGATTTCAAGCAACCTATTCTTGGATATGGTGGAGCAGCATCTATGGTTCATCCTGCATCAGGCTACTTAATTGGAAATGTATTAAGAAGAGCGCCATTAGTCGCTAAAGCAATATCTGATGCAATGAAAGACAAAAATCTACCTACCATGCTAATAGCTAAAAAAGGATGGGAAAGTCTTTGGCCAACTGAGCTTATTAGAAAAAAATCACTTTATCAATTTGGGTTAGAAAAGCTAATGCGATTTGACGAAAAATTATTAAGAGAATTTTTTGAAGGCTTCTTTCAATTACCTAAAAACCAATGGTATGGTTTTTTAACTGATACTTTATCTTTAAAAGAAATAGTTAATGCAATGTGGATAATGTTTCTCAAAGCTCCATGGAGTGTTAAAAAGGGGCTTAATGATAATGCGAGGTAAAGAATTAAGGATGCTTTTAAAAATTATCTTTCCAAATATTTAATAGATGAGGACAATCTTAATTAGTGGGGCAAATAGCGGAATAGGTTTAAAAATTGCAAACAAACTTCTTTCAGAAGGGAATAGAGTAAGTTTGGGTGTAAGAAATATAGAAGCTTTAAAAGGTACAATAATCGATCCAGAATTTTGGCCAAAAAATCAAATTTTAATTAATTATTATGATGCTTTAGATGATAATTCTCCTCAAGATTGGATATCAAATACTATTAATCAATTTGGTAGTTTTGATACCTTAATCAATTGTGCAGGCATTTTTTCAAGAGTCCCATTTTTATATAACAAAAAAGAAAAAGATGAAATCTATAAAACAATGAAAGTAAATTTCCTTTCGGTATGGGAATTATGCAGATTATCTTGGAAAAATCTTTGTCTATCAAATAATGGAAGGATTATCACTTTAGTATCAATGAGCGGTAAAAGATCTAAAGGAGACTTACCTGCTTACTCATCCTCAAAGTTTGCTTTAATGAGTCTCTGCCAAACGATGAGGAATAAAGGATGGGATAAAAATATAAGAGTGACGGCTATTTGTCCAAGTTGGGTTAATACAAAAATGGCGAGTAAAGTTGAATCAATTAGAAAAGATGAAATGACTCAACCTGAGGATATCGCTGAATTATGCTCAACGATTTTAAAACTTCCTAAACAATCAGTTCCATTTGAATTATCTATAAACTGTAACTTAGAAATTTAAATTAGCTTAAAATTAAATATGATATGCAAAGCATAGCAATCGCAATAAGTAATGCTTTTAATCTATTTGTTATTAATGAAAATATAGAAAGATCTTCAGCAAAATAACCTCCAAAACTTCCTGTAAAAAATAATATTATCATTGGTAAAGATCCAGAAATAAAGGCATAAGCAAGAGATTTAAATAAACCAATATTTAAAAAATTAAGAACCAAAAGAGATAATACAAAAAAAATAAAAGAGGCAAAGAGCGTAATTGAAACTTCAGCATCAAGTGTATGAGGGAGATTTCCCTTTAATTCAAATTGTCTCTTACATTCTGATATTTGACTTTTTGAAAGTTTTAAATAACCAGTTTCAGGAATTCTTTGATATTTATACTTCCTTAATAATCTTGCTTCAAGAGTTTCTGGCTCTTTGGTAAGTATTGAAGAAAGTAATTCATCTGGTTTTAATTTTTTTATTTTCTTATCGAGATTGTCGGTTTTACCTATTCTGTAAAGATCCCCGACTCTTATTAAATAAACATATCCCGACATTTGCGATTTAAGATTAAAATTAATTACTAGTTCAATAATACTAAAATTCTCTAAAAAATATATAGTTTTCATAAAATGAACAAACATATTTTATATTCCTTCAGAAGATGTCCTTATGCCATTCGAGCAAGATGGGCATTAAGAGAATCATTAGTAAAAGTAGAACTAAGAGAAGTTGATTTAAAAAATAAACCTGTTGATTTGATCAAAAACTCACAAAATAAAACAGTGCCACTTCTAATTCTTAAGAATGGAGAAATTATTGAAGAAAGCTTAGATATTATTTTATGGACATTATCAAATTCTAAAAAATCAGATCTAAAAAAATATTTTCCCAATAACCTAAAAGAGGAAATCTTAAATATTATTAGAGAAAATGATCAAGAATTCAAATTTCATCTTGATAGATTTAAATATGCTTCAAGATTTGATGAAAAAGATAAAGAATATCACTTTTATGAAGCTCAAAATATAATTAAAAACTGGAATTTTTTACTTAAAGATAATCCTAAAAGAAATTTCTGGTTAGTAGGAGAAAATGAAACTATCGCAGATTGGTGCATTTGGCCATTTGTAAGACAATTTAAAATTGCATGTGAGCATCAAAAAATTGATAATCATTTTGATGATTCAATGATTAGGTGGCTTAATTATTTCGAAACAAATAATAATTACAAAGATGTTATGAATAAATATGAAATATGGAACCAATCGTCAAAAGTATCTTATTTTCCATTAAATATCTGATAATTGCCTTTTCTCAATTATTCTTGCTAGCTCTAAAAAATAACCTGCAGTTCTATATTTACCAATATTCTTTTCTTTACCATCAATATCACTTCTTATCTCTGCAGTCTCTGCCATTAAAAGATCCAAATCATTAGGATGCAAACTATAAAGTTCGCACAACTCTACTTCTCTTCCTAGCAAATGGCTTCTAAACCATTTTTCTTTACTTTCTTGTGGTGGAATATCATACGTTTTCTTTTGCATATGATTTTTATAAATTTAATTTATCCTACATCAAATTAATTATTTAAAAATTGATATTTTATTGTTTATAAAAAATGCAATAAAAGATATTATAAAAGCTAATGATGCACATATTTCTATCCAGTAATCCAATCCAATTCTTGATAATAAAATTGGAGATAATACCGTAAAGAACCCACCTGAGAGTAATAATTGAGCAAAAAGTTGTTTTGATGTAAATATTGGGAGAGTTTTAGAAATATTATTAGGATCAGCAAGCCTTAAAAGTAAAAGTCCAGACGCCACTACGCCCGTTGAATTTCCAAATTCAACTAAACCTTTTTCAAACCAATATTCATCAAATACAAAATATGCGTAAAAAATAATGCATAAAATATTCCAAATAAGGCCAACAAGAGTCAATAACAATATTGGGAACCAATTTCCTAAAACAGTTGAAAGATTCAAACTTGCCATTGCAGCAAAAATCAAAAGATCAGTTGATAATATTCCCATTTCCCTTTGTAAGATTTGCGAAATAAAAGTTGTTTTTTCAGTTTTTTCTAAAAGGTACCTTACCAACAAAGACCCTATTAATATCAATGGGAAAACAGGCAGAGAATATATTATTTCTTTTGAAAAAGGACCTAAGAAAAGAGAAATGTACCTTAATATTTGATTTAATAAAAGTCCTATTATTATCGCCAGACCAGCTAATCCAAGATTAGTTATTAAAATCTTAAGATCACTAATTAATTTAAATTTATAAATAATCTCATTTGAGTACATTTTTTCAGAGATATTTTGTTGATTAGTAAGATTTAAAATATTGCCAATAAAAATAAATATACTCCCAATTAAAGAGGAAGAAAGAAGACCCATAGTAGCCATTGCGAGACCTAAGTCTAACCCTTCTGGGAAACCCATCTTAACGAAGCTATTGCCAATTATAGATGCTGCTCCATGTCCACCTTCAAAACCAACCTCTATTAAACAACTCATCAAAGGATTGACTTCTATTGATTGTGATAAAAAATATTTAACTACAAGTCCTCCAACAAAAAATTGCCCAAATCCTAAAGATAGGGCGAGTAAAAATTGATTTAATATAGGTTTTATCAATCCCTTTAAAGTTGGAACTGGTCTTCCTAACATTAAAGTCGCAAAAACCAAAGACAATAAAGGAGTTAAAGAGGCTTCCCAAATATCAGTTGTTTCTTTAGATAAAAGATTTAATAAACCATATGGGCCAATTAATATTCCTAAGATTCCACAAATAACAGCTATGGGGAAACCAATCCTTTCTAATTTAATTGCAAAATTTAATTTTCTACCAAAAACCAATATTGAACTTATAATAAATAATCCCCCACAACTTACAAAGAGTGAGTTTTGAAAGATATTATTACTGTCTAATTGAAAATATTCCAAATATAAAAAATTTGATTTCTAAAAATTATTTTAAAGAATTTAAGACAAATAAAAAAGGCCTCAATAAATTGAGGCCTTTAAATTATCTAACAGTTAGGATTAGTCCTTAAGAGTAACTGTAGCACTATCAATATTACTGATAGCATTTGTAACTCTCTTAAAGTCGAAGCCTAGTGCTCTTAATGCATGCCATAGATGACCCTGAATAAAGAAGAACCCAAAGTAATAATGAACATTAGCAAGCCAAGCTCTAGAAGTATATTCACCATCTGGCAAGGTAGCTGTATCTACCCAGTAAGGTGAAATACTAAATTTCAGTTCAAGAGGTTCACCAAAAAATTCTGTTGGATAAACAGTGGTATTAGAAGCGCTCCAGAAAGCAGCTACAATTGCCATCCAGCCGATACCTGCTAATGACCAAGATAAAACTGCCTCAGCTGAAAGGAGACCCTTACCTTTGAATTTAGTAAATTCTCCAACTTGCTTAGTAGCGATATGCCAAGCACCACCTGTAATTTCAACGAATGCCAAGAAAGCATGTCCTCCCATAACTTCTTCCAAACTGTCAATAGTTAGGAAATCTGTCTGGTGATTCCATATTTTAGCTAAATTTAATTCATACTCTACTTGTCTTACAGATCCAATAGCAGGATCATAAATTCCATGAACCCTTGCCCATTCCACGAATGCTATAACAGCAAATCCAAGAATGATTAAGTGATGACCGAGAATGAAAGTTAATTTGTCTGGGTTGTCCCATTCAATGTTAAATTTTCTTGCTCTTCCAACTTCAGATTCTTCTAAATTACCTGGTAGAAGAAGTGAGTGGAGAAGTCCACCTGCAGCAAGCACCATTGAAGAAACAAGGTGTACGATTGCAACAGCAATAACTGGTTTTGTATCTCCCATTGCTACACCATTAGCATCAAAGCCGATACCAAGAGTGGCTAAGTGAGGAAGAACGATAAGAGGTTGGTTCCCCATAGGAACACTTGGATCAAATCGTGAAAGTTCAAATAGGGTGAAAGCTCCTGCCCAGAAAACTATTAGTCCTGCATGCGCCACGTGAGCAGCGATGAATTTTCCTGAGCGATTAGCTACACCTGAATTACCAGCCCACCATCCGTAGGTGACATCTGGATTACCATAGGTTTGCATTTAGGAATTGATTGCTTAAACGTTTTGAGAATACTTTAATTTTCACCAAACATCTGCATTAATAACAAAATTGTAAAGGTTAGTAATGCAAGAGATTATTTTACAATATTTAAAGATCATTAATATTAAATAAAATTCTTGCATAATCCATTGGCGTTACTTTGTTCTCAAATTTGTAAGCGCTTAAATTTAAGTTGATTAAAATAAAAAATTCTTTTTAAATCTTTTTATGCTGACATTACTTATTTTTTATGAAAAAAAACTCTGAAGATATTGCTTACTCTATAAACAATTACTAAAAAGAGAGTAAGGCTGTAAGTTCTATGACAATTTTACCTAATCCCCCTCAAAAAATTTCATTAGAAATGAAATCTGAAACCCACTATAAAAAAGCGGCTGAAGGCTATAGGAAATCCCCTCAATATATAAATATGATTAGCTTATACCCCATCCTCGAGAATATGCTTAATGAATGTAAAGATGAAAATCTTATCCAATAAATCTGAATTATAAACTATTTAATTCTCAAGCTGCATAAATATCAAACACTTTACCTTTTATAAATTTTTCGCAAAGTTTTATATTATAAATGGGAACTGGATTCCATGGCTTAATCTGACCATAGGGATCACTTTTCCAGTGAATACCTGGTTTAAGAATACCTTTTTCTCTTAAAGAAGAAAGGGTATTTTCATGTATTCCAAGCCTCTCTGCCATAGAGCTTGAAGTAGTCCACAAATCCCAAACATTTAATTTAAGTAATTGATATTCCTTGATAACGTTAATTAAGTAAATTTGGAAGTGTCTTTTAAAATAAAATAATTATCATTTAAGGTTGCTAAAAAAAATTATTAAATAAATTTAAGAAAGTTTAAATTTTGATGAATCATTCAGTAAAAGTTTTGTAGGTTCAGAAAAATTTTTACTACCCTTAAAAGCAATATAATCTTGTGTAATTGATTCAGATTTATTTAACTCCAACCATCCAATATTCCAGGAGCCTGAATTCTCTAATTCATTTTTTGAAACTATTAAATTAACTTCAATATCTATTACGGAGACTAAAAGTAGCTTTAAATCACCCTTATCTAATAACTCATTTACACAGACAAAGTGTCTCAATCCATTAATAGGCCTTACTGATGTCCAATATAAATTCATTCTTAAATATTTAATCTAAACTATTTTTCTGAACCAGAAATATTCTTATATTCATTTCTTATTTGCTTTAAAAGATTTTTTCTTTGATTCAAATAAAAAACAGAGTCTTTTTTCGATAATTCATATCTTTCCTTTTTAGAAAAATTCATCCAAGTATAAAAATTTTTTTTATTTAATTTAAAAATCCTTTCTGGTTTCTTGAAAATCTTAGAATCTTTAAAGGCCCAAAGTAACGTAATAAAAGTTATTAGTAGTAGTAATGTTAATCTCATTTTTAAGCTGAATAGTCTGGAATAATATTTTTAAGCCATTTCTCTAAACCATCATCATCATCTAAATTTATTATCTTTTCTTTATCTTTATTATTAGAAAATAGCCTGATTTTAAATTGATTCTTCATAGCTTCTTCTTCTCCAATAACAATTATACTTTTAGTTTTACATTTATTAGCTTTTTTTAATTGTTTAGAGATTGAAGATCCGCTTACATCCATTTCAGTAATGACATCATATTTTCTTAATTTGCTAGATAATTTATGAGCCATAGCTTCGGCTCTCATTCCTTTATTAATAATGTAAACATCAATATCCCTTTTAATTTCAAAATTTTTCCCTACTAGAAGCATTAATCTTTCTAAACCTATAGCAAATCCAATAGCAGGAGAATCGTTTCCTCCAATTTGTTTTATCAGGTTATCGTATCTTCCACCACCACAAACTGTAGCCTGCGAACCGAGTTCGCCACTTGTTATTTCAAAAGCTGTATGAGTGTAATAATCCAATCCTCTAACTAATTTAACATTTTCAATAAAAGGAATTTTTAAAAAATCTAAATTTTCTTTGATAAGCGCATATCTATCAAGACTTTTCTGAGAAAGAAAATCAATAAGAACAGGAGCGTTTTTAAGAAGATTCTGAGTTTCGCTATTTTTTGTATCTAAAATCCTAAGGGGATTTTTTTTAACTCTTTTTTGAGAATCTATATCCAACAATTTATAATTACTTTCAAGCCATTCTATAAATGAATTTTGATAATTCTCTCTATCTTCAATATCACCAAGACTATTAATTTCTAGATTTAAATTTTTAATTCCTAATTTCTGAAGAATATCCCACGCTAAACTAATTAGCTCTACATCACTTCTAGGAGAATTACTTCCTATGTATTCAACTCCTAATTGGTGAAATTGTCTTTGCCTGCCAGCTTGAGGCCTTTCATACCTAAACATTGGCCCCATATACCATAACTTCTGATATGAATTATTAGATAAACCATTATTAATTATTGCTCTAACAACGGATGCAGTACCTTCGGGCCTTAAAGTGCAAGATCTTTCACCTCTATCAAGAAATGTATACATTTCTTTTGAAACAACATCTGTAGTTTCTCCTATTCCTCTTTCAAATAACTCTGTCATTTCAATTATTGGTGTTCTTATTTCCTTAACTGATGATCTTTGAAGTTGTTCTCTTAAAATACTCTCAACATTCTGCCATTTTATCAATTGATCAGGCATGAGGTCAGCTGTTCCTCTGAGATTTCTTAAATTATTCAAAGCAATAGAAGATTAATTTAAATTTTCAATAGAGTAAAAATATCAATTTAAATCTACTCTTTATGTAATAATCATAATTTAACATTTAATCAATTCTTGGAAATAAATACAAATCAAAAATCTTCTCATTGCGGTACAAGCCCAAAAAAATTTGCTTTTGGTATAGCTCCTTTAGGAATTATTTCTATCGGTATTGTTCCTATGGGTGTTGTAAGTATAGGTATTGTTCCTATGGGTGTTTTTTCATTTGGAGCCGTAGCTATGGGAATTATAAATTTATCAATAGTTGGTATGGGGATAATTTCATCTGGCATAACGACAATGGGTGTTTGGGAGTATTCCCCTAAATCTCATAATCATCATAACCATGAGGATAAAGTTTTCTTAGAAAAAAAGATTGATAATAAATCGAATAAAAATATGATGCTTTTTAAGGATAAAAAGGAAGCTGAAGAAATGGCTAAAGTCCTTAATTGTAAAGGGGTCCACAAGATGGGTAATCTTTGGATGCCATGTAATAACCATTAAATTTAGTGTAATAAATCAACCTAAAATCTCAACTTTAAAATCTAAGTTAGTAGCTTCAATTTCAGATAATTTTCGCGTCCAAGCTCCTTGTACAGGACTATTCCATCTAAATCCAGCATTTTTAGCTAAAGTTCTATCTTCATAGCTAACTATCGCTTTATAAAGATATCTGGGTTGCGAGGCATTAAATAATATTTCTTGAAGATTTTCACATCTTTTAAATACCTCTGATAAATAGTAACAATCAGTTAAAGCTCTGTGAAGATTCCAAACAGGTATGTTGAAAGCTATTGAAAGATCTGTAACTGAGGGTCTGCTTTTTAAGGATCTTATAAATGACCAATCTATATCGTCCAAACTACAAATCCAATTTTTATTAAGTGATGGTAAATTCTTATCATTAAACCATTTTTTATCAAACTCAACATTATGGGCAACAATAAAATCTGCATAATTAACTAGTTTCAAAAAAAGATTCAAAGAATCATTCCACGGTTGTGGAATATTAGAAATTTCTGCAGAAATTTTATTTATAAATTCAGCTTGATTATTTTTTACAGGCAATAGAAAAGAAAGTTGAGATAGGACAGATTTTGATGGGACGTTAAAAAGAATACATCCCACTTCAATTACTTCGTCCTTCTTTTCATCTAAACCTGTAGTCTCAGTATCAATAATTAGGATAGAATCTATTATTTGATTATTTTTGTAAGAGTTATTAAGGTTATCTTGTAAATTCAATTGGCCTAAATTTTTTTTAAAAGATTCCACTCTAAAAATAATAACTTTATATATATTGACGCATTTAATAATATTTTCCCTTAAATTAATATTTATTAAATAAAGAATATTTACTTTAATATTTGAAATTTTTAATAATCATATTGATTTTTCTCTCATCAATTTTTGAATTTAACTTAATTTAATTTAATGCCTTTTTTGAAAAAACAATTTAATTGTTATTGTTATTGGCCATCAAATCCTAAATCAATAGTTGAATTTATTGGAGGTAGTTACCTAGCTACGAAACCTGATATTACATATAAGAGATTTATACAAAATCTAATTAAAAATAATCATGCAGTTCATGCTTATAAATATCTTCCTCAATTTGATCATCAAGAATTATCTAAAAAAGCATGGAAAGATTTTAGAAGTTGCAAAAATAGCCTTTTCACAAGAATTAATAAAAATATTCCTACTATAAGAATTGGTCATAGTCTTGGATGCAAACTGCATTTAATTTCTCCCGATGGAGGAAGAAATTGTGAAAAGTTTATTTCAATAAGCTTTAATAATTTTGGTGCAAACAAATCAATTCCATTTCTAAAAAATATTTCCAAAAGTTTAGAGTTTGAAAGTGAATTTAGTCCTAGTCCCAATAAAACTCTTACAATCATTGAGAAGACATATATTCAAAATAATAATCTTTTAATTAAATTCGAATCTGATAAATTGGATCAAACAGAATCTCTTCTGTCTTGTTTAAGAATTCGAAATAAAGATAATTCTAAGGGTGTTCTATTACAAGGTAATCATACTTTGATAGCTAGTGCTGGCCTCAGAGAGGAATATCTAGGAAAATGGGCCGATGATTCTCTAAAAAGAAAAACAATTATAAAAATATGCGATTTGATTGATAGTTTTTCTTAGGAATCTTCTTTTAATTTTTCAAGAACAGAACTATCCTCTAGGGTACTAATATCACCACTTACTTTTTCACCTGATGCAAGTGAACGAAGAATTCTTCTCATGATTTTCCCACTTCTAGTCTTTGGGAGTGAATCAGTTATTATTATTTTCTCGGGTTTAGCTATTACTCCTATTTCACTTACAACATGAAGCTTTATTTCATCTACTAATTGATCAGAATTTTTAAAATTTTTCTCAAGTGAAACAAAAGCAACTATAGCCTCACCTTTTAGTTCATCTTTTTTACCAACAACAGCGGCTTCCGCAACTGATTCATGACTTACCAGTGCAGATTCAATCTCCATTGTCCCTAACCTATGTCCAGAAACGCTTATTACATCATCAACTCTACCCATTATCCAGACATATCCGTCATTATCAATTCTTGCTCCATCTCCGGCAAAATAAACAAACGGTTCTTCTTTATGGGGTATAAAATCCCAATAACTCTCTAAAAACCTTTGAGAATTCCCATGAATAGTTCTCATCATTCCAGGCCATGGCTTTCTAATAATCAAATATCCTCCCTCATTGATTTCTACTCTCTCACCTTCTTTATTGACAATTTCCACCTCTATACCAGGGAGAGGCAAAGTAGCAGAACCCGGTTTAGTATCTACTGCTCCAGGAAGAGGACTAATCATTACTCCACCAGTTTCAGTTTGCCACCAAGTATCAACAATTGGACATTCATTTTTGCCAATTACATCTCTATACCAAATCCACGCCTCAGGATTTATAGGCTCACCAACAGTCCCTAAGAGACGTAAACTTGATAGATCATATTTATCTGGAATTTCTCTACCAGATTTCATAAAAGATCTTATCGCTGTTGGTGCTGTATAAAAGATTGAAACTTTATATTTTTGAATAATCTGCCAAAAAGCCCCTAAATTTGAAGGCCGAGGTACCCCTTCATACATAAGTGTTGTTGAACCATTTGATAATGGTCCATAAACTATGTATGAGTGACCAGTAATCCATCCAACATCAGCTGTACACCAATAAATATCATCAGATTTTACGTCAAATATCCATTTAAATGTTAAATGCGTCCATAAATTATAACCAGCTATTGTATGCACAACTCCTTTAGGTTTTCCAGTTGAACCTGATGTGTATAGGACAAATAATCTATCCTCACTATTCATAATTTCAGGCTCACACCAGTCATCTTGATTCTCTAATAATTCATGCCACCAATAATCTCTATTTACTTTCATCAAAATTTCTTTATTAGTCCTCTTTATGACAATAACTTTATTCACTACATCACCTGCTCCCGAATCAATTGCTGAATCTACGGCTTTTTTTAATTCAATCACTTTATCTTTTCTAAATCCACCATCCGCAGTAATAATAAATTTTGCATTTCCATCAATTAATCTATCTTTTAAAGACTCAGAAGAGAACCCTCCAAAAACTACAGAATGAGGAGCACCAATTCTTGCGCAAGCTAACATTGCGATCATTGCTTCAGGGATCATGGGCATATAAATACAAACAAGCTCCCCTTTTTTAACTCCCTAACGACTTAAGTGCATTTGATGCTTTACAAACTTCCTTCAGAAGATCTTTATAACTAAATGTTTTACTATCTCCTGGTTCACCCTCCCAAATAAGAGCATTCTTATCACCTAAACCATTTTTTATATGACGATCTAAACAATTATAGGTAATGTTTAACTGTCCTTCAGGAAACCATTTAAAAAAGGGTGCCTTATTTCCATCTAATACTGTTTCATAAGGTCGGAACCAATCAATTTCAGTTTTAGCATAAGAGTCCCAAAATTCAATTGGATTTTTCCTGGCTTTTTCTCTTAGATCAGATAAATCTTTTTTACTTTTTATAATTGCGGAATTAGAGAATTCTTTAGAAGGAGGAAATGATCTATTTTCCTCAAGAATATTATTTATTGAATTTTTTTTGTTTAATTCCATTTTCATGAACTATTTTCTAAATTGAAGCAAAAAAATGAACTTTTTCCAAAAGAAATTAATGCTATTTAGCAACTAAATAATTTTTAACATTAATAAAGTCTGCTTAAGACG
The DNA here is from genome assembly GCA_000218745.1 of Prochlorococcus marinus bv. HNLC2. Classification (GTDB taxonomy): domain Bacteria; phylum Cyanobacteriota; class Cyanobacteriia; order PCC-6307; family Cyanobiaceae; genus Prochlorococcus_A; species Prochlorococcus_A marinus_T. The sequence continues at coordinate 643,134 of GL947595.1, read as the reverse complement.
AACTCTGGTAAAGCCATCAAAGCTCTTTTTGACTCTGATTCAGGCAGCCATACCAGTGCTTCTTTGGAGAGTGTTGCAAAATTCTCTGCTAATTTTCTAGATCTTTTTATAGCATTAGAACTCATAATAATTTCCAAAGCATTATTAAGATCATCTTTTTCAGATAATTCTCTATTAATTAATAGCGATAATTTTTCATTTTCTTCTAAAGCATATAAAACTGGTGCAGTTAAATAGCCACTTGCTAAATCACTAACTGCTGGCTTTCCTAATTGCTTATCGTTACCTGTAAAATCAAGGATATCATCTACAACTTGAAAAGCTAGGCCAATATTTTTACCAAATTCATAAAGCATATTTAAGTTCTTTTCATTTAATTCACTTAAAACTCCTGCTGCTTTTGCACTATTTGCTATCAATGAAGCAGTTTTACAGTAACTTTTGTTTATATATTTTGAAAACGTTTGACCAGAATCATATCGATTTAAATTTTGTTTTATTTCACCCTCAGCTAAGTCCATAATTACTCTACTAAGTAGCTTAACAACATTTACATCATCAAGATTTGCCAAGTGCCAACTGGCTTGCGCAAACAAAAAATCTCCTGCAAGCACGGCAACTCTTGTATTAAATCTACTGTGAACAGTTTCTACACCTCTTCTAATAGATGCCTCATCTACCACATCATCATGAACAAGAGATGCAGTGTGTATCATCTCAGTTATTTCAGCAAGTCTTTTATGTTTAACGGATAGTGAGGATTCATGAGATATGGCTTTTGATATTAATAAAACTATTCCTGGTCTAATTCTTTTTCCACCTGCGGAAAAAAGATGTTCTGCGGCAGCTTGAAGAATAGGATGTCCAGCACCGATTAAATTTTTTAATTCGAGAATAAGATCTTCAAGATCTTTTTCAACGGGTTGTAATAGCTCTGTTACTGTAGTCATGTTTAACCTCCATTACATACTAAAGGAGTCAAGCATCAGTTTGTAGGTTAACTAAGCTTATTTTTTTATTAATTCCTAACCAATTTGTCACTTTCAAAGAAAATTGGTCAATTTCCGCAGTAGCAAAAAATTCAATATCTTTAAAACAAAAATCTTTATGAAAATTTAGTTGCGATTGAACAAAAGAGTTATTAAATTTATTTATCAATGAATTTGCTGGGTCAATTATTATAATTTCTTCAGGAATTTTTCTTCTTAAGGTTTTGTAAATTAAAGGATAATGACTGCAGCCCAATATGATTGCTTGTATTTTTTCATTCAATAACGGTTTTAGATAAATTTCAGAGAGAGAGTTAATTCTTTCGGGATTAACTGGAACTTTTTCAATTTCAGAAACGAACTCTGGGCATGCTTGCTGGAAAACAGTAATATTTTTGTTATTAGCCTCAATACAATCTTTATAACTTAATGATCTTATTGTGGCTGTTGTTGCAAGAATTCCAACTTTATCCACTGTAATATTTTCTGAAACAGAATTTATTAAATCAAAACAAGGTATTTTTAAATTTTTCTGTAATATATTTAATGCACATGCATTAGTAGTGTTGCATGCTATCAAAAGAGCATCTAAATCTTTATCTTTAAACCAATTTGATATTTCATATGCAATTTCTTTTATTTCTTCGTCTTTTTTTCCTCCATAAGGATTTCTCTTATTATCTGCAAGATACAAAACTTGAACGTCAGATCTATGCTCAAGGAGAGATTTAAGGATTGTAAATCCCCCAATGCCACTATCAAATATCCCTAATTTAAGTTTCAACCTATTCTCTCAAGATATTCAAGAATTCCTCTTGCAATAGCATAAGCGACTCTTTCTCTGTGCATATCCTTACTTAATCTGCTGCCATCTAATTTTCCAGTAACAAAACCTATCTCAACAAGAACAGCAGGCATATTAGTTTGTTTTATTACAAAATAGCTTCCTCTTCTAACACCTCTATCAGGACTTCCAGGCGAGACTTTAATGATCTGTTTTTGGATTTTTTCTGCCAATAATCTTCCTTTCCATCCTGAATAATAGAATGTTTCCAATCCATTGATATTTCTTTTTTTCCCTACAGAAGCATTGGCATGAATACTGACAAAAATATCAGCTTTTGTATTATTAGCCATTGAGACTCTGGGTCCCAAATCTAAATCAATTTCATTTGTCCTTGTCATTTTTACTTTTACACCCTTCTTGTTGAGAATATTAGTTACAATTTTTGAAACATCTAGTACCACATCAGTTTCTCTTAAGCCCCCAATACCGATAGCCCCTGAATCGGGACCTCCATGCCCAGGATCTATAACAACATAAAATTTATTTTTTTTTACATTAGGTAAATTTGCAAGTGCAATATTATTTTTTAAATTAACGAAATAATCAGATCTTTTTTTTAAATTGTTCGAGCTTGAGAAGTTTCCTTCACTTATTGTTTGAAAATCATTCTTAGGAAAGGCGGCTAATTTAATTCTCCAATTATTTTTATCAATTCCAATTAATTTCCAATTATGAGGATTTATTTTTTTATTTGATTCGAATTCAATGACCAGACGTGTCAATCCCTGCACTGGTTTCCCTAATCTAATCTCTTTAATAGGGCCATTACCTTTTATTGTTCTGGGGTTAGATAATTCTCCTTTAAAATCGATCCAGAACCTATCTCCATATGATTTATTAGCTTTTTGAAAATATGCTTTTAACTTTGCATCAGATTTAGTTTTTAATTCTAAGACTCCATCAGATTTAAGGGCCCATGCCGCCAAAGCGCTTGATGACTTTACAGGCAAATTAAAAACATTAAAAACAAATAATAAAGAAGCAAGTTTAAAAAGCTTTATAAAGTTATTTTTTCTCATTATTAATTTGCAAACAAACTTACTTTTCTATGCTTAAGACTAGGCATCTGTTCCCTAATTTTTTTTACTCTAGATTTATCAGCAGGTGCTATTGCTGCTCCCTCAGTCTTTCCTGCATCTGACAATACAGTTCCCCAAGGATCAATAACCATTGCATGTCCATGACTTTGCCTTCTTCCATAGTGAATACCTGTTTGCGCCGGGGCAACAACATATGCTGTATTCTCTATCGCTCTTGCCTGCAATAAAATTTGCCAATGATCTTTCCCCGTAAATGCTGTAAACGCAGCAGGAATCATAAGAAGTTCTGCTCCATTTTCAGATAAATACCTGTAAAGTTCTGGGAACCTTACATCGTAACAAATAGATAAACCCACCTTACATAAACCTGGAATATCTATAATCGGTGGCTTTTCTGAGCCTGATAAAATTGTTGAAGATTCCTTATATAAATTACCGTCCGGCAGATCAACATCAAAAAGGTGAATCTTATCGTACAAACCAAGTATTAAGCCATCTTTACCAAAAAGCGCAGATCTATTTAAGATATGCGTCTCATCTCCAGCGGGAACTGGATATCCCCCACCCAAAAGATAAACTTGATATCTTTGGGACATTGTTTTAAGAAAATTTGTACACTTTATAGATAATTCTGAAGCTAGCTGAACTTTCTCATTATCATCCCCAAGGAATGCAAAATTCTCAGGCAAACCAATTAATTCTGCACCTCTTCTGGTTGCCAATTCAATTTGTTCCTCTGCTACAGCAAAATTTGACTCAATATTTGAAGTACTTGTTATTTGTAATGCAGCTACTAAGAAATCAGTCAAGTTTTTAACTCCGAAAAATAATTAACAATTACGAGGCTCTAATAACACCTTGCTCATATTGCGAAGGTACGATGTTTAGATAGTCAAGTTGAGCACAACATTTAAAATCATCTTCATAATTACCAATGTTTGTCAATCTTTTGCCATGAGTTGCTGTCTTTAAACATCCTAATATATCTTCTTTCCAAAAATGCCATAGAGCTAATGCTGCATTTAATTCATCATTAACTAAATTAACTTCAGTATTTTGATTCTCATTTAAATATGATGCTAACGCTCCTGCGGCTAATGAATCTTCTAGAGAATAAGAACCTTCCCATCCACTTCCAAGAATAAGAACCTCTTTTTCATTCATAGAAATAATTCTTTCAGCGACCGCCTTTCTGTTTGTTAAAGCCATTGCAAATAAATTTTTCACATTTTGAACTCTCTGCATGGCTTTAGTGCCATTTGTAGTGCTCATAAAAAGCCTCTTACCTTGAACCATTTTCTTTGTAACAGTTAAAGGAGAATTACCTAAATCAAAGCCATCAATTTTTTTCCCCCCTCTTTCAGCAATCATTACTCTTTTATTAGCGTCCCAATGATTTGCTTTTGCTTTTAGTAAATCCAAATCAGAAAAAACTTGTATAGAATCAGCCCCATTAACTAATGCCCATGAAATTGTTGTAGTCGCTCTTAGAACATCTATTACGACAGCAATATCAAAATTCTTATCAGGGACATCAGAGGCCACATGATAATAAGTTAAGTTAATAGTCACTAAATACTAAATTCAAAATATTACTATTATAGAAAATTAAAATTTAATTTTTAAGATATTATTTTAAGATTATTTAATTTAAGGACTTAAAAAATATATAAAAGAAATAACTTGATATTATTAAAAAATAATTTGTACGCTATTAGCATTTTTATTTATCTCAAGTCTTTTTAAATATGAATAAATCCCGAATAGTAAAAGGTGGGGGCAACTTACAAGGGGAAATAAAAGTTCCTGGAGATAAATCAATTTCTCATAGATCTCTGATTTTGGCGAGTATTGCAGAAGGTGCCTCTTACATAAAGGGATTTTTATATTCTGAAGATCCTTTATCAACAGCAAATTGCTTGAGAAATCTTGGTGTGAAAATACCTAAAATAGTTAAAGATGAATCATTTGAGATTAAGGGCGTAGGACTTGATGGATTTAGTGAACCTAAAGAAATACTTGATTGTGGAAACTCCGGAACAACAATGCGACTTCTTATAGGTCTATTAGCAGGGAAAAAAGGCAAAAATTTCATCTTAAAAGGAGATAATTCCCTATCAGAGAGACCAATGGGGAGAGTGTGCAAGCCCTTAAGGTTGATGGGCGGAAAAATATTTGGGAGGGAGAATGGGAATAAAGCACCAATTTCAATTATGGGAGAAAAATTAAAGGGAGGTGTAATTGGTACTCCAGTAGCAAGTGCACAAGTTAAGTCAGCTATCTTACTTGCAGGTTTAACCGCTTCTGGATCAACCTCTGTAATTGAACCAGCTTCCTCTCGAGACCATACTGAAAGAATGCTAAAAGCTTTTGGAGCAAAAATTGAAATCAGAGGGGAATTAGGGAGGAATATTGTTATTAATCCTGGTAGAGATTTAGCTGGTCAAGAAATATTAATTCCTGGAGACATAAGTTCTGCAGCATTTTGGATGATAGCAGGTTCTATCATTCCTAATTCGAATATTAAGATTAAGAATGTTGGGTTAAATCCAACAAGAACTGGAATATTAGATGTAATGGATTCAATGGGGTGTAATTACGAAATCAAAGAAAAAAGGCTAATAGCAGGAGAACCCATAGGTGATATTAATGTAAAAACAGCTTCCCATTTAAATTCATTTATAATTGAAGGAGATATTCTTCCCAAATTAATAGATGAGATTCCAATCTTGACAGTTGCTGCATGTTTTTGTCAGGGTATTTCATATATAAAAGATGCGGCGGAGTTAAGAGTAAAGGAGACTGATAGATTAAAAGTTATGGCGAGGCAACTTAGAAAATTTGGAGCCAATATTGAAGAGAAAGAAGATGGTCTTATTATTAAAGGAGATTCCAAATTTGTATCCGCAGAAGTTGATAGTGAGACTGATCATAGAGTCTCAATGAGTCTTGCTATTGCTTCAATAATGGCGAAAGGATCCTCTACTATAAATAGAGCTGATGCATCCAATGTTTCATACCCTAACTTCTGGAATGATTTAGAATTATTACTTTAGTATTTTTAAAATCTTTGGAAGGATCTAGAGGAACTAATAACTAATGATGGAACTCTTTCACTTAGGAGTTTAATCTATAAAGAAAACTTTCATAGTAATATTGGTGCGCTTAAAGAAACAAAAAATAAATTTATTAAACCATCAAAACTTGAACGTTTCAAAAATAAATCAATAAAAGTGCTAGATATCTGTTTTGGCCTTGGATATAATTCTGCCTTTTTATTTAAAGAACTCATTAGCCAATCTACAAAGTTGGATTGGTTTGCCTTAGAGATAGATAAAAGACCATTAAATTTTTCAATTAATAGTAATTTTTTTAAAAATTTATGGGATCAAAAAGTAATAGAAATCTTTGAATCATTATATAAAAAAGGGAATTACATAGATAAAGAATTTAATTGCAAAATAATTTGGGGGGATGCAAGAAAAAAAATTTGTCATATTCCAAAACATATAAAATTTGATCTAATCTTTTTAGATGGATTCTCCCCTCAAAAGTGTCCTGAAATTTGGACAGAAGAATTTCTATCAAAAATCAAACAATCTTTAAATCATAGAGGATATTTAATCACTTATTCATCATCTGCGGCAGTTAGAAAAACATTAATAGATCTTGGGCTAACAATTTATAAGATCAAACCTAAAATTGAAAGCTCAGCAAACTGGAGTAATGGAACAATTGCTATATTAAATCCATATTTTGATGAATATAAAAAAAACTCTTTTCTTAAAGAATTATCGATAATGGAACTTGAACATCTTGAAACAAAAGCATCAATTCCTTATAGAGATCCAAGTTTTGATTGCACCTCTAGAGAAATACTTAAAAATAGAAAAGATGAACAATTAGAATCAAATCTTTTACCCACAGAAGTATGGAGAAAGAAATGGCATATGACGAAAGCTCCCTTTAACAGTTAAATTTATATAAACAAAATAATTTTATGCTAGCTGTTGCAATATTAGCCGCAGGCAAAGGAACTAGGATGAGAAGTACTTTGCCAAAAGTTTTACATAAGCTAAATGGTAAATCTATTCTTTCAAGAGTATTAGATACTTGCTTTGAATTAAATCCTGATAAAGTTTTTATTATTGTTGGTCATAAAAATGATGTTATTCAGAAATCTTTTGAAAATTATAAGTTTGCAAACAAAATAAACTTTGTTTTACAAGATCCTCAAATTGGCACAGGCCATGCGATACAAGTTTTATCAAAAGAATTAAAAACTTTCAAGGGTAAATTACTTGTTCTTAATGGAGATGTGCCTTTAATAGAGAGTAAAACTTTAAAGGGTTTGATAAAGTTTCACGACAAAAAACAAGCTGACGCATCAATTATTACTACAACTTTGGAAAATCCTTTTGGTTATGGCAGAGTATTTTTAAAAAATGATCAAATCGACAAAATCATTGAAGAAAAAGATTGTAATAATGACCAGAGAACAAACAAGGTTATTAATTCTGGTATCTACTGCTTCGATTATAAAAGTCTAAAAAATACGCTAACTAAACTGACTAATAATAATAGCCAAAAAGAATATTACATAACTGATGCGATATTTTTATTAAATAAATCAGTCTCATATAAGATTATTAATTCTGATGAAATAAAAGGAATTAATAATCGCATTCAACTCTCGGAGTGCGAAGAAATAATTCAGAAAAAATTAACAAAGATACATATGCTTAATGGTGTTACTTTTATAAATCCCAGCAGCACAACAATTAGTGAAGATTGTGAAATTGGTAAAGATGTTGTTATTGAATGTAATACTCACATTAGAGGAAAAACAAAAATTGAGAATAATTGTATTATTGGACCAAATACATTTATTGAATCTAGTTTTATTAAAGAAAATAGCATTATTTCGAACTCATCAATCTATAATTCTGAAATCATGGAAAACGTGCGTATTGGTCCATATAGCCATATAAGACCAGAAAGCAAGATATCTAAAAATTGTAAGATAGGTAATTTTGTTGAAACAAAAAATAGCTATTTATCTGAATCAGTTAAAGTAAATCATCTAAGCTATGTTGGAGATTGTAGTGTAGGCAAATTTACAAATATTGGAGCTGGAACAATTACTGCAAATTTCGATGGTCTTAAAAAACATAAATCTATCATTGGAGAAAATTGCTTAATAGGCTCTAATAGTGTTTTAATTTCTCCAATAAAAATTGGAGATTCAGTAACTATTGGTGCAGGATCAATTCTTAATAAAAAAGTAGAAAATAATTCTCTTGCAATTTCAAGAGTAAAACAGGTAAATATTAAAAACTGGAAAAAATCTAATTTATAAGCGGAATTAATCTCTCTAATTCCCAAGATCTACTACCTTTTATTAATAAACAATCCCCCATATCTATCCAAGAATTAATGAGTTTGCTTACTTCATCGATATCATTTAAGAACTTTATCTTTTCTGACAGAGTACAATTATTCTTGATTTGAACCTCCAAATCAAATTCACATAAAATAACAAGCCCATCTATTCCTTTTTTTTTAATATAGTCAATTATTTCACAGTGCAATTTTAGAGTATATGCACCTAATTCTCTCATACTACCCAAAACCATATAATGTTTTCCAGGATATTGAACTAATACATCAATACATGCCTTAATTGATTCAGGGGAAGCATTATAAGTTTCATCAAATAAAGTTATTTTTTTAGTATGAATAATATTATTCCTTCCTTCTATTCTTTTGAAATTAAATTTAGTGTATTTTTCATAATTAATTTTTAATTCTTTTGAGGCAGCATATGCTAAAAGAAAATTAGAAGCATTATGTTTACCTCTTAAATTTATTTCAAAACATTTATCTTCTATTTTAATAGTATTTGTAGAGACATCATAAATCCCAATAATTATTCCATTAGGCATATTGGTTATTAAATTCTCTTGAGCACTAGTAAATAATTTCACTCTTATTACCTTGCCGCTCCAAAAGTTTTTAAGATTTGATTCTAAATAATTACATTCATATGGGATTATAAGCGTGCCATTAGGATTCAAATACTTTGTAATTTCAAGTTTTGCTTTAGAAATTTCATCTTTAGATCCTAAAAGGCCTATATGAGAAGAACCAATATTTGTAATAACTGCGAGAGTTGGCTCGGAGCATTTTGATAAAATCTCAATTTGCCCTTTCCCTCTCATACCCATCTCTAAAACTAGAACTTTATCTTCCTCTTGGCATGAATTTATTGTCAATCCAACTCCAATCTCATTATTAAAATTCTTTTCAGAAACTTTTATTTTCCCGTAGCTTTTTAATATCTCTCTCATTATTTCTTTTGTAGTTGTTTTCCCAACGGAACCAGTTATAGCAATTACAGGGATATTTAACTTTCTTCTCCTTAAAAGAACCAATTTATGAAAAGCCCCAAGAGTATCTGTTACCGCCCAATAGGCACAATTATTTGGCACTAGATTTATATACCTCTTAGAAATCACTACAGCTTTAATATTTTTATTAAAAACTTCCTCCAAGAAATTATGTCCATCGAAATTATTTCCTTCAATGGCCACAAATAAATCTTCAGATAATAAAGTTCTACTATCAATACTCACTCCTTTAAAATTAAGTTGATCTTTATCTAAGTTATTCCAATTTATTAGGCCCAGAATTTGATTAACTTCATCAGAGGAAAAAAACATTTAAATAATTTTTACATTTTTTTTAAAGATGGGTCCGCAGACTGGCCGTAAGAAAATTTTTCAATTTCAATAATATCTGGGGAAGGTTCCTTAATTCCACAAACATCTTTATACATAATCTCATATTCTTTTGCAGATCTTTCCCAACTAAATTCCTTTCTCATAGCCCTTTTCTGAAGTTTTTGCCAGCTATCTTTATGCCTAAATGCTTCCCAAGATCTTACCAATGCGGTATAAAAATCAATTGCTTCAAATCTATCAAAGCAGAAACCAGTCCCCTCCTCTTGCTCGGGATCATAAGGAATGACAGTATCAACAAGTCCCCCTACTCTTCTAACAATAGGGATTGATCCATAACGCATAGCTAATAATTGACTAATACCACAAGGTTCAAATCTACTTGGCATCAAAAAGGCGTCTGAACCTCCGTAAATAAGTCTTGATAAAGCATCATCATAGGTCAAGAAAACCGCAAATCTACCTGGATATTCTACTGCCAATTGCCATAAACCTGATTCAAAAGATCTATCCCCTGTCCCTAAAACAGTTATTTGAGAATCAGTATAAGCCAATAATCGCCTTGCTACCTGCAACAATAAATCAACACCTTTCTGGTCAACTAATCTTCCAACCATACCTAACAAATATTTATTTTCATCAATTTCAAGTCCCATCGCCTCTTGTAAAACACTTTTATTTTTTTTTCTTATATCTAAATTATTAAAATCGAATTTATGAGGTAAAGCCTTATCAATAGCAGGATTCCATTCATCAAGATCAATTCCATTAAGAATACCTCTTAATTTTCCAGAGATATAATTCAATAATCCTTCTAAACTTTCTCCATACTCATTCGTTTTTATCTCATCTGAGTATGTAGGAGAAACAGCATTAACTCTATCGGCATATAACATTGCTGCTGCCATAGTATGGTCACCATGCATATACCAAGGGCACCAAGTCATTTTTTCGAGCTTCCATCTCCAAGGACCTTGATATTTTAAATTATGGATAGTAAAAACAGTACTAATCTCAGGGTCTTGATGCATCCAAACAGGGATCATTCCTGTATGCCAATCATGGCAATGAAGAACTTGCGGCTTCCAACAATTCCACGCAAATTCTGAAGTTGCACTAGCAAAGAAAGTGAAACGCCAATCCTCATCATCCCCTCCATATATCCTTTCTGAATTGAAAGCTGGATGAGCAACTAAGTAAATTTTATAATTATGAATAGGGTGGGTTGATTCATATATCTCAAAATCAGCTCCCATAGTATTAGCCTTAAAGATAGACTCTTTTGAAACATCTAAAGTACTCCATAATTTTCCGTATCCAGGTATTATGACTCTCACATCATGTCCAAGCTTTATAAGGGACGGAGGTAAAGAACCAACTACATCTCCCATGCCTCCGACCTTAATCATTGGGGCACATTCAGCAGCAGCAAGAAGAATTCGCATCAATTATTAAAAAATTACTTTATTGAAAGATAATAAACGATCAAGGTGTCCATCCATAATCACTAAAATCGGGTTTTCGTTTTTCAAGAAAAGCATCTCTACCTTCTTGTGCTTCTGAAGATCCATAAAATAGCTGTGTTGCATAACCAGATAATTCTTGAATTCCAGCCATTCCATCATTTTCAGCATTAAATGAAGCTTTCAATATTCTAATAGCAGTTGGACTATTAGATAAAATTTCCCTTGCCCAACTAACTCCTTCAGCTTCCAAGTTTTCAATTTTTGTTATGGCGTTTATCAATCCCATATTTAAGGCATCTTGAGCATTATATTTTCTACATAAGAACCAAATTTCTCTTGCTTTTTTTTGGCCCACCACGCGCGCAAGATAACTTGACCCAAATCCTCCATCAAAACTACCTACCTTTGGACCTGTTTGTCCAAAAATTGCATTATCAGAAGCGATACTTAAGTCACAAATTAAATTTAAAACTTGACCTCCGCCAATAGCAAATCCTGGGACCAAAGCTATCACAACTTTTGGAAGACTTCTTATTAATCTTTGAAGTTCAAGAACATTTAATTTTTGATTTCCATTTTTATCAACATAGCCATTTTTTCCTCTAATACTTTGATCCCCCCCCGAACAGAATGAAAAAACTCCATTTTTATCAGGACCAGCACCTGTCAAAAGAACAACGCCCATACGTTCCTCCAACCTCACAAAATTAAATGCATCTAAGAGTTCATCAATTGTTTTTGGGCGAAAAGCATTTCTTTTTTCAGGCCTATTTATAGCTATTCTGGCAATTCCATCCTGGCTTGAGTGAAATAGAATATCTTCATATGATTTAACTTCATGCCAATTGACATCGCTTTGTCCAGGAAGAATTTTCATATTATCTTTTTTTTTAATATACAAAGAATTATGAGTCTTGATAAATTTTGTTTAATAAATTCTTTCTTTCATCAATTTCAGAAATATGATTTACCTTTAACCTAAGAATAACTGTTTTAGATTTAAGAAGACTCCATTCAAGCAATTCTTTAAGTTCAGTTAAGTTTGAAACATCTTTAAAAATTACTTTATTAGCCTCTGCAAGTTTTTTAAAATCAACACTTTTTGGCATCACAAATAGCTTTTTAATTTCATCATCTTTTAAATGATTTTGATAAAGTCTATTAAATATATTTCCACCATTATTATCTATTAGTAATATTGTTAAATTGAGTTTCTCAGAGTTTTCAATAAGCCATCCGTTAAAATCATGCAGAAAAGACAAATCTCCTGTAACCAATAAAAGAGGATGCAAAATCCTTGATATTCCTAAAGCCATTGATAATGTTCCATCAATACCTGATGCCCCTCTGAAACTAAAACATCTTCTAGACAATGCATTAACACCTGAGAATGTAAGCCAATCTCTAATAGGACTGCTTGCAGATAACATAATTGGATATTTTTCAGGCCAAATTTTTGGAATAAAATATGCTAATGCACACTCAGTAATATTTTCGTTGTTAGAAAATTGTTTTTTAAATATATTATTTATCCTTTCACCCTCCAACAAAAATTCTTTAGCTAATTGAGTTAGATTTCTTTTAGATAAACTTAAAGAATTTTTGCTAATTAAAAATTGATCTACAAAATGAGTTAATCCATATTCATACTCAAATGATTTTCTTAAAGGATCAAGTCTTCTCGAATCATTTTCTTTGATAAGAAATTGATCTCCAGAAAATTCTTCTAAAAATTTTTCTAGTGAATTAGAGGAGGGCATTGGTCCTAATCTCAATAACTGTTCACAATGTATTTTAAATTTTTTATTTCTAATGATTAATTCCCAATTATCTATAAGACCTTTTAAATCTAAATTTACACCCGACAATGGGTCTGCAAATACTGGCCAACCTGTTAAATTTTGAATTTTTTTTAATGAATTATTGAATTTAACTAAATTCTGATTTAATCCTCTGTAAGGACCGACGATGATAATACCATTTTTTGATGGGTCAATATATTTCATTTTTTTTAAATCAAAAAATCTTTCATCATTAGTAGTTTTTTGGGTTCTATTAATTTTTTTATTTAAGTACTTTTCTGTGAACTGATTAATAATTTTTTTTCTCTCATTTATCTCTATAATCAAGGGCTTCTCAATAGAAATATTTAAATGAATAGGTCCAGAGTTAAATAAGCAAATCTCTCCTATTTTTTGTCTTAAATTCTTTAATTCAGTCTCAGTTGTTAAATGAAAGCCCTCTAGACAAGTACTTTCAGTTAGTCGACAAACTGGACTTAAAAATTCTTCTTGATCAACCGTTTGATTTGCGCCACAATTCTTTAGTCTTAGTGGTCTATCAGCAGAAATATAAATTACACTAATCGATGATTTATCCGCTTCTACTGCGGAAGGAAGTAAATTTGCTACGGCTGTTCCTGAAGTTGTTAAAACGACCGTTGGTTTATCAGAGGCAATAGAAATTCCAAGAGCGTGGAATCCTGCTGATCTCTCATCTATAGAGTTGTATATTTGAAAAATTCCTTTTTTAGCAAGTTCTCCAGCTGCTATAGCTAAAGGAGCAGACCTGCTTCCTGGCGAGATAATGACATTTTCAACACCACACTCTGATAAATAATATAAAAGTTGTAAACTTCTAAGATAGTTTTTATATCCAATAGATAATCTCATAATGTATATAAACTTTCTATTTTTATCATCATAATTGAATAAAAAATTTAATCATGGCAAATTCACCAAAGAAATTTACTTCTATAGTAAGGGATTTGAAAAACCTTATTATTTGGGTTTTAATTGCTTTAATGATACGTTGGCAAGTTATTGAGCCTAGATGGATCCCCTCAGGATCTATGCTTCCAACACTTCAAATTCAAGACAAAATATTGATAGAAAAATTAACCCCGAAGATAAATAAAAAAAATAATTTTTCAAAATTTAAAGATCAGATTATAGTTTTCAATGCCCCAGATCAACTTTTAGACATCGGATATGAATCTAATACTGCTCTAATCAAAAGAGTAATAGGAATTCCTGGTGATAAAATAGAAGTTAGAGAAGGAAGACTATTTATTAATGATTTAGAACAGAATAAATATCCTGCCGATAGAAATATTAATTATTCAATAGGACCAATCATTGTACCTGAGCAGACTTTATGGGTAATGGGTGATAACAGGAATAATAGTTTGGATTCACATATCTGGGGTGCACTTCCATATGAGAAAGTAATTGGAAGGGCTATTTTTCGTTATTGGCCTTTAAATCATATGGGACCAATATATTTTCCAGGTTGAAAAATAATAACTTGCGTCATGCTATTGTAGTTTTACATAGTAGGAGGAAAATAGATGTTTAATCCTGAATTCCTGACCACTGAAAATAATGATCCTAATGAAGGTAATGATCTTATTCAATATCTCCAGAAACAATCCCCAGAGGTTTTACAGAGGATAGCGAAATCGGCAAGCGAGGACATACAAGAGATTATTAGACATAATGTTCAAGGTTTATTAGGAATGCTTCCTTCTGAACAATTTGATGTAAAAATAACTTGCTCCAAAGATAATATTGCAAATTTACTATCATCAGCAATGATGACTGGTTATTTTTTGAGGCAAATGGAACAAAGGAAAGAACTTGAACAAAACTTATTAAATGATGAAAATATGTCAGTCGATCTAGATTAAAATTTTGAATAGTTAAATATTTATATTTTCTGGAATTACTCCTAATTCATAAAGTTTTTTGTAAAAATTTGAAAGAAATTTATCATCATCATTAGAAAGCTTCCATTCTTTAGAATTTATTTGATTTATGAGATTTTCACAATCATTTTTTGAAAACTCTACAGGCGAAGAATAGTGAGCAGATACAAAATATTTAAGTCCTTCAATATTCTTGACATCATTTAACCACTTACATAAAACTTTATCAGATCTTGGAAAAATAAGCTTTTTAAGAACGGGAGCAATTTGTATTTTTGGAGAATCCGATCCCATAATTCCAATTAAAGATTTCTCCCAATCTTTTTCCCACAAAAAAGGATATATTCCATAATGAAATTTTTTATTTCTAAAACCTTTTCTAAATGAGTATTTGATAATGTGTCTTAAGGATGGAATTTGTAGTTTTCCAGGTCTTAAAAAAGATGCAAATAATACTAGTCTTGCCCATCCTTTTCTTCTTGACTCAATAGTATCCTCTAATATTTCATCACCTCTATCTCTTGCATGAAAGAGAAGAGGAGTTGGGTCATAATCAAATATATCAGGAGGATTTTTATCTATTGCCACAATTGCATCTGTTACATGAAGGATACCTGTAGATTTATGAAAACAACTGACTTCTTGAAATCTACCTAATCCCAAATTTATAGGCCCAAGAGATAACCAAAAACATTCATCTTGATATGGAATACCATCTTCAAAAAGAATCTTTGTTCTTTTGGATGGTATGCCTAAAAAGTCTAAAGGAAGATTTATGGGAAAACTCCATTGTCCAGGACAGAGCCAAATTTCTGCATCTTTAAAAATTCTTGATAAAGCTGGCAATCCAATTTTGTGCTCTAAGCCTGAGGCTGTAGGTAAAATAATTGTCTTTATATCCCCGAAGCGGGATATCAATTTATGAAGCTCATTAATTAATTCTTTTGTAGGAGGTAAAGGATTTATTAACATCAAGCCATTTTTGACTCTCATTACTGTCATTCTTATAGGAACAGCTACGTAATAAAGTCCTTGAATTTGTTCAATAGACCAAACTTCATCAGAAACAATTTCCTTACAAATTGTTTTTTTATATCCATAAGGATACAAAGGAAATAATGGCCACCAATTCCATTTCTTTAAAGATAATTCTTCTACCATTTTTTACTTTGAAGATAATAATTTTTTAAATTTAAAAATTCCATACCTTGGAGCGAATAAAAATGCAAAAAGAAAAATAAAAGTTTGTACTAAAACTATTGATCCTCCAGTCTCAATATCAAACCAATAGCTTAGATAAATTCCTAATACACTAGAGACTATGCTACTTAATACAGATATTAAAGACAATCTATCAAATTTATCTGTTAGTAAATATGCTGTTGCTCCAGGAGTTATTAACATTGCTACAACAAGAACAATTCCTACTGTTTGAAGACCCACCACAGCAGCTAAAGATAGGCATGTTAGCAACAAATAATGAAGAAAACCTACGTTTATTCCAACAGTTTTAGCATGTCTGGGATCAAAACAATACAGCATAAGATCCTTTCTGAATATTGATAATAAAAGAACTACTAATATTGATATAAAAATAGTCTGCTGAATATCAGATAAAGATATACCCAATGGACTACCAAAAAGAATATGCATTAGGTCTATATTACTTTTAATTTTTGATACTAAAACAATCCCTAAAGCAAAAAAACCTGTAAAAACCAATCCAATGACTGTATCCTCCTTAACTCTAGATTTTTGTTTAATAAATCCAATGAGTGCAACGGATCCAACTCCAAAAATAAAAGCGCCCAAAGAGAATGGCACCCCTAAAGCATAAGCTACAACGACTCCAGGCATTACAGCATGAGATACTGCATCCCCCATCAAGGCCCAACCTTTTAAAGTTAAAAAGCTTGATAGTAGACCGCAAACAGCAGCAACTAATGAACTTATTAAAATTGCCTTTCTCATGAAATCATGAGTTAAGGGTTCACTAATAAAAGAATTAATATTTACTGATAAAAAGTATCCATCCATTAAATTAAAAATATTTTAAAAATTAGGATTCAGGACCAAATAAAAAATCAGGTGACATCCCTCCAAATGTACTAGTAATATTTTCAGGAGTAAATACTTCTGATGTATCACCATAAGCTACAACGGTTTTATTTATTAGAAGAACTAAGTCGCAAAATTCTCGAATATGAATCATGTCATGAGTAGAAATAAGTATTGTTTTACCTTCTTTCTTAAATTCCAAGAAGAGTTCTGAAATAAGTTTTTCTGTTCTAATATCAACTCCTGAGAAAGGCTCATCTAGTAGCAATATAGAGGCTCTTTGAGCAATAGCCCTTGCTAAAAAAGTTCTTTTCCTTTGTCCACCAGATAAGTTTCCTATTGGGGTAAAAGTATGTTCAAGGAGATCCACTCTTCCAATAGCATTTTTAACAGCTTGAATATCTGATTCTCTTGGGGATCTGAGTATATTCATTGACCCGTATCTTCCCATCATGACAATATCCCAAACATTTATAGGAAAGTCTGAATCTATTCCCTCATTTTGAGGAACATATGCAACTGACTGATCTTGTTGTGCAGTTTTCAGGGATTCACCATTAATTCTGATTATTCCTTTTGACAAATTTACAAATCCAGTAAGAGCATTAAAAAATGTTGTTTTACCAGCTCCGTTCATTCCAACCAAGCCACAAATTTGTCCTGCTTTTAATCTCAAAGTTGCATCATAAAGAGCAACTTTTCCATTGTAATCAACACATATATTTTCAGCTTCAATTCTGTATTTTTCAAATTCCATAGATTCTTTTCAATTTTATTTTGTGCTATAAGCTTGTTTGATGAGATTTAAATTATGGTTCAATAAATCAATATAGGAGCTTGCAGGGCCATTTTTTTCAGATAAGGAATCAACAAAGAAATTACCTCCAAATTTAGCTCCAGTTTCTCTAGCGACTGCCAATTGAGATTCTGAACTCACTGTACTTTCGCAAAAAACGGCAGGAATGTCATTAGTTTTTACTAAATTAATAACTTTTGCCATTCTCTTTGGTGTAATTTGACTCTCTGCATTAACTGGCCAAAGATATGCTTCTTTTAAACCATAATCATTTGTTAAATATGTGAATGCACCTTCACAACTTACTAGATACTTCTGATTTTTCTTTAAAGTATTAAGAAAAAGTGAAAAATCTTCATCTATTTCCAATAATTTATTTTTATATATTTCCGCATTTTTTTTAAAGACTGTTTTGCTCTGAGGTTTTAATTCTGAGAGTGCTCTTGAGAGAGTATCAACATATATTATCCCTCTTTTAGGAGAGATCCATGCATGCGGATTTGGTTTGCCTTTATAAGCATCCTCACCAATAAATAAAGGTTTTAAGTTATTTGCGATTGTAATCCTTTTAACCTTAAGATTAGATACAAATTTTTCAGCCCATAATTCAAATCCAAAACCGTTATCAATAAAAACCTCCGCTCTAGATCCTTTTATCAAATCACTAGGTGTCGTTTGATAACCATGAACTTCCATTCCAGGTTTAGTAATAGATTTGACATTAAATTCATCGCCAACGATATTTTTAACAATATCTTCTAAAACTGTAAAACTTACTAATAATAATTTTTTATTAGATTTATCAACTTCACTAATGTTTTTGCAAGAGGTTGTTGTTAAGGCTACTAATATAAGTATTAAAAAGTGAAAAAATCTATTTTTCATAATTAGTAAGTATTAATAAATTAATTATTGAATAAATTTAAATTTCAAAGGATTATTAATATCCGTTATTAGAGATTTCCAGTTAATTTTTTCATTTTGGAATGCATTCTCAACAATCTTACTACTATTACTTTTTATAAAATCTAAATCAGGCTCTAATACACCTTTACTAATAGCCATAAAATCTGCCAAAGATCTTGAGACAACTCTTGTTAAGTAGGCAGCACTAATCGCTTGTAGAGATCCTGCAATTAACCAGTGTGGTCCATGAATTTTTGAGATCCCAATAACAGCTTGTCCACTCCATTCTATTACTCCCTGAGCAATAGCTGTTTTAATTATTTCTTTTGAAACTTTTTCTAAAATTTCAGGAGACCAATTGCAGCCCCATATTTCCTTAATTTCCTTAAGCATTAGGCTATTTAATACTGTCATGCTTAATACATCAATAGAAGGGATTGGTGATGCAAAGACTGATGCCGCAACTATAAGTTGATTTTTTTTCTGAATTTCCTTTAACTTAATTCTTCTGATACATTCTATTTCTGCTTGCCATTTTGAATGCAAATCTTTTAAAAGTCTTTTTTTGGTATTTTCAATATTTCTTTTGGTATTAAAAGAAAATTTTCTAAAAGAAAATGGAATGTTAGCAGAATTAATATTCTCTTTATTAAAAGAAATAATATTATTTGAAAAATTATTTGGTAATTCAATCTTTAAAGATTCTAACTCAAAATGAAATGAAGATTTTTCAGAGACTGAGACAGCTATCCAAGCAGGCATATCATCAGGTATTCTTTTTAGCCATAAGAGTCCTTTTGCAGTTAATGGAAGACTCAAATTAAAAATAACCGCATCTTGGTTGAAAAAAGAATCAGGTAATAATTCACTTGAATCTAATGAAGGTAATTCATTGATTAAGGTTAATTCATATTTATCATTTGATAAATATCTTTCAATAAAAAATTGATTATCAAAGATTTTATTCTCAGATATTATTGATATTTTTTGTAGTTCATTTCTATTAAGAATATTATTAATTTTATTTTTCCTAATAAAATTATTTTGTTTAATGTTATTTTTCTCTTCAAGCTCATCAAAATATTTCAACTCATCATTACATAAATTCACCCATCCATTTAAATCCTTTGGTTCCTTAAAAGTTGGTTTATCATTCCTTAAATAAAAATATCCACCTGTGAATAGGAGGGCAAACCCTAAGAAACCTCCCGAAAAATTAATAACATCGCTTATAAACCACTCACTAAATCCAAGAAAAAATAAAATTAAAAGAATATTTTTTTTTGGAAATCTAGCAAAATTGCTAATTAGGTTTTTCTTACTAATATCAAACAAAATCATTTACTATTCTAAAAATATTTTAGTGTAAATTTGGATGAAAAAAAAGCAAATTAATAAGTCTTTAAACTAATAAAAAAATCTTTTTTAACTTAATGCAAGACTTCTTGCTTATTCAGATGCTAAATTTAAGAATCATGTCAATTTTTTAAATAATTATTAAGATGTCAAATTCAGGTTTTGAACGAAATCAATTTCAAAGGAGTAATAGAAACAATTTTGAAAATAATAGATCCAACTCTAGAAATAGATTTGGGGGGAATAAGGAAAATAGTGGCTTTAGAATCAGACTGAGTGATAATGAAATGAAAGCAGCTAAAGTAATTCAAGATAAATTTCAATTAAAATCTACTGTTGCAGTTCTAGGTTTTGCAGTAAGAACGTTAAGTGATTTAGTTAAAGATGAAGAACTAAAAGATACCCTAAATAAGTATGTAACAGAAAATAAAAGATTCTCTTCTAACAGCAATTTAAAAATCTCTGAATCAGAAGAAAAGGCTTCATTACCTAATCCTTTTGAAAGACCAGTAAGAGATCAAACCCCTAAATCCACTCCTAAGGAGAATGAAAGTGGAGATGCAAACTAAAAAAAGGATTCTATCAGGTGTTCAACCAACTGGAGATTTACATATTGGCAATTGGCTTGGAGCAATTAATAATTGGGTAACACTTCAAGAACAATATGAGACATTTCTATGTGTAGTTGATTTACATGCAATAACCACAGCATATGATCCCAAAGAATTATCTAAAAATACTCTTTCAACTGCAGCTTTGTATGTAGCTTGTGGAATAGACCCCAAAGAATGCTCAATTTTTGTTCAAAGTCAGATTTCTGCTCATTCAGAACTTTGTTGGATATTAAATTGTATGACTCCAATAAATTGGATGGAAAGGATGATTCAATTTAAAGAAAAATCTATACAACAAGGTAATAATGTATCTATTGGATTATTTGACTATCCAATCCTAATGGCTGCAGATATTCTTTTATATGATGCTGACTTCGTCCCCGTTGGAGAAGACCAAAAACAACATCTAGAACTTGCAAGAGATATTGCACAACAAAGAATTAATGCCAAATTTAGTAAGAATAAAAATATATTAAAAATTCCTCAGCCAATAATTATGAAGAATGGTTCAAAAATAATGAGCTTAATTGATGGTTCCAAAAAAATGAGTAAAAGTGATCCTAATGAAGGTAGTAGTATTAATTTGTTAGATACTCCTGAAATAATCACGAAAAAAATAAAAAGAGCAAAAAGTGATAGTTATATTGGAATAGAATTTAATAATCCTGAAAGAGCCGAATCCAGAAATCTTCTGATGATTTATTCAATATTATCTGGAAAGGAAATTTCTCAATGTGAAAATGAATTTTCTGAAACTGGATGGGGTACATTTAAAAAATTAATTACAGAACAAGTTATTGAATCCCTTTCACCTATTCAAGAAAAATATAAAGTTTTAATTAATGATCCACATCAATTGAATAATATTCTCATTGAAGGGAAGGAGAGGGCTGATGATTTAGCAAAAAAAACTCTTAAGAGAGTTAAATCAAAACTTGGATTCTTTGAAATGGGGAAATAATTCATGCCAGTAATCACGCTGCCTGATGGGACCCAAAAGGTCTTTGATCATTCGGTAACAATTCTAGAAATTGCCCAAAGTATTGGAGCAGGATTAGCTAAAGCAACAATTGCGGGAAAAGTAAATGGCATTCTGCTTGATGCAACACTACCCATCAAAAATGATTCCAAAGTTGTAATAATTACATCAAAAGATAAAGAAGGCATTGAGATTATTAGACATTCCTTTGCACATCTCATAGGTCATGCAGTTAAACAAATTTACCCAAATATAAAAATGGCTATCGGACCTGTTATTGAAGATGGCTTTTATTACGATATTTCTTCAGAATATAGTTTTACTCCTGATGATTTAATAAAAATAGAAGACAGAATAAATAAATTAATAAAAACAAATTATGATGTGGAAATTTTACAAGTTTCCAAGAAAGAAGCTATTAAAACTTTTGAAGAAAGAGATGAGACTTTTAAATTAAGAATAATTGAAGAAATTGATGATAAAGGTCTGATTAATCTCTATAAGCACGAAGAGTATATTGATATGTGCAGAGGTCCTCATGTTCCAAATACAAGACATCTGCGACACTTTAAGTTACTTAAATTATCGGGTTCATATTGG
>GL947595.1:432555-620937 GCA_000218745.1 Prochlorococcus marinus bv. HNLC2 | reverse complement strand
GTTATTTAATCAATGTGTAGAAGAAATAGTATCTACAGGTTCAGGCAAAGCTGATGCTGTACGTTTTTGTAATGGTGGATAAAATATATTTATGATCAAGACCTCATAAATATATACCCTTTTATTAGATCCAAAATTACCTACATACTTATATAAAACTTTTTTATTTATATACTCTTAGCAAAGAATAAATTACTAATAATTAACAAGTTTTTTCTGGTATTAAATTATACATTATCTGCTAAAAAGCTTTATTTATGATTTCAATATTTTCTAAAACAGGTAATGGTCTTACAAAGATGCCAAACATAAATATATATTGAAGAATTATTGCTTGTCTAATTGATAAATAAGTTCTCTTTTATATTTATAAGATATCTTTTTAATAATTGCATAAATTTAGAATAATATAGTTTAAACAAATCTAAACTCGATTTTAATATTCTGCTGATAGCATCTATTAATGGAAATCAAACAAGAGAAAGTTTTAGTAACTGGAGCATCCGGTTTCATTGCACTGCATTGTATATCTGAGCTACTTAAAAAAGGATATAAGGTAAAAGGCTCATTAAGAGATATGTCTAAAGAACCAATAATAAGAGAGTATTTTGTTTCTGAAAATGAAAAATCAAATCTTGAATTTTGTAAATTGAATCTCTTGAATGATGAAGGATGGGATAATGCTGTTTCTGATTGTGAATATATTATGCATATAGCGTCTCCATTTGTTATTGAAGAGCCAAAAAATGAAAAAGATCTAATTGAACCAGCTCTAGAAGGTACTTTGAGAGCCTTAAATGCTGCTAAAAGAAATAAAATCAAAAAATTTATCCTAACATCTTCAATGGCTTCGGTAGCATATGGTCATAAAGCTGAAATTTGCAATAAAAATAATTGGACAGATACTTCAAAGAACGTTGGTGCTTATGTAAGGAGCAAAACTATAGCTGAGAGAGCTGCATGGGAATTTATAAAAGATAATAATGTTTCATTCCCTCTGACAACAATACATCCAGGAATGGTTTTTGGTCCATTAATAAGTAATGAAATTAGAGGGGCATCTGTCAACTTAATAGCAAATATGATAAGCGGAAAATTTCCAGCTTTACCTGATATATATTTTACTATTGTAGATGTGAGGGATATAGCAAAATTGCATGTAGACTCTCTCAAAAACCAAAATAGTAATAATAAAAGAATATTAGCTACTTCTGAAAATGGAATTCCTTTTTTAGATATTTCACGAATACTTAGAAATCTTGGATTTGAAAAGTCACCTCAAAATATTATTCCCAATCAAGTTATAAATTCTCTTGCAGCATTTAATAAAGAAATGAGAATAACTTCTTCTATGATTAAAAGAGGATTTTATAAGGTTGACCTTTCAGATACTATTTCTATATTTAATTGGCAGCCAATACCTCTTGAAGAAACTATATATGATATGACTAAGTCAATTCAAAAAATATTAAATAAAGAATAATTTAAAATCGAAACTCTTATTAAGTTGTAGATAATTAAATCCAAATTATTATTATTAAATAGATAAATTCTGAAGACTAATAATTAATTGTTTAGTCAAATTTTAATATTTTTGAAAACTAAATTTTTGACCTCCAATACTGGCTTCATACATTAAGCCTCCTTTAGAGAAGGTAAGAACTGCTACCCCGTCGCTATAATCAGCAGAAGCGTTTGCACCTTCAGTAATTAGGGCTGCACTAGCTGAAGCTCCGAATTCAAAATTACCTTGTGTAAATCTTTCTAGGTCTTTTTTATCTTTAAAAAAGATAATTTGACTAAAAGCCTGACCTCCTAATTGTAGACCAATAGATAATTGAGTAATTGAAGTAGAGCCAATAACTTCATCTTTTTCGAAAACTTCGCCTTTTCCTCTAGCCCCTCCTATTCCAATACCTGCTTTGCCAATATTTGGAAAAACGGCATAACCTTTTGCTTTCTTAAAATAAGGTTTTAATGCAGATATTTTTTTAAACTTATTAAGAGCTTCTATTGTTTTTAGATCTGGTTTAATACCTTTTTTACTAAAAACATTTCTAGGCTTCCATCCAGATAAAAGTATATCTTCTGTATTATGCTTCAAGGAGCTTAATTTCGATTGAGCTACTGAAGTTTGAAAAAAATTATATTGAGATATAAATAGAGACAATAATAATAAGAATTTAATTTTAAATGATTTCATAAAAAAGAATCTCAATATTCAATATTCTAAAATAATAAATTAGATTACCAACATTTATTAAAAAAAAGAATAAATTTTCAAGTTAAAAAATTATTTTCTTAATAATTTTAAGAAGATAAATATATCTTATATTAATTGTAAATAGATTTAATCATCTTAGGAATATTGATCAATTTTATAAAGTAATTTACTTAATTATGATTTTTTTCAACTTTTAAAAAGATTTTCTTTAAGCTATATCCAAAGAGTAAAAGAGATAATATAAAACTAAAAATGAGAATAATTTCTTTAAATTTATCCATAATAAAAATCTACATATTTAATTTTTAACGTTTTTTAAAAATAAATCTAGTTTATTTTATAGTTTTATATGTTCTTTTTATTAATCAAAATAATCTTTTAAAAGAAAGAAATTATTTTTCGATGTAAAACTTTTAATTTTATTTATATGTCCATAATGCACTAAGAATTTCCGAATTAGGATTACTTCTTTTTGCAATTCTCTTTGCATCTATTTTATTATCAGCGATGAAAATTTCTTCATATTTATTTTCTTTTATTTTCATAGATACTATAAATCTCATCTGAAAAATTTTTATTATTAAATTATTTTTAATTTAAATGAAAAATTTATAAAAGCAATCTTTAAATACAAAAAATTTATAATATTAAAGACTATTTATGAAATATTTATATTAACTATAAGGTTAATAATTTAAATTAAATTTTATACCTTTTAGAATAATTTTTTTATTTTCTTTTTATTAAAATTTATAATTTTAATTTTCTTTGTTTATCTATATCATATATTCACAATCATTAATTTCTGCTATTGCTAGATTTACTTTATGAAGCTTTATTTATAGATCTTCTCTGTAATTCATTTTTTCTAATTCTAATTTATTTAAACTTGATTTACTTTTACGTAAATAAGTATTTATCTATTTTAAATGATTAATAAATGATGTTATTAATTATGATTATTTATTATTTCCAATAATTTTTGCGTTATACCTTCTTCACTCATTGAATGACCTGCATTATTAATAATATGAAGTTCAGAATTTTTTAGTTTCTTATTAAGATCCCATGCACTTCTTAAAGGACAAACAATGTCATATCTACCTTGTACAATTTTTGTTGGAATTTCATTAATGGTTTCAATATTTTTTAGGATAAAGTCATCTTCCAAAAATATTTTATTAATAAAGTAATGACACTCAATTCTTGCAAATGCATCAGAAAATGAATTTTTTGAATTACTTTCAATTGAAATCTCTTTTTTAATTAGATGACTTGTTGATAACTCCCATTTTGTCCAAGCATGAGCAGCCTGTTTCCTATGATTTTCATTTTTAGAGGTTAGGTATTTATAGAATGATTGTATTAAGTCACCCCTTTCATCTTTTGGAATTATTGATATATAGTTTTCATATTCATCTGGAAATATTTCACTAGCTCCATATTGATAGAACCATTTAAGCTCGAATGATCTACATAAAAAGATACCCCTTAATATAAGACTTTTAACTCTGGATGGATGTTTGATTGAGTAAATAAGAGCTAATGTAGATCCCCATGAGCCTCCAAATAAACTCCAATAATTGATACCAAAATACTCCCTTAATTTTTCAATATCCTCAACAAGATTAATTGTTGTATTTTCTCTCAATTCAGAAAAAGGAATTGATTTGCCACAACCTCTCTGATCAAATTGTATTATATCAAATCTTTTAGGATCAAAATATCTTCTGTATCTAGGCTGACTTCCGCCACCAGGGCCTCCATGAATAATTAATATTTTTTCTCCAGCAGGATTACCTGATCTTTCCCAATATATTTTATGTATATCAGAAACAGTTAATAATCCGCTCTCCCTTGGCTCAATTGGTGGGAATAAAGTTTCTTTGCTCATTATGAAATCTTATATTTTTATTGTGCTAAAAACTTTTATTTGATATTACTTTATTTTATTTTATTTAAATAATATTTGTTAGACAATCGCAAAATAAACTAATTATTATTTGAAATTATTGATAAATTTATTTATGTTCTAAATAATGTAAAAGTATAAGTTGAATTTAATAACAGTAAATATTTATTTTGCTATTGATATATTTATAAAAAATGCTTTATTTTAAATATATCTATTTTTATTATGTCTATTAATTTAAAGAAAACTTTTAATTTGAATTCCTATGAGTGGTGGAGAAATCATAGAAGATTTGTTACTCTTGGGCTCTTTTTAGCTATTTTTGCCTTTTATGTTAGAACTCCATCCTCTAATGATTTTAAAGTAAGAGATATTTGTGGGAGATTAAATTCTAGTTATCAGATTACAGGTGAAGAAGCTATGGAAAAATTAAAACTTACTAAATTAAAAGATTTTGATAACAGAGAAACTGCTAATTATTACTGCGAAAGGTACCTAGGAATTAGGTAACTTTCTTTAGTTATTCTAAAATATACTTTAAATATTTATTTTTATCATGTTTGATAGTGAAAAGGCTCTAGCTCTCACTAGATGGATTAATGATTGGAAAAATACATATGGAGAAAGTCCTTCAATTGAAGAATGTATAACTTGGATTGAATGGAAATTTGAGGAGAATAAAATTTCTGAGAAAGAAAAAATAAAAATTGAAACAATTTTAAATTTTAGTATTGAATAAGTTTTAATACCTCATCTATTTAAATTCATTTAAGATTATTTTTATAATTCATATAAAATGCAAACTCATTTAAAAAAGGTTTTAGTAACGGGAGCATCTGGCTATATCGCTTCTCACTGTATAAAAGTTTTATTAGAAAAAGGATTTAAAGTAAAAGGATCAGTTAGAGATTTAAAAAAAGTAGATATTTCTAAAAATTTTTTTGATAATTTATTAATAAAGAAAATCTTGAATTTTGTGAATTAAATTTGCTAAGTGATAGAGGTTGGAATGAAGCTGTAAAAGATTGTGACTATCTTATGCATATAGCTTCGCCTTGCAAAATAAAAGAACCTAAAAACGAAAGTGAAATTATAAATCCAGCGGTCGAGGGAACACTAAGGGCCCTCAATTTCGCAAAGAATTCAAATATTAAAAAGGTAATATTAACATCTTCAATTGGAGCAATGTTATACGGAAATAAAAAAAAATATTGTGAATCATCAGATTGGACTAATATCTCAGAATATGTTGGATCTTATATAAAAAGTAAAACAATGGCTGAAAAAGCAGCTTGGAATTATTTTAATAATTTATCTAATCCTTCTTTTTCTTTTACAACAATTAATCCTGGAATGGTTTTTGGGCCAGTCATTAATAGAAATTTAGATGGTGTTTCACAAAATATGATCTTAAATTTAATTAAAGGTCAATATCCAGTTTTACCAGATATTTATTTTACAGTTGTGGATGTTCGTGATGTTGCAAAGATTCATGTAGAAGCCTTACTTAAAATGGAAAGTGATAATTTAAGATTAATTGTAACTTCTGAAAAAAGTATATCTTTTCTTGAAATTTCAAAAACTTTAAAGAAAATTGGTTTTAAAAAATGCCCCACAAAATTAATACCAAGTTTTCTAATAAAATTTTTAGCATTATTTAATAAAGATATGAGGATAACTTCTATGATGATTAAGAAAGGTTCTTTTTCAGTAGATATTTCAAAAACTATATCAATTTTTAATTGGGTACCTATTCCTTTAGAAAAAACTTTGCATGATATGACAAAATCTTTTTGATGATTTGATAATAAAATTAAATAAAATTTTTAAATATAGTAATAGATTTTGTTTTTAATAAATCTTTTATAATTTTTATCTATAAAGTATATGGAAATAAAAGATTTGATATCAATAAGTGCAAAATAATTTAAAATAATAGTTAATTCTTAATTAATTTAATAAACATTATTAAATCAAAATGAAAGATAAAAATTCTCTCCAAGACAATTTAATAATAAAAACATTTGAAAAGTTTGTAAATAATGTTGATTATTCTTTTATGGATAATCTAAAAGAAGATCCTGAAGCAACGCAAGATGGAAATGATTTTATTCCAAGACAAGTTTTTTCTGGTCATTATGTCCCCGTTAAACCAACTCCTTTATCATCTCCAGAATATGTTGCTCATAGTAAAAAACTTTTTACTGAATTAGGTTTAAGTAGTTTACTCCTTGAAGATAAAGATTTTAAAAAGTTATTTTCTGGAGATTTATCTACCTTTAAAAAAGCCAATGCGAAATTTTGGTTGGGCTACTGGATACGCATTGTCAATATATGGGAGAGAATATAATCAGCAATGTCCATTTAAGACAGGTAATGGATACGGTGATGGAAGAGCAATTTCTGTTTTCGAAGGACTTTTTAAAGGTAAAAGGTTTGAAATGCAATTGAAGGGATCAGGTCCAACTCCTTACTGTAGAGGAGGTGATGGAAGAGCAGTTTTACGTTCTAGTATAAGAGAATTCTTAGCTCAAGAATTAATGCATTCTTTGAGGAATCCCAACCACAAGATCTTTGACTTTATATTTATCGAAAACAGATAAAATAATTAGACCATGGTACAAAGAGAACTCCAAAGAGATAGAACCAGAAGTCTTAGTAGAAAATCAAGCTGCTATATCAACAAGAGTTGCGCCTTCCTTTTTAAGAATCGGCCAAATTGAACTATTTGCTAGAAGAGTAAAAAATAATTCTCATAATAAAGCTCTCAATGAACTTAAAATGATTATTAAGCGATTAATAATTGTGAATTATAAAAGTGATATAGATATTAATTTACCTTTTAAAGAACAAATCATAAATCTTGCTTTTTTATATCGTGAGAGATTGATTTCATTGGTAGTTAATTGGATTAGGGTTGGATATTGTCAGGGTAATTTTAATAGTGATAATTGTGCTCTTGGCGGATATACCTTAGATTATGGACCTTTTGGTTTTTGCGAATTATTTGATCCTAATTTTCAACCATGGACTGGTGGCGGCAATCACTTTTCATTTCTTAATCAACCAGCAGCAGCTGAAATTAACTTTAATATGTTTATAAAATCTTTAAAACTAGCTTTAGAAAATGAAGTGGATTTATTGGAGAGATTAGATATTATTCAACAGGATTTTAAAATCTCTATGCAAGAAAAAATAAAAATAATGTGGACGAGGAAACTTGGTTTGAAGGAATATGATGAGTCTTTATTAAATAATCTTTTTCAACTTATGATTATTACCAAAGTAGACTATACAAAATTTTTTAGATTACTTTCCGATATCCCAAAAGAAATAAGTAGTCTTAAAAAAAGCTTTTATCAGGATTGTTCTATTGAAATTGATTCTCTTTGGAATAACTGGTTAAAAGCTTGGTACAAATCTTTAAAACAAGTTAATGATATTAATAAGATTTCCTTGGATATGAAAAAAGTTAACCCAAGATATACTTGGCGTGAATGGTTGATATCATTTGCATATAAAGCAGCAGAAAGAGGTGATTTTAGTTTAATTAAAGAATTACAAGTAGTTTTTGATAATCCTTATGAGGATCTTTCAATTGATCTCCAGAATAAATATGATCTTATAAGACCTCTTAAATTCTTTAATAAAGGTGGTATTTCCCACTATAGTTGTTCATCTTAAATGGATGTATTTAGTTAAGTATGCAAATAGTAGAAAAGAGTTTATTTTTTATTAAAAAAAGTTTCTAATTTTAAAGCAGAAATTAAATATATAAAAATTGCATAATATTTGCAAATATATTTTTTGTAAGATTATTTAATATGAAACTATAGTCCAAAATCCTCAATATTTTTAGCAATACTTCTAAGGAGTTCAACTATTTCTGAATCTTCACAATTGGTATCTTTTTTTAAACCAATACATTCATCCCTTATAGCTACATTTGTTGACCACCAGATACCTGTACTATTTGTATCATCAAATTCAAATTTGCTCATGTTTTAATGTGTTTTTATTTTAAATTTAATTCAAATTAAGATAACTTTCCAAATTAATATATTATTAATTACTTTTATCTAAAGCTAATAGAAGACCCCCTATTAAAGATAAATTTCTTACTACAGGGAAAATATCAAAAGGTGCAAAATGAAAAATAATCGTAGTTGGAATCAAGAAAATCAATAGTAAGGATGAACCAAGTTTGATTTTATTTGTAAAAATTAGGAGTAGAGAGCCTGAAATTAAAATTATTATTGCTAGTGAAAGTAAAATAGCTGCAATTGGTTCAGGGAATCCTTTGCTAACTATAAAATTAGTCTGAGCAGAAAAATTTGTTATTTTACCTGGGATTGCATTTACAAAGATTGCGCTTAAAAAAAGTCTCCCAAGGAAATTTAAAGAGTAAAAACTTTTTAGATTCATAAATTTGTAGTTGTATATTACATAAATAGCTAACAGTTGGTTTAATTTCAACTGCTTTATTTATTTTTAGAAATTATTAGTTTCTACTTAACATGATTTTGAATAATTAATTTTAATTAAATTTATTAAACTGTCTAATAACAACTTTTTTTATTTGATTCTTTTATCAGAAGAATCATATATCTATAAAAATAGTATAAATATTTTTAAAATGTATTTTATTAATTATCTTCATTTAAATCTGAGTATTCAAATTCTTGTGTTATGGGAATTTGCGATGCACTATTAGTTGACTCTACTAATAGTGCTGTTAAAGCTCTGTTTTTTTTGGAGTTGTCAGCAATACTTCCTAATGCACCTAATGAGGCACTTGAGCAAAATGCTGTTGTAGCTATTCCCCAAAAATAAATATTTTTATTATCTTTCTCATTAAACAAGATAGTTGAATAAATAATTGTTAGTAGGAAGCCAAGTATTGAAATTAATTTGCATCCTAAACCTATTAAAGATACTGTTGACTTTGCTTCTTTGATTTTTTCTTCCATAAAATTTAGTAGTTTATGTTAAATCTACTGATTTATTTTTAATTGACAATGCGGATAAATACTGATGAACGAAATATTTTATTTTTGAAATTGTAAAATAGGCTACTATTTCATAAAATCAATACAAGCGGCCAGAGTCCAATTATTTCTGTAAACTATAACTATCTCTTATGTATAAAATTATACACTTATACTATCTCTTTTCTTTTTAGCGCTTAAAGTAATTTAAGAAAATTTTTAAAAATGGTTAGTACTTCTAGTGATCCAACTTTATTATTAGTTTTGGGAAGCATAGGTCTCCTTCTTTTTGGAGCAATGGGATATGGAATTTATACTACTGTCGGTCCTAAATCTAAGGATTTAAGAGATACTATTAAAGAGCATGCAAGAATGCATGAATTGGGTATAGCTCACGGACATGGAAAGAATGGAGAACATTCCCATTAAATTTTTACAAATAAATAATCCATATATTTATTGAATTATTTGATAAAGATTTTTATATTTAAATTTTGATACTTATTTCATTCTTGCATATATTTATTAGTGCAGAAATTTCTTTATAAAATTCGTAAATTCTTTAATATCTACTTCAGTTAATTTATAGGAACAATTTTTCATTACTTTTAACTTAAAATCTTTTAAAAAAAGTTTATGATCTTTTCTTGAGGGTTTTTTTAAAGAAGAAAAATAATACTCATATTTCAATGATTCTTCTTTATTTAATCCATTAAAAATATTTTTATTAATTGCATCACAATATTTAGTTGCTAGTTCCTCTTCAGGAGTTTTGAGATTATTTATATTCTTATTAAAATCGTTTGAATAAATAATTTTTGAATTATACAGGAATATAAAGATTGAAATCATAAGATAAAAAAGTATTTTTAGAAAATAATAATTATTAGGCTGTAAATTAATATTTTTCATCTTTTTAACTTTTAAGATATTATATGAGGAAGTTATACAGAGTTTTAAGTTTATTAATATGGGAATCTTTAATGATTTTTTTAAGAAACATTTTAATATTAAAGATTTTTCTAGAAGTGAAGAACATATAAATGATTGGGCAGATGCTATTACTACAGGTTGGGAATATACTTGCAATTTATTCTTGACAACCCCAAAAATATGTTTAGAGAAAGATGGATTAATATTAGATACTACTAAAAAACCAGAATTATTCGGAGAACCTAATCAACTTGGAGCGAATGGGGAACCCTCAGGAAGATATGGTTGCTGGATTAGAAGGCACGGACATGAGGAAGAATTTGAGGCCCTTGCTAATATTTCTGAAAATATGATGTATGCAAGGCAGTCAGAAATAGGGAGAGTACCTCGTAAGTCAAAATTAGAGGATGATTTAAAAAATTTTTTAATTGACTTTAGAGATATTGTTGAATCCTCAAGTGAAATTAAGGTTAAACTCTTTAAAATTAATAATATTCTTAGATTTAAATCTGATTTCAATAATAAAACATATCAGAATTTAGTTATTAAAAATAATTTCCCAGATGATTTTTTCAAACAAAAATTATGCTCTTTAAATGGTGTCGACTCAAAAATATCAAATTTATTATGGAGTGCTGGTTACCTTTCTCCTGAGGAAGTTTTAGAAGCTAAAGATAATGAGCTTTTAAAAATTAAGGAAATTGATTTGGATTTAATAAAACTATTCAGATCATAATACAAATCATTTTTTTATTAATTCATCAAATAATCCACAAAGATTAGGGATATTAAAATTATTATTTGTCTTTTGTAGAAGTGATTTTCTTATTTTCTCTTCTATCTATAAATAATTTTATTAAAGGAGGAGCTACAATTGCATATATGCAAAATAAAATAATAAATATTTCAATTGGAAAAAGATTCATATATTTAATATCTTTAAAGATCTTAAAAAAACTTTAATAAAATAAGCTTATTATATATTAAGAATAAAGGATCTACCCCATGTCAAATGAGAACAACTTAGAAAAAAGTAGTCAAGACTATAAAAAATCTCAATATGGAAGTTGGTATAAGAAAAGTGAAGAAAAAAAGAAAGCTGAAATTGAGAAGAAAGAGGAATCCTTAATTCAAAAATTTCTTAACATTTTTAATAAAAAATAATCCTTAAAGATTTTATAAATTTCTTTAAAGTAAGTTACTTAAAAGGTTTATTTGACTTCATAAACCTTAGATCTTCCATTGCATTTTCTTACAGCCCAAGGAATTGTTGTGTCT
The DNA here is from genome assembly GCA_000218745.1 of Prochlorococcus marinus bv. HNLC2. GTDB lineage: Bacteria > Cyanobacteriota > Cyanobacteriia > PCC-6307 > Cyanobiaceae > Prochlorococcus_A > Prochlorococcus_A marinus_T. Next base: position 609,602 of record GL947595.1, on the reverse strand, counting down.
ATACTCTCTTTGTAAATACAATCATTTTGATAATTAGCCCAATTAGCTAAGGGTCTGAGACTTATAGAAATAGTAGTAAAAATGACTAGCATAGAAATTATAAAAAATGTTAATAAAACATTCATCCAGTTTATTTGTTTTGAATTCATCTTATTTTCATTCTAGTAATTATATTTTTGAAGATAACACACCAAATGAATAATGATTTTTGTTTATTTCAATAAATAAATACTAGTAACACACTTGTAAATACCCTTTTAAAACGTAAAAATTGAATAAAGATATAAAAAAAATGCCATCTTTTCTTACTCTTATACTATATGTCTTGGCAGGGGCTGCACTTGGATCTCTAATGCTTTTAACAGGTATACCAGCAGCCCCTTTGTTAGGTGCTATAGTCGGTGCTGGAATATTAAGTATTAGTGGTCAGATAGAAATAGCTAATTGGCCTTTAGGTACTAAAACATGTCTTGGTATTGGAATTGGAACTGTTATTGGAACGGGAATTAATCAAGAAACTTTAGGAGAGTTAAAAATCCTTTGGAAACCAGCATTAATTATTACAATTAGTCTTTTGATAACAGGAATTATTGTAGCTTTAATCATTAGTAAAATTCTTGGAGTCGATCCGATTATTGCAATTTTAGGTTCTGCTCCTGGAGGTACTATTGGGATGAGTTTGGTTGGTGCAGAATATGGAGTTGGTGCAGCAGTCGCAGCTTTGCATGCTGTCAGGCTAATAACTGTTTTGCTACTTATTCCAGCGGTTTTGAATTTTATGGGTTTCTCAGATAAAATTGATATTCCCAAGTAGAGTATCTTTTATTAGTAAAGAATTTTTTCTGAAGTAAATAAATAGTTTTTATTTTATAATTTATAAATGTATTTTTTCTAATTTAAATAAATTTCAATAAATGCTTTTAATGAATCTTTTGAGTTTAGGATAATATTTTGTAATTGAGATTTTGTCAGGGCAATTATTAATGGCAGTCCTATTATGATTCCAGTAAAAAATATAATAATAAGTATTGAAGATATTCTGATTAACCATATTGTTAAAGGATCAATTAAATTTTGATTTTTATTTGTTTCTATTTCTTTTTCTTCAGTATTATTTGGAGTGAACATATTTAGATATTAAAATCTAACAATAAAATATTTGATCTAATTTAATCAAGCAAACTTTATACAAAATGTTGTCAAAAAATTAAAACCTTATTGAATGTAATTTAGAGTTTATTGATAATAGAATACTTAATGTTAAATCATCAATTAATCTTATTAATGCTCTTCTTATTTTTTGAAGGTTTTAATCTTTTTCTTGTATATCTTGTCTTAATCGCTAAATCTGTAATGGCGTAAATTCCTACAATTAAAATTAATAAGCCAATAGGATATTTCATCTATTAAATATGAATAACTAATATTTATATTATTTATTTTGAAATTATCGATATTTTGTTATAAAAGATAATAAATATCTTAAATCAAATTTTTTTATAAACTATATATTTTAAATTAATTTTAATGAGCTTTTCTATCTATAGCTTTTATTAAAGGCATTATAAGATTAATATTTATTCCAATCGTAAACCATAAATATAATATAGAAAAAATTATTTTTAAAAATATATTAGATGGCAAAGTCAAGAATAATTTTATAAAACTTCCAATAAATAATATTAATATACCAATTTGTAATAATAATTTTATTAAAAGCATAAAATTTCTCTTATACATCTAATTAAATTTGTTTTGTAATTATAAGTTTACTTCCCATAATGTACTTTTTTGGCGCTTTTAGTATAGAAAAATTATATTTTCATATTTAAGTTCTTAATTATCTAAAATAATATATCTTAAGTTTTTTATCCTGGAATTCCTAGTCCAAAATAAGAATTCAAAATAAATAATAAGCTAAAAATTGTCAAAAAAGTAAGTCCAAGTAATGATAAGGAATTCAATAAATTACCATATTTGAATGTTTTATCAACCATGTCACTGTTCATAGTGTCGATAGCCATCCACGCAAATATAGGCGCACTTAAAAAGCTTCCTGTCATTGCTCCAAAAACAAAATCCTTGACTCCTATTCCTCCTGATTTTGCTACTAGAAGGGATATTAAAGCGGCAAAAATATGAATTACCATCCAAATTGTAAATCTATTTTGTTCTTTATTAGTTTCCATTCTTCCTCTATCAATTCCTGTTATTAAACCCTGAATTGAAGAGATGCTTCTGGGGTACGCGTCAAGGCAAGTTAATGTGGTACTAAACATAGCTGCAAAAGATGCAGGTACAATTATCCACCAAGACCATTCTCCTATAGATTCTGTATAAAGACTTATAAGATTTTGTGCAAAAGATACTCCTCCTCCTTTTAGCATCCCTTCCCCTGTTCCATACATGGTTATAGCTCCTAAAGTTACGAAGAATATTGCAGTTATGACTGTAATTAAGTAGCCAAGATTAAAATCAAATTCAGCTTCTTTAATGGTAGGCCTATAATTGGAAGTTTTATTCTTTGAAAACATCCATAAAGAGGGCCAGACGCAAAGCTCTATAGGGCAAGGCATCCATCCCATTAGAGGTATAAGAAACGATAAGTTTGATAATTTCCAGGGACTAATTTCAGGTTTAACCCAACTAGAATTTAATTGCTGGCTATATGTACCTTTAAATAAGAGTGAAATTACGGCAAAAAGGGTTAAAAAAGTAAGTAATGATACTAAAAATTTTGAACTTAAATCTAAGGCTTTGTACTTTCCAAGTAATAATATTAGGCCGCACAATACCAAAACAGCAATTGATAAATCCATGGCTGGGAAACCTGCCAGTAATGGTAGATTAGTTAATAAGGCACCAGAAACATAACTTACTGCCGAAATAGTAAATGTTCCAGTAATTAAACTTACTATTAAAAAAATAGGAAGATATAAAGAATTTTTTTCTTTAAAGCCCTCTAATAGTGATTTTCCTGTTGAGGCTGTAAATCTTGTACCAACTAATAGAAAAGGATATTTTAATAAATTTGTTACTAATATTAAGCCTATTAAAGAGAAGCCAAATTTAGCTCCAGCAGTAGTTGATGACATCAAATGAGAACCACCAATAGCAGCGCCAGCTAATATTATTCCAGGTCCAAGACTTCTGTAAATACCTTTTTTCAATAATCGCATCATTTATTTTTCTAATTATTTTATATTGTCTTTAATTCCGAAAATGAGCAAGCTTTAATTTCTGATCCTATAAAATTTGCGTATTTGAATTTCAAAGTTTTTTACAGAATTCATTTTAGAAGGAAAACTATTAAAGATTCATTCTTTAAAAATATAGTTTTAAATAAATATTGAGAGATACTTTTAATCGTACTTTCTAAATGTTTTGCTATTTATAAATATTAGAGTTTTCATAAACAATAAATATTTATTATTGAAAGAGATCTTGATATCTAGATAGTGATTTTCAGAATAATAGAATATTTAGAAGTATCATAAAATTATTCATCTTAACTAACTCTTCTGCAGAACCTTAAACTGAAGTAAGGCAATTTTAAATATAGTTAAAGAGAAAAAAGAATTTGATCTGTTTCTCTTTAAATAAATTCAATAATTTATTATCATATCGTTTTTTGTATGCTGAAAAATTAATACTTAACTAAAATTCTGTAGTTACGTGTGAAATAAAATTATTCTTAATTTTGAAGCTTTTCAACAACTGTTTTACTATCAACTTTCGCAATATCATTCAGTCCATTAACATCAAACCATGGCGCTTTTTCCCAGTTAAAGCCATCTCCAAATGTATTATCTGGAGAAGCTACATACCAGTGGCAAGATGAATCTGGTACGTCCACAGCGCACTTAGACCAATCATTTTCCCATTGAGGCACTTGGACCCACATAATTGCAGCAAATAAGAAGAGAAATATACTTTTCATATAATTGATTAACAAAATTTAAAAAGGTTATTGTGATAACCTTTATTTACATTCACCAGATGTTGGTTTAACGGTCGAAAAGAAGTATCTTCAAAATTTCCATTCGAAATCAATGTAGTATTTTTAGATACCTTTCTTTGCTTCATAAATCAACATCAATGGTATTAATTATTTAATATAAATTCTTTTACTTTTGAAGAGAAAAAATACTCAAAGGGATAAAATTCGCCTTTTTTGGTACATAAACGATACACATACACTTAAATTGGGGAGTTAGATATTTTTTATCACAGTTTTTGTTTACATTTTGTATTATTTAAAGTATAAATTATTATTTAAAATGAACTCTAATAAAGACATTTTCGACAGGGCTTTGGGAAGACCCGCCATGATGGCATTTATCCTTTTACTTGGAACCTATGTCACTACAGGTCAACTTATCCCTGGCATTTACTAAATTAATATTAGTATTTAAGCATTTCTGAAGTTAAAATTCTCTTAGATAATCTACATTTTTATAATTATCTTTAATTTAAAAATGTATTTCAAATTACATATAAGTTTGAAATAAAATATCTTCTCTAATTATTTATAGTTAGCTATTTTGTTATCAGAATTACTAATTTAGTGAAAAATTTGAAGAAGTTTTTTATTTTTATAGCCATAATTTTTTCCTCAATAGGATTATATATAGTCTTAGGGAGAGTAAATATTCTTAGAACTGAAAGTTACAAAAATAAAGTTATTCATGACTATGCTAAAAAATTAAAAGGATGTTTCGATTTAGAAAATAAAAATCAGAGAAGAATTAATGAATCTTTAGATTTAATTAAATATTGTATGAAAGAGTTCGGTATTGATTAGTTAATCATTTAATCTTTTTTTATTAAAAAACTTAGTTTTATAAATATAAAATAGCTAAAGTATATGCTTATTAATTTTTCATTAAATAAAGAATTTCTAGTTCTTGTAATGAGTTAGAAATCTTTTTTTTCAAAAAAATTAATTCTTCTTGACTCATTTTTGATTCTCGAATCATTTGCTCTGCTTGATCTATTGCATGTTCAATATTTTTTATTTTTAAGTCTCTTAATTGAGGATCTCTTTTACATAAATTTAAAGTTTCTTTATCTAACATCTTTCTCGTCAGTATTTATAAATTCTATAATAAAACCTACAAATAAAAAACTTTTTTACTATTATAAAATTAAGAACCTTAACCTTATCTATCCCTCTCATAATCGAGTGGGTTTTTTTATGTTCTAATGTAAATAGTAAAAAACTTTAAAATTTTGGAAGAATCTGATCTTAACCCTGAAAAAAAACAACCAGATGATGAATTATCTAGTAATAATCTCAATGCTAAAATCTCTGAAGAAGAAAAATCACGGGTTTTAGATAATTCGGTTGAATCTCAAACTAATAACAAATCTAATAGTTTATCTGATAAAAAGGATACCTTATTTAGGCGAGTAATTGAGAATGGATTTGATGGTATTACTACGAATCCAAATTATAAATTGCTCGCTCTTTTAATAATTCTTCTAATTAATTTATCTTTGTTTTTTGTAGTCGGCAATATAGGTAAAAATTTCTTAAGGAATTCAGGAATTCTTAGTTAATTGATCATTATATTCACTTTTTACTTTTTTTAATTCATTTTGGCTTATTTGTAGCGGCTCACATCTGTCTTCTGATCCATGGGTAGGACAGTAATATGTCATTAGTAACCACTGATTGTCGTTATTCATAATATTCATAAAATTACTTTAGAACAATATTTAAATATGATAATGGAGGATTCTTTAGGATTTTAAGATTTTCTTCCACTTTGCTTAATAAAGGAATAATATTGAAAAATATATGTTATTTTCAACCTGCTTATAAATAAAATTTTGAAAGAAAAAGAACCCGAAAATCCAGTTGTTTACTTAACTAAGATTGTTAAGAAGTTAGACGTAAAAAATAGAAATGGAATTGTAGCTTTAATAATAATAAATCTTTCAGTTATTTTGCTTTTTAAATTTTATTTAAAAGGGACTGGCCTTCTGTAATAGTAAATTTATATTACTCTGCTTTTTCAAATTGTTTTGCAATTCTAAATGCCTTTCTTATGACTAGAAAAATTCCATAACCACCTGCAATTAATGGGGCAATTATAAATGGATTTGTTGAATAATTATCATAATTTTTCATACCATCTACATATTCATAACCAGAGCATTTTAAATATAAGAAACTTAAAAAAGTAATATTCCAGCCAATAATTGATAGTATTCCACCTTTTTTGTTCCCTTCATAGAATCTATCTAATCCTATTCCCCAGCCTAGAATTAAAAATAATCCTCTTGTGATAGCATTTTTTTCTTTTTCTTTTAACATTTTTTCTAAATCTTTGTTATTAAAATCTAACGTGATTTGTGATTTTGCGTGAAATTTATTATTTATGCTTAATAGATTTTTAATTAAAAAATTTTATACTCTTACATAAACGAATATTGAACCATATATATCTTCTATTATTCTCATGTCTTCATCAAGATATTTTATGAATACTTCTAATGAAGGTTCATTACTATTCCACGGTAATTTTTCCCATATATTTTTTACAGGATACCATTTTTCCATCAATAAATTACTGAAAATTGGAATTCTTTTTAATCCCTCAACCTCTGAAACTTTTGTTTTTTGCAAAGTCATCTTTAATACATTTTTGTTTAAACTAATTTCATTAGCTAGAGTGATTACTCTTCCTCCAAAAGTAGGTAATAATTTAAACCACCCGAAAATTGGAATAGTGGTTAATCCAAAAATTGTAGTGTCAAATGTGGATATAAATTCTCGTTTAGTAAAATTAATTTTTTGAGAAACCTTCCCAATTGTTGATAATCCAAATGAACATACTTGCAATTGATGCAGTTTAAAAAAAAGGTCACTTCTTTTTTGATTGTCTAAGGCTTTTTCTATAGCGAGAAAAAATGGTGAGCTTCTAAAAAGTTCAACATCAGAAAAAATTAATTCCCAATCTCCATTTAATTTTTCTTCGTTTATTTCACTATTAAAAGCAATTAATTCTTTTGTAAGAGATCTAATTTCTTTTAAGTTTTCTTGATAAATAGGTGCAATTAATTTATTTAATCTTTGGCCTCGATCGGTTTTAGCTGAAATTTTATAAATCTTTTCTTTGATTTCTTTCTTCTCTAACTTCATTTTTTTAATTAAATATAGTTATTTATTTATAAATTTTAGGGGTATTTTGAACAAGATATTGTATTAAAATTTTTATTTAACTTTCACCCCATCTTGAACTTATTTGGAATCCCCATGAGTTTGTCAACTCAATAACTTCTTCATGCGTGCTGCAACTTATTAGTGCTTCTTTTTTAGAAATGTCTTTTTCAATTAATTCAACTATAAGGTTAAGTTGATCAATCTTAATTAAAAATTTTTCTAAATCACTTATTGACATTTAAGTTAACCTCAAAATATATATAAATTATATTATTCATTTTCTAAATAAAGAGTTTTAAATAATTTTGGATATTAAAATTCCATTAATTTATTTTTTTTATTAATTTATTTAGATATTGAATTAAATTTAAACTAAAATTTATTTATAGTTATTTCTAAAAAGTTTTACGGGATATCAAATATGGGAGAAGCTAAAAGAAGGGAAGAATTAGGAATTCCTCCAAGAGTTAAAATTAACAAAGATCCAAGAATTAAAGAAAATAAACTTAACAAGGTTCTTAATCAATATCCTTATATGCCATTTATTGTAGGCTTTGTTCTTCTAGCAATTTTAATAATCGACTTGGTTAATTTCTATAAATAGATATCAAGTCTATTCTTATTAAACATAATATTTTTATCTTTAAGAAAATCTTTAAAAATTATTTTATATAAATAAAAAGAAAAATTCTTAAAGTTATATCCTTTTGATTCCTCTCTATTAATACTCTTCCTTTTTGTATAGATGAAGGAATTTATTTTTCTTTAAAAGATATCTAAAAATATTTTAAATTTAATAAATGTTAAGTAAATAAAATCTAACTTTTATTCATGCAATAATACTCAAAATTTACTTACAGTATGGACAAAAGGGGATTTACAACTGAAAGCGGGGGAAGACAAAATGGTTTTGCTATTGAGCCAGAAATTAAATTTGTTTCTCAAGGAGAGTCAAAAAAATCTAATATTGTATTTATAATTTTATTGCTTATTTTTTTTGGATCTTTAATATATTTTTTTAAATTTTATTAAATGGGTTAATTTTTAAAAAATTTATCAAAATTAAGTTTAGGTAATTTTATATCTGAATTAAATGTACAGCCGATACTTATTAAAGTTATGGCCATTAGTAGTGGTAAATGAAAATTTGCTAAATATATTTTTTCCATAGTTCAAAATGTACTTATAGTGACAAGATCAATTAGATTCCTTGATTTTAAATAATTTTGGAAGACTTCTGAGTAAAAAGCTTTTTTTGCAGATAGTTTTGAATCAAATTCAATAATCATCCCTAGTTGTCCACCATCCCAATTTATAGAATTACTGTCTTGTCTAATATCTTTCTTAATAACTACACCTCCAACTGACTTTAACCATGGGATGACAGTCCTTATATACTCTAGGAATAGGTCAGCATTTGGGATTGATATTTTCTTAAGCCAATAACTCTTTTTCATAGGTTTACTTCAGCTTTGAAGAATATAGCATATCAAGTGTAAGTATATTTGCTCAACACTTTTTATCGTTTTATTGGTAATGCTTTTTTAGGTGAATGCATTCAAGATACTTTATTGACTTTTTATTTAAAAAATTTTTGCCTTACATTTTTGTTTTTTCTTTAAGCAGTTATATTTTAAAAAAATTTATTCAATATCATAGATTCCTTGAATAATTTGAATAATCAAATTAAATAATTTCCTTTTTTTGCTTGTAAAAAATGTTTTATCAATATGTTCAAATGTTAAAAAAGATAAATATTAATTTACAATAACCGAAATAAAAAGAGGAATATATGAGAATAAACCTACATATTTGTTTTATTGAATGGATTTTAGGGTAGTTCTTGTTATTGCTCCACTAGTAATTGCGTGGATATCAACTGTTTATTGGCTTGGTAAGTGGGATGTTTTCCGTCTTACTCCTCTAGGGTTACCAAAAAAAGATGTTGCTCCATTTAAAAATTATCAAGTTTGGGAAGATTCTGCTTTGGTTCCTGAATCTGGTAGACCTGAGGAAGGTTATCCTGTTTTTACGGTAAGAACTTTAGCTGTTAATGCTCTTGGAATCCCGACAGTGTTTTTCTTAGGTGCTATATTAGCAATGCAATTTAAAAGCTATTAAAGAGTATATTCAAGATAACTAAAAATTATAAACTCTTTTAAAAATTAAAATTTAAATCCCTTTATTAGGCAAAAATATAATCAAAAAACTTAACTGTTGAAATTACTTATAAAATAATTTTCTAAGTAAGATTATTTTTATGAATTTTGCATTAAACACGATAATAGAAATATATTCTTAAGCTAAATAATTTAAATAAAATGCAATTACATTTTGCTTGGAGTCTTTGTCTTTCATCGGCTGTGGTTTTAGTTTCCATAATTCCTTTGACATTGGGACGAATCAAGGCTGGCTACTCTATAGAAAACATGTCAGCACCAAGAGCATTTTTTGATAAATTACCTGAATTTGGGAAAAGAGCAGTTTGGTGCCATCAGAATTGTTGGGAAAGCATTTCATTACATGCTCCTGCTTGTTTGTTTTGTTTGATAACCGTACCAGATTCAAATATATCTATGTTGTCAGCTTTGTCGCATCCCGTTTTAAGGTTGTTTTATATTTTTGCTTATGTATTTGATGTGCCACTGGCAAGGGGTCTGTTTTGGGCTAGTGGATTGCTTACTACAATTATTCTTTACAAGGAAGCACTTTTTCAAATTCTCTAAGTTATTAAGGAAACAATATTATTTAATTCAAGAGTACTAATTAGTAAAACATTATTCGCTGCAGCTAATTTGTATGCGGATTTAGTATATCCAGACTGCGAGACTAATATTGCGTGAGTCCCATTCCAATATTTTTTGCCAGCAGAAACTTCTTGAACTGCCTTGTTCCCAATTGGCTTTTTATGGTCTTTGCATTGTATGCAAAGTCTATATTTTTCAATCGAAGCAATTAAATCAATACCTTGATCTCCGGATTTAGGTGTTTCTTCAACTCGCCAGCCTTTTGAAATTAGAATTTTCATACACTGATTTTCAAATGCAATACCTTTTTGATTATTAAGATTATTTTCATATTTATATTCATCTATCAAATTAATACATGATTTTTCGACCATGCTGGCAATGAATAAATACCAGTCCTCAAATTGCAATTTTCTATCTTTACCTAAGATCTCATCCCTAATAATTGGATTAATTCTTATGTAATGCTCCCATTTGGAAAAAAAAATGTCTATGCTTTCAAAACTTTTTAGTATTTCTCTAAACCAAAAGTAAGGGATACCCTCTTTAAATCCATATCCATTCTGAGAAAGATCAAATTTTATTTCTTTTTTATTTATTGGGGGCTTACCAAACCATCTTTTAAGATTCTCATTCCCATAAGCATCGATAGATTTCAATCTTTTTCTCTCTTCAAGAAGATTAAATTTATTCCTTTCAATTGTTTTTTTTATTTCTTCGATAAAGAAATTAGATTCTAAACATAATTGCAATTTTTTCTTTTTACTAATTTTGTTATAACTAATAAAAATAGTTGTCAAAATAATCAATAAAAGAAAAATAATAAATAGATCCATAAATTTTTATGTTTCAAAAATTATCCAAATAGGTTTAATTAAAAAGATTTAGTTTTTCTAACAAGAAAATTATTTTTTGTAATTAAAGTTGAATCTTTCACCTCAAATCCACTTATGGCTGATATTTCACCCTTAATACCTTCCAAAGTTAATTGATCTATTATCCCTTTAATTACCTCATCCTCGACTAGTTTTCTATCTATTCTTTCTGGTGTTATGTCGCTTAGCCATTTCGATGTTTTTTTCTTAACAACTTCAGTCGAATTAGTAATCTTTAGATAAATGGCCATTAGTTAAGCTAGTTTTTTCTTAATTATAGGCATGTAAAGATTTCACTTTTTATTATTGTCTTTACTTTCCCATTCAAGAAACTGAAAGACAAAAATTGCAAAGACAGCAAAGAAAATTATAAATAGACCTAACCATCCTAAAAATTTATTTTCGGTAAATAAATTTGTCAACATTGATTTTTCTTGATAGTTTGATTCCATATGATATTGATAAGAATCAACTATAGATAAATAGTAAAAATATAGGAATATATTCAAATTAAACATTTGTAATCACTGTTATCTATTTTGGACCATTTTTTAATTTGTTTAAAGCTTCCAAGAAAAATTTCGGCTTTTTTCTAACAATAGAAAAATTTTCTTTATTTATTAAAACTAAATCTATACTTGATGAAGTCGTAATAATATTGTTTATCCCGATGAAATTAGAATTTATTTTAATTCTCGGACTTTCGTTAATTACAAATTCGCTTTCAATTAATATTTCTTCTCCATGTAATATGGGTGATTTATATTTAATCTCTATACTTACAACGGGCATTTCGTATCCATCTTTAATTAAATCTATGTATTTTATTCCTACTTTGGATAATGCATCTATTCTGGCCTCTTCCAACCAATTTAAATAATATCCATGCCACAATACCCCTGCATGATCTGTATGTTGAGGCATAACTTCCTTTCTTATTATCCAGTGATTTCTTCTAGACATAAATAACCTTTTATTTATAGAAAGATTTTATTATCAATAGTAAATCATCTAAAATCTCCTATTATGTAAAATAAAATATATTTTAATTATTGAGAAATGTTTAAAAAAAATAATAAAAATAGAAGAATAAAAAAATATTTCAGTGGCGAGAGTATTTGAATTGGAAAAAAATGACAACACAGCAAAAAATAAATTTCAAAAGAGCATGTCTCTTTCCATTGGCTGCCTATTTTATTTATACGTTTCTAATTGAATTCACTTACCCTATTCTAATAATATTATTTATATGCTTTTTAGTTAGATTTATGAATAAAAATAAATTAACTAAATAAATATTTATTTTTAAACTAAGAGGTATTAATGTTATAAAATTCTTTTGAAATTTTTATTTGATAATTACTATTTTTTATTTTGCATAAATATTTTTATCAGACTAGAAGCATTAAGTAAATAATATTTAAAACGCTTTATTTACCTCAAATAAGATCCTAATTTAAATGTTAGAAATAAAGTATATTTATTTTGATTAAATTAATACATTAGTAATCTTTTAACTTGTGTGCAACGATAGTATTAAGATAAATGCAGTTAGACAATCTAAAGCTTTATAATTATTAAAAATAACTTGTAGATAGATGGATTTTTTTAAATTTTTTATTTTTGGTATCGCTGGAGTTAGTGTTGTTTTTTGGGTAGCAGTAATAACTTTATGGCACGTTTACATGTTCCCACGAATATTTAAAGAGGATGCAGGAAATGCGTTGGATAAATCTAATGAAGAATTAGAAACACAACCAATTCTAGGGTCCGTTATTAATTTAAATAACGATAGCTTACCTGATAGAAAGAAATACTCTATGAAATCATTAGTTGTTGCTGACTTTGGAAGGTTAAATAACCTGAAATTAGATAGGTTATATACTATTGTTACTCTAGGTGTAGCATTTGCTAGTTTTACAATTATTACTTATGGACTTCATAGTGGTTTTCCAGAGATATAACTAAAGTAAGTCTTAAATACTAAAAACTTTACTGAAAACCTATAAAGAAATAGAATTTATACTAATTTGAGGCTTGAATTATGAAAAAATTTATTTCAATATTCTTAGTATTAATAATCTCATTATTCACCAATTCACAAATTGCTAATACCTTAGAAGAAAATGTAATTAGTAATGAAAATATGCAAATAGACGGTACAAAGGATAATAAGGTTAATGATGATTCTTCGAAATCTAACTTAAATAAAGATGATATCTTTGGAGATGAACAAACCTTCCCATTTGTGGCAGGTTTAGGAAAGAATGCGGCGCATTGATAATATATTCAACATAAATTGGTTCTTATAAAATAAAGTGAAGGGTTTAAGAGTCTTAGAATTAGCAGAGGCTTTAGGGGCAGAATGTTCTGATGTAATATCAATTTGCACAATTTTAAATTTAAATGCAACTTCTAGATTAAGTATGCTTTCTTTTGAAGATTGTAAAAAAATAACTGATTATTATGAAAATAATAAATTTTCTTAATAGAAATTGAATTTTGAATAAAAACTTATTTTATTTGTTTGGCCATTTTTACCAAAGTATCATGAATATCTTCTTCTGAAATTTCTTTTTCAAAATCAATAATAGCAACCTTATCATCATATTTAATTTTTAAAGATTTACTTGTTATTTCCTCCATCCTCGCGTGCTTAAAGTTATTTACGTTGCAAAAGTGTCTTAAATAGTTATGAACAGACTCTAAATGATCATTATTCATATGATTGCAAACTCTATCACTTGTTTTTTTACTAACTGATTTCATTAAAAAAAAAAACTCATAGTTATCTTAGTTGATTTTGCGAATAATTATTATTTTTTAAAAAATCTATTTTATTTAGTAAAAGTTCTTTTACCTCTTTGGATGTATTAGCTCTTACTAATCTATTCCTCAATTCTTTAGCTCCACAAAAGTCTTTACATGTCCAACTAATATGCTTTCTAGCAATTAATAGACCATGATTACCTTTCTCTTCAACCAAATCGTCAATATGTTCAATTAGTAAATTTAATTTGTCTTCAACGTTTGGAATATTGAAATTTTTACACCCATTTAACACTGAATCGATTTCACCTATTATCCATGGCGCACCTAGAACCCCACGCCCAATCATTACGCCATCTGCTTTGGTTATTTTGAGACATTCGATCGCATCTCTACCATTACATATATCACCATTAGCTATTATCGGAATATCCAATTTTTCTTTTAATTCTCCAATAATTTCCCAATTGGCTGAACCAGAAAATCCTTGCTCTCTTGAGCGACCATGTATGGTTATCATATTAGCTCCTGCATCTTGAAGTCTCAAAAGGAAATCTTCAATATTTTTATCTTCATTTGACCATCCAATTCTTGTTTTTACGCTTACTGGTATTCTTACCGCTTTAGATATTATTTTTACTATGTTTACAGCTAATTTTGGATTGTTTATAAGAGCGCTTCCTCCTCCTTTCTTGGCAATCTTTTTTACTGGACAACCCATATTGATATCGATAATATATGCTCCAGAATCCTCAGATTCCAGGGCTGCTTCCCTTATAGAATATAAATTATTATCAAATAATTGGATGCCAACCGGTCCATCTTCATTTTTGAGTTGATTAACTTTTTGTAATCCGTAACCTAAATTTAAACTTGAAGCGTTTACCATCTCAGTAAATAATAATGAGTTTGGAGCCCATCTTCGAACATATCTTCTGAATATATGATCAGTGACACCAGCCAATGGTGATTGAATAACCCTGCTATTAATAATGCGAGATATTCCTTTTCCCTTTAACTTTAATGGCGAGTTCATTAAAATAAAATTATAAAAATAATTGAAAAGATTTCTAAATACATTTAGAAATCAATAAAAATTTGTTGAATCTATAGTAATTTTTTAATTATATGGTTATATCTTATTTTTTATCAAACAATAATAAGGTTATTTATTTATGTGAAAATAATTTTATTTTTAAAAATATACCAAATTGAGTATTACTTTTTGCTAGTTTAAGTATATAAATTTTATTTAATTTGCTTTTTAGACTATTTTCATTTTTATTGTCTTTTTTACTACTAACAGCACCAATTAAAACTTTTGCGTTAGAAAGTAATATCGATTTAACTAGTGCGCAAACTTCCGTAGGAAAAAGGTTTGCCAAAGTTTTTTGTGAAGCTAAGACAGGTGGTGTAAATTCTGAAACTGCTAGTGAATATGCTCTTAATAATACTTATTTAAAATTTGTTGCCTTTCCAGACGATAAACAATATCTTGATGATTTATGGTCTTTTACTTCTAAAACCATCAATGAAAATTGCGGTGATTTTGTTGATATAGATGAACTTGAGGAATTAGAAATTTTCTTTAAAGAGGAGGGTATTATAGCTTCTAACAGAGAGTTATATCTTCCTGCTTTTGAAAATAATTAGTTTAATTATTAAACTTATACTAATATGTGTTAAAAAATTATATTATGACAATTTTTGGATTAAACTCTCCTGAAATCTTTATACTTTTAATAATCTTCCTTTTCATATTAGGCCCAAAAAGAATTGAAAAGCTTTTAAATTCTTTTCCTGGTTTTATAAAGTTTCTACTTAATGATGAAAAGAATTATAAAGTTATAAAAGAAGAGAAAGAGGTAGAAGCTCCAGTTTTAGAAGAGAAAGAGGAAGAAGCTCCAGTTTTAGAAGAGAAAGAGGAGAAGCTCCAGTTTTAGAAGAGAAAGAGGCAGAAGCTCCAGTTTTAGAAGAGAAAGAGGCAGAAGCTCCAGTTTTAGAAGAGAAAGAGGTAGAAGCTCCAGTTTTAGAAGAGAAAGAGGCAGAAGCTCCAGTTTTAGAAGAGAAAGAGGAAGAAGCTCCAGTTTTAGAAGAGAAAGAGGCAGAAGCTCCAGTTTTAGAAGAGAAAGAGGCAGAAGCTCCAGTTTTAGAAGAGAAAGAGGAAGAAGCTCCAGTTTTAGAAGAGAAAGAGGAGAAGCTCCAGTTTTAGAAGAGAAAGAGGAAGAAGCTCCAGTTTTAGAAGAGAAAGAGGAAGAAGCTCCAGTTTTAGAAGAGAAAGAGGTAGAAAGCTCTAAGAATAACGATAAGTCAACAAAAACAATGAAAGCAATACCTATAAATCTAGAAGGGGAGAAAAAGGTTAATAGGAAGAGATCTGTTAAAACTAAAGAAAAAACTCCAAAAAAGAAAACCAAACAAAAAAAACGCAAACAAAGAAAGATAAAGATCCTGATAATATTAAATAAATAAGATATATTTCAGTGAAGTTTAATGAAAGTACATCTATTCAAATGATTAATTTATATATTATTTATGTGACTTTAGTGAATTTTGGTTGAATATTTCTCAAAATCAATTAAATTTTAAATTATTTATTAAAAATGAATAAAGAGTCTTTAGCTAATTTCCTAACTAGGCTTCACTTCTGCAATAATTCTAAATTAGAAAGCATTGATGAATATATCAGCATGAAGAATTATATACTTACTCTCAGCGATCATAAATTTTACGAAAAACTTAGAGAATTTGGTTTATATGACAAAGAAACTTCTTAGCTAAATTAGTAATCTAAAGCTACCTCTATAGCAGCAACAAGATTTTCATCTAATGGCTTTACTCCTGACTTAAATCTTGCAATAACTTTACTATCTTTACCTATTAAAAATTTTTCAAAATTCCATTCAACATCTCCAGAAGGTTCTGTTTTATTGAGAGTAGTATATGGTTCAGTTGTATCGCCCTTGGCATTAACTTTATCAAATATTTCAAATTTGACATTAAATTTTGATGAACAAAAGCTTTGAATTTGATCTAGAGAATCAGGTTCTTGATTACCAAAGTTATTACAAGGGAAAGCAAGGATTTTTAAACCCTTTTCTGAATATTTTTCATGAAGAGTTTGAAGATCTTCATATTGGATAGTAAATCCGCAATAGCTTGCAACGTTTACAATTAACAAAACTTGTCCTGAGAAATCGCCTAATTTCAGACTCTTACCTTCTGAGGTTACAATTTCAGTATTGCTTACATCAATAGTCATAATTTATAAAATAACTATTTGAAGATAGCATTGTTGGAAACTTTTCGTGTTTAAATATCAAATATAATCTTTATGATGAATTTTTAAATTTTTTATAATGAAAGTGCTTTAATACTTTGAAGACTTTTGTTAAATGGCTATATAATTAAATTATTACTTTATGAAAAATTGGATCCTTTAGACCCTCTAACAGAAATAGTTAAAACAGGACAAGCTATCTCCCCATTAATTTTCATAGAGAGAATTATTTGGCTTTTTATAGGATTCTTTTTTATTGGCGCAATATCAACCAGCATTACTAAAGGAATGAAAGTTCCTGAGTTTTTTAATAAATCTTTTACTTTTGGTTTAAATAAGAAAGAAAATAAAAAAAATAATCAAATTACACAGGATACTAAAGAGAAAATTAGTAAAAATTAGATTTTTTTATAATGACTAGATCAATTTTTTTTAATAAGTGTTTATTGTTGTTAGGCAGTGGAGAGCTAGGAAAGGAAATTTTAATAGAATCTCAGAGATTAGGATGTAAAACGATTGCAGTTGATAAGTATGCAGATGCACCTGCAATGCAAGTAGCTGATGAGTCTTTTGTCTTAAATATGAGTGATAAAGATTCTTTGAAAAATCTGATTCTAAAATTAAAACCTGATTTTGTTGTCCCAGAAATTGAAGCTTTATCTATAGAAGCACTTAAGGATATTGAAGAGGAGGGGATAAAAATTGTTCCAAATGCAAGAACAGTTGAAATGACAATGAATAGAGATAAGATAAGAGACTTAGCATCTTCAGAATTAAAAATTAAGACTGCAAAATATAAATATGTTTTTGATTATGAATATTTAAAAACTGAGGCCTCAAAAATTGGCTTTCCTTTAATTCTAAAACCACTAATGAGTTCATCCGGCAAAGGTCAAAATGTAGTAGCCAAGGAAGATGATTTATTAGAAGCATGGAATCAAGCCTTGAAATGTTCAAGAGGAGATGTAAATGGTGTCATCTTAGAAGAGTTTATAGAGTTTGATTTTGAATTCACCCTCTTATCTGTTAGAAATAATTCAGGAAAAAACATTTTTTGTCCTCCGATTGGTCATGAACAATATTCTGGAGACTACCAATGTAGTTGGCAACCTCTTGAATTAAGTAGCTCACTTCTTAAAGAGGCAAAGGACATTTCTTCTAAAATTCTTAATAATCTAAATGGAGCTGGTCTATATGGGGTAGAGTTTTTTGTAAGAGGGAATGAACTTATTTTCTCTGAATTATCTCCAAGGCCTCATGATACTGGTTTGGTTACTTTATTGACACAAAATATAAATGAATTTGAACTACATTTAAGAGCCTTGCTAAATTTACCTATTCCTGAAATTAAATTAATTAATATTGGAGCTTCGAGAGTTATATTATCAAATCAATATTATGAAAGTTATGCAATATCTGGACTTGCAGAAGCATTAGAAATTAACTCTACTAAAGTATTGATTTTTGGCAAAAAGATTGCAAGAAAGAATAGAAGAATGGGAGTAGTATTGGCAACTGGACAAAATATTTTGGAAGCAAGATCAAGAGCAGATGAGTCAGCAAGCAAGATAAGTATTATTTCTTCGAATAACACATAAATATCAAAACTACTTATTTCCTTTGTTTTTGTTCTGAAGAGTTGTAGTTAAGCTTATAAATAATACTAAATAAAAAAATATGATAGAAAACTATAAAGGATGGGATATAACTTTATCTTGGAGTGATAAAAATATCACTAATATAAAATATTCCGATTTCAATAGAACTAATAAAAATAAAAAGTGGGTTGGAGTTGATTTGTTAGGACATCGTATTTATGGCTCATCACTTAATGAGATTAGGCGCATAATTGACTACTCTAGTGGATATAAAAGTTGACTTATTTTAGGATTTAATTAATTATCTCTCTTATCATTTTCTTCTATTAATTCAGCGGCTAGTTTTCTTAGATCACCTTTAATTGATACCCAAGTAAATGCTCCTATGAATATGAAGCTTGATATGGCTACCGTAATGGTTTCTAATTTTGTCATTCCTAAGGCTATTGCAAACATAGTTTTATATTATTTATATTCATTATATTTAAAGTAAAGTTTTTAAAGAAAGTATTAAAGTTTTTTGATAATAATCTTATTTATATTTCAAGTAATTTATTTTGAACGATTAATTTAAGTAGTTTAAGTTCACAATTTATTTATCTAAAATTAAATTTATAACTTCTCTAGAATTATTGGATAAATTACTTCCATCTATCATATTAATGGCTTTAAACATTTTGGATCTATAAGGTTCCTTATATAAATTCCATCTACTAAAAATCTTTAGAAAACGAGATATTATTATGGGATTAAGATTATCATATTTAATGATTTTTTTTGCTACGTAATTATATCCACTTCCATCTTTAGCATGAAATGACTTATTATTAGTAACATAACCAGTAAGAATAGATCTTAGAGTATTAGGAGATTTCTTATCAAATAATTCATGATTAAATAAGCTCTCAATTCTTTCAATAGGCTTATTTGAATTTAAAGATGCAGCAAAATAAAACCAACTATCTAAAACAATACTATTATTTGCCCATTTATCAAAAAATATTTTTGATGCCTGTTCACTTTCATATGAATTAAATTCTTGAAAAACACTTAAAGCAGCTTTAGATAAAGTCATATTTTTATTATCAACAAAATCTAAAATTCTTTTTGTAATAATTGAATCATCACAAAATAAAAGAAGTTTCCAAATTACTTTTATTAATTTTCTTTCATCTTTACCTTTTGGCCATTTCTTATAAAAAATAGTTTCAATTGAATTAAATTTATGAATAAGTTCATCTTTTAATTTTATTGAAAACTTATTATTTATTTCATCTAAAACTTTGTATATATTTTGAGGATCAATAAAGTTTGAATAGGATTCGATTTCAGAAAAAGATGGAATATTTAAAATTTCTGCTAATAAAGATAAATTAAAGTTATTAGATATTAATAAAGACTTAAAAACATTTATTAATTTATCTTCAAAGTCTAAGGAAGGATTACCTTTTAATCTTTCTGAAATAATAAATTCATAAATTCTTGAAGCTGAGTTATATATTGAAAAATAATCCTTTTCATTTTCTAAAATAAATAATTCTTCTTCTAAAATTAAATCTGTTTCCCATTTTACAGGAGCTGATAATTCTCTCATAAAGGAAGTAATAGGTTTGTCTAATTCTGTATTGATATTGTTTAAAGTTATTTGATCATTTTTTTTATCTAATATAAATTTAATTTCCATAAAATTATGGTGATCTGTAAATACTGCAAAATTAATTGGAATTATTAAAGGGAGTTTATTAATTGGATTATCTTTATTATTATTTTGGGATATAAATATTTTAAGTGTTTTTTTATTTTTGTCCCAATACCTTTTAAAAGTTAATAATGGAGTACCATTTTGTTTATACCAAATTTTGAATTTTTCAGTTTTTATATATTTATGCTTTTCAAAAATTGTTTCAATAAAATCATCTATTGTGGCTGCTTCTCCATCATACTTACTTATGAATGAAGAAAAGCCTTTTTTAAATTTCTCTTCATTTATTATAGTTTGTACCATTCTTATTATCTCTGCTCCCTTTTCATAAATTGTTGTTGTGTAAAAATTATCTATTTCAAGATACTTTTCTGGCTTTACAGGATGAGATGTAGGACCTGAGTCCTCTCTGAATTGTGTATTTCTTAAAAACTTTATGTCCTCAATCCTTTTGATGGCATAATTATGCATATCAGAGGTAAATTGTTGATCTCTAAAAACTGTAAGTCCCTCTTTCAAAGACAATTGGAACCAATCTCTACAAGTGATTCGATTACCAGTCCAATTATGGAAATATTCATGGGCAACAACACTTTCAATCCTTTCAAGTTCTTCGTCAGTACTGGTTTCTGAGTTAGCTAGAACCAATTTAGAATTAAAGATATTAAGACTCTTATTTTCCATTGCACCCATATTGAAATGTCTAATCGCGACAATGTTAAATAAGTTAAGATCATATTCTAAATTATATTTATCTTCATCCCATCTCATGGCTTTTTTTAGAGACTGAATAGCATGATGAACAAATTCTTCGTCTCCGTTTTCAACGTATAAATGTATATCAATTTTTTTATTTGATTTTGTATTGTAGATGTCTTTAATACAAACTAATTTTCCTGCAACTAGAGCGAATAGATAAGAAGGTTTTGGAAATGGATCTTCCCAAATTACTTCCAATCTATTATTAGTTAGATTTTTTTTAATTAAATTTCCATTAGAAAGTAAAATAGGATATTTTTTGTTATCAGCTTCAATTCTTATTTTATATTTGCTTAAAATATCTGGTCTATCTGGATGAAAACAAATTCTTCTAAAACCCTCAGCTTCACATTGAGTTGTAATTATTCCATTACTCTCATACATCCCTAGCAATGAAGTATTATCTTTTGGCTTAATTGAACTAATAATTTTTAAATTAAAAATTCTTTTGTTAATTGAAGAGATAGTAAGTTCATGATTTTTAAATTCATATCTAGTTTTATTTAATTCTTCATTATCTATGAATATTGAAATAATTCTAATTTGATCTCCTTTTAGTTTTAAAGAATTAGAGTTCGGATTTTCTTTAATGAATTTATATTCAGTAATGACTTTGACGTGTTCATTTGTTATGTTGAAATTTATATAAATTTCAGGAATAGAATAATCAAATTTTTTATAGTCAGATAAATGAATGTAACGAAGAGATTCTTTTTGTTGATCTTTCATAACCATTTATTAATTAGTTATTTGGCATTTATGTTCAATATACTTTCCAAGAGGCAATAATTCATAGAGAACAGGATTAATATCATTTACTTTGCCATCTTCATTTATTGAATATCTCCAATCCCATTTTTTATCAGCAAAAGATATAAATTTTGCTCGAGGATAATATGGCAGCATTAAACTTTTATCTTGCCAATTTATATTTATGAAAGCTCCAGGTCTTAATTCTTTAATATCTTTTACTAATGAAAAATCACCATTTATATTATTTCTAATATTTAAATTAAGATATTCTTGATCACAGATAAAATTAGTATTTAAAGTCAATAATAAAGCTATTGTTGTTATTAAGTTATGAATTTTAAATTCCCACTCTATTTCTATTTTAATCTATAAATAATTTTATTAGTAAAGATTTCAGTTTCTGTTTTGAATAGGCTATATTTTGATTTAATATTATGTTAAATAATGCAAAATACAATTTTTAAGGAATTTCTTTTAAACTTTTTTATTTTCTCTGTTATTTTATTTTTTTCAATTTTCATTAATAATAATTATACTTTTGCAATTGACTCTTTGATTGATAACAATATTTTAGGTGCTTGTTCAAATCCAAATAACTGCGTTTTTGAAAGTTGGAAAGTTACTAACGCTGATGAGAGTTTTAAAGAGTTAATTGATATACTAAAAAACACTCCTAGAATCAAAATAATCAATATTAAGGAAGATTATTTACATGCATTAGCAACAAGTCGAGTTATGAAATTTATTGATGATATTGAAATTAAAAAATCTGAAAAAGGCAATATCCTAAAAGTTAAATCTAAATCTAGAACTGGTTTTTATGATTTGGGTGTTAATAAAAGGCGAATAAACACTTTGCATTTCCGACTTATTGATATTTATAACTAATTATATATTTATAGATTGCAATGTTTTTAAATCAATTAATTCACAATTTATTTTATTTTTAAATTCTTGAACTGAAATAAAGTTATTCAGAAATCCGCTAAATTTTGCATCTCCGCCAATAGTACTTGAAAGAATGTAATTTGGATTAAATCTATCTATTAGATCAGGTAGAACCTCAGCACCTCTTACAAAAGGACCAACTATTGGCAATCCTAAATTCTTTGTTGGAGTAATTACAGCATCTAATTTTCTTGATTTTATATTTTTGTCAAAGTATCCATGAGGTTCAATATAAAAACCCCCTTCTTCATTCTCAACGATGTACCCATTCTCTATTTGCGGAACGGGAGCTCCGGAAGTTGCTTCAATTTGAATATCCTTGAAAAATAATTTTTCAGAAGGTTCAATAATTCTTATCGAGCTAAAGTCAAGTTCTTTAATTATTTTAAAGGCACTTTTTGGACATATAATTTCAATATCTTTTGAAAAAAGCTTTAGAGAGGGAATATGGCAATGATCTGGTAATCCTTGAGTTATCAAAATTAAATCAATATCTTGTGGTGTAGGAATATCATTTTCCAAAGAACCTTTAAAGAACCATTCACCTGGGGGGAATACAAGGTCACCCCTCAACCATGGATCTATAACTATTTTGCTTTTTGAAAATTCTATTATCCATCCATTAGAACCAAGATAAGTTGCTTTAAATGACATTTTTTTTAAGAAAGTATTTTTTAATGATAAAAATTATATTTACTTTACGAGAATTATTTTTTTTAATTATTTTGATTGATTTAATATTTGAAATAACTTTTTCTTTGGATTTAAAATAAATATTTGATTCCCCTTTACATTATTTATAGAGGTCCTTTTTTTTATAAGATCTATAGATATTAGTGCTAATCCACCAGTACCAGAAAATATTATGGGTATTGTAATATCTTTTTTGCCATTCATCTTTTGAAAATCCATGGCTTGGGAAATTATATTTTTTGACTTTTCAAAACCAAATTTATTAATTAATTCTGGCCACAAATCATCAACGTAATTAAATTCTGATAATTCTATTGATATGTTTTTCACTTTTTTCTAAAATGTTTATAAATTATTTGTATTCTTAAATTGATCCATAACTAGCTGAAGCATATCAACTACATCTCCATCAGATAAGTTAAGATCCTTTTTTAAATCATTGCAAGTTAAATTCATTTCAATAGCAGCCTCAGCTATATGATTGATTTTCTCATTGTCTCCACCAAGACAAATAAATGGATTAAAGTTTTCTATCATTTTATTTTTTATTATTTACCAGTTCTAGCTAGAAAATACTTATATTTCTTAAAAGGTTAAAAAGTTTATGTATATATTAATAATTCTTTTTATATAAATAGCAAATTTTTAACTTAACGAGGTAGATACACCTTTTGATATTAAGGCAAATCTCCTTGCTGTGACTAACAAAGGAAAGATAAACTTAGCTCTCTTAGGTGATTTGAATGTCATGGTGAGTATTTTTAATAAGTTGCTTGATGGATTACTAATCTGGTTACAAATTGTATTAATAGCTTCATGGCCATGAAAGATTTTGTCTTCATGTAAAAGAACTGCTCCCTGGTCAATATCAAATCCCTTACTTAATAGGTCTTTTACTAATTTTGGGTTTTTGCGAGCATCAAGTATGGAAATATTATTTACTTTGCTTTTTAACTCTAAAAGTTCTGCAAAATGATTGCAAAATGGACATTCTCCGTCATAAATAAAAGTAAAATTTGAATTATTCATTATTTTATTAAATATCTAATTTTAAAGTAATAAATTATAAAATTGAATAATAATTAAAAATTTAAATTTATATTTTTTTGAATTACGAAGAAATGTCTCAATATGGTTATATTACCTCATAAATTCTGTATGCTTACTGCGAGATAACATGTTTCTTAATTTTATGGACTTCTTTGCATCTTTCGCATTAGGCGGCTTTAATCCATGGGCTGCAGGTTTTGGTATTGGATCTTTAGTATTATTTGGCTTGGTAGGGGTTATAGCAGGACCAAACTTACAAAATTTTGATCCAGAGGCAAAAAAATAAATTTATAGTATTAAAAAAACAAGGAAGACCTCAATTAAAGAGGTCTTTTTTTTTAACAGTTTTAAAAAATTATTTTTATTATATATATATATTTAATTGATTATGTTATTTAATCCATTTACACCTATTTACTTTTTAAAAGTGTCTTCTTTGAAAGCAACTATTACGTTACTATTTATTCTACTTGTAAAATCAAATTTACTTAGACTTAAAGGCGGCATTATAGGTGGGATTGTTGCCTTGATCTTAATATCTGGTATTGCCATTTCTTCAAGCGTTGCGGTTGCTTCGATATTTTATGCATATAAACTTAAAAATAAAATAAATGATAGTAATGAACAAGAAGTTGATGATAAATTAGAGACTATTAGTATATAAAACTAAGCTAGATAATATTGATTAGATTTTAAAGTATCAGTTTATAAAAAAAATACCTTTTGATATCTCAAAAATGGTCATACTACCAGAAAAGTAAATATTTAAACACTTCATTTTATCAGCAGCACCTATATTGCATAGAGTAGCTTTTACTAGAAAAATAATTGCTCTTTTCTTTATAAAAATGATTTATTTATCTCCATTCCTTTATTCAGCTAAGTGTTTGAAAAAGATTTTTATGATAATCAACTACATTTTGACAACTTATAACAGGAGTAAATTCCATATGAATGCCAAATTTTGCTCTCCAAGGGGCAAAGTGAGCAAATATCTCTTTATCGCTTAAAGCTTTACATAAGCAAACAACTCTTCCTTCCCCAGGGGCATGTACCCTAAAAAGCATTTCAAAATTATCAGTTTTATCTGATTTAGACATTTCACCATTTTCCCAAGCCTCAATGAAAGCTTTATAAGCATTTATTTGATTATCGATGTCTGTGAATTGACAATCTGCTAAAAATAATTGCATTTTAATTAATTTACGTATTACTTAAATTATTAGTGCAATTTTTTAATTTTACAGATAAAGTTTGTATTTGAAGATTTAAAGAGTAAATTTATTAAATAAAATATGAGGAAAGAAATTCAACAAATTTTCCAATATCTTTTTTATATAAACTATCTGTAAATTTTAATGAGAAAAATTCATGATCTAGCAATTCTTTATTTTCCTCTTCAAAATTTAATTTTTCATTTATGCCAAGATTATTCATGAGAAATGACTATCTTTAATTTAAATTTATACATATAAATAAATAAAGCAAGAATCTTTACATATATACATCTATTCCTTATTGAGAGTTAAATAAGCATTAAAACAATTAATCTTAGTTAGATTATTTAATCAAAAACATTAATAGGTTTAATAAAGTGAATATAAAAGCTAATATTGAAGATAAAACCGGAAGAATATTAAACCAAAGTTGAGAAGTTGTCATGGTTGAGTAATTGGAACCCAATTTTCTTGATTGTTAATTCTTATTTGTAGCCAGAAAATAGTGATTGGATAAATTATTTTTGAGAAATTTATAAAAATCATAGGCAAATTTCCAGGTTGAAATATAAGATATATCCTGAGAAAAAGTAAGTTATCCAAAATATTAATCTTACAATTATTTTTAGATTTCTATTTTTAATTCCCATAATTATTTTTTATAAATTTTATAAATCTTTGAACATTTTATATCTATTAAATATGTATATTTTGGATAATTATTTTTTCTTTACGTATTTCTTTCCAATTATTTTTTAAGAATAATTTATAACTTAATAGACTAGCTTCTGTATGTATGGATGAAATTCCTTCGTTAAGAGCTTCTTTCTCTATAGCGTTAATAAGCATATTTCCAATTCCTTCTCTTCTGAAATTGCCTCTTACATATAAAAGAGATAGTTTATTTTTGGGATATCTTATCGCAAAACCAATTTTTTTATTTAGGTCTTCCACTATAAACCCTTTCCCTTTCGTAATTGATTTATGAAACTCTAGATTTATCCATGCTTGGCTAGACCATGCTAATTTTTGTTCTTTATTATATATTTTTTCATCAATTGATTGAATAGAATCAAAGTAAATCCTTTTTAGATTTATTTGATCTTTTATTGTGATTTGTCTTAAATTCATTAAGTTATTAATTAATTATGTCAAATAAAAACATAGTAGCTATCGGTGGAGGAGGATTTGGAAGGTCACTTGGTGATTTAATTATTGAGAGATATATAGTTTCTTTGACTAATAAGGAAAGACCTAAAATATGTTTTATCCCAACCGCTTCAGGCGATAATAACCAATATAAATTAAATTTCTATAGGGCTTTTGGTAAATTAAATTGCTTAACAACACATCTAGATTTCTTTTCAAGAACATGCGATTTAGAGGAAAAAATTTTAAGTCAAGACATAATTTATGTTGGAGGAGGAAATACTAAAAGTATGTTAGCAGTTTGGCGAGACTGGAATTTTGATATTGTTTTGCAAAAAGCTTACAATTCTGGGATTATTATGAGTGGAGTTAGCGCAGGGGCTATCTGTTGGTTTGAGAAGGGGATAACTGATTCATATTCTGAAAGTTTAGAGATAATTAATTGCCTTGGATTTTTGAAAGGAATTGCTTGTCCACATTTTGATGAAGAAGAAGAAAGAGAACCCTACGTTAATAAATTACTAATCGAAGCAAAAATTAAATCATGTATATGTATTGAAGGATATAGTGCGCTTCATGTTTGTGGAGAAAATGATTTTAAAACTGTTAATTTTGGCACAAACAAAAATAGTTATGAGCTTTTCTTTGAAAATAATAAAATATTAAAAAAATTATTTTGATTCTTTAAAAATTAGCTTTTTAATATTTACTAAGTTATAAATCAAATTAGGAATTGGTTTTTATTTTGACAGAAAAATCTATTAAAAGAGAACAGTGGGGCTCAAAACTTGGATTTGTTTTGGCTGCAGTTGGAAGTGCTGTAGGTTTAGGTAATTTATGGGGATTTGCTTATCGTTCTTCTCAGGGAGGTGGAGCGGCCTTTGTTCTACTTTATATCTTAGTCGTTTTAGTAGTTTGCCTTCCAATTTTTGTTGCTGAATTTGCTCTCGGTAGAAATACATCTACCAGCGCTTTCTTGGCACCAATAAAAGCTGCAGGTCCTAGATGGGCTCCTCTTGGTTGGCTATTCTTGATAGCCCCTTTAGCTATCGCTTCATATTATGCGGTAATAATGGGATGGACTGCAGATATATTTATTCAATCTTTATTTGTTGGATTACCTTTAAATCCTGAGGAATCTAGTTCATTATTTGACTCTATTCATTCTGGTAAAAGAGATCTAATTGGTCAGATATTTAGTCTAGGCCTTGGAGCTTATATAATTTCTGGAGGTATAAAAAAAGGAATTGAAAAACTAAATAAGATATGTATACCAATACTATTTATTATTCTTATTTCTCTGGCTATTTGGGCTGCTTTTTTAACTAATTCTGGTGTTGGTTATAGAAACTTTTTATTAAATTTTGATATAAATCAATTAGCAAATCCAACAACTATTAGAAATGCCTTTAGTCAGGCTTTCTTTTCATTAAGTTTAGGTATTGGGATAATGATAACCTATGCATCTTATTTAAATAAAAAAAGTGATCTTCCAAAGCAAGCAATCCAAATAGCTTCACTTGATACTATTGTTGGATTAATGGCGGGTTTGATTACTTTCCCCATAATCTTTTCTTTTGGATTAGGAGAGACTATCAGTAAAAGTACTATAGCTACTTTATTTATTACGATCCCTTCTGGACTAGGTCAATATGGTTCTATTGGTAGATTGGTTGCTATTTTATTTTTTGGTTTAGCTTATATCGCTGCAATAACATCTTTGATTTCTTTATTAGAGATCCCCGTAGCAACTCTGATTGATAAATTCAAGATAAAAAGAAATCTTGCGTCTATCCTTACAGTAGGATTCACCTTCATTATTGGTATTCCTTCTGCATTAAGTACTAATATTCTTGGAAATATTGATGCGATTGCTAACGTTTTATTGATCTTAGGAGGTTTCCTTGTTTCCTTCTTGGTTGGTTGGGTGATCCCAAAGACTTTAGATATTGAATTAAAAAATTCTGGTTCCTCTTCGCTTACTAAAGCATATTTAAAATTTATGCTTAAATATGTAACTCCAATTATTGTTGCTTGGGGATTAATAATAAGTGTTTATGATTTATTAAAAGGATGGTTATCTTAAGATCAAATATTATTTTATAGTTTACATTTCATCATTTTTAGCTATTGATGTGAATTCAACCCCATGATATTTAACAAATGAAGCAGTCCAAATTTGTTTTGATAAATTGCTTAAATATTGTATAAATTGATTTGTATCTCCATCTCTAATCCACTCAGCTTTAATGAAAGGAAGTTCTTTTTGCATTCTTTTGGGATGCATATGAACTAGCAAAAGTCCTTTTTCTCCAGAAATCCTTTTCATTGGACCATCATCACTTCTCTGGAAAAGTCTTAGTAGTAGATTTAATGTTACATCCTCACTAAGTTTTTTGAAGTTTTCCTCTACATCAATATCTAATTTTACTTCTTTACCTCCGAGAGGCATTGCTCTTTCATTATTCTGCTCTATTAGCGCTATTGCGATCAAATAATCTTGACTAGCCATATTATTAGTATTGATTTATCATTCTACCCTTTAATGTACATAAAATTTTATTTTTAAATTTTTAGCCGTATAAATTTACTTGAAATAAAGGAAAAATAATTTAGATAGATAATATAATTATTAATGGTTTATTATTTAAGGAATATGAAAGGATTTTTCTTTTTTTTATTTGGAATTTTCTTAGGAAGCTGGATTTCATGGCCTGGTATTACTTCACCTGAGAATTGGAAATGCTTTATAAAAATAATAAATGACTCCAAACAAAATAAATTATCTTTAAAAGCAGCCTTATCTATTACTCCGAAATTTTTATTAAAGTCTGATTCAATGGATTATTTCTCAAAATTAAGAATCGTAAGTGATGCTTGTTTTCGCTAGTTTTAATTTACTAATATTTTTAATTTAATTACTCAAATTTCATGATGAAAAAAGAACTAAGAGTAGAAATATCTTTCAAAGATCTAAAGCAATTAAAGAACAAAATTGATTTTTTACTTAATAGAAATATTTATAAAATAAATATTCCTTGTAAAGGATTAATAAAAAAGGATTTCCTATTAGAAGCAATTAAATATATTGGAACAAACTATAAAGAGGCTGAAGTTATCTATCACTACAGTTTATTTCATCAATTTTCCAAAGATCAAAATAACTCTTTAAATGATCTTTTAAAATTTATTAAATTATCTAGGAAATATGATAATAAAGAAATACTATTAGTCTCAGGTTCAAGAAAAAAAAAGAATTTTGAAGTAACTAATATTTTGGATAAACTTAAAGAAGAAGATATCAAATTTGGAGTTGCGTATAATCCATATTTTATAAAAGATAATGATATTTCTTTAGAAAGAAATAATCTAATTAAAAAAGTTAATTCTGGATTAGTAAATTCTATATGGTTACAATTCGGTTCTAATCTTCAAGCTCTTAAAAAAGAAATTAAATTTATAAAGAAAAATATTACAGATCAATCAAATAATTTTAATAATGAAATTAAAATTTATGGAAGTATTTTAGTTCCATCAAAACAATTTCTAGCGCGTTTTAAATTTAGGCCATGGAAAGGTGTTTATTTAACTCAGGATTTTTTAAATTCTTTAGAGTACTCAAAATCAATTACAAAGGAAATTTATAAATTTTATTATAAAAATGACATCATTCCCTTAGTAGAAACTGAATGCAGCACAATAAAGCAATTTAATGAAGTGAAAAATTTATTTCAGGATATTTTTATATGAATACGATTATTTATGAATTAATTGTTATTGGAGGAGGAATATCTTCTTGTACATTTGTTTCAAATCTTTTAGCAAAAGGATTTAAAGGCAAAATAGCAATCATTGAAACTGGAAGAAACCTGGGAGGAAGATGTAGCTCCAGAATTAGTAAGAAAAATAGTGGATGGATTCTTAATCATGGATCTCCTAATTTTAATATTATAAATAATTCTAATGATCTAAAATTAAATAATTTTTTAAGTGAATTATTAGAAAAAAATATAATAAAAAAAGATAATTCATTATTAATTGAGTTAGATAAAAATTTAAATTTTTCTAATAATCTTACAAATGAATTTTGTACTGGAAATATTTATTCGTCTACATCTTTTATGGGTGATTTAGCTAATCAGATTTTAAATTTAAATAATAAAAGTAAACAAGTAGATCTTTATTTCCAGGAATTAATAATTAATCTTGCTTTTCAAAATAATAATTGGGTTTTAAAATCAAAGGAAGGAAGTTTATTTTATTCAAAGTTTCTAGTAATTTCCTCTAATCTCTTATTACATAAAAGATCAAAGAAAATATTAAATGTTGATGAAATACCCTTAGCAAAAGCTACTAAAAATAATATAAAGATTGATGAGATTATTCATATTTTAAAATATCAAAATTATATTGAAAGAATAAATTTTTTAATTTATACAAGAAAAGAATATCAATTAAAGGAAATTATAAAAAAAGATAATGTAATCTATTATCTAGATAAAAATGCGCAAGAAAAATATGGATTCGAGAGAATAGTGTTTCAAAAACAGAAAAATAAAAGATATGGAATTGTTTTACATTCAATTAAAGAAAATAACTTAATAAATGAACTTAAGAAAAATAATTTTGAAAAAGATTTACTTTATAGATTTAATAAATTATTTGAAGAGAATCCATTAATCAATACTTTAGATAATTATGAGGATATATCTATTATGCGTTGGCGAGCTTCACAGCCAGGCGGCTTAAGAGTCCCTTTGAGACTTCAAATTTGCAAGGAATACAATATTGCTTTCTGTGGAGATTGGTTTAATACGCAAGGCTTTGGGAGGGTTGAAGGAGCAATATTAAGTGCTCTTAACTTGTCTGATCAGGTTATTAAAATTATTTAGATAGCTTTTTCAATAAAAAATCTAAATCAAAATCTTTTCTTAAAGTAATTCCTCTAATTATCTTAGATCTGTATTTTTTCTCTTTATTTTTATAAATGTTCCATCCATTATTAAATTCATTTAAATTTAAAATTTTATTTTTTCCTCTCTCAATACTATCTCTTTGTAATATCCTTTTTCTGCATATGCATTTCTTCTCTTTTAATCTTATTAACAAATATTGATTTTCTGAAAAGAAATCTGTAAGTTCCAGAGAAAAAATTCCTTCAACTATAAGGTTTTGAATGTTAGAAAAATTTTTTAAATGTTTTTTGGTAACTTTTTTTATAAAATCATATTTATAGTAATGATTAATTAAATTGTTTTTTATAATATTATCAATATCCCTTTTTATAAGACCTTGTTCATGACTTATGATTTTATCAAAATAAGATTTAATAATCTTGGAAGATATTTTGCTAATTAAGCCTGTTTTGTAATAATTATCTGTACTTAGAATATAAGAATTAGTTAAATACTGAGATATATATTTACTAATAGTTGTTTTGCCGCTTCCTGATGGACCTGTTATAAATATTAAATTCATTTGATTATTATAGTTAATCTATCTCAAGAATATTAAATTTTTGATCATAAATATTTTTTTTATAAGAGATTTATTAAATTTCGAGTTTTAAAGAAATATCTTTTTGCTTATTTAATTTATTATTTCTCTTATAAAATCATATCTAAAAAAAAATACGTTTAATTTTATTAATTGAATTAATTTTTAAAGCTTCTCAAATTAAACTGTAGTAATAATTTTCTGATGAATTTTCAATAATTATTTTGAAAATATTAATTTAAATCAATTCTTATTCTTAAAAAATAATATAGAAAATAAAAAATATCTTTGAAATGATAATTTATTATATAGTTTTTAATATTCAAAAACTTGCATCATAATTAAAAATGTGTCTTTATATAATTGTAAATAAATAATTATCTAATTTTCCACTGAAATAATTATTAGTCATCTAATAATTTTCAATTTTTTAAAATAATTTTTAAAAAAGGAATTATGGATTTTATTAATTACTTATTGATGAAATGTTTTCAAAAATCTTTAACAAATTAAAATCAATCCTCGGAAAAAAATCAGTACCTCAGACAACAAAGTCTAAAAAGGTCACTAAATCTTCAAAATCAACCAAATCTACAAAAGCATCAAAATCATCTAAGTCTTCTAAATCTTCAAAAGGGAAAAAACAAGAAGTAAAGCTTATTCTTGATAGCTTTACTAGTTTACCTGGAATAGGAGCTAAAAGTGCCAAGGCCTTTTATGAAGCAGGATTTAAATCTACTAAAGATATTATTTCTGCAAAAGATGAAGATCTTTTGGCTGTTCCTGGTGTTGGAATCAATCTTGTCAAAAAGCTAAGAAAACAAAAGTAACTTAAAAACATTTAATTAATGTTTTTCTAAAAAGTACAGGAATCTTTAATTAAAAATTTTAAGAGGAGAAAAGTGTTTATTTTTTATTAATCAACATGACATTAAATTTTTAATATGCAGATAAGAATAGTTTTAGATCTAATTATCTTCTTCTAGCTTTTCTTCTTTGTTGCAATTTTCTTTTGTATTTCTCTATTGGTGTTTCATGATGCCTAAGTCGTTTTAAATCAGCAAAAATACCAGCTTTTGAAACCTGTCTTTTAAATCTTCTAAGGGCTGATTCAATTCCCTCATTTTCTCCTACTGTTACTTGAGTCAAAACTACTACATTAAAAACTCAATTATAGCATCTCAGGCAGCAAAATGATTATTTAAATCTTTTAAGTTCTTCTGAATAATCAACTTTTCTTGTTTCATTTGAATTTATTAATCAATTTTTTGTTTTTAATAATATTAATTATTAGTTGTTTTTTTCTCTGATAAATTTCTTGAATAATTTGATGCTACTAAACTTAATAAAGCAAGAACTTGTTCATTTGGACAATTTGTCTTATTAATTAGTTTATTGCATTCTAAAATTAAATTTTTATAGGTATCCTCTACGATCCCATTCATTTGTTCTTCGCTGAAAGAATATTTTTCTATCATTAGAAATTAATAATTATAAATTTAAATTTTAATTAATAACTTTGACTATTTCTTATTTAAATCTATAAAAAATTAATATAAATATAACTACTTCCACATAGGCTCATTAATTTTTTTCTTTTTTCTATTTGATTCTGGCCTATATTTGTGCAGTTCCTCAATTCTTGGAGCCCATTCCTTAGCACTTCCCTTTAAGACATCGCTTGATATAAGGCTTGTAAGTAAATTCCTTTTTTTTATTTTTAAAAGACCTAAGCAAGTTTCCCATGAATTCTTATCTTTATAAAGTTCTAACCAGAAGTCGAATATATTTTCAAGAATATTCAAGGGGAAGCTGAAAGATATACCTTTAGGCGGATTATCTATTACGAAACCTTCTCTCTTTAAATCATCATTGATATTGTTCAAGTTTAAAAATATAGCAAACAATATCATTTCAGCTGATTCTTCTCCAATGAGTTCTTTTCTGTGGCACTCAATTAAATTTTTATCATCATTTGTAGGCGTATCATTAAATGTCGTATCAATCAACCAATACCCAATGCCATTTATTTCTCCACTGGCAAGTATTAAAAATAAATTTGTACCAGACAAAATGTAAACATATACTATTTTGTTTTACCAATAAAACTGATTAATTCAAATGTTCGTTTATAAATTAAAATTAAAATTTTATTTTTATTTATATATTTTTAACTCGCATTGTAAAAAGGATCCTGATATGATTAATATATTATGTTTAAATATTCAGAATTAGAGATGATGTTTTACGATCCACTTGATTGGATAATATCATCTTCAAATAAATATCTTTTTAATAAGAAATTTATAAAAGTTATTTTTTCTTAGGAAAAAGTCTGCTTATTTTTTCTTTTTGTAAGGAAATTTTTTTACTTCTCATTTTTTTATCTTCAATAGATTCTTTATCTGTACTCACGGTATATATAATATAAAAAATAATTCCACTAAATATTAAACCGCATAAGATAATAAAAATTCCAAGTGGGGCAGTAGGACTAAATATATTTACGTCTATTGATTCTTTCATTGCTATACCAAAGTTTAAATTTATTTATATGTAAATATTATTAGATTTCTTCATAACCAAAAAATCTTGATTTATTAAATTCTTTATACCCGTTTAAACCAGCTTGAGGATTATTTTTATCAAATCTTCTAGCTCTCCTTAATATCATTATGAAGGGAAAAAATATGGCTCCTATAAAAAAATGAAGAATTAGGAAATCAGATGGGTAAGAACTAGACCAGTCTGGAAAAAAAAGTAATGTGATAAAAGTATTCATAATATTAGTTTCATTTATAATATGATATGACTATAGTAATTCAATTATGTTTAGTTTTAATAAAATGAAATTTATTTATATGACTAAGTATTTCTCAACTGATTTAAATTAATTAATTTTAAATTAATATTAATTCAACTATTATTAATTCAACAAAAATATTTTTTGTGAAATTTATAAACCTATTATTTGCTTTTATATACTGTATAGTGACATTTGTTTTCCCTCTTAAGGTGAATGCACTTAAAGCTACTAATCCAAGTGTAATAGGCCTGCAAAAAAGAATTTCTAATAACTTCTCTCGCAAATATTGTAAAGCCATTGAGAGTGGTTTCTCAAAGGATGAAGCTATGAGGTCGGCTATAATAGAAACAGAAAATATAGTGTCTTTTTCTCTTAATCCACAAAAGAAATTAATATTGGTTGAAGATTTAGCGAATCAGATATCAATTCAAGTTATAAATAAATGTGGCTGGTCTTTTGGATTAATTGGTAAGGAAGGGATTAATTATTTTAAGAAATATTTTCTTGAAATAAATGAAAAGACTACTCCAAATAAAAATCTCTCTGGGTAAATTTAGTAATGAATGGAATTTCAGATAAAAATGTTATTTTGATCATTTTCATAACAATAATTTTTGTCTTTGGATTGATTTTTACTGCAAAATCACCAGAGCGAAAAGTAATTGATTCTCCCATTATGTGGAAGGATGATTACATTAATAGTTCTATTAATGAAATATTTATTAAAGATAGTTTAGATTTAGTTACATATTCTTTTTAAATAAAATCTATTTAATAGTTACTAATAAACCTAATGTATATATCCAAGAAGTTGAGACGCAAGTTTTAAATCATTATTAGACCATGCTCTAATTGCCATAGCTCTCCTAGGGTCATAAAATTTTTGTCTCCTATACCAATCTAAGACATCATCATCAGATTTTTTTCCATTACACGATAAACAACATGGTACGCAGTTTTTTGTATTGGTGGCCCCCCCCCTCGATTGTGGATATAAATGATCAATAGATTCTGATTTTTCGCCACAATAAATGCATTTATTTTTAGTAATTCTGTGTAATGAATCTCTCCAGTTCTTATTATTTATCTTTGGACATAATTGTTCGAGATATATAGCATCTTGATTATGCATATATTTAAATTGATATACTTAACTTTAACATTAAGTATTTATTTTTGATTCAAAAGAAATCACTTATGAACTAATTATTTTAAAATTTAAGTTTTTCTATTTTGTAAATAATTTTCATTTTATCTTTTTTAATTTTGCTAACCGATCAAGACTATCCTTTTTATAAATTACTATTTTTATTTTTAGTCTCTATTTTTTCTAATGTATTCTCAGCAATTTCTGGAGGAGGCGCAGGATTAATCCAACTTCCAGCTTTATTACTTTTTGGGATCCCTTATTACCAAGCTTTAGCTCTTCATAAGTTTGCTACTGTAGCACTTGGAATTGGTGGTTCATTGAGGAATTTTCGTTCTTATAATTCTGATTTATTAATAATTTTAATACTTTTAATTATTGGTATACCAGGAGTCTTAATTGGTTCTTCATTAGTTATGATTATTTCTAATGAATATTTATATCTAATTATTGGTCTTTTATCAATTTTTTTAGGTTCTTATTCTTTCACTAAGCCAGATTTAGGTTTAACAATAATAAACAAAAATATTGATTTTATTATTTGGATAAAATTTATAGTTTTCGTTTTTATAATAGGCATATTAAATGGTTCCATATCTTCTGGAACAGGTTTGCTAGTGACAATTCTTTTAATAAAAACCTTTGGGTTAGATTTTTTAAAAGCTATAAGTATTACTTTTTTTTGTGTAGGTATTTTTTGGAATGCTTCAGGAGCAATAGCATTGAGTCAAATTGGTGTATTTCCATTAAAGATTTTGATTGTTTTATTATTAGGATCATTTTTAGGGGGCTTATTAGGTGCTCACTTATCAAATTTGAAAGGCAATAAAATAATAAAAAGATTTTTCACTTTTTTGTGTTTTTTGGTTGGTCTTAGCTTATGTCTTAAATTTATCAGGGAAGCAATTTAAGTCTTCTATTACGAGAAATTTAATATTTATAGCAATATGCATATTATTAGAATCTTTTTATGAGATATTATTTTATATTTAAATTTTTTATTAACTTCTTCTCAACCATTTTGGAGAATTAGTGAACAATTCTTCTACAGTATTTATATAGGATTAAAGTGTTTTTCTTGAAATATACCATCTAAGCCAAGATCAGTATTAATTTTGTTAAATCCTCAATCTTTTTATTCACAAACATTCTTGAAAGTTGAGCTTTCTTAAATAAAAAGAGAACGTATGAATTTTGTTTGCATAACTTTAT
This sequence comes from Prochlorococcus marinus bv. HNLC2, assembly GCA_000218745.1. Lineage (GTDB taxonomy): Bacteria > Cyanobacteriota > Cyanobacteriia > PCC-6307 > Cyanobiaceae > Prochlorococcus_A > Prochlorococcus_A marinus_T. Next base: position 572,230 of record GL947595.1, on the reverse strand, counting down.
AATATTATTTTTTCATCAAAACTTATGTTTTTTTGATATTTAAAGGACAATATTTTTTATTTTGAATATTTTTTCTGATTAAACATCATTTTTTATTTTAAATTAAATATGAATTTAACTTCAAATAAATAAATTATTGTAGGATTTTAAGAAATAAAAAAAGGCCTCACAATTGTGAAGCCAGGTGATGGGGAACCTTATTTTTAAACCAATTTGATCAATAATGCAAGCCCCCACCCGTAGTGGATTTTAACCTGGTAAATAACACTACAGGTAGTGCCAACGCAAATCAAATTACTTTATCATCTTAAAATCAAGATATTTTTGATTTATGAATAAATTTTTTCTTCTTAATAAATAAATTTTCTTGAATATGACTAGTTTCAATGTATTATTCATGTAGGACTTAGCGATTTAGAGTATATGGTTGAATTGAGTCTTTTAACTTTATTGAATTTAGTCGGAAATAATTTTTGTGACTATAGAGACAAAGGAAATGACAATTACAAATCCCTTTTATTGGCATATAGTGATGCTAGTTATAAATTTGGATCTTTGGAGGTGAAAAAGGTAATTGAAAAATCAGATAATTTTAAAGTAGCTGCAATAGCTGTTGCTGCAGTTAAATGTCCAAAATATATTATGGAATAATGCGATTTGAGGTTAAGACAGATCAACGAAGATTCTCTGAATATTTTTCAGAAATTTTTTTAGTAACCTTTTTATTGTTTTTTGGAGTTTTATTTTTTAATCTCGTGCTTAGTCTTCAAAAAATATCAAGATATTATGAGACAAATTACTTATGTAAGTTAATTCTTGTTGAAAAATCATCATATAATTTTAAAAAATTAGAAAGAATTATTAACCAAAAGAATAAGCAAAAGATATGGGATTTTTGTAAATTAATTTCTAGATAGAATTCTTTAACTAGATGCTGAACTATAAAATTTCAAAGCATATATCCAAAATCTTCTTGATGCGATAATAAAAATTGATGATACTAAAATTTCTAAAATTATCTTCCAAAAAGTAGATATTCCTAATATTACTTCTGAAGGAATAGCTGTAATGAATGTAATAGGTATTACAGTACTAAAAAATACTCTTAAAGGGAAAGAGAATGAATTTAAAGGGAATCTACCTACGTAGAGAAATGAACGAAGTACCTCTGTCGCATTCCATGTCTTTACAAACCATATTGTTGTAGTTGAAATTAAGAACCAAAGGCTATACAGGATACTTATAGAGCAACCAAGAGTAAGCAATAGTAAAAATAAAGAATCTATTTTTAGTGTTATGTCGTTTATGTAAAAACAATAAATTAAAACAATAATACCTAATAATATCTCTATAAATCCAGTAGGAGAGATTCTTTTGAAAGATACCCAGAATTGGCTATCTATAGGTTTAATTAAAACAAAATCTAAAGTTCCTTCTCTAATATATTTTACAATCTCAGTTAAATTTGGGCTAAACCAAGTATTTGTAATGCCATTTAAAATTGTATAAATAGCTTGAATTATTAACGCTTGCTCAAAACTCCAACCTCCTATATCCTTTGCATTGCTAAAAAATATTGATAGTAGAAAAATGCTCCCAGAAAGTCCAAAAATCGCCGTTAATAAATCTATAAAAATATTTACTTGATACTCTAATTCAATTGATAAAGAGGTGTAATTAAATAATTTATAAACCTTAAAATATTTTTTTATATTCATAATCCCATTGCGGTAAATTTTTTAGAGCCTTGACTCCATACTTTTATGAAGATAATGAAGAATAAGATAATCCATATTATTTGAACGCATAATCCTGAAAATATGTTCACATTGTTCTCGGATAAAATTCTTGCTGGGAAATCTATTAAATATGGAAAAGGAGTAAAATAAACCCAAGATTTAACAAATTCAGGGAAAGATTCTACAGGTGCTAATAAACCTGATAAAAATAAAGTTGGAATAAATATTAATTTTTCAAAAGAACTAGCTTTTTCTGTCCAAAAGCAAAAACAAGCAATTATGGATTGAATCAAAAATTGAATTAAGAAAGAAAAGAAAGTAGAAATTAATGATATAAAGATTGTTCCAATTGAAGGAAACCATAAACTTTCTGGATTAAAAATAAAAAAGAAAATTGCAATTATTAATGCGAATGGAAATCTAGTAATTTGTTCCGCAATATGTTGCGCAAAATATCTAAAAAAGGGATGTATTGGCTGAATTAAATAAGGTGAGATTCTTCCTAAAAGAGCATCTTCTTCAAATGTAAAAACAACCCAAACTACAGAAAATTGTCTAACAAAGAATGCACTAAGAAAATATCTAGACAGCATTATATTACTTATATTTAAAGATTCATTTAAACCATTATTTGTCCAAATATTTAGCATGAAAAAAGGAATAACTCCAGATATTGCCCATAAAGCAATTTCAACTCTGTATTCCATCATGTTCGAATATTGAGTTTTTAATAAAGTTCCAATCTTGTTTGGAGTTAAATTGAACATTTAATTATTATTAGTCAATAATTTTCCAATTATTTCATCAACTGGAGGTTCACTAATTTGTAGGTCCTCTAACTCATATTTATTAAGAATATTTTTAAGTGTTTTTTTTATATCTTCTTTTTTAATTAAAAGTGTTATTTCATTACTTTCTACATTTTTAATATCTAAACCCAAATTTTTAAGGCTCTCAATATCTTTTTTTGATTTGCAAATTATTGATAACTCCTTTCTAGGAGATAGTTTTGTTAATAATTTTTCAAGTTTACCATCATAGGTTACTATTCCTTCATGTATGCAAATAACTCTCCTACATAAATAAGTTATATCTTTCATGTAGTGACTTGTTAGAAGAATAGTAGAACCAGTTTCTTTATTATATAGTTGAAGAAATTTTCTAAGATTAGCTTGCGCATTAATATCTAATCCCAATGTCGGCTCATCCAAAAATAAAATATTTGGATTATGAATTAATGCGGCCAAAAGTTCTGCTTTCATTCTTTGACCTAATGATAATTTTCTAACTGGTAAATATAGTTCTTTATTTATTTCTAACATTTCTGATAAAAATTTTATTCTCTTTTTTGCCTCGGACTTTTCAATACCATAAATAGCAGCATTTAAATAAAAGGAATCAATAGGAGGTAAATCCCAAATTAATTGTTGTTTTTGACCCATTATTAATGAAATCTTGTTTAGAAATTCTGCTTTTCTCTCATATGGTCGATATCCAGCAATTGATATAAAACCATTAGTTGGATAAAGTAGTCCACATAGAATTTTTAAGATTGTTGTTTTTCCTGCTCCATTAGCTCCAAGAAAACCAACAATTTCTCCTTTCTTAATTTCAATATTTATATTTTTAACTACTTTTTTTTCATTGTATTTCCTATTGAAAAAATGTTTTAATGTCCCATTAAGTCCAGGCTCTTTTGAAGCTATAAAAAAGGACTTTGAAATATTTTTTAATTCAATTATTTTATTTGAGTGCATTTGTAATTTAAAAACTTATATTCTCATTATGAGATCAGGAAATTTAAAAATATTTTAAAAAATATCTTTAAAAGAAAAAATCAACCAAGAAGCAAAATTTAATGGATTTATGAGATCTTTAGGCTTTTGTTTTGGTTTATATTTTAGATTTTCAATTAAATCTGTTAAAAAAGAGTTATCTTTTTCAACTTTTTCTGTTCTATTAATTATTTTTCCATCTTCATCTAAAAGTTGAATTTCATTTTCAAAAAACCATTCTTTCTCTCCATTTGATAATTTAACTACAACTCCAACACCTTTACCATCTGTTAATCTGAAATCTTCTACCAGGCAAGTAGAATTTTGATTAATAGCATCAATAGTTTTTGTGCTTAACCGATCTTTTGATAAATCAACATTAACTTTTACCTGCGAACCTATTTTTACGAGATCTAAAAATTCCATTTATATAAGTTATCATATTAATCTAATATTCGTAAAAGTTTACTCTTAATTCACATATTAAATTAGATTTATTTACTTGATAAATTAGAAACCTTCTCAAGTATTTTCTTTATGGATAACAAAATTATTCTTAATGACGTAAAAACCAATCCTATCCAACCCAATAATACAGCAACTGATAAAAGGGTTGAACCAAGATCTTTTTGTAATAAATCGTTCATAAATTATTAGCTTTTAATTATATTTTAGTTTTATAAGTGAATTTTATTTATAAAATAAGATTAATTTTATTTTATGAAATTAAATAGTTATTTATTTATTATAAATCAAATAATTTATGGGATATGATTTAAAAATTAATTTATATTTTAATTTTATTATTAAAGATATATCGAAGTTATTAATTTATTACCTAAGACCTCTACTCCTACTACCTTTAAACCATTTATCACTTGATAAATACAATGTGTTTTTTACTAAAAGGTTATTTGGAAAATTAGAATTTTTTGTATCAATTTCCTTATTTTTAAAAATAGTCTTCATTTTGAATTAATTCAAATTACATTTACTTTTACACTTTTTAGATTTTATTCAATATATTTTTTGAAATTAATATATCTTTTCCGAAATTGTATTTGTTTTTACAACTTTTTTTTTTTAACTTATTTTTTGATGAAATTTAGTTGACTTTTATTACTTTTGGGTTATTTTATGAAGAGATTTTTTTTAAGAAATGAATAGAGAACTAGATTCTTTTGATATGTTTGTTGATGACATTATTTCTGCTGATGAAAATTTATTAAAAGGTGAGCTTGATATCTTATTAATGCAATATATTTTTAGCTCATTAGAGCTTGAAAATTTTAAGAATATAGATTTAGATTCAAAGGATTTATTAGCAGCATAATTAATAATTAAGTGTTTAAATTCTTTTATAATAAATTTTGGTATCCTGTTTTTGGTGGAATACTCTCAAAATTTGTTTTTTTAATAGAAGGTTCAAACAATAAAAGATTTAAATCAAAAAATATCAAGAAAAATATGAATAAAAGAACTTAGCAAATCATTCAAGGAAATATATTGAAAACCTCAAATATTATTCCTTAAAATAAAATTTTTTGCATGTTTGTATTAGATATATTTTTATAGTGACTTTCTTAAAAGAAAACAATAATTTAGATTCCTTGCTTAAACCTTATACAGTTTATTACCGTAATTTTGAAAATATTAGGATAGAAAATTGTTTTTATGCAAGTGATGCATATGAAGCTAGAACACTGGCAATTAAATTTAATAAATATATTCATGATCATCCAAATAGCATTGATTTAATAAAATGCGAAAATGATGAGTTCTTTAATAAAGTTTCTTATTAAACCTTATTTTTAGTTCTAATTAATATCTTTAGAACCCGCTTTAGTTAAATTTTCTTGAAGTTTATTTTCACAAGATAAAACTCTTGACCAACTAGGTAATTGTTGGCTAGCAGGATTTTCAAGAAAATTTTGAGTTGCTGGCTTTAGTAAATTTGCAAATTTATGTACAGAAAGCTCTTCTTCATGTCTGTCGTAAGGAATTTTGTTAACCGCAGAATCTAATCCAAACTGCTTAACTCTATCCTCTCCTACCCTTTTGTAAAGGACCTCAAGTGTGGATAGTTGAGTACTTGTCAAGGTTTGAGCCTGATGTTCCATTAGCCCCCTTAAAACACTAGATAATATTTCAGTACACATACGTTGTAATCCTTCTTTTTTAGTTTTTCCGATAGTTTTATGTTTATGGTCAAATAAGCCTAAATCAACTTGAGCAATTTTTGAAGTTCTTACATTTCTATAAACTTCTGATAATAATCCTATTTCTAAACCCCAATCACAAGGTATTCTTAAATTCATTGCAAGATCTTTAGTGAATGCAAATTCACCAGCTAATGGATATCTAAATGACTGGAGATATTGCAAAAAAGGTCCATTACCAACTAATTGTTCTAAACTATCCAAAAGAGGGCCTACAAATAGTCTTGTTGCTCTTCCTTGCAACTCATTTGTTTCAAGAGATAATCTGCTGTAAAAGGCTTTTACATAAGATATTCCAAAAGAATCATCTAATAGTGGAAGTATCATTTTTGATGGATATAAATTACTGAAAGTTCTAATGTCTGCATCAAATAAAGCGACCACCTCAGATCTTCTTGTGGCTACTCCTATTCCTTGCCAAACAGCCCAACCTTTTCCTGGAGTTCCTAATAATTCTAAGCCATTTTTTTCCTGCGATTTAAGAAGTTCAATTACTGATGGCGAATTGGTCCATTGTATATGAACAGGAAATGGCATTGAATCAAAAAAGGCTTTGGCGGCTTTAGCTTGTTCTTTAGATTTTGCTGAAAGTGCTATGACTAATTCATTTAAACCATTTAAATCTTTAAGAACTTCTTTAATATCCTTAAGTGCTGGTCTTTCAAACTCTTCATATAAGCATGGAATTAAGATTGCGGTTGGTCGATTCTTTAACTTTTTATTTAATTCCTTAAGCAAATCTTTACTTATACCGTATTCATGAATTGTTGTGATTAACCCTTGTTGAAAGTCCATTTGCTATTTGATGTGCAGAATAGTGTTAATAACTTCGATGTTTATTCAAAGTAATGAAAATTGATTCAGAGAAAAGATTAAATAGATCTAAACTAAAAGAATTGCTTGAGTCAATCTACCAAGATCATAATAGCGAAGAAATTAATTTAGTTTTTAATCAATTGTTGCAGATATTAGATGAATTCCAAAAGAAGTCTGGATATGAAGAAATAAATAATTTAATTACATGGGACCAAACTCACTCTGTATTAATTACTTATGCAGATTCCATCCAGAAGCCTGGAGAACCTACATTATGTACTTTGCGAGAACTCTTAAAACTATATTTTAAAGACCTATCAAGTGTTCTTCATGTATTACCTTTTTTGAAATCTACTAGTGATGGTGGTTTCGCTGTTTCAAGTCATAAGCTTTTAGATGAAAGATTTGGTGATTGGAATGATATAAAACTTCTTTCAAAAAGTCATATTCTTATGGCAGATTTAGTCCTTAATCATGTTTCTTCTTCTCATCCTTGGGTTCAGCAATTTATAAAAAATCAGGAACCAGGTTTGTCTAATGTTTTTGCTCCTTCTCAAAGTTTGAATTGGGATAGCGTTATTAGGCCTAGAAGTTCATCACTATTTTCTAATATTAATACTTCTAAAGGCCCAAGACAGGTATGGACTACTTTTGGACCTGATCAAATTGATTTGAATTGGCAAAATCCAAAAATGATTGTTGAATTCCTAAATCTTGTCGTTACTTATGTAAATAATGGAATTAAGTGGTTTAGGCTTGATGCAGTAGGCTTTATTTGGAAAGAATCTGGTACGACTTGTTTGCATTTGCCCAAAGCACATTTACTTGTTAAAACTCTAAGAATTCAACTTTATAGTTTACTCCGTGATGGAGTACTAATTACTGAGACTAATGTTCCTCAAAAAGAAAACCTATCATATATTGAACCTGCAGATGAAGCTCATATGGCATATAATTTTCCATTACCGCCTTTGGTTTTAGAGGCTGTTATTACTTCAAGAGCAGATATATTAAATTCTTGGATAAATAAATGGCCAAAATTACCAATTTCTACAACTCTTTTTAATTTCACTGCTTCTCATGATGGAATAGGATTAAGACCTCTCGAGGGATTAATGAATGAAGATCGTATTAAGTCATTATTAGTTGATTGTGAAAAAAGAGGAGGTTTAGTAAGTCATAGAAAATTATCTAATGGAGAAGATAAACCTTACGAATTAAATATCAGTTGGTGGAGTGCAATGGAGGACTCAAGTCGTGATAATAAGCGTTTTCAGTATGAAAGATTTATCTTATCTCAGTTAATAGTTATGGCTCTTAAAGGAATTCCAGCATTTTATTTACCTGCTTTACTCGCCTCTGATAATGATGTTAAGAGCTTTTCAAAAACAGGCCAAAGGAGAGATCTTAATCGTGAAAAGTTCGAACTTGATAAACTAGTATTAGTTTTAAATAACAGTGATTCTTACGCAAGTAAAAATTTGAAATATTTATCACATGCGATGAAAACAAGATCAAAACTTACATCGTTTCATCCGTCCTCTTCAATGAAATGCTTATCTAATGATCGTAGTGATATTATTGCGATTCAGCGAGGGGAGGGTTCAAATACTTTAATAGCAATACATAATTTCACAGAGAACAAATTAGATTACTCAATTAATACTCATGAATTTAATAAAAATAAAGAAAACTACTTATCCTTTAAAGATTATTTAAGTGGAAGAATTTATAAAAACTTGAATTTTGTTTTGAATCCTTTTGAAGTTTTGTGGATAGGACTAGATTCAAAATGATTAAAAATTCTAGAATTTGGATAGTCACTGATGTAGATGGAACGTTAATGGATCATTCCTATGATCTAACTCCTGCAAAAGAAACAATTATAAGACTTAAAGAATTAAAAATACCAGTAATACTTTGTACTAGTAAAACGGCCTCTGAAGTAAAAGTTATACAAAAGGATTTGGGATTAAATGATCCATATATTGTTGAGAATGGAGCAGCAATTTATTCTAATTCTGATACTGAAGGAAGTTGGGAGATAATTTTAGGGGAAAGTTATCAAAAATTAGAAAATATTTTAAAAAAACTTTCATATGATATAGATTTTCAACTTATACCTTTAAATGATCTTTCTGATAGTGAAGCAAATTCTCTCACTGGTTTATCAGGTGATTCATTAAATCTTATGAGAGATAGACATTGGAGCATGCCTTTTCTTAATCCACCAGATCATCTTGAAGAAGACTTAAAACAATTTTGTAAAAAATATGAAGTTGTTATTTTTCGTGGCAATAGAATGAGCCATCTTCTTTCAAAAAATTCAAGCAAAGGTAAAGCCATAAAGAAACTTAAAGAATTTTCTAAAAATAGTAATGTAAAAATAATTGGATTAGGAGATTCTCCTAATGATCTTCCTCTTCTGCAAGAAGCTGATTATAGAATAGTAATTTCTAGTATTAATGGACCAAATAAAAAACTTTTAGAAGATTTAAATGATTTAAATTATGTTATCTCTGAGGAACCTCATGGAGTTGGGTGGCAAAAAGAGGTAAAAAATATATTAAGAAATCTAATCCCTCATGATTATCGATTTTTCTCATGAAAAATTTAGAACTAAATTTTCCTCTAGATATATTTGAAGATTTAATTATTAACCTTGGTTGGGATTCTCTTGAGAATTGGTTTAATTTTTGGAGTCAAAAAGATGATTTATTTTTTAAAATTTCTCAATTATCCTCTTCTAAATTTAAAGATGATTGGGTATGGGGATTGATATTGCCACTTTTATCTGATGCTTATAAACTTAATCAAAACAACTCAGAAAGAAAAATAATAGGTTTATCTGCCTTGCCAGGGACAGGCAAAACTACCTTGGGTTTATTGGTTGAAGAACTTGCTTTGCAATTAAATTTTAAGATAAGTGTTATATCTCTAGATGATTTTTACTTACCTGCCAGTGAGATGAAAAACGCTGTTTTAAATAATCCTTGGAATGTTTCTAGGGGATTCCCTGGTACACATTCATTAAATTTAATGGAAAAAAAGTTATTAGATTGGAAAAAAACTGGAATCTTGAATGTTCCAATTTACGACAAATCACTTAGATCTGGACTAGGTGATAGATCTAGGTGGAGAACAGAAACCCCAGATTTAGTTATTTTAGAAGGATGGTTCTTAGGAATAAAGCCTTACTCTGAAAGTAATCATAATAAAAATCATTTAGATTCTTGCTTATCTAAAAATGAGATCAACTTTAGAAGAAAAATACAAACTAATTTATTATCTTACCTAAAGATTTGGGATTTATTAGATAAAATTTGGCATATTAAACCAGAGTATTTTGAATATATGAAAGATTGGAAATGTGAGCAAGAAGAGGAAATGTTTAAAATAAAAGGTTCCTCTTTGAGGGATCAAAAATTAATTGATTTTTTAAGAATGTTATGTTGCTGCATACCTCATAAAAGCTTTGATCTAATAAATTCAAATACCTTAGTTATAATTAATAAGAATAGAAAGCTTATAAAAGTTTCAATTAATAATTATTAATTTAGATAATTTATTTATTATTTTTTTTATAAATTACAAAAAATATTCCAACATAAAATAATATTTAAATTTTCAATTAAAGCTTTTGATAGGAATAACTTTTATATCTTTAATTAAATATTTTTTAAGCAAATAAATATAATCTTTGAGTTATTTCATGTTTTTATCTAAAAGAGAATTGTCTTCGACTCAATATTTTTTGCAAAATACACTTATTAATATTGATATTATTTATAAAGTTAACTTAATTATGATGAATTTGTTAGGATCCTTTGCTTTTGGTGGTTTTGTTCCATCTGCCGCTCTTGCAGGTGTTTTGCTTTTAGTAGGTCTTGGAGCATTCTTTTATCTAGGAATTAAAGGTCCAACCGATTATTAAATTTCAAAAAATTATTTATATTAAATTTGAACTATTATTAAATTAATTAATACCTAAAGAAAATTTTATATGGAGTTAACTACTGTTTTATTTTTATTTAGTTTTCCTTTCGTTTTGCTAACAGCATATTTTGGTACAAAAAGTGATTTTTATGAAAGCGAAAACTATAAAGGTGATGGTTGCGCCCATGATGTAAAAAGATAGAATCAGTTCTTTTCACCAGTATTAATACAAGTCCATTTGCTGTCAAATTGCCAAACTGGTTTATAAATCTCGTTAGTTATTTTCTCTCCAGCTATTTTACAAGTCTCTATATCTTTCATTGGTAGTGAATAAAGAGAGGGGCTCGTTATCCCGCTAACTTCTGGCCTGTTTCCAGGTCCTTGCCTGTATGTTCCAATTACAAGCAAATAATCTGCTTTTATAGATTGAAAGGGAAAAACTACAGTTGCTATTAATAAAAATTTAAGGAAAGGTTTACTAATCATTTTATTTTTATGATAAACCTTATAAAGTAAAATTATCTTTAATTACTTACATATATTTAAAACTTTTATTAACTCTTTTTAAAAAGAAAAAATATTTATCAGTTTAAAATAATTTTTTAAATTTCTTTTTTACAAATGAATAATTAATAGAATAATAAATTTGATATGATAAAAATTAAAAATTTGCTTTAAATAATGGATATTCTGACCACTATTCAATTAGGTGAAGTTGAAGTTCCTAATTCAACACTTGCTGTAATGATATTCTTCTCTTCATTTACTTTCCTAGCGGTTGGTATTAGTTCCTTTAAGCTATATAAGTCCTTAATCGGTTCTGAAGAAAATAAATAATCGGAACGGCGGGATTTGAACCCACGACCCCCACTACCCCAAAGTGGTGCGCTACCAAACTGCGCTACGCCCCGCACTCTTTTAATCATATATCTAGAGTATTCAATTATTGAGTTAATATAATTTTTTTTTAGAATATTTGTTCAATTAAAGTAAAAAATCCTTTTATTTCTTTACTTTTTATATAAAATTATTATGTATTTCAAGTTGATTATTAAATCTTAATTTGTTTATTATCAGACCTTAATACACACTTTTCAATTGTCCAATCAAAATTTTCCCAAATTTTTGGATCTAGTTTATAGTTTGATCCTTTAAAATCCCCTAATTTGATATTTGTTGGAGAGGCAGAGCAATATTGCCTGCTTCCCTCTAAAGCAAGATATTGTTGATGATAAATCTCTGCATAATAGTAAGTATCTATTTGTTTAATCTCGGTTTCAATACTGCCTAATTTATTTTCTGAAAGAGTTTTTTGATAGAAATCCTTACTTCTTATTATTATTTGTTCGTTTTCTTTGCTAAAAAAATAAATGGCTGATCTATATTGAGTGCCTGAATCATTACCCTGCCTATTTTTTTGGGTTGGGTCATGGCACTCCCAAAACATTTTTAGTAAATCACTAATATCAATTAAAGATTTATCCCAAACAACTTTAACTACTTCAGTATGGCCTGTGAAACCAGAGCAGACATCATTATATTTCGGGTTTTTAGTAGATCCTCCAGCATATCCCACAGATGTAGTAATAACACCAGGTAGTTTCCAAAAGCATTTTTCAGCACCCCAAAAACATCCGCAACCAAAAATTAAAGAGTCTTCTCCTTCTTTAGGTTCTTTATAAATGTCTGTATTTAATATTCTGTGTTCAAAATAATCATTATTTTGTTTGTTATTTCCCAGAAATTTTTAAAGTTTTGAAGCATTACATAAATTAATTACTTTAAATTATAGGAATAAAATTAATCTAATGAAAAAATTTATGAATAATGATTTAATTATTTTCTATATTCTTAACAGCTAATTCTCTCTCCCAAAGTTTTTTATAAAGTCCGTTTGATTCGATAAGATCTTTATGTAAACCCTCCTGAACAATTTTCCCTTCATCCATAACAATAACTCTATCGCATGTTGCTGCAACAGATAATTGATGACTAATCATAAGAATAGTTTTATCATTATTTTTTCTTATCTCATTGATAATTATTGAAGCAGTTTTGTTATCTACGCTTGCTAATGCATCATCTAAAACAATTACTGGAGAATCAATTAATAAAGCTCTTCCAAGAGCGGTTCTCTGTCTCTGGCCACCACTTAGTGTTATCCCTCTCTCTCCCACAATTGTTTGAAATCCTTTTGGGAAATTATAAATATCTTCAATTAGACCTGCTCTTTTTGCAGAACTTTTTATTATGTTATTCTTTGCTTCAGGGTTGCCAAATTTAATATTATCAGAAATTGTTGAAGTGAATAAAAAAGCTTCTTGAGGAACAATTGCAATATTTTTTCTTAGGTCCTCTAAGTTAACTTTTTTTATATCATTATTATCTAAGAAAAGCTGATCATTTGAAATCTCTATTGTCCTGCCCAAGCATTTCGCTAATGTAGTTTTACCACAACCTACAGGACCAACTATAGCTACTAGTTCTCCTGGATTAATAGTAAAGGATATACCATCAAGGGCTTTTGAGTTGGAATCGTTATATTTAACGATCAAGTTTTTTGCTTTTATTTTTCCTCTTACTGGCTCATTTAAAGGTTTAGAATCTGGAGAATTAAATATTGAAGGTTGACTATTAAAAATCTCTTCAATTCTATCTAAGCTTACTTGACCAAGTTGGAATGTATTTATAGTGAACCCTAAAAGTGCTGTTGGGAAAACTAACCTTTCCACATATAAAATAAGTGCTACTAATCCTCCAATTGTTATAAATCCATTTTCTAGTTGTGTCGTTCCTAAGGCTAGTAAAAGTAAAAGTGATATAGATGAAATTCCTTGAAGAAGAGGAAACAATGTACTCGCTGTGCGCGCCAATTTTATAGCTGCATCACGATATATTTTATTAAATTTGCTAAATTGTTTCTTCTCTGAGTTTTCTTGAGCATATATTTTGATTGCACTTATACCAGATAAATCCTCTTGAATTAAATCGCTTAATTTTGATAAAGCTTCTTGTTGTAATTTTCTTTGGTTTACCATTCTTCCACCGAATAATCCTACGATTCCAAGTATTAAAGGAAAAATCATTAATGATGTTACAGTTAGTGTTTTATTTATTAAAAACATTGAAGGAATTGTTAAAGAATATGCAAGAACAATATTGCATAAGCTTAAAACGGTAAATCCCAGTAACCTTCTAACATTTTCTACGTCACTTGTTGCTCTACTAATAATATCTCCACTACCTTTTTTTTGTATCCAATCAGGATCTTGAATAAGTAAATGGTCAAAAAGTTTTTGTCTCAAATTTACTTCAACTTTCCTTCCTATACCAAATACTATTTGTCTTGAAAATAGACGTATTAACCCCATTATTGTTGCTAATAAGATTAACCAAAGGGATTTAGAAATAATAAATTTAGTTGAGAAATTCTCCTGAAGTTGGTCTATTATGCTTTTTACTTCTAAGGGAATTATTACACTTAAAATATTTACTAATAGGAGAGCAATAGATCCGATAAATAATTCCCTTTTATATGGTCTAAGATATTTTTTTATTATTTTAATTTTTAAATTTTTCATTTAATTTTTCCAATATGATTAAGATAATGTTTCATTTTTAAATTTGTGAGCTAATTTTATAAAGATAAGATTTTTTTGCTATGGAAGATGAACAAATTCATCCGCTTCATGATTCAGACAAAGAGATAGTCGATTCTCTAATAATTAAGAATAATCCTGATGATTTTGATTTAATAAATTTAGCAAGGTTAATAAAAAGATATCAAAATTTTATTGGTGAAAAAGATTTAAAAGCTGACTTAGAAAAAATCCTTACTTTTTGGAAAATTTCAGAAGAATCATTATTTTCTAAGACTAGGATAATATGGTCAAATGATTTTAGTCCAAATAATAGATCAGACGATTTAGTTGGTTCTGGTTTCGATACATCTAATTAATTTTAAAGTATTCAATCAAATGTCCTCTCAACAAGAAATTACTTCAATACTTGATAAATTAGTCGATGGGAATGATCTTAATGAATTGTCAGCTCGTAGATTAATGAATTTATGGTTAACTAATGAAATTCAACCCGTACAAACTGGTGCCCTTCTAGCAGGATTTAGAGCTAAAGGAGCTACAGGTATTGAACTTGCATCTATGGCAAAAGAGCTCTTGGACTTTTGTAAGCTTCCAATTCAAAGACCAGAGTTATACATGTTAGATACTTGTGGAACTGGTGGTGATGGTGCAAATACATTCAATATTTCTACAGCAGTAGCATTCGTTTCTTCCTGTTGTGGGGTTAATATTGCAAAACATGGAAATAGAAGTGCCAGTGGGAAGGTTGGTTCTGCAGATGTACTTTCAAATTTAGGTTTAAATTTAAATGCATCATTAGAAAAAGTAATTTTAGCTGTTGAAGAAATTGGGATTACCTTTCTTTTTGCACCTGCTTGGCATAAATCACTTATAAATTTAGCGCCTCTTCGTAAAAATCTTGGTATTAGAACTATTTTTAATCAATTAGGACCATTAGTTAATCCTCTAAGGCCTAATGCTCAGGTTCTTGGAGTCGCCTCAGAGGATCTTCTTTATCCTATGGCTGTTGCATTAGATAAAATGGGAATGAAGAGAGCTATAGTAATACATGGTTATGGATCTTTAGATGAAGCTTCTTTAGAGGGAGATAATAAATTGATATTTGTGGATAATGGACAAATAACAAGATCTTCTATTAATATTTCTGATTTTGGTTACAAAAATTTTGAAAATAATAATCTTACTGTCACAGACGATACAAGTAATGAAGAAATATTAGAATTAGTTTTGAAGGGTAAAGCTTATGAATCCCAAGTTAATGTGGTTGCCCTTAATACTGCATTAGTTCTTTGGGCTGCGAGGGAAAGAAGAAAATATTGAGAAAGGGATTGGTATAGCTTTAGAAAAAATGAATCAAGGTATTCCTTGGGAAAAATTGCAAGATTTAAAAAATTATTTGAATGATTAAATAAAAGTTATATGAATCATCAAGATTTAAAAAGAGATGCAAAACTTGTTCTTGAAAATGGTTTCATTTTTGAAGGTTATTCTTTTGGATCAAAAGGTCTTGTTATTGGAGAGATTGTATTCAACACTGGAATGACAGGTTATCAAGAAGTTATGACTGATCCAAGTTATTTTGGACAAATAATTACTTTCACTTATCCAGAAATTGGTAATACAGGAATAAATTTTGAAGATTCAGAATCAGAAAATAATATAGTGCAGGCAATAATTGTAAGAAATTATTCAAATAATTTAAGTAATTGGCGTTCAAAACTAACATTTAATGATTGGTTGGTTAAAAATGATGTAATTGGCTTGCATGGAATTGATACCAGGGCTTTAGTGAAAATTCTTAGAAAATATGGCTCTATGAATGGATTAATTACAACAGAAAAAATAACTACGGATAAATGTATAGAGATCTTAAAAAAAAGTCCAAAAATGAAGGGATTGAACTTAGCTAATCAAGTAACAACAAATAAAGAATACTTTTGGAAAAATAGTTTTTCATCTGAATTCAGATTTAGCGATAAACTTTATTCATCACAGAATTTAAAAGTTGTTGTCATTGATTTTGGAATTAAAAAGTCTATTTTAGATAGATTAACTTTTTATGGATGCCAAGTAATTGTCCTCCCGGCTAATTCATCCTTAAAATCAGTTTTATCTCATAACCCTAACGGTGTCTTTTTCTCAAATGGCCCTGGAGATCCATCTACTGTTGTTTCAGGGATTAATTTAGCTAAAGATTTGATAAATCAAGGAGAGATAGCTATGTTCGGGATCTGTTTAGGCCATCAAATTTTCGGACTTGCTCTAGGAGGTAAAACATTTAAATTGCCATTTGGACATCGTGGCTTAAATCATCCTTGTGGTTTAAATAATAATGTAGAGATCACAAGCCAGAACCACGGTTTCGCAATAGATGCTGAAACTATTCCTAAGGATATAGCAGAGGTAACTCACTTTAACTTAAATGATAAGACTGTGGCTGGTTTAAAAGTTAAAAATAAACCTATATTTAGTGTTCAATATCATCCCGAAGCTGGACCAGGTCCTCATGATTCAGATTATTTATTTAAAAATTTTGTATCTCTAATGTTAGAAAGATGTTGACATATCATTTTCATTTGATTTGATAATTACATTAATAAATTATTTTTTGGAGGAATAAATCATAGAGGACTACCAAAGACTAACAGTTTCTCTAAGGGGAAACATAATGGTAAAGGTAAAAATTATGATTTTTACCTTTACTGGGCAATTAGATGCATTTTCTGAAAAGCAATTTAAGACATTTGTAACCAGTAATTTAGAGAATAATCCTTTGCCTTTTGTAATTGATCTTACTAAAATTGATTTTCTAGACTCTTCTGGTTTAGGAGCACTTGTTCAAACCGCTAAAGAGTGTAAGAAATTAAAATTAAATTATTCTGTAATTGGTAATTCTAGGGTTGTTCAGACTATTAAACTAGTAAGGCTTGGTGAATTCTTAAACTTACAGTCAAGTTTAGATGACGCTATAAAAAAATTAAAAAGTTGACAAATTGGATTAAAAATCAAACCCCCTCAAAGCCAACCTTTGAAATAGGAGTTATACAACTTGCTTGGCTTGGAGATTCTGTATGGGAATTACATCAAAGACTTAGATATATCAATAAACCTGCAAAATCTAAAGAATTACATTTATCTGTAGTTGAAGAAGTAAAAGCTTTATCTCAAGTCGAATATTTACAATATATTGAGCATCTATTGGAACCCTCTGAGATTGATTTAGTAAGGAGAGCTCGAAATAAAACTAAAAGAGCACCAAAATCAATTGATCCTTCTATTTATGCAAAATCAACAGGTTTTGAGACTCTAATAGGTTGGTTGTTTTTAAATAATCCAAAAAGGTTATCTATACTTTTTGAACATTTGGAGCTTAAGTAAATTAATTATGAAAATGAAAGGCAAATCTTTAAATAATTTCAAGAGAAATACTAACTCTAAAAATAATAATGATATGTAGTAGAAAATTTCAAAAATCTCAAAAGAAATCTTCAATGTCATACTCATCAAATAAATTTAGTGAATCTGAAAGAAATAAAAATTTAAAATATACAAGATCAAATAAAAACAATCCAAATCTGATAAAAAGTTTGATCAAAACATTAAAAATTATGATAAACGTCCAAAATTTTTTAGTGAAAAAAATTGTGAAGATTTAATTTGGGGTAAACATTCTGTTTTATCAGTTTTGGAGAGAGAAAGACCAATAAATAGAATATGGTGCACTTCAGAGATTAGATCCTCAGAAAAGTTCTTTCAAATTTTGAAAGATGTTAAGAGTAAGGGTGTTCTTATAGAGGAAGTCCCTTGGTCTAGAATTTCACAAATAACATTCGGTGCTGTTCATCAAGGTATTGCTTTACAAATTTCATACTCAGAGACTGTTAGTTTAAAGGAATTAATAACTATTTCTAAAGAAAAAGAACTAATGCCAATTATTCTTTGTTTAGATGGAATTACTGATCCTCATAATGTAGGTGCAATAATTAGATCTGCAGAGGCCTTTGGATGTAAAGGTATTATCATTCCTCAAAGAAGATCAGCTGGGATTACTGGAACAGTTGCAAAAGTTGCAGCTGGAGCCTTAGAGCACATATCAGTTTGTAGAGTTGTTAATTTAAATAGAAGTTTACAGGTCATGAAAGAAGAGGGATTTACTGTTATTGGATTAATGGAAAGTGGTCAAATGAATATCTCCCGATTTTCTATAGATACCCCATTAGTAATTGTTGTAGGTTCAGAGAGCAAAGGCTTATCTCTTCTAACTCAAAAGAATTGTGATTATCTGGTTAAAATTCCTCTTAAAGGAAAAACTTCGAGTTTAAATGCTTCAGTCGCTGCAGCTATATCTTTACATCAATTGACTAAGGGATTTTATAAAGAAACCTCTTAGCTTCTTTTTTAAGATAATTTGCTAGCAAATATTGTAATTTCCATACATTAAGCATTATTTAAAACTTTAATGTTGAAAAGTTAGTGCAAAATTGTATAGAATTTAACGATACTCATAGATATTCTTGGAACAGATAAATTGATTAGAACTTTTGGAAACAAACTTGGTTTGGCTTGGTGGGCCAAAGTAGAGACTCAATCTCCCGAGGTAACATATTGGTTCGGCCCATTTCTTACTAAAAGAAGTCTTAGAGGCAACTTAAATACTTTTTTAGAAGATTTAAATAATGAAGGATCAAATGATATCACTCATACATTAATCAGATGCAAAAGAACGGAACCATTGACTATTGAATAGAGATATAATCCTTTTATAAAATTTTAATTGAAGCTAAATGGACTTTAAATCTTTTCGGAAGGAAATATTATCTGGTAATGGATCTGTTAAAGATTTAATAGGAGATTTTTTTAAGAAGATTGATAACTCTAATCAGAACTTAAATGCTTATATTTGTATTACCAAAGAGAAAGCAATATCTCAAGCCGATCTAATAGATAAAAAAATAGCTAATAAAGATAAATTACCCCTACTAGCTGGTATTCCATTATCAATTAAGGATAATTTATGTACGAAAGGTACCTTAACAACATGCTCTAGCAATATGCTTAGAAATTTTGTTCCTCCATATGAATCAACTGTTACTAAAAATTTATGGGACTCAGGAGCGATATGTCTTGGGAAAACAAATTTAGATGAATTTGCAATGGGAAGCTCAACAGAAACCTCAGCTTTTGGAGTTACTTCGAATCCATGGGATATAAATAGAGTTCCTGGAGGTAGTTCAGGTGGCAGCGCTGCATCAGTAGCGGCAGGTTTATGCTTGGCTTCATTAGGCTCTGATACGGGTGGTTCAATTAGACAGCCAGCTTCATTTTGTGGTGTCGTCGGATTAAAACCAACTTATGGCAGAGTAAGTAGGTGGGGATTAATTGCTTTTGCAAGTTCTCTAGATCAAATTGGACCAATAACAAATACAGTTTCTGATGCGGCGGAAATTCTTTTCTCGATTTCAGGAAAAGACAAGTTAGATTCGACTTCTTTAGATTTTCCTGTTCCTAATTATTTAAATGATTTGAACAATTCTATTAAAGGTATAAAGATCGGGATCATAAAAGAATGTTTTGATCATCCAGGCCTTGATTCTGAAGTCAAGCATTCTGTATTAAAGAGTATTGATAGATTTATTTCTTTAGGAGCAGATATAAGGGAAATTAATTGCCCTAGATTTATTGATGGAATTGCTACTTATTACGTCATTGCTCCATCAGAGGCTTCCGCAAACTTGGCTAGATATGATGGAGTGAAATACGGTTATAGATCTGAGAATTCAGAGAATTTAATAGAGATGACATCGCAAAGTAGATCTGAAGGTTTTGGCGATGAAGTTCAAAGGAGAATCCTCATAGGAACATATGCATTGTCTGCTGGTTATAGCGATGCATATTATAAAAAAGCACAAAAGGTAAGAACATTAATTAAAAGAGATTTTGATAAAGCTTTTAATGAAGTAGATATTTTACTGACACCTACATGTCCTACAACTGCTTTTATTAAAGGAGATTATAAAAATGATCCACTTTCCATGTATCTTTCTGATTTACTAACTGTTCCAGTAAATTTGGCAGGTTTACCAGCTATAAGTATTCCATGTGGTTTTGATAGTAAAGGTTTGCCTATCGGTCTACAGCTCATTGGAAATGTTTTAGAAGAAAGTAAAATATTAAATGCAGCTAATATATTTGAGATTGATGCAAAAATTATGGATAAAAAACCCTGTATTTAAATTTGTATTAAAAATTAATTTCTTAAAAAAAATATAGATCTTTTAAGATATTTCATTATCTTATATATATGTATAAATAAGAGAATGGGTTTTGTACCATTACACAACCATAGTGACTACAGCTTATTAGATGGAGCCAGTCAGGTTCCAAAGATTGTTGAGAGAGCTAGTAACTTGGGCATGAAGAGTATTGCTCTTACTGATCATGGTGTTATGTATGGTGTTTTAGAGCTAGTTAAAAATTGCAAAAAATTTGGCATTAAACCGATAATTGGTAATGAAATGTATATAATTAATGGTTCTATTGATGATCCTCAACCTAAAAAAGAAAAAAGATATCATCTTGTTGTTCTAGCTAAAAATTTGCAAGGCTATAAAAATCTTGTAAAACTTACAACAATTAGCCATCTTAAGGGTATGAGGGGAAGAGGAATCTTTTCCAGACCTTGTATTGATAAAAGATTATTAGAAAAATATAAGGAAGGTCTTATTATTTCTACTGCTTGTTTAGGAGGAGAAATCCCTCAAGCAATTTTAAAAGGGAGAAAAGATGTTGCGGTAAAAACTGCCAACTGGTTTAAAAGTATATTTGGTGATGATTTTTATTTAGAAATTCAAGATCACGGTTCTATGGAGGATAGGATTGTTAATATAGAGATTATTAAAATAGCAAGAACTCTTGATATCAAAGTCATTGCAACTAATGATGCTCACTATATTTCAAATAAAGATGTAGGGGCTCATGACGCTTTACTTTGTGTTCTTACGGGCAAATTAATAAGTGATAAAAAAAGGCTTAGATATACAGGCACTGAATACATTAAAGGTGAGGATGAAATGCTTAATTTATTTAATGACCATATTGATAAAGAAACAGTTAAAGAAGCTATAGAAAATACATTTGAAGTTTCACAAAAAGTTGAAGAATTTGATTTGTTTGGAGAGTATCGAATGCCAAAATATCCACTTTTGGGTGATAAGAAAGCTATTGATTTTCTTAAATGTATTTCTCAAGAGGGTTTAAAAAAGAGACTTCATAAATCCTCTTTTAAGGAAATAGATGAGGTTTATAAAGAAAGATTATTTGCAGAACTTCAAATCATAGATGATATGGGCTTCCCAGATTATTTTCTTGTAGTGTGGGATTATATAAAGTTTGCAAGAGATAATTCTATTCCAGTTGGTCCTGGAAGAGGTTCTGCTGCTGGATCATTGGTTGCATATTCACTGCAAATAACAAATATTGATCCTGTTAAGCATGGTTTGCTTTTTGAAAGATTTCTAAATCCAGCAAGAAAGTCTATGCCAGATATTGATACAGATTTTTGTATTGATAGAAGAAATGAAGTGATTGATTATGTTACCGATCGTTATGGAGAGGATAAAGTAGCTCAAATAATTACATTTAATAAAATGACCTCAAAAGCCGTTCTCAAGGATGTAGCAAGAGTTATGGATATTCCTTATGGAGAATCAGATAAACTAGCTAAATTAATTCCTGTTGTTAGAGGCAAACCACATAAACTTAATGAAATGATTAGTGAGGATACTCCATGCCCTGAATTTAGAGATAAGTACAAAAATGATATTAAGGTAAAGAAGTGGGTAGATTTAGCATTAAGAATAGAAGGTACTAATAAAACATATGGAGTTCATGCCGCGGGTGTTGTTATCTCCTCAGAGTCTTTAGATAAATTAGTACCTCTTCAAAGGAATAATGAAGGACAAATAATCACTCAATATTCTATGGATGATATTGAGTCATTAGGTCTCTTAAAAATGGATTTCTTGGGATTAAAAAATCTTACTATGCTTAATAAAACGGTCTCATTAATTGAATCTTCAACGGGGCAAAAAATTAATTTAGATTTATTACCAGAGCATGATAATAAAACTTTTGATCTCATTGGGAGAGGGGACTTGGAGGGTATATTTCAACTTGAGTCATCAGGAATGAAGCAAGTAGTTAAGGATTTTAAACCAAATTCTCTTGAAGATATTTCATCAATCCTCGCTTTATATAGGCCTGGTCCTCTTGATGCAGGATTAATTCCAAAATTTATAAAAAGAAAAAATGGATCAGAAAAAATTGACTTCCCGCATCCTTTTATTAAGTCAATTCTCACAGAGACCTACGGCATAATGGTTTATCAAGAACAAATCATGAAAATTGCGCAAGATCTTGCTGGATATTCTTTAGGTGATGCAGATTTACTAAGAAGAGCAATGGGTAAAAAGAAGGTCTCGGAAATGGTTAAACACAGAAATATTTTTATTGATGGATCAATAAGAAAAGGGGTTGATAAGAAAATAGCAAATGATCTTTTTGATCAAATGGTACTATTCGCTGAATATTGTTTTAATAAAAGCCATTCAACAGCTTATGGAGCAGTTACATATCAAACAGCATTTTTAAAAGCACATTTCCCCGTTGCTTATATGGCAGCACTTTTATCAGTAAATTCTGGTTCCACTGATAAAATGCAAAGATATATATCTAACTGTTATTCGATGGGTATAGATGTTATATCTCCAAGTATTAATCTCTCAGGAACTGATTTTACTATAAAAGATAATCAAATATTATTTGGATTATCAGCTATAAAAAATTTAGGTGATTCTGCCATAAGAAATATTATTAATAATAGAAACGAATTTGGATCTTTTAAGTCCCTCTCAGATCTATGTGATCGATTACCAGTTAATGTTTTAAATAAAAGGAATCTAGAGTCTTTAATACATTGCGGAGCTCTTGATGAGTTTTCAGAAGATAAGAATAGAGCTCAACTTTTATCTGATATTGAATCGGTTGTAGATTGGGCTTCATCAAGAAATAAAGATCGTCTTTCTGGTCAAGGTAATTTATTTGATCTTGATAGTACTTCAGAAAACTTAGAATTATCATTAGGTAATAAAAGTAAAGTTGATGACTATTCTCTAATAGAAAAATTGAGATTAGAAAAACAATTATTAGGTTTTTATTTATCGGATCATCCATTAAAACATTTATCTACTCCAGCTAAATTAATATCTCCTATAAGCATTTGTAATCTAGAGGATTTTAAAGATAGAAGTAAAGTGAGCTTAGTAGGAATGATACCTGAGTTGAAGCAGATTACTACTAAAAAGGGTGATAGGATGGCGATAGTTCAGTTAGAAGATCTCTCTGGAGTATGTGAAGCAGTCGTATTTCCAAAAACCTATTTAAGGTTATCTGAGTTTCTTCTCACTGATACCAGACTTTTGGTTTGGGGAACTATCGATAAAAGAAGTGATAGAACTCAGTTAATTGTTGATGATTGTAGAGAAATTGATAATTTAAAATTACTTATGATTCATCTTGAAGGTTCTCAAGCCTCAGACATAAGAGTTCAAAATAAAATAAGGAATTGTTTAATAAAATTTAAAGCAGATAAAGATAAATGTGGTATTAAAACACCAGTAGTTGCAGCGGTTAAATCAGATAATAAAATCACTTATGTGAAGTTTGGAGATCAATTTTGCGTTAATGATATTAATGCTGCTGCCGAATTACTAGAATCAAATTCATTTAAAGTTAATTTAAGATCTCTTGTTGCTTGATTCACTATTGGTTTCAAAATTCTGAGTAGCAGGTTTAAAAGCTGATTTTGCTCTTTGAATGTTAAGAGGTATATTTTCTATTCCTAGCAAACTTCCTGGTTCTTTATCCCAACTTGCAGATAATATTCCGAAACTCAATCCTGCCAAACCAATTAAAAAAAATAATGCGGATATTGCGATAGTTGATGATGGAGGAATCTCTGCAATATTTTTAGTTACGATAAAATAACTAATAACGAATACTGACATTCCAAGTATAGTAGGAATTCCAGCTGTAAAAAATATCCTTCGAGCCATTCTATCCGCAACATATTTTGGAATGCCCTTGGAAATATTGGTATTAGGATTGTTAGGAGTATTATTTTCTATTTTTTGAAATGCGTTTTTTGTTTCAATAGATTTTTTTTTAGATTTATTTTTCTTAGATTGTTTTTTCTTCATTAATGAAAATTATCCTCTAATCCCTAATTTTTTAACAAGTTCGAGATAGGTTTTAATGTTTTTATTTTTTATATATGAAAGCATTCTTTTTCTTTTACCAATCATTTTTAACAAACCCTGTCTTGAAGCATAATCATGATTATTTTTTTGTAAATGATCACTAAGTTTTGATATTCTTTCTGAAAGCATAGCAACTTGGATCTCAACGGATCCTGTATCAGTACCATGAATTTGATGAGATTCGATCAATTTTTGTTTCTCTGCTGTATCTAAAGGCATAATTTTTTTTTCTTAATAATATAATACTACTTAATTATCCAAATTTACTATCATTATTTTCTAAAATAGAGATTGCTTCTTTTAATATATTTTCAAAATTTATCTTATGTTCGTTTAATTCTGTTGATTTTGATTTACTAAACTCACTCTTTATTATATTTAATGTATTTTTAATATCTTTTATTGGGTAATCTAATGACCTTAGAGCAATATCAATATCTCTAAAAATAAAAGTTACTTCTTCTTTATCATTTTGATTAACATTTTTATTAGAGCCTTCTTCTATTACAGATATTTTATTTTTTAATTCAAGAAATATTCTTTCAGTCATTTTTTTTCCTATACCTGGAACTGAACTTATCAAGTCCTTATTTTGTTTAATAAGTGAAGTTTTAACTTCATTTATTGAATATTTATTTAATAATGACATTCCTATTTGAGGCCCAATACCTCTTACTTTCAAAAGATCTCTAAAAAAATCTCTTTCCTCCTTTTGAACAAAACCAAAAAGAAACTCTGAATCTTCTCTTCTTATATGTTCGATCCAAAGGGTGATAATTTTTTCATTAGAATCAGTATCTACATTATTTAGTGTCTGAATCTCATATCCCACCCCATTGCAACTAATTAGAAGAAATAACTTTTGATTTTGAAGCCAGGAAGATATTATTTCACCTTTTATCCAACTTATCAATTAACCACCATCAACTTGACAACCAATAAGAGCACCTGCTGAACCTCCCGCAGGTACCGTCCACCATCTATCTTTGCCTCTAGTACTTGATAGAGCCAATCCAGCGCCTAGCAATCCTCCGATTACAGAACCTTCACTACAATCATTGTCATCAACTTTTTGTGTAACTGATCCACCACAAGGTATTTCAACATCAATTTCGTAACTTTTTACATATCCTGGACTTGATTTAGTACCAGGTATGTATTCTTCCCTGTATTCTGTTCTCGTACAGGTAACTGATTTAGGTGTTGAAGCTATGACCTGCTGAATTTGCATAAAACTAAGAATAGTTAAAAAGAATATTTTCATAATTTTTAGTTTACTTATATTATTATTATAAATCTTTTTGTGAAATTTTCTAGTAGATATAATAGTTCCTAATAGAACTAGTATCGAACCAAAAATAAAGTTAATTGTAATTTTTTCATTAAACAAATATATGCCCCATAAGGATCCAAATAATACTTGGCAATAATTTATCGTCGCTGCCTGGGTGGTAGGCAAATTTTTAAGACCAACTGTTAAGAATATTTGTCCTAATTGAGTAAAAAAGCCAATTCCTATAATCCAAATGAGATCTGAGGCTTGAGGGGTCACCCAATTAAATATTACTATTGGCAATAAAAAGATGGTTGATATTAAAGGGAAATATTTGATAATTACAAATATATCTTCTTCATATGATAATTTTTTGACTGTAATGTATGCTAATGACGTAGAGATTGCACCAATGAAAGAGATTAATATACTTATATTTTTAAGATTAATATCGAGTGAGGATAATCTATAAGGATTTAAAATTATTAATATTCCTAACCAACCTATAAATAAAGCAAAAATAATATATTTGTTCAATTTCTCATTAATGAAAACCACAGAAAATATTGAGATGAATATTGGATAAGTATATTGAATTACAGTCGCAATACTTAATGGCATATTTCTAATTGCGTAAAAGATACACATAAGAGCTAAAGTTCCCAATGCCCCTCTTAAGATTAGAAGAAACTTATTTTTACCCCAAGGATAAATATTTCTTTTTTTAATAATTATGTAAGTTATTATTAAACTAAATATTGATCTAAAAAAAACTAATTCAAAAATAGGAATCCTATTATCTATTTTTTTTACACATACAGTCATCAAACTAAAGAATAGAGAAGCTAGTAATAAAAAGAACTTATTATATTTTGAATTTATATTTAATAAACTTGGTGATTCTGACATTTATTTTTAAAGTTAATTATTTTGTGAATTTAAGTAGATTCTTCTTTCATAATGATTTATAACATAATCAAATTTATTTAATACTACACAAATATAGATTAATGAGTCCTGCTATACATCCAGATACAATTAATGAAGTAAAAGATAAGGCAGATATTGTTGAGGTTATATCTGAACATGTTGTTTTAAAAAAAAGAGGTAAAGAATTTGTCGGGATATGCCCCTTTCATGATGATAGTAAACCATCAATGACGGTCTCTCCAGAAAAGCAATTTTATTATTGTTTTTCTTGTGGAGCTGGTGGTAATTCAATTAAATTTTTAATGGAATTTACCAGAAATAATTTTTCAGATGTTGTTCTATCTTTAGCAAAAAAAAATGATATTAATGTTTTAACTTTAGATGGACCTCAAAATGAGGCTTATAAAAAACAGTTAACAAAAAGAGAAGAACTTTTTAAAATTCTAAGGATTACTAAGAATTGGTTTAAATCTCAACTTAATAATCAATTAGGAAAAAATGCTCTAGATTATTTAGTAAATCAAAGGAATCTTGATAAAAATATAATCGAAGATTTTGAGTTAGGTTATGCTCCTAATTCATGGAATAATTTGTATTTGTATCTAACACAAGTTGAGAAATTTAGTATTGAATCTATAAAAAATGCTGGACTAATTATTTCAAAAGAAAATGATAAAAAAATTTTTGATAGATTTAGAAATAGATTAATCGTGCCAATTTTTGATTTACAAGGCAGGACTGTAGCCTTTGGCGGAAGAAGTCTTGATGGTCAAGAACCAAAATATTTAAATTCTCCAGAAACAGAAGTCTTTGAAAAAGGGAAGATGCTTTTTGCCTTTGATAAAGCTTCTAGTAACATAAGAAAAAAAGATAAGGCTATTGTCGTAGAGGGTTATTTTGACGTGATTTCTCTTCATGCTAAAGGAGTTAATAATTGTGTTGCTTCACTAGGAACCGCATTAAATAAGTATCAAATCTCTCAATTATGCAGATGTACTGATAATAAAAATATAGTAATAAACTTTGATTCTGATAATGCAGGTAAATTAGCTACTAAAAGGATCATTAGGGAAATAGAAGCTTTATCTTTGCATGAACAAATTAATCTTAAAATTTTACAATTACAACAATTTAAAGATCCTGATGAATATCTAACTAAGAATACTTCAGATGATTATTTTAATTTGATTGAGAAGGCCTCATTTTGGATTGATTGGGAAATAGATCAAATCTTTTTTGATAAAGATATCTCCAAAGCTGAAGATTTTCAAAATGTAGTTTCTTTATTAGTTCGTTTTTTAAGTAAGTTGCCACAATCTGTAACAAGGACTCATTACCTACAAAAAGTTTCTGAAAGATTGAGTAGAGGACAGGCAAGATTGGCTATCAAATTCGAGGAAGATTTGCGAAAACAAGTTAAAGGCTTTAGATGGCATGGTAGATCTCAAAAATTTGATTTACCTAAAGATTCTTCTTATAGGGATAAGAATGAATCTGAAGTTATTTTCTACTATGTTAACTGTCCAAATCTAAGACTACTTATTAGAGATGAGCTTACTAAAAGAGAAATTGATCGATTTAGTTCAAAGCAAATTAGTATTATTTGGTCTTCAATTCATGAAATTGAAAAGTCCAAACTTGGCTCTGATTATTTAAATCTTATAAATAATAGTAAAGATCAAGATTTATATAATGATTTTATTAACATTGATTTGATCTCTTATTTACCTGACTTTCTATCAATTAATTATCCTGAAATTATCGATAAAATTAATCAATTCATAAATCCTAATGAATTATTATTGACTACTTTAAATAATGCTAAAGATAATTTGCTTGGTACTTTATCTTTACTTGAAAGAGGTAAATCAATGAAACGGTGTAGACATCTTATTCAGTCATGGAGTTTGCAAAGATTAAAAACATTAGAAAATTGTATATCAATTTTAATTGATAAAGAGTCTCCGGAATCATCTGATTCTATTGATGAAATTGATGATCTATTTAAGGAACTTAACTCTGATGCAATTAAATTTCAAGATTTGTATTATACGGAAAGAAATCATATTTTTTCTTTAGATAAGCAAAGATGTGGAAATAATTTGTAATTTAATTGATTTCTTTATAGACAATATTTTTTTATAGCTTCTTTAACCTTTCTTGGTTTGTCTTCCATAACATAAGCTTCTATTTCTTTCTCTAAATTTCCTGAAATTCTTACTGAAGAATATAATGCCTTTAATTTGTTTTTATGTATTTTTTGATCTAAATTTTCGATAATTCCTGTTGTTTTATTATTATTGCAAGACTGAGCCATATGAGTCGCTTCATGCCTTAATCCTCTTCTTATATAAAGTTTTGTTTTGTGGTTATCATTATTATTTTTTTTAATTTTCCTGTAATTACTTATTTTTTTAGCATTATTTGTACAAATAACTATACTCTTTTCAACTTTTTTGTGGAATCCTATAAATCTTTTATCTATTAAACATAAAGGTGCATTCTCTTCAATTGAATAATTAGCTTTTTTTATAAGTTCAATTATTTCTTTATCGATTTTACTTAAAAAAATTATAAATTCCATTTTTAATTTTATTTAAATTATTATAGTTGGAATTCGGCTGATATTTGTTGTTGATATACCACTTAATAAATTTCTATTCATTTTCCATGATCCTTTTTTTACTGTAATTCCCCAAGTAATCTTTTCACTTTTAAATCTTTTATTTATAAAATCAATCGTTTTGATTAGATCTCTTTCTCTTTCTGATTTACCTTTTAAAGGATAATTTATAATTGATTTTTGTGAATAATTATGAGGAGTTAAATCTTGCATGATGACTCCTGCTTTAGCCAATTTATAGTCAGGATGATAGATGTCTTTAGATAATTCAA
Source organism: Prochlorococcus marinus bv. HNLC2 (assembly GCA_000218745.1). Lineage (GTDB taxonomy): Bacteria > Cyanobacteriota > Cyanobacteriia > PCC-6307 > Cyanobiaceae > Prochlorococcus_A > Prochlorococcus_A marinus_T. The sequence goes on along the minus strand of GL947595.1, from coordinate 542,729 downwards.
GAACTATTTTTAAGAGGTAAATTGTATTATTAGTAGACTCTATTAAAATTTTATGGGCACTTTTCTGATAGCTGGAATTTGAGTAATGACTTGTACGCGTAAATATAGTAACAGTAGAGGCTTGTAAATTCTGAAGCCTCATTTTTTCTGCTGCTGTTATTGTATATATTGATAAGGCTTGTTTTAAATCTTCTAATTTTGTAATGGGTTTACCAAAACTTCTGCTTACGCGAATTTCTTTTTTTGATTTTTTTACCTTTTCAATAGGAAGACATTTATAACCTTTTAATTCTAATTGAATTCTTTCTCCTACTATTCCTAACTTTTTTTTAATCTCATATTGATTCATCTCTTTCAATTCTTTAGCATTTTTTATACCTTTACTTTGTAGCCATTTTGATGTTTGATAGCCGATTCCCCATATATTTTCTATCTTGATTTTTCTTAAATATTCATCTTCATTATTGATCTTTTCTAAATCAAATATGCCAGAAGAGGTATTGATCTTTTTCGCTAATCTATTGGCCAATTTAGATCTTAATTTATTACTTCCTATGCCTACTGTTATATTTATCCCTAGCTTTTGATATATAGAAGTTCTTATTTCTCTTGCCCAAGGATATAAATTATTATCGTGAGGCCTGTTTATAGAAATAAATGCTTCATCAATTGAATAAATTTCTATTTGCTCACAATATTTAGTTAGTAGATTCATTAATCTTCTGCTCATATCGCCATATAAGGAATAATTTGAACTTAGAACTACTACTTTTTCCTTTTTGAGTTTTTCTTTGACTTTAAAGTATGGAACTCCCATTTTGATTCTTAAAGCGCGCGCTTCTGAACTTCTTGCAATGATGCATCCATCATTATTAGATAACACTACTAATGGTTTTCCTCTTAATGATGGATTGATGCTTTGTTCACACGAAGCATAAAAATTATTACCATCTACCAGTGCTATAGCTTCCATGCTTTTCTTTATGCAAAATTATGTATTGAATATATGACAACACCCCAAATTTGAATTTCATTATGATTCTTAAAGTTGAAATCTGGATAGCTATCATTTTCTGATTTTAAATATAATTCGTCATTCTTTTTCTCTAGTCTTTTTACTGTGAATTCTCCATCTATCATTGCAATAACTATATTACCTGGTACTGGAATTAAACTCTTATCGACTATTATTAAGTCATGATTTTGAATACCTGAATTGATCATCGAATCTCCTTTAACGCGCAAAAAGAAAGTGCTAAAGGGATTTTTAATCAAATGTTCATTTAAATCTATATTTTGTTCTGTATAGTCATCAGCCGGGGAAGGAAATCCTGCAGATACCGAATCACCTAGCAAGGGTAGATTAAACTTTTTATCAACCATCATAAATTTTATAGTATATATGTACTATATAAATATATTTTGGTGTAATGGTCTTTTTATTTATTTATTTAACATTAATTTAAATCATCTTCATTTTATGAACGATGATAAGGTGAATTTTTCGCAATCGAAACAGCACGATAAATTTGCTCAATTAAAACTAGTCGTGCTAGTTCGTGGGGGAATGTTAATGGGGAGAGGCTAAGTAAAAGGTCTGAATTATATTTAAATTGAGAGGACAAGCCGTCAGAATCTCCAATAAAAAAAGTGATTTTTTGATTATTGAAATTTAAAAGTAAGGAGGAGAATTCTTTTGAGTTAAACGACTTACCTTCTTCCCCAAGACTGATGATTATATTTTTATCTCGTTTTTCTTTAAAATTATTTATTTTAAAATGTTTAAATTCTCTAATTATAAGATCAGGCATTCGTTTTCTATACTGATCAATCCCTTCTTTTATCCAAGGCTTTTTTATTTTGCCTATGGCATTTATCGTTAATCTATTTGTTTGGATCATAAATTAATTAATTTAAATTATATTTTATTCTTCTAATAGGTAGTTGAATTCATCGTATAAAAGCTCTTCTTCTGATAATTCGTTATTAGAATTAGCTGAGCTTGAAACGTTATTAGAGTTATATTTATTAATCTTTGATTTAAATAAGTTATCTTCTGCATTTTTCAATTTGGGACTAACAAACGTAGTCTCTTCAAGGGAAGATGAATTATCGATAATTGAATAAAAAAGCTCTTCTGGTTTATCATTATTGGATGAGCTGGTTTGATTTATTTTGGATAGATCCAAATTTTGAGGAGAAATTTTATTTTTAAATGATTCTTTTTTTTGAATGGATTTTAATTTATCTAAATTATTTTTTGAAAAGCTCATAATTAAAGTTGATATAATTTAAATAGTGATTATTTAATATTCTATTTATATTTTTTATGAATTTAAAAAAAAGATTTACAAAAAAGAGATTTGGTCAACATTGGTTAATAAATGAAAAAATTCTAGAGAAAATAAGACAGACTGCTAATCTTGATGAAGATGACTTTATTTTAGAGATTGGTCCAGGGAGAGGCGCTTTAACATCTAGATTATTAGATTCTAAAATAAGAGGATTGCACGCAGTCGAGTTAGATAAGGATTTGATTGAATTTTTAACTAAAAAATTTTCTGTTAATGAAAAATTTTCATTACAACAAGGAGATATACTTAAAATTAATTTTGAAAACTCTAAATATGAGTTCACTAAAGTAGTAGCAAATATACCTTACAATATAAGTAGTCCTATTTTAGAAAAGTTTTTGGGAGGGTTAGGAGAAGAAAGAAAAAATAATATAAAAAATATAATTTTTTTAATGCAAAAAGATATAGTAGATAGAATAATAGCAAATGAAGGAGATAGTAATAATGGAGCAATCAGTACAAGAATTAAGCTTATTTCCACAGTAGAAAAAATATGTGATATCTCTCCTTCTGCCTTTTATCCTGAGCCAAAAGTATATTCATCGTTAGTAGTATTTAAACCTTTACCGTCAAATTTAAGATTAGATTTTAAGTTAGAAAAATATATTGATAATCTTTTAAAAGTGACATTTAGTGCTAGAAGAAAAAAAATAAAAAATACAATAACTTCAATATTAAGTAAGGAGGATATTGAAAGGATAGAAATTGATAGTGGAATAAGTTTTGATTTAAGACCTCAGGATTTGTCAATTGAACAGTGGATCAATATCGCAAAGCTTTGTATTAATATAAATAATTGAAATAATAAATTAATGTCAGATCTAAAGAACAAAAAAATAATCATTAATGCTCCAGCAAAGATAAATCTTCATTTAGAGATAATAGGAAAAAGAGAAGATGGTTTCCATGAGTTAGCAATGGTAATGCAAAGTATTAATCTTTCAGATCAATTAGAAATTGAAATTAATAATGAAGGAAAATTAAATTTAAAAACTGATTCTGCAAATCTAGATAATGGTGATGAAAATTTAATAATCAAAGCAGCTAGACTCATAAAAGATTATTCAGGTAAAAAAGAATTAGGAGCAAATATATTCTTAAGAAAAAACATTCCCATAGGAGCTGGATTAGCAGGTGGCTCTAGTGATGCTGCTGGAACTTTAATAGGTTTAAATGAATTATGGAATTTAAATTTAAATTCAAAAATATTACATCAATTAGCTAGTAAATTAGGATCTGATGTCCCATTTTGTATAAAAGGTGGAAGCCAATATTGTTTTGGAAGAGGAGAAATTTTAAAAAAATATAATTTTACTAAACCTTATGGATTGCTTTTAATAAAAAATTCAAATATTTCAATATCAACTGCATATGTTTATAAGAAATATTATGAAAAATATTCTAGATTTATTGATTTATCAAATATAAATATCGAACAGAAAAGAGATACATTAAAAAATTTAGGATTTATAAACAAAGATATTTTTCAAAAAAAAATAAATATTAGAAATGATCTTGCAGAAGATAGTTCAATATGAATTTAAATCAGTTAATGATGGGCTTAATATTTTATCTAATTTAGATAATTCTCTTTGCTCCTCTATGAGTGGATCTGGTCCAAGTTGTTATGCAATATTTGAAGACTTTAATATGGCTAATAAAATATATAAGAAGAATATTGAAATATTTAAAAAATTTGATTTTGATGTTTGGGTATGCCAATTTCATAGTAAAGGTATTGAAATTATCTAGTTATGAATAAAAAAGAATTAAATCAAATTGATTCATCAAAAATAAGTGAAAATGATAATAAGAATGATCCTCCGAAAGGTCCACTTAATTTTTTAATTGGATCAATAACAAGTTTTTCTCTTTTTATGATTTTTTATTTAATAAGTAAAAATATAGCTATTTATTTTGCAACTCATAGACCTTCTAATAATTCTGAAATAGTTCAAAGTATATCTACAAGCTTAAATACTTTGATAGTTGGATTATCATTTTTAGCAACATTTTCTTTCGCATTTATTGGTTTTGGTTTATTTATTGTATTTATTCGAAGTTTTTTCTTAAAAATTAAGTAAAAGTTGAATATTATCAACTATATATAAACTTATTTAGATGTCTTTACATGACCTCGGCTTGTTAATTCTTCTATTATCGCCTGGGATGATTTTATCAATATTACTACTTATAACCTTTGCAGAAGGAGGATAATTCCACCTTAATGGTATAAATTTATATATAGGATGATTTTAGGTGTTTTCTTATTGTGGCAACAACTTTATTATTTAATGCTTTAAAAGAAGCAATTGACGAAGAAATGGCTAGAGATATTAATGTTTGTATTATGGGTGAAGACGTTGGTCATTATGGTGGTTCATATAAAGTGACAAAAGATCTTTATGATAAATATGGAGAATTAAGAGTACTTGATACTCCTATTGCTGAAAATAGCTTTACTGGAATGGCTGTAGGTGCAGCCATGACAGGTCTAAGACCAATTGTTGAAGGTATGAATATGGGTTTTTTACTTCTTGCTTTTAATCAGATTTCAAACAACATGGGTATGCTCCGATATACAAGTGGTGGAAACTATAAGATACCAGCTGTAGTAAGAGGTCCAGGAGGAGTTGGTAGACAACTTGGAGCAGAACATAGCCAAAGATTAGAAGCCTATTTTCATGCTGTTCCAGGTATAAAAATAGTAGCCTGTAGTACCCCAACTAATGCTAAAGGATTAATGAAGGCAGCTATAAGAGACGATAATCCAGTCTTATTTTTTGAACATGTACTTTTATATAATTTATCTGAGGAACTTCCTTCTGGGGATTATGTATGCGCCCTTGATCAAGCAGATTTAGTAAAAGAAGGTAAAGATATTACTATTCTAACTTATTCTAGGATGCGTCACCACTGTTTAAAAGCTATTGAGCAACTAGAAAAAAATAATATTGATGTTGAATTAATTGATCTTATAAGTTTAAAACCTTTTGATATGAAAACAATATCCAAATCTATCAAGAAAACAAATAAAGTATTAATTGTTGAGGAGTGTATGAAAACTGGAGGCATAGGTGCTGAGCTTATAGCTTTAATTACAGAGCAGTGCTTTGATGATTTAGATGCTAGACCAATACGCTTATCTAGTCAGGATATTCCAACTCCTTATAATGGTAATTTAGAAAATCTAACAATTATTCAACCTCATCAAATTATTGAACAAGTTGAAAGTCTTGTAAAGGGGAGTATTTAAAATATGAAAAGAAGGCAAGGATGGCTTTTTTTTATTATTTTTTTGATAGCTTTTTCGATTTATTTATTAATTAATTATCCCTTTCAATTAGGTTTGGATCTAAGGGGTGGATCACAATTAACACTTCAATTAATTAAAGATAAAGAAGAAGTTACCAAAGATGAACTTGCATCTGTTAAAGCAGTTTTAGATAGGAGAGTTAATAACTTAGGTGTATCAGAATCTAATCTTCAAACTCTAGGTAATAATCAATTAATAATTGAACTACCTGGGGAACAAGATCCATTATCTGCATCAAGAGTTATTGGAAAAACAGCTTTATTAGAATTTAGAACTCAAACTCCTAATACCTTTACAGAGTTAAAGACTTTTCAAGCACAAAGACTTAAAGATAAATAATTTAATAGAATTATTTAATGACTTTAATAGTAGAAAATATGATGAAAATAATTTTCAAAAGCTGAAAAGTGCTTTAATAAGTATTGAAGATGTGACAGGTTATGAATCAGATAAAGTTGATTTTTATTCAAAATTAGTAGACCAGAGAAAATATATCAATAAGCAAATTGCAAATTTATTTAAGTCCACAGATTTGACTGGAAAAGACTTAATTAGTGCAGGAAGAAGACAAGAACAGTCAAATAATAATTGGGAGGTTTTATTATCTTTCAATAGTGAAGGTGGAGATAAGTTTGCTGAATTAACAAAATCAATTGCTGGAAGTGATCGTTTATTATCTATAGTTTTAGATGGTGAATCTATTAGCGAAGCAAGTGTTGGGAATCAGTTTTCTAAAACTGGAATTACAGGAGGATCTGCTACTATAAGCGGTAATTTCACGGCTGAAGAAGCACGCGAATTAGAAGTGCAGTTAAAAGGAGGATCTTTGCCACTTCCAGTAGAGATAATCGAAACAAATACTATTGGAGCATTACTTGGAAATAGAAATATAATTAAAAGTTTTTATGCGGCAATACTTGGCTTGATATTTGTTGGTCTTTTTATGATAGTTAATTATAGAATTCTTGGATTTATTTCAGTAGTTTCACTATTAATTTATGGTTTATTTAATCTAGCTCTATATTCTCTTATACCTGTAACAATTACTTTACCTGGTATAGCAGGATTGATTTTGAGCCTTGGTATGGCAGTAGATGCAAATATATTAATTTTTGAGAGAATTAGAGATGAATTAAAGAATGGAAATACTTTAATTAGATCTATAGATAATGGTTTTTTAAGGGCTAATTCATCAATAATCGATGGACATATAACTACCTTGATAAGCTGCTTTATATTATTTATAGTGGGTACAAATTTTGTCAAAGGATTTGCAGCCACATTAGGTATAGGAGTAATTATAAGTTTATATACCTCTTTAAATTGTTCTAAAACATTCTTAAGGTTTTTGACAAGTTATCAATCTATGAGGCAAATAAAACTTTATTTAATAAATGATAAAAATATAATTAATAAGAACTTATCTAATAAGAAATTATGAGCTCTAAATTTATAAAGTTATTAAAAATCAAAAAAGGAATATGGTATTTCTCCTTATTTCTAATTCTTTTTAGTTTAAGTGGAATTTTGTTATCAAGTTTTTATAAACCTATTAAAAAACCTGTAAATTTAGGCATGGATTTTGTTGGTGGTAATGAAATTAGAATTGAAAGAATATGTAATGAATCTTGTTCAGAAATTACAACAGATATTTTATTACAAAAGATAAGAGATATCTCAAGGGATAAAACTCTTGTTAACAATATAAGATTACAAGTACAAAACGATAATAAATTAATTTCAATAAGAACTCCCTTTATAAAAATAAATAAATCTGAAGAACTAATTGAAAATATAAATGAAATTATTGGTCCTTTAGATTTTGGAAGTAAAAACTCTAGATCAGTTGGACCTAAGTTGGGTAAGGATTTATTAGTTAATGGATTAAGTTCTCTAGCTATTTCATTAGTAGCGATCTCATTATATCTCTCAGTAAGATTTGATAAGAAATTTTCTATTCTTGCATTAACAGCTTTATTTCATGACTTATTTATTGTTTTTGGTTGTTTTTCATGGTTAGGTATAATTTTATCTGTTGAAGTAAATAGTTTATTTGCAGTTGCATTATTAACAATTGCTGGATACTCAGTTAATGATACTGTTGTAATTTTTGATAGGATTAGAGAAAATAATAAATCAAAAAAATATAATAATTTTAATGAAAGTATAGAGGTATCTGTAAATGAATCTTTAAGAAGAACTTTATTCACTAGTTTAACAACGCTCATTCCTTTGCTTACATTAATATTATTTGGCTCTTATTCTCTTTTTTGGTTCTCAATAGCTCTTGCAATAGGAATTGTAGTTGGCAGTTATTCAAGTATATTGTTGGCTCCATCTTTTTTGATAGAGGATAGTAAATAATTTCAATATGAAAAAAAATAATTTTTTATTTTTTTTACTAATTTTTTTATTTTTTGATCTTTCAAATGAAATTAAAATTATTTTTGATTATTTAACAATAAGTTCTATATATTATGCTTTTTTGAGACATCCTCTTAGCTTCTTTATAATTTAAGTTTTCCTTATTTAAGAAAAAATTTAAATTAATAATTTTCTACCTTAAAGTCTTGGTTAGAAATCTCTTTAATAACTACTTGAATTACTACTGCTAATGGAAGCGAGAGTATTAATCCTAATGGGCCAAATATGAAAGTAAATCCAAATTGTGATATTAGTGTCAAACCTGGAAGAAGATTAGTCTTCTTTTTCATTATTGAGGGCATAATTATGTAGCTCTCAATATTTTGAATGATAATATAAGAGCCTAAAACTAGAAGAGGTTTCCATAAATTATCGATTAATGCTATTGAGATAGGAAATACTGCGCTCAAAACCGGACCAATATTTGGAATAATATTCAAAACCATTGCAATAATGGCATTCGAAATTGCATATTTAACATCAAACACATAGAGTACGATTAATGATAATAATCCAACAGATAGAGAACTTATAACCATTGAAAATAACCAATTAGATAAGGCTATATTTGACTTTTCTAAAATATTTCTGAATTTATTTCTTAGGTGTTTTGGTGTTATAAGTAAGACCACTTCTTTATAGGCATTTGGTTCAATTGAAATCATTAAACTTACAACTAAGACAAAGATGAGCCTAATTAATCCAGAACCTAGATTTCCAGCAAAATTTATTAAATTTACAAAACTTTCTTGAATAGCCTTAACTATGTTTGCCGCATCAGGTAAAGTAGTAAACTCATTAATAATACTTAAACTGTCATAAATATTTTTAGAATCTTCCCCATAAAATAATTTGTTTACCTTATCTAAGTTTGAATTTATTAATGAGTTTATTCTTGTAAATGCATTAGGGATGTCAAAAAGAATTTCATTAAACTCTTTTATAAATGGAGGTAAAATTAAAATTGCTGAGGTAAGAAATATAAATGTTAAAACAATTAATACTAATATAAGGGAAAAAGGTCTAGGTATCTTCAACAATCTTTTGAACTGATTACATAAATTGCATATAATATTTGCTAATACTAAAGAACATATAATTAGTAAGAAAAAATCTCTTAAACTCCAAAAGATTAAAAAAATAAATGATATTACTAGTAATTTAAAAAAAAGAGAACTATTCAATTTTGTTGTGAACTATTTACTTTTCAGAATATCCTAAACCATTTGATTTCGCATAACTATTTGCGAAACGCATAAATCTCTCAAAATCATCCTTATTTCTCCAAGAATAAACTGCTTCTACAAAAGTGGGACTACCATCAACAAACCTAGCTTTTACTTCTTTTGTAGTTAACTCTCCTTCTTCATCAATCATCTTCATACCTATTATTTCTCCACTAGATAATTTAGATAGTGCTTGAGGCTTCTCAAATATAAAAAAGGCTTGACCTGTTGATCCATCTTTTCCTCTAGTTAATCTTATCTCAGGAACGACTGGCTCACTTACTCCTTCATAAAACTGTATTGTCGCTTCTTTATTTTTTGACATAAGATCCTTAAATAATCTATCAATTCTATAACAAAAAAATTTTCTTTGTAATTTTTATTTTAGTTTTCTTCTTTAGTAATTAATTCAATAATTTCTTTCTCTTTTTTATCTTGAATATCGATAATATTAACGTTTAAATTATTTGCTAATTCATAGTCATAACACTTGTCATAGTAGTCAAGAACAGCATTGCAGACATCTTCCCAATTTTTACTTTCTATAGCTTCAATTGCTCTTTTTGTTCTTTGAGGACCTAGTCTTTTACTTATTTTTTTTACTGAATTTTTTAATTCATTATCTGGAAAGACACTATAAGTACTAATTAATTCGCTTATTCTATTTTTTTTACTTTGGATAATTTCAATCCTTTTTGCATTTTTCATTTGCTTAAATAATTCATTAGGGATTCTGCAACTACCTATATTCGCACTTTCTGCTTCAATATAAATAGTTTTACTTTTAGAAAATCTTAATAACTTTTCTGCTAATAAATTTTCAAATTGCTCATTTGATGGTTGACAAGTCATTCCTAAACCTCCAAATGAACTGCCCCTGTGATTTGCTAAATATTCGAGGTCAATAACTTGATAATTATGGCTCATTAAATTTTTAAGAATTTTGGTTTTACCCGTACCTGTTTTGCCTCCAATTAAAGTAATATTTCTATCATCTTGGAAGCTATTTAAAACCCAATTTCTATATGATTTATATCCCCCTTCTAATTTAAAAGATTTATAACCAATTTTTTCTAAAAGCCAGCTTATACTTATAGATCGCATACCTCCTCTTGCACAATAAAATTTTAATTGAGAACTTATTTGTGGTGATTTAGTTTTATTAATATATTTTTTATTTTCTGAAACTATATCTCCAATTAATTGATCAAATTTTTTTTCAACAATTTTTAATCCTTCAAAAACAGCTTTCTCTCTTCCAGCATTTTTATATTTTTTACCAATAAATGCTCTTTCATCATTATTAAATAGTGGAATATTAATTGAATTAGGCATGTGTCCTTTATAATATTCATCTGGACTTCTTAAATCAATAAGAAGACCTTTTAAATTCCTAAATTCCTTAAGCGTTGTCTTTTTGAAATTCATAGGATTATATAAATAAATTAATTAAACTTGTCTTCTTATTAAAATGTCTTTGCAGGATAAAAACAATAGTATAGAAAACATAACTGATTTAGTTAATAGTTTTGTTGAATCTAATCAAAGAAAGAGAAAAAGTTTAATAAAGAAAATTGAATCTTCAGCTGATTCTTTATTTGAGGTTGCTGATACTTTTTTGAAAGAAAGCGAAAGAGGAGGAGATGATTGGGCTAATGGCTGGATTTTACAAGTATTAAAAATGTATAAGCCAGAATTTTTTGAAAATGATATTTATAATAAGTGGTTCTTAACTTATACAGAAAGAGAAATTAATTTTGATAAATTGCAATTAAATTTACTTGAACAAAACTTTGAAGAGGCGGATAGACTAACTAGCTCTATCCTAAGAGAACTTGCAGGTAAAGTTGCAGAAAAAAGAGGTTATGTATTTTACAGTGAGGTCAAAAACATGTCTGGAAAAGATCTTGAAACTATTGATAGATTGTGGAAAATTTATTCTCAAGGAAAATTTGGATTTTCAATACAAGCTAAACTATTAAAATCAGTTGGAAAAAGATATGATCTATTATGGCCAAGAATTGGATGGAAAAAAGATGGAATTTGGACTCGTTATCCCTCAGCTTTTTCATGGTCTTTAGATGCTCCGGATGGCCACATGCCTTTAGTTAATCAATTAAGAGGGGTAAGGCTTATGGATTCGATATTAAGACATCCTTCAATAGCTTTAAGGCATGATAATTGTCTTTGATTGTTGATCCAATAATAAGTTATTATTAAGAAAACTTTGATTTTTTATGTCCTTTATTCAGGGCACTTCTAAATTTGAATTACAGTCTTCCCTTCAATTAACAGAATTCGTAGATCAATTATTAGAACCGTTAAAAAAAAGAAGAAATTTTTACATAGTAAAATTAGGTTTACATGAAGCGCTTGTTAATGCCGTGAAACATGGAAATAATCTTGATCCTCATAAAAGTATAAAAGTAAAAAGGATAATTACTCCAAATTGGTGTGTGTGGCAAATTCAAGATCAAGGAAATGGTTTAGAACAAAAGAAAAGAATCTTTCATTTACCCAAAAGAGTTGATTCAATTAATGGAAGAGGTTTGTATATAATTCACGAATGTTTTGATGATGTTAGATGGAGTCCGAAAGGTAATAGAGTGCAATTGGCCTTAAAGAGGTGATTTCCTATCTGGACAAGGTGTATCAACATTAATACCCTTTAGCCATTTTATACTTTCCTCTAAATAGGCAATAGAATCTTTTGTATTATTGCCAATTATTAATTGACATAATGCTGATGAAATTAATTCAGCAGCCCTAATATTTTTGTTGCTTTTCAATTTGTGCCAGTTATTATGATCAATTTTAAGATTCTCGTTTAATTCCTTTACTATTCTCTGAGTATTATTAGGCCATGATTTCATTGCTTAAAAATATTTTTTTTATTTTACCGCAGACCAGACTTTCGTCATAAAAAAGGATTGTGAAGAAACTTCTTTGAAACCAATCTCTTTCATTTTATTATCAATATCATCCTTAATGTAGTCACAATAGAATGGTTCATGAAAATTTTTATAAAAACCTTCCATTATACTTAAAAATTCAGGAGAATCTTTTATTTGTATTGAATCAGCTAAAACAAGGGTTCCACCTGGTTCAAGTATTCTAATAAATTCCTTTAAGACATTTTCTCGAACTGTTCTGGGTAATTCATGAAATAAATATACGCAAGATACACCTTGAAAACTATTATCTTCAAAAGGTAATTCTTCTGCATTTCCTTTTATTAATTCAATTAAGTCACCCTCTAAGCTTGAGATATGCCTACTAGCCTCTTTAAGATAAGAATCGGAGAGATCAAGACCTATGATCTTTTCTTTTGGAAAAGCTCCTCTAAGCTGTTTAAGTGTCCTACCTGAGCCGGTAGCAACATCTAAGATTTTTATTGAACTTCTTTTTCTGTTATTAAAATTAAGTAAGCCAGTTTTTAATGGTTTAATTATTCTTCTTCTCATCGGATTAGCTGTACCATTAAATAAAATTTCTACTTGAAGATCGTAAATGCTAGCTGAAAAGTCTGATAAATAACCATCAGTTTGATGATGAAAATTTCTTAAATAATAGTTTGGATAATTTTCTTTTTCTATACTTTTTGGTAAATCATTATTTTTTTGTTTTTTCCTTCTCTCCCATGTATTAGGCATATCTAGCCAAAGTTTTGGATACTGTGTTAGATACCTTAACCAAGGTTCGTCGAATAATAGTTTCAGTGGGTAAATATTATTTTCGGCATCGTTCCAATCTTCTTCTCTTAATTTACCCATTGATTTTTGAATATCTAAAAGAAGATTCTTATCAATATTAAAGTCATTTAATTTCTCATCAGGAGATAGTAAGTTCATTAATTTACTACTAATCTCTTTGTGAGCTAAACCAGCAATACTTTTACCTTGCTGAAGGGTGTTATAGGCTATTTTAGTGATTGAGTCCTGTGCCATAGCTAAATCTGTATATACTTATTTCAACAAAAAAAAAATCTTTTTGAGAACTTAATGTATAAATTCTCAAAAAAATTGATTTTTATAAGTGATAAATGAATTTTATAAATTCAGCAATTTATGCATCGTAATACATGAAAAATTCATGTGGATGTGGTCTTTGTCTAAGTTGTTGAACTTCTTCATATTTTATATCAATAAAGTTATCAATAAAATCATTTGTGAATACTCCACCTGCTAATAGATATTCTCTATCTGCTTTTAAAGCATTTAGTGCATCATTTAAAGATGATGGAACAGTATCAATTTTTGAGAGTTCCTCTGGACTTAATTCAAAAAGGTCAACATCTACTCCATCACCAGGATCAATTTGATTCTTTATGCCATCAATGCCAGCCAACATCATTACAGTAAATGATAGATATGGATTTGCTAGGGCATCGCCAGATCTAAATTCTAGTCTTTTAGCTTTAGGACTTGGTCCTGTTAAGGGAATTCTCACAGCTGCAGATCTATTACCTTCAGAATATACAAGATTTACAGGTGCTTCAAAACCAGGTACAAGTCTTTTATAACTATTTGTTGTTGGATTAGTAAAAGCTAAAAAGGAAGGAGCGTGTTTTAAAATTCCTCCTATGTACCATCTGGCTGTTTGTGAGAGATTAGCATATGTGCCTTCTCCAAAAAATAATGGTTGTCCACTTTTCCATAAACTTTGGTGAACATGCATACCCGTACCGTTATCGTTAAAAACGGGTTTCGGCATAAATGTTGCAGTCTTTCCATATTTCTTGGCTACATTTCTTACTACATACTTGTAGGTCATTACATTATCTGCAGCTTCAATAAGAGAAGAAAATTTCATTCCCAATTCATGTTGACCTGCTCCTGCAACTTCATGATGATGTTTTTCTATTGGGATACCAAGTTGGCCCATTAACAAAAGCATCTCTGATCTTATATCTTGAGCTGTATCATTAGGCGATACAGGAAAATATCCTTCTTTGTACTGAATTTTGTAACCTAAATTTCCCCCTTCCTCTGCTCTTCCTGTATTCCAAGGAGCTTCAATTGTATCAACACTGTAAAAGCAACTTCCTTCTTTAGAGTCATACCTTACATCATCAAAAAGAAAAAATTCTGGTTCAGGACCGAAGAATGCTGAATCAGCAATGCCAGTTGAATCCAAATATGATAATGCTTTTTTGGCTAAAGACCTAGGACATCTGTCATATGGCTCACCACTTCTAGGTTCCTGAATCGAGCAAATCATACTTAATGTTTTATGCTTATAAAAAGGGTCAATCCATGCAGTAGTTGAATCAGGAACCATAGCCATATCTGAAGCATTAATAGCTTTCCATCCTCTTATTGATGATCCGTCAAATGCTAGACCTTCAATAAATGACTCCTCCTCAATCATGTCAGAGGTAACTGTTAAATGTTGCCATTTTCCATGTATATCAGTGAATTTTAAATCGATGAGTTCGATACCTTCATCTTTAATTTGACTTAAAACATCTTGTGAAGATTTAGACATTAAATTTTTTATACCTTACTAAAAATTAGTAATTTTAAAATACTAATTTTGTATCAATCGTAACTTTTTTGAACACTTAATACGATCTTTGTTTATTTCAAGTTATTTATTAGGGCGTTTTTGTATGAAAATATTTAAATTGAATTAATTTCCTTAAAAAATTATCGCTTAAGTAACCTTATTGGTTTAATTTAAAGTAATACTGCAAAAAGGTTTTGACAGATTCAAAGCTTGTATCTTCCTTAATCGAAGATAATTTACCAAATTTTTCAAATACATTTGTTCCAACAAGGTTGTTATTAGGGCCAGGACCTTCTAATGCAAATCCAGAGGTTTTAAAAGCATTATCACTTAATCCTATTGGTCATTTAGATGAAGCATATTTGGAATTAATGTCCGATGTACAAAAATTATTGAGATATTCATGGCAGTGCAACAATAGAGTTACATTACCAATGAGTGGGACTGGTAGTGCCGCGATGGAAGCTTCTATTGCAAATTTTATAGAGGAAGGAGAAAAAATCTTAATAGCTAAAAAGGGTTATTTTGGAGACAGGCTTATAGATATGGCTTCTCGTTATAAAGCCAATGTAAATGTTATTGAAAAAAATTGGGGTGAAGCTTTCTCACTTGAAGAAATTGAATTTGAAATTGAAAAGATTAAACCATCCATTTTTGCAATAGTTCATGCTGAAACTTCAACAGGAGTACTTCAACCATTAGAAGGTATTGGAGAAATATGCAGGAAGAATAATTGTCTTTTCCTTGTTGATGCCGTTACATCTTTAGGAGCTGTAGAACTTTTTATTGATAAATGGCAAATTGATTTAGCTTATAGTTGTAGCCAAAAAGGCTTAAGTTGTCCTCCTGGTTTAAGTCCATTTACAATGAACGAAAGGGCCGAAGAAAAATTAAAAAATAGAAAATCTAAAGTACCAAATTGGTATCTTGATTTGTCATTACTTAATAAATATTGGGGATCAGATCGCGTTTATCATCATACAGCTCCAGTAAATATGAATTATGCAATCAGGGAAGGTTTGAGAATACTGGCTAAAGAAGGTTTGAGAAATATATGGGATAGACATCTTGTTAATTCTCAAAAACTATACAAAGGGTTAACTGAATTAGGACTTGAAATGCATGTTGCTGAACAATTTAGATTACCTACTCTAACCACAGTTAAAATCCCTTCAGATGTTGATGGTGATGCATTTAGAAATCATCTATTAAAAAATCATGGTATTGAGATTGGTAACGGGTTAGGAACTCTTTCAGGAAAAATCTGGAGAATTGGTTTAATGGGATACAATTCAAGTTCAGAAAATGTAGATAAATTATTAAATTTATTTGATACTGAGCTTAAAAAATTTACTATTTTCCAGTCCGCAACTTTTTAAACCAAAGCTTTAATAATTTTTGTGATTCTGCTTCTAATAATCCACCGTATACTTTCATTTTATGATGAGCACTTTTATGTTTTGATAAATCAATAGAACCTCCAAATCCTCCTCTTTTTTTGTCTTTTGCCGCAAATATTACAATACCCATTCTTGCTTGAATTAATGCTCCAGCGCACATTTGGCATGGTTCTAAGTTAACCAACATAATGCAATCATTAAATCTCCAATCTTGTCTCAAAAAGGCAGCTTGTCTTAACGCAATTAATTCAGCATGTCCTAGAGGATCTTTATTTATTTGCCTTTTGTTAGTTCCTCTTCCTATGCATCTACCTCTTTGGTCTATTATTAAAGCTGCTATTGGTAATTCTATTTCACCCACAGATTCTGCTCTTCTCATTACAACCCTCATCCAATTTTTGTATTTAAAAAAAATGTTTTTTTTACTAAAATCTGTACAATTATATTTTTCTAACTGTTCTTTCATAAATTTAATTTAAAAAGCAATCATTAATAATCAAAATAATGAAATCTGATTTAAATAACTTAATAATAGATTACTTTCCATCTCCTAATGGAGATAACGAGGAGTTACTTAAATTATTAAATCAAACATCAAAAATTATCTGCGACTGGTTTTCCGTTTCAGAAAAATTATCCCCACTTCCTCAAAATAAAATAAAAATAATATCTGAGCCTGCTGAGTTTGGTTGTGATATAAAAGTGCTATTGGATGATATTAATTCATTGATTTATTCATCTTTTAATCCTTCTCATCCTGGATCTCTTGGCTAATTTAGACCCTCCCCCTTTAACAATTTCTATAATAGGAGATCTTATCGCAGGGGCCCTTAAATAATAATCTTTTAGCTGAAGAACTTTCTCCAAGTATTTCCATTATTGAAAATGATTTATGCAAATGGTTTGCTAATGAAGTTGGTTTTGGTAATTCATCAGGCGGCATAGCCGCAAGTGGGGGGACTTTAAATAATTTAAATGCTTTAGCGTGCGCTAAATTTAATTCAGGATTAACCTTTGATCCTGAAGCCTCCTTTATTATCAGTGAAGATGCCCATGTTTCATTTAAAAAATGTGCAAGAATTATAGGAGTTAAAGATGAAAATCTTATATCTATTGAAACCGATAATTATGGAAAAATGGATATATCACAGCTTAATAATGAAATCAGGAAAAGTAAATTATTAGGTAAAAAGCTATTTTCTGTGGTTGCTACCTTTGGAACTACAATTAGAGGTTCAATTGATCCAATTTATGAAATTGGTAATATCTGCAAAGATAACAATATATGGTTGCATATTGATGGCTCAATAGGTGGTATTTTTGCAATCTCAAACTACAAATTTCATAACATAAAAGAAATTGATAATCTTAATATTGCTAATTCGATAACCATTAATCCTCAAAAAATCTTAGGGATAACCAAAACTTCATCTCTTTTATTAGTTGATGATATGAATAAGCTTAAAAAAGCCTTTTATACTGGGTTACCTTATATTGACTCTTCTGATGATGTTTTAAATAGAGGAGAATTAGGTGTACAAGGTTCTAGACCAGCTGAAATAATTAAATTATGGTTAGGTTTAAAGTTCTTAGGTAAAGATGGAATAGATAATATTTTAAGTAGTTCAATTAGGAAGAAATTTTTATTTGAAAATATTCTGGATAAAAATAAATTCTATGTTTACTCAGGATCATTACATATTATTTCTTTTGAGCCAAAGAATATGAATACTAATCAAATTAATACGTGGTCACTTAAATTAAAAAAAATACTTTTAGAAAATAAATTTATGATTTCTCGGCCTCTGCATAAAAATAGATATATTCTTAGAGTTGTATTTGGCAATTTTAATACCAAAGAATCTCATATTATAGAGTTAGCTAATTTTTTAAATAATAATATTAATGAATAGATCCAAGTTTATTGCTAAATTAACAGGCTTTATCTCAATAGCTATATGTATTATTTATCTATTATTAATAACTATTTTTGATTTCAGGGCTTTATTTAATGATTATTTTTCAGATCTTTCTAATAATATGGCGGTAATTTTTTTATAAGTGAATAGTTTTTATTGTTTTTTATTTTTAGTATTGCTTCATTAATAAAATTCTTCATGATCTCTTCTCTTTTATTTATTTCATAAATATTTTCAACAACTTCTTGTATTCCTCCATCACCCCAGTTTTGATTTTGCTCAAAATATTTAATAAATGATAAACCTACTAACCTTATAATCCATGCTGCTGTAATTGATTGGATAGATTTTGAAATAAAGGTACTAGTAAAATTGGTTGATAAAATATTTGATATTATATTCATTCCTCCTTTAACAATTCCTAATGTTGCTATCACGCTTATTAACGATTTAGTAAGTTCAGTTGCTTTGTTTTTGGATAATTTAACGCCATATATTTTTGAAATTTCAATTACCATTTGAATATTAATTGTACTTGCAGCAATAAATTCGACTGCTGGAATAGGAGTAATAAGAACTACTCCGCACGTTATCCAACCATATTTATTAATTAATCTTTTTGCTGATTTTTTTCTTTGCTCATTAATTAAATTTTTACTAATTAAACCTAATTTGTGACATTGAAATAGGATGTTGTCTGCAAGTAATTCTTCTCCATTCTTATCAAGAACATTAATTATCGCATTGAATAAATTATCAACACTAGTTTTTTTTGATTTTGGTTTACCTCCAATATTTGGTATCGATTGTGGAGCAGCTACTGTTTTAATTATTTCATAATTTTTGGAGAATTTTGAAACAGTATTATCTATATTTTCGAAAAGAGCTTCATTTTGATTAGTCGATCTTAAATCACATTTATTAAGCGCTAATATTAATGATTTACCAATCTCTGAAAATTTCTTTAAAAGAAATAGTTCATATTTATTTAAATCTTGGTCAATGACAAAGATAATTAAATCTGATTTAGATGCTTTTTGTATAGTCTTTTGCTCTCTTTTCTGTCCATTGTTTGAAGCTTCAAATAATCCAGGAGTATCAATAATTTTTATCTTTCTTTTTAAGGTAGGGATTTTAATCTTGTAACTTGATATTTTAGTTGTAGTTCCAAAAGATGGCGATATATCTCCAACCATACTATTTAATAAAGATCTAGCTATTGAGGTTTTTCCGCATGAACCGGCACCAAACAAAATTACACTATAGTCTGAATCTCTTAATTGTCTTTCAATTTTTATTTTTTGATCATTGATTATTTCGTAATTAACTTCATCATCTATTTGATCTTTTAATTCGGAAATAGAATTTAAACTCTTTTTTGCAGCAGAAAATTTATTATTAAATTTTGAAATTTTATTTTTAAATAATGTTTTATAAAGAATTTTCTTAAATAATTTAGTATCTTTTTTATAAAAAAGATATAAAGAAAAAATAATAATAAATAAGGTATAAATATTGAATAAACTTTTTATAATACTTATTATGAAATACAATAATATTATTAGGGTTATATATCTATAGTATTTTTTTATAAATATAATCATACTTATTTTTTAAATTTAAAATAATTAAATATTAATATAATGCAACCAATATTTATAGCAATATCAGCAATATTAAAAATTGGGAAATCAAATAGTTTTAAATTTATAAAATCAATGACGTAACCTTTTATTATTCTATCTATTCCATTTCCTAAACTTCCTGCAAGAATTAGAGATAAACCATATCTATCAAGTAAATTTAATCTTTCCTTGAAAAATATAAAATAAATTAAAATTAATGATGATATGATACTTATTGAAGATAAAAATACTCTATTGCCTTCAAATATATTAAATGCTGCTCCATAATTTCTTATATAATTTATAGAAAAAATAAATATATTTTTATTTAAAAAATAGTCATAATTTAAAGTTATAATATATTTTGAAATTTGATCTAATGTAATTATAATAGAAACTATTATAAGATTTATTTTATTTTCTCTATTTAATAAAAGCATAAAGTTATATTTTAATTTTTTTAAAAGAAATTAATAATAATGTACATGGAAATAACATCAAGATTTGATAGGGTAATTTTGCAAATGAATATACACCTATTGAATAAAGTATTAATTCTATTCTACTAAATATTAATAGTTGAATTATTAGATAAATAATACCTATTAGATGAAGTATTAATATGCTTATTATTCCGTATAAAATAAAATTATATATAGTGATTTTATTCTTAGATTTTAGTTTATTGATATAAATAATCATCGGATAAATACCTAAAAGGAATCCAAAATTTGGTGTTAATATATAACCTAATGAACCCCCATCGTAAAAAAGAGGTAAAAAAAATAATCCTAAAGTTAAATAAATAGTATGTGATTTAATAAAATATCATCTGAAAATAAAATAGTTAATATTAAGATAATTGGAATCTGCCAGTTAACTGGTAAATCAACTATTGTAAAAAATTTTCCATTTGAAGGAATTGATATATAAAAAGGTACCAATGAAGAAATAAATATACATTGAGTTGAAATTATTAACTCAATATTTTTTTTAAGATTGAGCATTATTAATATTTAAAAATTTCTAAAGGCTTCTTAAGGCAACAATAGGATCCAATTCTGAAGCCCTTTTTGCCGGTAAGACTCCAAATATTAATCCTATTGATCCAGAAATTATCATTGTTGATAAAGTAGTGGACAGACCTACTGAAGCAGGTAAGGGTGTAATTATTCCGATAATAAAAACACCTGATAATCCACTTAATGTACCGACTAATCCACCAATTACAGAAAGGATTAAGGCTTCAAATAAGAATTGAATTAATATATCAGATTGTTTTGCACCAATTGCTTTTCTTAATCCAATTTCTTCAGTTCTTTCGCTTACAGACACTAGCATAATATTCATGATTCCTATTCCTCCAACGAAAAGTGAAACAGCTCCAATTCCTGCTAACAGAAATGTTAAACCACTAGTAATATTATTCACAATATTAAGTGCATCCTCTTGTGATCTGACAGCAAAATCATCATCCCTTAAAATTTTATGCCTTTGCCTCAATAAATTTGTAATCTGAAATTTAGCAGCACTGGTTTTATTCTTATTTATAGCCTCAACACTTATAAAGCTTAGGCTGACTCCAAAAGTAGGATCTTTTCCTGTAATTCTATTAACCATAGTTGTAATAGGTATATAAGCATTTTTATCCTGATTATTACCAAACACAGCTCCTTTTGGCTTTAATATTCCAACAATTTCATATGAACTATCCTTAATTCTAATTTTTTCTCCTAACGCAGACTTATCTTTAAAAAATTCAGTTTTTAGATCTGGACCAATAACTACTATGCTTTTTGCTCCCTTGACATCATTTTTAGATATAAATCTTCCTTCATTAATCTCAAAACTTCTAACATTTAAGAATTCTGGTGTGATGCCGGCAATTGAAATACTTAAACTTTTCGAATTTGATTGAACAATTTCATTAGCTGAAATTTGTGGAGCAACTTCTTTTACACTGGGTACTTGATCTTTTATAGCAATGGCGTCCTCTAATACAAGATTTTTGGGAAATGCTATACCTCTCCTTCTTGTGTCATTGTTTCCTGGAACTATAAAGAGGACATTTGCTCCTAAGTTACTTAATTGATTTTTAGCTAAGGTCTGGGCTCCTCTTCCTAGTCCAACAAGCGTAATTACAGAAGCATTTCCTATTATTATTCCTAACATAGTTAATGAGCTTCTTAATTTATTTGAAACTAGTGTTTTAGCAGCCATTTTAAAAGCTTCGCTGAGTGATATATCTCTAGCCATATTTATCCTTATCTATAGTTTCATCAGTTTCTTCAATTTGACCTTTATAAACAACTCCCTCATTGAGTTGAAGGGTTATTAAATCTCCATCCTGAATATTTTTGTTTAGGTTTTCTAAATTACAAATAGACGATATCTGAGACTTTAACTTTTTAAATAAATTTAAACATTCTTCTTCCGATTCATCTGTGATAATTCCTGTTATTTCCTTTGAAAAAGGTAGAGCTTTTAATAAATCTTTCTTTACGATTAATATCTCGCCTGGAGTTATGAGTGATACATCAACTTCTTTATTAATAATTCTTGCTTTACCAGTAACACCGTTTTCTCCTATTGATGTTCCTCTAGCTATTACCTTTCTAACTAATCCTACTTTTATTAAATCTGTAGAACCACTAATACCAGTTAATGTACCTGCAGTTTGAACAACTAAATCACCTTGTTTTAAAATTCCCATTTCTTGTGCTATTTGCATAGCGATGCTAAATATCTTAGATGTTCTCTCTTGACTCTCAATTAAGATGGGTGTAACACCCCAAGCTAATTGTAATCTTCTAGCAACAGATTTTTCACTTGTAGTAGCGAGTATTGGTGTTGGCGGTCTAAATTTACTAACATTATGAGCTGTGGCTCCAGACTTTGTTAAGGGTATAATTGCCGCAGCATCTAATTGCCTTGCAATACTGCTTACAGCTGCACTAATAGCATTAGGAATTGTGCTAGGTAGATGACTCTCGATGGCTTTTTGAGGGTAATCTCTTTCAATCCTTCTAGCAATTGTTGCCATTGTCCTAACCGCCTCCACAGGATAATCGCCTACAGCAGTTTCATTAGAAAGCATTACCGCGTCTGTGCCATCTAAGATCGCATTGGCAACATCACTTACTTCCGCTCTTGTTGGTCTTGGACTTGAAGCCATTGAATCTAACATTTGAGTAGCTGTTATTATTGGAATTCCAAGACTGTTTGCCTTTTTAATTAAATCTTTTTGTAATAGCGGAACTTCTTCTGGCGGCATTTCAACACCAAGATCCCCTCTAGCGACCATTACACCATCACATAAGGGCAAAACAGAATCGATTTGATCAATTGCTTCAAATTTTTCAATTTTTGCAACAACTGGCGTAGAGTATCCAAATTCATTTATTAAATCTTTTATTTCATTGATATCTGAAGGGTTCCTTACAAAACTAAGTGCTATCCAGTCAACACCGGCGTTAAGACCGAATTGTAAGTCCTTTTTATCTTTTTCTGTTAAAGCTTTTACTGACAATTGTACGTCAGGGAAATTTACACCTTTGTTATTTGATAGAACACCTCCAACGGTAACTCTGCACTCTAATAGATTATCTGGTTTGTTTATATTTTCAACAATCATTTCCACTCTTCCATCATCAAGAAGTATTCTTTTGCCTAAACTAATCTCCTCAAGTAGTTTCTCATAAGTAACATTTGCAATCTTATTATTACAATCAACTTCCTTTGATGTAAGAGTAAATAAATCTCCTTTTTTTACTTTAATAGGTCCATCTTTAAATCTGCCTAATCTAATTTTCGGACCTTGCAAATCTTGAAGAATTCCTATATTTAAATCTAGATCATTAGATACTTTTCTAATAATTTTTATCCTTTCTGCATGATCATCATGATCTCCATGAGAGAAGTTAAGTCGAAAGGTTGTAACACCTGCTTTTATAAGCTCTGATATTATTTCTTCACTTTCGGTAGCAGGACCGATAGTCGCAACGATTTTAGTTCGTCTTTTTAAATCAACATTCGACATATAAATTTTCTATGAATAAGATAAATTTATCATATTAAAAACACTAAATCTAAGCTATGAATTTTGAAACTTATCAAATTAATGCAAGAAAAACAGCTATTTATCCTAGCTTGGGTTCCAATTATATTTATCCTACACTTGGATTAGTAGGCGAATCTGGGGAAGTGGCTGAAAAAATAAAAAAAGTTTTAAGAGATAAAGATGGTGTTTTTGATCAGGAAACGCTAATAGGTTTGAAGAAGGAACTTGGAGATGTTTTATGGTATGTTTCAAATATTTGTAGTGAATTAAATTTCTCTTTAGAAGATATTGCTGAAGAAAATTTAAATAAATTAAAGAAAAGATCTTTAGAGGGAAAAATTAAGGGTTCAGGGGATAATCGATAAGTTAGTAGTTATAACCTAAACTTGCATATTGTAAATTAGTAATTAAATTTTGAATAACATTTAATAGAAGGAAAGCAAGTAAAGAAGAAATATCAAAACCTCCTATTGGTGGAATTATCCCTCTAAAAATATTTAGGTAAGGGTCAGTTATTGAACAGAGAGCTGACAAAATACCATTACTCCAGTCAATGCCAGGAAACCAAGTTAGTAAAATTCTAATTATCAAAATAAATGAATAAATTGATAAAGTTTGACCTAAAACCGCAAAAATTTCTGAAACCATTAATTTATAAAATATAATTCATCTTAACATTTACTTATTTGACTCGCTTATTTTAGAGAGAAATTCATTGCTTACTGCAAATGTTTGAAAAAATTTCTCAGACAATGATAGCCAAAAAGACCTCCCATCCTTTTGTCTCCTTCTTTGGATAAACTTTTTATCAAGTAATTCCTTTATATGTTCATATGCACTTGAGCCTCTAAGGAGAATGAGGTCTGATTGCAAAATTTTTTTCTTGATTGCTATAACTGCAAGTGTTCTTAAAACAGCTGTTTTTAATTCTGCTGGAAGTAAATCCTCTACGAATTCATTTAAGTTTTG
This sequence comes from Prochlorococcus marinus bv. HNLC2, assembly GCA_000218745.1. Classification (GTDB taxonomy): domain Bacteria; phylum Cyanobacteriota; class Cyanobacteriia; order PCC-6307; family Cyanobiaceae; genus Prochlorococcus_A; species Prochlorococcus_A marinus_T. Next base: position 517,928 of record GL947595.1, on the reverse strand, counting down.
TTTTAATTCTAAAGATATAGATGATTTATTTTCATTTAATTCAAGTGCAGATTTTGGGTCGGAATATTTACTTTTAAGTTCCTCTAAGGCACTTTCTACTAAATGTAAATCAGTATTAGTTATTTCTGATAAGTTTTTTATTTCAACAGGTCTGCCTTTTAGGTACAAGATGGCTTCTATTTTTGTTATGAGTTTAATGTTGTCTACTTTTTTTTGATTTAAATTGTCTTGATTAATAATGTTTTCCATAATCTTCTTGAGGTTAACGTTATATCTAATTTGATGCACCAAGGAATAATTTATATGTTTGATTATTGGATTCGTCCCAATATTTATAACCTAATACATTTAAAAAATCAAACCATTCTTTTAATCCATTTTTATTTATCAATACACCAATTACTATTCTTCCTACATCAGCGCCGTGATTTCTGTAGTGGAATATGCTGATACTCCAATCTGGTCTCATACTTTTTAGAAAATTCATAAGTGCGCCAGGTCTTTCAGGGAATTCAAATCTATAAAGTAATTCTATTAATTCTTCATTCTTTGATTTTGATATCTCAGATGGTAATCTTCCACCAACCATATGTCTAAGATGATTTTTTGATAATTCATCATTAGTAATATCTATGAATTTATGATGCGAATTATTAAATATATTTATAAGATTTTCCTTATCTGTAATACCTTTAACCTCAATACCCATGAATATCTGAGCAGAACTAGAATTTGACATCCTGTAACTAAATTCTGTTAAGTTTCTTTTCTTTAATAACTTACATAGTTCTACTAAACTTCCTGGTCTTTCGGGAATCTCAACTGCAAACATAACTTCTTTGTATTCACCTAATTCAGCTCTTTCAGCTACGAATCTGAGGCGTTCGAAGTTCATGTTTGCCCCACATGCAATTGCTACTAAATTCTTATTTTTATAATCAGATTCAGCGATATCTTTTTTCATTCCTGCTATTGATAAGGCTCCTGCAGGCTCGAGTATTGATCTCGTATCTTCAAAGACATCTTTGATAGCCGCACAAATTTCGTCTGTATTGACAGTAATCATTTTATCAACGTACTGTTTAGCAATATCAAATGTTAATTTTCCTACTTTCTTAACGGCTACTCCATCTGCAAATAGACCGACATTATCTAATTCGATTATTTTTTTTTCTTTTAATGATCGCGTCATTGCATCTGCATCTTCAGGCTCAATACCAATTATTTTTGTAGTAGGCCATAGATTTTTTATATAAATTGATATACCAGCTATTAATCCGCCACCACCAACAGCAACATAAATAGCATCAGGTGGATCTTTAAGTTGGCTTAAAAGTTCTACTCCAATAGTCCCTTGACCTGCAATTACCTCTGGATCATTAAACGGATGAATAAAACTCAATTCTCTTTCTTTACTTAAACGCTGGGCTTCTATATATGATTCATCGTAGTTGTCACCAAATAATATAACCTCAGCTTTTAGTTCTTTAACCGCATTAACCTTTACTATTGGTGTTGTAATGGGCATTAAGATGGTGGCTTTCGTTTTTAGTTTTAATGCACTTAAAGCTACTCCTTGAGCGTGATTACCTGCACTTGAAGTTATTACTCCTCTCGATAATTGTTCTTTAGTTAAATTTTGCATCTTGTTATATGCACCCCTAATTTTGAATGAAAATACTTCTTGCAGATCTTCTCTTTTTAAGTAAATGTTGTTTTTAAACCTTCTACTCAAATTTTTGGCTTTTTCTAAAGGCGTTTTTTTGGCAACCTCGTAGACTCTTGCTTGTAAAACTTTTTTTAAATATTCTTTCATATTTTTATTTTTAGCATTATTTATTAAACTAATAAAACATTACATAATCTATTTTATAAAAAACGCTCATTTTGACCCTCAGCGTTTTAGATTATATACTAAATAAATTTAGATAATGCTTTTAAGTGAGTTAAGTCATCCTAATCAGCTTCATGGCTTAACAGTATCACAACTTGAAGAAATTGCTTGTCAAATCAGAGAACGACATTTACAGGTCGTATCTACTAGTGGTGGCCATCTTGGACCAGGATTAGGTGTTGTTGAACTGACTCTAGCTTTATATCAAACTTTGGATCTTGATAAAGATAAAGTTGTGTGGGATGTTGGTCATCAAGCATATCCTCATAAGTTATTAACAGGACGTTTTAATAATTTTGATACTTTAAGACAAGAAAAGGGGATTGCAGGTTATCTGAAAAGGAGTGAAAGTCCTTTTGATCATTTTGGCGCTGGACACGCTAGCACATCAATTTCAGCAGCACTTGGGATGGCTTTTGCTAGAGATAGAAATGGTGATGATTATAAGTGCGTAGCTGTTATTGGAGATGGTGCTTTAACAGGAGGAATGGCTCTGGAAGCAATTAATCATGCTGGAACATTACCTAATACGCCATTTGTTGTTGTTTTAAATGATAACGATATGTCTATTTCTCCTCCAGTTGGAGCTTTATCAACTTATCTAAATAAAGTTAGATTAAGTCCTCCTTTGCAATTTCTCTCTAATAGTGTTCAAGAAAGTGTGAAAAATATACCCATAATTGGAAAAGATATTCCAGAGGAATTAAAGACTATTCAAGGGAGCGTAAGACGTTTAGCAGTACCAAAAGTTGGAGCTGTTTTTGAAGAATTAGGTTTTACATATATGGGACCAATCGATGGTCACGATATTTCTAATCTTATAAATACTTTTAATGCTGCTCACAGATTAAAAAAACCAGTATTAGTGCATGTTGTGACGACAAAAGGTAAGGGTTACCCTTATGCAGAGGCTGATCAGGTTGGATATCATGCACAATCCTCCTTTGATTTAACAACAGGAAAATCTATCCCTTCAAGTAAGCCAAAACCAAGTAGTTATAGTAAAATATTTGGCCAAACACTATTAAAGATTTGTGAACAAGATAGTAAGGTTATAGGCATTACAGCAGCAATGGCTACAGGTACGGGCCTTGATCTATTGCAAAAGAATATTCCCAGTCAATATATAGATGTTGGAATTGCAGAACAACATGCAGTCACTCTTGCAGCAGGTATGTCCTGTGATGGCCTCAAGCCTGTTGTTGCCATATATAGTACTTTCCTTCAAAGAGCATTTGATCAACTAATTCATGATGTTGGGATACAAAAATTACCAGTCTCTTTTGTTTTAGATAGAGCAGGGATAGTAGGAGCAGATGGTCCAACTCATCAAGGTCAGTATGATATCAGTTATATGAGATCTATCCCTAATTTTGTTTTAATGGCTCCCAAAGACGAAGCTGAATTACAAAGAATGTTGATTACCTCTATAAATCATAATGGCCCAACCGCTTTAAGAATTCCTAGGGGTTCAGGCTTAGGTGTTGCAACAATGGATGAAGGTTGGGAACCTCTTGAGATTGGTAAAGGGGAAGTTCTCAATCAAGGAGATGATGTTTTACTCATAGCCTATGGATCTATGGTTGCATCAGCTTTAGAAACAGCAACTCTCTTAAAGCAAAAAAATATAAATGCTTGCGTTGTTAATGCGAGATTTGCAAGGCCTCTTGATAATGAATTAATATTGCCATTAGTTCAAAATATTAAAAAAGTAGTGACGATGGAAGAAGGTACATTAATCGGTGGTTTTGGATCTGCCATTGTAGAGCTTCTTAACGATAATGATATTATTTTTCCGGTACTAAGGCTTGGAATCCCTGATGTTCTAGTTGATCATGCATCACCCGATCAAAGTAAAAGAGCTTTGGAATTAACTCCAAATCAAATGACTAATAAAATAATTAATAAATATTTTTCAGATTAAAGATACTTTAACTTTTCTAAAATTTTACAAAACGCCTCTTGCGGCTAAACCAAGAATAGAGCCTATGCCAAGTAAATGTCCTAAGCAATTTGCACCAACAAAGGCTCCGTGACTTAATCCTCCAAAAAATCTAGAATTCGGCATTTCAAAACCTTCATTAGGTTGCCTTATCGTTGCTCTTGCAATTGCATATGCAAGAATATTGCATGAAATCATTACTAAAGCACATTTTGGTGACCATTGATAAGTTGCGGGTCCAGCTGCAGCGAAAATAATATTTAACATAAAGGATCGTTTTTTTTATATTCTGCTACATTTTTTGCAAATTTATTGAAAATTTGAACATTTATTAAGAGTTTTTTACTTCTAAGGTTTTGAGAATGGATATAAATCCTAACAGGATTACAAAATCACTTAAGGTTAGAAAGGATTCAGCTAAGCCATGAAATAGATCAACTTCTACAAGTGATCTTCCATAAATGATTTCAGAACTAATAGAAAAAATAATTGTAATAGCAACAAATAAAACTGTAAGTGAGAAACCTATCTTAACGGTTTTGTTTAATTCTTTTATCTTATAAAGATAGTATAGAAAAATAGCATAAGGAATAATTGAGAAGACAAAAATATATGTGTTTTCAAAAGATGATAATTTGTTAATAAATTTTATAAAAAAATCATTCATATATTTTCGAATTTTTGTAAATATATAAGCTAGCAATAGCTAAAGTTGTATTACCCATTATTGTAAAAATACCTTGTAAAGTTACTAAACCATATAATTCAATAGGGTTATCAAATATGTGCCATGTTATTGCACACATCGCTCCAATTAAGTTAGGAATCATTGCTAATCCAAACCAATAATATTTTTTAAATTCATTGTAATTACTTATTTTATTAACTATAAATATTGCCACTATCCACTCTAAAACACTTGATATGTGTATTATCCATGTACCTAATGATAATTCGTGCAAAATTTAAACCTTTTTCTTCAAAATGTTTAATACTTCTTTAGCGTGATTAATTGGAGTTACACTTATCCATCTGTAAGCTATTTGTCCTTCTGGTGAAATTAAGAATGTATTCCGATCAGAATATGGTGGAATCCATGAACCATATTTTTCACTAACAATTCCATTTGTATCGGATAAAAGAGTATAGTTTATAGATTTTTCATTACAAAAACTATCGTGTGATTCTTCACTGTCAGCACTAATTCCAACTATCTTCAGCATTAAGCCTTTTAAATTCATTTTTAAGATTTGAAAAACCTTTTGCTTCAAGAGTACAACCTGCAGTAAAATCTTTAGGGTAAAAATATAAAACTAACCATTTTTTATTAAAGTCTTTAATATTCCATTCAGTCTTTTTTTTAATACTACTATTTATCCCTTTTAAGTTAAATGAAGGAGCTTGATCACCTATTTCTGGTGCAAAATCAAAGCTAAAAGATGGTTGACTATTAAAAAAAATAAAAAATATTAACGCTAAAGAAAAAAAAATTTTTTCATATTATTAGAATTTTTTCAAATCTATACCTTGAGATTTTGCAAATTTCCCTAATCCTACCTTTTGTATTGATTTAAGAGCCTTTGTACTTATCCTTAAATTAATCCATCGATTACCTTCTTCCCACCATAATCTTCTTTTTTGTAGATTTACTTGTTGTAATTTTTTAGTTCTAATATGAGAATGACTAACTGCCATACCATTATTAGCTCTAGCTCCAGTAAGATCACATACCCTTGACATATTTTTTAAATTGTTATTTATTTATTAACTTTATCACATTAATTATTACTTTGAATTCAATAATTCTGTAATTAATTCAGCATTATTAATTTGTAAATTATGAAGATCCTTTTGATCCATGCCTCCTACACTTAATTTTGCCATCTCATAAATGTGAGTTACTATTTTTTTACTTAATAGATCCTCCACGTTTTCTTTCCCTTTTAATAATATTTTCTTATTAGATAAATTTTTTAAACCTGAAATTAAGGGATGTTCTTTATTAATAAGTAGTACATGATATTCTGGCAAACCTGGCAACTTTTGCTCCATGAAGGCACCCATATCATTAATTCTTCTCATCTGCTCAGGAAGAAGTATCAGGGCTGGAGGAGCATCATTACTCTTAATGGATTGCAATTTTACAGTAACTTTTTCGTTGTCAAGTGCACTAGAAATAATCTCTTTTAAATAATCTGCATTAGATTTTCCATCTTTATCAACAATTTCAGGCTGGTCATCATTTTTATCTTCACTTATTTCAGAATCAACTCTTTGAAATTTAAAATCTTCATTTTTACTTTCTAGCCATGGTATAAATTGAGCATCAATCAATGGATCTGCTTTTAAAACCTCTCGGTTATTTGATAACCATAGATTTAAAGGGTTAGATTGTGAAATCTCATCAGTACAATAAATTATTTTTTTATCATCAAAATTCTTTATTTCTTTCCTTGTAATTTGAGATAGTTGTAAAGTATTTTTCATCTTTTTTTATTAAAGTGTTGCTATCTATTTCTTTGTTTAAATCTTGAGTAGGACCAAACTTTGTTTCGAAAATAATACTTTCCTTGGCAAGTTCTGCAAATTTGTCATCCTCAATTACTCCTATTTTTACGAATGCAGCTATTGATTCCCAAATTTCAGCATAAAATTCTGGTTTGTTTTTTAGAAGATCTTTTAATTTATTAGCAATTTTCTTAGATATGAATGATGAAATGGATCTGACTTTTCTATCGGTTTGTAACGCACTTCTACTTACATTTAACGGTATATCTGTTGAGTCTATTACGCCTCTTAGAGGTAGAAGATATTTTGGTACTATTTCTTTAATAGAATCACTAACAAATACTTGATTACAATAAAGTTTTATTTCTCCTTTTTCCCAATCAGCTCTGCCTGATAATTTTGGAAAATATAAAATACCTTGTAAATGATATGGAAAATCAGTATTGAGATGAATCCACATTAAGGGATCACCCTGAAAAGGATACAGGTATTTGTATAGTTCAATATATTCTTCGTCTTTAAGTTCTGCTGATGATTTTCTCCAAGGTGGATTTTTTTTGTTTATAACTTCACCTTCTAATAAGACATCAATAGGCATGAAATCACAATATTTTTTAATTAAGGATTTTATTCTTGCAGGTTCTATAAATTCTTTTTCTTCATCCAGAAGATGTAATATTACATCTGTTCCAATATCCTTTTTCTCGCATGCATCTAGTGTAAAACTGGGAGATCCATCACATGACCATCTAAAAGCTTTATCATTATTGACAGCAGATTTTGTAATTATTTCAACTTTATCAGAAACCATAAAACTTGAATAAAAACCAAGTCCAAAATGACCTATAAATTCATCATTATCTTTTTTATATTTTTCTAAGAATTCTTCAGCGCTGGAGAATGCCACCTGATTTATATATTTTTTGATCTCTTCATCAGTCATACCAATTCCATTGTCCGATATTGTTAAGGTGTTTTTTTCTCTATTAATTTGAATATTTACTTGAGGCGTTTCGCTATTTTCACATTCTCCTGCAATAGAAACCATTCTCCTTTTGCTTATTGCATCAACTGAATTACTAACTAGTTCTCTTAAAAAGATTTCGTGATCAGAATATACAGCTTTTTTTATAATAGGAAATATATTTTCTGTATTAATGCGTATCTTTCCTTTTTCCATTTAATCTTGAGTAAACTTTTATATCTTATTTGTTGTTTAATTCATTATCAAGTTTCTGTAGGAGTATTCACCGAACATTATTTATTAAATTTTTATTATGAGTTAATAAATATTTTTAAACTTTTAAAGATAAATAATTTGTTAATTAATCCATTTAATTTCATTACAATTATTTTCAGCCATAATAAATTTTGCTTTTTCAGGGTTTTTACAGGGGTTAATTTCCAGAATTGTTATTATTCCTAATTCATGTAATTTTTTTTGTTCCTTTATCGCTTTTGAAAGATTTTTTTCATTGTCATAAAGAATAAGAATTTTTTTATTTGAATCCTTTTCTTCCTTTATATGTTTTCTTAAATTGTCAACAGATATACTAAACCCTAAGCCTGTAGGAATTTTTTCTTTTTTATTAAAAAATCTCACTAGTTCGTCATATCTCCCACCTTTTGCAATTACAGATTTTGAATTATTATTGTCGCAAATTAATTGAAATACAATACCTTCATATAAATTTAAATGGGGTTGAAATGTGGGATCAAGTTTAATTTGTATACCATAATTATTTGCTATTGGACTAAGTGTTTCGAATAAATAATTCAAATCATCTAGATCCTTATTCTTTCCATAAATTTTTGCGAGCTTCTCTAGGACAATATTTGGTTTTCCTCTTGTAAAGAATATATCTTTAAGTATTTTTTTTTCTTCATCATTAATATCTAATTTACTAATGCTGACTTGATCAAGCTCTGTCAAGCTTTTTTTAATGATCTCAAAATCCTTACCTGAATATTTTTTTAAGATTAAATCTAAAATTGTTGTACTGCTTACAAGAAGGATTAGATTACAGTTATCTTGTAATTTGAGCTTATCTATTGCATCAAATAAAATATTTATAACTTCTATCTCAGGAAAATCAGTTTCATAACCAATTAATTCTATGCCGCTTTGAATTCTTTCATTTAGTTTGTAGGAATTTTTTAATCCTTTTTCTTTTTCGAAGATTGTTCCATTATTCCACAGCCGCAAAGGTCTTTTTTTATTAATTAATCTTGTGGATATTAACTTTACAATTGATGTAGTCATCTCCGGCCTTAGACATAGAGATTTATTACTTACTAAACTTACTAATTCGTCTTGATTTATAACTCCACTTGATTTTATGGTTTCTATGTTATTTATCATTGAAGGTGATACTTTTTCATAACCCCAAAGTTTAAAAACCTTATTTAGTGTATTTACAATTTGAGAATTCTTCCTTACATCAATCAAGTTAAATTCTTTTATTTTAGTCATTATTAAAACTCATAATAAATTTACTTTTAAGTATATAAATTTTTATTAAATGGAATTACATTTGACAATTCTTTTTTTAATTCAAAGGATATGGATGGGCTGCAAGCTAATATTTTTCCAGAATTAATGTCTAATTCTCCCGAGGGATAATTTGAAACTATTCCACCTGCTTCATAAACTATTAATGCTCCAGCTGCTATATCCCAAATTTCAAGACCTCTTTCCCAAAAACCATCTAGCTTCCCAGAAGCCACAAGAGCTAAATCTACAGCTGCAGCACCACCTCTTCTTACACCACGTGTTTTATGAGTTAACCAGCAAAATTCTGCATAATTATTATCTTCTTTTTCATATCTGTCATACGCAAAACCTGTTACTAACAAACTTTCAGAAAGATTTTTAGGTTTACTTACACTTAATTTAGTTTCGTTACAGTATGAACCGTTATTTATACATCCCCAATAAAGTTCATTCAAATAAGGTACTGATATTGCACCTAAAATTGGGATGTTTTTATAAACCAAACCAATAGAACTTCCAAAAAAAGGATATCCATGAGAATAATTAGTAGTTCCGTCAAGAGGATCGATGCACCACATTAATTCATTGGATTTATTAGATCTTCCTGATTCCTCTGCAAGAATAGAAATATCCGGAGTTTTATCTAAAAGAAAATTTGTTATTTTCTTTTCAACCTCAAGATCTACATTTGTCACTAAATCACCTTTTCTTCCTTTAGATGAAATACTTTGAATATTTTTATAATTTCTTTTAAGAATATCTGATCCAATCATTGCTGATTCTTTTGCTATCTCAACAAGTTTATTAAGATCTATTTCTAAATTTATTTCCTTATATTTTTCTTTTACATCCATAAATTTTAATCTTCCTCAAATTCCCATGGCGGAGCAACTCTTGTACTACCCTGTCCAAAAAATTGCCCAAATTGTAATTCGTATACTTCATCATAATAAGTAGTTTCTACTTCAATATCCTCTAGAGCTTTACCCACACAAAGCAATGCATAACCTTGATCTTTTAAAGCCTGTGATACACCCATTGCATGAGTTTGTTCAAGTTTTCCCGAAATGATTTTTACAGCACATTCTGTACAACATCCATTTCTACATGAGAATGGAAGTCTTAAGCCCTTTTTTTCAAATTCTTTTAAAATATATTCATCACTACTTACATCTTCTTGGTAAATTTTACCTGTAACTTTATTTTTTATAGTGACTTTATACTTCTTTTTCAAGAAAATTTCCTCAATTAAGGGTTATGAAAAGGTTAAAATAAGACCATAAGGAGAGGTGGCCGAGTGGTTGAAGGCGCAGCACTGGAAATGCTGTATAGGGGCAACTCTATCGAGGGTTCGAATCCCTCTCTCTCCGTATAAATATAAAACAATGAAGACAATAAATAAAGTTTTATTTACTTAATCTTAAGTTGATTATTACTAAATCGTATCGTTATTACTTTGTTTTTTACTCAAATTTTATAAATTAATAAAAAAAATTTAAATATTAATTTTATTAAGGTTACTTGAAATTTTTACATATTCATTATCATAAATATAGTGATAAATTTTTTAAATTAACTTTCTTAAGCTTAATTTAAATATCCATAAACTTTTATGGGCAAGATTGTTGGGATTGATTTAGGAACAACTAACTCTGTAGTAGGAGTTATTGAAGCTGGTCGTCCAATTGTAATAGCAAGTTCTGAAGGTACAAGAACGACTCCTTCAATAGTTGGTTTTACTAAGGATTCTGAGATTGTTATTGGTGATCAAGCTAGAAGGCAACTTGTTTTGAATCCTAAAAACACATTCTTTAATCTAAAAAGATTTGTTGGTAGAGAATGGGATGAGTTAGATGATATAAGTATTTCAGTTCCATATAATGTTAAGTCTAATGATCTTGGAAATGTAAGGGTATTAAGTCCTTTTACTGAGAGAGAATATGCTCCAGAAGAGTTAATCAGTTCAATTATTAGAAAACTAATTAATGATGCCGAGACTTTTTTGGCAGATACTATTGAATCAGCTGTAATAACAGTCCCAGCATATTTTAATGAAGCACAGAGGCAAGCAACTAAAGACGCGGCTCTTCTAGCAGGGATAAAAGTAGAGAGGATTCTTAATGAGCCTACAGCAGCTGCTCTGGCATATGGGTTTGAAAAAAGTTCATCTAATAATGTTCTTGTATTTGATTTAGGTGGAGGAACATTTGACGTGTCTCTATTAAAAATTTCTAATGGTGTTTTTGATGTAAAAGCAACCTGTGGAGATACTCAGCTTGGCGGTAATAATTTTGATTCAAAGATAGTTGATTGGTTAGCAGAAAGATTTCTTTCTCTTTATAAAATAGATCTTCGGAGGGATAGACAAGCTCTGCAAAGACTTACGGAAGCAGCTGAAAAAGCCAAGTGTGAATTATCTGGTTTAAATAAGACCAAAATTTCTTTGCCATTTATTACTACAAATGAAAGTGGACCTTTACATATTGAGGAGGTCATAGATAGAAAACTTTTTGAATCTTTATGTCAAGATTTAATGGATAGATTATTAGAACCTGTGCAAATAGCATTAGATGATTCAGGATGGGAACCCGAAGATATTGATGAAGTTGTTTTAGTTGGTGGTAGCACTAGGATTCCTATGGTCCAACAATTAGTAAAAACACTTGTTCCTAATGAACCTTGTCAGTCAGTTAATCCTGATGAGGTAGTTGCAATAGGAGCAGCTATTCAGTCAGGGATCTTAAGTGGCGAATTGAGAGACTTACTTTTAAATGATGTTACGCCACTTTCCTTGGGTTTAGAAACTGTTGGTGGTCTAATGAAAGTTCTCATTCCTCGAAATACTCCAATTCCAGTTAGAGAGTCAGATGTTTTTAGTACCTCAGAATCTAATCAATCTTCTGTTTTTATAAAAATATGTCAAGGTGAAAGGCCTTTAGCTTCTGAAAATAAATCACTAGGTAAATTTAGATTATCAGGAATACCGCCAGCTCCCAGAGGAATTCCTCAAGTCCAAGTTGCTTTTGATATTGATGCAAATGGTTTGTTGGAAGTTAGTGCAACAGATAGAACAACGGGAAGAAAGCAATCAGTAAGTATTTCAGGAGGATCAAATCTCAATGAACAAGAAATTAAAAAAATAATTCAAGAAGCCAAGTCAAAAGCATCAGAAGATAAGAAGAAGAGATCTGTTATTGATAGAAGAAATAATGCTTTAACACTTGTAGCTCAAGCAGAAAGAAGATTACGAGACGCTTCCCTTGAGTTTGGTCCTTATCAAGCTGAAAGACAACAAAGAGCTGTGGAAATTGCGATTCAAGATGTAGAGGAATTTTTGGATGATGATGATCCTCAAGAACTTGAATTATCTGTAAGTGCTTTACAAGAAGCTCTTTTTGGCTTAAATAGAAGATTTGCTGCTGAAAGGAAAATAGATAATAATCCACTTAAAGGAATTAAAAATACATTTGGTTCAATTAAAGATGAATTATTTTCAGACGATTACTGGGATGAAGATCCATGGGATAACCAGATGAATAGAAATTATAGAAATTCGAGGTATGGTAATTCTAGGGATGATGATCCGTGGGACAATGACTACTTCCTCTAAATCTGATTATTTTTCAATTCTAGGATTATCAAAGGATTTTGATGATTCTGACCTTAAAAAAGCTTTTCGTAGAGAAGCTAGAAAATGGCATCCTGATTTAAATAAAAATGATATTAATGCAGAGGAACGTTTTAAACTTATTAATGAAGCTTATGAATTTCTAAGAGATCCAATAAAAAGATCTAAATTAATCAATGATAGTTCAAATCATGATTTCCACTCAGCTAATAATTTTTCAACTGGTTTTCCAGATTTTGAAGAATATTTAAATACAATATTTGGCTTTGAAAATTATGAAAATGATAGAAATAGAAATAGAAATGAAAATGAATTTGATTTAGATGATTATGAAGAAGAGGAATATCATACTTACGAATATCCTGCGACATCTCCTCCTGAACCTCCTCCCGTAAAATCTTATCAAGATATAGAAACTATAATTGAACTAACTCCTGAAGAAGCTATTAGTGGTGCCTCTGTACTTATTGAACTTGAGGATAAAACTGTTGTTGAAGTAGATACTCCTCCATTTGCTGGAGACGGCTGGAGATTAAGACTAGAAAATATTGCGAAAGGAGGGAAAGATCATTATTTACAGTTAAAAGTTCAAACAGAAGATGGTCTTCGAATAGATGGTCTTAGAGTTCTTTATAAATTAGAATTATTCCCTCCCGATGCTCTTTTAGGCTGTGCAGTTGATGTCCCAACACTTGACGGTAATGTTACTCTTCAAGTTCCTCCAAAATCATCAACGGGAAGAATGCTTAGACTTAAAGGCAGAGGTCTTACATTTGCTGACGATGTTGGAGACCAATATGTTGAGATTGTCGTTGTTATACCTGCAGATATGAATGATGAGGAAATTGCATTATATACTAGATTGCAAGAGTTATCATTAACATAATTTTTATATTAAATTAATTTCATGAAAATATTTGTTTTACTTTATAATTCTAATTCTGAAAATGAAGGCATTCACTCTATTGAGTACAAAGGTAAAACAATAGTACTCATGTTTGAAGATAAAGATGATGCTGAAAGATATTGTGGTTTGCTAGAAGCACAGGATTTCCCTGTCCCTTCCGTAGAACCAATTGAAATTAATGAAATAGAGGAATTTTGTAAACAATGTGATTACGAGACTCGATTAGTTGAGAAAAATTTTATTCCTAAAACTGAAGAAGATAGATTACTTTTAACTCCTCCTCAAAAAAATATTGATATGGAAAGTTGGAATACAAATCAAAAAAAGGAAACTAGTTTAGATATAAATTCAATTAAAGAAAATTTAGAAAAACTTCTCTAAATTATTTAGTATGTAATAAGATTTAGATAAGTTATGTAATTAAATGTCTAAAGTAATTTTTGAAACAGATGAAGGAAGAATAACATTTGAACTTTTTTCAAATGATGCTCCAAACACTGTCGATAATTTCATCAAACTTGTTAATGAAGGTTTTTATAACGGTTTAACATTCCATAGAGTTATTCCTGGTTTTATGGCACAAGGAGGTTGTCCAAATACTAGAGAAGGTTCAAATGGAATGCCTGGGACTGGGGGCCCAGGATATTCTATAAAATGTGAAATTAATCCTAAAAAGCATTTGAAAGGTTCATTATCAATGGCACATGCTGGAAAAGATACTGGTGGAAGCCAATTTTTTATAGTTTATGAACCCCAACCACATTTAGATGGAGTTCATACTGTATTTGGAAAGACAGAAAATATGGATGTTGTTTTAAAACTTACAAATGGTTCACGAATATCAAAAGCTTACAGCTGTTAAAATTATTTTTTATAAATAATACTAAAGGGTACCTTATCTAAATTAAATTTCCTAGTAGAAGCATAAAGATTTTCATTAGATTTGGAAAGTGTAGTAGTAACAATTTTTATATTATTTGTGGGATGAATTGCTTGATCTATGTTTTTAGAGACGATTAACCCTACTTTTGAACTATTTTCTAATTCATAAAGAACTTTTATAAAAGCTTCGACTTTTTTAATCTCAGTATTGTTTATTGATGTATTTGTTCTTGTTTTGTCGTGTAAGATTCTCCAAACTATTTTAGGTCTATTCCAAAGAGCTAATAACCGAGGATTGCTTTCCAATTGTACTTTTATATTATTAATTTTACAAAAGGTATTTAATTCATTTTTTATAGATACTAAATCCAGGGATTTGTAATTACCATCAAAAAAAATAGCAATAAATGGATTTGTACTTATATTAATATCCTTTTCTGTATCTAATAAATGACCTAATTTTGTCTTTTTTACATTTAAATATTCAGCATTGTAATCACTTGGACAAATTACTAGTGGAACTCTAGAAACAACCTCAATTCCATAACCTCCTAAGCCTGCAATCTTTCTTGGATTATTCGTCAATAATTTCAGCTTTTTTATTCCTAAGTCTGTTAAGATTTGAGCCCCAACACCATAATTTCTTAGATCTGCTGGAAAACCTAATTTTTCATTTGCCTCAACAGTATCTAACCCCCCATCTTGTAAACTATATGCCTTTAATTTATTAATCAATCCAATCCCTCTACCTTCTTGCCTTAAGTAGACTACAACTCCCTCTCCCTCTTGCTCGATTCTTGATAGAGCAGCCTCAAGCTGAGGTCTACAATCACAACGAAGAGAGCCAAAAGCATCTCCTGTTAAACATTCAGAATGCATTCTTACTAGAACTGGTTCACTTAATGAGTTAGATCTTTTTTTTACTATCGCAACATGTTCTGATCCATCTAATTCATTTGTATATCCATAAGCTTTAAATGTTCCAAAAGTGCTAGGTAGGTCAGCAGATGATTTTCTAAAAACAAACCTTTCATTCTCAGATCTATATCTGATAAGATCCGCAATAGAAATTAATTTCATACCCCACTGCTTTGCATACTTGTTTAATTCTGGTAGACGGGACATGGAACCATCCTGATTTTGAATCTCACATATAACACCTGCAGGGTATAGACCAGATAATAAAGCTAAATCAACAGCAGCTTCTGTATGACCTGCTCTTTTAAGAACACCTCCTTTTTTTGCACGTAATGGAAAAACATGTCCTGGCCTTCTTAAGTTGTCTGGAGTAGTGTTAGGGTTAATAGCAACTTGTATGGTTTTAGCTCTATCTTCAGCGGAAATACCTGTACTCACATTATATTCAGGACCAGCATCTATTGATACAGTAAAAGCAGTTTGATTAGAATCTGTATTCCTATCTACCATTAATGGTAAATCTAATTCATCTAATTTTTCTCCTTGCATAGCTAGACAAATAAGTCCTCTTCCCTCCACAGCCATAAAATTTATTTGCTGTGGTGTAGCAAACTGAGCTGCGCATATTAAATCTCCTTCATTCTCTCTGTTTTCATCATCAACGACGATTACACATTCACCATTCCTAATAGCAGCCAAAGCATCGCTAATTGGATCAAATTCTATTTTTAAGCTGTCATTGTTTTCCAAAATTGTTCCATTATCGAATTTTGGACTTGTTTCTTTCATTATTCATATCAAGATAAGGAAAGTGTTCTTGTTATAAACAATTTCAACACTATATAATCCTATATCACACTCAGCCAGTTAAGGGAAATGAATGTTGCAATAGTTGGTGCTACAGGTTACGGAGGTTTACAGTTAGTAAGTCTTTTGAGAAGGAGTAAAAAACATAAAATAACCTTTTTAGGGGGAGAAAGATCTGCCGGATTAAAATGGAATAATCTATATCCTTTCTTAACAATTGATAACAATCCTCTTATTGAAAGTTTATCAATTGATGCAATTTCTCAAAGCTCTAATGTTGCTATTCTTAGTTTGCCAAATGGAATATCATCAACAATAACCCCATCATTAATAAAAAAAGGTTTAAAAGTAATTGATTTGTCTGCAGATTATAGATACAAATCTTTAGAACTCTGGAAAGAGGTTTATTCTCAGGAGGCTTCAATCTATGAACGAAATGACCATGAATTATGTCAAGAAGCTGTTTATGGATTAACTGAAATTTATAAAAAGGAAATATCTAAAGCAAGATTAATTGCAAGTCCAGGTTGTTATCCAACTTCTTCTTTATTGCCCTTGATCCCATTTTTGTCACAAGGAATTATAGAGAACGACGGAATAATAATTGATTCAAAAAGCGGTACTTCTGGAGGGGGCAGAAATCCAAAAGAAAATTTATTATTTGCTGAATCAGGAGAAGGTATATCAGCTTATTCTATTTTAAACCATAGACATGTTTCCGAAATTGAACAGATATTAAGTCAAGTCTCAGATAATAAAATAACTTTGCAATTTACTCCTCACTTAGTACCAATGGTTAGAGGTATGTTTTCTACGATTTATGGCAGATTAAAGGATCCAGGTTTAACTTCAGAAGATTGTAAGATTCTTTTAGAAAATTATTATAGAAATTTTTCAAATGTTGTTGTTTTGCCTATTGGTACCTATCCATCAACTAAGTGGGTTAGGAATTCAAATAATATTTATCTTTCTTTAAAAGTTGATAGTAGAAATGGACGAATTATCATTTTGTCAGTTATTGATAATTTATTAAAAGGGCAGGCAGGACAAGCTTACCAGAGTCTTAACTTAATATCAGGCTTACCAATTAATAATGAATTAGATTTGAAAAATTTTTATCCTTAATTATCTTCGTACAGTAAATCCAGCTTCGGATATTGCAATGGGTAAGATCAAATGCTCAATTTGATGAATATTGTTAGTTAGATTCTCAATACTTTCATCTTTATTTATAGCTATGGCTCCTTGTATTATTAATTCTCCACTATCTACTTCAGGTACAACATAATGAACTGAACAACCGGTTATTAAAGAACCATTTTCTAAAGCATCTTTTATGGGATTTTTCCCTTTAAATGATGGCAAGAGAGATGGATGTAAATTTATTATTTTTTTATTAACACTATTTATAAATTTCTCTGTAACAATTTTCATCCACCCAGCCATAATTATTAATTCAATATCACTCTCTCTTAACTTTTTAATTATTTTTTTTTCAAAATCATCTCTATTTTTGCAACTTGATTCTTCACAAATAAAATATGGTATTTTCTCATCATTTGGCCCTTTTAACACAGCCAGCATTTTTCTTATTGCAGATTAATAATTTTATATCAATATCAAATAGATCTTTTTTTGCTAAATCTATTAAGACTTGAAAGTTTGAACCTTCTCCTGATGCGAGAATAGCAATTTTCAGTTTAGGACTGAATCTATTTAATGAATTTACTTCTGGAGATATGATATATTTTTGCTCTTTTTTCAAAATATTAAATGTAATTAATAAATTCTAATTCAAATTAAAATAATTAATTATTAAATTACTCATATCAAAATACAAAAATTTTTAATACGTATGTTTTATTTTTGATATTTTTTATTCTTACGGGATATTTAGTAGATATAATAAATAAAAAATAAGATATGAGTAGTTCATCTAAAGAAGTTAAATACAATAAACCGAAAGATTGGGAAAAGTTTTCAAATTACTTGTGGTTTAATGATGAATTACAAATATGGTTAGATATAAGCAAAGTCAATTTTGATTTAAAAGATTTTCATAAAGTCGAGAACAGATTTAAAGAAGTTTACTTAGCTTTAGATGAATTAGAAAAAGGTGCGATATCAAATAAAGATGAAAAAAGACAAGTTGGACATTATTGGCTTAGGAATTCTTCGATTTCTCCTAATGAAAATATTAAAAATATAATTGATTTAGAAATTTCAAAAATAAATGATTTTAGCAACAAGATTCATAAGGGAGAAATTTTAAATAAAAATGGTGAATGTTTTACAAATGTTTTATGGATTGGAATCGGAGGAAGCAGTCTTGGCCCTTTATTAATAATTGAATCTCTTCAAAAAAAACACCAAGGTTTAAACTTTTCATTTATTGATAATGTTGATCCTTTTTTAATAAGTGAAAAATTGATTGAAATAGAGGAAAGCTTATCTAGAACTCTATTTGTAGTTGTTAGTAAATCAGGTGGTACCCCAGAGCCAAGAATAGCCATGGAAATAATAAGAAAGAATATTGAAGACAAAGAAATAGATTGGTGCTCTAATTCAATTGCAATAACAATGACTGATAGTGAATTATATAAAAAGGCAAGTAATGAGAATTGGCTTGAGATTTTTAATCTCCCAGATTGGGTAGGGGGGAGGACAAGCATAACAAGTTCTGTTGGACTTCTAGCTATATCTTTAATAAAAGAAAATATATATGATTTTCTTCAAGGAGCCTCAATTATGGATGAAATAACTAGATCGAAAGATGTTATTTCTAATCCTGCAGCGTTACTAAGTGCTTCCTGGTTCTTTAGTGGAGAAGGTTTAGGTAAAAGAGATATGGTTGTATTGCCATATAGAGATAGACTTCAAGTTTTTAGTAAATACCTACAACAACTCATAATGGAGTCACTCGGTAAGAAACATGATAGAGATGGGAATATTGTTCACCAAGGGATTTCTGTCTTTGGAAATAAAGGTTCTACAGATCAACATGCTTACGTTCAACAGCTTAGAGATGGAATAGATAATTTCTTTTGTCTTTTTATTGAATTGCTAGATTCACCAGAAAATTTAAATATATTTGGATTAGATGATCCTAAATCTTATTTATCAGGTTTTTTACAGGGCACTAGAACAGCTTTAACCAACCAAAATAGACAGTCAATTACAATAACTTTAAGTGAATTTAATGTACGAAATCTTGGAGCAATAATAGCTTTATTTGAGAGAGCTGTTTCTTTTTATGCGGAATTAATAAATATTAACGCATATGACCAACCTGGTGTTGAAGCAGGTAAAAAAGCAGCTTCGGAGGTTATTTTATATCAACAAAAAGTTAGGGATATAATTAATAAAGGAGATAGGTTAAACTTTTCTGAAATATGTCAGAAGTTAAACGATCCAAATCCTGAAATTATTTTTTTCATATTAAGACAATTATGTTTTAACAAAGACACCTACTCTGTTTATGGAAACTGGTCAATTCCTGAATCTCTCAATTTTCAAAAAATAAATTTAAATTAAACTACTAAATTTATAATTTTTCCTTTAATAACAATAAATTTCTTAATTTCTTTATCGGCAACCCATTTTTTTACATTTGCTCTGTTAAGGCTAATTTCTTTGATCTCATCATCTGAGGAGTTTGACTTTATAAAAACTTTGTCTCTAACTTTTCCATTTATTTGTATTACTAATTCATAAGATTCTTGAACTAAAGCCTTTTGATCAATTTCAGGCCATTTTTGATTATGCACTGAGTCTTTGTATCCCATTTCTTCCCATATCTCTTCGGTAATATGCGGAGCAAATGGAGCAAGTAGTATGCAGAAATTTTTTAAAACTTCTTTTCTGAAATTAGAACTTATATTTTTATTATTTTGAGAAATTGAATTATATAGTTTCATTAATTCTGATATGCCAGTATTAAATTGATTATTACTTATATCTTTACTTATTTCCTTAATAGCTATATTCATATTTCTTTTTAGATCTAACTCCTTTTGCTCTTTATAATTCTCTTTATTAAATAATTCGTCTGTATAGTCCTCTTTATAAAGTTTCCATATCCTTGAAAGGAATCTATATTGTCCCTCTACATCAGAATCTCCCCATTCAAGATCTTTTTCAGGTGGGGCTTTAAATAATATAAACATTCTTGCGGTATCTGCTCCATATCTTTCTATTACTGTTTCAGGATCTATTCCATTATATTTTGATTTTGACATCTTTTCATAACTAATTTCTAGCTTTGTATTGTCAATAGGATCTAAAGGATTTTCTAAATTCTTTATTTCTTTTGGAGAGATATATTTGCCAGTCTTCGGGTTCTTATAAGCTGCAGCTTGAACCATTCCTTGCGTTAATAAATTTTTAAAAGGTTCATCAATATTAAATAAATTTTTATCTCTTAATGCTTTTGTTAAAAATCTTGCATAAAGAAGGTGCAAGATTGCATGCTCTACTCCTCCTACATATTGATCAACAGGAAGCCATTTATTTATTTTTTCTTTTTCAAAAGGCTTATCTTGTAAATTTGAACATGGATATCTTAAGAAATACCATGAAGAACACATAAAGGTATCCATAGTATCTGTTTCTCTTTTAGCGTTGTTGCCACATTTTGGACAATTAACATTAAACCATTCTTTATCATCTTTTAATGAATTTATTTTATTTGGTTCAAAGCTTATATTATTTGGCAATACTACAGGTAAGTCATTTTGATCTATTGGTACAGAACCACATTTTTCACATAATATAATAGGTATAGGACAACCCCAATATCTTTGTCTAGATATAAGCCAATCTCTCAATCTATATTCAATTTTCTTCTCAGCCCAAAATTCATTAATCCCAAATTTTATAATTGCATTTTTAGCATCAGTATTTGTTAAACCGTTATATTCATCAGAATTTATCATATAACCATTTTCTTCAAAAGATTCTGTTAAATTTTCTTCATTACCATCTTTCGATTTTGAGATTACTTGTTTGATGTTAATTTTATTTTTAGTAGCGAACTCAAAATCTCTTTGATCATGTGCTGGAACTCCCATTACAGAACCAGTTCCATATCCATCTAGTACATAAGTTGCTATCCATATAGGGATCTCAGTATTATTAATTGGATTTAAAGCCTTTAAACCAGTATCAAAACCATGTTTTTCTTGATCAAGATACTTTGCTTTTTTTAAATCATTCTTAAGAGAATTTAATTTATTTTTTAAATCAACACTTTTTAGAACTTCCGTTAACTCATGATTAGCTGAAATAGCTATGTAAGTTACACCGTAAAGAGTATCTGGCCTTGTAGTAAATACAACTAAATTCTCTTTATTATCTTTTATTTTAAAGGATATATTTGCTCCAATTGACTTGCCAACCCAATTTTCTTGCATGATTTTTACTCTCTCTGGCCAACTTTCTAGAATTTTTAAATCATTGATAAGTTCTTCTGCGTAATCTGTAATTTTTAAATACCATTGTTTTAATTTTTTCTTTTCAACTAATGCTCCAGATCTCCATGACTTTCCCTCTGAATCTACTTGCTCGTTTGCCAAGACAGTATTATCTATGGGATCCCAGTTTACTTCTGATTTTTTTTGGTAAACCAAGCCTGAATTAAATAAATCAAGAAATAATTTTTGTGTCCAAATATAATAACTCTTATCACAGGTAGCAAATTCTTTTTCCCAGTCAACAGATAAACCAAGTAATTTAAGTTGATTTTTCATATGCTTTATGTTGTCTTTAGTCCATTTATTTGGATCTATTCCTCTCTCAATAGCAGCATTTTCAGCTGGCAAACCAAATGCATCCCAACCCATTGGGTGAAGAACATTTTTACCATTTAATTTTTGATAACGAGCAACTAAATCAGTAATTACATAGTTTCTAACATGTCCCATGTGTAAATTTCCTGAAGGATATGGAAACATTGATAATGCATAAAACTTTTCTTTATTACTATTTTCATTAGTTTTATATAAATTATTTACTTCCCATTTTTCTTGCCACTTTTTTTCAATTTGGAGAGGATTATATACTTTATTAGAATAATTATTATTAGAAGATGTATTACTCACTTTTACTTGAATTAAAAATCTATTTTAATAATCATTTTACAAAATTGAATAAAATGTGAATACCTTTATTTATTTATTAAAATTTATAATAAGTAACTTTTACTATGCCAAGAATTGTCTTTGAAAAATATCAAGGAAATGGTAATGATTTTATTATTATCGATTCTAGAAAATATGATTTTAACAAAGATCTTTTGCTTAATAATATTAATTCTCAATAATTTATGTAATAGAAACTTTGGAATTGGAGCTGATGGTATCATTTTTATATTAAAAGCAGTTGATAATGATAATGATGTAAGAATGGTTATTTATAATTCCGATAATTCAGAAGCTGAAATGTGTGGGAATGGGATACGTTGTTTAATTAAATTTCTAAAAGATAGGACTTTGGATAATTATTCAAAATGTGAATTTCGAATAGAAACTAAAGCTGGCTTAAAAGTCTCAACTTATCAAAAAGGTAAGATAACAGTTAATATGGGTAAACCAATTTTTGAAAGTCATCTCATACCAACAATCATTTCTGAAAAGATAAAAGATATACCAACAAAGGTTTTTGAAATAGATAAATTTAATAACAGAGGTTATTCATGCAGTATGGGCAACCCTCATTTAATTTTTTTTGTAGATAATCTAAAGAATATAAATTTATATGAATTAGGACCTTTACTTGAAAAAAATAAATTTTTTCCTCAAAAGACAAATGTTCATTTCTGTAAAATTATAAATAGTGAAAATATCGAAGTTTTGGTATGGGAGAGGGGTGCTGGAGCAACTTTAGCTTGTGGTACAGGTGCGTGTGCAATCCATTCAGTTGCTTTTAGATTGGGTTACTGCGGTAATAAATCAACAATTAAACTTCCTGGTGGAACATTAGATATTGAATGGGGTGATAAAAATGATGAAGTTTATATGACTGGTGATGCTAAAAAAGTATTTTCTGGAGAATATAGTTATTAAAAAATGAATAAAAAATTTATTTATTTTGATCATGCTTCTACTTCACCATTATCAAAGGATGTTCTAGATACAATTAATTATTCATTTAAAAATTATTGGGGTAACGTTTCCTCTACTTATAAATTTGGTATTGATTGTTCCACCGAGTTAGAAAATATTAGAAAAAAAATTTCAATTCTTTTTAATTCAGAACCTGAGGATATTATTTTTACTTCAGGCTCTTCTGAGTCCATATCAATTGTTTTTAATGCAATTTCTGATAGTTTTACTCCTGCTTCAATAACTATATCATCCATTGAACATCAAGCTACAAATATTGTTTCTAATAAATTAAAGAAAAGAGGTTGGAATATAAAAAAATGGCCTGTTGATAATCAAGGTATTTTAAAAACAAATTTAATTAATGAGTATGTTAATAGAAATATAAAACTTGTTTCCATAATATGGGGTCAAAGTGAAATTGGAAGTTTGCAGCCAATTCAATATATTGGAGAAAAATGCTCAAATGATAATATTTTATTTCATATAGATGGAACACAAGTAATAAGTAATGGAATTTTTAATTGGAATAATTTAAATTGCGATCTTTTGAGTTTATCGGCACATAAATTCGGCGGTCCAAAAGGTGTCGGAATATTATTTACAAATAAAAAATCTAGAAAGATTTTGTTGAATCAAGATATTTCTTTAACGCAAGAATATTCCATTAGGCAAGGAACTCAACCTTTATCTTTAATAAGTGGTTTACATAAAGCCTTAGAAAATATATCAAGTAGAATATATTTTGAGAATTATAAAGTGACTTTTAAAGAAAATAAAACTATTTATTTGAGAAATTATTTTTTAAAAAAAATTGAAAATAATAAATACTTTGAAATTACAGGAAGTATAGAGTATCGATTGCCAAATCATATTTCTTTTATTTTGTTAAATAAGAATTTAATTCCAATAAAAGCATATAAAGTAATAAATTATATGTCAGATCATAATATTTCTATTAGTAGTGGAAGTGCATGTTCAAGTGCTTCAAATAAACCAAGCAAAACATTGGAAAGTATTGGATTTGACAAATTAAAACTTTTTTCAAATATAAGACTAAGCTTTAATGAAGATAATACATATGAGGAATTAGACAAGTTTTATTGTTTGATTTTAGATTGTATTAATATTTTTTGATTTTTATGCTTTTATTGCCAAAGGATTTAAATAACGCACTTTTAGATATGGAAAAGTCTTGTTTATCAAATTTAAATTCTCAAGATTACAGATTTACTATTGATTTTAGATTTGAGGGACTTAAATTTAATAAAATAGGATTTAGATTATATGATTTTTTATCAAATCATAATAATACTTTTTTAACTTATTCTGATCCTGGAGCCGTCGCTTTAGCTCAAAGAGATTATAAAGAAATTAAAGATAAAATTTATACTTTTAAATCATTCAATGATTCTTCAAATATTAGTAATATCGACTCTATTTTGATTTCTATGCTTCCTCAGCCTTATGACTTTGATTCATTTGAACCTATGTGCGAAAATTATAAAGGTAAACATTTTTCTATAAATCCAAAATTTGAAGATGCTAATATTGGAATTGGAAGCGTTATAAGAGAAAGAAGAAAAAGCTTTGTTAAAACTTGGATAAATTCTTATTTTTTACAACCATTAAATGGAGGAGCTCTAATGCGTATTTATCCTAATAATTGGATGTTATTTAAAGAAAAAGATAATAAATATTTTTTTGTAAAAGACTTTGAAACTAAGCCAGATAACGAAACTATATTTATTAATTTGTAAATTATATGATTAAGAAATTTTTTATATTTTTTATTTTTTGTTTAATATTATCTCCAGCATTTCTTCTGATTTTATTTCTTAGTGAAAATAATAAGTTTGTAAATAATATATACTTCAATATGCCTTTTATATTTCTTAGAAAAAAGAAATGTATAGCATATGATAACTTAATCAATAAATCACTTGATGATAGTTTTAGTGTATCTATTTTGGATGATAATGGTTTTATAATTTCAGAATATAATTCAAACAAATTAAGAATACCAGCATCAAATTTAAAACTTTTATCAACAGGTTATGTTATTGATAAATATAATCCCTATGATTCTTTAAATACATCTTTATTAATAGATAACAAAGAAAATTATTATTTATTTGGTACTGGAGATCCTGATTTATCATTAAAAGATCTTGATGATTTAATTAATATAAAAGATTCAAATAAAGATATAAATTTATATATCATAGAAGTAAAAGATAGTTCAAAATGGCCTGATGGCTGGACATATAATGATAAATTATTCAATTATGGCGCTCCTATTACTTCCTTAGCAATTAATAGTAATCAAGATATCTATCTAGATAAATATTATTTAAAGAATTATATTTATAGAATTCTTAAAGTAAAAAACCCGAATTCTAATATTAGTATTAATTTTTTAAACTATGACAATTCTTTAAAAAATAAATTAAAATTATTCAAAAATTTAAAGTCAAATACAATTTTGTCTTTAGTTACCTTGGCTAATGCAGAAAGTCATAATTTTACTTCAGAGTCATTATTTAAAAATGCCTCTAATAGTTGGCAATCTAATGACTATAAGAAATTAAAGAATTGGCTTTACTATAGAGGATTGCCTACTGAAGGCATATCAATCAGTGATGCTAGCGGTTTATCTAGAAGTAATAAAATTACTACAAAATTAATTTCGACATTTCTTTATAAAATGAGATTTAATAAAAAATTTAAATCCTATAACTCATCTTTATCAATTCTTGGAGTAAGAGGAACTCTTTCAAATAAATTAAAAAAAAGTAATTTAAGTGGAAAGTTTTTTGGGAAAACAGGAACTCTATCTAATGTATTTTCTCTTTCAGGTTATTTATACAAAAAAAATAAAACTTACATAATAAGCATTATTCAAAATTCAAATAATATTGATGTTAATAAAACATTTAAATTAATTAAAGATATATATAAATTAGATAATTGCCTCTAGATTCCAGAGAAATATTCCCTTAAATCCTTCTCCACTGGAGGTGGCACCATATGTTTTATTTCTCCATTGAATTTTGCAACCTCCTTTACTAAAGAACTACTCAAAAAACTAAAATTGGTATCTGTTGATAAAAAAATTGTTTCTATTTGTTTGTTTAATGATTTATTTGTATGAGAAATTTGTAATTCATATTCGAAATCACTCATAGCTCTCAATCCTCTTAATATTAAATCCGCATTTAATTCATTAGCACAATCAACTGTTAGTCCATTGTAAGAAATAACATTAGTATTTTTTAAATGATTTGTAGAATCCTTTATTTGTTTTATTCTTTGTTCTAATTTAAATGTAGGAGTTTTATTAGTATTCTCTAATACCGCAACAATTACATTACCGAATATTTTTTGAGACCTTTCTATTAGATCTAGATGGCCATTAGTTAAAGGATCAAATGTTCCTGGGTAAAGTATTTTCATATAAATAATTTAATAATAAGAAAATTCGTTAAAATAATAGTGTTAGTTTTTTAATTATGGCATTAAATCTTGAAGCAAAAAAAATCTTATTAAGAAAAATACCTCATGGCTTATTTATTTGTGGTGTTAGAGATGAGGAAAGTAATGAAGTAAATGGTTTTACCGCAAGTTGGGTCACCCAAGGATCGTTTAATCCACCCTTAGTTGTAATTGCCGTAAGAGCTGAAGGATCAAGTCATGAAATTATAAAAAAAACTAAAAAGTTTTCAGTAAATGTTTTAAAAAGTGATCAAAAAGACTTAGCGGCTATATTCTTTAAGCCTCAAAAAGCCTTGGGAGGAAGATTTGAGACTGTTGAATTTAAAACTGGAGAATTTGGATTACCAATATTAACTGATAGCGTAGGCGGAGTTGAATGTGAGGTAGTAGGAGACCTTATGCATGGTGATCATACTGTTTTTGTTGGTGAAGTATTAAGTGCTTTTCTAAATAATGATGTTGAGGCTTTAAATTTGAGTTCTACAGGCTGGAATTATGGAGGATAAAATTATTTATGACTGAGGAGATATTAAAAGATGAAAATAATATAATTTTTGAAAATAAATTAATTAATAATAAATCAATTCTCAAAAAAAGACTTTCTGAGATACCTAGATCATCAGGTTGTTATCTTTTTAAAGATAATGATGGAACACTTTTATATATAGGTAAATCTAAAAGTCTTAAAAATAGAGTAAGTAGTTATTTTAATAATTACAAGGAACTAAGTCCTCGACTAAGTCTAATGGTGAGGCAAATTACTGAAATTGAGATTATTTTAACCGATAGTGAATTTGAAGCACTTAATTTAGAATCTAACTTAATTAAGACAAATAAACCCTATTTCAATATTTTATTAACTGATGATAAAAAATATCCATATGTATGTATTACTTGGAGCGAAAAATTTCCAAGGATATTTATAACAAGAAGAAGAAGAAATAGAAATAATCAAGATAGATATTATGGACCTTATGTAGATGTTGGTTTGTTAAGAAGTACTTTATTTCTCATTAAAAAGATATTTCCCTTGAGACAAAGTAAGTTATCTAAATCATTTTATAGAGAAATTACAGGCGTTGATCTCGATAAAATTTCTTCTGAGGATTATAAAAAAATAATTAAACAAGCATCTATGATATTTCAAGGAAGAAATGAAGATTTGGTAAAACTTTTACAAAAAAAAATGCAATTCTTTTCAGATGAACTTCAATTTGAAAAAGCTGCAAAGATTAGGGATCAAATTGACGGATTAAAATTGCTAACTGAGTCTCAGAAAATATCAATTCCTGATTCCTCAATAAATAGAGATATATTTGGGATCATTTCAAAAAACAATATATCTAGTATACAAATTTTTCAAATGAGAGCGGGAAAACTTGTTGGGAGAATAGGTTATAACCAAGAAATTAAAGATTTTACTGAAGAAGAAATTTTGCAAAAAGTACTTGAAGAGCACTACATTAATGTTGATAATGTTGAAATACCAAAAGAAATATTAGTACAATTTGAATTTACTAATAAAAAAATACTTGAAGAGTGGTTGAGTGATATTAAAAAAAGTAAAGTTAAGTTATTAACCCCTAAAAGGAACAAAAAATTTAAAACCATAGAATTAGTTATTAAAAATGCGAAATTAGAATTAGATAGAATTTTGAATGGTGTTGAAGAGAATCAATTAGCTTTAGATGATTTGACAAAAATATTAGACTTAGGAGTCTCACCAAAAAGAATTGAAGGATATGATATTAGTCATATTCAAGGTAGTGATCCAGTTGCTTCGCAGGTTGTTTTTATTGATGGATTACCATCTAAACAAAACTATAGAAAGTATCTGATTAAGGATAATGATGTATTTCTTGGACATAGTAATGATTACGCATCTATTCAAGAAGTTATTTATAGAAGATTTAGAAAATGGTCTAGATTTAAAAAAGATGGCGGAGATTTTTCAGAAATTTTTAATAATAAAATAAGTGCTTTAGATAATTCTTTATTATCAGATTGGCCCGATTTAGTTATGATTGATGGAGGTAAAGGCCAATTAAAATCAGCAATAAATGCTCTTGAAAAGCTTGATTTAATTGAAGAAGTAAATATTTGTTCTCTTGCTAAAAGAAACGAAGAGATATTCGTACCAGGTATTTCAAAACCTTTGGATACAGAAATTAATCAGAAAGGTCTTCTCTTGTTAAGAAGAGTTAGAGATGAGGCTCACAGATTTGCTGTTTCTTTTCATAGAAACAAAAGATCAAGCAGAATGAAAAGATCTCAACTTAATGAAATCCCTGGTATTGGGGCTTCAAGAATAAGAGATTTATTAGAGCATTTTAAATCCATAGAAGCAATCAGAATTGCAAGTATTGAAGATCTTTTATTAGTAAAAGGATTAGGAAAAAATATGGCAGAAGAAATATTTAAATATTTTCATGAGATATAAAATATCTTCGATTGAAATCATTCATTATTTATAGTTAATAATAATTTGAATTTTTATATATTTTACAATTAATATATTGTTAATTAGTAATAAAAAAGTGTTCTGGAAAAAATCAAAATTGATAATTCTTTATTCAACGGTTGATGGACATACAAAGCATATATGTGAATATATATCCAAAAAATTAAATAATAAAAAAAAGATACAAATTAGTTCAATAGAAGAATCTAAAAAGTTTGATCTAAATAAATATGATGAAATTATTATTGGAGCAAGTGTCAGATACGGTTACCATAGAAAAAATGTATATAGTTTAATAGAAACTAACAAAGAAATATTAGAACAAAAAAAGACTACATTTTTTTCACTAAACTTAACAGCAAGGAAAGAAGAGAAAAATACTCCTGAGACAAATCCTTATGTTTTTAAATTTTTAAAAAAAGTTAATTGGGAGCCAACAATAAAAGATGTTTTTGCTGGCCGTTTGGATTACCCTAAACTTGATTTTCTGAATAAGTTGGCAATACTTTTTATAATGATAATTACTAATGGACCTAAAGATACAAGTAAAACTTATGAATTAACTGATTGGAAGAGAGTTGATGCTTTAATAAATAAACTTTAAAAAAATAATGACAAAGGAAGAATTAATAAATATTTTTAAAAATATTGATAAAAAAAGTTGCCCTGATTTAATGAATTTCCATAGTCATACTATTTTTAGTGATGGCAGTTTGAATCCTGAAGAATTACTAGATGAGGCCTTTAAAAAAAATTTAAAATATATATCAATTACAGATCATCATACTGTTGGCGCTCATAGATATATAAAAGAGAAGGATTTATTGAAAAAATATCCCTCAAATGCAATAAATTTAATTTCTGGTATTGAAATAAATTGTCTTTTGAAAGGATGCCTTGTTCATGTTTTAGGTTATGGAATTGATATAAATAGTAAGTTTCTTAATCCTTACATTAATGGAGAGTCTCCTATTGGAAATGATTTACAAGCAAATTCTGTTTCAACTGCGATAAATAAGTCTGGAGGACTTTCATTCCTTGCTCATCCATGTAGGTATAGGATCCCCTTTGATATTTTAATTCAAGAGGCTTTTAATAATAATTTTGATGGTGTTGAGGTTTGGTATGATTACTCTTTAGGTAAGACATGGAATCCTAGTGATTTTATTTGTGAAGAAGTTGAAAAAATTACTGATAAATTTGGAATGCTTAAAAGTTGTGGTACAGATAGTCATGGTTACACATTGGTAGGAAGGTAAATTAAAATTTATTTTTTTCTATAAGAGATTCTGTATTATTAATTATTAATTTAAGATTATTTATTTTTTCATCACTTGCATTTAACCACATTTTCCTATTTATAATTTCCAAAAATCTTTCAGCAATATCCTTTAAAGCCCATGGATTATAAATTTCAAAGAATTTCATTAATTCTTTATCCTCTAGCCACGAATTATAAATCTTTTCATAACACCAATTAGAAACAAGATTTGTAGTCGCATCATATGCATATAGATAATCAATAGTTGCTGAGAATTCAAAGCATCCTTTATATCCATTTTTTTTCATTCCATTTATCCACTTTGGATTAAGAACTCTAGAAAGGACAACTTTTTGAATCTCTTTACTTAACTTTGTAACTTTAGAATTATTAAATTTTGATAAATCTCCGTGATATACCTCTGGATAGGAACCTGTTAATTTTTTAATTGCAGATGTAATACCTCCCTGAAATTGATAATAGTCATCGGAATCTAAAATGTCATGCTCTCTATTATCTTGATTATGCATAACTAATTGAATATTTTTTAGAATACTTTCAAATTCTTCTTTGCTATATTCTGCTTCAGCATTTTTATCATATTTCCAGCAACTCCAATTTAAATATGCCTCCCCTAAATCATCATTATCATTCCAATTGGAATTAGATATATATTCTTGTAGGCCAGCACCATATGATCCTGGCGCAGAACCAAAAATCCTATTAACTGAATTTGATTCTTTATTTGATTTAACTAATGGATTATCTTCTTTTTTTTCATTTAAATTTGAAACCAAATCTACTGCTTTTGCAATTAAATATATCAATTGAGGAAATGAATCTCTAAACATGCCAGATATTCTTAATGTTACATCTACTCTTGGTCTAGATAAGACAGTTAAAGGAATAATCTCTAAATCAGTAATTTTTCTTGTTGGTCCATCCCAAACAGGTTTTACTCCCATCAGCGATAAGATTTGACAGATGTCTTCTCCTCCATTACGCATTGTTGAGGTTGCCCATAGTGTAATTGCCATTCTCTTTAAATCTATTCCATTTTCTTGTTTATACAATTCTAAAATTTGTTGGGCTGATTTATCCCCAACCATCCAAGCTGTTTCTGTTGGTATTCCTCTTGTATCAATAGAATAAAAATTTTTACCTGTAGGTAAAACCTCAAGTTTTCCTCTTGTTGGTGCTCCTGAAGGACCACTTTTTATATATTTACTTTCAAGAGATCTTATAAATGATTTTTTTTCAATCTTTGGAGATTCTCTTAAAGGGTTAATAATTTCATAACCTAATTGATGGAAATATTTCTTATGAATTGGATTCTCTAAAAAGTCGTTAAAAATAGTAAATGTCTCATTATTATCTAAATTAATTAGTGAATAATCATTATTAAAAAAGTAACTCACTAAAAGAAATTCTCCTAATTTCTCTAGAAATTCAATTGCTTTTCTAAGAGTAAAAATTTTCTTTTTGCTTAATTTATAAATACTATTTTGATCATTTATTGATAGTTTTTTATTGTAATCATTAGTCCATGGATCTAATTCTAAATTTAATGAATTAGCTAAATATTGACTTAAACCATTTCTTCTTGATGTGGGAACTCTTGCTATACAAGAAATTAAGTTAAGCTCATTTATTGTTTCAGGTTTTGAGCCAAAAGTATGTAGTCCAACTCTAATTTGATTTTCCTTTAATTCACATAAATATGAATCTAATTCCTCAACTAAATCTGATTTATTTATATCAAATATATTTTTTAAATCTTTTAATGTAATTTGTTCGATTTGTTTTTTTATTAAGAATGATCTTTTATTATCTAATAATTTAGATTCATAATATTCATCTATTAGCAATTCAAGTTCATATAAATAGCCGTATAAGCCAGATCTATCTAAAGGTGGTGTTAAATGATCGATTATTGTTGCATGTATTCTTCTTTTAGCTTGAGCCCCCTCTCCTGGATCATTTACAATAAAAGGATATATTATAGGAACCGGTGGATTAATAATTCTTGGAAAGCATTCCATACTTAGTCCTACAGATTTGCCTGGAAGCCACTCTAATGTTCCATGTTTTCCTACATGACAAATAGCATTCGTTTTAAATTTATTTTCTATCCAATAATATTGAGCTAAATATCTATGAGGTGGAGGCAAATCAGGCGAATGAATATCCTTCAAGCTATTACTATCATATTCTCTTGAAGGTTGAATTAAGATGCAAACATTCCCAAAATTGATTCCATTAATAGAAAAACCCTCATTTTCAAGATCAATTGAATCTTTTGGCAGATTCCATCTTTCAATAATTTTTTCTTTAGAGATATTTGGTAAATCATCCCAGAAAAACTGATATTCTTCTAATTTGAGATAATCTAAAGGTTTATTATGTGATGATGCTGGATCATTAGTCCTTCTCTTGATGATCATGGACATCAATTGTTTTGATGTCATTTTTTCATCATATTTACCGGTATTATATCCCTCTTTTTTTAGCCAGTTAAGTATGTTTATTAATGTTTGCGGTGTATTTAAACCTACTCCATTTGCAAGTCTTCCATTCTTTACTGGATAATTTGAAATCACTAAACATATTTTTTTTTGTATATTTTTTAAATTTGATAATTTTAAATAATTTGATATTAATTTTGTTATCCAGATAATGCCATTTTTATCGTATTTATAGGTTGTAATTTCACTACATAAATTATTATCAAGAGTTTTAATCTCCTTAAAACTACATGGCACAGTTATTATCCTACTATCAAACTCTGGTATTATTATCTGCATTAATAAATCTATTGAATTCATACCAATTGATGATGCGTGCCAATCTTTTCTTGAAATACTTGATGTAAGTAATTGAAGTACAGGAACATTTAAAATTTCTAAAAAACTTAATTCTTTTCCAGTATTTTTATGTTTAGCTAATGATGAATCAAAAGAAGTTGTAGTTAATATTATTTCGATATTTTCCTTTTTGAATAAATTAATTAATTTATTTTGTATTTCAAAATCTTTTAATGTAGAAATAAAAACTGTTCTAGGTTTAAATCCTTTTGATCTCAAATATTTATTTAAATTTTCTGAAAGTTCAATTTCATTAGCTAAAAAAAGAGATTTATATGAAATTATTGCTACACTTCTACCTTCCTCTTTTTTCCAATCAAATAATATTGGATCATTATATTTTTTACCTATTAAGTAATTATTAGGAATATTAAAATCATTATTTAATATAAAATTTAATGATTTTAAAAATTTAAGATAATTTACTTTTCCGCCTTCTCTTAAAAGTAAAGATAATTTATGAGATAACTTTAAATCAATATTACTTAATTCATTAAGTTCCATATCTTGTTCTTCAGTTCCTGAAAGAACAATAAGTTTATTATTAAGGTTAGTTTTAGACCAAATAGATAATTGCTCAAGTCCATAACTCCATACTCCTTTATCTCCAAAAATTCTTACTACTACAACTTTTGCTTTTGATATGGTTTTTAAAATATAGTGATCAATCTGAGATGGATGCTTTAAGAAAGATAAATGTAATGCTCTCATATTATTTTTAACACTTCCAATATCATTTTCTATTAAGTCATATAGTAATTTAATATCTGCCTTAACTGAAGTTAAAAAAATAATATCTGCTTTTGGTTGTTCTATTAAATCAAAATTATTTTCTTCATTTGACGCAATATTTAATATCCTGTGCATTTATATATATGAATTAGGTTTACAATAGTTAAGTAAGTTAAAACAATTTTAACTCATTATTAAAAGTAAATATGCATAAATTTCTTCCATATGCATGGTTTAATGGACAATGTATTCCATTTGCCGAAGCAAAAATTTCAATAGCTACGCACGCTTTACATTATGGAACAGCTGCATTTGGTGGTATGAGAGCCATACCTTGTCCTTCTAATGAAAATCAGTTTTTATTATTTAGAACAGAAAAACATATTAAACGTTTAGTACAAAGTGCTAGGTTCTTATTAACTGAAATTAGTGAGGAATATATATATAGTGCCTTAGAAAAAACTATTAAAAAAAATAAACCCACTAATCCTATTTATATAAGACCATTCGTATATACAAGTGATTTAGGTATAGCTCCAAGATTGCATAATATTGAAACCGATTTTTTCATTTATTGTATAGAGCTTGGAGATTATTTATCACCTGATGGAGTGACTTGTAGAATGAGTAGTTGGACTAGGCAAGAAGATAGATCCTTGCCTTTAAGGGGGAAAATTAGCGGAGCTTACATTACAAGTTCCTTGGCTAAAACAGAGGCAAGTTTATCTGGATTTGATGAAGCCTTGCTTTTAAATTCTAATGGTAAAGTTAGTGAAGCTAGTGGAATGAATCTATTTATAGTTAGAAATAATGAATTAATTACACCAAGCGTAGATCAAGATATTCTTGAAGGGATCACTAGAGCAAGTGTTATTGAGTTGGCTCAATCAATGGGTATTAAAGTTATTGAAAGGGCTGTTGATAAAACAGAATTATTTATTGCCGATGAAGTTTTTTTAACTGGAACAGCAGCAAAAATAACTCCAATAAAGAAAATAGAATCGACTACATTAGCCTCAGATAGACCTGTAATGAATAAATTAAAATCTATGCTTACAGAAATAACAGAAGGACGTTCAAAAGACTATGATAATTGGATTACAAGAATTAACTTAAATTAATTAGGCTGTTTATGTCACTCTTTAGAGAACATTTAAAAAGAGACGATAAACCAATTATCATTTTTGATGGAGGTACAGGGACCTCTTTTCAAAATATGAATTTAACTTCATCAGATTTTGGAGGTGAAGATTTAGAGGGTTGTAATGAAAATTTAGTATTATCATCTCCAGCCTCTGTAGAAGAGGTTCATAATACATTTCTCGAGGCTGGTTGCGATATTATAGAAACTAATACTTTTGGTGCTTCATCTATAGTCTTAGATGAATATAATATTTCAGATAAAGCCTACGAAATAAATTACAAAGCCTCAATAATTGCGAAACGATGCGCTAATAAATATAGTTCCACTGATAATCCCAAATTTGTCGCTGGTTCTATTGGCCCAACTACTAAATTACCAACATTAGGACATATAAGCTTTGATGATTTAAAGAATTCTTATAAAGATCAAATTTCTGGATTAATTGATGGAGGATGTGATCTCTTACTCATTGAGACATGCCAAGATGTATTACAAATTAAATCAGCACTTCTCGCAGCGAAGGAAATATTAATTAAAAAAAATGTTGATATTCCCATAATGGTTTCTATAACAATGGAGACCACAGGAACCATGTTAGTCGGATCTGATATAGCTTCAGCTCTAACTATATTAGAGCCTTTTAATATAGATATTTTAGGCCTTAATTGCGCAACTGGTCCTGTTGAAATGAAGGAACATATTAAATACTTTTCAGAAAACTCACCATTCGCAATTAGTTGTATACCTAATGCAGGTTTACCAGAAAATGTTGGTGGTGTAGCTCATTATAAATTAACTCCAATTGAATTAAAGATGCAATTAATGAACTTTATTTATGATTATGATGTTCAACTTATTGGCGGGTGTTGTGGAACTACACCAGAACATATCAAGTATTTATCTTCTATGGTCTCAGATATAAAAAAAGATGAAATAAAAAAAACAAATAGTATTTCTAGAAATTTTATACCTTCTTCCTCTTCAATTTATAATTCAGTTCCCTATGAACAAGATAATTCAATATTAATAGTTGGAGAAAGATTAAATGCAAGCGGTTCTAAAAAGGTTAGGGAATTATTAAATATTGAAGATTGGGATGGACTCGTAGCAATTGCTAAACAGCAGCAAAAGGAGAATGCACATGTTTTAGATGTAAATGTTGATTTTGTTGGTCGAAATGGGGTCTCAGATATGAAAGAAATCACCTCAAGATTAGTCACAAATATAAACCTTCCTTTAATGATCGACTCTACAGATGCTGACAAAATGGAAAGCGGTTTAAAAGCTGTAGGAGGAAAATGTATTCTTAACTCAACAAACTATGAAGATGGTGATGAAAGATTTAATTCAGTATTAAATTTAGCTGTCAATTATGGTTCTGGTCTTGTAATTGGAACAATTGATGAAGATGGTATGGCTAGGGATTCAGAAAAGAAATTTATTATTGCTAAAAGAGCGATCAATGACACTAGAAATCAAGGAATAGAAGATTATGAGATATTCTTTGATCCTCTTAGCATTGCCAATATCGACAGGTATAGAAGAAGATAGAAAAAATGCTGCAGAGACAATAAAAGCTATAAAAAAAATAAGAGATAATTTAAATAAATGTCATATTATTTTGGGTATTTCTAATATAAGTTTTGGACTTTCCCCTGCAGCAAGGATAAATTTAAATTCAATTTTTCTTGATGAATGTATAAAAGCTGGCTTGGATTCAGCCATTATAGCCCCTAATAAAATTCTCCCACTTTCAAAAATCAACGAGAAAACAAAAAAGCTATGCTTAGATTTAATTTATGATAAAAGAATATTTACAAATGAAATTTGTACATATGATCCCTTAGTTGAATTAACTAAAGAATTTCAGGACTTATCAATAAAGGATTTAAAGAAAGTAAATAAAAGCTTAGAAAAACTAACACTGGAGGAACGTCTAAAAAATCATATTATTGATGGTGAGAAAATTGGTTTAGAGGAATTATTAAATAAAGCATTGAAGAGTTATAAACCTCTTGAAATAATAAATACGTTTTTGTTAGATGGTATGAAAGTTGTCGGAGATTTATTTGGATCCGGTCAAATGCAATTACCATTTGTTCTTCAATCAGCTGAAACAATGAAATTTGCCGTTTCTTTATTGGAACCATTTATGGAGACAGTTGAAGAAAATGTTTCTAAAGGAAAGTTCTTAATAGCCACAGTAAAAGGAGATGTACATGATATTGGAAAAAACTTAGTAGATATTATCTTATCTAATAATGGATATGATGTTATAAATTTAGGTATAAAACAAGATGTTAGTTCTATAATAGAAGCTCAAAAATTTCATAAAGCTGATTGTATAGCAATGAGTGGTTTGTTAGTAAAATCAACAGCTTTTATGAAAGATAACCTTAAATCATTTAATGAAGCTGATATAAAAGTTCCAGTAATTTTAGGTGGAGCTGCTTTGACTCCAAAATTTGTTAATGAGGATTGTAGTAGTATTTACAATGGAAAAATTTTATATGGAAAAGATGCTTTTACAGACTTAAGATTCATGAATGAATATATGGAAAATAAGAAAAAAGGTAATTGGTCTGATACAGAAGGTTTTATAGATAAAGAAAATGTTTATATCAAATTAGCTAATGCTAAATTATCGAAAAAAGAAGATATAAAAATTAATTCCCATATCAAAAAGAAAAATATAGATATAAATCAAGTAACAGAAAGATCAGATTACGCAGTTGAAGAAAATCCTATTAAGGTTCCATTTGTTGGAAGCAAATTAATTCAAAATAATGATTTAGAAATAGAAGATCTATTATTTTACTTAGACAAAAAAGCATTATTTAGTGGTCAATGGCAGATAAAAAAAAGCAAAAGTCAGAATTCTGATGAATATGCGGATTATTTAAAATCATACGCTGAACCTTTGCTAGAAAAATGGATAAATATTATTAAAGATAATAATTTAGTAAATCCTCAAGCTGTTTATGGGTATTTCAGATGTGGAAGAGAAAAAAACGATATCATACTATTTGATGAAGATGGTAGTAAAAAAATTGCTGTCTTTAACTTCCCCAGACAAAAATCAGGATCTAATCTTTGCATAGCTGATTTCTATTGTGATTTAAAAGATGGCAAGCCAATTGATTATTTTCCTATGCAGGCGGTAACTATGGGAGATATTGCAAGTGAATATTCGCAAAAACTTTTTAAAGATGATAGATATAGTGATTATTTGATTTTTCACGGATTAGCAGTCCAATTAGCTGAAGCTCTTGCTGAATATGTACATTCAAAAATAAGGATTGAGTGTGGATTTCAAGAATTTGAACCTTTACACACAAAAGAGATTTTGGCTCAAAAATATAGAGGTTCAAGATTCTCCTTTGGCTATCCTGCTTGCCCCAAGGTTTTGGATTCTAAAATTCAATTAGAATTGCTTGAAGCTAAAAGAATAAATCTTTCAATGGATGACTCTGAACAACTCCATCCCGAACAAAGTACTACTGCAATTGTATCTCTCCATTCAAAAGCAAAGTACTTTAGTGCCTAATTATTTTTTATAATTAGGTTAGCTCTATTTATTTTCTAAGTAATCTATGATTCCTTCTTGAAATTCATCCATTGTTTCTGCTTCACTTAGGTCTATGCCTTCTCCAGCTGCATTCTGCATAAGCTCCAAATAATATGAAGCTCCATCACTTGCTAAAAATTCTATAGCAGAAGTTTCATCACTTTCTTTAAATGCATCATATAAAGCTTTAAAAGCTGAGTCTTCAGTGAATTCCCAATCCATAAAGATAAAAAACCCTTATAGAACTTTTTACCTCTTTACCCCCCACATTCGTCAACCTTATTTCACAAGAATGTCGTAGTATTTATTATTTTTTTACCTTTTTTTATAATTATGAAAAGCAATTTACAATTATCTTCAAAAGAATTGAATGTCTTGGGTACTCCGCTACAAACTTGCAGTTGCAACCCTTTAACGGGTTGGTTTAGAGACGGGTTTTGTCATTTTGACAAAAACGATCATGGTAATCATACAATGTGTTGCATTATGGATAATAATTTCTTGAATTACAGTAAATCCCAAGGAAACGATCTAATAACTTCAATGCCTCAATATTCTTTCCCTGGGCTTAAAGAAGGAGATAAATGGTGTATTTGCCTCAACAGATGGAAACAAGCCATGGAAGACGGTCTTGCACCATTAGTAATACTTGAATCAACAAATATCAATGTCTTAAAAGATATTTCACTCGATGAATTAAAAAAATATCAATATATTAAAAATCAGTAATAAAAAATAAAAATTTTTCTTAGATTAATATTTATAACCTAATTAATTTCTAATGCGAAGAGAAATATATTGGGAAAAAGCCCTTGAAAAAACCAAAATTTCTATTGATAAAGGTCATCTATTTCCACTAAGTACATCGATATAACTAAAGAGTTTTATGATAAAAATGACTTTTTAATAAGAAGATTAGATACTAGTAAATTTAAAAGGGATGTAAATATTGGTCCAAAAATTAATCCATTTAATCCATGGGAAAAAATATTAGAAATTGGAAAGATAGGTCAATTTCATCAATTAATACTAAATAAATATCCTGTTCAATTAGGACATATTTTATTAATTACAAATAAATGGATGCCTCAAAATGGATGGTTAGATCTTAATGATTGGAAAGCAATTAAGGCAGTAAATAAAGATACATCTGGACTTTGGTTTTTCAATAGTAGTCCTTTAGCCGGAGCAAGCCAACCTCACCGACATATACAATTATTGAGAAGAAGTCATAATGAAAATATATGTCCAAGAGAAAAGTGGTTTTTAAATTTCAAAAAAGGTGAGGTTAACAAAAAGCTTTTTAAAAATATTATCGTTAAATCATTTGATTTTTCTTGTGACATAAATATTATATATGAGAATTATATGGATTTATCCAGGAACATTGGAATAGGAGATCCTCTCATAGATAATAAACCTAAGAAACCATATAATTTATTGATTACTAATAATTGGATAGCATTAATAAAAAGATCTAATGATAAACTTTATGGTTTTAGTGTTAATGGTCTAGGATTTGCAGGATATTTATTAGTAACAGAAAAATCTGATACAAGATATTTGAAAATTAATGGACCTGAAAAGTTGTTGGAGAATTTTCTTTAATTAATTTTCTTTATCTCTGTCAATCTGCTTTTCTAATACTTCAATAGATGCATTTACTGAAGCAGTTTTTCTCTCCAAAGAATCTTTTATATTTTGAAGCATCTCTAGTTTTTTTATTTGAAAAAATTTTTTAGATTCTTTACTTGATTTTGGGGTACAAAAAAATAACACTTTAAATATAATTAGTATTAATATATTAAAAAAATTTATTATAAAAACGCGAAAAATAGATCATCCAATTTCTAAATATAAAAAATTAATAATTATAAAAATGAAAATAATTAAATAATTTTTAGAACTTATTTTATAAGAAATAATTAACTACATAATATAAAATATTTTAATTAGATTTATATCATCAAAAAAATTTTTTTAGAAAATTTGTTAAAGAATAAATATTATTAATCTCATATAAGACTTAGAATAGGTCTTACATCTATTCTTATACAATACAAATAAGACTAATAATTTTCTGCCCAATTCAATTGAACAACTTATTGCCCGAGAAAGTCCGAAAAATATAATTTAGAAAAGTATTAATTTATTTTATTTAATCTTGCTAATTAAAAATACATTAATCAATTTAATAAATATCTGAAATCAATATAAGTGTATAACGGGAAAATAGATAAGAAAAAACTATTTTATTAACTATCTTATATGAGACTTATAAATAGTCTATTATATAATCTCATATAAGAATAATGATAATAACCTATGTTTTATATCATCACAAACGAATACTGACATTGAGCATATTAAAAAAGCCTAAAACAAGTCCTATTGGTGTCCAAAATATAATATTAGAATAGAA
The DNA here is from genome assembly GCA_000218745.1 of Prochlorococcus marinus bv. HNLC2. Classification (GTDB taxonomy): domain Bacteria; phylum Cyanobacteriota; class Cyanobacteriia; order PCC-6307; family Cyanobiaceae; genus Prochlorococcus_A; species Prochlorococcus_A marinus_T. Next base: position 476,901 of record GL947595.1, on the reverse strand, counting down.
ACACTGATATAACTGATTTTTTACATTGGTAGTGCTGTCTTAAAGACAGTTCGGCAATAAATCTATGCAGATGTTTAATTAAATCCTATTATTTATACATTAATTTGTGTAGCTCCTTAGATTCAGTTAAGGAAAATATATCTTTGATTAGTTATTATCTGATTTAATTTTTAGCATCTATATTTAATCCTTACCATTTAATTCTCAAATTCAATGAGTTTTATTTCTGGAAATAAAGTACATGAAATAAATCGCGATGATTTGCATATATATATATATATATATATTATATTCATAGGCGTAGGATTTTTAAAAGTAAAGTATTGCCTGTCTTGCATGAGACCTGTTATTAGACTATTTATAAGACTATTATGAAACTTATAAGACTTAATTTCAGATTTTTTGTTTGGCTGAGAATTTCTTTTCTATATTTTTTATTATTAATTCATTAATTTCTACAACATCATTTTCTACTAAAGTTTTCTCCTTATCTCTATAAGAAAGTCTGAATGTGTAACTAACAAATTTATCATCCAAATTATCATCATTATAAATATCTATTAATTTAACCTCCTCTAGGATAGGTTTACCTGATTTTTTAATATTTCCTATAATATCGCTAACTAAATAATCCTTGTTAAATATAAAATTAATATCCCTTTCTATTTTAGGAACTATTGGATAATCCTTAAATATTGGTGTCCATTTATTTGTACGAATAGCTGCCATTAATAATTTATCAATATCAATACTAAATAAAAATAGATTTTTAAGAGATTTCTTTTCCGCAATATATTTTGGATTAATTTGACCAAAGTAACCTGCTTCCTTTCCTTCTATAATTAATAATGAAGTTCTTCCAGGGTGTAAATATTTATATTTATCAGTTGGTTTATCAATTACAGAAACATTTAAATGTGAAAATACTTGCCTAAGTTTACCTCTGGCTTGGTAGTAATTTAATTCAGATGATTTACCTGAAAATTCCCATTTTTCATCATAATTATTTCCAGATATTGCTCCACTTAATATTTCTATTTGATTATTAGTTGATGCATTCACAAATATATTTCCAGTTTCAAATATCCAGCATGATTCTCTTCCAGCTTTAATATTTTGATTACATATTCTTATATGCTCTTGCCAAATATTATTTCTTAAACAACTTGTCTCTTGTAAAAGTGGGTTAGAAATTTTTATTCTAGTTTTATCTTCATCTGAAACCAATGAATAAGTTAAAACTTCGTTAAAACCACTAATAACAAAACCATTTTTTAGTTTTCTTTTGGCTAATTGATAACTATTTAATTTCCCTGGTTTAATTGGTGCAGGTAAATTTTGATCAAACTGATCATAACCAATCAATCTAGCAATCTCTTCTATTAGATCTATTTCTCTTATGAGATCACTTGATCTATTTGAAATAACCTCAACATCCCATCCATAGCTTTGGTTATGAAGTTCACATCCTATTAATTTCAATTTATCTGTAATTTCTCTATCATTTAAATTTCTTTTTATAACTTGTATCTTTCCCAATTCATCTTTTGAGTTATAAACAATAGGTCCTAAAATTTTAAAAATCCTTTCTCTTCTTAGTTTGATTGATTTTTTCTCTTTGTTTATAATCTTTGATGAATAAATAGTAGGTTTTGATTCTTTAAAATATTGGTTTAGTAAATAGAAAGCTCTTGAGAGCGAATTTAAAGTATTTCTAAATGAAATTCCTTTTTCAAATCTGCTACTTGATTCGGTTCTTATTCCTACTTCTCTACTTGACTTTCTAATTATTGATGGATTAAAAACTGCTCCCTCTAAAATTATTGAGCTTGTTTGTTCCGTTACTGCCGTTTCAAGTCCTCCTATTACGCCAGCTATTGCAACAGGCTTATCACTGCAAACTACTATACTTATATTTTCATTAAGTTCATATTTAATTCCATCTAAAGCCGTTAAAAATTCTCCATTTTTTGCTTTTCTAACTCCAAAATCTTCAGGTAAAACTTCTCTTCCTATTAATTGAGATAATTTTTCTAAGTCGAATGCATGAAGTGGCTGTCCTTGTTCAAGAAGGATATAGTTAGTAATATCAACAATAAGATTTTTAGATTTTATATCTGATTTTTCTAATCTTTCTTTTATCCACTTTGGAGATGTTTGTTTACCATTGACATTATCAATATAAGAAAGTGTATAAATACATTCTTTATTTATCGTTTCCTGACACAATTTGTCTTATTTAAAAGCATTCAAGTTAATAATTTCATGTTCTGGAGGAAGTGTTAACTTTGTTTGAAGTAATGCTGAAATTTCTCTCGCAATACCAATTACAGACATACCATCAGGCCTATTAGCTGTAATAGCAAGATCAAATATATGATCATTCAATCCTAGTATTTTTGATGCTTCAGTACCTAATTTATGATCTTTTATCGTCAAGGGATCTATGATTTCTATACCATCGCTATTAGAATCTAAGCCTAATTCTTCTAAAGAACAGATCATGCCTTCACTAGATACACCCCTTATTTCGCTTTTTTTAATAGATAAACCAATTGATGATAAATAAGAACCAACAGTAGCAACGTATACATGAATATCTGATTTAATGTTTCTTGCCCCACAAACTATTTGAAGAATATTTTTATTTCCAATATCAACTTGGCAAACAGATAATTTAGTAGAATTTGGATGTTTCTCTACTGATAAAACATTTCCTAGTAAAACGCCTTTGACTTGAAGAGAAGTATCTTTAAGAGACTCAACTTCAAAGCCTCCAATAGAAAGTTTTTCAGCAAGTACTTCAGGAGTAGAATTTATATCAACTAATTCTTTTAACCAATTTTGGGAGACTTTCATAAATTTTTTAAGTAAGTTCTAAAAAATTAAACAAGTACTTTCAAAATAGTTTGTTTAACCTGTACAATAGAAAATTATACAATAAAGTCCTAATTAAAATGGCGAAAAAAGGTACAAGAATAGTTGTAACTCTAGAATGCACAGAATGTCGAACAGCACCTGCGTCAGAGAAACGCTCGCCTGGTGTTTCTAGATACACAACTGAAAAAAATCGCAGAAATACAACTGAAAGACTTGAACTTAAAAAGTTCTGTCCACAATTAAATAAAATGACCATTCACAAAGAAATTAAGTAATTTTTTATTATGACAAACTCAATTTTTAAAAAACAACTTTCTCCCATAAAACCAGGAGATCCCATTGATTATAAGGATGTTGAATTATTAAAGAAATTCATTACTGAAAGAGGAAAGATTTTACCAAGAAGAATGACAGGTTTAACAGCTAAGCAGCAAAGAGATCTTACATTAGCTGTAAAGAGAGCAAGAATAGTAGCTTTACTACCCTTTGTTAACCCTGAAGGTTAATTAAATTGAGTTTTTGAAAGATTTAACAAGTCTTAAAACGTTTATTATTGATTCTAAAAATCCACATGAGATTGATGATGCAATTTCATTGGAATTTATAGAAGATAAACCCAAGTATTTATGGGTACATATTTCTTATCCTGCAAAATTATTCAAACATAATTCAAATATTGATCTTGAGTGTAGAAAGAAAGTTTCAAGTCTTTATCTTGTTGATGACTATAGACCAATGCTTCCAGAGCATATTATCAATATTGCTAATTTAAAAATGAATAAGGTGTCTGAAACATTAAGTGCCTGTATAGAATTCAATAAAAATGGTTCAATAAAATCTTATAAGATACTCGAAACAATAATTAAGCCAGATTATGAATTGACATATGAAGATACTAATGAAATTTTAGATCTAGAACCTAAAGAAGAATATGAATTAATTAATATAAAAAAAATTTTAGAAAATAGTTTTAATTACAGGAAAGAATGTGGAGCTATCACTTTTAATGCACCTTTTTCTAAGCTATGTTTAATTGATGATGAAATTTGTTTTGAAAAATATGAATCTACCCCTGCACATACACTTGTATCTGAATCAATGATCTTAATGGGATTTGTTATTAGTGATTTTTTAATAAAAAATAAAATACCAGCCCCATTCAGATCTCAAAAAATTAATTGTGATGCCAATGAAATCCTTAAAAGAAATAGTTCAAGTTTAATAAAATTTTCCATATTAAAACAATATATAGGTAAAAGTTTTATTTCAAGAAAACCAAATAATCACGAGACATTAGGTCTAGAATCATATACTCAAGTTACTTCTCCTTTACGAAGATACATAGATTTAATTATTCAAAAACAGATATATTTTTACTTTAATAATTATCCATTAATAAGTGAAGCTGAGATTGATGATTTAATTAATGAATATAAATCAAAATTAAAGGATGTTAATGATATTATCAAACAAAATAAATTTAAATACTTAAGAAAATTTTTTAAAAAAAATAATGAAGAGTTTTTTAAAATAATTTTTATAAGATGGATAAATCCAAAAAAAAATATTGCATTGGTATACTTTCCTGAATATTACCTAGAAATACTCATTAAACTTTATATTTCTATTGATACTTATACTAATAAAATCTATAAAATTAAATATAGTAATAACGATGAATCCAATCTTTTAGAATTTATAAATTAATTTAAAATTTTTAACTCAATATGAAATAATAGTTATTTAATATTAGGGAAATATCGATGACATTTACCATTACAACTCCTCTTTATTATGTTAATGATAAACCACATTTGGGAAGTGTCTATACAACAATTATTTGTGATTCAATAGCTAGATATAAAAGACTATTAGGTGAAAAAGTTATTTTTATTACAGGCGTTGACGAACATGGATTAAAAATTCAAAGAACAGCATCTGAAAAAAAAGTTAGTCCTCAATCTCACTGTGATGAGATATCAGATTCTTTTATTGAAAACTGGAAAAAGTGGGAAATAAGTTTTGATAAATTTATCCGAACAAGTTCGGAACATCATGCAAATATAGTAAATGAATTTTATCAGAAAGTAATAAAATCAGATGATATTTATATGGGTATTCAGAAAGGTTGGTATTGTGTTGGATGTGAGGAATTTAAAGACAATCCAGATAATTCACCATTAGCTCAATGCCCTATTCATAAGAAAAATCTTGAATGGAGAGATGAAGAAAACTTATTTTTTAGATTATCAAAATATCAGAATCAAATTGAGGAATTAATTAATAAAGAAGATTTTATTGAACCAAAAGAGAGAAAAAATGAAATTATAAATTTTGTTTCCAAAGGACTTAAGGATTTTTCTATCTCAAGAACTAATTTAGATTGGGGTATAAAAGTTCCAGATCACAATTCTCATACCTTTTATGTTTGGTTTGATGCTCTTTTAGGCTATATAAGCGCAATATCTATGGAGGAATCTAAAAATACATTAGAAGATTCAATTGTTATGGGATGGCCAGCAAACATTCACATTATAGGTAAGGATATTTTACGATTTCATGCTATTTATTGGCCTGCCATGCTTTTATCTGCTGGAATAAGTCCTCCAAAAAAAGTTTTCGGTCATGGTTTTTTAACTAGAGAAGGGCAAAAAATGGGAAAAAGTCTTGGTAATATTCTAGATCCGGAAATATTACTTACTAAATATGGAAATGAAGCTGTTAGATGGTATTTATTAAAGGATATTGCTCTTGGTAATGATGGTGATTTTCAAAATAAAAGATTCGTAGATATTATTAATAACGATTTAGCAAATACAATAGGTAATTTATTAAATAGAAGTTCATCTATGTCTAGAAAATGGTTTAACAATAAAACACCAAATCTAGAAGATAAAAATGATTCTAAGATTAAAGATTATGCAAATAAAACCATAGATAAATATATATCCTTTTTTGAAAAATATAAAATTGATCTTGCTTCTAATGAGATACTTAAATTTGCTATTTTTATAAATTTATATCTAAATGATAAGCAACCATGGACATTAATAAAAGATGATAAAAATATTGAGGATGTAAAATTTATAATTTATAATGTACTTGAATCCTGTAGGATTATTGGATTACTATTGCAACCAATTTTACCAAATCTTTCATGTAATATTCTTATACAATTGGGACAATTAAATAATGATAATAAATCTTGGAAAGAAAAATTAAATTGGGGTTTATTACCATTAGATTATGAACTTCCTGAACCTAAACCAATAATTAATAAATTAGATTATGATTAAAAGTTTTTTAATTTTTTCTATTTATCTTTTACTATCTTCTTGCACCACATCTATAAAAAAAATTGATTCAAATCTTGCAATTGATGATTTCTCCATGACACAATTTGAAATTAATGGAGATAAATCATATGCAATATCTAGTCCTAAATCATTGTTTATTAAAGATATTCAAATATATAAACTTGATAAAACTGAAATACTTTTTTATGAAGAGAATAAGGTAAGTTATATTATTAACTCATTAAAATCAAGTCTATTAAATAATAAGAATATTGAATTAGAAGGGAATGTTAGATTATATGATCAAAATAATAAGGCAAATACAATTAATGCTAATAAAGCTTTTTGGAATATTGATAAATATGAGTTTACTCTAATTGGTGATGTTATATTAAATAATAATTCTATTAATATAGAATCTAGTAAAGCTGTTTTAAATAAAAAGGAAAATATTATAAAATTTTTTAAACCTGTTAAATATAGATATTTAAATAATTCCTCGACCTTAAATTATAAAGTTAAAGCTGATAATGCATATTATGATTTAAATAAGAAAACTTTGTTTTTTGAATCTAAAAATGAACGAATTAAATCTAAAATAAATTTTTAATACTTGCAATTTTCAAAAATTGTTGGAAGTTTTTTAATCCAATTCATAATCCATTTTTCATCTGATTTAGTAAAACATCTTGTTGACCAACCTCCTATTAATATAATTAAATCTTTTTTTACTGGATAAATAAGAATAGAAGGTAAATTAGGACAAAAATCATCAAATTCTTCCTTGCCTGGATAAAATTTAGTGTTTACTAAGGAGATCATTTTCATATCTTTAATACTTCTTTTACAAATTTCGCCAAGACTAAAATCATTTGGTGAAATAATACCTCTTTTTAAGATGTTTTTTCCTTTATAGTTTATCAAAATTGATGCCGCCGCTGTAGATGTCAAGATAGTTTGCGACCCCCAGGCTAATTCATCCAATAACTCTTTTGGAATCTCTTTTTCATATATAAATTTATTATCACCTTTTAATAAAACCTTCTCTCCTGATTTTGGATCTATTCTTTCAAATAGTAATCCTATTAAAATTATAGAAATAGAACTTAAAGCAGCCAAAACTTGTGCTCTTTCTATTTCAGGATTAATTTCATTAATAGATATAAAATTAATTAATTGGAATATAAAGAAGACTATACCTAGAATTATTACTGTTTTGCCATTAAATCCCATGAAATATAATTTGATATTCATCAAGTAAATTAAATTATATTTTACTTAATTGCCACAAAACTAATATTAAAGGTTTTATTATAAACTAGATATAATTCAAAATATGAAAAAGTTCTTCAATAAATTTTTCTCGATTTGCTTACTAGTTATTACCCTTGCAACATTTCCTCTTGAAAGTATGGCTAATAATTTAACCAATATTAACCAAACGGTAATTTTAGCCCAGCAGAATGTAATAAATTATGAAAAAAGTCAACCTTCCGCTATTGATAATCCAGTTGTTGATCCTAATTTCAACGTAATGAGAAGTTCTGATATGAATTCATCTTCAGCAACTTATTTTGTAGTTGCTTTATTAGTCTTAGCTGCAATAGTACCTTTAGCATCATGGTTTTTTTCTAAATCAAGAGCAAGCCAATAGACTTTAGTATACAAATTAAATAATGGCTATTACTCTAATAACAGGAGCCATCAAAAGTGGAAAGAGTGAATTTGCTGAAAAAATAGCCACTGTTTATAAAAAACTTACCTATATTGCCTTGTCTGATTCACGACCCGATGATTTAGTTTGGCAAGAAAAAATAAAAATTCATAAATCTAGAAGACCTTCAAATTGGGATGTATTTGAAAATGATGATCTGTTGTACGTTTTTAAAAATGTATCTGGACCATTATTAATTGACTCTATTGGTGGCTTTGTTGTTAAAAATATCAACGAAGATGATAATGAATGGAAAAGAAATCTTCTTCTACTTAATAAATGCTTAATAGAATATAAAAGTGACATAATAATAGTAGGAGAACAGGTTGGTTGGGGATTGGTTTCTGAATATAAAATTGGAAATATTTTCACAGAACGTATTGGAGAGGTTTTAAAAGATATAACTCTCATTTCTAGTAATAATTGGTTGACAATTAATGGAAAAGCGATCAAATTAGATGATATATATTGTGATATTTAAATAAATATTGGAAGTATCACTTTTTGAACCAAGAATCCCTCAAAACACTGGAAGTATTGCAAGAACATGTGCAGCTTATGATGTTCCACTTAATCTAATAGAACCTTTTGGCTTTAAGATTGAAGATAAACATTTAAAAAGAGCTGGATTAGATTATTGGCATTTAATGAGAATTAATCAATATAAAAATTTTTATGAATTCAAGAAATCTAAAAAAAAAGGTAGATTAATATCATTTAGTAAGAAAAATGGAGTTTACCTCAGAAACTTTAAATTTAAAATAAACGACATAATGGTTTTTGGGAGAGAGGATAATGGATTACCACAAGAAATTATCAATGATTGTGATGAATTAATTTCAATATACATGCCAAATAAAGCAACGGAAAAAAAAGGAAATGATGGGGTTAGAAGTCTTAATTTATCAGTTGCATGCGGAATAGCTCTTTACGAAGCTCACAAACAAATATATGAAATAAAACCTAAATAGATCAAATAATGATTTATTATAAAACTATGTCTCGGTAGCTCAGCTGGTTAGAGCGGCGGATTCATAGCCCGCAGGTCGCGTGTTCAAGTCACGCTCGAGACACTTTAACTAATATTAAAGCTTTTATATAAATCGTAGAATCAGTTTATTCTCTTACTAGGTTGATCTGAAATTACGGCTTCTTTTAAAGAGTCTCCATAGTAAGTTTCAACTGATCTCAGTAATAACCAACATAAGAAGTTGTCTAATGCAATTTTCATAAGAGAACTATATCTTTCTTTATATAAATACAGTTTTTATTAATTGCCATTGTATTTATTACTTAATTTATTTATTTTGTATATATTTAACTTTTATTTGTAAAAAATTTAAATGATTTATTTTCGAATAAATCATAAAAATTATATTTGTTAATAGTATTTATCATATTTAATCTACACTTTTTAGAGTAATTCACCCAATAAGTGTCACACTATCAAAAAGGAACTTTTAATATAACCCTCAACTTTCAGATTGAACTATTGATAATATCTTTTTAAAATTTTTATAATTAAGATATTCTTTAATTAACTTATATTCCTCATCTTCCTTATCTTTATCTATATCATTGTTTTTAAAAGTTAAGTTGTTAATTTTATTTGAAATTTTAGATTTATCCAATTCATTATTTAAAGCTATTTCTCCGTTCCCTTCATTATTTTTTGATTTATAAAGATTTCTTACCTTTAACGCTTCCTCTACTAATATACCTGTTACTTTAGACTGACTTAGATTATTTCTTAAGCATATTTTGTCAATTATATCTTTAACCTCCTCAGTAGGGAGAAAGCCAATTCTTTTTCTTGAGGTTGGCATTGCTATGATTTAATGTGACACTTGCATAAACACAGTGTTGCACTATATTAAAAATATGTCAATTAAAAATAATTATGGAATTTATAACCTTTTCTTTGATTTTGATCACCCTGTATAAATTTTATGACACCAAGCCCTTGAGGAATGATGAAATAGGTCTTCTATGGGAAAACGAAAACGTATTAAAAAGATTAAAAATTAAAGATATCTTTAATGAAAACAATTAATTATTCTAATGATAATAGAAAAATATAAATTTATGAAATAAGTAAATTTTTTAATTCAATATATTTTTGATCAGGCTTTGATTTATCATCTATTTGATATTTGAAGTTAAAATGGCGCTCTATTAGAATAAGTTTAGTAAGTGTCATACTCTCAGAATAAAATTTAATAGGTTGTTTTCCATGTAGATTATCACCACTCATATGAATTTATAAAACTTTGATTATTATGAATAATTAAACTAATTTTTATTGATATTTTTATTATTTTTTTAGGATTGCTTAAAAAAACTTAGTAAGTGAATTCAAAATTACATTAAATTTATTTAACACTCATCTACTTTTAATACTATGAACTTTTTAATTTAAATAATTTGAAAATGGAAATTCAAATCTATTTCCATTAAAAATTCTATTTAGCATTATTTCATTACTTGCAATGCTTACGTTGCAATCAACTTTTTTTGAATTGCTTATAAAGACTTTTTGAGTAGATTGATTACGTATTTTATTCATAAATTTCTTTTATATTAATCATATTAAATTTGATATGATCAAATAAAATATTTATAAATATTTAAGATTTAAATTCAATTCCCATTTTATATTTTCAATTAATTCTTTTGAGTCTTTGGATACTTTAGCTATTTCTAATATTAGGAGTCTATCTTTAATTGAAAATCTTTTATTAGCAAAAATTGAATTTAGAATTATTATATTATTGTTTATATCCATTAAATATGTAATTAACTTATTGATATTATTTTAAAAATTATTTTTATTAGTTTTTTTATTTTATAGAAATATTAATTTTCCGTATTTAAATGTTCCTCACAATTAAATAAAGATTAGTTTAAATAAAAAATTTTAATTTAAAAAATATTATATGTAATCAAAACTTTGTAATAATTCAAAATAAATCATCTGAAAAAATTTTTATTTATTATAATCTCGTTTTTTTTTTTAATCTTTTATATTAAATAAAACAATAATTAAAATGACAAAAGAAAATAATACAGACTTAGTTTCAAAACTAGAGGCGCAAGAAATGATTGAAAAAGCACTTCGTCGTCACAATAGGAGATCTACTATCATTTCAAGTATTCTTGGTTGGATCCTTATAGGAGGTTATTCATTCGGTTTATTTCATGTAGTTCAAAATACTTAGATTTTAGAATATAACCATAGAATGTTAGATTTATAAATATGCATTCGATAATGAGACCGGAGTTAGAAAATAGTTTAAGAGAAATAAAAAAATACTATCAAGGTAGAACTTCTACCTCGATTAAATATAAAAATGCTATAGAAAAAGAATTTGAAGAATGGATTAATGACTCATTTCAAGGTGGGGAAACAATATGGACTTTACCTGATTTAACAAAAATGGAGAGATTTGAAAATTTTTGTAGATCAATAAGAAAAAAAATTAATTAATTACGAATCATTAAACTCAAATATAAGATTTATTTAATGAAAATTTATTATAATTATAAGTTCACTTAGATATTAATTCTTTAAAATTTAAATTTAGGATTAGAGAGCTATGATTGATTCTTTTTACTTTTATCTCTCGATATAGGATATTTGACTAGCTCTCTCCTCAAATTCTTTAATAATTTACTGTGGTTCATTATCGTAAACCTTTTAGTAAATGATTGATCCCATTTCATATAGAAAAATTTGAATAAATTACTTGCAAATTCAATAATATTAAAATTATAATACTACTTGTGGTCTAATATGACCTTATCATATATAAATTTTAGGACATAAAACCTATGACATCTAGTGGAAGTTTAAGAGTGGGTCAAGAAGCTCCCGATTTCTCTGCAAGTGCAGTAATTGATCAGGAATTTAAAGATATCAAATTATCCGATTTTAGAGGTAAATGGGTTGTACTATTTTTCTACCCTCTAGATTTTACTTTTGTTTGTCCTACTGAAATTACGGCTTTTAGTGATCGGTATTCAGATTTCTCATCATTAAATACAGAGATATTAGGTGTATCAGTAGATAGCAAACATTGTCATTTAGCCTGGATCCAAACACCGCGAAACGAAGGAGGTATAGGTGATATTAATTATCCCTTAGTATCTGATCTCAAGAGAGAAATTTCTCAAGCGTATAATGTTCTAAATGAAGACGGGGAAGCAGATAGAGGCTTGTTTTTAATTAATCCAGAGGGAATTGTTATGCATACGACTGTTAATAAAGCTCCAGTAGGTAGAAATGTAGATGAATCTCTTAGAATATTGCAGGGATATCAATATGTTGCAAAAAACCCTGATGAGGTTTGCCCAGCTAATTGGACTCCTGGTGATAAAACAATGTTAGAAGATCCAAAAGGAAGTAAAGAGTATTTCTCTGCACTATAAAAATATATTTTTAAACATATAAAAATAAACAATTAAACCAAAATAGAAAAGAAAAATATTTACAATTGGGTAAAGATTACTTTTTTTTGGTATTGGAATACACCAATCACTTAAGTTATTTTTATCCGCGATGAAAGACCAAAGAAAAAAAAGTATCTCTAATAAAAATAAAAATATTATATTTATATAATTAAAATTTAAATTGCTTGATATAAAGTTGTTAATATAATTATCTTTAATAAATGTATTAGAAATATTTAATGAATATGTATTAATTGTCCAATAAATTGAAAAGTTGATTAGATAATATATTAAATATAAATTTTTAACTTTATTTTTTATCTTCTTTATCAATAATAAAAATGAAATTATTAATATAAAAATAAATTGTAAATGATTAAACTCTAAGAAATTAAATGAAGCATTATTAATTTTTGAAAACAAGTAAATATAGTACTTAGTTATTAATATGGAAAAGATTAATAGTATTGGAAATACGATAGTAGATGTATATCGGAAATTATTCTTTATATCTTTTCCATAATTATTATTAAATTGGTAATCAGTAAAATTATTTATTGAGTAAAAAACTAAAATTGAAGGAAATAAGTATCCACTTAAATAATAAAGTGTATTATAAATTGAAGACTGGTTATCAATAAGTGAGGAAATATTTAACCATTGCCCCTGTATTATTGGAAAAAGTGGGACAATTATTAAATAAAAAATTATCTTGGTAAATTTTGTATTTATAAAATAGGAGTGCGAATATTTTATTTAATCATACTTTTAATAATTTGGAAGCTAACTCAATAAATTTCTCCTTATTTACAGTTTCTTCATGAATTAATAATTCAACTAGTTTATCTAAGAGTATTCTATTTCTTTCTAAAATCTTAAAAGATTTATTTAATGAACTTTTTGCTATTTTCATAATTTCATTATCTATTTGTAATGATGTTTTATCAGCAATAGTTGATTTATTTCTTAGTAAACTGTTTCCTAAAAATATATCTTCATTATCTTGAGAAATATTAACTGGACCAATTGAAGAGAATCCATATTTAGTAATCATCTCTTTAGCTATCTCAGTTGAGTAAGCAATATCTCGAGAGGCAAGTTGTGTAATTTCATTTTTACCAAAAACTAGTGTTTCTGCAGCCCTTCCTGCTAGGGCAATTTCAATTTTATTTAATAATAATTTTTTAGAAATTAACCCACTTGTTAATACGTCTTCATCAGGAGAAATTTGTGTGTATCCGCCTAAACTTCCTTCTCTTTGTAATATCGTTATTTTATCGATAGAGTTTATACCATTGTTAAATGCTGATACAATTGCTCTGCCTGCCTCATTATATGCACGGAACTTCTTTGTCTTTTCACCTGAGACTTTAGTATTACTTAATCCCAGAGTAATTTTTTCTAAGGCATCTTCTATATGTTCATTTTTGATTTGTTTGGATAAATTTCTTGCACAATGTATTGCACTCTCATTCATAAGATTTTCTAGATCAGCACCTGAGAATCCAATAGTTCTGGAAGCCCAATATTTTAAGTCAACATCTTTCGACAGAGGTTTGTTTAATGAATGAATACAAAGAATCTTATTTCTACCTTCAATATCAGGTAAAAGAACTTCTATTTTTCTATCAAAACGACCAGGTCTTAGTAATGCAGGATCTAATATATCTGGTCTATTTGTAGCTGCAAGTACAATTACCCCAGAATTATCTGAAAAACCATCTAGTTGAGTAAGAAGTTGATTTAGGGTTTGTTCTCTTTCATCATTTCCTCCTCCTATTCCTGAACCTCGTTGTCTTCCAATAGAATCAATTTCATCAATAAAAACAATACATGGGGATTTCTCTTTCGCCTTTTCAAAAAGATCTCTAACTCTACTAGCTCCTACACCTACAAAAAGTTCTACAAACTCAGAGGCTGAAATGGAAAGGAATGGAACACCTGATTCTCCAGCAATGGCTTTTGCTAAGAGAGTTTTCCCAGTACCAGGTGGTCCAACCATAAGAACACCTTTAGGTACTATTGCTCCTAAATCAATTAATTTTTGTGGATTTTTTAAAAAAGTAATAATCTCTTGAAGTTCTTCCGTCGCTTCTGGTATTCCTGCTATGTCATCGAATCTTTTATCAACATCATCTATCATTACAAATTTTGAACGACTTTTACCGAATCCAAAAGCTTTATTAGCTAGTTTTGATGTGGTTCTGAATATTAATATAAAACTAAAAATAAAAATAAATAAAATAATTAAAGATGCTGCTGAATTTGCTGAGGAAGAATCCTTTTTACTGTTATTAATTGTTAGTTCAACTTTATTCTCCGAAGCTTTTTCTAAAATCAATTGATCATTATACAAAATTGGTATTTTTTCTTTATCTCCATTTTTAAAAATTACATCTATTTCTCTTCTTCTAGGATAAAAATATAAAGATTGAACTTTACCTGCATCTAATTCTAGTAGAATATCAGAATAACTAGAACCTGAATTATCATAAGTAAAATTTTTTTTAAAAAGCACTAACTCTTAAGAATATATTCTTATTACTAAGCTTATAACCTCTTTAATAAAATTGTTAGTTATATAATCCAATTGCATATATTTTGGAGATTAGCATCAAGGGGTTATACTTAAATATCGGATATAAAATTTACGATGGCAGTTCCTAAGAAGAAAAAATCAAAAAGCAAAAGAAATCAAAGACATGCTGTTTGGAAAGCTAAAGCATCAAATGCGGCAAGTAAGGCTCTTTCATTAGGTAAGTCAGTACTTACAGGGAAAGCTCAAGGTTTTGTATACCCTATTGATGAGGAAGAGTCTGAAGAATAATTAGCATACATCAAGATCCAAGCTTAAAAGCTTCAAGAACTAAGGCATAAGTAGCACCTATTCTTAATTTATCAATAACTGACCAAAGATAATAAATTGATGAATTTGTCTTAGGTTTTGATCTAATGATTAATTCAATTATTACTATAATGATAGGAACCATTACTAATTCATTTTTTCCTTCAGTAATAAATTTAGTAATAAAATTAGCAAATAAAAAATAACCTATTAAAAATGAAATTAAATTAATTGATTTATCTTTCCAGGATAAATTCAAAAAGCCAAAAAGAATATCTGCAAATTTTTCTGACAATATTGAAAATCTAGTTTTCTGCATTATTGATAGTTATTTATAAAATCATTAAGGTATTCATAATCAATATAGTCTCGATATAATTGAGGACCTTTAATAATGTTAGTAGAGTGTTTAACATCACCAATAGTATCAACTATACATTTTAGGGGAATATCTTTATCGTAAATAATGGGTAGATTTGATTTTACGCATATAGTTGGTAAATTTGCAGAGCAAGCGGATTTTAATCCAGGATTAGAATCTTCAAAAACGATGGAATTAGTTATCTTAATTCCGCTTAATTTAATTGCTTTTAAAAATGGCATTGGATGAGGTTTTAAAGACTTAACATCATCACTTGTAATAAAAAATTCAAATAGATTTTTATCATTGAAAAGTTTACTTACTAATAGTTCAACCTGATTCCTAGAACTTGATGTAACTATAAATTGTCTAACCTTTTTAAAAGATAATTCCTTAATTAACCTATTAACTCCAGTTTTTAATGAAACCACTCCACTATTAACCAAATTAAGGTAGTGTTCTTGTTTTTTTTTATGTATTTGAATCACAAAATCTTCGCTGATATCTACACTCTTTTGTTTAGCAAAAAAAGAAATTCTATTTCTTCCTCCATTGATTTTTAGTAAATCTAAATAAGTTTTTTTATCCCAATGCCAATCTAAACTAAGATCTTTAAAGGAATTATTAAAAGCAGGTAGATGAGCCTCTAACTCCGTATTCGCGATTGTACCATCTAAGTCCCAATAAACTGCTTGTAAATAAGGCATTTAGGAATAAATAAAAATTATCTACGATAAAAAACAAGTGCAATAATCGCTGGTCCAGCGATAGCTACTACAGCTAGTGGTATTAGTGTTGCCATGATAGTAAAATATAATGTGATACTATTTTTACAAATAATCTAATCAACTGTACCCATACGTAACAAGATTGAATTAAATCATGAAATCATGGACATGTATAGAAAAATGCGGAGCATGTTGTAAGTTTGATTTAAATAATAGAGAGAATATATATAAAATACTAAGTAAAAAGGATATTAAACTAATCAAAGAGATGACAGGAAAAGATGGGTGGTGCAAATATTTAGATAAAAAAGATATGAAATGTACTATTTACAGTGAAAGACCTCACTTTTGCATGGTAAATAAATTTTCAAAAAAATTTAAAGAGTACTATAAAACTGGAGATGAATTTCTTATTAAATGTTGCAAACAACATATCAGTGAAATTTATGGAAAAAAAAGTATGCAAATGAATAAATTTAAAAATGAAATTATGAAATAAGATGTCAAAAGAAAAAGATGACTTAGAAAAAAACTTCTTATCAATATTCATAACAAGTTTTACAACAATATTTATAGCAGAGCTAGGAGATAAAACTCAGTTGGCAACGCTTATGCTTTCAGCTGAATCTGGAAGGCCACTAATTGTTTTTATTGGTAGTTCATTTGCTCTACTATGCTCTAGTATCGCAGGAGTGCTGATAGGAAAATGGCTTTCTAGTATGATCTCTAAAGAACGACTTTCTTTCTTTACAGGCTTACTAATGACTATGATTAGTATTTGGATTGGATATACTATTTACACTATCTACTATTAAATGGTTATCAAATGATTATTAATTTACTGATATCATCCTTCATAACTATTTTTATCGCAGAGTTAGGTGATAAAACTCAAATAGCAACCTTAACACTTAGTGGAAACTCTACAAAACCTTGGGCAGTTTTTTTAGGTTCTGCTTCTGCACTTATTCTAGCTACTTTATTAGGTGTTTTAGCTGGTGGATCAATCTCAACTTTTATTCCTGAAATTTATCTTAAGCTGATAGCATCCATAACATTTCTAATAATTGGATCTAGACTAATTTATGATTCATTTAATTTAGATAAAAATAAAATCAAATAATAATGTTATTTGTTTTTGAATTGATGTAATATTGTATTTATATAAGATAAGTAAACTTTCAAAATAATTTAGATATTATGTTGAGTACATCGTTAATAATTGATAATTTAAAAAAAGATGAAACAACAGATTATAAAAAGCTTTGTAAGTTACTTAAGTTTTCCAAAAAGGATGATAAAGCAAAATTAAATATCGCTCTGGAAGCATTAGAAAGACTTGAAATAATAAGTAAAAATGATAAAAATGAATATCTAAATATCAAAGATAAGACTCATATAACAGCAAAGATAAGATGTAGCAGCAAGGGCTACTGCTTTGCTGTAAGAGATAATTCTTCAGATGATATTTACATAAAGGAAAATTTATTAAATTATGCATGGAATGGAGATAAAGTGCTAGTAAGAATTATTAAGGAAGGTGTTAGAAGAAGATCTCCAGAGGGAATTGTTGATTGTATTTTAGAAAGAGAACATAAAAATCTATTAGCACGAGTACAAATAATTGATGATAAGGTTTATGGGATTCCTATCGATGACAGAATCTTATCAAAAATCAAATTACCATCAAGCGATAAAAAATATTTATACTTTCCAGAGAGAAAAAATATAGTAAATATAGAGATTGATATGTTTCCAATTGCTCAGATTGAGGGGACTGGGCATGTTATTAAAGAATTAAATTTAAGTGAAAATGAAAAATTAGACGAAGAATTTGTATTATCCAAAAATAATATCTATCTAAATAATCAGAATTTAACTTTAAAACTTCAAGATCCAGAAATTAAAGAAAGAATTGACTTATCGACTAAAAACTCCTTCATGTTTAAAAGTTGGAAAAAAGCTGATTGTCCCTTACTACCTTTGTTTCAATATGAAAAAAATAATCAAGGTTATTCAAAACTTTGGATACATACAAATTCAATTGCAGAAAGGATAAATTTCAATGATAAAAATTTAGTTGAATTTTTTAATTGCAATTTTGGATCATTTCTACTAGCAGATAGATGGAAAAGTTTCCTTAACAAGGAATTATTAAATTTATCAAAATTTGAAATAGGAAAAATTAATAAAAGTATTAGTTTATGTTTAGTATTATCAAATGAATTTGAAATAGTAGATTGGTCTTTTCACTTAACAGAAGTTAATTGTGTTGCAATAATAGATAATAAACTTTTGGATGCTATTAACAAAAACAATAAAAAATCAAGAATTACATCAAGAATATTAAAACCAATAAAAGATTATTTAGATGAAATAAATTATATTTTAGAAATTTCACAAAAGTTTAGAGAAAAGCAAATTTCAAGAGGTATATGTGAAATTGCCAAAGAGCCTAATACTCTAGATTTACTTGACGAATTTTATTTTCAT
This sequence comes from Prochlorococcus marinus bv. HNLC2, assembly GCA_000218745.1. GTDB lineage: Bacteria > Cyanobacteriota > Cyanobacteriia > PCC-6307 > Cyanobiaceae > Prochlorococcus_A > Prochlorococcus_A marinus_T. The sequence continues at coordinate 458,135 of GL947595.1, read as the reverse complement.
AAACCTTGTTCATATGATAATGATTTTTTTGAGCCACTAAATATTAATGATATTCAAACTTATATATCACCTATTTTATTTGAAGCAGATTCAATATGGTTCGAACATTCTTCAAACCTAAAAATATTTAATGCAAATTATCTCTCTATTGGTTCAAGTAAGGTTAATGTTAATGAGATCATTAAAAATACTCAGTTACTAGAATCTGATTTAGAATTAGACAGTAATGGTAATTTAAGTCTTGATAAGTTGCTGAGTTTGTGCGACGAGGATAATAAAAAAAGAATTATAAATAAATATTTAATGAATAATTTATATAAAAACAAAGCTAATATTAATTGTTCCTTTTCTGAAGAAAACAATTTTAAATCTTCAATATCACCTTGGACATTGCCCTCTTTAGATTTTGTTAATTTAATTAATCAATATAGTTTATTTAATATGTTTAAAAATGCTAAACGATCTAAAAAGGGTACAAAAGAAATCAATATTTTCAAAAAGGATTCCTGGAACCTTGTTACTTGGAATTTATTTAATGCGAGTAATATAAAGCTCTTAAATATTTTCTTTAATGACGTTTTAATAGATAAATATAATTCTTATAAAACTAAATATGAATTATTTAGATCCAATTATATAACTATCAAACGTATTAGAGAAGCAGAAAAATTAATTGGGAAAAAATTTAATGGTTTGATTATTACAGTCCAAAGTTATGGATTTTTTGTTGAATTGCCAGACTTATATATTGAGGGATTAGTTCATGTAAGTACGCTTAATGATGATTGGTATGAATATCGTTCCAGACAAAATCTCTTAGTTGGAAGAAAATCAAAAAATACCTTCAAAGTTGGAGATTTGATAGAAATAAAAATTGTTAAAGTGGATATCTTAAAATATCAAATTGATTTAGAAATTACTTAATCTTTAATTTAAACCCTAAAAATTATTTATAAGAATGAAATTAAAGAAAAACCTTATAATTTTAATTTTTTTACTTACAACGATAACCTTATCAATCATAAATTTAAAAAATACATCAAAAACATATCTTTATTTCTTAAACTTCAAAACTGAAAAATTAACTTTAGGTAGTTTTATTACGTTATCCTTTCTAGCTGGATTTACTACTACATTTACCTTTTCATATCTAACAAGCTCAAAAAATGAAAATAAAATGTTTAATGATGAAAGAAGAGATATAAATTCAGAAACCTTACAAGGAAATTCCACAGAAAAGAATACTGAAATAAATGAGTCTATTAACGATAGGCCACCAGAAAGGGATATTAGAGATTCACAACCAACTATTTCAGTAAATTATCGTGTTATAAAGCAAAATAATACGGAAGTTAATGATATTGATGAAGGATATATGGATAATAAATATAAAAATTATGATGATTGGGAAGAAATTGAATCTAATTGGTAATATTTAAATAAAAATCTAGATATAATAAAAACTTATAAATACAAATTAAGAGAATTATGGAAGAAAAAAATGAAAAATATATCAAAGGTACAGATTTATCTGAAGAAAATTTAGATTATTTAGCAAAAGATGATCTTGGTAAAGATGAACCAAATTCTACAAATAAAAGACAAGAAACTTTATTTATTTCTAAAAAAGAGACAGAAGTGAATAATAATGCTGAAATTGAGAATAAAGAAGTTCCTAAAGCAGAAAGTAAGGAGGAATTAAAAACAACAGAAGACAATACTAAAGCTGAAATTGAGAATAAAGAAGTTCCTAAAGCAGAAAGTAAGGAGGAATTAAAAACAACAGAAGACAATAATAAAGCTGAAATTGAGAATAAAGAAGTTCCTAAAGCAGAAAGTAAGGAGGAATTAAAAACTACAGAAGACAATAATAAAGGTGAAATTGAGAATAAAGAAGTTCCTAAAGCAGAAAGTAAGGAGGAATTAAAAACTACAGAAGACAATAATAATGCTGAAATTGAGAATAAAGAAGTTCCTAAAGCAGAAAGTAAGGAGGAATTAAAAACACAGAAGAGAATAATAATGCTGAAATTGAGAATAAAGAAGTTCCTAAAGCAGAAATTAAGGAGGAATTAGATAAGAAAAATTCTGAAAAATAAATTAATAAAAACTAATTCAGATACGAATAAAATTCTCATTGAAAAATCTAATCAAATTATTAAGGATCGTTTAGATGTAAAACCTAAAGTAAAACCTAAAAAAGAAATTCCTATCGAAAAAAAGCCTTTTAATGAATTTATTAATGATCATTTAATTCCTGAAATTATTAATGAGTTTAAGATTAGAGGTAAGGTTATAGATGTTATCAATATTAAGAAGACCAATAGACCAATTTCAGAAGATATCTGTTGGGTTATTTATTGTGAGGTCCAAGAGACATGTAATTTCTGGTTGTCCTTTGAAAAAGAAGATATTACATCTCTTAAGAGTTTTTCGTTATGTAAAAACTATGAAAAGCCAAGTATTATCGAGTCTTTTTTAATTGATGAAAAGAAAATTACCCTAAAACTTATAATTTCTAGGATTCTTCAAAGACTTAATGGTCAGAAATTAATTGGTGCAAACTAAAATTACAAAAATGACACCTAGTTAACTTTTTCCTCAAAAAATCAAACAATAGTAAATAATAGTAGTAATGATTATATAAAAATGGTTCAAACTCCAGATACAAAAAATAAAACCAATGTCAATAGAGGTAAAGATCCTGCTAAAGAAACTATCCTTACCCCTAGATTCTATACTACCGATTTTGATGAAATGGCTAAGATGGATTTATCCATTAATGAAGAAGAGTTAGAAGCTATTTGTGAGGAGTTTAGAAAAGATTATAATAGGCATCATTTTGTAAGGAATAAAGAATTTGAAGGGGCTGCTGATAAGTTAGATCCTCAAACTAGAGAAGTATTTATAGAATTTTTAGAACAAAGTTGTACATCTGAATTTTCAGGTTTTTTACTATATAAAGAATTAAGTAGAAGAATCAAAGATAGAAATCCATTATTAGCTGAATGTTTTGCTCATATGGCGAGAGATGAAGCAAGGCACGCTGGTTTTTTAAATAAATCCATGAGTGATTTTAATTTACAATTAGATCTAGGTTTTTTAACTGCAAATAAAGACTATACATTTTTTAAACCTAAGTTTATTTTTTATGCCACATACCTATCAGAAAAAATTGGTTATTGGAGATATATTGCCATTTATAGGCACTTTGAAAAAAATCCAAATAATAAAATTTTTCCTATCTTCAATTTCTTTGAAAACTGGTGTCAAGATGAAAATAGGCATGGAGACTTTTTTGATGCCTTAATGAAGGCACAGCCTTCAACAGTGAGAGGTTTTCAAGCTAAATTATGGTGCAGATTCTTCCTCTTAGCAGTCTTTGGTACTATGTATATAAGAGATGTCGGAAGGAAAGAGTTTTATGAAGCCCTTGGATTAAATGCAAGAGAATATGATGTTTATGTTATAGAAAAAACTAACGAAACTGCAGCCAGAGTATTTCCAGTGGTTCTTGACGTTAATCATCCCTCGTTCTATAAACGCCTTGAATTTATTATTGAAAATAATAAGAACCTTTCGAAGATAGATAAAGAAAAAGGAAATACTTTTAGTAAATTAACTAAAAAGTTACCTTATTTTATTTCAAACGGTTATCAATTATTAAGACTATACTTATTGAAACCCTTAAATAGTGATGAATTTCAGCCTGCAATCAGGTAGTTATTAATATTTAAGAAAAATTAATAAAAAAATGGTGTCTACTGAGTATTTAGCTAAAGAAATAAATTTTGATGATTCAAATAAAAAATTATTAGAAGATATTATTAATTATGGCTTAAATTTAGGTGCGGATTTTGTAGAAATTTTCCTTGAAAATACAGATAATATTTCTGTATTAGTAGAAGAAGATTTTATTACAAGTGTCAGTCCATCCTTTGGTAAAGGTGCTGGCATAAGAATTTTTAAGGATAAAAGAGATGGTTTTGTAAGTACTAACGATTTATCTAAAGATGGTTTAATTAAGTCTATTTCACAAGCAGTTCAAATGCTTGACATAACGGAAACATCCTCTCATAACAAATTTCAAGGTTTAGAAGATTTAAGAAACTATAGTAAAAGAAAAAATGATTGGTTAAAAAAGGTACCATCAGTTGATGAAATTGGTGAAAAACTTTTACTAAGTACAGCTTCTCTTAAAAAAGATCCAAAAGTTAATATTAGGAAAAGTAGTTATGCAAGAAATTGGCAGCAAGTTCTAATAGCTTCAAGTGACGGAACCTTTGCAAAAGATATTAGACTCCACCAAACAGTCGGTTTAAATTTAATTGCTACTGATAGACAATATCGTTCATCTGGTAGTAGGCGTTTTGGTTCCTCAGATAATCCAAATGATCTTAGAAATTGGGATTATGAAAATGCCTCTAATGAAGTTTTAGAGAGTTCAATGAATATGCTCTATGCAGATTATGTTGAAGCATGTCAAAAACCAGTTGTTCTAGCTAATAAATTTGGTGGAGTTATTTTTCATGAGGCTTGTGGTCATTTACTTGAAACCACTCAGATTGAAAGAGGTACTACACCTTTCGCAAATAAATTAAATAAGAAGATTGCTCATGAGGCAGTAACTGCAGTAGATGAAGGTCTTTCTGATAATTCATTTGGATCTCTATCTGTAGATGATGAAGGAATGGAACCAGAAAGATCAATATTAATTAAAGATGGAATTCTTAAAAAATTTATTTCTGATAGAGCTGGTGAACTTAGAACTGGACATAAGAGAACTGGTAGTGGTAGAAGACAAAACTATGCTTATGCTGCTGCCTCTAGAATGAGAAATACCTTTATTGCAAAAGGAGATTATACAAAAGAAGAATTGATAAATAGTATCAGTGATGGCTTATATTGCAAATCTATGGGCGGAGGGAGTGTTGGAGCTACTGGCCAATTTAATTTTGCAGTAGAAGAAGGCTATTTAATTAAGAATGGAAAATTAACTAAGCCTGTTAAAGGTGCAACTTTAATAGGTGAAGCTAAAGAAGTTATGCCAAAAATTTCGATGTGCGGAAATGATCTTGAGTTAGCACCTGGATTTTGTGGATCTGTAAGTGGCAGTGTTAACGTAACCGTTGGTCAACCTCATATAAAAGTTGATTCAATTACTATAGGCGGCAGATGAATTATGGATGTTACTAAAATTGCTGACTTCATAAAAGAAGGGGCTAAAACTTTAAATATTTATAAATGGGATTTTGGAGCGAGCTTTTCAAATGATTTTTCAGTACAAATTGATAAGGGTGTTGCTAAACAATTAAAAGCATCACAGAAACAAGTTTTAACTTTAAGAGTGTGGAATGATAATGATCTTGTAGGAATTACAACAACCAGCGATTTAAGTGAAAGTGGCCTTAAAAAGGCACTTTTTCAGGCAAATCTTGCTTCAGAGTATGGGAATAAAAATGAAAAAACAGATTTTTCCCCCTTATCAAAAGATCCAATAAAATCATTAAATACAAAAAAGATTAATCCATCAGGTATAAAAAAACTTCTTACGGTTTTAAGAATTGCTGAAACAAAGTTACTAAAGAAACATGAGGCTATAAAGTCAATACCTTATAACGGCCTTTCTGAAAGTTTTTTTAAAAGAGTCTATGCTAACAGTGATGGTGCTTGCAGAAGTTTTGAAAACAGTCAGGCAGCTCTTTATTTATATGCAAGAGCCGAGGAAAAAGATAAAAAGCCCAGAAGTTCTGGAGCAGTTAAAATAGGATATTCATTAGAGGATATAGACGTAGATACATGTATTAAGGAAGCAGCGGAAAAAACTATATCACATTTAAATTATTCTCCTATAGATACAGGTAAATATAAAATATGCCTATCTCCTGAGGCATTTTTAACTTTGCTTAATGCATTTAGTTCAATGTTTAATGCTAGAAGTATCCTTGATGGAGTTAGTATTTCCTCAAAAGATTCTATTGGAGAAATAGTATCAAATCCTTCTTTAAATCTCTATGATGATGGACTACATGAAAAGAATATATCTTCAGTTCCTTTTGATGGAGAAGGAACACCTACTAAGAAATTATGTATTATTAATGAAGGAAAACTAACAAACTTTATTCACTCTGAATCAACAGCTAAAGTTTTTAAAACAAAACCTACAGGGCACGCAGGACTTGGTTCGAAAGTTTCAGTTTCACCTGATTGGCTAGTAGTAGAAAAATCAAATAATTCTTCTTCATTAGCAGAAAATTTAAATCATAAAAAATATCTAGAAAAATATATATATATTGAAGAACTTAATGCCATTCATGCAGGAGTTAAAGCTAGTCAAGGTTCTTTTTCATTACCTTTTGATGGATGGCTTGTTGATAATGGTGAAAAAATATCAATAGAGTCAGCAACAGTTGCAGGAGATTTTAAAACTCTCTTAAAAAATATTGTTAATATAGAATCTGATCAAATTACAACAACTAGTGGAATATCTCCACATATTTGGATTAAGGAATTATCAATTACAGGTGATTAGTGAAAATTGTTTTTTGGGGAACTCCTGAATACTCTTTAAGGAGTCTTGAAGTTATCAATAATTCAAATCATGAATTAGTTGGAGTCGTAACACAACCAGATAAAAAAAGGTCAAGAGGTAATAAATTAATTCCATCTCCCGTAAAACAATATGCGATTAAAAATAATATCCTTGTAATATCACCTAATCAAATAAAAAACAATGAAGATTTCTCAAATCAATTAAAGGAACTAATGCCTGATATCTTTATAGTTATAGCTTATGGGAAAATATTAAGTAAAGAAATTTTAAATATACCAAAATATGGATGTTGGAATGCGCACGCTTCACTTTTACCAAGGTGGAGAGGAGCTGCACCTATTCAAAGAGCTCTTTTATCAGGAGATAAATATACAGGAGTAGGTATTATGAAAATGGATGAAGGACTTGATACCGGAGATATTTTAATTGAGGAGAAAATTATAATTGAAAATAATGAAAATCTTCAAACCTTGAAGGATAAGCTAAGTGAGTTATCTTCAAAATTGATAATTAAATCCATTGATTTATTAAATACTAAAAATAATATTTCTGAGTTAAATCTATTAAATCAATTAAGTTTAAACAGAGAAATAAAATATGCAAACATGATCACTAAATCTGAATATTTTTTAAATCTAGATGATACAGCTGAAAATATACATAAAAAAGTAAATGGACTTTTTCCAGGTGCATATATTTTATTTAATAATAAAAATCTAAAAATTTTAAAAATAAAAATACTCTCAGAAAATATTTTAAATATTAAATATAATAAAACTCAAAAAACAAAAGAAATAATAGGTATTATTAAAAATGAAGGGATAATTATTTCAACAAAAACTTTTCCTATTTTATTAATCGAAGGTAAATTAGAAGGTAAAAATATTACAAATAAAAATAATCTTATTCAACAACTTAATATAAAAATTGGTGATACTTTATCTTAAGATTTAACTTTTTTTTCAGAAAACCCCCAAACAAAAGATATTAAAATCAAAATATAAAAGTAAAAATCAGGTAAAAAAGACTCAACAAAAATTGTATTTAATATAAGTTTACTTCCTATAATTAAGATGGCTATGTAACCTGCCATTTCTAATCTAGTAAAGTATTCTATTAATCTTAAAAATATTTCTGATGTAAACCTTAATGCAATGACCCCAATAACTGCTCCAGTTACTACAAGTATGTATTGATCACTTATTGCAACCGCTGTTGTAATACTATCAATAGAAAATGCTAAATCAGTTACTGATAATAAAGCTACAACTTTAATAAAATTTATTTTATTAAAATTAGAATAATCTTTTTTAATCTCTTCATCTGAATAATTTTTACCTTTTAAAATAACGTTAGAAAAAAATAAATAAATCAAATATAATCCTGCTAGAATTCTTATTATTAAATATTTCAATAAGAAAGCTGATAATAAAATAAGAAAAATTCTTAATATCAAAGATATAGTTATACCTATATTTAAAGCTCTTGTCCTATCCTCTGAATTTTTAAGAGATTTTGTTAATGAAGCCAAAGCAATCGCATTATCTGCTGAAAGTAATATCTCTAATATTATTAAAATAGGTAAAAGTGTTAATATTTCTGACCAGCTATCTATTTGATCTAATGTAGGTATAAATGAATTAACTGATAAGGCATCCATAAAAATATTTTCACTATCTTATAGGATCTAATATAATGTAAAATTATTTCCTAATCAAGCTAGAAAGTCTAATGAGTCTTAAATCTTTGACTAGCTTTATTTCAAATACACAAATAACTAAAGAGCTTATTCAAAGAATAAATAATAATAACGATTTAAATGTTATTGGTTCGAGTAGATATGCTAAAGCTCTGATTATTAATGGAATAGCATCTTCTGAAAAAAAAAATATTCTCTTAATATCCCCATCAACTGAGATAGCTTATAAATGGTATGGATATTTTCAAAGTATCGAGAATGAAAAAGTTTTATATTATCCACCAAATGAAAACTTACCATATGAAGATAGAACAAAATCAATTGAAGTTGAATATGCTCAATTAAATATAATAAGTCAGCTAATATCAAAAGAAACCAATAAAAAGTTTAATAGGAAAATAATTATTACAACTGAAAGAGCACTGCAGCCACATTTAATAAATACAAAATATTTTAGAGATTCAATTCTATATCTAGATAAAGGGAAAGTTATAGAATTAAAAACATTAATATTAAAATTAACTCAACTAGGTTATAAAAAAGAAGAAATTACAACGAATGAAGGTCAATGGAGTCAAAGAGGAGAAATAATTGATGTTTTTCCAGTAAATAATGAAGTTCCAATAAGAATAGAATTTTTTGATAATACTATAGAAAAAATTAGAGAATATGATCCCTCTAATCAGAGAACCTTAGAAACAATAAATAGTATTAATATCTCTCAATCTGCTTCTTCACATAAGATAAAAAAAGAACTCATTAATCTATCGAAAACCAATGAATTTTATTTAGAGGAAAAAAATATTAGTTTTAATTTAGATAGATTTTTGGGTTTAATAGAAGCATCGCCATCAAGCATTAAAAATTTTATAGATAGTGATACATATATTATTTTTGATGAATTAGAGCAATGTATGAATTTCACTGAAAATTGGTTCAAAGAATCAGAAAATAACTTTAATCAAAACAAGATCTCTTTGAGTAATATTTTAAAATCTAACAGTATAGATAGAGAAATTAAACCAAATTTATTTAAAAATATAGATGATATTTATTCACAATTTAATGATTTTAAAAGAATTAATCTTTATGAATTTGATTCAAAAAAAAATAAAAAAAATAGATTCTTGATATCAGATAAGCCAATAAAATCTCCAAATAAAAATATAGTAAAAATCTCTAAGGAAATAAATGAATATATTAAAAATAAAAAAAAGGTATGGATTTTATCTGCGCAACCATTTAGAACAAATACAATTTTGAATGAAAATAACTGCTTCTGTAAATATATTGAAAATTCAAACAATTTTTCTAACAAGATTACTGAAGAATCTACTCAAACTACTCCTTTAATTATTAAAAATAAAAATAATTATGAGATAGAAGGTTTTAATTTACCTATATGGAACTTAGTTTTAATAACTGATAGAGAACTATATGCTCAACAAAGTTTATTTAGTAATATTTTTATCAGGAAGAGAAAACAGGGAATAAGTTCAAAAATTAATATTAATAAAATTAATCCAGGAGACTATATTGTCCATAAAAATCACGGTATAGGAAAATTCATCAAAATAGAAAAAATCAATATTATTGGAGAAGCAAGAGATTATTTAGTCATACAATATCTTGATGGAAAAGTTAGTGTTGCTGCGGATCAATTAGCAAGTATTAATAAATATAGATCCTCAGGAAAAATAAAGCCTCGTATTAATAAATTAGGTGGTACAGAATGGGAAAAAGTTAAAGATAAGAATAAAAAGATTATTCAAAAAATTGCATTAGACTTACTTAAACTTTACGCACAACGAGAGAAATTAAAAGGTTACGCATATCCCCCTGATGGTCCTTGGCAAGAAGAACTTGAAGATTCATTTCCTCATCAGCCAACTCCTGATCAAATAAAAGCTGTAAAAGATATTAAAAAAGATATGGAAAGTTCAATTCCCATGGACAGATTAGTTTGCGCAGATGTTGGATATGGGAAGACTGAAGTAGCTTTGAGAGCAATTTTCAAAGCCATTACTTCAGGGAAACAAGTAATATTACTTGCACCAACAACAATTCTTGCTCAGCAGCATTGGAAAACAATTAGTAACAGGTTCTCACCATACCCAATAAAAGTTTCTTTATTAAATAGGTTTATAAAACAAAGTGAAAAAAATAAAATATATGAGGAACTTAAAGATAACAAAATTGATCTGGTTGTAGCAACACATCAAATTCTTGGAAAAAATATAGAATTCAACAAATTAGGATTATTAGTAATTGATGAGGAACAAAGATTTGGAGTTAAACAAAAAGAAAAAATAAAAAAAATAAAAAAAAATATAGATGTTTTAACTTTGACAGCAACTCCAATCCCTAGGACCTTATACATGAGCTTATCTGGAATAAGACAAATGAGCTTAATTGAGACTCCACCTCCCTCTAGAAGATCAATAAAAACATATTTATATGAGATGGATACAGATGTAATTAGAACCGCTATAAGTCAAGAACTAGAGAGAGGCGGTCAAATTTTTTATGTTCTTCCGAGAATAGCTGATATTGAACAAGCAATTGAAAAACTAAAAAATATGTTTACTAATCTAAAGTTTATTATTGCTCATGGGCAAATGAATGAGATTGATTTAGAAAACGCAATGATTAGCTTTAATAATGGTGAAGTTGATTTAATGATCTGCACAACCATCATTGAGAGTGGCTTAGATATTCCAAGGGTAAATACAATTATCATTGAAGATGCTCACAAATTTGGGCTTTCACAACTTTATCAACTTAGAGGAAGAGTAGGAAGAAGTGGAGTTCAAGCTCATGCATGGCTTTTTTATCCAAATATAAATAAGATAAATGAATCCTCAAGACAAAGGTTAAAGGCTATTAAAGACTTTTCTGAACTTGGAAGCGGCTACCAATTAGCAATGAAAGATATGGAAATAAGAGGTGTAGGAAGTATTCTTGGAGAAGCACAAAGTGGCCAAGTAAATAATATTGGATATGATTTATATATGGAAATGCTCCATGAAGCAATATCTGATCTAAATGGCAAAGAAATACCAGAAGTTAAAGATACACAAATAGATTTACCTATAAATGCATTTATTCCAGGCACATGGATATCTAATAGAGAAGAAAAACTAGATGCTTATAAAAATGTTACAGCTTGCGCAAATGAAGAGGAACTTACAGATTTAGCAGCTAATTGGGTAAGTAGATATGGACTTATTCCTAAACCTGTTGAAACACTGATTAAATTGATGAAATTAAAGTTACTTGCAAAATTTTGTGGATTTATGAAAATAAAACTTATTAAGCCAAATATTATTATTGAAACAAAGTTAGAGCCAAATGCTTTTAAACATATAAAGTCAGATTTACCTCAAAATATACAAAGTAAATTAATTTATCAAAATGATAATGTTTTGCCAAAAATAATTATAAGAGGTCTCGGAGTTACAGATTCACAAAATCAAGTTGATAATCTTATTGATTGGTTTGGGATTATGGCAAAATCAGTCAGTAAATTAATAAAAACTCAAGAATCAAAAAATTAAATTATTAAAATACTATATAAATCTCCCAATTTAGATTTTTATGAGTTAGGTTAATACAAATTTTGTTAAGTATGGGTGAATACATCGACGTTGGAATTCAAACTCCAGTTTTTGCTTACATTCTTCTAATTTCTTCTGTTGCTGTTGGTGCAGTAGCTCTACTTGGCTTTAATGCTGAAAATGATGATGATGATTCAGATTCAGGAAGTGGTGGTTTAATGCAACCTATTTAAAATTTGAACTTTCTTGTTTTTCTTCTCAAAATCTTGTATATCCTATATAGAGCTCCAATAAAAGTATTGTTGATGTTATTAATGTAAAAATGATAAATATACTAATAGTATTTGATAAAAGTATTTAAAAAAATTTAAAAAATTTATATATATTTGATAAATGTTATCTATAAATGAATAAAATAAAATTTTCTTTTGAGGTATTAAGTAATTTAAAAATATTAAAATAAAAGAAGATATAAACATTAATAAAGACTCACTTAATAGCTTTATCTTAGATTTTCTTTTTATGGTTAATTTATTTTTAAATAAGTATTGTCTCGATCTATTATTTAAATTTGGTATTTTTAATTCTGACATGTATTACTAAATAAATAATGTAAAAATTTACAAAAATAAATTTACTTTATTCTTATCACATGAAAGGAATATTTGCTAGTTTTAAAGTTTACTTTTAAATGTAATATCTTCATTTCTTTTTTGATTACTTTCATATAAATAAAGGAGGGATGATGTTATTAAGGATATTGATAGAAAAGCTAACAATGGAGGATATAGTATATTTTTTATTTTATTTTTATTTCTAAGATTAAAACCTTGTTTTTTATAAACAGGACTAATAGTTTGAAAATTAAAACTTATATTTTCAGATTGTTTTAATTGATCAAAACAATTTAAAACATCTGTAAATTCAGCGTTACCTAATTTTAATTTTAATGGCTCTACTTGAGGTTTTGTACTCTTTAATAAAAGATTATGTAGACCATCTTCATCAAGATTAATATCTATTAATTTAGATTCCAATTTCTCTTCTTTACCTAAAATAATTAGAGAAGAATACTTATAAAAGGATTGCAAAATTAATTTTAAGTGATCTAAGCCCCCCTCTATATCTGGCTGATCAATGATTGAAAGTTTCCATTTTGATATTATTGAGATTTTTTTTTCACTATCGCTTTTTGAATAATCAGGCAAACCAACTATTTCTAATTCTGCAGATGATTGAGTAAATGTATATTTATTTTGAAGCATCCTATAAATTCAATAAATAAATTTTTAACCTATCATAACCATCTTCTGATTGACACATAGCCAAAGTCAGTAAAATCTTACTGTAAAAATTTTTACTATTTTCAAAGTTAATCAATTTCTTAACTAGAATACTTTCAGTATTGAATCTTTGTTTAATCAAATCTATTAACCTATTATGAAAATCATTCCAGAGTTCTGGTCTAGAATTATAATTATCTAAAGATAGAAGTATAGATCTAATATATGGATATAAATATTTAGTCATTTCCGAAGTTATCTTTAATAAAGCATCAAATTCATGATATTTTAAATTATTGCTAACAAATGTTTTTCTGAGAGGATTATTACACCTTAATTTCCATATAGAAACTTTATTTGGAAATATTTCCTGATAAGAAAGTTTGTTAGAAAGAGAGTACATTGATTCTGATCCATTAAGATCAATTGTTTCTAGTATTAGCAGTAGTAAATCTAATCTTTCAATAGACTCCCTAGATATAGATTTATGGTTAATTTTAAAGAAAATAGCTGTTAATAAATATTCAAAATCATAATAACAGATAAATTAATTATTCCATAAATAATTATAAATCCTATCAAGCTCATCAATACTAATTAAACCGTAGCTCCATAAAGTTATGGGAAGAGATGCATTATTTTTCTTTGATAGTCTAATTCCTAGATTAATAGCAGATTTACTTAAACCAATATCCTTCAATAAAAATTTAATTGGCTTATAAAAAGTATCTTTATTCATAAAATTTAATTGATTAATTAAAAATTTAAAATAGTAACTTTCAAAATAAATATCTATAAGATTCTAGCTTTTTTATATAAAAAAAAATAATTTTTTTTAAAATAAAAAATTGATTATTTAATGATGAATATTTTATAAAAATAGTAGATATTATTAATTTTAAATACTTAAATATTAAAATTCTAGCATTTATAAACTAATGTTTTTTTATTGTTAATACTTATATCCTTAATTTGACTATAAATAAAAATGACTTCTATAAAAGACAAATTTATACCTTTTAATCTGAAATCTAATAATTTAGTTGAATGAGAAATAAAAAATAATTTTTCAGTTCTTTCTTATAGATATGATTTGATTAAAAAACTAAACTTTAAATCCCTTTTTTAGAAGTAAAAAATAGAAATACATTTGATATATCCTCGCCTATAATTTATATTTTAAAATCGCTATTCATCAAAATTTATCATTCAAAAATTATTTTTATACATAAAACATATTTCTTCAAATGCTGGTCTAAGAAGGTAAGGATAGTCGCCAACCCATAAATTTAAATCCGGTAACCAAGCATCGGTTAAAACTAATTTACTATTAAAGTTTCTTGAATCAGAGCTAACTAAACATCTTACATTTTCACCTTTCTTTAAAAGACTATGTTTGTTTTCCATAGGAAAACTGATTTTGCCTAAGTAACCTTCTTCATCTTCTAATTCAAGAACTAACCAAGTTCTTTTTTTTTCTATTAATTCTAACCTTCCATATCTGTTAGTTTGCTCTCTGGAGCTTTCAACTTTCTCAAGTTGATAAATATCACTCACAAAACCATCAAATATTGAAAAAAACTTAAAACTTCTAAACTTTAAATTTTTTTTACTAGCCTCTACTATTGGTCCCCACAATATATATAAAAAAAATAAAACACATAATAATAACCATAAAGAATATGTTTGATTTCTATCTTGACTAACGCTTATTAAGAAAGTTATAACTCCTCCGATCGAAGATATTATGAGCCTTTGTAAAATTTTCCTTGGATCACCTAAAGCGTATTTAAATTGACCACCCGTAGCAACAGATGGAACTATTTTTGAGACTTGATTTAAACTAATTGGTATAAGCATTTTAAAAAATTAGTTTTTCCAGTCCATAAATAAGTGTTTCATAATTTCTAATCTTTCTGATAGCTGTTAATACTCCTGGCATATAAGCCTTTCTATCAATTGTATCGTGTCTTATGGTATACGATTCTCCAGGTGATCCCATCATTACAATTTGATGAGCCAATAGACCTGGTAATCTTACTGAATGAACATTTATACCTGAATCTCTAATACCTCCTCTTACAGCTTTTAATGACTCAGTTTCATTAACAATAGCTTCATTAAATGTCTTAGGATATTCTTCGATCATTTCTGCTGTTTTAATGCATGTTCCGCTTGGGGAATCAGCTTTTTGATTATGATGCATTTCAATAAGCTCAATATTATCGTAAAACCTAGCTGCTACAGATGCAGCTTGCTGCAATAAGACCATACCTACTGAGAAATTAGGTATTATGGCGCAACCCACAGATGCTTTTTGAGAAAATAAGGTTAATTCTTCAATTTGCGAAGGAGTTAAACCTGTAGTTCCAATAACAGGGCAAACCCCATATGCTATTGCTGCTCTTGTATTGTCATAAACCGAATCAGGATGTGTAAAATCAACTAGAACTGGTTTTAATTCACCATCTCTAAAAGTTTGACTTACTGTACATAAACTTCCTTCTAAATCATTTGATATAAAAATATCATTATCAGGAATATCCAATATATTTGAGATATTCTCTCCATTTTTATTTTCATTTAAATCGATAGCCGCAACTAATTCACAATCTTCAGAATTTGTTACAGCATTTATAACTTCACGGCCCATTCTTCCTAGGGCTCCAGAAACTAGTACTGGTATGGATTTGTTGGAGTTTTTAGTCATCTTAAATAAAATTTATGTTAAAAATGATGTTACACGGTATTTATATTGCACACAATAACGTCAAAACAACCGTAGGCTGGTAGAAATACTCAAGAAAAAAAATGTTTACGCAGGTCCGCTCAGCAAACCGCAGAGTATCTCCTGCCGAGGATAACAAACATAAAGTTATTATTAAAGCTGTATATGTTGTTCTCGAGCCACAATACCAAAATTCTTTAACAGAAGCTGCTAAATTAATTAACCAAATCCAAGGTCCTATTGGAATAGAATTAAATGGCTACTTAATAGAGGAATTAAGAGATGATAATAACTACAATGATTTTGTAGAAGATATTTCAAAAGCCGATATTTTTATTGCCTCTTTAATTTTTATTGAAGATTTAGCTCAAAAGGTAGTAGATGCTGTATCACCCTATAAAGACAACTTAAAAGCTTCAGTAATTTTTCCTTCAATGCCTGAAGTTATGAGACTAAATAAATTAGGCTCATTCAGCATGTCTCAACTTGGACAATCAAAGAGTATTATTGGAGACTTGATTAAAAAGAAAAAAGAAGCAGATGGAGCAAGTTTTCAAGATTCAATGTTAAAACTTTTAAATACTTTACCTTCTATTCTTAAGTATTTGCCTGTTGAAAAAGCTCAAGATGCTAGAACTTTCATTTTAAGTTTCCAATATTGGTTAGGTGGAACTACAGAAAATATAAAAAATCTATTATTAATGCTTTCTGAGAAATATGTTGTTTCAGAAGAAATTAAACAGCAATTAGATGAATTTAACATTCAAGATCCAGAGACATTTCCTGATTTAGGTATATGGCATCCAATGGCTCCCAATATGTTTGAAAGTTTAGAGAGTTATCAAGCATGGGATAATAATAGAAAAGATATCGAGGCTAAATCAGATAAAACACCAACTATTGGCTTGGTACTTCAAAGAAGTCATATAGTTACAGGAGATGATGCTCATTATGTTGCCGTTATACAAGAACTGGAATATAGAGGGGCAAGGGTAATACCTATTTTTTGTGGTGGACTTGATTTTTCTAAACCAGTTAATGAATTTTTCTATGATTCAATTAAAAAAGATATTCCAATAGTAGATGGAGTAGTATCACTTACAGGATTTGCCTTGGTTGGCGGTCCTGCAAGACAGGATCATCCTAAAGCAATCGACTCACTTAAAAAATTAAATAGACCATATATGGTTGCTTTACCACTTGTATTTCAAACAACTCAAGAATGGGAGGAAAGTGACCTAGGTTTGCACCCTGTACAAGTAGCGTTGCAAATTGCAATACCAGAATTAGATGGAGCCATAGAACCAATAGTTCTTTCTGGGAGAGATGATGCTACTGGCAAAGCACATACTCTACAAGATAGGGTAGATATAATTGCTGAAAGAGCAATAAAGTGGTCAACTTTACGAGTTAAAAAAAGAGAAGATAAAAAGTTAGCAATCACGGTCTTTAGCTTTCCACCTGATAAAGGTAATGTAGGAACAGCAGCATATTTAAATGTTTTTGGCTCGATATTCAGAGTTTTAAAAGAAATGAAAAATAAGGGTTATAAGATAGATGGACTACCTTCAACTTCTAAAGAACTTATGGAGAAGGTAATAAATAATGCAGAGGCTATGGAGGGATCTCCTGAGTTAAATATTGCACATAAGATGTCGGTCAAAGAATATGAAGAATTCACACCTTATTCAAGTAGACTTGAAGAAAACTGGGGTAAACCACCAGGAAACTTAAATAGTGATGGGCAAAACCTTCTTATATATGGAAAACATTTTGGTAATGTCTTTATAGGAGTTCAACCTACATTTGGATACGAGGGAGATCCAATGAGACTTCTATATTCAAGAAGTGCTAGTCCTCATCATGGTTTTGCTGCTTATTACACTTATGTGGAAAAGATCTGGCAAGCTGACGCTGTACTACATTTCGGTACACATGGCTCCCTAGAATTTATGCCAGGGAAACAAATGGGGATGAGTGAAACATGCTATCCAGATTCCTTAATAGGTTCTCTTCCTAACCTTTACTATTACGCTGCTAATAATCCATCGGAGGCAACTATTGCAAAAAGGAGAGGTTATGCCTCCACTATAAGTTATTTAACACCTCCAGCTGAGAATGCTGGTTTATATAAGGGTTTAAAGGATTTAAGTGAACTTGTAGGTTCCTACCAACAACTTAGAGAGAATAGTAGAGGAATCCAAATCGTAAATTCCATAGTTGAAACATCAAAGCAGTGTAATTTAGATAAAGACGTTAATTTACCCACTCAAGATGCTTCAGATTTAAGCTTAGATGAAAGAGATTTATTTGTTGGAAATGTTTATAAGCAATTAATGGAAATTGAAAGTAGATTACTACCATGTGGATTGCATACAATTGGCGAAGCACCAACTGCAGAGGAAGCAGTTGCTACATTAGTAAATATTGCTTCACTTGAGAGAGAACAAGAAAATCTTAGATCACTTCCTGGTTTACTAGCAGAATCTATAAATCTCAAAATCGATGATATTTATAAAGGTAATAATAAAGGCGAACTTAAATTTGTAGAACTTAATGAAAAAATAATCAATACATGTAGAGAAGCCATTTTTTCAATGGTAAATTCTCTTAAAATAGTTAATGGAAGAGTTTATCTAGAGAAATCGTTATTATCAAAATTATTTGATTTTCTTACAGTTTTTGGAATAACTATCCCAACACCATGGTTACGAGTCTGTAGATTGAAAGGCTTCGAAAAGATAGATCAAAAGGAGTTAAATAAACTTTTTGATTATTTATTATTCTGCTTAGAACAAGTTTGTGCTGATAAAGAGATGGAAAGTCTTATAAAAGCACTTGATGGAAACTATGTATTACCTGGTCCTGGTGGAGATCCAATACGTAATCCAGGTGTTTTACCCAGCGGAAAAAATATTCATGCATTAGATCCACAATCAATTCCTACTACAGCGGCTGTTGCAGCTGCAAAAGCAGTAGTAGACAAACTAATTGAAAGGCAAAAAGAGGAACAAGGTTCATGGCCTGAAACAATAGCATGTGTTCTATGGGGTACCGACAACATAAAAACATATGGAGAATCGTTAGCTCAAATTTTATGGTTTGTAGGAGTAAAACCTAAACCTGATTCAGTTGGAAGAATAAATAAATTGGAACTAATACCATTAAAAGAGCTTGGAAGACCAAGAATTGATGTTGTAGTTAATTGTTCTGGAGTTTTCAGAGACCTATTTATAAATCAAATGGCTTTAATAGATCAAGCGGTAAAACTAGCTGCAGAGGCAGAAGAACCACTAGATATGAATTTTGTAAGAAAACATTCTTTAGAACAGGCTGAAAAGGAGGGTACATCATTAAGAGATGCATCTGCAAGAGTTTTTTCTAATGCGAGTGGAAGTTATAGTTCTAATGTTAATTTAGCCGTTGAAAATTCTACTTGGGAAGAAGAAAATGAATTACAAGAAATGTATTTATCAAGAAAAACATATGCTTTTAATGCTGACAATCCAGGAGAAATGAATCAGAAAAGAGATGTTTTTGAGTCAGTAATGAAGACTGCAGATGTTACTTTTCAAAATTTAGATTCATCAGAAATCTCATTAACAGATGTAAGTCATTATTTTGATTCAGATCCAACAAAATTAATTAAAACCTTAAGAGATGATGGGAAAGAACCAAGCAGCTTTATTGCAGATACAACCACATCAAATGCACAAGTTAGGTCTCTTAGTGAAACCATTAGACTTGATTCAAGAACTAAACTTCTTAATCCAAAATGGTATGAGGGAATGCTTAAATCTGGATATGAAGGAGTAAGAGAGTTATCTAACAGATTAAATTACACACTTGGTTGGAGTGCTACAAGTGGTCAA
Source organism: Prochlorococcus marinus bv. HNLC2 (assembly GCA_000218745.1). Lineage (GTDB taxonomy): Bacteria > Cyanobacteriota > Cyanobacteriia > PCC-6307 > Cyanobiaceae > Prochlorococcus_A > Prochlorococcus_A marinus_T. Next base: position 438,443 of record GL947595.1, on the reverse strand, counting down.
GTAGATAATTTTGTTTATGAAGAAACAAATGAAACTTTTATTAATGATGAAGAGATGAGAAAAAGGTTAATGGAATTAAATCCAAATAGCTTTAGAAGAATAGTTGGTACTTTACTAGAAGTTAATGGAAGAGGTTATTGGGAAACATCTGAAGAAAATATAGAACAATTGAAAGAACTTTATCAAGAAGTTGAGGATAAAATTGAGGGAGTTAAGGAATAAATAATATAAACTTTATCTGTATAAATTATCAGCTACTTTTAGTAATTGATAATTTAATTTCACATCGTGAACTCTCACTATCTCAATATTTTTTTGAGCACACAAGCAGCTAACTGCAAGTGAACCTATATCCCTATTCTTGGGATTATCCTCATTCAAAATTTCTCCAATAAATCTTTTTCTAGAAGCTCCAATTAATAAAGGGAAATCAAAACTTTTTAATCTATCTAAATTTTTTAGAATAAAAATATTATGATCCTTGTTTTTTGCAAAACCTAATCCAGGATCCCAAATAATTTTATCCTTCCTCACATTTTTATCTATAGCTGATTCAGATAATTCTATTAAGCTATTAATAATTTCCTCCATTAAATTATTGTAAACAGATAGTTTATTCATAGTTTTACTATTTCCTTTACTGTGAGTTATTACATATGGACAATCAAATTCTGCTACTACATCCAAAATAGATTTATCATTTTTCCCTCCGGTAACATCATTAATCCAGTTAGCTCCATTTTTCAAAGCCTTATAAGCAACTTCAGAATTAAAGGTATCTATAGAGATAATTAAATTAGGAAAATTTTTCCTAATTTCAATCAAAGTAGGCAGTAATCTTTTAATTTCTTCTTTTTCACCAATAATATCTGCTCCAGGACGGGTGCTCTGAGCCCCAATATCTAGAATATCTACACCAGATTGAACAAGTTTTTGTGTTTGTAATAAGGCATTTTCTATATTAAAAAAATCTCCGCCATCACTAAATGAATCTGGAGTAATATTTAATATTCCCATAATGGAGGTTTTTTCACCCCAACCATTTGGCCATGTGTTATCTATAATTAGCTATCCTCGCAAAACTTACTGGGTCTAAGGAGGCACCTCCTACTAAAACACCATCAATATCATCCATAGACATAATTTCATCTATATTATCTGGTTTAACTGAACCACCATATTGAATTGTAATGTCTTCATAACCTACTAAATTTCTAATTAATTTACATATTTTATTAGCCTCTACAGCTTCGCAAGTTTTACCTGTTCCAATAGCCCATATAGGTTCATAAGCTACTATTAAATTTGCTGGATTAGTACCCTCTAGTCCTTGCTCAACTTGCCTTGTAATAACTCTTTCAGCTTCTCCTCTTTCCCTTTGTTCAAGAGATTCTCCCACACAAACAATGGGTGTTAGTCCATTTAACTGAGCAGATATTGCTCTTTTATTAATTTGTTCATCACTTTCACTAAAGTATTTGCGCGGTTCACTATGACCAACTATTGCATACTTGACTTGATGTTCTATTAGCATCCTTGGAGATATTTCAGCTGTAAAAGCACCTGATTCCTCCCAATGAATATTTTGACTCGCAATATTTAAATTCTTAAAATTAGTATTAGCAGAAAATGTTGAGATAGCAGTGAATGGGGGTGCTATAACAATATTTCTTTCTATACCAATATCTTTTATTAAAGGTAAAAATTTTAAAAGGAATTTTTCCGTATCTGCACAGTTCATGTGCATCTTCCAATTTCCGGCAATTACTGTTTTTCTCACGAAATATATTAACCAAGAAAATATCCTAGTATAACTTGAGGCTTAAATGAAGAATTATTTATAGATTATTTCATTATTTGAAAACTTAACTACATCTCCTATATTAAGTTTCCTCCCTCTCCTTTTTTCAATTTCTCCATTAACGCTCACCTGCCCAGATTTAATTAACATTTTTGCCTCTCCTCCTGTTGAAACAATATTATTCCATTTTAAGAATTGATCTAATTTCATAGTTTTTTAAATTCTAATGTCTTGATAAAGTGTGATTAATTAAGTAATTGCTTTCTTGGATATCATTCCATCTCTCAAACCTTATCTAAATAAATTAAATAAAGGTTTTGCTTGCATGATTATTTATGTAGCATGTTGGCCTATATTAGCTTTTCTTGCTGGAAATTTAATACCAGCGATTGGTTCTGGAGATTTAAGAAATGTATTCGACATAATAGTAAAGTCATTGATAGTGTTTTTAATACAAAAATTAGCACAATTTGGCCAAGATCTTTTTATTGCTAAACCATCATTAGATATAAGCGAAGATATAAGAAAAAATTTATTTTCCAAAATACAAAAAACAAGAATAGACTTTATAGAAAAATTATCAGCCGGAGACATAACCTATAGGCTTACTGAAGATGCAGATCGCCTGAGTGAAGTTATTTATAAAACATTCCAGGATACATTACCGTGTCTATTGCAATTGTTAGCGGTAATTATTTATATGTTTTATTTAGATTGGTCATTAACAATTTCAACTTTTATACTTGCACCTTTAATTATTCTCTCAGTAAATAAATTTGGCGAAAAAGTACTTTTAGCCTCTGAAAAAAGTCAAGAATCAACTAGTGATTTAGCTGGACTCTTGGGTGAATCAATAAATGGAATAACAACAGTTAGAGCTTTTGCTGCAGAGAATTGGATACAACAAAGATTTAAAGAGCAATTAATTAAGAATAAAAAAGCTAAATTTAAAACACTAAAATTACTAGCTCTTCAACATCCTATAGTTGGCTTTATAGAGGCATTCGGAATATTAGCAATACTTGCTTTAGGTGCATTTAGGATAAATTTAGGTTTACTTAGTAACTCAGAGTTTAGTAGTTTCTTTGCTGCAATACTTATGTTAATTGATCCAATAAGTCACATAACAACAAATTTCAACGAATTTAAACAAGCAGAAGCCTCTCTTAAAAGACTCCAAAAAATCAATTTAAACCCATCAGAAGAAGAGATAGAAAATGAATTGAATATAAATAAAATTAATGGAAAGATTGAATTTAAAAAAGTTAATTTCTCATATAAGAACGGTTCATTTGCTTTAAAAGATATAGATTTAGAAATTTCTAAAGGAGAGATAGTTGCTTTTGTAGGTGCTTCAGGAGCTGGCAAAAGTACAATGATGTCTCTTATTTTAAAATTTCAAAAACAAAGTAGTGGAGATATTTATATTGATGGTAAAAATATTAAATCAATTAATTCTAAATGTGTAAGAAAGAATATAGCAATCGTTCAACAACAACCATTTTTATTCTCAGGAACAATAAAAGAAGCAATAAAAATGGGAAGAAAATTTAGTGATGATGACGTTATGAAATCAGCAAAAATTGCAAATGCAGATGAATTCATTAACAAATTACCAGAAAAATATAATACCTATATCACAGAAAGAAATTGTAATTTTTCAGGGGGACAGATACAGAGGTTAGCTATTGCAAGAGCTATTTTAGGTAATCCTTCTATCCTTTTATTAGACGAAGCAACTAGCGCTCTTGATGCTGATTCTGAGAATGAAGTACAAAAAGGTTTAAATCAAGCAATGAAAAATAGAACAGTTGTGATAATTGCTCATAGATTATCAACTACGCAAAATTCAGATAAGATTATAGTTTTTGATAAAGGCAAAATTATAGATGTAGGAAAACATCTTGATTTATTAAAGAAAGAAGGAATTTATAAAGAATTATGTGAAAAACAATTAATAAACAAAAATTAAAATTATCTTATTTATTGAGTTTAAAAATTTCATGCCTGAACAAGAATCAAATAAAAAAAAGGGAGTATTAACCTTTGATGGAAAAAAATATTTCATTGATGAATTATCAGATGAAGCAAAGGAGATTATAAGGAGATTACAAATTGCTGATGCTCAAATAAAGATGCATGAAGATACTTTAAAGCTTATTTCTCTTGGCAAAAATGTTCTTGCTAATGATTTAAGAAAAAATTTAGAAAAAAATAATTAAAAATTATTATTTCTCATGAATCTCCTGAAGTGAGATTGTCTCAAGATCATTAACTCTTAAAGATTTAATCGCTCTTATTGCCGCTTTAGCTGCAGGAATAGTAGTAAATGTAGGTACATTATATTCTAAAGATGCTCTTCTCAAGTATTGATCATCATATAAAGCTTGTGATCCTATAGGAGTATTAATAACTAATTGAACAAGACCAGACCTAATCATATCCTCAATATTTGGTCTGCCTTCATGGACCTTAAAAACACTTTCGACCGTAATTCCTAAATTTGATAAGTAATTAGAAGTACCCTCTGTAGCTATTAATTTAAAACCAAGATTAGTGAGATCATTTGCAATTTCAAAAAGATAAGATTTGTCTAAATCATTAGTTGAGAGAAATGCTAAACCTTTTGTCGGTACACCATTACCAGCTGCTAATTCAGATTTAGCATAAGCTATCCCAAAATCTTTGGCTAAGCCCATAACTTCTCCTGTGGAACGCATTTCAGGTCCAAGTAAAGTATCTGAACCTGGAAATCTTTTAAATGGCAATACAGCTTCTTTAACAGCTTGAAAATTAGGAATTAATTCTTTAGTAAAATTTAAATCTTCTAAAGTTTTCCCTTGCATTAACTCTGTAGCAAATTTTGCTATGGGTTTTCCAATTGCTTTTGAAACAAAAGGTACAGTTCTTGAAGCTCTAGGATTGGCTTCTAAAATATAAACTTCAGATTCATCATTATTAATATTTTTAACAGCAAATTGAAGATTTATTAGACCAACAACATTTAGTTTTTTAGCTATTAATTTTGTCCATTGTCTAACTGTGTTTAAAGTAAATTCGGATAAAGATATAGATGGTAAGCAACATGCTGAATCGCCTGAGTGAATACCTGCTGGCTCAACATGTTCCATCAATCCTGCTATAACAACATTCCCATCTTTATCACTCAAAGCATCTACATCTATTTCAATAGAATTACTTAAATATTGATCTAGTAAAATGGGATGATCAGGGGAAACTTTTACAGCCTCAGAAATATATCTTTTTAATTCAGGAAGAGTTCTTACTATTTCCATAGCTCTACCTCCTAGAACATATGATGGACGAACAACTAGAGGAAATCCAATATCCTCAGAAACTTTTAAAGCTTCTTTTTCATTACGTGCAATTCCATTAACAGGTTGACGAATATTTAATTCATTTAGTATTTTCGTAAACTCCTCTCTGTCCTCAGCAATATCGATTGAAATTGGTGATGTACCAAGTATCTTGCAACCAGTTCTAATACCATTTTTAGAATTTAACCAATTAAATAATGGGAGAGAAAGTTTTAAAGGGGTTTGACCTCCAAACTGGACTATTACTCCATAAGGTTTCTCAGATTCAATAATGTTTAAAACGTCTTCTAAAGTAACAGGTTCAAAATACAAAATATCACTAGTATCATAATCAGTTGAAACAGTTTCGGGATTACTATTGACCATAATAGTTTGAAAACCAGAAGCAGAGGATTGATATGAGGCGTGACAACAACAGTAATCAAATTCAATACCTTGTCCAATTCTATTAGGACCGCCTCCCAGAATCATTACTTTCTTTAAATCTTCCCTTTCATCACGAAATCCTTCATTATCTATAAGATCCTTATTACCATTGTTAAATGCGTCTTCATAGGTGGAGTAATGGTATGGTGTAGTAGATTCAAACTCTGCAGAACAAGTATCGACAGTTTTATATATTGGTAAAACATTAAGACTTATCCTATAGTTTCTAACTTCAAAAAAATCATTATTTGTTAAATTTGCTATTTGTTTATCAGAAAACCCTAATTGTTTCGCTTTTAAAATAATTTCTTTGTTAAGAGAAA
>GL947595.1:343794-432455 GCA_000218745.1 Prochlorococcus marinus bv. HNLC2 | reverse complement strand
TGAGAGTCTGAGCAGGTGCAACTGTAATTGAATCTCCAGTATGGACTCCCATAGGATCAATATTTTCAATACTACAAATAATTACTACATTGTCAGCTTTATCTCTCATTACCTCTAATTCAAACTCTTTCCAACCAATAAGAGATTTTTCAATTAATATTTGGTTGCTTGGACTAGCATCTAAACCTGATGAACATAAATCATTAAACTCCTCTAGATTATATGCAATGCCACCTCCTGCTCCTCCAAGAGTAAAAGCTGGTCTAATTATTAATGGATAAGTATTTATTTTCTTTTGAACATCCTGAGCCTCCAATAATGAAGAAGCTATACCAGAAGGGCAAACATTTACATTTATTTTTTTCATTGATTCTTTAAACAATTTTCGATCTTCGGCCTTCCTAATTGCTTTTAAATCGGCACCTATTAATTGAATTTTATTATCACTTAAAAATCCACTTTCTGACAATGATACAGCAAGATTAAGGGCAGTCTGACCTCCCATTGTTGGCAGAATTGCATCTGGTTTCTCCTTTAAAATTATTTTAGATAATATTTCTGTAGTTAAAGGTTCTATGTATGTTCTATAAGCGATATCAGGATCTGTCATAATTGAAGCAGGATTAGAATTTACTAATATAATTTCATAACCAACTTCTTTAAGTGCTTTACAAGCTTGTGTCCCAGAATAATCAAATTCACAAGCTTGTCCTATGACAATTGGACCTGATCCAATAATTAATATTCTTTTAATATCACCTCTTTGAGGCATAATTTAAAAATTACTCTATTTTATGGTACTTATAAATCATCAGATGTTAATCAACTTACTTGAAAAGCAACATTTCTTTCTATAGTGATATTAGAAAATAATTATTTATGAGCGAACTTCAACGACTAAAAAGTTTGTTGCCACCAGAAAATGAAAGTTGGGTTTTTATTGAAGCTGCTGTATCAATAGATCCTCCGTTAATAACTTTAGAAGAGATTGGTAGAGATGAAGTGGAAATTCAGGTTGATTTAGATAAATGGGATAACTTTGCAATTGACCATAGAAACTTATTATTTTGGCATGAGGTTGGAAAGATTCAAAATGACTCTATTCCTAGAGATGGATGGGAAATGGCAGCTTTAGCGATTGGTTTAGGAGGTGCTATTGGGGAATTATGGGTTCAAGATGGATTACTACTTCTAATGGCTCTAGGTTTATCAGGATTTGCAGGATATAGGCTTTATACTAAAAATAATTCCGAGAAAAGACTTCGTGATGCGATATCAGCTGATGAAAGAGCAATAGACTTGGCATGTAGATTTGGCTATAGTATTCCAAATGCATATAAGAGTCTTGGTGGAGCTTTAAAGGAATTGATTGAAAAAACAAGGAAAAAGAAAAATAGAACCTTTTTTGAAGATCGATTAGACGCTCTTAGAAAAAGTGCAGAAAAAGCCAGATCTGAGTTATCACAGCAAGAAGGTTCACAAAGATCAGTCTCCAGCGAAAATGTCTATGGACAATAAGAAAATCGTTTTAATTGCTGCAAAAGCTTGTGATAATAAAAAAGCAAAAGATATAAGATTGATTAATATAAACAAGGTTTCTTATATAAGTGATTGGATTTTAATTGCAGAAGGTTTATCAGATGTTCAGGTTAGATCAATAACTAACTCTGTAGAAGAAGAATTAAAAGAAGTTGCTAAATTAGAGCCATTAAGAAAAGAAGGAATTAACGAAGCCAAATGGGCATTATTAGATTATGGAGATCTTATTGTTAATATATTTCAACCTGAATATAGAAAATTTTATGATCTTGAATCATTTTGGAGTAATGGAGAAAATCTGATTTATCCTTAAAAGTTTATGAGTTATTCAAAATGCCCTGTACCTAAGGAGCAACAACCAACAAATGAATATCTTGAATTATCAAACTCAATCGTTTTCTCACTTCCTAAATCAAATAAAAAATATATCTTAGTTCTAATATCTATTTGGGTAATTTTCTTTTTACTCTTTTTGATAATATCCTCAGGTAGCGTTTATTACAGTGAAAATAATTTCAAATATATATTAATTAGTTTTTTTAGTAGCCTTTCAGCTCCATTATTAATTTCTATAAGATTACTTTTAGGCTGGAATCATATATATAAAAGATTAATTTCCGAAAAAGTAGAATATGAAGAATCTGGTTGGTATGATGGCCAAATCTGGATAAAACCTATTCAATTAAAGGAAAAAGAAAGTTTAATTGCATCTATTGAGGTTAAGCCAATTTTAAAAAATATTTCTCAGATAACAGCTATTAATTTTTCATTAATTTTATTAGGGATATTATTTTTCCAAAACACAAATATTTGAAATGAGTTCTAATTTTAAAAATTTATATACTTCTAATAATCCTCCAATTGAGGTAATTCTCAAGAGAGGCTCACATTTAGAGTCAATTCACAAAGTTCATGCAGTAGTTTGCGATAAGAAAGGAAGGGTCTTGATGTGTGCGGGCAATCCAGAATATAAAAGTTTTATAAGATCAGCTTTAAAACCATTCCAAGCAATTCCATTTGTTAGTAGCGGAGCTTCCTCAAAGATAAATGAACCTCTTAAATCAATTGCTTTAGCAAGCGGTTCCCATAGAGGATCAATGCTGCACGCAAGAGAAGCATTTAAAATACTATGGGAGTTTGATATTGATATTAAATATCTAAAGTGTCCCATTAAAGGTAATAGCCCTTTAAATCACTATTGTTCTGGAAAACATGCTGCTTTCTTAGCAACATGCAAAAAACTTAATTGGCCTCTTAATACATATTTAAAAGGTGAACATCCATTACAAATAGAGATTTTTAGAATAATCTCTGATCTTCTTAATATTCCAGCTTCAGATATTTTTGCAGAGAGAGATGACTGTGGGGCTCCTACCTTATATTTAAAGTTAGTAGAAATAGCAAATTTATATTCAATATTAAGTAGTTCTGAAAATGCGGAATTAGAGCAGATTAGTAGAGCAATTTCCTCAAATCCCGTATTGATTAGTGATAATAACTATTTTGATACTGAAATAATTAAAGCAAGTCACGGAAAAATTATTAGTAAAGGAGGAGCTGAAGGAATACTTTGTTTAGGTAAATTAAGAGATGGAATTGGTTTGGCCTTAAAAGTTGAAGATGGTTCTAAGCGAGCAAAACATGCAGTTGGATTACATTTAATTAAGCAATTAGATTGGATAACAAATATTCGTATTCAAGATATTGAAGAAAAGATTTTTAGTCTTCCGGAGGGTGTGAATCTAGAAGTTAAAGGTGAACTAAAATTCCAGGAATCATAAAAAATTAACAAATTTAGCACATTCAGATGTATGCTAATAATATGTCGCGGGGTAGAGCAGTCTGGTAGCTCGTCGGGCTCATAACCCGAAGGTCGGAAGTTCAAATCTCCCCCCCGCCACCAAATAATTACCCGCAATAGCGGGTTTTTTTATTAAGAAGAATTATTATTAAACTTTAGTTAGGGTACAATTAATCATTAAAAAGTGCTTCACTTATTACTAATTATATTCATCAAAAATACTCATCATTTTTTTAAAATGCAAAAACTGAATAAATCTTTTATATATTTTTTTATCATTTTTATATTCCTTAGAGACTTCTTTATCATTGTTAAATTTAAAATCATCTTTATAAAATATGTTTTCCAAATAATTAATATTATAGACAAAATCTTTATAATCGCTGGTATATATCTTTTTTCAATCTTTTCAATTAGCCCCCTAGCATATAGTGCTTCTTCTATTAATATATTCACAACCTTTGAATTACTTAATTTCTCCTCTTCTGAAATTTTATTAATAACCTTCAAAACATCAAATCTTGGAATAAATCCTATCCTTCTTTTTTTAGTAGGCATTTAAATAAAGTACAGCACTTGACTACAAATAGTGTTGCACTATATTTAAAACAAGTCAATAAAATAATTTATGCTTATTCCATTCGCAATACTATTTATTAGCTTTGGTTATCTTTGCTATCAAGCCAAAGATGAAGTTTATTTAATAGAGGAAGAATCCATTAGAGAAAAGGATGAGATATATAGCGGTTTAGATGATTTGTTTATTTAGATGAATTAAATATAAAAAAAAGATTTATTTATAACTTTTAACTATAGTAATTAACATATCTTTTATTTGAAAAGTTTTAAGAGATAGAATTTTAACTTACATATCAATTGTTAGTGAAATTATTGCTCCACTCTTTATGTTTTTTATCTAAATCACTTGTTTTATCCAATAAAATATATCTTTCTAGTAACTCTAAATAACTTTTGTTAGAAACAGTCTCAGAAAAAGTCCTAAATGATTGATCGCTTTCGAAATTTTCCATAAATTTATACTCAAGAATATATTTCTAATATGAAAAAAAGAATTACCTCCTAAATTTTATAATTATTTTATGTTCTTGTTAAAAATTAACACTACCTTCTGTAGGTTTTATATTTGGTTTTTTTTGAAGAACTAAAAATAGGATATATCAAAAGAAAGGTTAAAAATAAACTTAAATGAGCCAATATAATAAAAAACATTTCTGTGTTCATGAACTAATTTGATTGAATGACTTCTTAATATCAAAAAAATTGGATTAAAGAAATAGCTTCTTTAAAAATTTTTATTAATAAATATATTTCTTTTCAAAATCACTAATTATTTTGTGAGGATCTATTAACTCCTTACTTTTTGGTTTCGAAATATATGGGATAATCAAAACACCAAAAATGAATATAAACAGAGGCGCTAGTATTAATAAAAAGGATTCTAGAGTCATTAAGTATATAAAACTATCTTAAATTTATTTAAAAATTTTAAAAGAATAAATAGGTACTTTATACAAATGATTAGTATATATAAATTTTTAATTAAATTTTTATTTGATTTTTAATAATTATTTAATGGTGTTGTTGCGAGATTAAGCTAAAAGGTAAGTATGGATAAAGATCATCTAGTTGAACTCATTACTACTTCAATATTTAACGATGATTTAAAAGCTAGATCTGAAAAATCTTATATAGATATGAAAAATTATTTAGAGAGACTAAATCTAGAGCAATTAAGAACAATGTCTAAAGAATTTATATTATGAAGTAAGATTTAAACTTTATAATAATTAAAAAAAATATAAAATACTTATGCTAATATTTTAATTTTAGTATAAATATGATAACTAATTTTGCTATGGCATTCTCTGAAATGGGATTAGGAAAAGTTGAGATTACTCTAATAGCTATAACATCATTAATTTTTCCAATATTTTTTGTTTTGGCATCTAAGAATCTTGATTCAAAAGGCGTATTTGATTGGATGATGGAAAAACCAAATGATTGGGTAGGAAAAAATAAATAACTTTTAATTATTGATTACAAATTTTGATAGTTCTTCTACAGGAAAATCATAAACTTGGCATTCATTTTCTATTTTTAAGACAATTTTTTTATTAACATCTGATTGGTTTATTAAATTAATTAATTTATTTTTAGAGAATTCCTTTTTTGTTTCACCTATTGCAAATTCTATTGCTCCTTGATCAGAAATCCCAAAATTTGATGTATTACAGAAAGTTCTTGCAAATTTTACAGAAACTTTATCAACTAATTTATCTAAATTTTTTTGAGAAACTTCTTTTGAGAAGGAAGGTTTAGTAGGAATAAAGATAAATGTTGAAATCAGAAAAACCACTATAAACTTAATCATGTCAGTAATTCTTAGTTTGACATATCCATAATATCACAGCTAAAAGTTAACTTTGTAGATAAATATTTATTGCTATTGAGATAATTATTTATTTAATTTTTAATATTGGTTAAAAATCATAAAATAATAACCTTATTAAATCACTATAAAATTTCACACAGAATAAAAAATCTTTTCGCATGAACTAAAAATTATTATATAACTTAACTTAAAATCATTAAATAATTTTTTGAGGGATTATCTGAAATTATATTTTTTCATAACTAGGAATAATAAAAATTTATGAAGCCATATCCGAGTTACTTTTTTAATAAGTAATTACTAATTTTTCTTGTTGAGAAGTATTTATTATGACAATGTACAGATATTTATCCAAAAAACAAAGAAAATAACTACTTAAAGAACATAAAATCACAAAAATTATAAATTTTTAAAAAATTAATATTGCTACAAAAGATAGAGAATTTGTTTATTAATAAGTAATTAATTATTTCATTGGGTTATAGTGCCCAGAGAAATAGGGTTATTTAAAAAAAGTTCATGAAGAATAACCAGATCAATTTCTTTAAATCAGGAGACTTTAATACTGTATTAAAGCCTTTAGGAGAGGATCTGAAGACTTTTAGAGAAGAGCGAATTGTAAAAATAGATAATTATGAAATAAAAGAAACATCAAAAGAGTTAGAAATAGGCATTTATGGTTGGTACGCCATTTGTCCTTTAAAAGAATTAAAGAAAAATAAAATCTTTTATTTCTCTATGTATGATGAACCTCTTCTTTTATTCAAGGATGAAAATCATACCGTCCGATGTGTAAAAAATGTATGCCCACATAGAGGAGCTTCATTTTTTGGAGGGGATTTAAAAGACGGTGAATTAACTTGTCCGTATCATGGAGCAAAATTTACTTCAGAAGGTAGTTGCAAAAATATTGATAGATTAACTTGTAGTCATATTATTGATAGTAACTATAAAAGCTATGCAAAGAAAATTCATCTTTATCAATATAAAACATTAATTAAAGACGATTATGTATTTATCAATTATTGTGAAAAGCCAGAAACAAATATTAGTGATAATGAAGAGGAATTAAATCCTAATAAACATGAATTAAATAAACACGGATTTAAAGCCGATGAATATGTATTTGAAGAAGTACTTGTTGACTTTAAATGTGATTGGGCAAGAATTATTGAAAATCATTTAGATATTCTTCATATATTCTGGGTACACGGTGATACGATTCCTGATAAAGATGTTAATAAAAATGTACTTACAAGTTTTAATCAAAAAATTAATATTAATAAAGATTTTATTGAAAGTATTTACTCCTACAAAAATGATCCCTCAAAAGAATTTATAAGAATTAAATTTATACCTCCAGGAAGAATTCTTATATATAAGGGGGATCCAAGCAAATCAAGATATGTTCAAGTTCTAGATCATATACCTTTAGGAAATAATAAAGCGAGAGTAATCGTAAGACATTATAGGAAATTTATGAAGAATAAAATCATGAGGAATTTAGTTTTATTCGAAGAAATACAAAGAAAAACATTTTATAAAATTTTTAATGAAGACTATATGATATTAAAAACGCAAACATATAATTTAAAACTAGATTTATTAAAAAATGACGAAATTAAGCTTTTAGGAGAAGACAAAATTATTAAATATTATTGGAATTGGTACAAAAATCAGAAGCCAAAGATAATCCTTGGAAATATAGTAAGAAATTAGAAAATAATATGGATGTTTATGATGAATTAATTTTTAAGTATCCTCCTGAAATTAGTAAGCTTGAAATTATTAATAATCTACAAATTATAAAAAAAACACTTATTAGATATGCTTCTCCATTAATCTTATTTTTGATATTGGTATAGTAATGAGAAAAGAGAATAGACCTGCATGGCTTAATTGGCTTTATCTATTGATTTTTATTGGATCGTCAATTCAGTTATTTTTTTTCTGGAGTAGTAAATTTTCGTGAATAACACTTACTGGTTTGAAGCTAGAGAGGTTGATTCATACAAAAATGGTTATCAAGTAATAAAAAATTTGAATGTTAAATTTAAGCTTAAGGAATCAGTTATTATTTTAGGACCTAATGGATCAGGGAAATCTTCTATAGTTGATTTAATTAATAGAAATTTATATCCAGTCGAAAAAGATAATAAAATTTTGAGGATTTTTAACAAAGAACTTATTGATATATGGGAACTAAGAGCAAAAATAAGTACTGTTAATAATGAAATAAAGAAAAGAATATATCCAAATATCAAAGTTATTGATCTACTAATAAGTGGTTTATATGGTTGTTACTGCAAAGTTAATAGCTCTAATAAAAATGATGTGAAATTAGCAAATAATTTAATAAAAAGCATGTCACTACAAAATATTGCTGAAAAAGAATTTTTTTGTCTATCAGATGGTGAGAAACAGTTTGCTCTTATTGCAAGGGCAATAATTAAAAACCCTATTGTCTTAATCCTAGATGAACCAACAATAAATCTTGATTTAAAATCCCAAATATTCCTGACAGACAAAATTCAAAAATTAACTAATACAGGTATAAGTATTTTATGTATTACACATGATATAAACCTTATAAATAAAAATTTTAATAGAGTGATATTTTTAAAAGACAGAATAATAGTTGAGGATGGAAATCCATATCAAATTATCAATAGTAAAAATATAAATAATCTATTTGATGTAAACATAAAACTTAAGGAGCATGATAATGGATGGGATATTTTGAGATGAAATTTATAAAATAATTATTATTAAAAAAACCACAAAAATTATCATTAAATATAAAAAATTTTTATTTTTCAGAGATAAGAAGCCTTTATAACCTATAGAAGAAGATCCACATCTTTTGCAAACTATTCTCCCACCGAGAGATCTATCGGAGATAAAACTATTACAACCGCATCTTAAACATATTTTTTTCATGATTTTTAAAATAATTTACTATCAAATTTTTATTACATAAATAATATTCTCAAAATAATGTAAAGAATCTCATCAATAATTCCTTACTTAATGAGAATGTATTGCAATAAGGCATTTTCTCATACATAATTGATAATAATTCTCATTATATACATAAATGAATTTCCATAGTTATGGAGAAGCAAATACTCAATCTGTAAGAATAATAACTGGTCAATCAGTGCTTATAGATCCTTCCTCTAGGCCAAAAGGTACTTGTCTTGAAGTAGAAAATGGAATTGCAAGGGTCTATTGTCCTTGTGAAGAAACAGAGGGAATGACTTTAGCTTTCCTACAATCAGGAGATCAATTAAGAACAGATAGATTATGTAGTGAAGGTGTATGTGTAGAGGCTCTAACAGACCTTTCTTTTCATAGCAATGCTGAAATAACGGATAATTCAGGATTTGATGCAGTAAACGAGTGGACGTTGCAATTACTTAGAATTAGGCATCTTGGAAATGCAGAACAAAGGCTTCAAGCTCTTTTTGCCATTTTAGTTAATAGGTTAGGTAGAAGATGTGGGCAATGGTGTGAATTACCATTTAGATTAACCCATGAAAGGATTGGGGAACTTATAGGATCTACAAGGGTTACCTCAACAAGATTAATTTCAAGATTACGTTCAGCAGAATTACTCATAGCTCCCTTAGGAACTCAAACTGTAAGCGTTGCGCCATCCTTTATAGAATCATCACCATTAGAAAGCTAAAGTGAGAAAGCTTTCAATGAAATCAGAAATTCTTATTCAATCGGTATTAATAGAGATTGAAATTATTACTAAAAGAATTTTTTCTATAAAAAATTCCTTTTATCAAACAAATAATATAAAGTTAAGGAAAAGATTATCAAATGAATATTCTTATCTTTTTAATAAGTTTATAGATTTAAGGTCAAAAGTATTTTTATTTAATAGGCAAAATAAAGAGAATCTAAGCTATTCCTCAATATTGCATGAAAAATATAGTAGGTGTGAAAAATTAATTTTCCAAAATAATAATTTATTTTTCGTTTAATTCTTTATCAATTATTAATATTGCAGAGGGTTGATTTTCTGAAAACTTGACTTTACCTGACAAATAAGCAAATGTATCTTCAGAATTTATTTGAGCTTCAACAATAGGGTCTAAAAATACACTTGATCTAATATCTGAAGCTCTTTCTGAAATAGAATAAAGTTGTTCTAATGAAGTTGTTAAATCACTTTCCATTTTAAATGCAAAATTTATCAGGTCTTGAATTGAATCCCATTCCTGAACTGGAGAAGGTAAATCTTTTAAATTCACTTTATAACCTCTTGCAATAAGATAATCTGCAAATTTTTGAACATGAGACATCTCCTCATTAGACTCATTTAGAAAAAAGGAACTAAAGCCCCTAAGCTCTCTTTCTTTGAACCATAAAGACATTGAAAAATATTGAACATTTGCGTTTCTTTCCATAGTTAAATGTTCAAAAAAATTATCTAATAAACTACTATCAAATTCTTGGGCTATGGCACGACCAGAGGGGCCATACTTTAATGTCCGATTAAACTGCAATGATGATTCAAGCATAGCTTTAATATTTACTAACTAAATAATACACTATATGTATAAAATGTGCTATTTAATCCATAAAAATATACTTTATTCCTTTGAATTATGTTTTTAGTCAGTTATGGAATTTTAAATCAATAAACAATTTCAGATGATATTAATAAAAGATTTAATATTTACTATTATGGAGTGAATTTAGAATGTATTAGAAATCTTATATAATCTTATTTTTATAACTCCCAGGATATATAAAAAATTCATTATCTTTTTTAGGGTAAACATCACATTTTTCACCAATCGCAAATTTATTATCGAATGATGTCCTGACTCTTAGTTCATCATTTCCAATTGATACTTTGTAAATATAAAAATCACCAAGAAACTCTTTAGCTATAACTTTTGCATTCCCGTTAATTGACTTATTAATTGAAATGGATTTTGGAGAAATTGATAAAAAATTAATGTTTTTATTTTTAGGATAATTTGATATCTTTAACTTCCCAAGACAAGTATTTAAGTATCTATCTTCTACTTTAATTTTTAGCGTATTATTGCCTAAAATAAATCGACTTACAAAAAGTGTTTTTGGATTATTAATTAGTTCAACAGGTGTATCGTATTGATGAATAAAGCCGTCATTCATAACAGCTACTTTATCGCATATAGCCATTGCTTCTTCTGGATCATGTGTAACCATTAGACCACTAGCACCAAAACTTTTTAAAATATTTGGCAATTCGCTTCTAAGTCTTAACCTAACATTTAAATCTAGGCTACAAAATGGTTCATCAAGCAACAAAAATGAAGTCCCTGGTGCTAAAGCGCGGGCAATAGCTAATCTTTGTTTTTGGCCTCCTGATAATTCATGAGGATAGCGATCTCTTAAAAAATCTATACCTAAAACTTTAAGTAAATAATCAATCCTATCCTCTTGATTTTTATTTTTCAAACCGAATTTTGTATTTTCATAGACACTTAAATGAGGAAATAATGCATAATCTTGAAATACCATGCCAATGTTCCTTTTTTCTGGCGAAAGCAAAGATTCTGAAGATGAAATTAAATTATCATTAAGAAAAATTTCTCCTTTTTGAGGTTTTTCAAATCCTGCTATTAATCTTAGTAAAGTTGTCTTTCCACAGCCTGATGGTCCTAATAAACCCAATAATTCCCCTTTTTGAATTTTTAAATTAACCGAATTTAAAATCAATTTTGCATTCTTATTCTTATCATATGTGTGAGATATATTCTTGATTATTAATGCACTATTTTTCACTAGTTTTTTAATTTACTAGCCTTTTAAAAATTAGCAGAAAATAATAGTTCAACTAATTTAAAGTATCCTTTTATACATCACAAATCTATAGATAATTAAGATGATTAAAAAAGAAAGAGCAATAATAATATTAAAGGAGCTTAATAAGCTCTATCCAGAACCACCTATCCCTCTTAACCATAAGAATGCATATACACTTTTAGTAGCAGTCGTTTTAAGCGCTCAATCAACAGACAAGAAAGTAAATGAACTTACTAAAGATTTATTTGAAATCGCTGATACTCCATCCAAAATGGTGAAATTAGGAGCTGATAATATTTATCAATATATAAAACAATTAGGTTTGTCAAAACAAAAATCAAAAAATACCTACCTTTTATCAAAAATGATTATCGAAAACTTTGATGGTAAGGTACCTGATACATTTGAAAACCTAGAATCATTACCAGGCGTTGGACATAAAACTGCTTCTGTAATTATGTCTCAAGTTTTTAAAATCCCATCTTTCCCTGTGGATACTCATATTCATCGTTTATCACAAAGATGGGGATTAACTAAAGGAGAAAATGTTTTACAAACAGAGAAGGATTTAAAAAAGATATTTCCTATATCAGAGTGGAATAAACTACATTTACAAATAATATTTTTTGGAAGGGAGTATTGCACAGCAAGAGGCTGTGATGGTACAAAATGTTTTATGTGTAAAAAGTTATATCCAAATAGAAAAAAGAAATTTATAACTAAAAAAGCCTGAATCATATATATTATCAGTAAAAAGTATAAACATGAAAATTGCAATTACAGGTGCTTCTGGTAAAACAGGTTTCAGAATTGTTGAAGAGGCTTCAAAAGAAGGATATAAAATAAAACAAATTGTCAGAAAAAATTCAGTCATTTCTAAAGAATTAGAAAAACATGAAATTATAAAGTTATCACTCGATAATAAACAAAAATTAGATGATTCACTGAGAGGCACAGATGCATTAATTATTGCCACTGGAGCAAGGGCCTCCTTAGATTTGACAGGGCCAGCTAGAGTTGATGCTCTAGGTGTTTATAGGCAACTAGAAAGTTGCAAAAGAGTAGGAATTAAAAGGGTAATACTTGTTAGCTCTTTGTGCACAGGTAAGTTATTACATCCATTAAACCTTTTTGGATTAATTTTAATTTGGAAAAAAATTGGTGAAAATTTCTTGAGAAATCCATATTTTGAATGGACAATTATAAGACCAGGTGGATTAAAAGAAGATGAAATTATAGATGATCAAAATGTTTTATATTCAAAAATAGATTCGCAAACTAAAGGATCAATTCCTAGAAGACTAGTTGCAAGATGTTGTATAGAAGCAATCAAAAATAAGGAGTCTATAAATAAAATAATAGAAATTACTAGTTCCACAGAATACAAAAAGGTTGCATTCGAAAAAGCTATACAAAGTATTTAAATAATGTAAAATAAAAGAAAATTTAAGCTAAATGAATATAAATTCTAGAGTCGATGCACTTCAACTAATGCTAACTGATCTCCGAACTAGAAACGAACCAATTAGACACAAAGCAGCCTTCAAAGGATGTCAGCCTGAATTTCAAGCTTTAGTAGCAAGATTAATAGGTCAGTTGGAAGATGAATTAGAGGCAGAAAAAAAGTTGTCAAGAGATTATTAAATAGAAAAAGTTACAAGAGTAGGGTTTAATTCAAATCAAATATATAATTTATAAAATATTGTTAATAATTGGTATAAATAAAGTCTTAAAAATGTATAACCTACCAAATTACATAACATCTATAAGGTTAATTTTTACTATTCCATTAATAATTTTCTTAGAAACAAATAATATACTTTTTGTTTGGATAATAATCCTATTTGGAGGAATAACAGATTATTTAGACGGATATATTGCTAGAAAATTTAAGCTCAAAACCAAATTAGGGGCGATATTAGATCCTTTAGCTGATAAAGTTTTTATAATTATTCCTTTTATCTGGTTATGTAAATATGAAGTAATACCATTTTGGTCCTTATCAGTACTATTAATAAGAGAATTTTTAATTTCAGCATTCAGAGGCACGAAAGAGAATGGATTACCAGCTTTAAAGATTGGAAAATATAAGACTCTTTTTCAATTTATTTCATTAATTATATTATTTTCAAACTTCAACCATTTTCAAATCCAAAATATAGGGATGATATTTTATTGGATAAGTATTGCATTAACAATAGTTTCTTTATTCTCTTATTTAAGAATTAAATAAATTATTATCTGAATCAAAATTAAAAATAGCGTTTAATTTTGATTTAAAATCATTTTGAAAGCTATTTTGCAAACCATTAATAAGATTGTATTTTGGTTCCCAATCTAAATCTTCCTTTATCTTAGAAATTGAGGTATGGTAATGTTTTAATCTTATTGGAAAGCTCTTTCTAGATTTAGTGTCAAGCTTTCTGTAATCGAATGAAAGTAGCTCGATATCATTCCTATCAATATTACAAACATCAGCACAAATCATAACTAGGCCTTTTATCGTAATGCCTTTCTCACCTGAACAATTGTAAATATTATTTTTGGTTTTTATTTGACTTAAGCATTTAATCATTGCATCTGTCAGATCAGATACATGACCTAATTGAGTTATCAAAGATCCATCAAATGGGATAGGTACCTTTTTTAAACTTACTATCCTCTCAAAAAACCAGTTTTCAATTTTATTATAATTTCCAGGTCCATATATATATGTAGGTCTGAAACTCGTAAAAGGAATTTTATTATCAATTAGCCATTTTTCACTTTCGTACTTTCCTATATGCCGACTATCTTTAGCAATAGGATCTTTTTCATTAATAGGTAATTCTTGATTATCTTGATATACCCCTGCTGAGCTAACATAAACGTATCTATCAAAATTCTCATTAATATTTTCTATTAAAATTTTTGTTTGAGAAAGTTCACGTCCCGAAATATCAAAAACAATATCATATTTTTTATTTTTTAATTTTAATATATCCTCTAAATTATTTCTATCGCCTTTTATTAAATTTGAACCCTTTGGATTAGGATTATTACCTCTAGTAAAGATATCGATATCATGATTTTGTAAAATTAACTTTTGAACCAAAGATTTGCCAACAAATCTTGTGCCTCCCATTACAAGAATTTTCATAATAATAATAATTTAAACTTAAGTTGTAACTTTAATTAAGATTTAATTAAAATAGTACTACGTCCAATGAAATTAATGAAAAGGTATAAAAGATGAAACTTTTTCCAGCAATAGATCTTTTAAAAGGAAAATGTGTAAGGCTTGTAAAAGGCAATTTTAATCAAAAAAAAGAATTTGGTAATGATCCTGTAAAACAAGCTAAATTTTGGGAAAAAGAAGGGGCTGAATTTATTCATATAGTAGACTTAGATGCTGCGAAAACAGGACTTCCTCTAAATGATAGCTCTATAAGGATGATTTCTGAATCAATTAATATACCTATACAGATTGGAGGAGGAATAAGATCTAAAGAAAGAATTGAACAACTTTTTTCATATGGAATTGACAAAGTAATTATGGGAACTTCAGCAATTGAAAATAAAAAATTGGTTAAAGAATTAGCATCAACTTTCCCAAAAAAGATAATTATTGGAATTGATGCTAATAAAGGTAAAGTAAGTACAAGAGGATGGTTAAAAGATTCTGATACTTATGCGATTGATTTAATAAAGGAACTTTCAAATTTAGAGATTTCTAATTTTATTATTACTGATATAAATACAGACGGTACACTTGGTGGGACAAATGAAAAGTTCATTAGTGATGTCTTGCAAAATACTAATATTCCTGTAATAGCCTCTGGTGGAATTGGTTCATTATCTGATTTAATATCTCTTACAAAGTTTGAAAATAGTGGTCTTTATGGGGTAATAGTAGGCAAAGCTCTCTATGAAGAGAAATTTACAATAAAAGAAGCAAATAATATACTTTCCTCTGAAAGATTAATGGATTTTCCTATTGATAATAATCACTATGCTTGAAAAGTAATTCAAAAATAAATTAGGACTGGAATTAAACTGTTTTATTAGTTAATTTAAGATAGAGTTGATTGTCTTTTAATTGAAAACAACTAAAGAAAAATCAATATTAATTATTGCACCTAGTTTAATTGCAGAATCAATATCTTTAAAATTAACATCATTAGATAATGATCTCAATATATCATTAGATAGAAATGATCCTAAAGTTAATCCAGACTTAATAATCTGGAATATTCTTAACTATGAATCTGAAGATTTGATTCGTCTAGAGCTTATAAAAATAAAAGAAAAATGGTCAGAATCTAAGATATTAATAATTTTCTCAAGTGAATTTATAAAGGAAGAAGATACACCTTTGCCAAATTTGAATTGTGAAGGAATAATATTAAATCCTCAAGTAGAAAAAGTTCTGGAATCAATAAATATAATTTTAGAAGGAGGAAGGGTCTTTGACCTTAACGCAAAATACCCTGCAAAAATCAAAACTAAAAAAGAATTAACTTTTAATCAAAAAATTCTTACATCAGGTCTTAAACAAATTGATAGTGAAATTAATAATATCTTCAGTTATTTAAACTATGATAAGACTCCTAAGCTATATAAATTCATATTAAAAGGTAGATTAAGAGAACTAATTACTGCAAAATCATTACTTATATTTTTATGGGGAAATACTATAGAAATGAATTCAAATAATGTTTTTTCAGATAGTCCAAAATCAGATCTTAAAAATAAAGATAATACTATTTTCATAAAAAATAAAAATTCTTTGGAAATCTGGGAAATAATATATAGTAGGCTCATTAAAAAATATAGTTCAATAAAAATAGAAATTGATCTTAAAAATCCAGACTTGATCCTTACAGGTTTAAAGAAAGAATATATAAATAAATTACTTACTAATATACTTAGTGAATTAAATAAGCTTATAAAAAATTTAAAAGATAACTCTTTTGAAAATTTTGAAGAAGAGGAATTTATTTCTTTAATCAGTGAACTTAAGAAAAATACATTAATAAATATTGAAGATTCTTATTTTAGAGTAAAAAAAGATAACGATTTAATCTCTTTAAGTAAATTCCTATCTGATAATATTCAAACAATTGAAGATGACTCTGAATCTCATAAAGCAGAATTATTTTTTAAACCCATAATTAATAATGAACCTTTAAGTTTTGAAGGAAGGATACTTCCTTTATATGAAACTGAATCATTTAAATTAATCGAGGAAATTATATCAAATTGGGCAATAAGAATATGCAATAATTTAGCCTCAGAAATTTTTAATTTATGTTCAGAATACCCAGAATTAAGAGCAAATTTAATTAATAACAAATTACTATCTACAAGAAACTTTGAAAGATTTAGAAATAATATAAACAACTATAATCGTTGGCATAATAATATAATAATGCCTATAAATTTTTATGAAAGCAAGAGAGAATATATTGATATTATGGATAATAAACTCATTAGATACTATAGAAATGAAAATAGAGAAAAGGATTTAAGAAATCTAGAGTGGTTTCAAAGGCAGGTTACTTTGATTATTGAGATAAGAGACGCATTGGCCCCACAACTAGAAATAATAGTTAGATATATAGGTGATTTTGTAGTAACAATTTTAACTAAAATAGTAGGTAAATCAATTGGATTAATTGGCAAAGGTATATTACAAGGTTTAGGTAGAACAAACTCTAAATAAATTCCAAAGATGAAATTACTTTACAACTTTATAATTTTTATATATATACTTACAAACATAAATATTCCTGTATATGGATCAAGAATAACCGATAGCTATGATGGTAATATTTTTCCCATATATGCAGGAAATGGCTCATTAGTCCCGCCACAAACCTCATTAAAAGAATCTATACAAAATAAGAGAGTATCAATTTTATTCTTTTATTTAGATGACAGTGCTGATAGTAAAGCTTTAGCACCAGTAATTGCAGGACTGGATCTTATTTGGAAAAATAATATTGATATAATACCTCTTACAACAGATGAATTGCAAAATAAGGTTTACACTGATCCTCTTGAAGAAGGTTTTTATTGGAACGGTTATATTCCTCAAACAATTATCTTAGATGAAACAGGATCAGTGAAATTCGATAAAACTGGTCAACTAGATTTAGATGAAGTCAATAAAGTTATTAGTGAAATAAAAGGTATAAAACTAGAAGACTCTTCATTCACTGTTGAGAGTTTTAATGAATACAATAGCCAAATTTCTAAAAAAAATAATACAAATTCAAAAAATTAATTTATTATTATGTTTTTTATAAAATCTTTAATAATTATTTTAATTTTATTTTTAATTATTGATCTGTATATTTATTTAAAACCCAAATCAAAACTAAAAATATTTCCTATTAAATATAATTTATTGACTATAAATAAACAAAACGAAATCAGATGTGAATTTGAGATAACTAATATTAGTAAAAGAAAAGAGACTATGATTCCAAATCTAAATATTGAATTAGATTTTTTTAAAAATGGAAAATTATCAGATTTAAATTATGAAAAAGAAATGATAATAAAATTTGATAATACCCAAAAAAGAATAACAAATTATTGGCCCACATTAATTCTAAAATCAAATGAAACTTTAAAGATATTTTTAAAGATTAAGTTGAAAGGAACCTTATTAAATAGCGAAGACTTTTTAGGGCTAAAAATTAATTGGGATAATTATGGACATTTTGGAAAAATAAATAAACAAAATTTCTTTTTATTAAATAAACATACGAAATATCGAAATCAAAACGATATTAAATCTAATAATGTCAATCAAAAACTAGAAGTCTTTCCCGTTAAAACAAGTTTACTTGGTGCCTTTGATGAACCTGTAGAAACAGTAATAAATTACTGCAAAAATTTAGTTAAAGAAGATGATATTTTAGTTATTGGAGAGTCTCCTTTAGCAATAATGCAAGGTAGATATGAAAATTATTTAAATATAGAATATGATATTTTTTCCAAATTTTTATGTTATTTTTTTCATCCTACAAGTAGTTTAGCAACAGCATCTGGTATGCAAATTTTAATAAATAAACTTGGTTTTACAAGAATAATAATTTCATTAATTTTTGGTTTCATTTTTAAATTTATAGGAATTAAAGGAATATTTTATAGACTTACAAATCCAGAGTCCTCATTGATAGATGATATAAGTGGAACCATAATGCCTTACGACAAAACTATTGTTCTAGGACCATGTAATCCTAAATTATTTTGTGAAAAAGTTTCTAAAGCTCTAAAAATAGATGTTGCAGTAGCAGATGTAAATGATTTAGGAGGTGTAAAAATTTTGGCTAGTTCAAATAAATCAATAATAAAATTACTAAAAATAGCTTTAAAAAAAA
Source organism: Prochlorococcus marinus bv. HNLC2 (assembly GCA_000218745.1). Classification (GTDB taxonomy): domain Bacteria; phylum Cyanobacteriota; class Cyanobacteriia; order PCC-6307; family Cyanobiaceae; genus Prochlorococcus_A; species Prochlorococcus_A marinus_T. The sequence continues at coordinate 413,515 of GL947595.1, read as the reverse complement.
ATCCAGCTGGCAATGCTGATGAAAAAACTCCTATAGTAATAGTAAGGAGAAAAGCTTAAAAATTTTTATGAATTTCAGTAAAGATAAAAATTTAATATTTGAAGAATTACATATTAGACATTTAAATCTTTTAATAGATTTGAAAAATGAAAAAGAAAATAGTTGGTTTTATAAAATGGCTATTTTAAACACCTTAAATGATTTAAGAATAATTTTAAATGCTATAGATGGTTTAAAAAATAAATGCACAATAGCAATACAAGATAAAAAAATAATTGGTTATGTCCATACCTTCCCTTTAAATGAAAAGAAAACATGTTTGAAAATTAATTCCCCTAGTATTATTGCTAATGAAATTTCTCTATCAAAAAGGGAATTAATTCTAAAGTTAATACAAAATTCAATTATCAATACTGATTTTAAAACAGCCAGTTGGGTTATTACCTCTGAAATAGAAGATAAAGACTTAATTTCATGCTCTAGAGAACTAGGCTTTCAACCAATGCAAGAGATAAAACTCTGGAGTATTGATAGTAAAACTTTTAAATTTAGCAATAATTTAATAGATATAAACTTAGAAAATTTCATTCAAATTAAGAAATCAAATATAAAGAACTTTTTAAACTTTATACGATCTAGTGAATCACTTATTTTAAGAAATATTATAGATCTAGAACAGGAAGATATAATAAAAAGAAATAATAAACTCTCTGGAGGAATTTTTAAAGATAATAATATAATTTTGGCAATGTTAAAGGATATTAGTTATTCAAATAAAAATGTATATTCACTAATTAGAGGAATAAGTTGGGATGCAAGAATTGAATTACCACTAAAAAATATAGCCCAATATTGTTTTACAAAAGATAAAAATATATTATTTAAAACTTCATCTACAGATATTGAATTAAACAATTGCCTCAAAAAAATAGGTCTAATAGAGACTAAGAATGAATTATTGCTAGTAAGAAATACTTTTATAAAAAGAGACTTAAAGTCCTCTAACAAATTAAATAAATCTATCGAATCGATAATGGAAAAGATTAACCCCCAAGTTAATCCATATCCATCTCCTTATCCTTACAGGCGTTAGATGAAATTTATCAAGCCAAAACCTAGATCTGTATTAGGACTTGATATAGGACAGAAAAGAATTGGTTTAGCCTATTGTGACGCACTAAATATTACAGTTTCAATATTGCCCGCGGTAAATCGAACCAAAGATTTTTTTGAATTAGATACAATAAAACATTTTATAAGTATCCATAATATTCGAGGAATTATTGCAGGGCTACCTCTTGATGAAAAAGGTCGTATGACTAACCAAGCCATTGATTGCAAAACTTATGGTGATTTAATTTTTAATAAATTGAAACTTCCCTTTGCTTATGTAAATGAACATAGTTCTACATGGGAGTCTACGAATAGATTTGGTATAAAAAAAGATAAAACAGGATTAATTGATAGCTTATCCGCAAAAATAATATTGGAACAATGGATTAGGGAAGGTCCAGAATTAAAGGAATATGTTTTTAATCATCAAGAAAACAACTAAAATAAATAGGTACGTAATTTCTACAAATGGAAGAACAAAAAAATCTAGATAAATATGAAGCACCTACACTTTTGCTAAAAGACTCCAATAAAAATGAGCTTTTTTGCTATTTAGAACAAATAGTAGATCTTAAAGGGGAAGAATACGCTCTTTTAACACCAGTAGATACTCCTGTAACTTTGTTTAAAATTGGAGAAAAAGATGAACCTGTTTTAATTGATAAAGTTGAAAAAAATGAGCAAATTCTAAAAAATGCAGATGCTGTTCTTCAAGAGCATGATCTTACCTTAATTAGATCAGCTGTAACTTTGACTGTTTCAGGCGAACTTGAAGAACCAATATACGATGATCTAGAGGAAGAAGATTTTAACGACGATAGTGACACTTACGAACTATTAGTTAACTTTAATGTTCAAAATGAAGAATATGGTTTATATGTACCTTTAGATCCATTTTTCATTGTAGGAAAGCTTCAAATAGATGGTGGGGCTTTATTGATAGAAGATGATGAATTTGACAGAGTACAACCTCTAATAGAATCAGAAATTGAAAAGACAGCCAAATAATTTAATTATGAGCTCATTAACTAAGGCAGATTGGGACTCAAAATTACCTATTTATAAAATTCACCTCAAAAGCTTCATAATCAAGGAATAAGATGTTTACTATTAGATGTTGATGGGACATTATTGAATAGAAATACTAATAAAATTCCAGACGAAGTCAAAAGTTGGATTAAAAAATCAAAAAATTTATTTAAATTGTATTTAATTAGCAATAATCCTTCAGAAAAACGAATTTCAACTATTGGCAATCAGTTAGGAATATCATATAAATTTAAAGCTCTTAAACCCTCAAAAAAGATTACCCTCGAGATAATTAATATTATGAACGAAACCAATAAAAATATTGCAATTATTGGTGACAGGATTTTTACAGATATTATCGTAGGCAATAGATGCAAAATCAACACAATTTTAGTAGCACGTCTAAATAGAGAGGGTTTACCAATAAAGATTAATCTTACTCTCATTATTGAAAGAATTTTATCTCTCTTACTTTTTTAAATGGAACTTTGGGTTATAAAAATTGGTACTAGTATTATCAGAGGTACTGAAAACATCTCTACAGAGCAGTAATTAAAAAATTATGTGATCATCTTCATGATTTTATTTCTAAGGGAAATAAAGTTGTCTTAGTTACTAGTGGTGCCGTTGGTTTAGGTTGTAAAAAACTATCTCTTAAACAAAGACCAAAAGAATTAAGTCTTCTTCAGGCTATGGCAGCAATTGGTCAAGTTAATTTAATGTCTTTATACGAGAAAGAAATGAATAAAAAAGGAATTAATATTGCACAAGTTCTTTTAACCAAAGCTGATTTTAATACACGTGATTCGTTTAAAAATGCATCAAAAACTCTTAATAAATTAATAAGCTTGGATGTCATACCTATTGTTAATGAAAATGACACCATCGCTAATGAAGAACTCAAATATGGAGATAACGATACATTATCTGCTTTGGTTTCAGTTGCATTAAATGCAAATAAATTAATATTACTAACAGATATTGACAATCTTTACTCTAAAGATCCAAAGACAAATAATGATGCAAAACCTATTAAAGAAGTTAACAATAATGAACTAAAAAAAATAAAAGAAAAAAATATGCAAAATTTAAATAATGAATGGGGAACAGGAGGAATTACAACTAAGTTAATAGCTGCTGAAATTGCCACTAAAAGTGGCGTTACAGTTCAATTAGTAGATGGAAGAAATGAAATTAACATTATTGATGTATTTAATAATAAGAATATTGGAACCATTTTTAATCCTTGTGAAAAACCAATAGGAAATAAAAAAAGCTGGTTATCGCACGCGATAGAAACAGTAGGAGAAATTATTTTAGATGATGGAGCTTGTTTTGCAATACAAAATAAAGGTGCCTCTCTCTTGCTAGTAGGAATTATTGAGATATCAGGTAATTTTTCTGCTAATCAACCTGTAAGAATACTAAATAAAAACAAAAAACAAGTCGCAAAAGGTATAACATCCATGAGTAGTGATTCAATAAAAAATATAATGGATAAAAAAATTAATAATACACATTCTCAAATAGTTGTTCATCGTGATGTACTAGCACTTACATAAACTAGATAAATGCTTTTTACAGAAATTATAAAATTTATTAAGAATGGCAAATCAGGCTATATCAAATCTCATTTTATAGAGGATATAAACATTATTAGCCCAGCCTCTATAACATTGGCCTCTCAAAATCAAATCACTTTTTTAGAGGAAAATAATAATCTTAAAGAGAATATTATGACAACAAAAGCATCAGCAATAATTCTCTTTAATGATAAAGAATTACTTCAAAAAACTTATAAAAGAAACATTTCTACAATTGTAGTTTCTCATCCAAAAATAGCATTTGCTGAAATATTAAACATTTTTGAAAAAGAAATAATTCCAGAAAGCGGGATAGATAGTTCAGCTGTAATAAATTCAACTTCCAAGATTGGGGATAATTGTTACGTAGGTCCTAACGTATTTATTGGTAAAAATACTTGTATTGGAAAAAATAATTTTATCTATCCTGGAACTGTTATTTTAGATAACGTAGAAATAGGAGATAACAATATAATTAGTCCAAACTGTGTAATCTATCAAAATACAAAGATAAAAGATCATTGTATTGTAAATTCAAATACTGTTTTAGGTTCTGAAGGTTTTGGCTTTATCCCAAAGGACGGCAAATGGCTAAAAGTCCCTCAGACAGGAGGAGTAATAATTAATAATTCAGTTGAGATAGGAACCAATTGCTGTATAGATAGACCAGCTGTGGGAGACACAATTATTGGAGAAGGAACAAAAATTGATAATTTAGTACAAATTGGTCATGGAGTAAAAATAGGGAGAAATTGCGCTTTTGCAGCCCAAGTAGGAATTGCAGGAGGAGCTATTATTGGTGATGGTGTAATACTAGCTGGTCAAGTAGGGGTAAATAATAGGGTAAAAGTTGGGAATAATGTTATAGCTAGTTCAAAATGTGGGATCCATGCAGATGTAAATGATGGGGAAGTTATTAGCGGATTTCCAGCAATCCCGAATAAATTATGGTTAAGAAGCTCTAGTCTTTTTAAAAAATTACCTGACTTAGCAAAAAAGCTTAGACAACTGGACAAAAAATAAATTATTATTTTTGTGAATCTAATATCTTCATATTTCTAATGAATAATTATAAAATCGTCTTACTTTCAGGAGATGGAATTGGGCCTGAAATATCTAATGTTTCAAAAAAATTATTAAGTAAATTATCTGAAAAATATAAATTTAATTTTGAATTAAAAGAAGAATTATTTGGCGGAATCGCATATGAACAAAAAGGTTCACCCGCACCTCAAGAAACATTAGAAAGTTGCAAATCTAGTGATGCTGTTTTACTCGCTTGCGTTGGTGATATCAAGTATGATTCTTTATCAAGAGATTTACGACCAGAAACAGGTTTACTTAAACTAAGATCAGAATTAAACCTTTTTGCAAATATAAGACCAGTAAAAATTAGGAGATCACTATTAAATGCAAGTTCTCTAAGAAAAGAAATCATAGAAAATGTTGATCTGATTGTAGTTAGAGAACTTACAGGAGGAATATATTTTGGAGAACCTAGAGGAATCGTCAATATATCGGGTGAAAAAAAAGGATTTAACACAATGACTTATAGTGCCAGCGAAATTAAAAGAATAACTGATGTTGCGATAAAAATCACAAAAAAAAGAAATAATAAAATATGTTCTGTTGACAAAGCAAATGTTTTAGAGGTAAGCCAATTATGGAGAGAGACAGTAGAAGAAATCATGAAGAATCATCCAGATATAGAGTTTTCTAATATGTACGTTGATAATGCCGCTATGCAACTTATAAGAGATCCTTCTCAGTTTGATGTAATAGTAACTAATAACCTTTTTGGTGATATTTTAAGTGATTTAGCTGCGATGTTAAGTGGCTCTATTGGAATGCTTCCCTCCGCTTCTCTTAGCAATGATGGTCCGGGAGTATTTGAACCTGTTCATGGATCAGCTCCAGATATAGCTGGAAAAGATATCGCGAATCCAATCGCAATGGCCCTATCAACGGCGATGATGTTAAGGATTGGCCTTAACGAGCCAAATGCTGCAGATAATATTGAATTAGCTATTGACAATGTCCTTTCAAAAGGATTTAGAACTAGTGATTTAATAGATAAGGATGCCCAAATTTTAAGCTGTACTGAAATGGGGGAAAAAATAATTCAAGAAATATGATTAAAAAAGTAATAAATAAAAAAATTTTTAAATAAATTTTAAAAATAAGCGGTTGACCTGTCACAATCGTTATATGTTGTATTTTAAAAATGTCTAAAAGTCATCCAGTAGTAGCTGTAACAGGATCATCAGGTGCTGGTACCAGTACAGTCAAAAGAGCATTTGAGCATATTTTTGCAAGAGAAGATATCGTTCCTGCCGTTGTCGAAGGAGATAGTTATCACAGATTCGAAAGATTGCCTATGAAAAAAGCGATGGCAGATGCCCTTGCTAAAGGAGAAAACTTTTCGCATTTTGGTCCAGAAGCCAACCTATTCGATAAACTTGAAGAACTTTTCAAAGTCTATGGAGAAACAGGCGGTGGAAAAAAAAGGTACTATCTTCACAGTACTGAGGAAGCTCAAGAACATAATTCAAGACTTGGAACTGACTTGGAACCTGGCCAATTTACACCATGGGAAGACATTCCTAATGGGACTGATGTTCTCTTTTACGAAGGTCTACATGGAGGAGTTGTAGGAGAAGGTTATGATGTCGCATCTTATGCTGATCTCTTAGTCGGAGTTGTACCAATAACAAATTTAGAATGGATTCAAAAAATTCATCGAGATAATGCAGAGAGAGGTTATTCTGCAGAAACAATTGTTGATACAATCCTAAGAAGAATGCCTGATTATATTAATCATATTTGTCCTCAATTTAGTAAAACAGACATAAATTTCCAAAGGATACCAACAATAGATACTTCTAACCCATTTATTTGCAGAAATATACCAACACCTGACGAAAGTTTTGTAATAATCCATTTTAGGAAAGGAGCAAGAGAAAAATGGGGTATTGACTTTCAATATCTTCTTGGGATGATAAATGATTCTTTTATGTCAAGCCCAACAAGTATTGTCGTGAATGGTGGAAAAATGGGATTTGCTATGGAATTAATCTTGACACCAATTATTCATAGAATGATTGAAGAAAAAAAAGCGTCTTAACTTTAAAAAGTAATAAAAGTTGATTAAGTCTTAAAAAATCTTGATTAAAGGACCATCTTTAGCCTTTAATTAAGAAAACATATATTAAAGTGTCTCTATTTGATTGGTTTGCCGCTAGACGTAAAGATCAATTCGTTGGAAAAGTTTCTCAAGAAACTGATGAAAGCGATGGTTTGTGGGTAAAGTGTTCAGAATGTTCACAGGTTGTTTATCGAAAAGATTTAATATCTAATCAAAATGTCTGTAGCAACTGTAATCACCATAATAGGATTAATAGCGAGGAAAGGATAAAGATAATCTCAGATGAAGGTACTTTTAAAGAATTAGATGCCTCTTTAAGTCCAACAGATCCACTTGGATTTAAGGATAGAAGATCATATTCTGATCGAATCAGAGAAAGTCAAGCTGGTACTGGTCTAAAAGATGGAGTTATTACTGGATTATGTACCATCAATTCACTACCATTAGCCCTAGCAGTAATGGATTTTAGATTTATGGGAGGATCCATGGGTTCTGTAGTAGGAGAGAAAATAACAAGAATTATTGAGCGAGCTACAAAAGAAGAATATCCATTATTAATTGTATGCGCTTCTGGTGGAGCAAGAATGCAAGAAGGAATGTTAAGCCTTATGCAAATGGCTAAAATATCTGGAGCTTTAAAAAAACACAGGGAAAAAAACTTACTTTATATGCCATTATTAACCCATCCAACGACAGGAGGTGTAACTGCCAGTTTTGCAATGTTGGGTGATCTAATATTAGCCGAACCAAAAGCATTAATTGGCTTTGCAGGACGGCGCGTAATAGAACAAACCTTAAGAGAAAAATTACCTGATAATTTTCAAACTGCAGAATATCTACTTGAACATGGTTTTGTTGATGTAATTATCAACAGAAAAGAATTAAAAAATACCTTAACTAAAATTTTAAAAATTCATGGGGTAACTGAACAACATATACAAAGTTAGATCCATGAGAAAATTATTTTATTCTTTAGTATTTTACTTACTTTCATTTTTATTAATTCTACTTCCTTTTTCATTTGGTTCATATGCCGCCAAAGATGTTGATTGGCTGCTTTTAAAAAAGAATAATGATGGAGAGCAATGGATTGATAAAGGAAGTATAAGAGAATATCCTAATAATGAAATTAGCGTATTAACAAGATTTTTTGAGGCACCAAAGGAACCAGAAACCAAAGGTAAAAAACTTCTTTATGTTATGAGAATAAATTGTGAAACTAAAAAATTCAAAGATACCTCAATTAATGGAATACCAAACCTAAATGCAAAATGGACAAGCTCTAATAATGATGAATTGATAGATATAGTTATTAATAAATCATGCGAGGAGAGTGAGCTGTTTAATGAGTAAACTAAAAATTGCTATCGCAGGTTTAGGTTTTGGAGAAAAAGTTCATATTCCAGCGATAAAAGAGTCTGATCATTTTGACTTGAAATTTTTATATCATCACGATAAAAATAAAATTGACCAGATTGAAAAAAATACCGGTGTTAAATGTTATGGCGATTGGAATTCTATAGTAACTAGTGATATTGAAGGGGTAATTATTGCAACTCCCCCGCATGTAAGGTTTAAATTAGCAAAAGAAGCTTTAGAGCATGATAAAAATATACTTTTGGAAAAGCCTGTCGCACTAACAAGTGATGAGATTCAACATCTTCAAAGAATAGCTATTAGTAGGAACCTTAGGGTTTGTGTTGATTTTGAATACAGAGCAGTACCTCTTTTTATGCAAACAAAAAAATTATTAGATAATAATAAATTAGGAAAAATCTATTTCATAAAACTCGATTGGTTGATGAGTAGTAGATCTGACCCAAATAGAGGATGGAATTGGTATTCCTTATCTGAAAAAGGTGGAGGAGTTATTGGAGCTTTAGGTACTCATGCTTTTGATATATTGCATTGGTTTTTTGGCAGGACAACTGAAGTCGATGCTAAAACTTATACATCAATAAATGAAAGGCCTCTAGCTAATCAGATGATGAAAGTAACTAGTGAAGATATATGTATAGCAAATTTAAAATTATCTAATCATCCAGAAGAAATAATTCCATGCCAAGTGTCCTTGTCTTCAATATCAAAAAATGGGAGAGGTTTTTGCCTAGAAATTTATGGGAGCAAAGGGACCTTATTCCTTGGAGTGAAAATCAGAAAGATTATGTTCATGGATTTAATTTAACTTATATAGATGAACTTGATAAAGTTTCTAATATTAATCCTAATAATGAATTTTTATTTAATAGGACATGGACAGATGGCCGAATTGCTCCCGTAAAAAGAATTCATGATTGGTGGGCAAATAGTATTCTTGATAAAAAACCTATTATCCCAGGATTAAGTGAGGGACTGATAGTCAAAGAGTATGCGAAGCGGCAAAAGAATCATCAATTTCAGGAATGGTGTCAGAAATTACTTACTAAAAATATATAATGTAATATTTTTTACTTGACTAAGTAACATATTTATTTTTATAATTTACCATATTCTGAAAAAATCAACGCATTCGTTTTACTTATCGTATGGCTCTAAATTATTACGCAAAAGAACTTAAAGAAAATGCACAGTTACTTGCCTCCAAAGGTAAAGGTATTCTTGCTGTAGATGAATCTACAAAAACAGTTGGTAAAAGATTAGCTGGTATTGGAGTTGAAAATACTGAAGAAAATAGAAAAGCATACAGAGGAATGCTTTTTACAACAAAAGATTTAGGTAAATACATTAGTGGTGCAATTCTATTTGAAGAGACATTGTTTCAAAATCATCCAGATGGCGAACCAATGGTTAAAAAATTAAATGACCTAGGTATAATTCCAGGAATTAAAGTTGATAAGGGATTAAATCCTCTACCTGGTGGAAAAGATGTAGAGACATTTTGTTCAGGTCTCGATGGATTAGTAGAAAGAGCAGCAAAATATTACGAACAAGGCGCACGATTTGCCAAGTGGAGAGCTGTTTTACAGATAACTTCTGATGGATGTCCTTCAAATTTATCTATACAAGAGAATGCTTGGGGATTAGCAAGATATGCTAGATCTGTTCAAGAAGCAGGGTTAGTTCCTATTATTGAACCAGAAATTTTAATGGATGGTGATCACACTATTGAAAAAACAGCTGAAGTCCAAGAAGAAGTAATTAAAACAGTTTACAAAGCATGTCAAACTAATGGTGTTTTACTAGAAGGAACACTTTTAAAGCCATCAATGACAGTAAACGGTGCAGATTGCTCAGATAAAGCTGATCCTCAAAAGGTTGCCGAAATGACTATCAGAACGATGGAAAGATGTGTTCCAGCATCTGTACCAGGAATTGTCTTTTTATCAGGAGGCTTGAGCGAGGAAGCTGCTTCAGTTTATCTGAATAATATGAATAATCTTTATAGAAAGGCTATGTGGAACGTTTCATTCTCTTACGGTAGAGCCCTACAGCATTCATGCTTAAAAGCTTGGAAAGGTAGTGATCTAGAGGCTGGTCAGAAAGCCTTAATTGCAAGGGCTCAGGCTAATTCAGAAGCTTCAAAGGGAGCATATGTTCCAGGATCTCAACCTTCTTCTGATGAACAACTATTTGTAGCTGGTTATAAATACTAAATTTTAAACTAGATCGTTTTCTAAAATCGCCTTAATAAGGCGATTTTTTTTATTATTTTATAAGATTTTTTAAAATATATTCTCCATCAATACCACCAATATTTTTATCGCAAGCTCTCTCAGGATGTGGCATTAATCCTAAAACATTGCCCTCTTTATTTAATATGCCAGCAATTTCATGAGTAGAGCCATTTGGATTATCAATGTACTTTAAAGCTATTAAGTCATTATCTAGTAATTCTTTATAAGTGTAATCGTCACAATAATATCTGCCTTCCCCATGAGCTATTGGGAGAGTAATATTTTTATCAATAAAAGATTTAAACCAACCTCCTTTTTGCGAGTGAACTTTTAATTCCACATCTTTACAAATAAAGTTTAAATTTTTATTATTAGTTAATGCTCCAGGTAAAAAACCTGCCTCTGTAAGAATTTGAAATCCATTACAAATTCCAATTACTTTCCTTCCTGTTCGAACAAAATCATGAAGAGCATTAATCAATGAGGAGAAACGTGCTACTGCGCCACAACGAAGATAATCGCCATAACTAAAACCACCAGGTAAAACTACAGAATCTATTCCTGATAAATCGGAAGATTCATGCCAAATAAATTTTGTTTTAATATCAAGGCATCCTTCAAGCGCCCAGGATACATCCCTATCACAATTAGATCCAGGAAAAACAACAATTCCAACTGTATATGATGTCATTTATTTCTTCTCAAATTGATATTCATAATCCTCAATAACATTATTTGCAAATAATCTGTCGCAAAGCAATTCTATCTTTTCTTTCACCTCATTTTCATGACTAGCCTCTAATTCAGTTTCTATTAACTTTCCTATTCTTAGTGAATTTATACCATCAACTCCTAGTTTGTTAGCAGCAGATTTTATAGCTTCTCCTGCAGGGTCTAGAACTGAGGGTCTTAGGCGAATAAAAACTTTTACAAGAAATTGGCTCAAGATTTAAAAATATTTCTAACTGAACATTAATTCAAATTAAGCTAAATAGCATTAATTTGAAGAAAAATATATTCATATAAATGAATATATTAATTTAATTATGAAGACATAAATCCCCTTCCAAAACATGAAAGACATGTTCTCCTTGAATTTTCAGGAGTTTTTAAATTTCCACTTCCACCACACTTTACGCATATGTTCCTGTTCTTATTAAGATCTAAATCAGTATATTTTTCAGTAGATAAGGAAAGTTCTTGATTTTTCATTAACTATATAAAATATTATATTTTTCAATTGCATACTATAAAATCAAAAACTCTATTTTGGATTACTAACAATCTTAAATTTCTCTTTAATTTTTCTTTCTAATGTAAAAAATGATTTTTTTTCCGAACCAATCATTATTAATTCAATGCCAGCATTGTTTGAAGGCCTCCAACAATCCTCATCAACATCTTCAAACCAGGTATTAATTTTCTTTCCAACTATTTGAACCTGCAAAGGCAATAATTTATTTGGAATCCAAATCCTTCCTTTTATTCTGAGAATATTTAAACTTTGCAAAATTTCTTTTATTACAAACTCAAATTCTTTCTTTTCTAAAAAATAATTATTTAATTTGATAGTTGATGAAAATAATTCAGGATGATTGTGCTCATGTTCATCAGATAAATAATTCTCATAATTTGTTTTAATTTCTGAATCAAAAACAAAACCCAATTCAATTGATCCATTCAAGGAACGAATTATTGGGATTTCAGGTTTAATTTTATGTATTAATTTCTCTTTAACAGATTCAAATTCACTATCACTAAGTATGTCAGACCTAGAAATAATGACTAAATCTGAAACTTCTAATTGCTGCTTAAATAGTTCATTAATAGAAGACTTATGCTCAATAATTTTAGTATCTTCATATTGATGATCTATTTCATTTAAATCATTAATTGGTAAATTATTGATCATCGATTCACCATTTACTACTCCAATAACTTGCTTTAAATATATAGAAGTTCTTATTTCAGGCCAATTTAAAGCCTTTAATAAAGGTATTGGGAGAGCTAAACCGCTCGTCTCTATTAAAATTGCATCAATCTCAGAATATGATTTTAATAAAGTATTAATAGCAGGTATGAAATCATCTTGAACGGTACAACATAAACATCCATTATTAAGTTCAATTACTGACTCGAAATCAACTTCATTACATTGATCACAGTTCTTTAATAATGAGCCATCAATTCCAATATCACCAAATTCATTTATAATCAGTCCAAATTTTTTTTTACTTTTTTTCAATAAATATCTAATAAAAGTTGTCTTCCCTGAACCCAAAAATCCAGATACAACTATTACAGGTAATCTTTTTTTCACAAATACTAGCAGCCCAGACTATATTCAGTACTTTCACCAGTACTTGAATTAACACCATTAGCTTTCTTACATAAGTCTTTTTGTTGAATTCTACTTAAAACGGCATCTGTAAAATCTGCACCATCTATTTTTGCTCCATCAAAATTACTTTCCATAAGTAATGCATTGGTAAAATTTACATCTGTCAAATCTGCATCTGTAAAATCAGTTGCATAAGCAAGAGCATCAGTTAAATCAGCACCACTGAGGGAAGCATTATTTAATTTACTGTTGTTAAAAACAGCTCCCTGAAGATTACTATCACTAAAATTAAAACCGTGTAAATCAAATTTTACAAATTCATTACCACTTAGATCTTGACCATGCATATCTTGCTTAAGATCTAAATCCTGCTGGTTTCTAATTTCAGGAGGCCTTTTGGCCCAAGCGCTATTTACAAAATTAGAGAACAATATCCCAAAAGCCAACATAGAAATTATTATGTTTTTTATTAAAGAAAAACGGATTGTTTTAATCATCAGAGAAATGTAGTTTAGAGTCTAAGTGAATTAGTATTTTTATTTTATAGGAAAATATATGTCAATGTCACTAAAGGTAATTGTTCCAACTCATCCATTAATAAAACATTGGTTATCCATACTTAGAGATCCTGATACACCTAATATTTTATATTCAACTAGTTATGAACAAATTGGTAAATGGCTAACTTATGAGGCCTTAAGAGATTGGCTACCTTACAAAAAAGAATTAATAGTTACAAGAACAGGTAAGACAGAGGGCGTCTATATTGATAATAATTATCCAGTGAGAATAATAGCCGAAATACCTGAGGGATTAACACTTTGGTTTGGATCAAAAGAGGTAATTCCAAATGGAACACTTTCGCTAGGGACAATACCAGATAACATCTCAGCTAATGAGGGCATTATTCTTTATAGAGATCAAATAACTAAGAATAGTTCAACATTAGACTTACTTAAAACATTAAGTTCAAACGGTATAAAATCAAATAGGATATTGATCATTTCATGTATTTGTAGTAATGAAGGTTTAAATGAAATTGGTAAAATATTTCCAGAACAAATTATTTACACATCTTGCATCGATAAAGAGAGTGATACCTACAATGTTTTAGATCCAGGGATCGGGAATCCCATTTCCCGTTTAAGTACTATGTTTCAAGAAAAGAACTAATATATAAATATATAATGAATAACTTAATGACTGAATACAGAGATTCATCCTCTAATAATCTTTTATCATTAATAAGTGGTGCATTTATTGGAGCAGCAGGTCTTGCTTGGTATTTGATTTCAGAGGCTGATAAAAGAAAGGAGACTAAGAAACAAAGAGCAATGATGTATTCATCAAGGATTCAAGATGGATCTGAAGCAATAGATACAAACGAAAATTTAAAAGAAGTGAAGGGCGAAAAACTAGAGCAAAAAGTAGAACAGTTGAATACGGCCATAGCAGATGTTCGAAGACAGTTAGAGGAGCTAGGTCAAGATTAATATAGATTCTCAAATAATAATGTCAAAACTAAGATCATCTGCAATAACTCAAGGTGTTCAAAGATCTCCTAATAGATCTATGCTAAGAGCCGTTGGATTTAAAGACGGAGATTTTTCAAAACCAATAATTGGAGTAGCTAATGGTTTCAGCACTATAACCCCCTGCAACATGGGGTTAAATAAATTATCTAAAAAAGCAGAAGAAGCAATAAGGTCATCTGGAGCTATGCCTCAAATGTTTGGAACAATAACTGTTAGTGATGGAATATCAATGGGGACCCAAGGTATGAAATACTCCTTAGTTTCCAGAGAGGTAATTGCAGATTCTATTGAGACTGCCTGTAATGCTCAAAGTATGGATGCTGTCTGCGCTATTGGAGGGTGTGATAAAAATATGCCTGGAGCAATGTTGGCGATAGCGAGGATGAACATACCATCAATATTTATATATGGAGGAACTATAAAACCAGGGAAACTTGATGGGGAAGACCTAACAGTTGTAAGTGCTTTTGAGGCAGTAGGTCAATTGACATCAGGAAAAATCAGCGAAGAGAGACTTAATAAGGTTGAAAAAAATTGCATTCCAGGAGCGGGTAGTTGCGGTGGAATGTTTACAGCTAATACCATGTCTGCTGTTATCGAAGTTCTGGGATTGAGTCTTCCACATAGTTCAACCATGGCTGCAGAAGATTATGAGAAAGAACTTAGTTCAGAAAAAAGTGCAAGAGTGTTAGTCGAGGCCATTAAAAAAGATATTAGACCACTAGATTTAATGACAAGAAAGTCATTTGAAAATGCGATATCAGTTATTATGGCTGTAGGAGGTTCAACCAATGCTGTTCTTCATTTATTAGCAATTTCAAGAACAGCAGGGGTTGAATTAAATATTGATGATTTCGAAATAATAAGACAAAGGGTTCCTGTTATTTGCGATCTTAAACCTAGCGGAAAATATGTAACAGTAGATTTGCATAATGCTGGAGGAATTCCTCAAGTCATGAAAATCCTTTTAAATGCCGGCCTATTACATGGAGACTGTAAAAATATTGAAGGGAAAACATTATCAGAGTCTTTAAAGGATGTCCCTGATGAACCTCCATCAGGCCAGAATGTTATTAGAAAAATAAACAATCCTCTTTATAAAAAAGGACATTTAGCCATACTTAAAGGGAATTTGGCCCTTGAAGGAAGTGTCGCAAAAATTAGTGGTGTAAAAAATCCAGTTTTAACCGGTCCAGCAAGAATCTTTGAGAGTGAGGAATCTTGTCTTCAATCCATACTTAACAATGAAATTAAAGCTGGTGATGTTGTCGTAATAAGAAATGAAGGCCCTGTTGGCGGTCCTGGAATGAGAGAGATGCTTGCACCTACATCCGCGATAGTAGGTCAAGGCTTAGGAGAAAAAGTTGCCTTAATAACTGATGGAAGATTTAGCGGTGGTACTTATGGTTTAGTTGTAGGACATATAGCACCTGAAGCTGCAGTCGGAGGGAATATAGCTTTAATTAAGGAAGGTGATCAAATAACAGTTGATGCTCTAAATCAAATAATTGAAGTTTCATTAAGCAATGATGAACTTGAAAAAAGAAGAAAGAATTGGGTAAAACCTATGCCTAAGTATAAAAAGGGCGTTTTAGCTAAATACTCACGAATTGTTAGTACCTCCAGCCTAGGTGCTGTAACTGATCAGGAGATATAGACTCCGCTTTCTTCTATATAGGTTCTAATTCTATTCGCAAGATTTTCTAATTTAGAACTGTAATTTGGTGGATTACATTTTTTTCCATTATTACTATTCATCCATAAAGATTTAACTCCGCTCCAAAGTATAGGCTCTTCAGGAAAGTTTAATTTTGAAATTACTAAAACTAAATCTTTATTTGACCTAAATAGTTCTAACTCAAGATCATATAGATCTAGTCTTTTGCCATCTACATCCCTGCATAATATATGTACTGTCAAATCAAGATTAGGATCATAAAAATCGTATTCGCCCTTTATGTTTACTACAGAATGAAGAAAGGTCTATTTGTGAGATCTGCTGACTTAGCAATAATAGCCTCAAATTTTTCTTTTTGATCTTCAAAAAACACTTATAGACTTAATTAATACTTTTATTTGACCCGGTATAAATTTATCATTTAACCCTCCTTCATCTCCAAACTTTGAGTGTAAAAGTTGAAGTCTTTTAATTTTCTGGGATTTGAATTTAAATGGTAAATTGACTTTATTTGCTCTTATTGAGGGTCTTAACTCTTTAAAAGGAATACTAACGATAGTAGTCCCAAATTTTTTAGTAGGAAAAGATTTTATCCATCGCAAACCACCAGGGATAAATTCAGTTAGGCCAAAAACTTCATCTTGACATGCAACTGCAAATTTAAAAGTTCTTCCTTGGCCATCAATTTTTAATTCAAAGCTTTTATATTCTGAAATATTTAAAGAAGGTTGAAATTTTGAGGATCTACAACTTACAAATCCCCCACCTTTCTCGATAATATTACCTTTAAAAATTAATCCCGCATTAGTAATTTCACAAGTAGCTACGCTGGAACCACCCATAATAGTATCGTTTAAAGAATTCCAGCCTTCAAAATCATTTTTCTGAAAGAGTACCTTTTTATTTGACATTTATAAATTAATTAATGAATAGATACTAACTATAAATCTAAATCTTTTGATGCCTCTAAATCTGAAAATACAAGTATTTTGGATTTTGATTTAATTAATTTTGCTGGTGTTCTATCTGATGATTCTGAATTACTGAATAATCTTTTAAGCGCAATTTTTTTAGATGCACCACTCACTACAAAAGCAATTTTTCTTGAGGCAGATAAAACTTTTGGAGTAAAGGATATACGTTTAAGACCATTACCAAAGCTAGTAATAACAAATTCATCCGTATTATTATTTTTATTAGGGAATAGTGAAGCAGTGTGTCCATCATTTCCAAGTCCAAGTAGAGTAAAATCAAAAATTGGTGGATTACCCTCACATCTTTTCTTTAACTCCTCTAAGAGCAATTGTTTTGAAATATCTTCGTTGATTTTTTTATCACTAAAAATATTATAGAAATCTGCTTTTGAACCAAAATTATTTAATAATGAATTATTTATCATCAATGTATTACTTTCATCAGAAGTTGGATTAACACACCTTTCATCTCCCAAAAAGACATCAACCTTTTCCCAATTTAATTCTTTCTCAGAGAGAAAATCATAGACATTTTTTGGTGTCGAACCACCACACAAACACAATTGAAATCTATCTTTAGCATTCAATATTATTTTTATTCTCTCAGAAATATAGTCAGCAACTTTTATAGAAAGTTCACTTTTATCTTTGAAAATAATTAAGTGATAATTATCAATTATTTTTTCTATCATCAAAGCCATTCAGTATGAAAACTTCCCTCTCTATCAATCCTTTCATAAGTATGTGATCCAAAGCAATCTCTCATTGCTTGCACTAAGTTTTGAGGTAACCTGTGAGTTCTATAACTATTCAAATAATCGAGCGTACTTGATAGACAAGGTACTGGTATTGAAGCCTTACTTGCCGCAGATACAACATAAGATAGATTATTTAACTTATTAGAAATTTGATTATTAAACCAACTATCAAATATAAGATTTTTTAAATTTGGATCTTTTTGATAAGCATCTTGAATCCTTTTTAAAAGCTTTGACCTTATGATGCAGCCACCTTTCCATATTTGAGCTATGGAGGGCATATTGAGATCGTAATTATACGTAGTTGAAGCCTCTTTTAGAATATCCATTCCTTGGGCATAACTTGCAATTGTTGAGAGAACTACTGCATCAAATAATGGTTTCATTGAATTAGAGATATTACCAAAATCAAATTCACAATCAACTTCAAAAGGTAATAATTCTTCTACTTCCTTACGTTGTTCTTTTAATGAGCTCATTACTCTCGCATTAAGAGAAGCATATATAGTGGGAACAGGAACTCCAAGCTCTAGTGCACTTATTACAGTCCATAAACCTGTACCTTTTTGTCCAGCCTTGTCCAATATTTTTTCTACTACATAATCTCCTGTCAAATCATCTTTTGTTTTAAGGCAAATTTCTGTTATTTCGACCAAATATGATGATAACTCCTCAGTTTCATTCCATTGAGCAAAAACTTTTGACATTTCATTAGAACTTAGTTTAGAAATTCTTTTCATCAAATCATAAGCTTCAGCAAGAATTTGTTCGATACCATATTCAATCCCATTGTGTACCGTTTTAACAAAATGACCTGAGCCACCTGGTCCACATATGAAACACAAGGACCATCATCAACTTTTGCTGCCATTTTTGTAAGTAAACTTTCTATGGCATCATAAGAAGACTTTGTACCCCCAGGCATCATACTTGGTCCTTCTAGCGCTCCTTTAGCGCCTCCAGAAACACCCATGCCAATATATCCAAAACTTTTGCTCTCAAGCTGTCTAACTCTTCTTTCTGTATCCTGAAACTGAGAGTTACCTCCATCTATTAATAAATCCCCTTCTTCTAGGTATTCGGAGATATTATCAATTACAGCATCTGTAGCAGAACCAGCTTTCACCATCATAAGAATTCTTCTAGGTCTCTCCAATTTGTCAACAAATTCTTGTATGGTTTTAGCTCCCTCAATATTCTTTCCAAGACCTCTACCCTTTAAAAAGTCTTCTGTTTTAGAAAAAGTTCTGTTATAAACAACACTTGAAAAACCATTTCTTTCTGCATTAAGGACTAAATTCTCTCCCATAACACCAAGACCGATTAAACCAAAATGTGCCTTGGACATAAAAATAAAAAACTCAATAAATATATTTTTACTTCAACTACAGAAAATTGCTCAAAAAATAGTACTTATGTCAGCAATAAATGATCGAAAAAAATATTAAATTATTGTTCCATCAGTAATAGTGGCATTTTTAACTACAACAACAATTCCATTTCTGATATAAAAACCTTCATCTGGTCTATCAGCCTCCTCAATCCTGTCTTTATTTACAATTACGACATTATTACCTATTCGAGTATTTTTATCTAATATTGCCCTCTTAACTGTTGAGCCTTCGCCAACTCCAAGTGGGATTCCACCTCCCTTCCTTAATTCAATTCTCTCTTCTGGTGATTCAAAGAAATCAGCTCCCATAACCAGAGTATCTTCAAGTACAGCATCGCTCTCAATACGACTTCTTACTCCTAAAACGCAATGCAAAATACTACATGACTTTAAAATTGTACCTTCACAAACAATAGAATCTGTTATTTGAGCATCAACTAACTTTGAAGGTGGAAGATATCTTGGTCTTGTATAAATTGGAAATTTTTCATCATAAAAACTAAATGGGGGCTTAGGTTGTTTTGTTAATGCCAAGTTTGATTCAAAAAAGGCACCTATTGTCCCAATATCCTCCCAATAATCATCAAAGACATAACTCTTTAGAACATCATTTCTTTTAAGAGATTCAGGAATTATATCCTTACCAAAATCTGTATAACTAGGAAACTTATTAAGTAGATCAAATAATGTATCTCTGCTAAATACATAAATACCCATTGAGGCTAAATAGGGCCGTTGTTTTGCTGATTCAGGAGAAAGACCAAATTTCGATGTATCAACAGCCATAGCTTTGAGCTTATCTCCACTAGGCTTTTCGCAAAATTCCTTAATATTTCCTAACTCATCAGTTCTCATAAGACCAAAACCTTCAGCCTGAGATTCATCTACAGGAAGTGCTGCAACTGTTAAGTCAGCGCCATTTGATCTGTGATAATCAACAAATAAACTATAGTCCATCCTATAAAGTTGATCACCAGATAGAATTAGATACTCGTCTACATCCCATTCTTGAAATAACCATTGATATTTCCTAACAGCATCAGCAGTACCTTCAAACCACTTTGGACTTTCAGGCGTTTGTTGTGCTGCCAAGACTTCTACAAAACCTTGTCCAAAAGGAGCGCTTAAATTATAAGTTCTACCAATATGTCTATTAAGAGAAGCACTATTAAACTGCGTTAATACGTACATTTTGTTAATGCCAGAATTAATGCAATTACTAATAGGTATGTCGATTAGTCTATATTTACCCGCTAATGGGACGGCAGGTTTTGCTCTCATTTTTGTTAAAGGATAGAGTCTTGAACCTTTTCCTCCTCCGAGGATAATTGCTAGAACGCGCTTCATTCACCTAAAGAAGGTATATACAAGATTAAAACTACTTGATAAAGTGCTTATTTAATAATTAAAATGGCCACTTTATAAAGGTATTGAAATTATTTATGCAAATTTCTTAAGAATAAATTTCAAATATTATTAATCTTCTTCCTCTAGAGAGAATAATTTTTCAACAATTTTTAAGGAAGCTTGTCTTTCTTGACGAGATTGTGGACTTCTTAATTTTGTAACAGGAGTATGAAGAATTTTATTTATGATCCCTTTTGTTAATGCCTCAACAACTTTTCTTTCCCTAGCTGAGAAATCTGGTCCCATTCGGCTTAAAGCTTTTTGTAATTCTTCTTTTCTGATAAGTTCTAAATCTGACCTTAATTTATTTATCGTTGGAACAGCTTCTAAACTAGCCCACCATTCCAAGAATAAACCTTTTTCATCTTTTATGAGTTCTTCTGCCTCTTGAGCAATTTTTTTTCTAAATTCCTGATTTCTTGAAACAACTTCTTGCAAATCATCAACATCATATGACTCTATTAACTCGTGATCTTTAACATCGTTTGAAATATTCCTAGGCACACCTATGTCTATTAGTCTAATAGATGATTTTATTTCTAAAGCATCAATTCTTTTGAAGTCAATAAAGGGTTTATCAGAGGCTGTACTTGTGAAAACTAATGAAGCACTTTCGATATTTTCATCGAGAGCATTTAATCCTTTGGAAATTATTTTTATATTTGGAAAATCTTTAGCAAGATTTTTAGCTCTTTCAATATTTCTATTTAATAATACTAGCTCTTTGCAACCTTTGGCTTGTAGATGAGTAATCAAAAGTCTACTCATCTTCCCAGCACCAACAACAATAACACTCTCTGATTGAAGACTTACTAGATTATCAATTCCTTGTGATTGACCTAGTTTTAATTGAGCTAATTCAACAGCAGCAGAACTAATAGACACAGCTCCTGTTCCTAAGTTTGTCTCTGATCTTACTTTCTTTCCAGCACTTATTGATTGAGTTAATAATCTATTTAAAATTGGTCCAGTAGATTGATAATCCTGCCCTAATCTCATCATTTTCTTTACTTGAGACAAAATCTGTCCTTCTCCCAAGACAAGACTATCCAAACCAGCTGATACTTTCATTAAATGTAAGACTGCTTCTTCTTGCCTAAAATCAAATAAATGAGGTTCTAAATCGATTTGATTAACATTTGAATATTGAGACATGAAGACTTTTATTGAGGATAAACCTATATCTATATCTTTTACTAATGAATAGATTTCTAGCCTATTACAAGTACTTAAAATAGATACTTCAAGAATTTCAGATGAATTCTTAAGCATAGTTAAACATTCCTGAATCGATGACTCAGGAATACTTAACTGCTCTCGCACTTCGACCGGTGCCGTGTGATGACTTAGTCCGACGACAACAATATGCATAAAATAATCTAAATAAGAAATAAGAACTTTAGAGAGAAATGCTTTTAGCACCATTTTTTATATGTATTGTATTTGTGAAACGAGCGGTACTATCTAGTGTACTAATTACCAAGCTACTTGTTCTAATACAATCCCTCTCAAATTGGACTCCATTAAATAATAGCCCATCTGTGATACCACTTCCTGCAAAAACAACATTTTCACCAGATGCTAATTCATTCGCTTCATAAATCTTATCTATATCTGTAATTCCCATCTCGTTTAATCTAGCTATATTACCCTCTTTGGTATAGTCAGCCCACTCTGTAGTTTTAGCTATGGCTGGGTCATAAACAAGTTGTCCTTGAAAATGTCCACCTAAGGCTCTCATTGCTGCTGCTGAGATAACACCCTCAGGAGCAGCACCTATTCCCATTAAGCAATGGGTTCCTGTTCCAGCGAAACCACATGCAATTGCGGCCTGAACATCACCATCTGAAATGGGTTGAACTTTCGCGCCACAGTCTCTTATTTCTTTAATTAATTCAACATGTCTTGTTCTATCCATAACAACAACAGTCAATTCATTTATTGATAAATTCAAACAATCACTAAGGATTTTTAAATTTTCAGTAGCTGTATTTCTTATATCAACCTTACCTTTAGCTGCAGGGGGAGCTGCTAATTTATTCATATAAAAATCAGGAGCATTAAATAAGCCTCCACTATCAGAGGCCGCTAGCACAGCCATTGAGCCTCTTTGATTATTTGCGCATAAATTTGTACCTTCGCAGGGATCAACAGCAAAATCTACCCCTGGGCCATTACCACTGCCAACCTCTTCACCAATGTAAAGCATGGGAGCCTCATCTCTTTCCCCCTCACCAATAACAATTTTACCTTTCATATCAATTTTCCCCATCCGCAATCTCATTGCTTCTACAGCAGCTGCGTCTGCTTCATCTTTTTTACCAAGTCCAGTAAGTTTTGCTGAAGCAATGGCTGCTTGCTCGACAACTTCGAGAATTTCTTGAATTAAAGTTTGATCCACAATTAAAAAATAAAAAAAAATTTTTAAAAGGTTAAAAATATAGTCTCACAAAACTAGCATTTTGATAAGAAGTATTCCTTGGAATAAGATTTTTTTAACTCTTTGCAGTGATTACTTTATCAGGCCAAGTAAGTAAATTAGGAATTAGAGCCTATTTATAGTATCTTTATTAAATATTTTTAAAAATAAATGACCGAAAAAAACCTAACTAACCCGAATGGTGTA
Source organism: Prochlorococcus marinus bv. HNLC2 (assembly GCA_000218745.1). Classification (GTDB taxonomy): domain Bacteria; phylum Cyanobacteriota; class Cyanobacteriia; order PCC-6307; family Cyanobiaceae; genus Prochlorococcus_A; species Prochlorococcus_A marinus_T. The sequence goes on along the minus strand of GL947595.1, from coordinate 390,319 downwards.
ATCCGTCCTGTTCAAATAATTCCTTCAGTTTTGCCAGCAGACTGGGCCAATATGGGAGCATGTGTAAAAAATCTAGAGGATGCTGGGGTCGATAGAATTCAGTTTGATGTTATGGATGGTAATTTCGTACCAAATCTCACATTTGGTCCCGAAATGATATCTGCTTGCAGAAAATATTGTAATGTCCCATTTGAGACACAATTAATGGTCAGTCAATATAACTGTGAAACAATGCTTGATTCCTATGTTAAAGCATCTGTAGGTTCTAATGGTGAACCTGGTGTAGTAATCGCTCATGTCGAGGCCAATGTACATTTACATAGAGTTTTGGGAAGGATTAGAGATCTAGGAGGATCTCCCTCAGTAGCTTTAAACCCCCATACTCCCTTCGAGATGGTTAAAGACGTAATGGATATGGTTGATCATGTATTAGTTATGACAGTAAATCCTGGGTTTGGAGGACAAGCATATATTCCTACCATGTTAAATAAAATCAGAAAGATAAGGGAATTTGTTATCAACAATAACCTTAATGTAGATATTGAGGTCGACGGAGGAATTAAAGCGAATTGGACAATTTCACAGTGTGCTGCAGCTGGCGCAAACTGCTTTATTGCTGGAAGTGGAATGTTCGCATACCCAACACTTAAAGAGGGTTGCGATGAATTAAGAGAAGTCGCAAAAAATGCTCAAAATGGTGATGTTTTACCTGAACCTAATTAAAAACTGCTATCCCAAAAACCAACCATAACTATGCAATCCTACACCTAAATAATTTACTCCTAAGTAACAAATTAAGACTATAAAAAAACCTGTTGTAGCCAATATTGCAGGTTTCCTGCCTTGCCAACCTTTACTTATTCTCATATGTAAGTAACAAGCATAAAATATCCAAGAAATAAAGGCCCAAGTTTCTTTAGGATCCCAACTCCACCATGTTCCCCAAGCTTCATTTGCCCAGATTGCTCCTGTAATAAGTCCTAAAGTCAACAAGAAGAATCCGATTAGGATTGACCGATAACTAAGTGTGTCAAGCTTTTCGGAAGGAGAAAAATCAGTTTCATGCGGAAATTGATTAAAATTAGTTAAATTAAAATTTTTATATCCGCCGATTCCAATTGAGCTGCTTCTAATTTGCAGTGGTTTTTTATTATCGACAATTAAAACAGATGTTGAAAGTAAAGATCCAAAAATAAGTGCAGAATAACTAAGCATTACAACACTTACATGCATTACCAACCAACTTGATCTTAATGCCGGGACAAGATTGGAAGCTATTCTTAAATTATCAGGTAAAACAAAGCAAGCAAATCCAAGCGTAAGTAATGAAGCCGGAATTCCAATACAGGGTATTACTGAAGTTTGATATTCCTTTTGTAAAAGCAATTGAACTAAAGTTAACCCCCAAGATAAGAAACAAAGCGATTCAAAAAGATTACTTATAGGAAAATGTGAGGAAATAATCCACCTACAAACCAACTGCAAAGCCAATAAAATATTAACCAAAATTGTTGTTGAACTAACTAGCCAAGATAATGATTTATTAAATAAAGATATTAATGCTAGTGGAAAAGAAATCAACAAAACATAAAAAGCTAAAATTCCTAGTGAAGTAACTGGGTCAAGTAATAAATTTTGATAAACATCTTGAAACACAATCTATTTACTAATAAAATTTAGAATTTATAGCTTAAAAATAAATTAGATTTTGAAAAAAGGAGAAAATCTTTATAAAAATTAAGTTTAATTAAAAGTATTAAAGTAGGTATTTTTTAGAGACTAAAATTGTCTCCTAAATAAAACTTTTTCACATTTTTATTTTTGGCAAGTTCGCTCGACAAGCCATAAGCTAATAACTTCCCTTCAGTTAAAACATAAGATTTTTTTGTTATCGATAACGTTTCCCTAACATTATGATCGGTTATTAATATTCCCACACCATTATTACTTAAATTAATAATAAGGCTTTTAAGATCATTTACTGCTAAAGGATCAATTCCTGAAAAGGGTTCATCTAGAAGTAAATATTTTGGTCCATTTCTACCTACAGATAAAGCTCTCGCAATTTCACACCTTCTTCTCTCCCCCCCTGAAAGCTGGTATCCATAATTATCAACAAATTTATTAAGATTAAATTCATTTATAATGTTTTCTCTTCTAGTCCGAATAATAGATTTACTTAATTTTGAATTTTGTAAAGCAAGATTTATATTATCTCTAACTGTCAAATCTCTAAAAATACTTGGTTCCTGAGGTAAATAACCTAAACCCAATTCTGAGCGCATTGGTAGAGACAGATTTGAAATTGATTTATTATTAATTAAGATATCTCCTTTATTTGGTTTTAAATTACCAACTACGAGATTAAAGGTAGATGTTTTTCCAGCTCCATTTGGACCTAAAAGACCAACAATTTCTCCAGGCATAATGGAAAGAGACACATTTTCAACAATTATCTTTCCATTGATTTTCAAAGAAACATTTCTAACTTCTAATTTCATTATTCTTTTTCAAGAGGGGCACATCATCATTGCTTAGAGGGACTTTTGAATGTAATTTTTCTAATAATACTTCTAAAGACTTACAAAAAGAAAAAAGATCAAGTCCTAAATCTACAGAAACTCTACTTTTAATTCTTCCTAAACCCTCACCAAGTAAAATCATAGCACCATTTAAATTTCCTTTACTTAAGTGAAATTGAGATACAGAAACCTGCAAAATGCCTTGAATAATTTGCCTTTCATCTCCGTAAAGACCATTCCATATTTCCTCAAAAGCGTCATGGGCTTCGTACCATTTTTTATTATTGAATAAATCCAAAGCAGCATCTAATGAATCTGTAAAATTTTTTGATGTAAGGAGATCATCCATGTTTTATTATTTTTTTGCTTGCCTTCTCTTACTTAACTTTCTTAATCTTATAGATTCTGGGGTCACTTCTAACATTTCATCAGGTCCAATATATTCTAAAGCTCTCTCTAAAGTAATTTCAACTGGTGATTGTAAAGTATCTAACTCTTCAGCACCAGCAGATCTCATATTAGTGAGTTGCTTTGTCTTACAAATATTAATTTCTAAATCCTGCGGTCTATTATGCTCCCCAATGATCATACCTTTATAAACCTTCACTCCAGGTTTAATAAAATAAGAACCTCTATCCTCTGCATTTTTCAAAGCGTAAAATGTAGCGACACCCTCTTCAAAAGCAATCAAAACTCCATTCCTTCTTGTTTCAAAATCACCCATCTTAGGTCTATACTCATAAAACGAATGACTCATAATACCTTCTCCTCTTGTTAATCTAACAAATTCCCCTCTAAATCCTATTAAACCTCTTGCAGGAACTAAAAATTCTAATTGAGTTCTACCATCTGCACTACTTTGCATATTTTGCATTTCAGCTTTTCTAGATCCTAATTTCTCAATACATGCTCCTACTGAGGCTTCTGGCACATCCAATACAAGTGCTTCTATCGGTTCACATTCCTTACCATCAATTTCTCTAAATATAACTTGAGGCTGTGAAATTTGAAATTCAAAACCCTCTCTCCTCATTGTTTCTATAAGTATTCCAAGATGAAGTTCACCTCTTCCTGAGACAGCAAATCTGTCTGGGGAATCTGTCTCTTCACAACGCAATGCAACATTAGTAAGTAGCTCTCTTTCAAGTCTATTTTTAAGTTGTCTGCTCGTTACAAATTTTCCTTCTTTACCAGCAAAAGGAGAATCATTGACAATAAAAGTCATTTGTAAAGTTGGCTCATCAACTTTAATAAGCGGCAAAGGTAAAGGTTCTTCAGGACAAGCTATTGTTTCTCCTATATTGACATCATCAAAACCAGATAATGCAACAATATCTCCGGCATTTGCCTCATTGATTTCAATCCTTTGCAATCCCTCAAATCCGAGTAATTTACTAATCTTACCCTTTATGGTTTTGCCGTCCTCCTTAATTAAATTTGCCTGTTGACCAGCTTTAATTCTTCCATTATGCAACTTACCAATAACAATTCTCCCTAAGAAATCAGAATAATCTAATGTAGTAATTTGCAGTTGCAAAGGCTTATTATTATCTCCTACAGGAGGGGGAACATGTCTCAAAATTGATTCGAATAAAGGCATCATATTATCACTTTTAGAATCCATATCATCCTTTGCAAAACCACTTAAGCCACTACCAAATAAGTAAGGAAAATCACATTGGTCATCATCAGCTCCAAGTTCTAAAAAAAGATCAAGGACTTTATCTACTGCAATCTCAGGAATGACTCGTGGTCTATCTATTTTATTGACAAAAACTATTGGACGAAGTCCTTTTTCTAAAGCCTTTTTTAAGACGAATCTAGTTTGAGGCATGGGCCCTTCATTTGCATCTACAATTAATAAGCATCCATCAACCATTCCTAAGACTCTCTCAACCTCTCCACCAAAATCTGCGTGCCCTGGAGTATCTATGATATTAATCCTTGTACTCTTATAAGTAACTGAAGTGTTCTTCGATAAGATTGTAATACCCCTCTCCCTCTCTAAATCATTAGAATCCATGACACAGGTTGGCACAACCTCGTTATCCCTGAATACTCCAGATTGTGACAACATAGCATCCACTAAAGTTGTTTTGCCGTGATCTACATGTGCAATTATTGCAACATTTCTAATATCTTTTAAAGTAGATTCCATATTTAAGAAATTTATTATCTCTTTAACCACCTATAAGGTTAACGTAAAAAACGCAGCTTATGAAAGTTATTGAAAAATAAAAGATCATAAAATATTAAAAATTTATAATTTACAATAATTTTCTAATATTTTAATTTCTCTCTATTGGAGGCTTCAAAAATTTTTAAAGCCTCAATATTTCCCTCATATCTCCAATGCCAGGGTTCATAATCTACAGAATTTTGTTTTCTGTCAAAAGATAATTTAAAATGATACTTTGCAGCATTCCTTTCTAACCACTTATATGCGCTTGTAGTTTCAAATTCAACCTCGAAGTCAGTTTCTCTATTAAGTGCGTCCCCAATATCAATAGCAAAACCGGTACTGTGTTCAGAATATCCTGGAGGAGCAGATACTCTTGCTCTTTCCATAGCTACTTGACTTCTGATCGACTTTAGAGAGTAAAAGATTTCTTTTTGCAACTCGATTGACCTAAATCCACTTAAGAAGACAAGATAAACGCCTTCTTTTTTTGCATCATCTCTCATTTTCAAAAGTGATTTATACATTTTTTTATGGACTAAGATATCTGGAGTTATTTCAACAAGATTTTCAAATGAGGTTTCGCGATAGGGGAAATGGCCTAAGATTTTGTCATCTTTAATTTTTATATCGCCAATTAAACCATTTTGATAGGAGTTAAAATTACTTTTTCGTAAGAAGAACATTAATAGGATAAAACCTAATATTGTGGTCGTCGATATCAGTATTTTTAAAATTCTATATTTTTTATTCTCAAGGTATTTTCTTTCTGCAACTTTAATATTTTCAATATTAATTGGTTCCATATTGTCAGACAAACTTAAAAAATCTAAAAATTCATGTTTCGATATTATCTATTTTTTAAAAAAAAGCACTTTTCTATGCAAAATCGTTGTAGTTTTAATAGGGAATTAATTTGTTTATGTTAAGAGTTGCTGTTATTGGTGGTGGTCCAAGTGGTTCATGTACTGCTGAAACACTTGCTAAAGCTGGAATTAAAACTTGGCTTTTTGAAAGAAAATTAGATAATGCAAAGCCATGTGGAGGTGCTATTCCTTTATGTATGGTTTCAGAATTTGATCTACCAGAATCTATTATCGACAGGAAAGTGAGAAATATGAGAATGATCTCTCCTTCCAATAGAGAAGTCGATATAAGTTTAGATAATGTTTATGGCAAAAGTGATAATGAGTATATAGGTATGTGTAGAAGAGAAGTTATGGATGCATTTATGAGGAATAGAGCTGCAGATTTAGGAGCTACACTTGTAAATGGTCTAGTAACAACTATTGATACAGGTAAAAATAATTTAGGCCCATATAAAATTACCTATTCAGATTTTACAGATAACGATTCTAAAGCTGAAATAAAAGAGCTCACCGTTGATCTTATTGTTGGTGCAGATGGAGCTAATAGCAGAGTAGCAAAAGCTATGGATGCTGGAGACTATAATGTAGCTGTTGCTTTTCAAGAAAGGATAAAGTTACCAAAAGAGGAAATGAGCTACTACGAGGACCTAGCAGAAATGTATGTAGGTAAAGATGTATCTCCAGACTTTTATGGCTGGGTATTTCCTAAATACGATCATGTCGCTGTAGGGACAGGTACTATGCAAAAAAATCAATCTTTAATAAAAAGCCTTCAAGAAGGAGTGAGAAATAGAGCAAAAAAAAGACTTGTAAATGGTGAAGTTATAAAAGTTGAGGCACATCCAATCCCAGAACATCCCAGACCAAGAAGAGTAGTGGGAAGAATGGCATTAGTTGGAGATGCTGCAGGCTATGTCACGAAAAGTTCAGGGGAAGGAATTTACTTTGCTGCTAAAAGTGGGAGAATGTGCGCTGAAGAAATTGTTTCAGCATCTAAAAATGGAGAATTGATTCCATCTGAGAGTGACTTGAAAAATTATTTAAAGAAATGGGATAAAAAATATGGTACGACATATAAAGTTTTAGAAATTTTACAAAACATCTTTTATCGTAATGACTCTGCTAGAGAAGCATTCGTTGAAATGTGCGATGATATGGATGTTCAAAGGCTAACTTTTGATAGTTATTTATATAAAAAGGTTGTTGCAATGAAGCCACTACAACAATTAAAAATAACTTTTCTTACTCTTGGTTCAATATTAAGGGGTAAAGCTTTAGCTCCATTAAAATACAAACCAGTCAAGAGTGCTGTTAGAGATGAGAAAGAAGTAGAAAAAATGTTAAATAATTTTGCTATCAAAGGTGGAATAAAAGTTAAGAATTCAAAAGTGTGAAATCACATAATAGTAATGAATAATTTCTAATTAAACTAATAAGATTTAAGCGATTTTCTCTAATACTTAAATCTTCAGACATAATCATTACTCCTTTATTAATATCAAAAAGATCATTTAATATATCCAGATGATTGACAAATAAATCTATTAATTCATTATATTTCCAATTACTTTTTGAAATTAATATTTCAATTTTTTTTATAAGATTTAGAACCTCATTTTCAGAAATTTTTTCAAAGAGATTAGGCTTAATTATATTTTCTGAAAAATAAATATTAGTATCTAAATTTCCCTTGCCAGCTAATTTACTATATCTAGATATTATGTTTATTATTGAAATGTGATTTTCATTAGATTTAATATTATTAATAGTACTAATTCTATTTTTTAAATCATAAATTTCTAATAGTTTTGATTTTTGTATAAGTTTTGAATTATAAATTGAATTAATAATATCTTTTTTAATAGATATTTCTTCTAAATAACTTAAAACTCTTTGCTTAATAAACTCTAAAATTTCATTAGAAACATCTTCATAATTAAAGCTTGTTTCATTAATGTTTTCCTTCCAAAAGTCTAGAGACTCTGATACTAAGACATCAAATTTTATATCAAAGTTAAAATTCCATGCAATTTGAATAATCCCATTTAAATTTCTTCTTAAAGCATAAGGATCTGATGATCCACTTGGCCTTTTCCCAGAAATAAAGAGACTAATAATTGTCTCAAATTTATCTGAGATAGATGTAATAGATCCGTATTTTGTTGAAGGTAAGTCATCTTTATTAAATCTTGGCAAATAATGCTCAGAAACCGCTAAAGATATATTTTCACTATATCCCTCATTCTTTAAATACTTACCTCCCATCACCCCTTGTAATTCAGGAAATTCATAAACTATTTCAGAACATAAATCATGTTTTGATAATCTTGCTGCCTGTAAAATTTCTGGAAGATTTATATCGTTATCTTTTATTTGATTAAAAATTTGTTCTGAAATAAATTCAATTCGATTAACCCTATCAGAGAGACTTCCTAACCCTTTCATAAATGAAATATTTTTTATTTTTAAATTTCTTTCCTCACAAGAAAATTTTTTATCCGAAGCTATAAAGAATTTTGCATCAGCAAATCTTGCTCTAAGAACATTTTCATTTCCTCTTTGAATTAAAGCACTTGCCGCAGACAAACCATTTGAAACACATAAGAATTTTGTACTTAGTATGTTTTCGGAACTCAATTGTAATTTATTAATATTTTCATTCACCTTAAAAAGTGGAATATATCTTTGATGACTCTTCATTACTGTACAAAGAACCTCAGCTGGTAAACTTAAAAAACTTTTATCAAATTCACCTAAAATTAGATTTGGGAATTCAACAAGATCGGTAAGTTCATTTATTAATGGATCTGGCAAATCTGGGTAAAGAGCTAATTTATTGCTAGTATTTTTGATCTGATTTAATATAAATTCTTTTCTAACATCTCTTTTGACTATTACTCCTGAATCCTCTAAAAGACTTATATAACTATCTGGATGAATAATTGATATTTTATTTTTAAATAATCTATGACCTCTTGATATATTTCCAATTTCAAGGTCATTATCTATATCTTTTAGAGAGAAATCAAGTAAATCAGAATTATAAAGAGAAACTATCCATCTAATAGGTCTTGAAAATTTAAAATTTCCAAACCCCCATTTCATAAATCTTTGACCTTGCAATGACTTTAAAACTTTTGGAACAATAATTGATAATAAGTCCTTTGCTAACTGGCCTTTTTCAATTTTTTCTCCAAAGACAAAATCACCTTTATCAGTATTTTTTATTTGTAGATCTTCAATGCCTATATTTAAACTTTTAGCAAAACCCTTTGCAGCATTAGTAGGGGATCCATTATTGAAAGCACTTTCCGCTTTTGGTCCTTTCCTAAATTCAATTTTATCTTCACCTTTATCAATAATGCCAAAAATCATAAGGACTATTCTTCTTGGTGTTGTAGAACAAAAAACTTTTTCATACTTTATGAAATTTTTATTTAAATCGAATTCAATTAAAGATTTAAATTGATTTACAATAGTTTCAGCAAATTTTGCTGGCAACTCCTCCGTTCCAATTTCAAGTAAATATGTAGACAAAAATAAAAATTTAACTATTACAACTATAATTTACTACCAGTTAAATAAGCTTTTAGCTAATGTATAAAAAGAGATACTATTTAGTCATTTAGTGATTAAGGTCGAAAAAGTCAAAAAGAAGAAAAAAGAGGATAAAAAGCCAACTGTTTGCTTGGCTAATGGGTTAGAAGTGTCAAAATTTGAAGAATTCAAAAAAGGTAGTCAATTCTTAAAAGAACCACTAGCAAGTGAATTAAAGAATGATAGTGATCACTTCACTAATGATGCAGTGCAACTTCTAAAGTTCCATGGAAGTTACCAGCAGGATGATCGAGAGAATAGAAAGCCAGGGATTAAAGATTGGCAAATGATGCTCAGGCTTAGGAGCCCCGGGGGTGAAATTCCAGGAAAATTATACTTATGCTTAGACGATTTATCTAATAACCTTGGAAATGGAACATTGAGGATAACAACAAGGCAAGCCTTTCAAATGCATGGAATCAGAAAAGATAACTTAAAAACAGTAATCAAAACTATAGTCAATTCCATGGGTTCAACATTAGCCGCTTGTGGAGATATCAACAGAAATGTGATGGCGCCAGCTGCCCCTTTTGAAACCTCTGAATATAAAATTGCAAGGGATTTAGCAATTAAAGTTGCAGATCTTTTAACTCCTGTTGCTGCTCAAGGAACATTTCTAGAACTTTGGGCAGATGGTGACTTGGCTTATAGAATTAAACCTGATAAAGAAATAGAAGCTAATAGAAAATTACAATTTAATAAAAATGTTTATAGCGGAATAAAGAATGAACCGTTATATGGATCAACTTATCTGCCAAGAAAATTTAAATGTGCAGTAACAGTTCCAGGAGATAATTCTGTAGACTTGCTTACAAATGATATAGGACTTGTCGCGTTTACAAATAATGATGGTCTTTTAGAAGGATGTAATTTTTATATTGGTGGAGGAATGGGGAGAACTCATAATAATGAAGAAACTTTTGCAAGGATCGCAGATCCTCTTGGTTATGTAGAAGAAAAAGATATTTTTGAATTAGTTCAAAGTATTGTTGCTGTCCAAAGAGATTATGGAGACAGAAAATCTAGAAAAAATGCAAGAATGAAATATCTTCTCCACGATAAAGGTATATCTTGGTTTAAAGAGATATTAACCGAAAAATACTTTAAAAAAGAAATTAAACCAGTCAGAGAGGAACCTGAAAATAAATTAATAGACTACTTAGGCTGGCAAAAGCAAAATGAAGATCATTGGTTTGTTGGCTTGCCACTTCTTTCAGGAAGACTCGCTGGTGAAAAAAAATCATTCATTAGAAAGCTAGTTGAAGAATTTGATTTAGATTTAAGGCTTACACCAAATCAAGATTTTTTACTATGTAATATTCATAACAAACATAAAAATAAAGTAAAAGATATTTTAAAAAAGATTGGTTATGGAAATCTCGAAGACATCAATGATATTCAAAGACATGCTTTAGCTTGCCCAGCACTTCCACTATGCGGATTAGCAATGACTGAAGCTGAAAGAATATTACCAGATATACTTCAGAGAATAGATGATCTACTTAAAGAGTGCGAAATAGATAAAACATTATTATTTAGGATTACTGGCTGCCCAAATGGATGTTCAAGACCATACATGGCAGAACTAGCACTAGTAGGTAGTGGACTAAATAAGTATCAAGTCTGGTTAGGAGGGAGCAAAAATCTACAAAGATTAGCAAAACCATACTTACAAAGAATGGCGCTCGATGATTTAGAAAAAACATTAAAGCCCTTACTACTTGAGTGGAAAAAGACATCCTCAGTAGAAGACTTTGGAGATTTCATCAATAAGAATGATGATTCATTTATTTTAGATCTCCTAACAAATTAATCTTTAATTAAATTCTGCCGTAAATTGCTTTTTTAAAATCATTTTGCCATGCCCATAATTGATCACCATAACTAAAATGCCACCATTCATTTGGATGCTGGGAAAACCCAGAATAACACATAACATTCTTAAGTAAATTCCGCCTAATATTCCAAAGCATTCCATCTTTTGAAGAACTATTTTTGTAAAAATCAGGCACAGACTTGCCATCCAAATTATCTATTTCGCAACCCATATCAATCAAATCTCCTGAACCGTCAATTATCGTTAAATCTATTGCTGCGCCTGTTGAATGTGGAGGAGGATATTTTTTATTTAAATCAGGATAGGCCCAAAATCTTTCTACCTTTTTTAAGACCTCAGGATGATTATTAATTTTATCTTTTGAAATGCTTAAACCTTTACGATTAAGCTCAGTTTCTAAAGCTCTATTAAACATAAAAGACTGCACCTCAATAGGTCTCCATGCATCATAGATAATGAGCGAGTAATTCTTATTGATAATTTTAAGTAATTTATTAGCATTCATTAATTTATCAACCACACCCTTTCTGAGACTCCAAATTTTACTTTTATTCTTATATGGGGCGCCTAATTTATAATAAGGATGAGGATCAATAAATTTGAAGTATTTTTCAATAGATATTAATGGCTCCGTATTATCAATAATTGGGATTTGATTCCAAGGTTTCAAAATTAAAAATTATCTGAGATAATTTTATATTTGCACAAAAATAAAAAACATCAAGAATTTAATTATACTATTAATTTAAGAAATCATGTGTATATTTATTATTTAAATTATCGTTAAGAGCCTTTTTTATAATAATATTTTTATCTAAATTAGGATCCTCTTTAAGAATATTTATAGCCTCTTCCCTTGCTTTATCAATAAGAATTTTATTATTTGGCAAATTATCAAGAACAAAATCAGGCAGTCCAGATTGTTTGTAACCTAATATTTGGCCAGGACCACGTAATTCTAAATCCTTTTCTGCTATCAAAAATCCATCGTTTGACTTTTTAAGAACTTCTAGTCTTTTATTAGTTGTAATATTATTCTCATTCGTTACTAAATAACAATGTGATTCATAGGAATCACGGCCAACTCTACCCCTTAATTGATGGAGCTGAGACAATCCAAATCTCTCTGAATTATAAATAATCATTATTGAGGCATTAGGTACATCGATACCCACCTCAATTACAGTAGTTGAAACCAATATATTAATTTTATTTTTAAGAAATAATTCTATAATTTGATTTTTTTCAGATGAATTAAGTTTCCCATGCAAAAGACCAATATTATATTTTTGAAAAACCTCTTTAGAAAGGTATTCGAAAACTTTATTAGCTGAATTTAAATTTAACTTTTCTGATTCTTCTATTAAGGGCAAAACAACATAAACCTGTTTGCCTTTTATTATTTCACTTTCAACTTTTACGTATAAGTCTTTAAGTTTTTTTTCGCTTACAATATTAGTCTTGACTGGCTTACGGCCTGGTGGCAATTCAGTAATTTGGCTAACATCTAAATCTCCATAGATAGAAAGAGCAAGTGTTCTTGGTATTGGAGTGGCTGTCATTGATAATAAATGAGCATTTTCACCTTTTTTTAATAAACGATTTCTTTGACTTACTCCAAATCTATGTTGTTCATCAATAATCACAATACCAAGAGAATTAAAAATCACTTTTTCTTCAAATAATGCATGCGTTCCAACAAGTATATTAATTTGACCATTTGCTAAATTTCTAAAAATTTCTTTTCTTTTTTTTTGAGAAGTATTACCAGTAAGTAACTCCACATTTACAAACATAGAGTTTAAATTATTTAATAAATTTTGATAATGTTGTTCTGCTAATACTTCAGTAGGAACCATAAAGGCTCCTTGGTTTCCTCTTTCAACAATATACAAAAGAGAAGCTATTGCGATTATGGTTTTGCCGCTACCTACATCTCCTTGGAGTAATCGAGACATAGGATTTTGTCCTGAAAGATCTATTTTTATTTCTTCTAAAACATTATTTTGAGATTTTGTTAGCTTAAATGGAAGACTATTTAAATACTTATCAAGTAAAGTTCTTTTTAAATAAAAATCATTACTTACTAATAATTTATTTCTTTTATTTTTCTTTAATAAAAATTTTATTTGTAAAAGCAATAATTCATCAAATAATAATCTTTTCTTTGATTCTATAAGACTTAACTGAGAGCTTGGAAAGTGAATATTTTTTAAAGCTTCACTCAAGGAAAATAAAGATAATTTCTCAAGTTGATTCTTCGTCAAAAAATCTTGATAATCACTTACAAAAGGCAATACTTTTTTAAGAGTTTTTATAAAAGTAAAATTCGAAATAGATTCAGACAAAGAGTATATAGGAAGAATTTTTCCAGAAAAATTTATAGAATTATTATCATTCAAAATTTCTATTTGAGGGTCTACAAATGCTCTACCATACTCTGAAGATTTAACTTTTCCAGATATTGCAACTTTTAATCCAGGTTTAAATTTTTCTTTTTGAATTGAGAAAAAACTATATGATCGAAATCTTCGGCCTAAAAAAAATTTTGTAATTTTAATTGATGATGTTTCATCAAAAACAATAATATTCATTATAGAAAGATTATTATTTTTTTTACTTTTATAAATATAGAATTTTTTAATATAGGCACTACATGTATATATATTATCAGGGCGCAAATTTATTATTTTTTCTTTATTTGTATAATCTAAATAAGTTCTAGGAAAATATTTTAATAAATCATTTATATTAAATAATCCTAATTGATTTAAATTATCCTTTATTACCTTTCCTACCCCATTAATGATCTCTATATCTGAATTAACAGACATTAACTTATTTGATAAAGTCTTATTTGGTTGTGGAGATTCTAAATTTTTGCTTAATTTAAAAAGTATCTTTCGAGTATCTATTACTACTCTTTTTCTTTGATGTAAGTCTAATTGATTATATTCTTGGTAGTTTAGAGAAAACTTTTTAAGATGATGTATATACTCTTCAGACAACTTAAAATTCGATAAAGTTTTTAAGGAATCGTATAAAAAATCATTGAAGTATTTTTCTTTTCCTAAAATATTAATAAATTCAGCTTCAGTTTCTAAAGTTAAAGATTTCTGAAGAGTTCGTATCCAATTTTTTATTTTCTCAATTTCAGTATCCTTTAGCTTCAATTATCTATAGAGAAATTTATATTTTATTTATAATGGATTTATTCCTTTTAGCATATAACTTTTTATTATTCCAATATTTTTCTTTCTTGATTAATAAATGCATTTGATATTTTAAATCAGTTATCTTATTCCTAATAATATTTAAATTTATATCAAAAAATTCAATTTCTGTAATATTTAAATTTAAGAAATAAATTTTTGAATAATCTGCATTTTTATCAAAATTATCAAAATTAATACATTCCTTATTATTTAAATCAAATAAATTAACAAATGGAAATGGATTTGCAATTAAAAAATTATTATCCGAAATATAGTCAAGAAATTCACTACTAATTTTTTTCTTAATAATCTTTTTTAAAAATAGAATATTATTAATTTGATAAGTTATTTTCTTTAATTGACAAGACAAGGAAAAATCTAGCCACTCAGACCAATTTAAAAGATTTGAGATTTCATCAAAAATTTGCATATTTTTATAATTTTCTTGATCATTTTTTAATATATCGAAATCCCTTAATGCTCCATTTATTATTTTCTCATTATTTACGGAATCACAAGTTTGCTTATCAATGATATTACCGTAATCAATTAGATTTTGATATTCAAAATTAAAATTATCTAAATTAATTGATGAATTCAATTCATATTCTTCTGAAAAACTATAGTATTTACATTCAGAAGAAATATTTAATGAATAAGTCTTATTATCTTTTTTGTAAAAAGATTTGACATCTAGATCAAGATCTTTCTCAGGGAAATGATCAACTTTTAATGACTTATTTTGAAAGGAGTATTTTGTTAAGGTCAATTGTTCTATTGTTATAAAGGGCATCCTCTCATTTATCAAAGGATTAATATCATTTGCTATTATTGATTGCATTTCTTTTTTACTTAAGTTAATTGCAGTTTTAGATTCCTCTATAGAACTAATAGCTTTTCTAATATAGTTAAAAAATTCTGACCTAATACGATTTAAATATAAGAAATACATCATATAAATATCTTTTCTTATTTTTAATTTTCGATCTTCTATCAGTAGAAGTTGGTTATCAGCTTTTTCTTGATATTTTTTAAATAAATAATTATCCAATATTTTAATTTGATTTTATTGATGCGACTTCTTCTGCAAAACCTACAGTCTCAACTTCAATACCTTCTCCCAAGGTATATCTTGTAAACCTCCTAATTCTAATATTTTCTCCAATCTTACCAGCTGTTTCTTTAACTAATTGCTCTACAGACAATGAGCTATCCTTTATATAAGGTTGTTCTAATAAGACTAATTCATTTAATCTTTTTGATATTCTCCCCTCTACAATTTTTTCTTTGATTTGATCAGGTTTACCAGCTAAATCATCTCTACCCATTTCAATCTGTTTTTCTTTTTTTACGACTTCATTAGGTATCTCATCAATTGAAACATATTCAACATTAGGACATGCTGCTATTTGCATAGCAACATCCTTTAAAAGAGATTGAAAAATTTCTCCTCTAGCAACAAAATCAGTCTCACAATTTAATTCAAGAAGAACTCCAACTCTTGATCCTGTGTGGATATAGCTACCAATAGAACCTTCTGCGGCAACTCTACCTGATTTCTTTTCAGCACTTGCAATCCCTTTCTTTCGAAGCCATTCAATAGCTTTTTCAACATCTCCATCTGTTTCATTTAATGCTTTTTTGCAGTCCATCATTCCAGCTCCTGTCTTATCGCGGAGCTCTTTAACTAATTTTGCTGTAATGTTTGACATGTTTTTAATTGAATGAAATTTGTATTAAAAAGTTTTATATAAGGGTAAATTAAAATTGACTAATTTTTTCTTTGATCATTAGAACCTTTTCTTCCTTCATTAATTGCATCAGCAAGCCTACCTAATACAAGCTGAACAGACCTAACTGCATCATCATTACAAGGAATGGGAACTTCACATAAATCAGGATCACAATTTGTATCAAGCATTGATACTAGAGAGATATCAAGTTTACGTGCTTCAAGCACAGCATTTGTCTCTCTGCGCTGATCAACCAAAACAACTACATCAGGTAACCTTCTCATATTTTTGAGTCCACCAAGATATTTCTGCAATCTCTCTAATTCTCTTCTCAGTACAGCTGCTTCTTTTTTGGGACGCATTGCTATAGCACCACTAGATTCCATCCTCTCTAAATCTTTTAATCTTTCAATTCTTGCTTTCATAGTAGTCCAATTGGTTAACATTCCTCCTAACCATCTTTGATTGACATAAGCTGCACCACATCTTGATGCCTCTTGAGCAACTACGTCAGATGCTTGTTTTTTAGTTCCTACAAACAAAAATCTTTTGCCACTCTTAGCTGCGGATCTAGCCCATTTGTAGGCATCATTCATACAAACTGCAGTTTTAACAAGATCTATAATATGAACACCATTTCTTGCACAATATATATATTTAGACATCTTCGGATTCCAACGTCTAGTTTGATGCCCAAAATGAGCACCAGCTTCCATCATTTCGGAAAGAGTAACAACAGCCATATTTAAAAAGTTTCGGGTTAGCCTCCATCTGACGGGAAATTCTATTATTGAATCACCCGAAACTGTCAGATGTGTGGTTTAAATTTACTTAACTATAATAGCAAATTGAGATTCATAACGAAAAAGTTATTTCCTACTTAATTTATAAAGTTCACTAACATAAACATAATTTAGAGGCAATTTTAAAATTTCCATTGCTATTCCACTTTTACCTGATTTAACTAAGAATTTTAATAAAGGAAATATTAAATTAGTATTGATTAATCCACCTAAACATAAAACATTCCATAATAATTTATGGAAAATCGTAAATTGAATTATAAACCTTACTCTTAAATTTTTATGTTTTTGATAAAAGATTAAGGCCATTTTTGCCCTCTCAATCTCTTTATTCAGTAATAGTGGTATCTGATCACAATTAAAAGCTGGATGCCAGTGAAAGCCTTTAGCATCAGGACACTTTATTAGTTTTACACCAATTTTTTTTAATCTTTCACCAAGTTCTAAATCCTCCCATCCATATAGACTAAATGAAGTATCAAACAAGCCTACATCCAAGAGTAGTTCCTTAGAAATAGCTACATTTCCAGTTGCAAAATAAGCGAATGAAATATCAGTTATCTTGCTATCCTCTGATAAAGGATTTTGAAAATTAGATGTGTTTATTACAGATCCGTAAGTAAAACATTTTTTATTTTTTTTAATCCAGTATTTATTAAGTTTATTAACATGATGAATTATAAAATTATTAACTACAACAAGATCACTATCTATAAAAATAATAACATCACCTGTTGATTTTAATACACCAAGATTTCTACCAAGAGCTGGCCCACCATGTTCTTGCTCATATAAAACAACATGAGGTAGATTTCTTTGGTTTTCTTTTATCCATTCAGTCGTACCATCTGTAGATCCATCATCTACAACTATAATTTCATAAGAATCAATAAGTTTATTAAGTTTTTGATTTTCTAAAGCATGCAAACATTTTATTAGAATAGGTTTCCTGTTATAGGTAGGAATAACAATGCTTACATTCATAATGATTGGGAATAGATTACCTAAAATTAAGTGCAATCTAAATTATTAATCTGCAGCACCACCATTATTAATAGTTCCTGTAACGTTAATCCCCTCTGATCTAACTTCTCCACGTAATTTTCTTTTCTTGAACTTTCTTGCATATGCACGATTTCGTTCTTGCTTCTCTTTTTTTAAATTTCTTCTCTTGGCCATAAAATTTTTTATTTTTAATATTTTAACTCACCATGGGTGCTAAAAATCTTTCCATCCTCCATATTTAAAATCCTATCTGCCATATCTGAAATTCTAGGGTCATGGGTAACCATAAGAACTGAGCAATTTTGATCCTTTGCTAACCTTCTTAACAAAGCAACAATTTCTCTACCAGTAACGCTATCAAGAGCTGATGTAGGTTCATCAGCTAAAAGTAATTTAGGATTCGCAGACAAAGCCCTTGCTATTGCAACTCTCTGTTTTTGTCCTCCAGAAAGATCGCTTGGTAATTTTCTATGATGTTCCTCAAGTCCCACTTCAGATAACCATCTTCTGGCAATTTCTCTTCTTTGTAAATAAGTAAGTCCTCTTATTAGATCTGCTCCCATTTGAACATTTTGTTCAGCAGTTAAACATCTAAGTAAATTATGGCCTTGAAATATCATACCTATATTTCTTCTAAGCTTTTGCCTAACTTTTCTTGAAGCACCATTTAGCTCTTCACTCAACACATTAAGACTTCCATTCTGGCAAGTTCTTAGTGCACCTATTAATGTCAAAAGAGTAGTCTTACCACAACCCGAAGGTCCCTTTAATAAAACAACCTCACTTTTTTTAATATTCATATTAATTCCATCAAGAACTTTTTTTCTATTCTCTCCTAAACCATAAGAGTGACTTAAGTTATTAATTAAAACTGTGTCTCTTATTGATAGACTTTTAAGTGTTGTTTTATCCAAAACCATATCAATTATTAAAATATTTCTGCAGGATCAGCATCAACTAATTTTCGCATAGCTATTGCAGCAGAACCCATACACATAATTAAAATAAGTACAAAAATAAGGACAGCTTTACTTGAATCCATTGAAATAGGTAATTTAGTTGAGTCTCTTATTACTGCATATAAAATCTGACCAGATAAATAAGCTGGTATGTAACCAAATAAAGCGAGTAAAAATCCCTCTCTAGCAACAACAAATAACAGTGACTTTAATCTATACCCCATGGCCATCAAGGTTGCATATTCAGGAAGATGATCACTTACGTCGCTATATAATATTTGATATACAACAACACATCCAACAACAAAACCCATCAAAGCCCCAAGACTAAAGATAAAACCAATTGCAGTACTATCTCTCCAATAATTTTTTTCAAAATCAATAAATTCCCTCTTGGTTAGTACTCTCACATCATTAGGAAGTGATTTATTAAGAATATTTTTAATAAATTGGTGATCAGATTCAGCAGAAAGCTTTATTAGTCCAATTTCTATACTACCTTTAGGATTGCCTGATAATAGCCTAAGAAATGTCTCTCTACTTGTAATTAAGTTTCCATCTGCTCCAAATGATGGGCCTAACTCTACCAATCCCTCAACTTTTACTCTTTTACCAGCAACTTCTGTTTCAACACTTCTTCCATTATTATACCATTCTTCTATAGGACCAAATTCAGGTCTTGATAGTGTGTCAAATAATACTCGTCCAGGATTTTTCAAGGATTCCGCTTTAGCTTTAAATTTCTCATCAATTAAAAGTGAATCCTCAGGATTAAACCCCAAAGCAAGTATTGATCTAGTTTTTAAATTCTCAGGATTCCTCCAAAGAAGATAATTTAAATTTACAGGTGCGACTGATAATACTTCTTTTTGGGCTAAAGCTTGTATTAATCTTCTTTTAGGAAAGCCACTCATACTTATAGAACTTTTTGATCTAGGACTTATTAGAACTAAATCCGCATCTAGCAATCTATGTACAGTAACGCTTGCATCAAACAAACCATCACGAAAACCTAACTGCATAAACATTAAAATGCCAGCAAAACTTATACCTGCAATTGCAACAAGTAATCTTAAGGGTTGACGACTTAACAACAACCAAGCTAATGGTATTTTCCTGAATTTAATAAAATTCATTTAGGAATAAATCTCGCGATTACCTTCATTCCAGCGAACGACTTTACTTTTTCAATAGATTCCTTATTTAATTTTACTAAAACTTCAATAACTCTTGCGTCAGCATCACCGGTTGGATCAGTAGATAAAACTTTTCTTTGTTTAACCCTGGGATTAATTCTTACTACAAATCCAAAAAGCTTATCCTCAAATCCACCATTTTCACTTGTTAATTCAACACTTTGATTAAGAAATACCCTATCAATATCTGACTCATAGACTTCAATAGTAGCTTCCATATTTTGACTTGCTCCAATATCCAACACCCCTTCTGAATTTGATCTTTCTCCTACCCTTGTATTGATAGATAAGATATAACCGTTAATTGGACTACGAAGTTGTGAATTAGAAAGATCGATTAGAATAGCTTTTCTATCAGCCAAATTAATAATCTTTTGTTTTTTAAGTTTTAAAAGTTCATCTTTTCTCTGAGAAAACTGAATTTCTGAGTATGCATTTTTATCAAAAGCTAATTTAAATCTTTTGAGTTGATCTTCTTTTAAAGAGATTTCAAGATCATTAGTTTCTAAAAGATATTCTTTTTTTTGAAGTTCAGATTTTAATTTTTCTCTATTCTCGAAGGTTGCCAAAACAGTATTTTTTTCTACATAATCACCTTCTTTAACAAACAATTCAATAACTCTTGGAAAAGTACCAAATTGACTTACGGGGGAAGCTAATTTTCTTACCTCACCAGCTGGGGAAAGTTGTCCTAGTGCAGCTACACCTTTTAAGGATGGAATAATATCCTGTTCTAAATTTAAATTCTCATACTCTCTAAACTTTTTCTCATTAGAACAAGAAAAATTTATGAATAAAAATGGTGAAAGGATTAAAGATAATAAAAAAAACTTTGGAAACTTCATTACATGCATTAAAAATCAAATAATATTTCCTTGATGTATCTATCGACCCATTTTTTATCAAAATACTTTAGTAAAACCATACTTGTTTTTTCATTTTTCATCTGTTGAATACAATATTGTTTTTGATAGTAAATACGTTCCTGAATATTTTGTGGTTCTTCATCAGGAAGTATGTTTTTTGAATAGTTTACTAAAATTTTTATATATTCATCTACTAATTTATAAAAATAATTTTGATCTTCTTTATTTTTTAAAGATGCAAAGAAAACATGTTCAGAAAAAATTGCTCCCCATTCTGGAATTTTTCTCTTAATTCCAAAATTATCTTTGTTTGCATCTATTAGTTGAGATTCTAATTCATAATTAATTGAGTTTGAAACTGGAGACAAATCAACTATTGCAGCTGTTATGAGTTCATTAACTTTTACAAGATCCAAACCAAAAATTGGAATATTAAAATTGGGGTCAGGAAAAAAAACAACGTGAAGAATTTTTAAACTATTAGAAAATTCTGCTATTTCGACATGTAATTTTCTAAAACCTTTTGCTTTATGAAATTGATTCTCTATGTAAAATTCGCATTGTTTATTATCACTTACAATATTTAAGAAGTCTGAGTTAATATTTATGGATTCAAGATTATTTAATAATGATCTCTTCTCACCAATATTCCTCAATAAAGATAAGATAAATGGATCAATTAATTTTGTTTTATTTAAAGAATCAGCCAAAGACAAAGTTAAAGTAATTTAATTGTAGGAAAAATTTTTCTAAATGGATATTGAAGGAATCAAATATTGGAAACATCCAAGTAAAACAGATAGTGTTTTTGTTAATAAGAAAAATTCATCATTAATTTCAATAGATATTTGGTGTAAAGGGGGTATTTCATTTGAAGAAAAAGATAAAGGAGGAACAGCTCACTTCTTAGAGCATATGATTTTTAAAGGGTGTAGAAAATCATTACCTGGAGAGTTCGATAAAAGAATAGAGTCTCTTGGTGGGAACAGTAATGCTTCTACTGGTTATGATGATTCACATTACTACGTTCTCACACCATCAGCTAATTTCAAAGAGTCCCTTTATTTATTAACAAATTTAGTCTTAAATCCATATCTAAATAATAAAGAATTTATTAAAGAAAAATCTGTAGTTATTGAAGAAATAATGCAATCTTTAGACCAGCCAGATGAAATACTTTTTGGTTTGTTTTTAAAAGAAGTTTGGATAGATCATTTTTATAGTAAAACTATTCTTGGAGAAAAAGAGATAGTAAAATCTCTATCAATTAATGATCTAATAAAATTTCATACTAACCAATATATTTTGAAAAATATCTGTTTTGCATTTGCAGGGAACTTACCTACAAACGCAATAGAAATATTTGACAATTTTGAACTGCCTTATTCAAAACATAAAAATTGTACAAATAAGATTCCTAAACATAAATCTTTGATTAAAAATGGCAAGAAAATAATTAAGTTTAAAGAAATTGAATTTTCTAGAATATTTACTGCTTGGCAGATACCCTCAAACAAAGATCAAAAATTCATATTAGCTTTTGAGATGCTTGCTTCTATTTTATGCGATGGACATAATGGAAAATTAATAAGACCTCTTAAGGAGGATAATAACCTTGTAGAGTCTGTTTATGCTGATGTACATTCAGGTGAGTTTGGCAGTCTATTTATTATCGAAATATCTTTTAAAAAAGAAAATTTATTAGTAATAGAAAAAATTTTAGAAAAGACAATGAATAAATTGTTTATAGAAAGAGATATTTCTAGAGAAGAACTTAAAAGAGCATCAAGAATTATAAATAGTAATTATATATTTAATTTAGAAACACCATCTCAGCTAACTCAATTTTTTGGAAATAATCTTTTATGGGATAGGAAAAACCCTCAATTAGAATATAAAAAAAATATGGAATATTGGAGTAATATAGAAAATTTTAAAAAAATTTTTAATTACTTGTCAGATGAAAACTTTACTTTGATTATTGAAAAGATTTAATTATGAATTTTTATTATTTAGATTATAAAAGTAATATAAAAGTTGCAAGTATATGGGTTTCAGGGGGAAGTAATAAAGACAGTAAGGATAAAAAGGGGATTAATCAAATTTTAAGTTCATTAATTATTAGGGGTTGCGAAGGTTATGATAATTTCAAATTATCAGATTATATTGATTCATATGGAGCAGATTTAAATTGTGAAACCTTTGAAGATGGAATATTAATTAATATAAAATCCATAAATTTATACTTTAAAGACGTTTATCCAATTTTAAAGTCTATTATAGAGAAACCAATTTTATCTAAAGATCAATTTAAAATATGCAAGCTAAATACTAGTAATTATATTAAGAAATCAATAGAAAATCCCTTTAGTAAAGCATTTGAAAATTGGAAAAAATTAGTTTATAAAAACCATCCTTACGCATACGATACAAATGGTTATATAAATAATATTAATAATATAAATTATGAAGATATTTTAGATGAATATAATAACTTTAAGAAAAGAAAAAAAGTACTTTTATCAAATTTCTACTATGAAAATATGCAAAATATTGATTCAATAATTTCTAATCGATCAGTTTATAAGAATTTAATTTATGAAAAAAATAGTAGTAATTTTTATAAGAAAAAATGTAAAGTACATTATCAAAATACAAACCAAGTTATCTTTTTAATTGGTAACAAAACATGCTCATCTAAACACAATGATTTTGTAAACCTAAAAATATTAGAATCTTATTTGGCCTATGGGATGAGCTCAAAACTTTTTAGAATTTTTAGAGAAAGAAATGGGTTAACTTATGATGCTGGGGTTTTTAATCCATTAAGAAAAACTTCAGCGCCTTTTTTGATTTATTTATCTTCATCGACTAATAATTGTTTAGATACTTTTAATCATCTATTGAACTTATGGGATCAGATTACAAGTAGGCTTTTATCAAAAGATGAACTCGATTTAGCAAAAATCAAGTTTAAAGCTGCAATTTCATTATCTTCCCAAACTACAGAAGAGATTATTAACAGAAAGGTTCAACTACTTGGATTAAATATGGATCCAAAACTAGATGAAAAATTTATTGAAAAAATTTCTAAAATTGATTCAAAGGAAATATTAGAGACTGCTAAAAAGTACCTTCTAAATCCTTCATTAAGTATAAGCGGAAAAGAAAGTTACTGTAATCAAATAAAAAAGATTTGGCAAGATAGATTCTAATCTTCTACTAATTCCAATTTGTCAACATCTATTAAAAATGATCCTCTTCTAAACTTAACTTCAACAGAATTAGGAGATTTTATAGATGAAATTTGACCAATTTCATCAATTGCTACAAGATCTGGAGGCCTAAGCATAGGCATGTTGTCAGATGTTTTTAAGTAAGGCAAAGGTACAATTAACTTTACTTTTTGATTGATTTGGAAATTCATATTAATTTATGAGGTAAGACAACTAAACTATTTCGAGAAATAAGTATGAGGTTATAATAATATTTTTGCATAAAACTTTTTGTTAAGATTAAAAATTTTCAACGAAATTAACTAACACATTCTAGAATTAGATTTAATGACCTGTTGTTATTAATGAATCAAAAATTTAAAACTATTATATTGTGGCTTTTACCGATAGCTATCGTTGTAGGATTATCATGGCAGCTATTATCAAATAATGATGTAGATTCTCTCAAATCAAACGGAACCACAATAGCTCCTAAAAATGCAGCAGTTGCACGAATGAGTTATGGAAGATTTCTAGACTATATCGAAGCGGGTAGAGTTACTTCAGTTGATATTTATGACGGAGGGAGAAATGCTGTTGTTGAAACAGTTGATTCCGATCTTGATAATAAAGTACAAAGACTTAGAGTTGATCTTCCTGGCCTAACACCTGAATTAATTAACAATTTAAAGAATGAAGGGATAAGTTTTGATGTTCATCCTGTTAAAACAACCCCTCCAGCATTAGGAATCGCAGGTAATTTAATATTTCCAGTGCTACTAATTGGCGGACTTATTTTGCTTGCTAGAAGATCCAATGGAATGCCAGGAGGCCCTGGACAAGCTATGCAGTTTGGGAAAACAAAAGCAAGATTTGCAATGGAAGCTAATACAGGTGTTGTATTCGATGATGTTGCAGGTGTAAATGAAGCAAAAGAAGATTTAGAAGAAGTTGTCACATTTTTAAAAAAGCCTGAAAAGTTTACTTCTGTAGGAGCTAAAATCCCTAAAGGTGTTCTATTAGTTGGACCACCAGGAACTGGTAAGACTTTATTAGCAAAAGCAATAGCTGGAGAAGCTGGTGTTCCATTCTTCTCTCTATCAGGTTCTGAATTTGTTGAAATGTTTGTTGGAGTTGGTGCAAGTAGAGTTAGAGACTTATTTAAGAGGGCAAAAGAAAATAGTCCATGTTTAATATTTATTGATGAGATTGATGCTGTAGGACGTCAAAGAGGAGCAGGTATAGGGGGTGGTAATGATGAAAGGGAACAGACCTTAAATCAACTCCTTACTGAAATGGACGGATTTGAGGGTAATAGTGGAATTATTATTATTGCAGCAACAAATAGACCAGATGTATTAGATTCAGCTCTGATGAGACCTGGTAGATTTGATAGGCAAGTTACAGTAGACGCTCCAGATATTAAAGGAAGACTTTCAATTCTTCAGGTTCATTCTAGAAATAAAAAATTAGATGAAAATCTAACCTTAGAAAGTATTGCGAGAAGAACACCAGGTTTTACTGGTGCAGATTTAGCTAATTTGCTTAATGAAGCTGCAATTTTAACTGCTAGAAGGAGAAAAAATTCTATAAGTATTTTAGAGATTGACGATTCTGTAGATAGAATAGTTGCCGGCATGGAAGGATCTCCACTCACTGATGGAAGAAGCAAAAGATTAATCGCTTACCATGAAATAGGTCATGCAATAATTGGTTCACTTGTAAAAGCACATGACCCAGTACAAAAGGTTACTGTTATACCAAGAGGACAAGCTAAGGGACTTACTTGGTTTACACCAGATGATGAACAAACATTAATAAGTAAAGCACAATTAAAAGCTCGCATAATGGGTGCTCTTGGAGGAAGAGCCGCTGAAGATGTTGTTTTTGGTAAAGGTGAAATAACTACAGGTGCAGGTGGTGATTTTCAGCAAATAGCATCTATGGCAAGACAAATGGTTACTAGATTTGGGATGAGTAATTTAGGACCTATCGCTTTAGAAGGTGGAAATCAAGAAGTTTTTGTTGGAAGAGATCTTATGACTAGAAGTGAAGTATCTGATTCAATTTCAAAGCAGATTGATGAAAGTATTAGAGTTATGGTAAAAGATTGTTATAAAGAAACTTATAAAATTCTTGATAACAACAGGGAAGCAATGGATAAATTAGTTGAGATTCTTATAGAAAAAGAAACATTAGATGCTGAAGAATTTCTTAAAATCCTTGCAGAATTTACTACTATTCCAGAAAAAAACAGGACTCCACAGTTACTTAATTAATTAACTACCTGGAACAGGTTTTTTATTTAAAACTAAATCTATTAATCCATAATCAACGGCTTCAGAAGGAGACATATAAAAATCTCTATCTGTATCTTCTTTAACTTTATCTAAATCTTGACCAGTTCTTTCTGACAACTCGACATTTAATCTCTCTTTTAAAAACAAAATTTCATCAGCTTGAATTCTGATATCACTGGCTTGCCCTCTTGCTCCCCCTAAAGGCTGATGAATCATAATTCTAGAGTGCCTTAGACTGCTTCTCTTACCTTTGGTTCCAGCTGCCAATAAAAAAGCGCCCATGCTAGCTGCTAGACCTACACATACAGTATTAATATCAGGTTTGACATGTTGCATTGTATCAAAAATGCCAAGTCCATCATATACTGAGCCCCCTGGAGAATTTATATACATATATATATCTTTTTCAGGATCTTCTGCCTCTAAAAAAAGGAGTTGAGCAACTATCCTATTAGCTGTATCACTAGTTACCGGCTCTCCAAGGAAAATTATCCTTTCTCTAAGCAATCTAGAGTAAATATCAAATACCCTTTCGGTACCACCAGACTCTTCAAGAACTAAAGGGATCATAATAATATTTATTAGTTTATTAGATCTTAACGATATTGAGTCAACTTACGCTAAGGTTATTAAGGTTTACATATAAAAAATTGAAAGAAAAATTGACAGTCTCTGATAGCAAAGCATTATTTCATGAGCAATTCCCATTTGTTATTCCTAACTTGTATAAAAGAATTGTAGATGAAATGCTGGTGGAGCTTAACCTTTTAAATCATCAAAGCGAATTTATTCAAGACTCATATTTTTGCGTTGGTCTTTCGGAAACATTTAAAGAACTGACAAATGGATACGAGCCAAAAGATCATTTGGAAAAACTTTTTAATGCTTTATGTAATTCTACAAACTTTAGTCCTGACGAAATATTAAAAATTTCTGAAGCAACAATTAAATCTCATAATAATAAAAATCTTGAGGAAATTTCTAACAAAATCATTCAAGAAAGTTCAGAAAAAGTCTACTATTCTAGAATATTGATATTAGGAATTTACAAAATTATTACGCTAGCTAATGACTTCAAAGAGGAGGCAGATATTTCAAAGTTAGAAGTATTAACTAAACTTGCAAATGAATTAAATCTACCTTTAACAAAAGTTGAAAAGGATATAAGTATATATATAAGCAACCTTAAAAAATTTGAACAAGCAAAGGAATTGCTTAGAGAAACAATACTCTCAGAAAGAGAGAAAAGAAAAAAGATAGAAAAATAAATAATTATTTTTCTACTCTTCTTTTATCCTTCCAAGATATAAAAGAGATATAAGCAACCGCTATGGTTATAAGAACAAGCAAAATGAATGAACCTATAATAAGGAACTTATCAAACTCCTGAAAATCTAAAGGACCCAAAATATTTTAAATATCAATAGATCCATCGCCATTTCTACCCCAAACCACCATTGCTATTGAGAAAGTAAATATGGCGGCTAATGCTGCCCAACCAATTTGAAAGATCATTTTTAATTGATTTAATAATTTAAATATAACAAAAGTTGAATAACAAATAATTATTTTTAATTTAATGAAATTATCAAAAGAATAAGTTTCTAAGAATTACGTGATTTTCAAGTATTTCTTTTAGAATAATTAAAATGGATTTTTATATTGGGAAGAATTGTAATCACACATAGTACTTACATTGAAGGTCTAATTCCAGTTTTAAAGAAATTAGCATCTAATGAAAATATCAAAACTGTAACGCCTGCTTCTATTTCTAAAGTTAGAGGTAGAGCAACTAACTTAACCATAAGGATATCAGTAAGTACAATTAGTGGATACAAAGCTATTGCAAGGAAAGGCCAAACTGCTCAAGAAGTTTTTATATCTACTGAAATCAGTAAAAAAGACTTAGAGTGTCTTATAAGTACATACTGTAAATAATGGAAGAGTAAATCCATGAAAATAATCTTTACTTATCTTACTTTTTTGTTTTATGGCCTTAATGCTTTTTCAATAACAAATAATGAAATATATAAAATTTGTCAAAAAGAGGTTAATAAAATTTTATGTGTAAAAAGATTAAAAATAAATAGATATAAGTTAGAAAAAGGAAATCCAATAGAAATTCCAGTGATTCCCTATAAAAAGTAACTTTTATATTTCATATTCAGCTTCAAATTTAGAAATAGCATCCTTAAAGTTTTTATTTAATGCTTCAGAATCCTCATGAAAACCTACGAGCTCATAATCATTTTTAAGCAAATCGAAAAGATTAACAACTTCTTGAAAAGCTGACATATATTCTTTCTGTATATCATCATCAGTAATGTCATAAATCTTAGCCAAAATTAATTCGATCTTTTTTTTTGAAGAATAAATAATTTTTTCAAAGTTTTTATCTAATTTTCTCCTTTTCTTTGCCATTAGGTAAAAATATACTTATTAAACAATAATAAACTTTTTCGATTAATCAAATTAAAATTTAAAAACAAATATATAGTTTTCAAATCAAAATAAAACTATTATATTCATATAAGTCAAATGACCACATGGAGAAAAAAAATTCTATTAATGAACAGGAGATAAAAAAATCTACTTTTGAGCAAAGAAAGAAGAGAAATCCCTCTAACTCGGTTCAAATTAATGATAAAAAACTTCCTTGGTGGGTTGAATTTTTATTTGTTCAGATTGGATTACCAGACAAATGGCTGATTTATTTATTAAGAACAAAAAAGAAAACCAATGAGTTATTTAAAAACGAAAAAAAGTTCTTATTTTCAATATTTGTATTTTTGTTAACGGTTGGATATTTTCAACCTGTAATAAAATATTCTACTACTAAATTAAAATGTCAAAGTAAAGCAAAAGCTTACATCCTAAATAAGTTAAAATCAAATAAATACGATATCGCAACTATAAATATGATTGCTGTGAATTTTTGTAATGGAGGAAAAGAAATTGATAACTTTGAAAGTAAATAATATTTACTTATAATATAAAATATTTTGTAGTATATTATAAAAAATCAAAGTAAATCATTACTTTTATTAGATTTCATGTCTGATTCGGCTCAAAAAAAAGATGATGTAAAAATGCATTTAAAAGATCTTAGATCTGAATTAAAAAAAATGCACTTAGCTGTCACAGAGGAATTAATCCTTCCAGAACCAGATGATGTCAAAACACTAATGTCCAAAATGGATATATTACTTAAGGTCATAGAATCAAAATAATGAAAAATGACTATTAAATTACTTATTTCAACGACCTAATCAAAACAAATGAAATATTTCAGACTTATATTCATAACATTGCTATTAACATCTTGTAGTGTAAAAGATTACTTAATTCAAACAAAACCAAATAAAGAAAATAATATAAAATCAAATTCAAATAAAATAAATAAAAAATTAGAAATTTCAATTTCTTGTGGAAAAGGTTCTATAGATAAATTCATAAGTGAAGGTTGGGTAGTAAAAAATAAATATTCGGAAGAGAAGATATGTTCATGGAAATCAGTTCCTGCAAATAATAAATGTGATATGAATCTTGATAAAGGATGTAAAATTACAAAACCTGATAAAATTGGAGTTGAGGTTTTTTATCTACTAGAAAAGTATTAAAAATGACTTATTTAATAACATTTAATAATTTGATTTCAAAAATTCATAATAAAATCAATAAATATCAAGAAGGAAATAAATTAGTATCCAAAAAAGAAGTTGAAGATTTTATTTATTTTTTGAGAAAAAGTAATTGAGATTAAATCAAAATGTTTTATACCATAAAGACAATTGATCATGTCTAATAAGAAAGGTTTTAAATGTTAAATTTCTCCCCACTAACATTAACACTAATAATTTTCTTTATTGTTAGTCTAGTTTTTCTATATAAAGTAACTTCTAAATAACGTTTTATTTTTTTGAGCTTTATTATTAAATAAATAAAAAATAAAGTTGGAAAAAGTAAATATTTTATGGTTTAAAAAAGATCTGCGTATTCAGGATAATGAAGCTTTGTTTGAAGCTTCAAAAAATTTTAAATTATTACCGATTTACATTATTGAAAATGATCTTTGGTCACAAAATTCATATTCTGATCGACAATGGCAATTTTGTAAGGAATCATTAATTGATTTAAATCAAGATTTAAAAACATTGGGGCAGCAATTAGTTATCAGAACAGGAGATGTAATAGAAACATTTGAAGAGATTAGTAAATCCTTTAAAATTATGGGTATCTATAGTCATCAAGAAACAGGAGATTATTACACTTATAAAAGAGATCAGAAAATAAGAAATTGGGCAATAAAACACAATATTCCTTGGAAAGAATATTTACAATTTGCTGTTTTTAGAGGAAAAACAAATAGAGATTATTGGGCGAATAATTGGAAAAAACATTTAGAAAAAAAGATACCACAAATTAAACTAAAATTAAATCCTGTTAATTTCAGATTAGGAAATATTCCTAATGATGATTTTTTTAAATTTAAGGAAGATAAATGTTTAGGGAGATTAAAAGGTGGGAGAAAAGAGGGTTTATTGAGGCTTGAAATTTTCTTAAGAAAAGATATTTACCTTTATAGGAAAAACATATCTAATCCAGATAAATCTAAGGATAATTGTTCTAGACTTTCACCTTACATAACTTGGGGTTGCCTCTCAATAAGAGAAATTTATAAAAAGGCAAATTTTAAAAATGATATAAATAGCAAAATGTTCAAAAGCAGACTTGCTTGGCATTGTCATTTTATTCAAAAACTTGAAAGTGAACCTGAATTAGAATTTAAAGAATTTCATTCATTCTTTAATAATTTAAGGAAAAAAAATGATAGGTTTCTTAAACTATGGAGTGAAGGTAATACAGGTTATCCTTTTCTAGATGCTTGCATGAGGTCGCTTAACCATAATGGATGGTTAAATTTTAGGATGAGAGCAATGTTAATGTCCTTTGCGAGTTATAACTTATGGATCCCTTGGCAAGAATCTGGAGAAATATTGGCTAAAAAGTTTGTGGATTATGAACCAGGTATTCATTGGTGTCAATGTCAAATGCAATCTGGGACTACATCAATAAATACAAATAGAATTTATAATCCTGTTAAACAAGGGAAAGACCATGACCCTGAAGGAGAATTTATTAGAGAATGGTTACCAGAATTAAAAAATATACCTAATCACTTTATTCATGAACCTTGGTTGATTGTTAATTACGAAGAATATAAAAATTTAAACAAAATAAATTATAATAATCCAATAGTTGATATTAAAGAAACTTCAAGATCTGCAAGGAAAAGACTATATAAAATTACTCAAATAGAAGGATATTGGGATATTTCAAAGAATGTATATAAAAAGCATGGTTCTAGAAAATCAAATTTAAGAAAAAGGATAAAATCGAAAAAGCGGAAAAAAGATCAAAAAGATTTACATCAATTTGAATTAAACTTGGAAATATAAATAATTTATAAGTATATATTTTTAATAAATATTTTTTTGTATGAGCAAATTGTTATTAATAAATACTGGAGCTTATCAAATAATTCTTAAATAACTAAACTATTATTTATAATTCCGTAATGTTTATCAAACTTATATCATTATTAACTAAGTATTACTCAAAAGTAACAACCAATACGGATAAATACCTACTATATTTATATTATTAAAAAAAAAAAAATTATGTCTTATGAGGCTGGAAGTAAAGAATGCAGGCTTTTAATAGATGCAAAAGAAAGCCTATTATCTGCAATGGATTCTCTTAGTGATATAAGTTCAACAGAAAATCTTCAGTTACAATTAAAGGATATTTATAAAACATTAGAAAACATGCATGACAAGAGAAGAAAAATTGAATCCACAACAAACTTTATTTAATTACCTAAAGAATTTAAAAATTATCAAATTGACTTTTTACTTTCTTCTTATTCTTTTCTGATAAAAGCTGGTGTAAAGCATCCAACTGAGCGTGCACTTCTCTTGCCTCCCCTGGATCTGGTAAAAGACCTTCTTTCAATAACATGTGATGCATATCTCGAAGTTCTAACCGAATATATCTTAGGTGAGAACTAACTTCCTCTCTTTTTGTCGAACTCATATCATATAAACATCACTTTTCATTATACAATATAAAAATACCTGTTTTCCAAAAATACTTTATATTTTTCAATTAGCCATTGAAAATAAAAAAGTAACTATAAAAGATTAATTTTTAAAAAATATGAAAAAAAAATCAAAAAAAAGTAAAAAAAATTCTATCAAGAAAATAAATAATAAAAACGTAGAACAAAATAAGACCACTGCAAAAATCGTGCTAACAGTTTTTGGTCTTGGCCCAATTATAGGAATAATAATATTTCTAGCCAGTAAAGGTTTTTTTAATTCTCCCTAATTCAATATAAATATAAATTTATTATTAAAGTTTTATTTTAAATATTTATTTTATTGACTTCATAATGAAATTCATTAAATTATCATTAGTTAGTATATTCTATGAAATACTTCACATCATCAACTAAACAGAAGTTAATACTAATTATAAATAAGATCAATATGCAACAGCCTGTCTCCTTATCAGAAAGAATATTTCTAAATAAATATTCAGCTAAAGCACCATTCCTACTTACTATGTTAAAAGATAATTCATTAAAATTTTCCTAATAAATTAATTCTAAAATTAGCAATCTTTTCTGCCATTTCAGGATTGCTTATTACAAAAGGATGCTCACTCAATAACTCAATAACTTTTTTGATTTTTTTACTTTTATCTTTACATTTAATTTTTTCCCATTCTTCATCAAAAGCCATAGAAAAACTATCAGCATTATTATAAAGTTTATCTATCATTTTTAAGTTTAAATTCCATTTTCTAATTTAGAACAAAATAAACGTTGCAGATAAAACATTAATAATATTGAAAAACATTTTTACGAGTATAGAAAAATTTGACAGAAATGTTACAATAATGACAATAGTAAGAAATTCTATGGAAATTAACGTAAAAAGGATAGGCTATCTCCCTAGAAAACGAGTATTAGAAATAATAGATAAGATTTCTCAAGCAGAGTCCATAAGTAGATCTAAAGTTGTTGGAATACTTGTTGAAGAAGCTCTAGATGCTCGTGGGATTGAAAATTTTGGATTTGGAAATAAGGTAGACTTGAATAATATTAATAACCAGAATTATTCAAATAACATTAAACAAAATGATGATATTGATCTAGCCGAAGATGAGTTTGTAGATGATAGCGGCTATACCTTACCTCAAAATAAAAAACCGGGACAAAATATATCATCCTCTGATATTGAACTTGCAAATAAAATAAATCTATTAAAGAAATCTGGCCTTATTTAAATGAAAATCCTATATTCTGTTAATTTTACTAATGTTTTTAGATTTCAAATTCTTTTAATATATAGCATTATTTTTAATAGATAATTAAATTAAGAATATTTATAAACCTTATTCACTATTTACTAAAACAAATATATGAAAGATATAAAGATGTCCTTCTTGTGGAAAAACATTTAAGATAGATCCCAGTAGTTTTGATGAAATACTTTCGCAGATTAAAAATGAAGAGTTTTCAAATCAAGTTAATGAAAGAATTAAATTTGTAGAAGAAGAAAAATCAAAGGAAATAGAATTAGCTAAAAAGCAAATGCAATTAAAAATGGTTATTGAAAAAAAAGATATGGAAAAAAAAATTATAGATCTTGAGTCAAAATTAGATTCTGCTGATAAAGATAAAATAATTGCAATAAACGAATTTAAGCTTTCAAATGAGCATAAAATTAAATCTCTTAATAATGAAATAGATAAACTTAATAGTGATTTAAGTAACCAAGCAAAGTTAGAAAAATTATTAAGAGAGAAAGAAATCATTAATGCAATAAATCATATTGAAAAGGAAAAAACAGAACTTAAACTATCTATTGAAAAAATTAAACAAGAAAAATTCAATAATGAAAAAGTAATAGAAAACCGATATCTAGAAATAATTAAAGAAAGAGATTTAAAGATATCAGATCTTAGAGATATGCATTTGAAGTTGAGCACAAAAATGCAAGGAGAAACTTTAGAAAAACATTGCGAGAATGAATTTAATAAGCTTCGTTCAACTGGTTTTCAAACCTCAATATTTGAGAAAGATAATGATATTTCAACTGGCAGTAAGGGAGATTATATATTCAGAGAATTTGATAATGAAAATATAGAAATAATTTCAATAATGTTTGAAATGAAAAATGAGAATTCTACAACATCTAATAAAAGAAGAAATGAAGACTTTTTTAAAGAGTTAGATAAAGATAGGAATGAAAAATCCTGTGAATATGCTGTATTAGTATCACTTCTTGAACAAGATAGTGATCTTTACAATTCTGGAATAGTTGATGTATCACACCGTTATCCTAAAATGTATGTAATTAGACCTCAATTTTTTATCCCAATAATTTCTCTTTTAAGAAATGCTTCATTAAAATCATTAAAATATAAAAAAGAACTTGAAATAGAAAAAGCAAAAAAAGTTGATATCACAAATTTTGAAAATACTTTAAGCCAATTTAAAAATGCTGTTGGTAATAATGTAAGACTTGCATCAGATAGATTTAAAGAAGCAATCTCAGGAATAGATAAAACAATTAAACAGTTAGAAAAGACAAAAGAAGCTCTACTTCTTTCCGAACAACATCTGCAACGTGCCAACACAAAATCCCAAGATCTCACTGTAAAGAAATTGACCTACAATAACCCAACAATGAGAAAAGAGTTTAAAAATTTGGAGTAAACTGAATATTAATTTATTTCTTTTACTAACTAAAGATATCAACTTAAATAGAGATAAGTTAATATAAAATATATAATCAGAATACTGTATGTCAGAAATGGAATCAAGCAAACCCATTTATAAAATCTCAAAAGAGCTTGGCTTTGATACTAATAAAATTATATTAGCTTGCAAAACTTTAGGGATTAATGCAAAAGGATCAACCAAAAGGCTTAATAGTGAGGAATTAGAAAAAATTATTAATTATTTTAATTCAGGAAAAAATGCATCTACTGAAACTATAGAAATTGGAAATAAAAAATCTGAAAAAGAAAATAAAAAGTCTTCAGTGAAAAAAGAGTCGAAGATTTAGAAAATATTTATTTTCCAAACAGATTAATTGGTTAGGCACTAAAAATAAAAATCTTATATATCAAAGATAATAACCACGATTAAAAGTAAAAAATAGATATGATTAAGTAAATCTACTTAATCATGAATATTAAAAACGCATTAATTGAACTTGATAATTCTTGGTCAAGGGATATTATTCTCGAAAAGATTAAAAGCGGACAACCCACGGATAAAATTGTAAATGATTTTATAAAATCAAATAGAAATAATATTGAACTAGTTAGTAATTATGTAGAAAAAAATAATTCAAACTTATTAGAAAATATTGAAAAACTCTCTATTTGCGAGATTAAATTGATTGAAGAAATAAAGTCTTTACAAGAAAATAATATTAAAATCATAAAAGAAGAGAGTTCCTCAAAAGATATTGAAAATAAATTTAAAGATTTCAATTTTGCTTTATTCCTTCAAAAATGGAGTAATAGTTTTGTAATTTATTTATTAATATTAATTTCTCTTGTATCTCTTACTAAGCAGGCCTGGGCTTTATAAATTAATTCAATAAAATTTAGCTAATAATATTTTTGGAAAAACATAACAAAAATTTAATCAGAAAAGAAAATGGAGGGATTATTTGTAGTCATGGAGATTTTTGGATTGATCCTGCTAGACCTGTAAAAAGAGCATTAATTACTCATGCTCATTTTGATCATATTAGTTTTGGTTGCGAAGAATATATTTGTTCTCCTGAAACAAGTGTTCTTTTAAAAGAAAGAATAGGTAAGAAAATAAAAGTAAAATCATATGGATATGATGAAAGTTTTAAAATAAATGGAATAAAAATTTCATTTTATCCATCTGGCCATATTCTTGGTTCATCTCAAATTAAATTAGAAGGAGGAAATGAAAAATGGCTTATTACTGGAGACTTTAAAAGGCAGAGAGATGAGACATGTCTAAATTATCAAGAAGTAAAAACTGACTTTTTGATATGTGAATCAACATTTGCATTACCAATATTTAATTGGGATTCAACAAATAAGATTGTAAATCAAATAGTTGAATGGGTAAATAAATCTCCAAATATGACTTCAATCTTATTTTGTTATTCATTAGGAAAAGCACAAAGATTATTAAACGAATTAAAAAATAAAAATATAAAAAATATTTATGTTCATAGTAATATTAAAAAAATCAATGATATCTATATTGATCAAGGTATAAATTTAGAAGATTTCGCAAAAATTAATCCTGGAATAAAACCCAAAGATTATCAAGGTAGTTTATTATTGATGCCTCCATCACAAAATAAATTTAACTTACTTAAAAGATTTGGAGATTATCAAACAGCCTTCGCTAGTGGCTGGATGTTGATTAGAGCCTTAAAAAATAGATCTGGATACGATAAAGGGTTTGCAATCTCAGATCATGCAGATTGGAATGGATTAATAAAAACCATAAAGAACTCTCAAGCAAAGAAAGTTTTTCTAGACCATGGAGATGGAGAAAGTTTGGCAAAATATCTCAGTATTGAAGAAAATATTGAGATTGAATCCTTTAAAACAAAGCAATGAGTCTAAATAAGTTCTCAAAATTATTTATTGATTTAGATTCAAATAATAGTATTAATAAGAAAATAGATTTATTAATAAATTATTTTTTATCAAATAGTGCTTTAAATAATTCTTGGACTATTTTTTTACTAATTGGCAAAAGTAATAAAAGATTTATAAGCGGAAAATTATTGAGAGAATATTATTCAAAATCATACAAACTACCTATGTGGCTTATTAATACTTGTTATCAAAAAGTAGGAGACTCAGCTGAAGTAATATCATTACTATTATCAAATAAAATAATATTAAAAAAGTCAAAAGATATTTCTCTTGATGATTTAATTAAAAATAAACTTCCAGGATTACAAAAGATTAATGAAGAAGAAAAAATTGCAAAGATTAAAGAATATTGGGAGATGATTCCGAAGGAAGATCTTTTAGTCTTTAATAAGATATTGACGGGAACATTCAGGATCGGAGTATCTAGAGGAATTGTAAAAAAGTCATTATCTAAATTAGCGAATATAGATGAATCTATAATCGAGCATAGATTAATGGGTGAATTTGTTCCCTCTGCTAAAACATATAATTTTATAGTTAGCAGGGAATTAGATCAAAAAGAACTCGGTTATAAGCCATATCCATTTCAATTAGCAAATACATTAGATATTCCATTAAAAAATTTATCCGTAAATGAATACCAATTTGAATGGAAGTATGATGGAATTAGGGGCCAAATTATAAAAAGATCAAAAAATATAACTATATGGACTAGGGGAGAGGAATTAGTAAATAATTCATTTCCAGAATTAGTGAATCTAATATCTTTAATAAATGAGGATTTTGTTATTGATGGAGAGATCCTTATATGGGACTCAACTAAAGATTGTCCTAGAGAATTTGGATTATTACAGAAAAGACTTCGAAGAAAGTCTCCTTCAAATAAGATTCAAAAAGATCTGCCTATTTCATTTATTATTTATGATCTTCTTGAACTAAACGGAAAGGACATAAGAAAAAATATACTTTCTGAGAGAAGAGATAAACTTGAAAAATTATATTTAACTTGGAAAAATAAAACTTCCGATCCATATTTTTATAAATTAAGACTTACGAATTTGCTTAAAGTATTTAATTGGGATGATGTAGAGAATAAAAAAAACGATTCAAGAAATTTCAATACTGAAGGTTTAGTAATTAAAAATAAGAATTCGAGTTATCTTCCTGGAAGAAAAAAAGGTAATTGGTGGAAATATAAAGTTGATCCAATGCAGCTGGATGCAGTTCTAATTTATGCAAAAGCGGGAAGTGGTAAAAGAGCAGATTTATATACAGATTATAGTTTTGCTCTTTGGAAGGATAAAGAACTGACAAAATTTGCTAGTGCTTATTCTGGCTTAAATAATGAGGAGATAAAAGAGTTAGATAAGTGGATTAGAAAAAATACCATAGAAAAATTTGGACCTGTACGATCTGTAAAACCCTTTTTAGTATTCGAAATTTCTTTTGAAAATATTCAATTTTCAACTCGTCATAAATCAGGAATAGCAGTTAGATTTCCAAGGATAACAAAATGGAGAAGAGATAAAAAAATTTATGATGCAGATAGTATAGAAAATGCTTATAAATTGATGGAAAAAAAATGATAAATAGAAATTTAAATAATAAATATTACAACCTAATAAATGATTTTTTTAAAAAAAACAAATGGGAACCATTACCTCATCAGATTGAGTCATGGGATTCATTCTTTAGAGGTGAAAATGGAATAATACAGTTACCAACAGGTTGTGGCAAAACTTATGCAGCTTTTATGGGGCCACTTTTAAAATTAAAAGAAAAAGATATTCCTGAAGGTATAAATATTTTAGTAATAACACCACTAAAAGCTCTTAGTAGGGATTTAGAAAAATCCTTAAACAAAGCAGCTAAATTTGTTGATAAGAGGATAACTATTGGGATAAGAAACGGAGATACTTCTCCTTATGAAAAAAACAAACAAATTCTTAAGCCACCAAATATATTAATAACAACTCCTGAGACCCTAGCCTTACTTATAGCTAATAAAAACTCAAAGAAGTTATTTAATAATTTATTTTCGATCATTATTGATGAATGGCATGAATTAATGGGAAATAAAAGAGGTAATCAATGTGAATTATCCTTAAGTTCTATAAGAGCCCTAAAAAAAGATATTCAAATTTGGGCAATGAGTGCTACTCTTGGAAATATTTACGAAGCAAGTAGAGTAATTGTTGGAGTCAAAGGAAAAAATCCAACAATAATAAAAAGTGAATTAAAAAAAATCATCGAATTGAAAAGTATTATCCCAAAAGAGATAGGTACTTTGCCTTGGAGCGGACATTTAGGATTAAGAAGTCATAAGTATCTTTTAGAAGAAATAGAAAAAAATAAAAGCACACTTTTTTTTACTAATACTAGAAGTCACTCTGAGAAATGGTTCCAATGTTTAAAATTTTACTATCCTGAAATGGGAAATAAGATTGCAATCCATCATAGTTCAATGGATAAAGAAGATAGAAGAAATGTAGAAGAAGGAGTAAAAAACGGGGATATAAAATGGGTTATTTGCACAAGCTCTCTTGATTTAGGAGTAGATTTTCAACCAGTAGAGCAAATAGTACAAATAGGTAGTCCTAAAAATTTAGCTAGACTTATTCAAAGGGCAGGAAGAAGTTCTCATAAACCTGGAGGAAAATCTAAACTTATTTTTATGCCAACTAATTCACTAGAATTAATAGAACTAAGTGCAATGAGAAGAATTATTTATACAGATATTGTTGAGGAAATAAATCTCCCAGAATTATCATTTGATGTTCTTCTACAACATTTAATATCATTAGCATGTGGTTGGGGATTTGATCCAAAAGTAGAAAAAGAAACTATAAAAAACTGCTGGAGTTTTAGAAATATGAAGGATGAAGAATGGGATTGGTGTTTAAACTTTTTAGAGAATGGGGGAGAATGTTTAAAGGCTTATCCAAAATACAAAAAGATACAAAAAAAGGATCAAGGAGATAATAGTTTTAAATATTTCGTAAGTAATAATAATATTATGAGAATTCATAAATTTAATATCGGTACAATTACAAGTGATAAATATATTATTGTTAAATTTATAAAGGGTAAAACTATTGGTAATCTAGAGGAAAATTTTGCTTCAAGATTAAAATCAGGAGATGCTTTTTTTTTCGCTGGGAGAATTCTTGAATATGTAAAACTCAAAGATATGATACTTTATGTGAAAAGATCAAATAAAAAAAGTTCAATTATTCCATCATGGATTGGGGGGCAAATAGCAATCTCAAATCTTTTAAGTAGAAACATACGAAAAGAAATTAGTATTTGCAATATCCCTGAATCATCAAGTAAATTTCTTAATCCAGAGATAACATCTTTAAAACCTCTTTTAGATTTGCAAAGAAGGCTTTCTAATATTCCAAAAGAAAATGATCTTTTAGTTGAGCTTTATGAAGGGAAAGACTTCAAGAGTCTTTTTGTTTTTACACTTGAAGGCAAATTTGTTAATGAAGGGATTGCTTTTTTGCTCGCTTACAGACTGACTAAAGTAAATAAAAATACTTTTAGTATTACTTCAAATGATTTTGGATTTAGCCTAACTACATCTAATAATTATGACTTTTTTAAAATAGAAGAACATTTAAAAGATCTTTTAAGCATTAATCAATTAGAAAAAGACTTACAAAGTGCAATCAACTTTTCTGAACTTACAAAAAAAAGATTTAAAAAAATTGCCCAAATAAGTGGTTTGGTGAATAATCACAGCCCATCAAACTTAAAAAGTCCAAATCAATTACAAATTAGTTCTAATTTACTATTTGACGTTTTTACAAAATATGAAAGTAATCATCTGTTAATTAAACAAGCATTCCAAGAAGTTAATAGAGATGATTTAGAAAGCTTAAGAATAAAAGAATGCTTAAAACGAATTTCAAATTGCAGATTAATATTTAATACCATTGAAAAACCAACCCCATTTTCATTCCCTTTATTGGTTGAAAGATTAAGGAATACACTTAGTAATGAATCAATAGAGGAAAGAGTTAATAAATTAATAAAGTCCTATGAATAGAGGGGAGATTAAAAACTCTATAAAACTTTTTTGGGATGATACTCTATTGGAGATGTTTCCCTCTAGATCTCTTTTTATTCATAAAACAAAAGAACTTTTAATAAGTGATATTCATTTAGGAAAAGGAGAATATTTTCAGCAAAATGGAATACCTCTCACAAATGAAGGAGATAAATCTAACTTTGATAGAATTTATAAATTAATAGATAAATTCAAACCTAATAAATTAATAATTCTTGGAGATTTATTTCATAGTAAATATGCCCTTAGTAGTAATTTAAAAAATAATATTGAAGAACTTACTAACTATTACAAAAATAAAATAATTTTTATTGAGGGAAATCATGATAGAGGATGTTTAATAAAGAATATTATTTATTTAAAAAACATGAGATCCTTAAATCTTATTTATAGTCATGAACCATTAAATTCTAACCAAAAGAATATTTTAAATATATGTGGTCATTACCATCCTAAATTCATTCTTAAAGACTTCAAAGATAAGATATCATTAAGATGTTTTGCTTTAGATAAATATACAAATACTCTTTATTTACCTGCTTTTGGGGACTTAACTGGTGGTCATTTTTGCAAAAGAGAATTTCAAAAATGGGGAATAATCTCTGAAAAAAATATGATTGAAATTTAATTAACAATAATTATTATAATTAACTATATATTTTTATACTAGGAGCCTCAAAAGATAAATAAATTAACTAAATTATAAAAGTTTAATAATTTTAAAAGGAGAAAATTGAATTGAACAATATTTTTAAAAATCTGGTACAAATTTACCTATTTTCTCAACATTAAATATGCGTTATAAAAAAATAAACAATATAAATTAAAATGAAAAAACTTTTTTACACAATAATTTCCACAATTCTATTGTTTCCATTTTATTCCCAGGCGAATGAGACATTTTCCGTTGAGATAGAAGCACTAACTTTAGTTATGGAAAAATACAGTAAGGAATCTGAGCCAATAAACAATTTAAGAAATGAAAAACCAAGTTACATGGCCTTTAAAGCATGACGAATGTAACGCTACTGTAAAAATTACTTCACAGGCAGGGCTTCAAGTTACAACAATGGAATCTTTTGATGTAAATGTCTGCAAAAAAGAAGTTAATAAAATAATTAAGAA
This sequence comes from Prochlorococcus marinus bv. HNLC2, assembly GCA_000218745.1. Classification (GTDB taxonomy): domain Bacteria; phylum Cyanobacteriota; class Cyanobacteriia; order PCC-6307; family Cyanobiaceae; genus Prochlorococcus_A; species Prochlorococcus_A marinus_T. The sequence goes on along the minus strand of GL947595.1, from coordinate 348,086 downwards.
TAAAATTTAACTAAATAATTTCTGAAAAATCTTTTAAATCTTATAGATTTTTATCTTATTTTAAGTATTTATACCGCTTCTGTCAGTGAGTCCTAAAAAAGTTTTCAACTTTTTATGAATTTTTCCACAACTTTTTCCACAAAACCAAATTAAATCTTCTAATAAATTGATTCCTTTTATAGTAGAAATATATCCAATTGACTGCACCTTGATATCTGAGGTAGATCAAAATATCATTATTAATCTCTCAAAAAGGAGAATTGATTCATTGGAAGGTCAGTTAAAGAAAGGTAAATCAGTAATTGGAACGTTTCACACAAGTAAACCCAATGAAAAACAACCCGCGATGTGGAGTTTTATAAAAAATGATAATAAATCTGAAGGGGAGATTATTCTTTTCAAAAATAATCAATTATGGCATGCTTTTCAAAATAAAATAAAATCAGAAAATGTTAATAGAGTTTTATTTTCTGGTTTAGCTTACAGTCTTAATTCAATATCAAAAGATAAAGATTTACTTAAAGCATCCTCTGATTTTTTCAATATTGGTCAAGGATGCTATGGAGGTAGGTTAAAAAAAGTCTAAATTCAGTAAAAGTTACTTTCCAAATTTATAAAATTTAAATCTTACGATTTTAATATACGAAAATCAAAGGATAAACAATATAAATTACTCCTTAGATTTGTCCTGCACCTTCTGATTTTCAGTTCTAGACATTAAAGCTTCAATTTGAGCTAAAACTTTTTGAAGTTCTTCTGTCTTATTTAATGAAGATTCGGCTACTTCTCTAAGTTTTTCTAGCTGCTCCTGTGTTTTGTTCATACTTGATAATTAGTGAAAATGCTTAAGGATGATAAAAAAACAAAAATTAATTGATGTACATTAGTATATTTACTCTAATTTTTCAAAAGTCAAATAAAATTTTTTACAAAAAATAAATCAAAATGATCATTGTATACTTTTAAAAAGTATAGAATAATAAATACTATGAGATAAATATAGGCAAACCAACCGTAGCTGTTGTTATTAGTGCACCTGCGAAAATAATAAAAGGAAGATAAGGAAAATTCTTCAAGGCTATTAGAAATTTTTATAACTATATAGGTATTTATACTGTATGTCCAGTAAATAGTACAATTTATACACTAATTATATATTTTCAGGCCAAAAATAATGCGAAGAAGAGAATGGTACTTGTTATTATTCCAAAACCAATTAAAGGACCAACTATTCCTGTATTTAAAAACTTGAAAAAATTAAACTTTATTTGTTTAGATTTCTCCATTAAAAAAGACTTGCTATTAATAAATTAAGCAAATATAGAAACATTTGCAAGAAAAATTGATATTTAAGAATGTAGTTATTACTTAATTTATTAGGAATAATTATTACATAAATTTACCCAAATTTCCCTGAAATATATTCTTGTGTCGTTTTTTCTTTTGGAGAATTAAAAATTTTGTTGGTCGAATTAAATTCTGCAAGATATCCAACCTTTCCGCCATCTCCATCTTCATATTCGGTTGCATTAAAAAATGCTGTCATATCGCTTACTCTTAACGCCTGTTGCATATTATGAGTAACTATTATAATTGTGTAATTCTTCTTAAGTTCGTGCATTGTCTCCTCAATTTTTAAAGTAGAAATTGGATCTAATGCCGAACATGGCTCATCCATGAGTATTATTTCAGGCTCAATTGCAATGGTTCTCGCAATACATAATCTTTGTTGTTGTCCACCAGATAAAGAGTAACCACTATCATTTAATTTATCCTTACACTCATCCCATAAAGCAGCTTTCTTTAGTGAACTTTCAACTAGTTCATCCATATCCCCAGTGAATCCATTAATTCTTGCTCCGAATGCAATATTTTCGTAGATAGATTTTGGAAAAGGATTAGGTTGTTGAAAAACCATTCCAATTCTTCTTCTTACCTCAACTGGATCTACTCTTTTATCGTAAATATTAGTTCCATCAAAAAGGACAGTCCCTTTCAGCGAACAATTAGGAATTAGGTCATTCATTCGATTTAAAGATCTAAGAACTGTTGATTTACCACAACCAGAAGGTCCAATAAGAGATGTTATATTTCCTTTCTTAAAGTTACAAAAAACATTTCTTACCGCTTCAAAGGTTCCATAGCTAATTGAGACATTCTCAAGAGATAAAATACTATTCTTTTTTTTATTAGTTTTAATCATTTATACTCTCTTGGTTTTCTCAGTAAAAGCGGCTAATATCCTTGAAAATATATTTACTGATAGTATCGATAAAACAAGAATAAAGGAAGCTGCCCAGGCTAATTTATTCTGTGCATCGTATGGTTCAAGAGCAAAGTTATATATCAATACAGCCAAAGAACCCATCTCATAAAACAAATCTCCAAAGCCTGTTATGTAGTAGTAAGAGAATAAAGCAGTAAAGATCAAAGGTGCTGTTTCGCCTGCTGCTCTTGCAATTCCAAGCACAACACCCGTAGCAATAGATCTAAAGGCAGAGGGCAATGTAACTTTCAATATAGTTGTATACATACTTGCTCCTACACCAAGAGAAGCATATCTCAATTCATTTGGTACTAACTTTAAACCTTCATCAGTCGTCTTAATCACAGTAGGCAACATCAATATTGAAAGAGCCATACCTCCAGCCAAACCGCTGTACATACTTCCAAATAAGATCTTTGTTGAAACTATTAATGCATAAATAAATACACCGGCAATTATTGAGGGAACTCCCGCTAAAACATTTACCCCAAATCTAATAAATCTTGAAAAAGCACCACCTTTAGAATATTCCGCTAGATATATCCCACCACCAACACCTACTGGTATTGCAATAATTGAAGCAATGGTAGTAATTATTAATGTCCCGATCAATGCAGGATTAATACCTCCTGCATCTAAATCATCTCCAGGAGGATTTGGTTCTAAAGTAAATAGTTCTGGTGTTATTTGAGATCCACCTTTGATAAGAATATAAGTCACCAGAAAAATCAAAGGTAGTATTGCTATCAATGCACAAATTACTGATAAAGAAGTAAAGAATTTATCTCCTATATTTCTTGATAATCTTTTCTGGTAATAAAGTGAATTCATAATTATCTAATATTTGAGACTAAATTTCTTAACTAGCCATTGAGCAAAGATATTTACTACTAAAGAAAGGATCATCAGTACAAAAGCCGCATAAAAGAGTGATGAAACCTGACTTCCATCAGCCTCACCAAACTGGTTTGCAAGCATTGAGGAGATTGTATATCCAGGGGATAATAGAGACCAACTAAATGCATTAGAGTTACCAATAATCATTGTGACAGCCATAGTTTCTCCCATTGCCCTGCCTAAAGCCAATAAAACACCTGCCATAATTCCTGATAATGCTGCCGGCAAAATTACTGAAAATATTGTTTTCCATCTACTTGCTCCAATTCCATAGGCTGCATTTCTAAGCTTTTTAGGAACCTGATTAAGTGAATCTCTTGCAATGGATGTCACTATAGGTAAAAGCATTACGACTAAAATCAATATTGCTAACAAGGAATTCCTACCTGTAGGTTCCGTACTGAATAAAGGTATCCAGCCAAAGAAATTATGTAAAAAGACAAAAAATGCTCTTAAAAAAGGTTCCATAACAAATATTGCCCAAAGGCCTAATACAACTGATGGAATAGCTGCTAGTAATTCAACAAAGGAGCCTATTATTTCTCTAGCAACTTTCGGCACAAAGTCTTCTGTAATAAATATTGCAGTTCCAACTCCTAAAGGAATAGTTATTAATAAAGAAAGAAATGAGGTTACCAAAGTCCCATATATTGCAGTAAAAGCTCCGTATTCATCTTTTACTGGATTCCATTCAGAGGTTACTAAAAACTTCAAGCCATACCTTGAAAAGGATTCAAATGACTGAAAAAAGACTACTAAAATAATTCCTAAAAGTATTATTGCTACGAAACTAGACAAGACTAGGGAAGTATTTTTGAAGATAATATCTATATTTTTTTCAATACCGAATCTTTTACGATTCTTGAAAAGAGTTAATTTCTCTTCCATTAAAAAAATAATATCCCTAAAAATCTACCACTAAATGTTGTAAAAGACTTTAAGAGGAGTTAAAGGTATATGAAAGTTATGAAAAGTAAACATATTCTAATTAAATATTTTTAAAAACTTTTCTTTACCTTCACTTAACCATTCATGAATATAATATCAACAATTGAAAAGGATGGGATGCTTAAAGGCAAGGAATTCATTGCTCAAATAAAATATTAAGAAGTAATATCTTCAGCTGTAT
>GL947595.1:322343-343694 GCA_000218745.1 Prochlorococcus marinus bv. HNLC2 | reverse complement strand
AAAAGCCGCATAAAATAGTGATGAAACCTGACTCCCATCAGCTTCACCAAACTGGTTTGCAAGCATGGATGAAATTGTATATCCAGGAGACAATAGAGACCAACTAAATGCATTTGAATTACCAATAATCATAGTAACAGCCATGGTTTCTCCCATCGCCCTGCCTAAAGCCAATAAAACGCCTGCCATAATTCCTGATAATGCTGCTGGCAAAATTACTGAAAATATTGTTTTCCATCTACTTGCTCCAATTCCATAGGCTGCATTTCTAAGCTTTTTAGGAACCTGATTAAGTGAATCTCTTGCAATGGATGTCACTATAGGTAAAAGCATTACGACTAAAATCAATATTGCTAATAAGGAATTCCTACCTGTAGGTTCCGTACTGAATAAAGGTATCCAACCAAAGAAATTATGTAAAAAGACAAAAAATGCTCTAAAAAAAGGTTCCATAACAAATATTGCCCAAAGGCCTAATACAACTGATGGAATAGCTGCTAATAATTCAACAAAGGAACCTATTATTTCTCTAGCAACTTTCGGCACAAAGTCTTCTGTAATAAATATTGCAGTTCCAACTCCTAAAGGAATAGTTATTAATAAAGAAAGAAATGAGGTTACCAATGTCCCATATATTGCAGTAAAAGCTCCGTATTCATCTTTTACTGGATTCCATTCAGAGGTTACTAAAAACTTCAAGCCATACCTTGAAAAGGATTCAAATGACTGAAAAAAGACTACTAAAATAATTCCTAAAAGTATTATTGCTACGAAACTAGACAAGACTAGAGCAGTATTCTTGAAGATAATATCTATATTTTTTTCGATACCGAATCTTTTACGATTCTTGAAAAGAGTTAATTTCTCTTCCATTAAAAAAAGAATATCTCTATAAATCTACTACTAAATGAGTAAAAAGACTTTCAAAAAAATCAAAAAATTTTGATATTTGATTATTTACAAGTTCGCTTATTCTATGATGACTGAATTAAGTTACCCATCCAATTTTTAATATCTGATAATACTTCTATATCAAATTTTTAGTTAACTCATCTAGCTACGTATCTTCCTACAGCCTGAATAGCTTTTAGAATTTGCCCTTTTAAAGGAATAAATCCAAGTTGGGATGCTTTGGATTGATATTCCTCACTAAGTAATTTATAAAAAGTTTCCTTTAAAACCTCAGTGTTTTTACCATTCCCAGATTTATACGCAAGAATCCATGTCAATGTTGAAATAGGGTAAGCGCCTTTAGTCTTAGGATTTGGATTGGTACCAGCTAAGTTTTCATCCAGCACTATACCATTGAGTGCAATTGCACCTGAGTCTTCACTAGGCTTCACAAATTCTCCTAAAAAATTTTGTAAAGATGCTGCTTTAATATTTCCCCTAATATACGATTGATTAACATATCCAATAGCACCTGGCGTATTTTGAATTACACCAGAAACACCTGCATTTCCCTTTGCGCCAACGCCATATGGCCACTTAACAGATTTACCCGTTCCCAAATTCCAAGTAGAAGAAAAAGCTTGCATTGAATTAGTAAAGGCTTTTGTGGTGCCAGAACCATCAGAACGATGTGCCCAAGTTATTTTTCCTTCTTTACAGTCCAGTTCCTTCCAATTTTTTATCATCCCCATTGCAACTTGAACAGCTTGCTCTTGCGTTAGCTTTAAATCGCAATCATAATTATATCCAAAGGCAATTGTTCCTCCAACCATTGGTATTTGTATCAAACCTCTATCAAGTTTTGAAATATCTGATTCTTTCATTGGTTCATCAGAAGCAGCAAAATCTACAGTTTCATCAATAAAAGACTTTCTTCCGGCGCCAGAGCCTACTGCCTGATAATTAACTTTTGTCCCTACTGATTTCGCAATATCAGAAAACCATCTTGTGTATATTTTTGCTGGGAATGTTGCGCCTGCACCGCTTAATCTGACATTAGGTGAAGAACCACAAGCAGTTAACAATAATAAAGAAGTTCCAATAAATGCTTTTTGATAAAGACTCATAAAAGTTCTTTAAAGGAATAATCAATTATATAGATATAGCACCTAATAAATACAAAAATATCAAACATCAAAAATATTTGATGGAAATATTTTTAATAATATATTTATTTAAGAAGCTCCACTGCTACAACAAGATTTCCTAATAAACCGTTCAAAACATTTAGTTGTTCTTTACTACCAAATGCTATTAATACCTGCCCTGGTTGAAGTATAAAACCACCCCCAGGATTAGTAACCAACTTTTCGTTTTCCTTAATGGCTAATATTTTTGCACCACTCTTTTTGCCTATTCCAAGTTCAGAAAGTGATCTTTTCTCTGCAGTTTCAAAAAGACTAATATCATTACTTAATTCAAATTCTTCAATTTCACATTCACTTCCTGCAAGCAGATCAAGAAAGTCAATAGCAATTGGTCTTAAAGCCATTGATGCCATTGCTCTTCCTGCAGCTATATAAGGGCTTACAACTATACTTGCTCCAGCTAATCTCAATTTACTTGCAGCTTCTTCAGTTCCCGCTCTTGCAATTACTCTTATAGAACTTCTTATTCCCTTAGCGCTCAAAACCACATATAAATTTGCAGCATCATTAGGTAAAGTAACAACCAAACTTTTGCATTTTTCTAAACCTGCAAGTTTTAACGTCTCATCAAGAGTCGCATCGGCACAAAGTACTTCTAAACCATTTTCTTCAGCAATCTTTTTTCTATCTTCATCGCTCTCTACAACAATAATTGGAATATTTTGCGTTTTTATTTGATTAGATATTTCCTGACCTACCCTCCCATATCCGCACAAAATTACATGATTTTCCATTTTTCTAAGAATTCTTTTAAAACGTAATTCATTTACTCTTTGAAAATAGCCTGATTCGAATAATCTAACAGCTTTTTGAAAAGTAAATTGAATAAAAATTAATCCTCCAACTATTATTAAAACAGTAATAATTCTTCCTTCAGGACTTAATGGTTCTACTTCTCCAAAACCTATAGTGGTTATTGTTATTAGTACCATCCATAAGCAATCACTCCAATCCCAGCCTTCTGTTATTCGATATCCGATTGCACCTAGAAAAAACAAAAAGAACAGGGAATAAATAAGACCAAGCCAAGGTCTTAAATAATTTTGTAAAAAGTAAAATTCAAATAATTTTAATTTCATACTTAATATTATTATTTGCTTTTTAAAATTATCAATTAATTGAAACTATCTAATATGCAATGATTTACTTAATTCTTTGAAGACTATGATTCAGTTCTAACTTTAAAATTCCAAATATTTACTCCACCTTTTGAATTTACGGCAGCTATTGCGCAATCATCAGGTTTCCATGCCAAGGCTGAAATAGAATTTCCAGAGAATGCAGCTCCAACTGGATTACCATCGCCATTATTTTGCAAAAAACTTACAACGACTGAACCATCCCTTGAGCCAGAAGCTATAAGTTTAGATTTATTAGCAAATGACAAGCTAGATACTGCCTCAGTATGATGACCCAATTCTCCTGGAATTGTTCCTTCTGGGCCATTACCCTCAAAGCTCCAAACTGTTACTCGCTCACTTCCTCCTGTAGCTAGTAATTTACCGGTATGATCAAAAGCTATATTACTAGGCTTACCTGGATAACCTGTCATCTCTGCATCATGCCCTGTGGATCTTCTCCAAAAATGAACTGAATTATCTTGGCTTCCACAGGCAACAATATCACCATTAGAACTAATAACCATTGAAACCAAAGAACCTCGCCACTCAAGTTTTTGGTTAACTTTATTTTTAGTAATATCATAAAAACAGACTTGCCCATAGCATGCTGTGGCTAATTCATTTTCCTTGGCCCAAGCTAATGCACTTACAGTACTTGGATGTTGTTCTGATTTCCAGATTTCTTTTCCTGTTGAGCTATACACATAGACAATTCTAGAAAATGCAATCGCTAAGTATTTTCCATCAGGAGACCAACAAAGATGTTCAACCCATCCCTTACCTAAATCAATAAAATTGAGTTCATTTCCATTCTCAGAATTCCAAAAACGAACTGCTCCATCTTGACCAGAAGTCGCAAAATTATCTCCTTCAGGATTAATATCTAATGCTAACAAACCTTCTTGATGAGAAGACTCTTTATTCCATAGAGATTTACCATTTGAACCATTAAATGCGTATAGACCTCCAGCACTACCGCCTACAAGAAAAATATTTCCTTTCTTTGCCCATCCACAAGCAATGGCAAAATCATCTACTTGAGAAGTCCAACCATCATGGAGCATACCTCTTGGGTTGAATGGCTCTAAATTAGACACTTATCAAAGTCCTTTTGCATTTGTTCTTCATCAAGATTTCTACCTATAAAAACTAACTGATTTCGGCGTGGTTCATTGCCCCATTCCTTATCAGGTTGTGCTGTAAAGAGCATATGCACACCTTGGAAAACAATTCTTTTAGGATTACCTGCATAACTAATAAATCCTTTAGTTCTAAAAATATCAACTCCCTTTTCTGCTAAAAGTCTTCCCATCCATGTATTTAATTTTTCAGGATCTACATCGCCAATTCTTTCGATAGCAATGGAACCTACTTCATCATCATGCTCATGCTCTGCAACCCATATCCTCTCCTTTTCTGTAGTAACTAACTCTCCTTTATTTTTCTCATTTACACTTAATAATTTTATATCAAACTCTTCAGCAGTATGTTGAGTAAATAAACCAACATTGCATGATTGATCTAAATCTAAAATAAAACTCTTTGGACCTTTATCTTTTAAATTCAAATTTACATGCTTAGAAAATGGAACATGATCTCCATTAAATATCTCAAGAGGACTTTCTGCATAATACCTAACACAAGATTCAGCACCCTCTTTTAAATCCTCCTCAGAAGTTCCTTGATCTTTAAAAGCAACTAATGACATCTCTGGATCAGGACCATCCTCTAAAATTAATTCATATCTGCCTGCCTCAAGGTTATAAACTCCCGTCCATTCGAAAGGATATTCTGGCTCAAGGAAACTAGGTCTTCTTTTTAGAACCTGATCGAGATCAAAAGCACTTAAATTGAGTACAGTTTCTATTGGAACTTTTGCTTGTTCAGCCCGAATAATTCTAGTCATTCTATTCATATCTCTTAATCTAGACTCAAGATTTTTAAGAGAATCTTCAGAGACTAAATCTGTCTTATTGAGTACTAAAACATCTGCAAATGCGACTTGTTCTGAACTCTCATCACTTCTTCCTAATTGTTGATCAATATGTGCTGCATCAACCAGCGTGACAATCCCATCGAGAGTAAATTCAGAGCTAATTTCTTCATCCATAAAGAAAGTCTGTGCTACAGGACCTGGATCAGCTAAACCAGTAGTTTCTACTAAAACATAATCAAACTTATCCCTTCTTTTCATTAAGTTCCCTAAAACTCTTATAAGATCTCCCCTAACAGTGCAGCAAATACAACCATTTGACATTTCAAAAACTTCTTCATCAGCATTAATTACAAGTCCTTGATCAATACCAACTTCTCCATACTCATTCTCTATTACTGCAATTCTTTTCCCATGCTCCTCACTTAAAATCCTATTTAATAATGTAGTTTTTCCAGACCCTAAAAAACCTGTAAGTATTGTGACTGGAACTTTCTTTGATTCATTCATTTCAAGAAAAGGTTTTCATTAATATTAAATCCTTAATTAAATATAATGTGGTTTATTTAAAAATGAAAACCATTTCTACAAAGATATTAGTTTTTTAATGAATCCCACTGGTTTTCAAGATTTATACCAGAGTTCTTATCACATGATCCACCCAAGGAATTAACAATTGTGCAAGTATTATGTACCGCAACTGAAATTGTATTACCTTTGGGCATTAGTCCATCAACAAATATTTGATCAACGGCTAACGGTATGGAACTTTGTCTACTTAAATTTCTTAATAATTTTGAAGTAGGGACTTGTTCAGGGAAAAGAACTTGAACGTTATCTTCCTTTAATTCCCTCAAAACAGAACTGATATTTTCAGGTCGTAAGCTAGATGAATCACCAAGTGTATCTAATAAGCTTATCGTCTCAAATCCAAAAGCTGCTCCGTAATAATCCATGGCTTTATGCTTTGAGACTATCACCTTATTTGATACAGGTATCGTAGATACTTGTTTTGAGGTCCACCTTTGGAGATTCCCCAAAATATTATTAGCAGAATCTATTCTTTCATTAATTAAACTACGATCTTTTCTATTGAAAACAGAAATGTCATTCTTAAGGCTTTTGGATATAACTTTACCCATTTTCATGACATTACTAGGATCATGCCATACATGAGGGTCTAGAGAACCGTGACCATGATGATGATGATGATGATGGCCATCTCCTTCATCAGGAACTTGAGCAATAGGTTCTATATCAACTCTTGCTAAATCTTTTAAGAAATGTTCATCAGCCTCAAATTCAAAAGGCATATGCTCAGTAAAGAAAGAATACTTTCCAGACTTTTTAATTTCTATATTGAATACTGTTTTATCTTTCTTTTGATCAAATTTCAAAGTGTAAGCTTTATTACTTGGAACAAGAGTTGTATTATCTTTTTTTGTGATTGAATCATCAGACCCTAATAAATCTGATGCTAATTCTTCAGATTCTTCAATATCACCAGAATCAAGAATGACCATTTTCATTGCTGGATCTGCATATTCACCATCAACTTTTGCGAATGACCATGTGTAACTTCCTTTAGAAAGATCAAAAGTACCAGCCCATTCAAAAGCTTCTTCTCCATGATCACTATGACCACCCATCTCAGGTTCTTGAGCAATAGGTTCTATATCAACTCTTGCTAAATCTTTTAAGAAATGTTCATCAGCCTCAAACTCAAAAGGCATATGTTCAGTGAAAAAAGCATATTTGCCATCTTTTTTAATTTCTATATTAAATACTGTTTTATCTTTCTTTTGATTAAATTTCAAAGTGTAAGCTTTATCACTTGGAACAAGACTTGCATTATCTTTTTTATTAATTGAATCATCAGACCCTAATAAATCTGATGCTAATTCTTCAGATTCTTCTATATCATCAGACTCAAGAATGACCATTTTCATTGCTGGATCTGCGTACTCGCCATCAACCTTTGCAAATGACCATGTGTAACTTCCTGCTGAAAGATCAAATAGTCCTGCCCACTCAAAAGCACCACCTTCTTCAGGAGAGGGATTTTCCACATCAATAGCATTAACACCTACAACAACAGTTTTTGATTTCTCCTCCCAATTTCTCATCGCTGGCGTCATTTCTTTACCAAGGGTAAATACTTTGTCAGCTTTGTTAAGTAGTTGCGCTTGCCTGGGAGTGATTTTTAAATCATGAACATCTGCCTTTCTATCAACAAGACAAGTAACCTTATCTGATGGGATTGCCATTGATTTGACCAAGTCGCATACCAATGGTTCAACGGCAACATAAGATTTACCTTTTGCATAAGCTTCTTGAGATGAGGCTGTAAATAAAAGTGTTCCAGCTAAAATAGAACCTCTAAAAATTAATTTATTATTATTTGAGAAAAATAATTTTTTAAAAATTGACATAAAAATTTGTTTGACCTTAAAATGATAATCATTTTCATTTTATAGCGCAAGGTGCTATTCTTTTTGTTATGAAATTAAGACTTCTAATAAACTGTTGGTATTGTTATGTAAGGGTCTGTTAGAAAAAATTACTCTATGTCATCACTAATTGCACATAATTTATCTTACTCTTATTCAAAAAATAGTGAGCCAGCTCTTACTAAAGTTTCAGTTGAGATAAAACCTGGCACACTTACTGCACTTGTGGGGCCTAACGGCGCAGGGAAATCAACACTCCTTAGATTAATGAAAGGTCAAACTTCGCCAGATAGCGGGGAGATAACAATTGACGGAGAAATTCTTAATAAATCCAGCACACAAGTAGCACTAATGCCACAAAGAAGTTCTATGAATTGGAAGTTTCCAATCACCGTAGAGAAATTAGTATCCTTAGGTCAAATCAAAAAAACAAAATCAAGAAATAGTTTGCCATTTCAAATCAAGGATCTTCTTTCGAGGCCAAAAACATGGGTAAATAAATGTTGTGAAATTGAAGCAAGTATGCAGAGAGTTGGAATTTCTAATCTTGCGAAAAGAAGACTTGATTCTTTATCTGGAGGACAGCAACAAAGAGCTCTTCTAGCAAAAACATTAATGTCCTCTGCCAAAATATTTCTTCTTGATGAACCATGTTCTGCCTTAGACCCTCCCGCAAGAGAGGAATTTCTAAAAATTGTCAGACAAATTGCAGATTCAGGTTTATCAGTATTTATAAGTAGTCATGATTGGGGCTCATCATTGAATGCTTACGATAGAGTTGTAGTCCTAGACAAAAGAATTCTTGCTACAGGAACACCTAATGTAATTCAAGAAAGACTTGATGATATTTGCTGTCTAAAAGATAAAACTCTTTGTGATTGCTAATGATATATGTATTTTAGGCATTTTTTTGATAGCAGTTTTGGCAGAGGCCAAAGAACTCTAAAGTGTGGAACAAGAGTTGAAACTTTTTGTTCACTTGTTTGGGCTCATGAATATCCTTCACTGGACAACCATCTATTTTTGAAGTTTCTCCGCATTGCACACAAGTTAGATGATGTATGTCCCTCTCCACAGGAGTATATAAAACTTCTCCTGTAGGTAAATGTCTTGAACGAATAAGGCCAGTCTTCATTAAAACTTGAAGATTCCTATAAACAGTAGTCAATCCCATTTCTTTCTCTCCAATTATTAATTCCCTGTGCAACTCTTGTCCACTCAATTCATCATCACAATTTTTAAGTATTTCGAGAATCTGCTCCTGCCTTTTAGAGATCTTTATTTTGGCTGCCATCATCAAGATTTTGTTTCGGACTTATTTTTGATCATACCGAATCATTTGTTTAATGTCTTTTTTTAATTTAACTTGGTGGATTGTTCCACTAATAATTACTATTTTCTCTGGAATACTTTGTCCAGCTATGGGCACAGTTTTAATAACCCATAGAAGACTATTACAGGTAAACCTTATATCTCATTGCGTCTTACCAGGATTAGCCTTGGCATTAGCATTAGGAATTCACCCTTCTATCGGTGGTGTGATCAGTGGTCTTACTGGTGCTATTATTGCCGAAAGCTTAACTAATAAAAAAAGTGAAAACTATGAAGCAATAATGAACACAATCCTTGCTGGAATGCTTGGATTTGGAGTATTAATAATTCCTTTACTTGGAATAAGAATTGATTTAGAAGCTGTCCTATTTGGAGATTTATTGACCGCCAATTTGGGTGATTTACTAAGAACACTTATTGCCTTCTTAATATTTTGTTCTTTAATTATTTTTGGCTACGAAAAAATAATATATGTTGGATTAGACAGTGAGGGGGCTGCAGCAAATGGAATAAATGTTTCTCTATTAAATTTGGCTCTTAGTTTCACAACAGCATTAGTTATTGTAAGTTCAATGTCTGCAGTAGGGGTGATACTTGTAATTGCTTTACTATCTACACCAACATTATTAGGAGTATCAAAAGCACCTAGTTTACGTGTGGCAATGATCAAATCATCTATATTTGGATTATTTATATCAGTATTGGGTTTCATTATTTCATTAGTTTTTAATTTATCACCAGGCCCAGCTATAAGTGTCCTTTGTGTAATTTCTCTAATTTTTCTTAAGAAAGATAAGCGTTTATAAACAATATTTATTATTTTATTTCTACAGATTCCACTAAAAAATCAGATGCAGCTCTTAGCCAATCTGCAACAGTTAGTCTTAAATCAGGTTGAGAATATACCAAGGCTACAATAATCCCAATCAAAATAATCTTTACCATAAGGTTTTTGTTTCTCATACGAATTAAAGCATGAATTATAGAAATTCAAAGTTTTAATTCACTAAATTGAAAAATATAAATATTGATTATTTAAGGAATTCTTTAAGAGATTTTCTTGCTCCATAATTTCATAGAAAAACGGAATGATGTACATAACCATAAAGAACAAAAAACTAAAGATATAAAAGAATAGAATGTCGAATAAATATCCCAATAAAAGTAAAGCTTGTAATAGATCAAACTAAATTTTACAAATCTAAAAATTAAATCAAAAATAATAAATAATAATCCTACAGATATTATGTTTACCAACATCAAAACCAATTTATTGTCTCTTAAATCCATCACATTCATAATATCGATACCTTATAAATTTATTTAATTAAATATAGGTGTCAATATATGTTACTAATTAAATTTATCTAATTTTGATACCAAGGTTGCTATTCTTCTTTGATTGACACCTAAATCTGATTGACCAAACCTAGATGCTGATCTTATTTGTATTGTTCCTCTAGAGGACTTAAGTTCATAATTGTTCTTTATCTTTAATATTTCCAGATCATCAGGAAATCTAAAAACTAAACTTTTGCATACTCCTTTCCAATAAATATCATCCTTTTTTATTACTTTAGTTCTTGGCAAATTTTCAGCTAATTTAGAAAGCTTTTTAAATACTTGATCTACATTATCAAATTCCCTTTCAAACAAAAAACTATTTAGAGGATTTGTTATTGGGCGAAGTTTTCCGGGAGTATCCATATCATTACCAAACTATTAATATTTAAACCAAAACACAGACTTTTTGCGATATTTATAAAAAACTTGAAAAGTTCTATACCTTTAAAATTACTTAAATTTTAAGATTTTTGATAATTTCTTTAGGTAATGAAGGTTGTCTAGTTCTCAATTTTTTTGAATTTTTTATTTTTATTAATACTAAAAACAAGAGAATTAATTCAATAATAATTCCAATAAAAAGAAATTTATTATCCATTATTTTTACTTTTTTCTTTTTTCTTAGATCCCTCTATAAAAGGCACCAAAAAATCAAGAATCTTCCTTTTTAAAACATTAATCGGATTCATTTCCTTTTCCATAAACTCCTACCTCTAATAATATCTTCTACATTTGGCCAAGCAGCTATTAGCTCTTTTAATGCCTTTCTATTTGGTGTATAAAAAATGCATGAAAATGCACTAATTACATAAAAGATAAACCAAATTTTATTTTCGTAGTAAACAGATACGAACGAAAAGATAAAGCTCCCTAAAAACAAGAAAAATAATAATCTATTAATTATCTCCAATGGCGTTCTTTTAAATTTGCTTAATTTTTTTTGTTTTTTATTAAATTTTTCATCAATTGCTGATTCTTTTTCAAGAAAGTTTTGTATTTCTTCTTGCAAGACATCTTTATATTCAACATTATCTAAAAATTCTGAATTATTTTTATTTGCCATTATTTAAGAATTTATGTCTTGAAGTATTACAAGTTTAATTTGTCTTTATTAAAAATAAGATTATTAAGCATTTAAATAATAAATTTTTACAGTTATGATCAATCTATAGAATTATTTTTTACAACAAAATTATTATTTTTATTGCTATAAATAAACTTTGATACAAAAAATACTATGTGGGTAAATTTAAGACTAACTATCTATGGTTTAACTTGCGTTGCAGGATTAATTTGGCCATTTTATTTTATTTCAAAATTTGTATCTCAAGTAATAGATGGAACTATAAATGGATCAGCTTTAGATATAGGTAAATCTTTTTTAGATGGCGCTTGGGCAAATCCAACCGCAGGTTTTGTTTCGGCTGATACGGCTGTTCTTCTAATTGCAATATTTATATTTTATTTTACTGAAGGCAAAAGATTAAAATTAAAACTTTGGGGCTTATATTATCCCGCTACATTTCTAGTATCATTAGCTTTTTCATTTGGAGCTTTTATGTTTATGAGAGAAAAAAGATTAAATTCTGATAACTAAAAATTTATTAAATAAATTTGAATAACAATCATTAATAATGATTCTTTAAGGAATTTAAAACTTTGTTTTGTTAAAAATTTGTATTTAATTAATATATTAAAAGTGAATTTATTTTAAATGCAAAATTTTCTAATCTCTTACGAATTCAATAATAGTGTAGATAAACTAAAGGGCGGAGAAATGCTTATAGAATGGTACGAATCAAATGGGCCTGATAAAAGACCCTCAAATTACATAGTTCATTCATGGATATTTATGATTCAAAATGGAATTGGGCATTCGGTAGTAAGCTCTGATTCTCTTGAAACAATATGGCAGCAATGGAACCCATGGAGTCATCTTATGGAAATCACCATTGAACCATGCTTGGACCTTAATGAAACAGTATCTCTTTTTAAAAAAATAAACTAAATATACAAATTTATTAAAATTGAAAATATCCCTATAAAGAACATTTATACAAACCTTGATAGTTTTTTTAAACTAAAACTTATTCAGAACTAAAGAATATTCTATATCAATCATATCCAAAAGGTTTTTAGATTGGAGTATTTATACCTATAGCTAATCTCATGGCTTTGATATTTTCTTTTTAGGATTGGTGGGAGTTTGCTGGTAGGGATACAGGCAGGCTCAATTATTATCTTGATAAATTTATGAATAAAATAAAATTATTTTTTTCCCTTCAATAAAGTAAACCTCCTTCTCTTCCTTACTTAAATCTAAAGATATAGATAAAGCTTCATTAAGAATTTTATTCTCAGAAAAATTTATATTACTTTTAACTATCGCAAATATGCCAATGTCACAAATAAACCATATGAAATTCTTTGTTTCTCCAATAGGTTGATTTTTAATTGAATTTTTAATTATAAGTTCCGAGGCGTCCATAACATTAAACTGTTTTTATAAAATCCAAAGCTGAAAAAAGCTAATATATCATTACCCTACACATCGTCATCTTCATCATTAACATTAAATAATGATAAGGGAGTAAAAATAGCTCCTAATGCTAATAAGAAAGATGAATATAAGATAAAGCCATTCAATTTTTTTGTAATTAGCTCAATTTATTCATGGTTAATTTTTCTTTGAACTAATGTATAGATACCCTAAACATTATATTTAGATAGTGGGTCATTCTTTTGGAAAAAATCGAAAATTCAAAATTCAAAATTAATATTTGACATATAGCTTTAATTTTTTCTATTAAATTTAAAATAATTCGTTATTTAGTAGTGATCCCCTAGTCATTACAGTTTATTTAAAGAGTTTATTTCTTTAATATTAACTAATATTTTTAATTGATTATGTTTAATTAATAGATCCGAGATCAACCTATTCACAATGATCCCTTAAAAGTTATCCACTTTTTCATCCTTTTTCAACAGGTTTTTCCACAGCTTAGTACATTGCATACTTAGCAATGTTATTTAGGAAAATAATTTTTATTTTGTAAAAAATTTTACTCAAATATTATTTTCAAAGATATAGAATTTTTCTACTTAAAAGTAATTAATGAGTAAGAAAACTAGAAAAAATTTGCCTAGTAAGAGAAAAATTAAGTCTGCTGAATTTGAAGCTAAAGAACAATTTACACAATCCGCATTAGAAAATCTCACTAAGGAGAATGATTTACTTATTAAGAATTTAAAAAAAGCTGGGGAAATTCAAGAGGAGGTCGCTTAAATTAACACTTAAATAGTAATTATATATATTGGTTATGGATATGTCAGGAAAGATCTAAGATAAAGAAACATATCATTAAATATGTGTTTAATTTTTTGAACATATAAAATTTTTTAACTTATAAGTTTTTTTAACTAAGATTTAATAATATAAATTATTAAAAATTTCTTAAAAAATAAATATATAGAGTTATAAAAAAGCAGTTTAATTGTATTCTGGATAGAATTTAAAAATCTCAAGAAGAGATACTTGCTGCAAATAATCGACTTAATTAGAAAATTAGTAGTACAACTTTTCTAGTTACTTATAAACAAAAGAGGCTTACTTTTTAAACTATGACAGAAAAACAGCTACAAAAAAAATATGCAGATTTAATAAAAGGTGCTGCTTCAGCAAATGGAAGAAAAGAAACTGTATCTTATTTGCACAAGGCTGAAAAAGTTCGAACAAAAATATATAAAAATTTAAAAAAACAATGTCCTAATTGTAATGGTCATGGATATCGAAGAATTTCTATAGATGGAGCTAAAACATGCCTTGTCTGTTTTGGAAAAGGTTTTGTTTTAAATGATAAAAAAATAGTCTAAGTTCTTAGTATCCTTAAGTTTTTAAAGCTGGAAATAAAAAATTTGTTAATTAAAATAAAATATTTATTATATGGTTAGGACATGTCAAATTAAGTTAAAACAAAAAAAAGCACCTAGATATTTTGCTATCTTTGTGCTTTTTAATATCAGAAATTAATGTGTGAGGAGTTTTCTGACATTTACAATCTACACCTTTTCTTGATATTACTAATACAGTATAAATTCCTATTTTTATGATTTATTTGCAAAACTAATATTAAATAGATAATAAAAGAACACAATGAGAGAAATCATAGAAAAACATAAAAAACTCCTTAAGATAGTTAAAGAGCAGACAGGTTTATCAGACTATGGAATGTACTGGCTTGCATTCCTTGAAGGTGGACTAACAATTTGGTTTTTAGAGAAAATATTATTTCATTGGTTGAGATTTTAAATAAAAAAGAGGTAACAAGGTTACCTCTTTGTAATATTCAATTTTAACTAACAATTAAATATATTCGAAATTGTTAGCGACTATAACAAGCTATTCTAAATCTTATATAATCTTGAATTAAATACTTTTGGGGACATATTCCATTAATTTAAGCTCCTTGATTTACCTTAAAATTAGTAGAGTCTTATCAGACTATTTGATTAAGCTTATATTAACGGAGTCCCATTCTCGGCTTTTCCTTAAGCAGGTAATATTTTCTTAGATTCTCAGGTGGATTAAAAACCATGTAATAGGTTCCTCCTTTCTTTCTAATAATATTTTCTTACTAGATCCAAAGAAAGTAAATCAGTGTTTATACCGGTTAATCTAAAAAGTTATTTGAAGTGATAAGTTGAATTTTATATTACTATGTAGTTAATAAATTTTTATCTATTAGGAAATTTTAGATTAAAAGTTAAGTTTTTATTTTTAGGATAAAAAAATGCAATTATTAGGATTAATTCTTCTCATCGCAACCAGTTGGTATATTTGGAAATTATCTTCTAATTTCTTTGATGACCAAACTAAAAAAGAGATCACTGACAACTATGGTGTTTTTAAAAAACAATTTGATGAATTAAAAAATAGATTTTCTCAGGAAAATCTTAATAAAGTATGGGAAAAATATAAAGAAGATAGTTCTTCCGAAAAGAAAGAAAATTAAAATGGATTATTTTCTTTTTACAAGTCTTGCAAGGGAAATTTCAAGAACAGATCTAATAGGGATAATTGTGGGACATATTATATTTGGTTTTGCTCTAACCCAGCTTTTAGATTGGTCTTGGCTTAAAAACTTAATGAGTGATAAAGACAAAGAAAAAATGCTAAAAGGATATAATTGGAAGGATTTACTAGTTGATAGCGCAATAATAGCAATTGTTATTGGATTTTTATTCTTACTAATAAGTTTGTTTTTATAGAAATAAATTTTATAAAATAATTCATTAAAACTTCTTGTAAATTACTTAAAACTATGAGAACTCTTCATGTATTACAACACTTGGAAAGAGAAGGGCCTGGTCTTTTTAAAGAAGTTGCGGAGGAAAAAGGATTCAAAACAAAAATTTATCGTATTGATCTTGGCGATAAATTACCAATAGTTAAAAAAAATGATTTAATACTAATACTAGGTGGTCCAATGGGATTAGAAGATATTCATAGCGCAAAATTTGCTTGGTTGAAAGATGAAGTTAACTTAATTAAAAAATCAATAAAAGATAATATTGGCATTCTTGGTATATGCCTTGGTGCTCAATTACTAGCATATGCATCTGGAGGCAAGATAGAAAAACTTTTGGGAGGAAAGCCTTTAAAGTTTATGCCAGAGGTTGGATGGTCAGAAATTTTGGTAAATAATGACAGCAAATATAATCAAATTTTTAAAGAACCTCTATATGGTCTTCATTGGCACAGCGATAGAATAATACTTCCACCCCATGCTGAATTAATTGCTAGTAGTAAGCGTTGTAAAGAACAATTATTTAAGATTTCTGATTCTTGCTTTGGAATACAATTTCATATTGAATACGAAGATAAGATGGTAAAAAAATGGATTAAAGAAGACTATAAATTCATCAATAATGCTTTAGGACCTGAAGGACAAAAAATCTTAGTAAAACAAAATAATCTTTATGGAAATAAAACGATTAACCAAAGAATATTATTAATAAATAAATTAATAGATTTAATTTGCTGCAATAAAAAAGCTCCTTAAAAATTTTAAGGAGCTTAGATATTTAAAGAAAAAATATTCTATATAAAACGATTAATTATAAAACCTTTTGATTTTATTAAAGAATGAGAGACCTGTGAAAATGTAGATATTGATTTCATGGCCTCTCTTTGGACCGTAGTTTTCGGTAGATACGACAATGAATCACCTCCTTTATTGAATGTATTTCTTAAAGAATAACGATAACTGCAAATTAAAGAAAGTTATTACTTAAAAATTTAAAAATTTTTTAATAAATAATAAATTTATAAGAATTAAAAGGGTAAAGTTTCACCATTAGAATGCCAAAACGTTCCAGTATTTTGGCTATTAAGATTATTAATTATTTCCAAAATGCCTTTGGCAGAAACCTCAGGCGAAATTCCATTTTTAGTAAACCCAGTCATTCTTGTACTAACTAAACCTGGATGGACGATAGCAACAAAAATATTTTTCTTTAACAAGTCTATTGAAAGAGACTTAGCTGCCATTGTTAAAGCAACCTTTGACATTCTATAGCCATAGGAACCACCAGAAGTATTATCCGCTATTGAACCCATTCTGCTTGTGATGAATGCAATTTTAGAATTTAAATTAAGGTATTTAATCATTGATTTAGTAAAATTTAGAGGGCTTAGAGCATTAATATTAAATTGATTTCTTATACTCTCTAAATCTAAATTATCAAGAGAATTATATTGTGCTATTCCAGCATTATTAATAAGACAGTCTAACTTAATACCTTTAATATTATCTTCCAATTTGATTAAAGAATGCTCAGATGATATATCAATACCTTCTATCACTTGAACACCTATTCCATCTAAAGCTTTTGAACTTTCTCTGCATGTCGCTATAACTTTATGTCCGCGTTTGAAGAGTTGATGTGATAATTCTAGTCCAATGCCTCGATTTGAGCCTGTAATTAGAAAAGTAGACAAAATGATAATCTAATAAGTTAATCTTACACATTAACTGCAAAATTTATGTGAAATTTTTCAAGATATTTTTTCTCTTTCCCAAAAAATATATAGATTTGAGAATTGATTCTTCATATCAACAATTGCTGTTGAAGTAGAAACTATTTTCCATCCTAAATAATTCCTTCTTTTTAAAATTTCCCTAATTTCTTTTTCTTGTCTTAAGGTGTTTGCATTTCCAACAGCGAAATAAATATCCATATCGTTTTCAATATTTTTCATGACTTAAATAATTTCATTGTAAGATGAATTTTCAAAATCATTCACTATGTAATTTTTTTAGATCACCTTTTTTTATAAATTTATAAATTTTACAAATAGTTGAATCAATATCACTTTTTACAAAAGTAAATCTAAAAAAATGACATGTAAGTTTGTTAATAAAGATTTTTGCAATACTTCTAATATTAACAGCAAACCAGTGTTCATGAAGATTGCTGTAATACTTACATAAAATTTTATTTTAATATCCTAATCAATTATTAAAGATCGAACTTAACATCTTACAAAAGAAGTTATTAAGCTAGTATTAAGATGATTTCTTAAAATTACTAAACTAACAGTTGTTTTAAATTAAAGGAAAATAAATTAATGAGTTTATTTAATGACGAGTTAATAGAGAAAATTATCCAAATGACTTGGAGAAACCCTGCTTTTATGGCTATTGCCATTGCTATGGTTTGGTTAATTCCTCAGTTATTAATTAGAAGAATTATGGCTCAGAATTATGAAGAAAGTAAATTAACAAAGCAGAAACAAAAAATAGATAAGCTCTATCCTTCCTCCTTCAAATGAATTTATGATTTATTATTATTTTAATGATAAATATTGATAAGCAAATTAATTAATGACTGAAAACAACCCCTCATATGTAGGTAACTTGATACCAAGTGTTATGAACTATCAGAAAATATTAGATAGTTATAAAAAAGGTATTAGAGATGGAGAGTTTTATGAGGAGCCAATTGGTGATGAGCATATTTATCCTGATTGGTAATGAAATTTAAAATTATCAGACTTGATGGCAAAGAGGATAGATTAACAAAAAATATTTATGAGTCCTATGATGAGGCCCACAAAACATTAGAAAATCTTTTGGGTAGTTTATGTTGTTCAGATGCCGATTACGAAGTTTTACCTGGATACGATATTATAAAAATTTAGTTTGTATATATGAACTCAATAAATTCAAGTTGGACCCCTTCTCATGAAGAAAATAATGGAATTATTACAAAAACATATGAATTGATTAATGCAAAACTGCATTACCTAAAAGCTAAGACCGATTGTCCAGATGAATTTATACATAAATTTATCGGAGCGATACAAAAAGAATGGCATCCCTCTAGTTGCCAATCTATTGCTAGAACATCAAAAAAAGATTTTCAAAACTAGTTTTGATAAATTATCTTTCTAAAATTCAACTAAATAAAAAAATAAGAGGACCGTTTAAAGTCCTCTTATCTTGCCTTTAACGATGAAAAAAAATTTAACAACTCACCTAAATCATTGATCCTTGTTGCTAAATAAAAGATGTACTTTTTAATGAAGTTTATAAAAAGTAACTAACTATTTTTAACTGGGGCCTTTATAAAAAGAATTAAACTTGTTTCCATAGGGCACCTAAACGATGCAGAGGAAGGAAGTTTAGACATTAATAAAAAATAATTGGAGCAGTAAATTATAGCTAGTGTTTGTTTTATAAAATTTCTGGCAGGCTATCGACCATAAGGGAAGACCTCCTATAACTCAACAAACTCAATATATTAAGTAAAAAGGCAGATGTAAATCAGTCATTTTACGCATTGCAATTAAAATTAATTCATACGAGAATTAAAAATGACTTGCTTGCGCAGAAAGTAACATTTGAAATTGAACAAATATCAATCCAAGGAACAGTTTTCTAGAAATCAAAGTCATTTAGATTACAAAGATTAACAAGCAGATTTAATATTTTTTACACATAATCTCTACGTAAATGTTACATAATCTTGACAAAAAGGTTTAAATGTATTTATTTATGCATAATTTAAAGCAATTACTTTACAAATATTAATATTTAAGTTATATTTCTTTACATACACAACTTTCAACAAAATGAATTCAAACAAAGACATTTTCGATAAGGCATTAGGACGTCCAGCGATGATGGGTTTTATGCTTTTAATGGGTACATACCTTGTCACAGGTCAACTAATCCCAGGCTGGTTCTAATGGAAAACAAAACATCAAGGAACATAGATCCTCAAAAAATTACAGCTGAAAAGCTCAACGGTAGATTTGCATTACTTGGAGTTATAGCTCTTGTAGGTGCATACGTTACAACAGGTCAAATTATCCCAGGTATGGTTTAATGTCACGTTCAATTTCAATCACAACAGAATCTGGTGGAAGACAAAATATCTTTCCAACAGAAGTAAAAACTCAACTAGTTGAGGAATATACAAACTATCCAGCAGAAGCTGAGAAAGCTAATGGTAGATGGGCAATGCTAGGTTTCATAGCTTTATTAGGAGCATATGCAACTACAGGTCAGATCATTCCTGGGATTTTTTAATGACCCCTTTAGGAATCTTTGAAATGATATTAATTAGTTCAACAATAGTAACTGCTCTTTTTACTTTCAATAAATTAAACCTCTCAAAATAAAACAATGAATAACACTTCTTCTAAGTATTGGAAAAACGCTGAATTAACCAATGGAAGGTTAGCAATGATGGGCTTATTTGCTTTAGTCATTAATTATGGCTTTTTTGGATGGATAATTCCTGGCATTTTTTAAAATAATCCAGTATTTCTAAACTCCTACATTTTTCTTATTATTGATATGGTTCAGATATACCCAACCAAAAATAAACTGGTTAAAACCAAAAAAAATATGGCGCCTCTAAGTACAGAACTCTATGAAGAACTTTTAAAGGAGTATTCTAAACATATAGAAATTTAAAATATATTTTTGTATTTTATTTTTTTAATTTATACCGAAGAAAAACCCTTCATCTGTGATTAGAAATATTATTGCTGAGAAAACAATAAAACTAATTAAAATTTTATATATATTTATTTGTAGTTTTTGTCTAGAAGGTTGATCATTCACTATATTCATGAGATTAATCAGTTGATTTTGGATTTATCTATTTTAAAAATTATTTATATCCATAAATTCTTTAATAAAATCTATTTACAAAAAAGTAAATATATTACTTTTGCTCTAAATTTTTGGATTACCTTATAAGTAAAATTTGATATTACACTGGTAACAAAAAGTAAGCGAACAAATAATTAAGATAGTAAATTAATACTTATTTAAGAACATAATGAATTTACTCTTCGCCTTTTCAGAAACAGATATAACCACAAAGTTTTTCTTTAGTTCCATTATTGGGGTTGGTGTATCAGCCTTTTTTATATTTTTATTGTTCTGGTTAACTAATCAAAAAGCCATGTTTAATGGACAAAAATAGTTAATAAGCTAAAGCAAACAAAATTAATTAGTTCAAATTAGAAAAGAAAAAGAACCAAATAAAGAAAAAAGCATTTAGAGAAAATATTACTCCAAAGAAAATCCATCCAAATTTTTTACCTACAAATGCAGTCTCAGGTTCAAGTTTAACTCTCATAAATTCTTAAATTCTTGCCAATAATAAAGTAAATTAACTATTTTTGTAAACTCTTAAGAATTTAATAAATACATAAAACTTATTTGCAAAAACCAAATAATTGACACTAACATTTTCAGGTGCTAATAATAGTACAAGTGTATTACTTTTCAAATGACTCTAGGAGGAGCAAGTGTTTGGTCTAATTTTTCTTATGGTAGTCGTATTGACTCCCCATCTGGTTGCCTTCTCAACCCTGAAGGTAGCCAGCTAATATTCTTTGACAAATGTAAAAAATCACCTATTAACAATATCAAAGTTTATACTCATCTCTTTTACACAAACCATTTTGGCGAACCTGCCGGTCTAAAAAACACGAGACTACTAAACCTAGAATGTGCTTATGAAACATGGGATGAATTGGTTAATAATGG
>GL947595.1:313059-322243 GCA_000218745.1 Prochlorococcus marinus bv. HNLC2 | reverse complement strand
AAAGATTGGGATTTTGCTGCTCCGGAAGCAATCCTAAAACAAGCTGGAGGTGCTATTACAACAATAGATAATAAAGAACTTATTTATGGGCAAAAATATTTTAGACAAGAAGGTTTAATCATTGCTTCCAACGATAGGCAGAATCATGGGAGGATTTGCTTGGAAATACAGAAAATTTTTAAAAGAACTAACATTAGCCTTTAAAAATTTAATTAAGTGGCGCCACAGGAGTTGGTGTAGGTTCAGGGTAGGAAAAACCTCCATTTTGAGAAACACCTCTGAGGGTTAAATTAATTCTTCCTCTACTATCAATTTCACGAACTCTTACAGTAACTTCATCTCCTTGTCTTACAACATCTTCAACTCTCTCGACTCTTGCTTCAGATAATTGAGAAATATGGATCATTCCCTCTTTTCCTGGAAGAATTTCAACAAAAGCACCAATAGGAATTATTCGAGTTACTACTCCTGAAAATATTTCACCTTCATGCACTTTTCTTGTTAAACCCTCTATTATTTTTTGAGCTTCTTCTGCTGCTGCACCATCATGAGAAGCAATAGTCACAATACCTCCATCTTCAATATCTATTTTGGTATTTGTTCTTTCAGTAATACCTTTAATGGTTCTACCTCCTGGTCCTATTACAGTTCCTATAAGCTCTGGATCAATCTTGAAACTTAATAGCCTTGGCGCATGAGGAGAAAGGGTTTCTTGAGGCTTATCAATTGCTTCTTGCATTTTCTCAAGAATATGAAGTCTTGCAGGCCTTGCTTTTTTTATTGCATCTGAAATTATAGATACTGGCAGACCAGTTATTTTCATATCCATCTGCAAAGCTGTAATACCCTTTTCTGTGCCAGCAACTTTAAAGTCCATATCACCAAGGAAATCCTCTATTCCCTGAATGTCAGTAAGTATTCTTACTTCTTTTCCTTCTTTAATAAGTCCCATCGCAGTTCCTCCTACAGGGGCTTTTAGAGGGACTCCAGCATCTAGTAAAGATAAAGTACTCCCGCATACTGAGCCCATTGAAGTAGATCCATTTGAACTTAAAACTTCACTAACAACTCTTAATACGTAAGGGAATGTCTCTTTCCCAGGGAGAACTGGAATTATAGCTCTTTCAGCAAGAGCTCCATGACCAATTTCTCTTCTACCTGGGGTTCTCATAGGCCTAGTTTCACCAACCGAATATGGTGGGAAATTATAGTGATGAATATAAGTTTTTTCAGTACTAGGATTTAGATCATCCATTTCTTGAGCATCACTTGGTGTGCCTAAAGTAGTAGTTGATAAAACCTGAGTTAAGCCTCTTTGGAAAAGTGCTGAACCATGAACGCGCTTTGGAAGAATTCCTGCAGCTGCTGAAATTTTTCTGACTTCATCAAGACTTCTTCCATCTACTCTTTTCCCATCTTTAAGAATCTGCTCCCTCATTAAATTTTTGGTTAGATTTTTAAAATCTGAGTCAACTAATTTATCATTCTCTGATGTTAAAAGTTTTACTGGATTATCGTCTTTAAGAGCTTCAATTTTACTTAAAGCCTCTGATTTGACTTTATCTAATTCAAGATCTCTTTGTTCTTTTGAAAAATCTGATGTTTGGAGTATTTGAGTTATTGATTTAGTACAATTTTTATCTAAGTATTTAAATAATGTATCATCAATTTCTGGTTTATTGGGCTTTACTTGCTTAATACCTAAATCTTCAAGCAAATTTTCTTGAGCTTTTATTAGCTCAGTAACAGCTTCGTATCCAAAGTCTATGGCCTCAATAGTATCTTGTTCAGATAGTTGGTTCGAACCTGCTTCTATCATTACTATGCCATCGGGCGAACCTGCGATCACTATATCAAGATCACCTTTTTCAATCTCTCTGTAGCTTGGATTGAGAATAAAATCATCCCCGATCAAGCCAACTCTTACTGCAGCCATTGGCCCATAAAATGGGATTTCTGCTAAAAGTGTTGCAATTGAAGCACCCGTCACAGCAAGTACATCAGCAGGGACTCTTTCGTCTAGAGATAAACATGAAGCTACAATTTGAATTTCGTCTCTCATCCAGCTAGGGAAGAGAGGTCTCATGGGTCTATCAATTAACCTAGAAACCAATGTAGCTCTTTCAGGAGGTCTACCTTCTCTTCTCATAAATCCACCTGGTATTCTACCAGCGGCATATAACTTTTCTTCATAATCGCAGATCAAAGGAAGAAAATCGGCTGTCTCTTTTTTTGATGTTTTTGTAGCTGTAACTAATAGTGATGTGTCACCACATTCAATCATTAAAGCTCCGCTTGCTTGTGGAGCGTAAACCCCAGTAGTTAGTCGTATCTCTCGTCCGTCAAACGTGATCGACTTATTTTGTCCTTCCACTTTTTAATTTATGTATTCTATACATTACTTATTCTTACATTTAAAAGGGACAAAGTGAGAATTTTTTTTAAATTAGATCTGAAAAAGTTTAAATAATTTATAAAAAATTTTAATTTGGAAACAAATTTTATTAAAAAGTCAAAAATTTGGTTAATTATCGGATTTACTTTTTAAAAAACTTTACCAATATAAATAAAAAAATTTACCAACTAGATTTAACAACACCAGGTAATTCGCCATTATGAGCTCTTTGCCTTAATTGATTTCTGCATAAACCAAAATCTCTATATACACCTCTTGGTTTACCTGTAGCCCAACATCTATTTCTTACTCTATTAGGAGCCGAATTTCTTGGGAGGGACTGAATCTTTCTATGGATTTCTAACCTTTCCATTGGATCTTTAGCTCCTTTAAATTCAGCTAATAAAGTTTGTCTTTTAGCCGCATATTTTTTTACAAGTTTTTTACGCTTTACTTCGCGAGCAATCATCGATTTTTTTGCCATTAAGTAAAAATTTAAATTTTCTTTATTCTATCATTTAGCAGTAATTTTATGAGGGCATCATTCTACTGATTTAGTAATTTTTGGATAATTAATAATTGACTTGTATCCCTTATTATTAAAACCAAACTCAATCCTACTAATAAAAGAAAGCTAGATTGAGTAACTGCAATTTGAATTTTCTCAGGAATTGGCCTTCCTCTTAAGCCTTCAATAATTGTAAAAACTAATTGTCCTCCATCTAAAAGTGGCAAAGGTAATGAATTAAGTACTGCTAAATTTATAGAAATTAATGCTGCAAATAAGAGAATTCCCGTTCCACCTTGTTCAGATAATTGAGCACCAATTTCTACAATTTTTACAGGCCCGCTTAATTGTTGAGCGGTAGATGAGAAATTTGTTATTAAACCCTTTATAACCATCAATTGTCTTACTTAATAAAGAAGAGAATTCTTTATTGACAAATTTAAAAAGCTCCAGAATATTTTTAGGTTTATAAGTTTCTTGTCTAATATTCGGTTGTAATTGAGCACCTATAGTGCCTTTACCATCAATATTTTGAGGGGTAATATTTATTTCCTTTAGTTTATTATTTCGCAATATTTCTATATTGATTGATTTCTCCGATGACTGTTGTATCTCTTTAACTAATAAATTTACAGCTTCATCTCCAATCCCTAAGGTATTATCTTTAATTTTTAAAATTTGATCACCTGGCTCTAATCCTGCTTTGGAGGCAGCCTTATCGGATTGTATTGCTAAAACTAAAATTCCAGGATCTGGATCATATTGAATACCAACAGTATTAATATTTACAATCAAAATTATATATGCAAGCAAAAGGTTAGCAAAAACTCCTGCAGAAATAACTATTATTCTTTGAAATAAGGGTCTATTTTTTAATAAATTAGTATCATTTGCTTTAATTCCATTTTGATCTTCATCAGGGAAAGAGACGAAACCACCTAAAGGGAAAGCTCTGAATGAATAAGTTATATTATTTATCTTCTTTTTGATAATTGAGGGGCCAAAACCAATTGAAAACCCATCAACATATATCCCCTGAAGTATAGCTGCTAAGAAATGACCCATTTCATGAAAGAAAATGAGAAATCCCAAAACTGCAATAGAGGTTAAAACATTCATTTATTTATATTAGTTCGATTTTATTAAAGATGAACCAAAATATGGAATTAAAGCATCTGGTATCTTTACTGAGCCATCTTTTTGCTGGCCATTTTCAAGTATTGCTGCCATTGTTCTTCCTATTGCTAGACCACTTCCATTTAGTGTATGAAGAAATAAACTTTTTTTATCTATTTTTGTCCTAATAGAAGATCTACGGGCTTGAAAATCTAAACAATTACTGCAACTAGATATTTCCCTGTACATTTTGCTACTTGGCAACCAAACCTCTAAATCAAAAGTTCGACTTGAAGAGAAACCTAGATCACCTGAACATATATCTATCACTCTATAGGGAAGTTCAAGCTTTTTGAGGATATCTTCAGCATCTGAAGTGAGTTTTTTATGAGCCTCTGATGAATCTTTTGGATCTGAAAACCAATAAAGCTCAACTTTGTTGAATTGGTGGAGCCTTATTAGTCCTTTAGTATCTTTTCCGTAGCTTCCAGCTTCTCTTCTGAAACAAGGACTATAGGCAACGTACTTTAATGGTAATTTATTTATATCAATAATCTCATCTTTATGAAAAGCAGTTAGCGGAACTTCTGCTGTTGGAGAAAGCCATAGATCGTCATCTGAACATTTAAAACTTTCATTTGAAAATTTTGGAAGTTGACCAGAACCTTGTAAACTATCTGAATTTACTAGCGCAGGTGGGATAAGTTCTAAATATCCTTTTTTGAAATGTGTATCTAACATAAAATTTATTAATGCTCTTTCAAGTCTTGCTCCATCTCCAATAAGAGTTATAAATCTACTCTTAGATATTTTTGAAGATCTCTTGGAATCAAATAAATTTAAATTTTCTCCAATTTCCCAATGACTTTTCTGGTTATTTACGATTGTAGGATTTCCCCATTTCTTTATCTCAACATTTTGAGACTCATCATTTCCTGAAGGGGATTTATCGCTTGGAAAATTGGGTAACTTTAAAAGTTCATTTAGTATTTCTTTATTTAAATCTCTTTTTTTAATCTCTAGATTTGAAATTTTAGCCTTCAAATTATTAGCCTGATCCTTCATTTTATTAAAATCATCAGGAGCTGAATCATTATTTTGTTGATAAATCTCTCCTATTAACTTACTTAATTTCTTACTCTCAGATTGCAAGTTAGAGAGTTCAATGTCTGTTTCTTTAATTTTTAGAGTTAACTGGTGAAGATTAGATAATTCAAAAGTTTTACCTCTTCGAGATAATTTTTTCTCAACAAAAGTTGGATCTTCTCTTATTAATTTTTGGTCTAACACACTATTTTGAAAGCTTACTAACTAAGATAAATTATAAAAGTGATTTATTAAAAGTTTTTAGGAAATAATTAATTATTCGATCAATATTACTTGGATTTGCACATAAGATAAATAAATTTTAAGATGCCTGTCGAGCTCTTCCTGTTGAAGACCATTCTTTTAATTGATCAATTTGTTCTTTAGCTGTTCTAGATAGAGGAACAAGTTCTGAAACAGCTTTTATTAAATCTCTTTCTGTAATCTCTCTTCTTTCTGAGAATGCATGATGCATAGCTTCAATAACTGATTGTTCTAACTCAGCCCCAGAATATCCGTTAGTTCTATCTACAATTGTAGATAATTGGAAATTATAGTTAGGTCTTCTTTTTTTAAGATGTAAATCAAGAATACTTAATCTTTCTTCTTCTTTAGGTAAATCGAGAAAGAAAATTTCATCAAATCTTCCTTTCCTTAACAATTCTGGCGGTAGTCTGTCTATGGCATTAGCCGTAGCTATTACAAATACAGCGCTTTCTTTCTCGGCCATCCAAGTAAGTAGACTTGCTAAAACCCTTTGACTTGTTCCTCCATCGCTTCTAGCATCTCCCCCAAATCCTTTGTCAATCTCATCTATCCAAAGTATACATGGAGACATGGCTTCAGCTCTTGAAATCGTCTCTCTCGTTCTTGCTTCACTTGAACCAACTAATCCTGAAAATAATCTTCCAACATCCAGTTTTAGTAATGGCATTGACCAATTTGATGCAATAGCTTTTGCAGTTAAAGATTTACCAGTTCCTTGTGGACCTACCAATAAAACCCCTTTGGGAAGAGGTAATCCATACTCTCTCGCCTCGCTTGAAAAGGCTTGGTGCCTTTGATGTAACCAATTCTTTAAAATCTTTAGGCCCCCTATATCCTTTTGTTGAGATTTGCTATCAAAAAATTCTAAAATCTCACTTCTAGAAATAGCTTGTTTTTTCTCTTCTAAGATATCTTTTAAATCCGCTTTACTAATTTTCCCCCTCTGGGTTAAAGACCTTGCAGCGACTTGTCTTACTCTTAGTTCGCTTAACCCACTTGAAGCCAAGGCAAGTTCATTTAAGTCACTATCATCAATAGATGAATCAGATTTTAGAGCTATATTTTTTATTAAAGCTTTTAGCTCTGTTTGATCAGGTAGTGGTAGATCAATAATTGTTAGTAATTCATCTAGTTCATCTGATGAGGGATATATGTGGGAACTAAAAATCACATTATGAGTTGTTTCTTTTAGTGAGAATGATATTTCTTTTATTGTCCGAGAAATATTTGGATCATCATAAAACTTATGAAAATCTTTAATTAAAAGAATTGTAGATACTTCATTATTTTGATTTTTTATCCAATTTAAAATTCCTAATGGATTATTAGAAAATTTTTTTTCTTCATTTAAAGAACCGCTTATACCATTAACACAATCCCAGCATATGATTCTTTTTTTATTTAATCGTTTACAGGTGCTCTCAATAAATTTATAAAGCCTTTCCTCTTCTTTGGTTTTTATCCAAATTAAAGGGGTTCTGGATTTAATTAGCAAATCTAAATTGTTTAGCCAAGATTGCATTGTTTTGTTTTAGTTTCTATTAAAAGAAAAATTATTTTTTACTATTTGGTTCAAAAGGTAATCTTTTATCAGTAATAGAGGGACCAGTGGAGGCAATTTCATTCTTCTGTAGTAACTGATCGTCAAGTATTTTTTGAAGGTTATCTGGTAGAGCTTCTTTGTTAAGCAAAAATGTTTGTAAAGCTTGGAATACATTTGCAACCACCATATAAAGTAAAACTCCTGCAGGTAATGGGAAGAACAAAAACATTCCAGTTATCATTACAGGGGTTATTTTATTAGCAGTAGATTGCTGTGGGTTGGCTGGCATTCCTTGACCAGATAAAACCTGTGATAGAAGTAATGTAAGACCAAAAGCTCCAACTAAAGCAGCTATATCC
This sequence comes from Prochlorococcus marinus bv. HNLC2, assembly GCA_000218745.1. GTDB lineage: Bacteria > Cyanobacteriota > Cyanobacteriia > PCC-6307 > Cyanobiaceae > Prochlorococcus_A > Prochlorococcus_A marinus_T. The sequence continues at coordinate 314,969 of GL947595.1, read as the reverse complement.
CAATTTATTGATCCATCTACATAAAAACCTACTTGGCCAAGAGCTTTAATAAAAAGAAAACCACTTTTAGCAGCCAATCCTGGGATTTTTGCTTCAATTGTCGCATCTCCAGGTTTTATTGGGGTTACAATTCCAGAATCTGAAACCTTTAAAAATTCAGAACCTTTAGAAACCTTCCAGGTTGGTTGAAATTTTGCTCCGTTTTCAAAATTGGAAAGAAGTTCAGAATAACTTCCACCATCAGAGGTTTGAAGATTAATTTTTACTGATTCTTCTGTTCCAAGTTTAGTTCCATTAGGTATAGTTGCTACGACAGGATAGTGTGCTTTTTCAGTAATAAATATTGAATGTCTTGGTGAGGTATATGGTTTTGGATCGATTGTTGCAACTTGATCTTGTGGAACAATCTTTAAATTTATGTTGTAAGGTACATCAGCAAAAGGTGATCCTCTCAAGGTTGCAAATAATGCAAATAGAACTGGCATTTGAACTATTAATGGTAAGCAACCTGCAAGTGGACTACCAAATTCGTTCATAAGTTTACCCAATTCCTCTTGTTGTTTTTTAGGATTGCCAGAAAACTTTGATTTAATCTCCGCTTGTCTTTTTTGCATAACTGGTTGAGCTATTTTCATCCTTCTTGCACTTCTAATAGAGCCTGCACTTAGTGGAAACAGAGCAATTCTTATAACTACAGTCAATGCAATGATTGCTAGACCATAGCTAGGTACTAGACCATAAAAGAAATCCAAAATCGGGATTAATAATTTTTCTGAGATGAACCCGATCACGATAATAAAAGATAATTAAGAACAACAGACATTTATTTTACAGGATTATGGAAGCATTTTGCGATTATTTAGTTAAGTTTTAGTTGCGAAGCCTTGAACTTCTCCAAGATTTTGTTGTTGAGATTTTTTAGAAATATTTGCTTCTATAAACTCTTGTTTTCTCTAAAAAGGGGTAGAGATTTCATTTCTACTTTTGAACCATCATTTAGATTAATACCATATCCCCATAAGAACCAAACCCCCTCGGTACAGATCTTATTTCATTAATATTACTTAGCGATACTTGTGTTTTATTACGTCCAAACCAACCCCCTTCAATAGTTATCCTTTTAGTTGTGATTTTGTAACGTAACCAGAGAGATCTTACAATCGCTGCAAATGTAAAAGGTAATCCTAAAATAGTAAATCCTGCTAATAAATTTATAAATAAATCACTTTTAGCAGGACCTCCTTCATAAAAAATCTCTTCGTTAATGTTAATCATTTAAATAGTCCAGATTTAATAATTAAAAATTGAAATTCCTTTAACAATTCAATTTCGTTATTATAGGAATTTCCATTCTTAAGGTTAACAAGTACCCAATATGGAACGTGGTTGTAATTTTTATTGAATTCTTTTAAAAATGTTTCTTGTAGTAATCTTCTAATCCTATTACGAACTACTGACTTTTTTGAAACTTTTTTACTGACAGTTATCGCTATTTTAAAATTTGAGACCCCATGGTTGATTTTATGAGAACGCAAAACACCAGGATTTGTCTTTGCTATCCTAAAATCCATTAAGTTCCCATAAAACTTTTTTGAATTTTTATGTATATATTTAAAAGTCCTATGACCATTTAATCTCATTGATTTAGGTAAAGCCATTAATTATTAAAGAGCGATTCTTTCCCTTCCTCTTTTTCTTCTACTTTTAATTACCCTTCTTCCAGTATGAGAGCGCATTCTAACTCTAAAACCAGAAACTCTTTTTCTCTTCCGAGATGTACCACCAAAAGTTCTTTTAGTCATTTTTTTAAATTACCATCATTAAATCTATCATTTTACACGACATATATGACATTATTGAGATTGCATTTTTAAAGTCCAGCTTCCTAAGTAGAAAGAAACAGGAATATT
>GL947595.1:299568-312959 GCA_000218745.1 Prochlorococcus marinus bv. HNLC2 | reverse complement strand
AGCCTTAATGAAAAGAAAACCACTTTTAGCAGCCAATCCTGGGATTTTTGCCTCAATTGTCGCATCGCCTGGTTTTATTGGTGTAACAATTCCAGATTCAGACACCTTTAAAAACTCTGAGCCTTTGGACACCTTCCAACTTGGTTCAAAATTTGCTCCGTTTTCAAATTTTGAAAGAAGTTCAGAATAGCTTCCTCCATCAGATGTTTGCAGATTGATTTTTACTGATTCTTCAGTCCCAAGTTTCGTTCCATTTGGAATGGTTGCTACAACAGGATAATGTGCTTTTTCTGTAATAAATATTGAATGTCTTGGTGAAGTATATGGTTTAGGATCTATTGTTGCAGCTTGTTCTTGCGGAACAATCTTTAAATTTATGTTGTAAGGAACATCCGCAAAAGGTGATCCTCTTAAAGTTGCGAATAATGCGAATAAAACTGGCATTTGAACTATAAGAGGTAAGCAGCCTGCTAAGGGACTTCCAAATTCATTCATTAGCTTTCCTAGTTCTTCCTGTTGTTTTTTAGGATTACCTGAAAATTTAGATTTAATCTCAGCTTGTCTTTTTTGCATTACTGGTTGAGCTATTTTCATTCTCCTGGCACTTCTAATCGAACCAGCACTTAGTGGGAATAGAGCAATTCTTATGACTACAGTTAGAGCTACTATTGCAAGGCCATAGCTAGGAACTAGACCATAAAAGAAATCCAAAATCGGGATTAATAGTTTTTCTGAAATGAACCCGATCACAATAATAAAGGTTAATTAAGAACAAATGATATTTTATCTTACAAGATTGAGGTTACATTTTGCGATTGTTTAATTAAGTTTTAGTTGCGAACCCCTGGACTTCCCCAAGATTTTGTTGTTCTGACTTTTTTGCAATATTTGCTTCAATAAAATCTTGTTTTTCTCTAAATAAGGGTAATGATTTCATTTCTACCTTTGAGCCATCATTCAAAATTAAAACCATATCACCATAAGAGCCAAAACCTCTTGGAACTGATCTGATCTCGTTAATGTTGCTCAAGGAAACTTGAGTTTTATTTCTTCCAAACCAACCACCTTCTATAGTAATCCTTTTGTTAGTTATTTTGTAACGCAGCCACAATGCTCTTACAATGGCTGCAAATGTGAAGGGTAGACCAAGCAATGTTAAACCAGCTAACAAATTGATAATCAAATCACTTTTTGCAGGACCACCTTCATAAAATAACTCTTCATTAATGCTAATCATTTTAATAGACCGGATTTACTAAACAAAAATTGAAATTCCTTTAATAATTTTTCTTTATTATTGATGGATGTTCCACCTTTTAGGTTAACAAGTACCCAATAAGGAATGTGAGTGTATTCTTTTTTAAAGTTTTCAAGAAACTTGTCTTGAAGAAATCTTCTTATTTTATTTCTTGTAACTGACTTTTTTGAGACTTTTTTGCTCACAGAAATAGCTAATTTAAAATTTGAAATATCATATTTAATATTATGAGAAGGCAAAATTCTAGGATTTGATTTGGTTATCCTTAAATCCATTGAATCTCCGTATATTTTTTTTGAATTTCTATGAATGTATTTAAAGGTCCTGTGCCCTTTTAATCTCATTGATTTTGGTAAAGCCATAGAATACTATACGGCAATTCTTTCTCTCCCTCTTTTCTTCTGCTCTTTATAACTCTCCTGCCAGTATGAGAACGCATTCTAACTCTAAAGCCAGATACGCGTTTTCTTTTTCGTGATGTACCACCAAAAGTTCTTTTAGTCATTGTTTTTAAGTACCAACTTTAATCTATCATGTAAAACGCCACTATATTGATTGCATTTTTAAAGTCCAACTTCCTAAGTAAAATGAAACTGGGACATTACCAGATGATTGACCAAAAGAATGGAATTGATATAAGCCTCCGCGATTGGGGTTTGTTACTTTAAGAACAATGGCATAATTATTCTTATCAGACGGTATGGGACTTTCAGGGAAAATATCTAATGATTTATTTTTTTTATCCAATTCAATCTCTACAGGAATATTTTCTAAACATTTAGTTTTTTCATAAAAACCTCCAACTTTAACTTTACAAAAACTAACTTTTTTTTCTTTGATCTTAGAAATAAATCTATCGGGTACTTTTATATTTACTTTTAAAAGACCTGTCTTTCTATCAGATGAAGTTAAGAAAAGAAATATTTTATTACGACCACTTTTTCTATCATCTGTTTGATACCATCTTAATTTTTTAAAATTATCATTATCGTACCATTGAACTTCAAATCCTGCTTTGGCTGAATTTTGAATATTCGGATACAAAGAACTAATAAATAATGGACTAATAGCTATTAGCTTTGCATAATGTTTGATTGATTTGAATTTTTTAAATTTACTAAGCATGAATTTTGAATTCTATTTTTTTGAATCTTTAACAGGTTAGCACCAATCTGGGCGCAAATTGGAGGCACCTCTTAAATATGGATGATTAGGTTTGAAATTAAAGGGTAAATAAACTTGAGCCATCAGCCTGATACAAAACTTTATGTCATCCGATACATACATCTGTTGACAATCTAAAAATGATACCTCATTAAGACCATTGTATTTTCGAGCAATTGATGCAGGAAAACAAGCATCTAAGTCTTTTGTGATTGAAAATGTAATAGATATTATATTGTTTGGTTCAAGTTTATTCCTTTTAATTAATTCATCTATTAATTCATAGACAGCAAAAGTTATATCATCTTTCGTATTCCCTTGAGAATTAGTGGCTCCTCTTATAGAAAAAAGTTTTTGTCCTGAATGATGAGCTTTATCCATAATTATTTATGGTCGGTAAAGCCAGAGCAATTTATTAGAAATATCAATTTCAATGATAATATTCCTAACTATTTTTTCAATTAAACTTCCACCAGGAATAACACCTAGTATTTTCTTTTTTTTCTTGCTAATGGTTACAGGATCAATTTTTATATCAATATTTGCCATTTCTGCAGCAACCTTTCTAGCAAAAAATTCATCTCCAATATCATCTACTAAACCTAGTTCTTTTGCTTGAGTACCAGTGAATATTCTTCCATCAGCAAATTTTTTTACCTCTTCAATAGGAATATTTCTGCTAACAGAAACAGCTTCAATAAACTGTTTATAACTTTCATCAATTAAATTTTGCAAAAGAGCTCTGCCCTCTTCACTTAGGGGTTTATCAGGTGAAAGAATATCTTTGAAAAGGCCACTTTTTACTGTTTCAAACTTTATCCCAATTTTATCTAGAAGTTCAGAAATATTATTTCCTCTAATAATCACTCCTATTGAACCAGTAATTGTTCCTGGGTTAGCTATAATTTTATCTGCAGCTACACCTATGTAGACTCCCCCAGAGGCGGAGATATTGCCAAAGCTTGCTACAACTTTGCATCCTTTAGACTTTATTCTATTTATAGCTGAGAAAATTTCTTGGCTGTCGCCTACCGTTCCTCCTGGACTATCAATTCTCAAGATAAGGGCAGGAAATTCCCTTTCTTCAACTTGTTTAAGAGCCTTAAGAGTGGCTATTCTTGTTGAACTTGTAATAGGCTCTTCTATTACAATACGAGCCATTCTTTTTTTGGATTTTCTTCTAAAAGGCCAAATCATTATTCTTAGTAATTAATGTTTAACTTAAAACTACAATAAAAAGATTATCAGCGGATTTAATGAATTTAATTTTAAATTGGTTTTTAATGATACTTCCTTTTGCCTTATGGGGTACCTCAATGGCAGCTATGACTCCTCTTGTGTCCAGTGCTGGACCAGAGTTTGTTGCATCTTTGAGGTTATTACCAGCTGGAATACTTGTCTTGATTACAACATATTTTCTTAAGAGAGATTTAAAAATTTATCGATGTGATATGAAATGGTTCTTGGTTTTTACAATTGTAGATGCAACTTTTTTCCAACTTTTTTTAACTTATGGAATTTCAAAAACTGGGGCAGGTCTAGGTTCGGTATTAATTGACTCTCAGCCTCTATTAGTTGCACTTTTAGCAAGAGCAATTTTTGGTAATTTGATAAATCCAATCGGGTGGTTAGGTTTGCTTTTTGGTTTAGGTGGAATAGTTTTTTTAGGTTTTCCAAAAGAATTTTTGGAAAAATGGTGGTTAATGTCCGATACAAATTTAGGAGATATTCAATTTAATATTGGAGAAGCATGGATGCTTGCAGCAGCATTGGCTATGGCTTTAGGAACGATCTTAATAAGATTAACTTGTAAGAAAAGTGATCCTGTAGCAGTTACAGGATGGCACATGGTATTTGGAAGTTTTCCATTGATAATTAAATACTCTATTGAAACAAATCTACAATCATTTCCAACTTGGTCCTTGAATGAGTGGGGCCTTATGTCTTTCGCTAGTATCTTTGGAGGTGCAATAGCTTACGGACTATTTTTCTATTTTGCTAATAATAAAGAAATTACAGGATTCAGTACTCTTGCATTCTTAACACCTGTGTTTGCCTTGTTAAGTGGAGGCGTCTGGCTTAATGAAAGATTAACTTCAATACAGTGGGTTGGAGTGTTTTTTGTGCTTGCATCTGTTTTTTTTGTTAGCCAGAGACAATCACTGTGGGAAATTAGAAGTAGTGAGAGTAAAATTTAGTAAATAAATAAATTAAGCATTAATTTAATGCGAATCATTATTATTAGTACTTCAATTGGCTTTTTGGGTAGTGGCAAAGGAGGAGGGGTAGAGCTTACCTTAAATTCTCTTGTCTTGGGTCTTTTAAATAAAGGCCACGATGTAAAGGTTGTAGCTCCTGATCAATCTCAATTGTCTGAGCAATGCAGGTCAGCAGAACTTATATGTGTAAGAGGAACGCCTCAAACAAGTTGGCAACATCAGGATTACTATGCTGCAGCAGAAACCTCCCAAGATTCAATCGTTAATGCCCTTAATAGATAAAGCTTTGTCATTGTCAAATAATTCTGATTTAATTATCAATTTATCTTATGATTTACAACCAATTAGTAAAACTTTAGTATCTCAAGTACCAATTGCTCATTTAATAAGTATGGGTAATGAGAGTTATGCAATAAGTAACCAAATTAAAAAGATATATTCAAAATTCCCTCATAATTTTGCTTTTCATACAAAAATCCAAGCATCTGATTATCCTTTTGTTAGTAATCCCATAATAGTTGGAAATGGTTTTCAATTATCTAACTATACCTATTGTGATGAAAGAGATGGTCCTCTAGGCTGGGTTGGAAGAGTTTCTCCGGAAAAAGGCTTAGAGGATGCTGTTTATGTTGCTAATAAACTTCAAGAAAGATTAAATGTTTGGGGTTACATTGAGGATGAAAAATATGCATTAATGGTAGAGGATTTAGATACTGCTGGATTATTATCTTGGAGGGGATTCTTGAGTACAAGTAAATTACAAGAGGAACTTTGTCGTTGCAGAGCACTAATAAATACTCCTAAATGGAATGAAGCTTATGGCAATGTTGTTGTTGAAGCTATGGCTTGTGGGGTGCCAGTAGTTGCTTATAAAAGAGGAGGTCCAAGTGAAATTATCAAACATGGCCTTACGGGTTTTCTTGTTGACCCGGATAATAAATATGAACTTTTTGAATATCTAAAAAAAATTAATTTAATAGATAGGTATAAATGTAGAAGTTGGGTAGAAAATAATGCTTCCTCTAATATATTTGCTGATAAAGTAGAAGGTTGGTTGCAAAAAGTTATTGAAAATTTTAATAATTCATAATGAATATCTTTTCAAAGAACTTAAAAGTTAGAAATCGCTTTTTATTAGCATTGTTGCTTTTTTTTATTGGAATAATCTTTTTTTTATCGGGTATTGGAGAAACAGGCCTCATTGATGAAACGCCTCCTCTATTTGCTTCTGCAGGAAAAGCGATGAGTCAATCTGGTGATTGGATAACGCCAAAGGTTAATGGGATTTTGCGATTTGATAAACCACCTTTTTATTACTGGTTAATGGCAATAATTTACTCTATTCCAGGGAACCAAAGCTGGGATCAATTAGGTTCATTATCAGCACGCTTGCCTTCAGCTCTGGCCTCATTATTTTTGTTTTTAATACTTGGTGACACCATCCTTCATCATCATAAAAAATCGAAGTATAAAAGTTATCTCGCATTAGTTGGTTCATTAGGATTTGCCTTGTCTCCATTAGTTATTATTTGGAGTAGGACGGCAGTAAGTGACTCTCTTCTATGTGGAACGGTTGGTATTAGTCTTCTTTTGTTTTGGAGAAAGTTTTTTGAAAATAAGAGTAGAAATTGTATATTTCCTTGGATTGTTTTAAGTCTTGCCATATTAACAAAGGGTCCAGTAGCAGCGGTTATCGTAATGCTAACTCTCGCAATTTTTTTGTCGACCCAAGACGATCGGAAAAGATTGTTATTAAAAATCAAACCTCTACAAGGCATACTAATAACATTTTTAGTCAGTACTCCTTGGTATTTGATAGTTTTTTTGAAAGAAGGACAAAGTTTCTTAGATAGTTTTTTTGGGTATCATAATTTGCAAAGATACACATCTGTTGTAAATAATCACGCAGAACCTTGGTGGTTTTTTATATACATAATGATAATTGGCTCACTGCCTTTTTCTATTTTTCTTTTTCATGGAATTTTTGAAACCATTAAAGAATTCATAACTGGTACTAGAGAGGATTCTAAATATCAAAATAGCTTATATTTATTCGCACTTTGCTGGTTATTTGCAGTTCTATTATTTTTTAGTATTTCAGCTACTAAACTTCCAAGTTACTGGCTTCCTGCAACTCCTGCAGCAGCAATTTTAATTGCAAAAAGTGCAAAAATATTGATATATAGACAGAAAAATAGATCAATTGTCTGGTTTTTTACAACTCTAATTTTGTTGGGAGTATCTTTTGCTTTATTAATGTCTAATAATTGGCTGGTTTTAATAAATGACCCAGAGATGCCAAATTTAGTAAATGAAATAATTGAAGATGGATTGCTTCTAAAAGCACGAATTTTTATTTTCACCCTAACAATATTGTCAGCCTTCTTTACCTTAAAGTTTATTCCAAAATCAATTGTACTTTTACAAATTTTATTTCTTTTTGGTCAATTTTTTATAATGAATCCTATTCGAAACATTACAGATAATCTAAGACAAGCACCATTAAGGCAAATATCTCAAAAAATTAAATATTTAAGAAAATCTTCTGAGCCATTAGCAATGATAGGTATAAGAAAACCCTCCTTGCACTTTTATTCGAAACAGATAGTTTTTTATGAGTCCAATTCTCGAATAGGTATTATTAATCTCTCGGAAAGATTTGAAAAAGATAAAAGAAACAACTTAATAGATAATCCAAATTATGATTCTGAGTCTTTTCTTGTTGTTATTGATAGATACTCATTTGATAAAGAGCATTGGAAAAATATCAAACGTCAAGAATTAGGTGTATATGGCATTTATAGTTTAATTAGAGTAGATAGAATTGAGCTCAATAAATATGCATCAAATTTCCAAAAGAAAGGTTTAAAATCTGATTGGAATGTAGAAAAATTTGAGAGATTTTAAGAGTTTTTTCTAAGAGCTTCTTTTAAATCTTCTAAACTACACTTGTTAGGAATTTTAGTCAGGAATAACTCTTCATCTAATTCAAAATCAATTACTGAGTCCTCTGCTAAAAAACTTAAAACTTCATTAATGCTTACTCCCATATCATCTGCTATTTCTAAAAGAAGTCTAAGAGTATCTCTTCGAACAGAAATATTCACACTTAAAGGAATATATTCATTTTTTGGGTTAATTGACTTCATAAAGAAAATCTTAAGACATTATGTGGATTTCTGCATCTTAAGTTTACAATTTTAACTTTTCATGCATTTTTATGAATTTTTTATGAGTCTAAATTTTTATGCTTGAAGAATAAATGTTATTAGAGGTATTGTGATTATTGAACATATTGTTGTTAAAAAAAGCGTTTTTGCAGCTAAATCTTGATTTGTTTTATAAGCTTCAGCCATCAAGATTGTTGAAATTGCACTAGGAGTTCCCGCTTGTAAAACAAGAGCAAGTACTTCAAGTTTTTCAAATTTAAAAACAATAGTTGTTAAATAAATTAATAGAGGGAAAATTAATAGTTTTAAAACAATTGAATTCTTAATCTCATTATTAAAATTAAATAAATTGCTTTTATTTTTTGTAATTATTCCTAATCTTGACCCAACTACTGCTATTGCTAAGAAAATTACAATTCTTGCAGGGATCCAAAGTATTTCCCCAATATAATGATCTAAAGATAATACATATACTAATAAGGCTCCTAAGGTACCTTTTGAAGCAGGGCTATTAAATATTGATAAGCTAAGTTTTTTAAAATTAAAATTTGAACTTTGAGATTTTTCTTTTTGTAATAAAATTGGGCCAAATATCCAAGAGAATAAGGTAGTCCCTATGTCGAAACCTATAGTAAAGTTGATTATATTTGTTGGCAAAAGAGCTATAGCAATTGGTATACCAAGAAATGATGTATTGCCAATTAACCCCCCAAGTTGCAATGAGTAATTAGGGAAGTTTTTTCTCAATATGGGTAGGATATTTATTAAAAAGAAAAGAGAGCTTATTGAGAAAAAAGCTATTAAAGAGGATTTGATTAAATCAATATTTATTCCTGCTTTAAGCAATAAACCCATAACGCTTATAGGAATACCGTACTTTATGAGCAGAATAGATATCTTTTCCGATAATTTAGGTTTTTTTCTTCCTATAAAAAAACCTAGCAAAATAAAAGGAATTATATTGATAAATAATTTAGTAATTGCTCTAAAATCTATAAGTGCATTAAAATTCTATAACGAAACAATAAGTAAAATGATCAAAAATGTTTACTGATTTTAAATAATTTTCCAAACAGCATTATCTGGAATAGCTGGACCAACTAAAAAATCTTCAGGTTCAGTTGTAATTACTCTCCAATTAGGAACTCTACAACTTACAAATGCGGGACTTTCTATTAAAATTCCTGGTTTTTCATCAAATGTACATGTAAATCCTTCTTTCCAATATCCACTACTGTTCAAGTTTCCTCTAAACCAAACCCAGCACTTTAGTGTTTTCAATTTATAAATCTAATTTATCAAATCATAATAAATCATTTTTAAATTGTTAATTCAAATTTAATAATAATGAGGTGCAATAATTACTCTTTTGCGTAAATTAATTTAAATACTAATATTAAAAAATTAAGTAAAAAAGTTATAATGTTAGCTATTAATATTGGTTTTGATGATATTTGAATTCCATAGATTATCCAGGCTGCGACGCCCGTCAAAAACATTATTAAAGTTGTTAAAGAAACATCATCAGCTTTCTTAGTCTTCAATGTTTTTATTAATTGAGGAATAAAAGCTAAGGTTGTTAAGATAGCGGCGAAGTAACCAAAAAACTCTATATAAATAATTTTCATTTATCTAAATTTTGACTTAAAAAATCAATTGGTCTATTCATTTTTTCTGAATAATTAAGTATGTCTGTAGAGATATATTTGTAAATTATTTCATTTTGATCATTGATTAAGAAAGTGGAAACTCTTTGTGTAAGAAATTCTGTGTCTAAAATATAATCATTCCAATTTTGAATAATTTCTATCATATTGTTCAATCTAAATGTTGCTAATTCAAATGGTCTTAAATAATTCCCCCCAAAAGTTTTATCAAATAATTTCCCAGAAAATTTAAACAAATTAAATAGATTGATCTCGTCGTGAGAATTATAAATTTGATTACTATTTATATCACCTGTGTATCCTCTAAGTACCTCTTTTAATGTATTTGGTGAACCAATCCCAGAAAGCATTAAAAACATATTTATCCAACCTCCTAAGCCTATATTTAAACCCTCTGAAGCTCCCACTAACTTATGTACTTCATTATTTTCTACAGTTCTTAAATTCTTTTCAGAAAAACCTGTGAATTTACAAAATTTTTTTTTCCTATTTCTTTTCCTATTGCGACTGAAAATATATCTAGGTCTTCAGCAAATTTATTTTCTTTGATAAATTTTGATAAATTTATTGCATATTCAATGCTATCAAAATCTCCTAATAAACCCATAAATATAAGAAGTTTATATTTTTTTGAAGAATCAAAATTAAATTGTTTAATTAAATCTTGGAGGATATTTTTTTCTACGTTATTATTCATAAGATTTAAATTTAGAGCCAATCCTCTTTAATGAAAATTTGTTGTTATAGTAAATAGTATAAAATTTTACATCAAAAAGTTTTTTAAAAAATTAATTTCTTGTATTTAGATTTTATTATTTTATTGTACTCAATTTGAAGTTATGACTGTAGGAATTTATTACGCTACAACAACTGGAAAAACAGAAGACGTTGCAGATCGTCTTCATAATTTTATCTCTGGAGCAGAATCTCCTAAGGATGTTTCTGATGTAGATGATCTTTCAGAATTTGAAGGTTTAGATGGGATTATTTGTGGAATCCCTACCTGGAATACTGGTGCAGATGAAGAAAGATCTGGAACTGCATGGGATTCTATCTTGGAAGATATTGGTGAACTAAGTCTTTCTGGTAAAAAAGTTGCTATTTTCGGACTAGGTGATTCATCCACCTACACTGAAAACTACTGCGATGCTATGGAAGAATTACATAGCTATTTCCAAAAAGCTGGTGCAGACATGGTTGGTTATGTTGATAAGTCAGCTTACACTTTTGAAGAATCAAAAAGTATTATTGGAGAAAGTTTCTGCGGGTTACCTCTTGATGAAGATAGTGAATCTGATTTAACTGATTCTCGTTTAGAGAGCTGGGCTACTCAACTTAAAGGTGAAATTTCAGCCTTAGCATAATTAATTAAATAAACTTCTTAACTACTTCAAAAATATCTTCATAGTTTTAAAGCTATGAAGATCTTTTGAAGTTTTTTTGTAGCTTTTGATAGTAATTATTGCTCATTCTTTACATCATAATAAAAATTGTAAAGAATGAACCAAAACTCACCAGAATGGCTATAGATTTCATTTGTTGTTTATTTCAAACAAGTGTTACAAAGTTACGGAAAATCTGATGTTACCTACGATTGGTACGCAGGAAATTCTGGTGTTGTAGGCCGATCAGGTAAATTCATAGCTGCTCATGCTGCTCATGCGGGCTTAATGATGTTTTGGGCAGGTGCTTTTGCTTTATTTGAGTTGGCACGTTACGACGCCACGATTCCAATGGGATCGCAAAATTTAATTTGCTTGCCTCACTTAGCAGGAATTGGTATTGGAGGAGTTGAAAATGGTGTAATCACAGAAACTTATGGTATTACTGTGATTGCGACATTGCATTTAATATTTTCAGCTGTACTAGGTGCTGGTGGATTATTACATTCAAACAAATTTGAAGGTGATTTAGGAGATTATCCTGAAGGTAGTAAACCTCAGAAATTTGATTTTGAGTGGGACGATCCAGATAAGCTTAACATTTATTCTTGGCCATCATTTAATCTTCTTAGGATTAGGTGCCATTATGTTTGTTGAGTGGGCTCGTATTCACGGTATTTATGATCCAGCAATTGGTTCAACAAGACAAGTTGTTTACAACCTTGATGTAGCTGCAATTTGGAATCATCAATTTGATTTTCTTAAAATTGACAGTCTAGAGGATATTATGGGAGGCCATGCATTCCTTGCTTTCCTTGAAATTACAGGTGGAGCTTTCCATATTGCCACAAAACAATTTGGTGAATATACAGAATTTAAGGGTAAAGGTTTGCTTGGAGGAGAAGCGATTCTATCTTATTCAGTTGTAGGTGTTTCTTTCATGGCTTTTGTTGCTGCTTTCTGGTGTGCATCAAACACAACTGTTTATGCTGAAGATCTTTACGGAGCTCCATTAAAATTAGAGTTCCAATTTGCTCCTTATTTTACTGATACTGTCGATCTAGGTGAAGGAGCTTACAGCTCAAGAGCTTGGTTAGCAAATGTTCACTTTTATCTTGGTTTCTTCTTCTTACAAGGCCATTTATGGCATGCTCTTAGAGCTATGGGATTTGATTTCAAGAAAATCGGACAAGCATTCGACAATATGGAAAATGCAAAAATTTCTCAAAACGGCTAATCATTAATTGTTGTTTTTAATAATGCCTCTCTACTTATGAGAGGCTTTTTTTTATAAAATTTTCAGAATAAAATGGTTTCTTCTCAATTTGATTGTAAAAAGGTTTTTCAAAAAGCTTATGAAAATAGATATACTTGGCCAGAAAATTTCAATGGCTTTAAAGGAAATTGTATTTTCCAGGATAATGAGGAAAAATATAATGGGGCTTTTATAATTGGTAAAAATTTTCAACCTCAAATACAAAATATAGAAGAAAAAGAAGTAGTTAAGAAGATATCAACTCAACTTTTTGAAGTAGTTATTCATAGAGTAAAAAAATCATTTGATGAAATACACTCCAAAAATCAGTTTAATTTTTTAGGAGAATCTGAAGATGGAATTGAAATGCAAGTTTCAGGTAAAAATGAAGGAGATAAATATAGAGTTAGAGATGGAAATATTAATATGGTGTTCAGAAAAATACATGGAATTATTATTGAAATCTTTGTTGAGAAATTTTTTGATACTGGAAATGGTGTTTTAAGTTGTAAATACTCAAGTCAGCAATTGGATGTTATTTCACTTACACCAAAAACTCAAAAATATAAATATATAGATAATTTTATAAAGATACAAAATACTGATCTTTGGGTACTCGAATCAAGAACAATAAACTATAAAAATAAAAATAAAGAAGATTCAACTAGTAAGTATGTTTTTAAAAATATTCAGACTATATAAATAATTTTTAACTTTATTCTTCTATTAATCTAAAACCTTTATCTAATAATTTTTGGTAAAGAAGTCTTGCTCGAAATGCAAGTATTTGTTCTTCATTTTCACTACTAATAACATGAAAATAATTATTATCGAGCTTATTCTTACTGAAACTAACGCAGGTCTCTCCTGATCTTAAAGTCCACCTTGCTTTGTTAGCTAAATGTTGTTTGGGTCCAAGATCCCATGGACATTTTTCAGGATATTTTTCTCTTTTTGAACCCATTTTTTTTTCTATTAACTAATCAAATAATATACATTTTTAAAAATAAGACTATTTATTTTAGATATCGACTTAATTTTTGCTTTCTTTTTGAGCAATTAGACAATAAAAAGGATCAAAATTTAAAAAAGGAAAAAAATTTAAATTGTTCGAAATAAATTTTTTGATAACTTTCGGCTCCTTAAATCCGTTTGAAATAAGAACACTACGAACATAATCTACTCTCTGATTCTCATCTGAGTTAGTCCAAATGTTTGGTGCTTTAGTCCAGAATGCCCTATTAGAGAAAGCTATTATAAGTTTTCCATTACTTTT
>GL947595.1:269340-299468 GCA_000218745.1 Prochlorococcus marinus bv. HNLC2 | reverse complement strand
TATCATAATGGAGGACATTGGCCAAGCTTACTTTGGTTTTTGGTGCTTCTGTCTCTACACAAAGAAAATTTTCCAACAGAGGATGTATCTGATGGAGGAAATGATTTCACTTATTGAAGAATGTTATTGGTGCCAATTAAATCAACTCCCAAAGCAAGAATGGGCAGAATATTTTGATGGGCTACTGGAACATGGGTTGGTCAACAATCAAGGACTTATCAAACCTGGACTATCGTTGGTTTTTTATTAATGCATCATTTTCTTAGGGATCATAATAAAGATATAACAATGCTAAGTTTATAAAAATTAAAATAATCCTAAAGTTAGAGATTTATCTATAGGTAAGCAAGCTCCTATTCCAAGATAAATTGTTAAAAATGTACCAAAAAGAAAAACTGTCATAGCAACGGGTCTTCTAAAAGGATTAGAAAACTTATTTACATTTTCTATAAATGGTAAAATCATCAATCCAAGAGGAATTAAAGTCTGAAGAGCAATTCCTAATAATTTATTTGGTACAACTCTTAGGATTTGAAAAACAGGATATAAATACCACTCAGGCAAAATTTCTAAAGGGGTAGCAAAAGGATTTGCTTTATCACCAAGCATGGCAGGATCTAAAACTGCTAAACCAACTACACAAGCTATAGTTCCAAGAATTACTACAGGAAAAATATAAAGGAGATCATTAGGCCATGCAGGCTCACCATAGTAATTATGACCCATTCCCTTAGCAAGTTTTGCTCTAAGCTTTGGATCAGATAAATCAGGTTTTTTTAATGTTGACATATTGAAATTTACGAAAAATATACTGTAATTATATGATTTTATAGAGGACCTGAAATACCTTGTTTACGAATCATTAGAAAGTGCATCAACATGAAAACAGCTAATGACCATGGCAAAACGAATGTATGTAAACTGTAAAATCTTGTTAAAGTTGATTGTCCTACACTTTCTCCTCCCCGAAGAAGTTCAACCATAAAATCTCCAATAATTGGTATTGCAGCTGGAACACCCGAAACAATTTTTACAGCCCAGTAACCTACTTGATCCCAAGGTAATGAGTACCCAGTAACTCCAAATGCAACTGTTATTACAGCCATAACTACTCCTGTGACCCAAGTCAATTCTCTGGGCCTTTTAAAACCTCCTGTTAAGTAAACACGAAAAACGTGCAATATCAACATCAGTACCATCATAGATGCACTCCATCTGTGAACGGATCTAATCAACCAACCAAAACTAACATCTGTCATTAAATAACTCACAGAATTATAAGCCTGCGTTACAGTGGGTTTATAATAAAAAGTCATTGCGAAACCCGTCGCAAATTGAATTAAGAAGCATACTAAAGTTATGCCTCCTAAACAATAAAAAATGTTCACGTGCGGGGGAACATACTTAGAAGTCACGTCGTCAGTTATGTCTTGAATTTCAAGTCTTTCTTGAAACCAATCATAAACGGATGAAGAATTCGCCATCCAAAAAAAAAGCTTTGATACTAGGAGCTTACTTAAAAATCACTTATTTGGTGTTAACACTTAACCCAATGCCATCAACTTTTAACAAATTTTTATTTTTTAAAAAACTAATTATGGTCATTATGATCATAATTTCAACTGTATTTTTACCTTTTTATCCTTACACAGAGGCGCTTAGCGATAGTAAGCAAATTGTTTTAGAAGCATGGACCTTAGTTAATGAAGGTTATTATGATCCTGAAATTTTTAACGACATTCAATGGAAAAAAATCAGACAAAAAACATTACAAAAACAAATTGATACGACAGAAGATGCTTACTCTGCTATAGAGGAAATGCTTAAGCCTTTAGAAGATCCATACACTCGAGTATTAAGACCAAAAGACTATGAACTACTAAAGTCAAGTAATCTTGGTAGCGAAATTAATGGTGTTGGTCTTCAGTTAGGGAAAGATGATGAAAATGGCAAAATCAAAGTTATTTCTACAATGGCAGGTTCACCCGCAGAGGACGCGGGTATAACATCGGGAAATTATATTGAATCAGTAGATGGAAAATCAGCCTCGGATTTGGGTTTAGCTAATACAGCATCAAAATTAAGAGGGGAAAAAGGTACAAAGGTTCTAGTTCAAATTTCATCAATAGATGGTGAATTAAAAGAAATTGATCTTGAGAGAAGATCAGTAGATCTTAGACCTGTAAGAACTAAAAGATTGCGTGATGGATCACATACGATAGGTTATCTGAGAATTACGCAATTCAGTGAAAGCGTTCCAAAAAAAATTGAGGAAGCTTTGGAAGAACTTAATGAGAAAGAAGTTGAAGGAATTATTCTTGACTTAAGAAATAATTCTGGTGGCTTAGTAAGTTCAGGAATTGCAGTTGCTGATTCATTTCTTAAAGAAAAAATTATTGTTGAAACGAAAAATAGAGAAGGAATTAAAGACTCCATAGTATCTCAAAAAAATACCTATTTCGATGGACCAATGGTTACTCTCGTGAACAAAGGAACCGCCAGTGCAAGTGAAATACTTGCTGGAGCTTTACAAGACAATAAACGATCAAAATTAATTGGTGAGCGAACCTATGGGAAAGGGCTCATTCAATCACTTAAAAGTTTAAGTGAAGATAGCGGTATAGCAATAACAGTAGCAAGTTATCTCACTCCAAATGGCAATAATATACAGGGTAGAGGTATTGTTCCTGATAGAGTTTTAGACTTTGCTGAAGCAAGGGAATATGGTAGTTCAGAAGACAAGTGGGTTAAAGATTCAGAGATATATCTAAGCTCTTTGTTAGATAAGAATGCAAATCGTCAAGATATAGAACAAAAATTAGACGAAATTACGGAATAATACCAAAGTTATGAATAATAGACTTAAAAATAAATTCAGCTGAGGACATATTTCATGGTTAATACAAGAGTTTTTCATGATCCAATTCACAAAGAAATAATCATTAATAGCTCTAAAGACGATGAATTAATGATTATGGAGCTCATTGAAACAGAAGCATTTCAAAGACTTAGAAGAATTAAACAACTTGGCCCAGCTTCACTAATATTCCATGGTGCCGAATCCAGTAGATTCACCCATTCCATAGGTGTATTTTGTGTTGCAAGGCAGATCTTTAACAAAT
Source organism: Prochlorococcus marinus bv. HNLC2 (assembly GCA_000218745.1). Classification (GTDB taxonomy): domain Bacteria; phylum Cyanobacteriota; class Cyanobacteriia; order PCC-6307; family Cyanobiaceae; genus Prochlorococcus_A; species Prochlorococcus_A marinus_T. Next base: position 296,346 of record GL947595.1, on the reverse strand, counting down.
TAGTCGAAATTGATCCTGATTTTGAAAAGAATAGATTTATAGTTTATGGGGCAGCTCTCTTACATGATCTTGGACATGGTCCTCTCAGTCATACTAGTGAGGAAATATTTGATCACAACCATGAAAAATGGTCAAAATCATTAATAAAAGATTACTCACCTATTAATTCTATTTTAAAAAAGTTCGGTAATGAAATACCAAAAAACATTGCAGAATTATTTTCCTCTAAGAATTTAATATCCCATCCCATGAAAACCTTAATAAGTAGTGAGATTGATTGTGACAGACTAGATTATCTATTGAGAGATAGCTACAATACAGGAACAAAATATGGTTTAGTTGACTTAGAAAGGATAATTTCAGCCTTAACATTCGCTCCTGATGGGGGAATAGCAATAAAACCAAAAGGTGTTATTGCTATTGAACATTTCCTAGTCCTTAGGAATATTATGTATAGAACAATTTATAACCACAGAATAAATGAAATATCCAGTTGGATTTTAGAAAATATAATCAAATCAATTAAAAATGGGTTACAAGATAAAATTTGTATTGATCAAAGTCTTTTTAATTGGATTTTTTCATACAAAGATTTAAGCTTTGACGATTTTTTAGCAAATGACGATGTAATGCTTGGTTATCATTTAATGCAATGGAAAAGACAGGCACCTGAACCATTGTCAACCCTTTGTAAAATGTTTATAGACAGGCAATTACTTAAAGCAACTAATATAAATTTTTTAACTAATATACAAAAACTAGAGTTATTGGCATTTACTAAAAAAAAGTGCGAGGAATCAAATTTGAATTCGAATTTATTCTGTGGCATTAAAGAAAAAAAATTTCGAGGTTTTGAATCTAATAATTCATTAAAAGTTTGGGACGGCAATTACTTAATAAATTTAGATAAAGCATCCTCATTAGTCAAAACATTAATGAAAGGAGAGGATAGCTCTCTTATTATTTATCCAGAAGAGATAAAAGATGACATCAAAAAAAGGATATTACAAATGAAAAATAATTAAATGATAATAATTCTCGAAGAGGCTAATTATTACAAAAAAACTTATTATTCAAAATCTTTTGAAGAATTAGAGAAATTTATTAACAACGTTAATCCTAAAAATTATTTATTAGTTGCAACTATATATTCATTCGAGACAAACCTTACATGTAATGAATTAATAGAAATGAAAAATATTTTTTCAAATTCAAATATTCGAATTAAAGCATTTTTAACAAATTCTCGAGAGTCACTTGTTAGTGCAAAATTTCTGCATATAAATGCTTTTTTCAGTTGGAAAGAGCCTATCATCCCTGAGAATAAAGAACAATCAAATAGAGAAATTAATGACTTTACCCATATAGGAATGGTTAGATCTGGAGACAAAATATCTTCAAATGGCAATCTTATTATTATTGGAGATGTAAATCCCGGGGCTCAAATATCAGCTAGAAAGAACATTTATGTTTGGGGAAAGCTATGTGGCGTTGCAATAGCGGGAATTAGCGGTGATGAAAATTGTGAAATCGCATCTCTTTACTTAAATCCACTCCAATTAAGAATTAATACAACTGTAGCTATAGGCCCAAAAGAAAAACCAGTAAATCACTATCCCGAAATTGCCTTATTGGAATTTGGAAGAATAGTTATTAAGCCTCTATTAGTTAATATTTAGAATAAATCAAGCATTTGAAAAATAAATTAATTGAATTTTTTTTTTTAGATTTCCTTAACTTTTTAATAAATTTCTATTATTAAATTAACTTATTATCAATTCATAAACTAAGACTTAAACGTGGCGAAAAACACTCGCACTATTTTAATTTGTTCTGGGAAAGGGGGTGTTGGAAAAACAACCCTTACAGCAAATCTTGGAATTGCACTAGCTAATAGCGGTTCATCTACCGCAGTACTTGATGCAGATTTTGGCTTGAGAAATTTAGATTTACTTCTTGGACTAGAGAATCGCATCATTTATACAGCACAAGACGTCCTAGACAAAAACTGTAGATTAGATCAAGCCTTAGTTAGGCATAAACAAGAACCGAACCTAGCCTTGTTGCCAGCTGGTGATCCAAGAATGCTTGATTGGATGAAACCTGATGACATGAAAAGAATTAGTGCTTTGCTAAGTGAGAAGTTCGATTATGTTCTTGTAGATTGCCCCGCAGGTGTAGAGGATGGTTTTAAAAATGCCCTTGCTGCATGTAATGAAGCAATTGTAGTCACAAATCCTGAATTATCTGCAGTAAGAGATGCGGACAGGGTTGTTGGAATTTTAAATACTTGCGACATTAAACCAATACAATTAGTTGTTAATAGGGTGAGACCAAAAATGATGGCTAATCAGGAAATGCTTACGATAGAAGATGTTACAAGTATTCTTTCCTTACCTCTACTTGGGATTGTTTTAGAAGATGAACAAGTAATTATTAGCACAAACAGGGGCGAGCCATTAACTTTATCTGGGAAGAAATCGCCTGCTTCAAAGTGTTATTTAAATGTATCGCAAAGACTTGCAGGTGCGGATGTTCCAATAATAGATCCCAATAAAGAAAGTAAAAGTCTTAAAGATAAATTTATGAATTTAATGCAAACTAAGATTTTCTAAAAATGACCCTAAGAGATCTCATTAACAAATTATTAGGTAGAGAGACTGCCAGCGCCAATACGGCTAGAGAAAGGCTTCAACTTGTTCTAGCTCATGACAGAGTAGATATGAGTACTTTAACAACTGACCTATTAGACAAAATGAGAAGAGAAATACTTGATGTAGTTGCTAAATATGTAGAGATTGATTTTGATGAAGTCGCAGTTAGCTTAGAAACTGAGGATAGAATGACTGCATTAGTTGCAAATTTACCAATTAAACGAACGATCTCCGGGGAAATAAAATTAAAAGATAATAATAAAAAAACAAGTAAATAAATTTTTTTAATATACATATAAATTCAAACTTCCTCATTTATATGTAAAATAGAATCTATGCCGGCTTAGCTCAGCGGTAGAGCAGCGCTTTTGTAAAGCGAAGGTCATCAGTTCAAATCTGTTAGCCGGCATTTCATTAATGATGAAACTATTCATAAGATTTATTTGAAAAAATAAATGCAAATATAATAATTAAAAAAAAAGGTATCATTCTTACTTCAAAAATATAATTAACACTGCTCACTATATTTTTAAAAATCCAATAAGAGAATAATTGGATTAAGAAAACAAAAAAGATTAATATACCCATCACCCTAATCCAGATAAAAAAACATTTCCTTGCCTAATAAGTTTCCACTCTCCTTCACGGATCCACTGTATTATTGTACTTGCTTTTCCACTACACTTTGGCCAAGGAACGGGTCCAAGAAGATTTAAATTTGGCAAATCTAATGCGACTTGATGAGCAGTTAATGAGGGAGAAATCCCAGAAATATTTGCACTTGATGTTGCCAAGGGGCCTGAATCAGATATTAGTAATCTTGCTATTTCAGAGTCTGGAATCCTTATTCCAATAAAATTATTAGGAATAAAACTAAAATTTTTTTCTGCAGGCATGGGTACGATAAGAGTAAGTGCTCCAGGCCAAAATTTATCAGCCAATTTCCTGAAGTCACACAATGCTGATGGGTGGACATATTGTAAGACCTGAGATATTTCAGCTCCCATTAAAATTAAAGCTTTTTTTTTCTCTCTTTTTTTTACCTCATAAATTATTTCTGAATGAGCAGGAATACATCCAATAGCTGGAACAGTATCAGTTTGAAATCCTAAAGGAAACCCGTCTTTTAATAAATTCAAAGCTTCTTTTTGATTTCTTACTTTCATTAAAAAGATGTACTTATTATTATTTATATCTTCCAATTGTAAATCTTCCAATACCGTACAGATCTTTTATAATCTCAATACTTTCAAACCCGTAATGCAACATTAAAGTTTTAACTTTTTGAGCCTGATCAAAATGATTTTCTAGTAATAACCAACCATCTTTCTTAAGATATTTGGGAGCTTCTTTAATAATTTCTCTTATATGCAACAAACCATCATCGCCTCCATTTAAAGCTATTTGTGGCTCATAATTTTTAACTGAAATAGGCAAGTTTTTATATACTTTTAAAGGAATATAAGGTGGATTTGAGATTGCGATATCAATCTTGCCAGCATATTTCTTTAAAGGTTGCCACCACGTACCACAAAATAATTTTAAGTTGTTTGTATTTGAGTATTTTTTAAAATTTTTACCTGCTAAATTAATTGCATTTTGCTCAATATCGGTTGCTAAAACTGTCCAAAGAGAACTTTTTAAAGCCAAAGAAATTGCAATAGCTCCAGAACCTGTACCAAGATCAGTAATTAATAATTCTTTTGTAGAGTCACTAATCAAATTTGAAACTATATCAGTAATCTGCTCAGTTTCAACTCGTGGTATCAAAACATGCTTATTAACTTCAAGATTTAAATCCCGCCAATAACAACTATTACTTAAATATTGTATTGGTTTTTTATTTTGGATAAATTCTTTCCAATTCTTACTCAAAGAATCTAAACTTACCTTCATATTGATTACTTTTTGAGGTTTTATTTTTAAGGAGTTAATTTCAGATCTTGAAATTCCGCCTAATAAATCAATAAGCAGGTAGAGAGAATCTCTATCTTCCTCTTTATTAATATTTTGAATCCATAAAAGTAGTTCCTCTGAGGAAACTTCAACCATATTTTGATATTTTTAATTCTTAGGTTTAGGACCAAGTCTTCCTTTACTAGAATCAGAGTAGAAACTTGATTTTTCTCCATCACTAGTAGAGATAAAGAGACCTATTAAAAAGATAGTTGGTACACCTACAAAAAGTAAGCTTGCAATAAATCCAAAATTTGTTGTTTCCATTAATTTAATACTAAATTATTTTTAAACTATAAACAGTAAAATATGGAATAAGTGGAAAAATCAACAAAGAACTAATACTCAGTAACAGTCTTAAACAATTTTTGAATCACAAGTAAGATTAAATAGATATTGTTTCATCTATGGCAGGAATGGTTTATTTAATAGAATTATTAAAATTAAAGTAAAAAAGGTTTTGGTTAAGCAAAAAGAGAAATTTGAATAGTAAATAAAATTTGCATTTTCTAATAAATCTAATTATAAAACTGTAATATCTTAAGAAATCATGTAAAAATATAAAAATATATGTACATTTTTTTAAAAAAAATATAACTTCAAATTTTACAAAATAATTTAATTAATTACAAAATCCACTGAACTTGTAAAAAAACCCTTACTATCGTGTTGTTTAGCTGTTTAAACAGCATCTTTATTAAGAATTAACCAATGGGATTGCCCTGGTATCGAGTGCACACAGTAGTTATTAACGACCCAGGTCGTCTACTGGCTGTGCATCTTATGCATACTGCATTATTAGCCGGCTGGGCCGGCTCAATGGCCTTATATGAATTGGCCATTTTTGACCCGTCAGACCCTGTTTTTAATCCAATGTGGAGACAAGGGATGTACGTAATGCCATTTATGGCAAGATTAGGAATTACTAGTAGTTGGAACGGATGGGATATTACCGGAGCTACTGGCGTTGATCCAGGCTTTTGGAGTTTTGAAGGTGTTGCTGCTGCCCACATTGTTTTTAGTGGGCTTCTAATGCTTGCCTCAATTTGGCATTGGACATACTGGGACCTAGAACTTTGGGAAGATTCAAGAACAGGAGAACCTGCTCTTGACCTGCCCAGAATCTTTGGAATTCATTTACTTCTAGCTGGACTGACTTGTTTTGGCTTTGGTGCATTTCATTGTGCAAATGTTGGAATTTGGGTTTCTGATCCTTATGGACTTACCGGGCATGTAGAACCGGTTTCGCCCTCATGGGGAGCAGAGGGATTTAATCCCTTCAATCCGGGAGGAATTGCTGCAAACCATATAGCAGCAGGACTAATGGGTATTATTGGAGGAATTTTTCATATTACCAACAGGCCAGGAGAAAGACTTTACAAAGCTCTTAAGCTCGGAAGTCTTGAAGGGGTTTTAGCTAGTGCTCTTGCTGCTGTGCTTTTTGTATCCTTCGTTGTTTCAGGAACAATGTGGTACGGTTCTGCAACAACTCCAATTGAGTTATTCGGACCAACAAGATACCAATGGGATTCAAGTTACTTCAAAACAGAAATCAATAGACGTGTCCAAACAGCTATTGATAACGGAGCCTCTAAAGAGGAAGCTTATGCCTCCATACCTGAAAAGCTTGCCTTCTATGATTATGTTGGGAATAGTCCTGCGAAAGGAGGATTATTCAGAGTAGGTGCACTAGTTAATGGTGATGGTCTTCCAACTAGCTGGCAAGGCCATATTGCTTTCCAAGACAAAGAAGGTAATGAGTTAGAAGTCAGAAGAATTCCGAATTTCTTTGAGAACTTCCCTGTAATTCTCGAAGATAAAGATGGTAATGTCAGAGCTGATATTCCATTCAGAAGAGCGGAAGCTAAGTATTCATTCGAACAAACTGGTATCACAGCAACAATTTATGGAGGGGAATTAAATGGTCAAACATTTACAGATCCTGCCGTGGTTAAGAGATTAGCCAGAAAGGCACAATTGGGTGAGGCTTTCAAATTTGATAGAGAGACTTACAAATCTGATGGTGTATTCCGTAGTTCTCCTAGAGCTTGGTTTACCTATGCTCACTTATGCTTTGGTTTGCTGTTCTTATTCGGCCACTGGTGGCATGCTGCAAGAACTCTTTATAGAGAAAGATTTGCGGGAATCTCTGCTGACTTTGGTGATCAAGTAGAATTCGGATTATTCAAGAAACTTGGGGATGAAACCACAAGAAGAATACCTGGAAAGGTTTAATTTAAAAACTATTACTTTATTGTCCTATGGAAGCTTTTGCTTACGTTTTAATACTAACTCTCGCAGTTGTTACACTATTCTTTGCAGTTGCATTTAGGGATCCTCCTAAATGGGATCAAAAAGATAGATAAAGAAAAAGCCTCACTGAATTAAGTGAGGCTTTTTTTATAGTACTTTTCTTTAAGAATAAAATTTACTACTATTAGAGTTATCTATCTCTTTTTTCTCTACATGCAGTGTCCGTCATGTCAAAATACAGATAGTAGAGTCTTGGAATCCAGATCAGCCGATACAGGCAAAAGTGTTAGGCGAAGAAGAGAATGCTTAAACTGTAATTCCCGATTCACAACCTACGAAAGGATTGAGACCATGCCAATTGCCGTAATTAAAAAAGACGGTAGTAGAGAATTATTTAATAAAGATAAATTAGTTCAAGGTATTTCAAAGGCTTGTGAGAAAACAAATTTTTCTAGTGAATCGATCATAAATTTTGTTGATTCAATTGAATCCCAAATACTTCAAGATTCCAATAAAGATATTAAGTCTTCTGAAATAGGAGAATTAATACTTGAAAATTTAAGGAAAGAAAATGAGGTAGCTTATATAAGATTTGCTTCTGTATATAGAAAATTCAACGGAGTTAAAGATTTTATTGCTACATTACAAACTTTAAAAAATAGTTCTAAAAATGAATTAGCTTCAATTTTATAATTTAAGCATTCGAAAGTGTAGAATAAATAAGCTATTTTATAATGTTTTTTAGTTTGCAGGCTAAAATGCATTCCTTTCTAACTATCTTAGATAGACTGCTTTAATCAAATGACAGAAAATCCTTCCCAAACTCTTAAAGAAAATAAAGATGAAACAAATAATATTAGCGATAAATTAGAAGTTGCCCCCTCAGACAATCACAATCTCGAAAAATCGGATAATTCTTATGATGGGAAAAGATATCCCTTCTGCTGATTCATCATCAAGTAGAAAAAATAATGATCTAGAAAATGTTGGATTTACTCAAGAAGAATTTGCTTCTCTGCTAGGTAAATATGATTATAATTTTAAACCTGGCGACCTTGTAAAAGGTACTGTTTTTGCTTTAGAGCCTAAGGGAGCAATGATAGACATCGGTGCGAAAACAGCGGCTTTCATGCCTATGCAAGAAGTTTCTATTAATAGAGTAGAAGGATTAAGTGATGTATTAAAACCTTCTGAATCTAGAGAATTCTTCATAATGAGTGAAGAGAATGAAGACGGTCAACTAGCCTTATCAATAAGAAGAATTGAATATCAAAGAGCATGGGAACGTGTTAGACAATTACAAAAAGAGGATGCAACCATTTATTCTGAAGTTTTTGCAACCAACAGGGGGGGAGCTTTAGTTAGAGTAGAAGGCTTACGAGGTTTTATTCCTGGCTCACATATAAGTGCTCGAAAAATCAAAGAGGATCTCGAAGGTGAATATCTACCGTTAAAATTTTTAGAAGTTGATGAAGAGCGCAATAGATTAGTACTAAGCCATAGAAGGGCTTTAGTTGAAAAGAAAATGAATAGATTAGAAGTTGGAGAAGTAGTAGTTGGTTCTGTAAAAGGAATAAAACCTTATGGAGCATTTATTGATATAGGGGGAGTAAGTGGTCTCCTTCATATTTCTGAAATAAGTCATGAACATATCGAAACTCCACATAATGTTTTAAACGTTAATGATCAAATGAAAGTTATGATTATTGACTTAGATTCAGAGCGTGGAAGAATTTCACTCTCAACAAAGGCCTTAGAGCCAGAACCAGGAGATATGCTTACTGATCCTCAAAAAGTATTCAGTAAAGCAGAGGAAATGGCTGCAAAATATAAACAAATGTTATTTGAACAGATAGATGAAAATGAAGAGCAAATCGCAACAACCTCTGTTGAGTCTTAACAAGAACTTTTCATCGTAAAATCCTCAATACTGAAGATTTAGCATTAATTGTTTAATTAGAAAATCTAATAAATTTAAACTTAAACTATTAATATATATCAGTTTAGGAACACTTTTAAGTAACAATCTATTGAATATGTTTCACATTCTAAATTAACATCATTACTAAATCATCGAAAAATAAATGAGTGAATACGTCTTCACCTCTGAATCTGTTACTGAGGGACATCCTGACAAGATATGTGATCAAATTAGTGATGCAATCCTTGATGCTCTTTTATCTCAAGACCCTGATAGTCGAGTAGCTTGCGAGGCTGTAGTTAATACTGGTCTTTGCTTGCTAACAGGAGAAATAACATCTAAAGCAAAAGTTGACTATATAAAAATCGCAAGAAAAGTAATTAAATCAATTGGATATGAGGGTTCAAGAGCCGGTGGGTTTGATTCAAATAGTTGCGCTATTTTAGTTGCTCTTGATGAACAATCTCCTGACATCGCTCAAGGAGTAAATGATGCTGATGATCATAATGATGACATTAAGAATAATATTGGTGCTGGTGATCAAGGTATTATGTTCGGCTATGCATGCGATGAGACCCCCGAACTTATGCCGCTCCCTATAAGCTTAGCTCACAGATTATCCAGACAATTAGCCAAAGTTAGGCATGACAATATACTTGATTATTTACTACCTGATGGTAAAACGCAAGTCAGTATAAACTACAAAGATGGTGAGCCAGAATCAATTAATACAATTTTAATTTCTACTCAACATACAGCTGTGGTAGATGGAATTGATAATGAAAACCAAGTAAGAGAAAAAATCAAAAAAGACCTTTGGGAACATGTCGTAATTCCTGCGACAAATGATCTGAAAATAAAATCATCATTACAAACTACAAGATTTTTAGTAAATCCAACTGGTAAATTTGTAGTGGGTGGTCCTCAAGGAGATGCTGGGTTAACAGGTAGGAAAATAATTGTAGATACTTATGGAGGTTATGCAAGACATGGAGGCGGTGCTTTTTCAGGTAAAGACCCTACAAAAGTTGATAGATCAGCTGCTTACGCTGCTAGATATGTTGCAAAAGCATTAGTAAAAGCAAAATTAGCTAAAAAAGCTGAAGTTCAACTAAGTTATGCTATTGGCGTAGCCAATCCAATTTCGATTATGGTTGATACATTTGGAACAAGTAATATTCCACAAGATATTTTAATTAAAATAGTTAAAGATAATTTTGATTTAAGACCTGCATCTATATTAGAAAAATTTGATTTAAAAAATCTACCAAAGAAAATGGGAGGAGATTTCTTTATTAAAACAGCATCATATGGACATTTTGGAAGAGAAGATATAAATCTCCCATGGGAAAATGTTGAAGACATTTCCGAAAAATTGAAAAAATCAATAAACAAATATCTTTAGCAGATAGTATGCATGAAAATTATTTTGGCGGGTTAGATTTTGGCACAAGTGGAGTTCGAATAACAATCATAAATAAAAAAAAAGATATTATTTATTCGAGTTCTAATAGTGAAGGTTATTATTTAAATAAGCCAAAATCATGGTTATTAATTTGCGAAACTCTTTTATCAGATATTCCATATGAGATCAAACAAAGGTTAGAGAGAATATCTGTCTCTGGTACTTCTGGAACCCTTTTGGCTTGTCAAATGAATGGGAATGCCCTAGGAGATGCAATACCATACAACAAAATTTGCGATGGGAATAAGCAACAGCTTAAGATGATTGCAGGACAAAATGAATCTCTAAATAATCCATTCAGCGGTTTAGCAAAAGCATTAAAACTTATAGACCTGTATGGCCAAGATATTCTTCTAAGACATCAATCCGACTGGATTTCAGGTTGGCTTATGAATAACTGGTTATTTGGAGAAGAGGGCAACAACATCAAACTTGGATGGAATATTATTAGTAATTCCTGGCCAAAAAGTTTTAAATTAAATGCTTGGAATAATTGTTTACCACAGATTAAAAAAAGTGGCCTAATTTTAGGAATCATCAATAAAAAATTAGTTGAAAAATTAAAACTTAATTCAAATCTTTTAGTTGTTGCTGGCACTACTGACTCAAATGCTGCATTTATTGCATCAGAAATCAAACAAGATGAGGGGTTAACCGTTTTAGGTACAACTTTAGTTTTAAAAAAATTCATAAGAGAGCCTATAAATTATCCTGGCTTAAGCATGCATAGAGTTAACCAAGAATGGATCTGTGGTGGAGCTTCTAATGCTGGATGTGGGGTAATATCTAAATTTTTTTCAAATTCAGAAATTGAGGATTTGAGTAAACAAATTAATCCATTAAAAGAAACCAATTTGAAATACTTGCCATTAAACTGTGATGGTGAGAGATTTCCAGTAAATGATCCTCTCCTAAGACCAATTCTTGAACCAAGGCCAGTAAGTGATGCTTTATTTTTGCAAGCAATATTTGAAGGTTTAGCAACTATTGAATTTAATGGATGGAATAAGATAAGAGAATTAACTGGATCATTTCCAAAGAAAATAATATCTATTGGTGGCGGAGCAAAAAATCCTCAATGGAGGTCTATAAGACAAAAAAAATTAAAGATACCTATTATTTCTTCTAATAAGAGCACATCTTATGGTTCAGCTTTAATCGCTTTATCTGCAAAATAATATTTCTTAATATCAGCAGATTTGTAAATTTATTTACAAAATTTTAATTCATGGATAACTTTATAAGGGGGGTATCAAAAAATACTCTTTCTAATTCAAATCAGAATTAATGCCGGGATAGCTCAGTTGGTAGAGCAGGCGACTGAAAATCGCCGTGTCCCCAGTTCAAATCTGGGTCCTGGCACCTTCATCTACTTTTAGATGGGGACCAAAAATCGCAGTTGTGGAAACGCATCTGCGTTTTTTTTATCAAATCTTAGATTCACAAAATGACATGTAAGTAACTAAATATTGACTTTTCAAAATAAGTTTTTAAATAAGTTTCAGCCTAAAACCACTTCATAATTTTTGATCTATAAATAAATTTACTTTTAATATGAGTTATTGATCGACATTACAAACTTGACCAATGACACCCAAGATCAATTTATCTCCATTTGGATATTTCCATTTAGCTTCAAGATTTTCAAATTCATTAAAATCTTCAGCACCTACACCAACATCTCTAAAAGTTTTTTGAGAACAATTTATATCCATCGTATAAAGAATATCTTTAGTGATATCATTTTTAATTTTTGGTATAAATTTACTTAAAACCCTTATTGAGCCATCTTGATTTTTATGCATAGTTTTGGCATCCCAAAGTTGCTCACCAAATTTGCTAGCAGGAACACTCACCCAATCATGCTCAATTGCATTTGTTTGTAGTGGCAAAAATATGATCGATAACAAAGTAATACAAAAAAAAGATTTTTAAATATCAAAAGCATTTAATTAATTAAACTAACCTTATACTACAAAGGCATTGATTGAATAAGTGAAAATCATTAAGAACTCAGATAGCCTTTCAATTTATCCTTAAACAAATTAAATAATTCTTGCATAATTGAGGAAATTGCATTAAGTGCCAGGTATTTGATAGACTCAAAAATCTTAATTAAAATTGAATTACTCATAGCTATAAATCTTAATTCTCAATTTATAATAAACCACAAAAATAATGCTCAAGTTAAGAAAGTTTCTATCTATTCTCTTTTTTGTTGCAATAGCTATTCTCCTAATATATGTAATTCAGAATTATGGGATTGAACCATTAAGAACACAGGTTGCAAATATGGGAATCTGGGCTCCCATAGGAATCTTTATTCTCAGAGGGATAAGTATTATTTTACCTGCGTTACCAAGTTCTGCTTATTCTCTTTTAGCAGGCTCTCTATTAGGTTTTCAAATAGGTTACCTTACTATATTGATTTCTGATATTGTTTTTTGCCAGGCAGCTTTCTTCATCGCAAGAAATTATGGACGTACCCCAGTAAGAAGAATAGTTGGGATTAAAGCCATGAAAAGGATTGAAAGTTTTAATCAAAATCAACTTGAAGGAAATTTCTTCTTAATGACAGGACTCTTAATGACAGGACTTTTTGATTTTCTGAGTTATGCGATAGGTATTGGAGGGACAAGATGGAGAATATTCACGCCTGCATTACTGATTAGCTTATTAATAAGCGATTCGATTTTGGTCGCAGTTGGGGCTGGAGTTAGTCAAGGAGCAGGAATATTACTTGGCATAGCACTTTTAGGGATGTTCGCTTTAGCAACAATTTCTGGATTAGCAAAAAATATTTCTAAATAATAGTTACTAATTATCTTTAAGAAGATAAAAACTTATAACAGTTTGCAAAAATTTTTTTTTAAGTAATTAATTTATGTCAGAATAATATCTTGAAAAGTCAAAAATCATCAAATGTCTCCGTTTAGGCCTACATCTTATAATCGTCCAGATGATCAAATATCTACAACACCTTCAGGAATAAAAATTACATCAGCTAAAAATCTTATGATTGATTCAATGGTAAGAATGATTCAAAAAGCGACTAATCATTCAGTTGAAGAAAAACTTGCCGAAGAACCAAATAACTATTAAAGAATTTATTGATAAGAGCATAGGAGAGTGGAAATCTTTGAGAAGCACTCACACAATTGCTTTTCGTGAATTCGAAAATACTACAAGTAATATTTTTATTTCTTATCTGAGCTTGGATAGTGATGATGCTAAAGATTTATAAAAAAATTTAGTTTCTCCTTAAATCCTAAATTTGCAATCAAAATTATTTGGCAAGCTACAAGTGATTGGGAAATTGAAGAGAACTCAGATTCAAGCGAAACAATCCTTATCTTTTCTCAAAAAGATATAAATTCTGGAATAATCCTAAGAAATAAAGGTTATGCAGAATTGATCCATACTTATTCAAATTATTTTATTGACAAACAAGAAAACTTAAACATAATTACTGAATATAATTCAACAATTAGTGAAGAAAAAATATGGTTCATATCAAAGCATTTAAGAGCAAGATATTCTCTAATTAAAAATAAAGAGTTTGGTTCACCAATACAAACTTCGCATTCCTCTGAGATAAGAAAAATAACTAATTAATCCAATAGTTTAATAATTTTGTCAAAATAAATTTCTGTTTCTTTTATTAGTTCAGAGGTTAAAGATTTATTATCCTGAGACAAACTTGAAGTTGTTTTAATATCTATGATTGTTGAGTCCTTTATAAGCTCAACTACTCTAATAGCATTTGATAGAGGCACTCCTAAAGCAATATATGTATTTTTTAAATCTTTTAAACAACTCTTTTCCAAAATTGACTCATCTTTTGTTAATAGCAGATATGTAATATATCTAATTATTATTTCTCCATCACGTAAGCATACTGACATTTTATTGGTAGTATTTACGCAGTTATTTGAATTTAAAGAATCTTGATTTTCACAAATCATTGCAGTCACTGCATCAGCCGCAATAGCGTGAGAATTGTTTGTTATGGAAATTATTGCATCCAAGCGAGTATTAGCTGTATTTATAAATTCTCTGTATGTTCTCAAAATTTTTATCTAATACATTTGTTAAATTATAGCTATTTGACAGAAGATCCTTATTTACTAAATTATGCATTACTTTTGTAAAACTTATAAAGAAACTCTTAGAATAAGAGACTTTATAAGAATAGTACAATCTTGAGATTTTTAACTCCATTTATTTATATAAAGCAACTCTTCTTAATGAAAACAACAAGAAATTTTAATTTATTATCAGAATTATGCGTTACGATATAACTAAATAAATATCTATCTAAGTGAATAATAAAGAATTAACTTTATCCAAAAAGTTACTTGCTTCCTATAAAGAAAGATTAGAAAAAGAAATTCTTAAAAGAAGTATCAAATTAAAAATTCCTTCAAAGATTTGCAAAGAAATTATTGATAATAATAATGAAATAAACCAATTAAAAAAAGCAATATATGACTTAGAAAATTTAAGCACAAAAAATTAAAGACAATATATTTTTCAAACTGCAAATCGTGACTAAAATCAACAATTATCTTTTTGAATCTTTAAATGAAGAGCAATTAAGAGCTGTAAGTCACATAAATGGTCCTTTACTTGTTGTAGCAGGTGCTGGAAGCGGGAAAACAAAAGCACTTACTCATAGGATTGCAAATTTAATTGAAAATAATAAAACTGATCCATATAATATTTTGGCTGTAACTTTTACCAATAAAGCCGCGAAAGAAATGAAAGAGAGATTAGAAATAATACTAGCTAAAGAACTTTCTAATATTCGTTTTGGGCAACCTTGGTCCACCTTAAAAGAATTTGATCAGAACCAACTTCGAGCTGATATTTATCAAGATCGATTACGTGATTTATGGATTGGAACCTTTCATTCCCTTTTCTCAAGATTATTGAGATTTGATATTGATAAATATGAGGATCCTGATGGACTCAAATGGAATAGACAATTTTCTATTTATGACGAAACAGACTCTCAAACTTTAATTAAGGAAATAGTAACTCAAGAAATGAGCTTAGATCCAAAAAGATATGATCCCAAAAAAATTAAATGGGCAATAAGTAATGCAAAAAATCAATGTTTAACCCCTAAACAATTAGAAGAAAAATCTGAAAATAATTTTGATAAAGTGATTGCAGATGCATATAAAAAATATAGGATATCTCTATCAAAAAATAACTCTTTAGATTTTGATGATCTTTTACTAATCCCTGTTTTTTTATTGAAACAAAATCATAAAGTCAGAGAGTATTGGCATCAAAGATTTAAACATATATTGATTGACGAATATCAAGATACTAATAGAACTCAATATGAATTAATTAAATTAATAACGACTGGTAATACTGAACCAGATTTATTTTCGAATTGGGATGACAGATCAATTTTTGTAGTTGGTGATGCAGATCAAAGTATATATAGTTTTAGAGCCGCAGATTTTAGAATACTAATGGGTTTTAAAGAAGATTTCAAAAGAGATTCAAAAAGCACTTCTGATTCTATTGTTAAGTTAGAGAATAACTATAGATCAACCTCAAATATATTAAGTGCTGCAAATTCTTTAATAGAGAATAATAGTGAGAGAATTGAAAAGATCTTAAAAGCAACAAAATCAGATGGAGAACCATTAAATTTATTAAGTTGCGATGATGAAGTTTGCGAAGCTGAAGCAATTACGAATAAGATCAAACAACTTGGGAATAGAAATTCTGAACCAAAATGGCAAAACTTTGCGATTCTTTATAGAACTAGAGCTCAATCAAGAGTTTTAGAAGAATCATTAGTGAGATGGCGAATACCTTACACTATTTTTGGAGGTCTACGTTTTTATGACAGAAGAGAAATTAAAGATGCATTGGCATACCTTAAAGTCTTAGTTAATAACGATGACAATATAAGCCTTCTTAGAATTATCAATGTTCCAAGAAGAGGAATAGGTAAAACTACTATTCAGAAATTAAACGCAATTGCGAATCAATTAAACATCTCATTATGGGAGGTCATAAATAATAAAGAATGCTTAATATCCACAATAGGTAGAACATCAAAAGGGATTAGTCAGTTTACAGAATTAATGAACGAATTAAGTTGCTATCTCCAGAATTCTGGCCCATCACAATTAATTCAGTTAATTCTTGAAAAAAGTGGCTATTTTAAAGATCTCTTAATGAGCGGCACAGAAGAATCAGAGGATAGAAGAAATAATTTACAAGAATTAATAAATGCAGCCACACAATATGAAGAAGAGAATGAAAGTGGAGACGTAGAGGGATTTTTATCATCAGCGGCATTAACTTCAGAAAATGATAATAAAAAAAATCTTGCTAATTCAGTAACTTTAATGACACTACATAATAGCAAAGGTCTTGAATTTCAAAATGTCTTCATAACAGGTTTGGAGCAAGGTTTATTCCCTAGTTATAGATCCATAGATACTCCTTCGCTATTAGAAGAGGAGAGAAGATTGTGTTATGTAGGTTTGACAAGAGCAAAAGAAAGAGTCTATTTAACACATGCACGAGAAAGAAGACTATGGGGAGGTATGAGAGAAGCAACTATTCCCTCAATATTCCTTTCAGAGATCCCTGAAGAATTAATAAATGGAGACTTACCACAATCAAACGGAATTTCTTTAAGAAGAGATATGCACATGAATCGCTTAACTAGAATAGATCGTAAATATGATGACTTTCAAAATAAACCTATAAATACTGTAAGAAGACTTTATTCAGGGCCTAGCAAAGGAGAAAAATGGAAAATTGAAGATAAATTAATTCATGCAAAATTTGGCAAGGGAGAAATCATTCATATTTTTGGAACAGGAGAAAAAATTTCAATAGCAGTAAAATTTGGAGACAAAGGTAGTAAAATTCTTGATCCAAGGTTAGCTCCAATAAGACGTCTAAATAATTAATAATTATGGAAAAATATGATTTATATCTATACGAGGAATTATTAAATATTCCTCATAATTTATATAGCCTAATAAATGAATATATTGAATTAAATAAAAATGTGAAAATAGCATTTGTAGGAGGGTATATTCGAGATTTACTAATCAAGAGAATTCACAAATTAAATTCTATAAACCCCATTGACCTTGATTTAGTTATAGAAGGATCTGCAATATCTCTAGCCAAATTCATAAAGAAAAATATTAAAGATGTAGAAATTTGTCTGATCAAGGAATTTGAAATTTATAATACCGTTGAATTAAATATTAATAATCTAAAAATAGATATAGCATCTGCAAGAGAAGAAATTTATGAAGCACCTGGTCTCAATCCAATCGTAAAAAAATCAACAATTTTGCAAGATTTAAAAAGAAGAGACATTAGCATAAATGCGATCGCTTTTGAAATTTCTTCAAGACAAATCTATGATCTTTTTGAAGGTATTAATCATATTAAAAAAAAAGAAATTCACTTACTACATAAAAATAGTATTAGAGATGATCCAAGTAGGCTCTTAAGATGTGCAAAGTATGCCTCTAGACTAAATTTTGAAATAACTCAAAGTTCATTAGTTCAATCACAAAAAACAATTAAATCATGGCCTTGGATTTATGAATATAAAAAAAATAGATTTATTTTCCCACCAGGTATAAGCATAAGAATAAGAATGGAACTTTCCGAAATAAATAAATTTGACAATTTATCAAAAATTATTTCTGTACTTAATAGTTGGCAAGTTATGGATTTATTAAATAAAGATATAAAGATGAACCCTAAATTCATAAGAGGGTTACACTGGATTAAAAAATTAGATGGGAAGGAAATCTTATATTTAATAAAAGACTCTAAATCTAATGAAATATTATGCGAGAGATTATTTATTAATAAGAAAGATAGAAAAATACTAAATGAATATAATTTTATAAAATCTAAGTTCGAACAAAATAAAGAAAAATATAAATATTTCTCAGCATCAAATTGGACAGCTTTTATTGAAGATAATAATTTAGATCCTGAAACAATTAAATTATTAATTTCAGAAAGTATACTTTTCTGGAGAGAATTATTTCGGTGGCTATTTATTTATAGATTTATAAAAAGTAGTAAAAATGGAAAAATGTTAAAAGAAGAGGGTTGGGAAGAAGGGAAAAATATTGGAGATGAAATTAAAAGATTAAGATACATTAATATTGATAATTACTCTAAACATTAAATATCTTTATCACAAATCCTACCTACTTTATACCAATTATTTTTAAAATATTTTTCATATTTTGGCTTACAACTTATCAAGAGT
Source organism: Prochlorococcus marinus bv. HNLC2 (assembly GCA_000218745.1). Classification (GTDB taxonomy): domain Bacteria; phylum Cyanobacteriota; class Cyanobacteriia; order PCC-6307; family Cyanobiaceae; genus Prochlorococcus_A; species Prochlorococcus_A marinus_T. The sequence goes on along the minus strand of GL947595.1, from coordinate 277,807 downwards.
GGACCGCATGTTTGAGGATCTAAAAGTAGCTCAATTTTGTCACTAATTTTTCCTGTACTTAAATCCTCTTCTAAATCAAATATTATTTCTCTTTGAGCAAATTCCTTTTCTATTATCTCATCATAAATTTTTTTATTTCCATCGAATAAAGTACTTTTAACTCCCTTTCTAATCAATTCCATAACATTTGGATAAGTATTAAAGGACATTAAATTTAAAACTGCTTTGATTTCATTTAGATTCTGACTTTTTCTTTGAAGATTAGAACTTTTTACCATCTCCTTTAAATGTCCAATAAATCCAAATCCAGTTATGTCAGTAGCGGCATTAATAATATTTTCTCCTAAATTATCTTGAAGCTGATAAATTTGATCCACAAGAAATTGCTGACTAGTTCGAAGGCTTTTATAAAGTAAATTAGTACTATTAAATAAATTAATATTTTGCATTTGAGCAGCAAAAATAATTCCAACTCCTAATGGTCTTGATAGCAATAAAATATCACCAGATTTCAAACCATTTTTTTTCCAAGGTTTCTTTCCATTTTTAATAATTCCTTGGACACTTAAAGAAATATCCATACCAAATTCGTAAGGTTTTGCTACAAAATTTCGGGTTTCAAAAGTATGTCCACCAAGTAATTCCCCGCCTAACTCTTCAATAGTAAATTTTATACCCTTTAAGCTTTGAGAAAAGAGATAATCTTGAAATTCATAATTAACTTTAGGTAAAGAAATTAATACCTGAGCTGATGATAGTTTTGCTCCGCAAGCCCATAGATCTGAACATGCATGCAAGGTAGTTATTCGTGCATTAAGCCAAGGATCACTTACTAAAGCTGGAAAACCATCAATACTCTGAAGAATTATTTCTTTTTCATTTTTAAAAATTTCAGATGCATCCTCTGTATTATCAACAAAATTAATTAGCTGAGAATTTCTTAAGGCCTTATTTAAAATATCTTGAGATACTTTAGAAGCACATCCACGACAATCAATATTTTCTTTTATTGAATCAATACGCATTATAGGAGGCTTTAATTTAGCGAGAAAATCATTATCAAGTTTATTTTTTAACTTCCATAAATTTTTATTTGGTCCAATTATAAATTTCCCATAAACCGCAAATGCAGATTGATTTGAATCATTGAATAAATTTACTATTTGCAAACCTTTTTTTTGTGGATACCACTTTTTCAATCTTTTTTTATTTAAATTATTTTTAATATTTTCAGAAAGTCTTTTAACAGCTTTAACAGCTAATATTCCAGATGAATTTAATTGAGATTTGCCACTATAAGCACAGTCTCCAATCGCATATATGTTTGAAAATTGTTCACTCCTTAAAGTCGAATTTGTAATAATTCTACCTCTTGAATCTAATCTCAAATAATTATTTTCTATCCAATGATGAGGAGCATTGCCTGTGCATAAAAGAATTTTTTTATAGTTAAAGTTAATTTTTGATTTTAATATAATCTTAAATTTCTTCAACCAAAATATAAATTTATCAGAAAGCTTTTGTAATTCGCAAACTAAAATTAATGGTCTATATCTCCATCTTTTTCTGAGTGCAAACGCTATTTCTATTGCTGCGAGACCACTTCCAACTATTACAAATGGTAATTCATCATAGGAATCAAATTGATCTTCCTCCAAAATATATTTATAAGATTCATAGAAAGGTTTAATAGGGAAAGCAATCTTTTTTTGAACTAACTCTTCAAATTGCTTTGAGATTTTTGTTCTGCTTCCACAATTAATTACAAGATCTGAATAATTAATTTCAGGTCTGTTTTTAAGAATTATTTTATTACTTTTAAATTGAATATTTTTAACTTCATCTTGAATAAATGCAACTTTTGCGCTTTTTGCAAATGATGCGATATCAATCAAACTTTCCTCTAATGGAATTAAGTTGGCAATAACTGATGGGAACTTAGCAGAATAAACCAAATGAGAATCTCTAGATATAATTGATATAGGATGATTTGGCATTAAATTTGGATGCATCAACCACTTTTGCATCAAGAGAACATTTGAATGTCCCCCTCCAACAAGTACTAGATGATTAAATGTCATTTTAATTAAGATGAATAAAGAACATTTATTACCAATAAAAGATTCTAAATTAGGAGTTATTGGTGGAAGTGGTTTCTATTCAATAAATACAATAGAATGCTCAAAAGAAATTTCAGTTAATACTCCTTATGGTAAACCTTCAGATGCAATAAGGATCTTTAAAATAGGTAATCTTGAAATAGCTTTTATTGCTAGACATGGAAGGACTCATAAATTCAATCCTACAGAAGTTCCTTATAAAGCTAATATCTGGGCCTTACGATCTTTGGGAGTTAGATGGATAATTGCACCATCAGCTGTGGGTTCTCTTCAAGAACAAATAAGACCATTAGATATAGTTATACCTGATCAATTTATCGACAGAACTCATAATAGACCTGCAACATTTTTTAATGAAGGAGTTGTTGCCCATGTAACTATGGGTGATCCTTTTTGCAGAAATTTATCAGGAATATTATCTGATGTCGGAGAGAGTAATATTCCAGGAGGAAGACAATTACATAGAGGTGGAACTTATTTAGCTATGGAGGGACCTGCATTTTCAACTAGAGCAGAATCTAACTTATATAGACAATGGGGATGTTCAATTATAGGTATGACAAATCATACAGAAGCTAGACTTGCAAAAGAAGCTGAAATCGCATATGCATCTCTTTCAATGGTTACTGATTATGATTGTTGGCATCAATCTCACGATGAAGTGAGTGTAGAAATGGTTCTTGAGAATTTAAAAATAAATACTGAAGTAGCGAATAAAATTGTTTATGAAACTGCAAAAATCATAGATATCGAAAGGCCACAAAGTTCATCACATAATTCACTAAAAGATGGTTTAATAACAAATAAAGACCTAGTTTCAAAAGAAACTAGGTCTAAAGTGAAAATATTTACAGATAATTATTGGTTATAAATCAAATAATTAATATTATTAAAATATTAACCACCGGCTCCCACACCACTATAGGATCCAGCAAAAAATAAACCAATGACGAGGATTACAGCAATTCCTCCTCCAGTTGCAATAAGCCAAAGAGGAAGACTACCCTCAGTCCATCTTCTTTCCCAAGCGATAGCTGGTCTTCCATCAGGAAGTCTATCTGGAATTCTGCCATCAGGCTGTTTTAGTTTTTTATTACTCATAATTTAAATTTAATTAAAGAAATAGCTGGAAAAAAGAATTCCTAATACCAAAATAAACAGAACTCCCAAGTAAAGACTTGTACGATTAAGTTCAACTGGAACTTTGTTTGGATTTTCGTTAACTTGCATGATAAATAAATTTCATCTTGTGAATGGCTAAAGTATTAAGCCAATGAACCAAGGGTTATTAAATCCTAAATTTTTATATTAAAAGAAACTTAGGATTATAAAAACTATTGGGTTCGAAGATCTAGTTGAGCTTTAGCATCATATCTTTGAGTTACAACTGGTGCTTTAGATTCAGATGCCTGAAAATAACTATCAGGTCTGGGAGTCCCAAAAGCATCGTAGGCTAAACCTGTATATACAAATAAAAAGCCTGAAATAAAGATAGCTGGTAATGTTACTGCATGAACAATCCAGTATCTTACACTGGTTATAATTTCAAAGAATGGGCGTTCACCCGTTGAACCTGCGGCCATAATATCATTTAATTACCATATGATCTTACAAGGAAAAAACCAAACTTTGCGAAGAAATTTACATCTTGGTTACAGACAGTTGCTAATTGAAACTAAAAATTTAGATTTTTTTAATAGATTCGACTAAAAATACCTAATTAATTTAGCCGTTCCAACGTAATATGTATCCTCTTTCACCTAATATGAAGCCTTTTGCTTCATTTAGATCATTTTTATTAATAAATACTATTTTGATGTAGTTGGTAGGCAAGGAAGAAGCTACGGGATCTGAATTCCATGTTTGTCCATTATCTTTGCTAACTATCAAAGTCCCATTACCTCCGCCGGCCCAGATATCCCCATTCGGATCCCATCCCATATCTAAGTAGTTGTATCCGTTTAATATTGGAATTATTGGTTTAGACCAGCTTTCTAAATCTTCAGTATTATCATTAAATCTTATTTCAGCACCTCTAGATAACATCCATAGACTTCCGCTTGGATTAAATCCTATACTTTGAACTCTTTTGCTGCTAGCTCGTTGATGTGCAACCCAAGTATCACTGTTTCTTTCTAAAGTTGAGAAAAAATTACCTAAGCTACTAACACTTACATAATCACCTTCGCTAGTTCGTCGTAAATCTCTAACCCCACCTGAACCTGAGGCATCAACAACCTTAGCCTCCCAGGATTCTCCACTATTAGACGTTGAATAAATTGCTCCTGCGGTTGTTGCTAACTCTGCCTTATCTCTGTCAATTGTTGTTATCAAAAATGGTTGTCCTGGTAATTTATTGCCAAGAGATAATCTAGTCCAATTTTTACCTCCATCATATGTATGCATTACCAAGGAGGGTTGCCCAAGTAACCAACCTTCTTCCCCTTTAAAATCTATATCTAATAAGCGAAAATTTTCTTCACTAGCTAGTTCTAATGATCTTTCTTCCCAAGTTTTTCCACCATCAGTAGTTTCCATTATTAATCTATTAGATCCAACTAAAAAACCATGATTATCATCTATAAAATCTATATCTAAAGTATTAGATTGTTTTTCAAATTGAATAGTATCCCATGGACTATTGTCTGCTGTCTTAACGCCAGTAGTAGAGCAACTGCTTAGAAAAAAACAAAGAAAACCTATTAAAAGGAAGTTCTTGATTCTTGAAAAAAAATAAGTCATCTATATATATTAATGCAAAGAGTATAAAGAAAGAAAACATGCTGCGGCGAATGCCAAGCCTCCAAATATAATGATATTCTTTTGACCTGAAGGTAAGCTATTAAATCCAAATCCATATACAAGATTCTCTTCAAATCCACTTGGTTTTGATTTTGAACCAATATCCATATAAAAATCTTTACCAGCTCTGCATACAGGACACCTAAATGTATTACCGTCTAATAAATTAAATGGAGTATTTTTTTCTATCTTTAATTTTTTATTTCCTTCAGACGGATCATAAATATATCCACAGTTCCTACACTCGAATCTATTTTGTTCTAGATTAGTTATAGATTCCTGAATATTAATTTCAGAAGTCTCAGGGATTTTCTTTTTTGTTTCTTCCTGATCAATTAATCTATTTTCATCAGAAGATGGTTTAATGTTTTCACTCACGAATTATTCAGTAGTCTTTAGTAACTCTAAAGTATTTTGTTTAATTAAGTGAATTTTCTCTAAAATTTTTTCAAAATGTTCTCACTCCCTGGTTATGAATATTTCTTAGGATTTCTGTTAATAGCTGCTGCAGTTCCAATCCTAGCTCTTGTTACCAATATAATCGTCGCTCCAAAAGGGAGAACTGGCGAAAGAAAATTAACCTATGAATCTGGGATGGAGCCTATTGGAGGAGCTTGGATACAATTTAATATTAGATATTACATGTTTGCTCTTGTATTCGTTATATTTGATGTTGAAACAGTTTTCCTTTATCCCTGGGCTGTTGCTTTTAACAGGCTTGGATTATTAGCTTTTATTGAAGCTCTAATCTTTATAGCAATTCTTGTTATAGCATTAGCATATGCATGGAGAAAGGGTGCTTTAGAATGGAGTTAAAAAATTGAACAACTCACTATCACCAAAAGCAATTAGAGAAATAAGAGAGGGGACTTGTAATCCTCTAGGAGCACCTCAAGTAACAACTGATTTAAGTGAAAATATTATCCTTACTAGCTTAGATGATTTACATAACTGGGCAAGATTAAGCAGTCTATGGCCATTATTGTATGGAACAGCTTGTTGTTTTATAGAATTTGCAGCCTTGATAGGATCTAGGTTTGACTTCGATAGATTTGGATTAGTACCAAGAAGTTCTCCTAGACAAGCTGATCTTCTCATTGTGGCAGGAACTGTGACTATGAAAATGGCTCCTGCTCTGGTTAGACTTTACGAACAGATGCCAGAACCTAAGTATGTTATTGCGATGGGAGCTTGTACTATTACTGGCGGAATGTTTAGTTCTGATTCTACAACCGCTGTTAGAGGAGTTGATAAACTTATTCCTGTTGATTTATATCTTCCTGGATGTCCTCCAAGACCTGAAGCTATTTTCGATGCTGTAATAAAACTAAGAAAAAAAGTTAGTAATGAAAGTGTATTTGAGAGATCAAAAGCAGAACAAACTCATAGATATTTCACTATTGAGCACAATATGAATCTTGTATTTTCAGAAAATAATGGGGAATATCTCAATAAAAAATCTGAAAAAGCACTTGATGCATCAAGTAAACAAGAATTTAAAGAAACTTCAAAGGAAGAAGAAACTGTTTTTATAGATTCTGAAGAATAATGGAAAAAGAGAATAACTTACCAAAAGAAGAACTAGTAGATCAAAGGGGATTTATAAGTAAAAAATTGATCAATGAGAATATTGATAACGATTCTTTAGGTACAGATCACATAGGTGTTGAAATCCTATCTGTAGAGCCAGATAATCTTTACAAAACAATCTCAAAACTTAAAACTTATGGCTTTAATTATCTCCAATGTCAAGGAGGATATGATGAAGGTCCTGGGAAAAGACTTGTAAGCTTTTATCATTTAATTTCCGTAGGTGATATTTCCACTATTGAAAAAATCATGGAAGTTAGAGTAAAAGTTTTTTTATCCAGAGATTCAGATTTATCAATACCTAGTCTTTACTCAATCTTTAAGGGAAGTGACTGGCAAGAGAGAGAAACTTTTGATATGTTTGGAATTAATTTTATTGATCATCCCAATCCTAAAAGATTGCTTATGCCAGAGGATTGGAGAGGTTGGCCTCTAAGAAAAGATTATATTCAACCAGATTTCTACGAATTACAAGACGCTTATTAATTTGCTTTTTTAATTTTTTTGTACAGATACATAACTGCTCTTGCTAACCTTCGATAATCATGTCTCAAAGTTGGTGTAATTCTTTTAGAATAAAGAGGTGCTTGTAATACATGATACCCCTCCGATACAAGTCTTTTCTTGTTACATATAACAGGTTCAGCTCCTCGCGAACGATAATAATCTATTAGAGAGGATCTTTCAAATTCTCCTTGAGACAAAATTGCATTAAATATCCTTGTATTTACCCCAAAATTAAATAATTGTTTTTCAATAGATTTAATATGTTGATAGACATCCAAACCATCGGTTTCACCAGGTTGAGTCATTAAATTACTTATATAAATCTTAGGTGAATTATTTTTTAATAATTCCTCAACTATTTCTGGAACTAATAAATTAGGTAGAAGTGATGTATATAAACTACCTGGACCTAAGACTATCAAATCCGCCTCTTTAATTGCTTCAATTGCATTCTTTAATGCAGGCGGATTTTCTGGTAAGCAGCCAATTCTTGAAATTGGCTTTACTGACTTTCCTATAAGACTTTCACCAAATATTTTTTCTCCATCCTCAAGCTCTGCCCAGAGCATAACGTCAATCCCTGTAGCTGGAATTACCTGACCTTGTACAGATAAAACCTGACTAGAGGCTTGAACTGCTTTTTCTAAGCTACCTGTGATAGTGGTAAGAGCTGATAAAAAAAGGTTTCCAAAACTATGTCCTTCCAGTCCACCTCCTCCTGAGAATCTATATTGAAATAATCTTGTTAATGTAGGCTCCTCATTTGACAAGGCTGCTAGACAATTTCTTATATCGCCAGGAGGTTGAACTCCTAATTGTTTTCTTAAAATTCCGCTACTACCTCCATCATCTGTTACTGTTACAATTGCAGAAATATTGCTACTGTAATTTTTTAGCCCTTTTAATAAAGTTGATAAACCTGTACCACCACCAATTGCAACAATATTTGGACCCCTACTTAATTTACTATTTACTCTTAATGCATCAACCAAAAGAGTCTCTTTTTGAGGAACTAAAGCTTTTTGAATAGAATTTATACTTCTATTTTGACCTAAACAAATTAACAATAATCCTATAAAAAGAATAAAAGGTCCCAATATACTTACTGGGAAAATACTTGTTAGACCAGTCATTAGCCAAAAAAAGGTTTCAATCAGCCAATACAATGGTCTTAAATTTGTCCAAATTGCGATTCCTAACAAAGATGTAACTAACCCTATTGCAGAGGTTACAATCCATCGTTTTAATACTAGTCCCGGCAACAACCAACTAAGTATTCTAAATATTTTATTTATAACATCTAAATTAGATTTCTTAATTATTGAAAAAGTTCTTTTAATTCTTTTCCTTTTTCTTTTAATTTTTCGCACTATAGTCATCAAATCCTCTTAAATTTATTTTTTCATTCATAATGAATTTATAAATTAATTATAAATGAAACGCAAACA
>GL947595.1:236396-269240 GCA_000218745.1 Prochlorococcus marinus bv. HNLC2 | reverse complement strand
AGATATTGAAGTTCTAACTTTCTATCCTAATGACTTGATAATTTAATTGCTAGTGGACAAGAAGTTTTAGATGCAAAAACTATAACGGCATGGTTTAGAGCTAAACAATTTTTAAAGATCTAATGGAATACCCAAGAATTCTTTTTTGGTATAGAAAAGATCTTAGAGTTAACGATAATAAAGCTCTAATAAAGGCACTTGCTTTATCAAAAGCGATAACATCAATTTATATTTTTGATGAAACCTATCCATATGATTTCAATTCAAAATCGCGTGCATGGTTTTTAAGCGAGAGTTTAAAAGAATTAAATGAAAATTGGGAGAAAGCAGGAAGTAGATTACTTTTTCAAAAAGGTTCCCCCACACATCTGATTCCTTTTGTAGCAAAAAAAATTAATGCCAAATATATATTTTGGAATAAACCAATTGAACCTTATGAAATTGAGAGAGATGAAAAGATTAAAGCTGATTTGAAAACCTCAAATATTGAGATTATTGATTTATGGGATCATTTATTAATTAATCCCTCAGAAATTTCGACTGGAAGCAACACACCATATACGGTCTATGGTCCATTTTTTAAAAAGTTCAAAGCTAAAATAGATAAGCTAAATTTTGATAATGAAGAGGATAAGGATTTCAGATTTGAAAAATTAAAAGATTTAAAAGATGAATTAATAGATAATCAATTGATTACAAAGTCTAAATCAATATTTAATGAATTTATTAAAGACATTAATTTTTCAGGCAAGGTTATATGCCCATGCAAACCTGGAGAAAATAGTGCTGAGGAATTACTAAATAATTTTATATCTTCTCAAAAGCTAATTAATTATGCATCACAAAGAGATTTTCCCTCAATAAATGGGACATCCTACTTAAGCGCATCATTAAGATTTGGAACAATAAGTATTAGAAAAGCATGGGGAAAGACAACACAACTCAATCATTCAACGAGAAATGAGAATTCTTTACTTTCAATTGAGACTTGGCAAAAAGAATTAGCTTGGAGAGAGTTTTATCAACATTGCCTATACCATTTCCCTGAGTTAGAAAAAGGACCTTATAGGAAAAAATGGAATAATTTCCAATGGCACAATAATAATGAATGGTTTATCCGCTGGAGTAGTGGAGATACTGGAATTCCAATAATTGATGCATCAATGCGTCAACTAAATCAAAGCGGTTGGATGCATAATAGATGCCGGATGATTGTTGCTTCTTTTCTTGTAAAAGATTTAATTTGCAATTGGCAATTAGGGGAACAAAAATTTATGGAACATCTTGTTGATGGAGACTTAGCCGCTAACAATGGTGGTTGGCAATGGAGTGCAAGTAGTGGAATGGATCCTAAACCGTTGCGCATTTTTAATCCACATACTCAAACTCAAAAATTTGATCCTCTTTGCAATTACATTAAGTATTGGATACCAGAATTATCAAAAATAAATAATTCAGACATAATTACTGGAGATATTTCAAAATCAGAAAGAAAAAATTATCCTGATCCAGTAATTCAACATAATTCTCAACAAAGGTTATTCAAATCTCTCTATGCTGATATCTGAGCGATTTGATCATACTTTTTTAAGATTAAATTCAAGTTTTCCGAAATATGCAACTGTTCTTCAAAGGTTATTTCTGGGAACATTGGCAGACTAAGAACTTCCGTACATACTTTTTCCGTATTTAAAAGTAAATCTTTATCAAAAAATTTATCTTTATATGCTAATTGAGCATGAATTGGTATTGGGTAATAAATTATTGTATTTATTCCAATTTTAAGTAATTCTGATTTTAAGAAATTTCTAGAAGTTTTATTTTTTATTACATCGGTCTCAAAAAGTTCTAAGTAATTTTTTGTATTTGAAAAATTTTCATTTTGCACTTTTATCACAAATTGATTCCAAGTATTGCAGCTTAACTCAGAATTAGTTTGAGGAAGCCTCAATAATGCATTTTTATCGATTAATTGTATATAGTTATCAGCAATTTTTTGTCTTGCTTTAATCCATTTTTTTATTGATTTAATTTTTACATTTAATATCGCAGCTTGAATTACATCAAGTCTAGTGTTGTACCCAATGTGGTTATGGCTGTATCGTTTTGGGCTACCATGGACTGCAAGTTCCCTGATCTTTTGCGCAAGAGATTGATCAGAAGTAGTTACAGCTCCTCCATCTCCAGCACAACCTAAATTTTTGGTTGGGAAGAAACTAAAACAACCAATATCACCAATACTACCAACATTGTTACTTCCCCACATTGATCCTGTAGCCTGAGCACAGTCCTCAATTATTTTTAAGTTATGTTTTTTCGCAATCAGTTTTAATTTTGTCATATCAACTGCATTACCGAATAAATGAACTGGAATTATTGCCTTAGTGCGAGAATTTATTCTCGATTCAATTTGATTTATATTTAATAAAAAAGTATCAGGATTAATATCAACAAAAACAGGATTTGCACCAACTAAACTTATAGCTTCAGCAGTAGCAAAGAAACTAAAGGAAGGAGTTATGACCTCATCTCCATGACCTATATCAAATGCTCTTAATGCAAGAACTAAAGCATCAGTTCCACTATTGCAGCTGATAACATCTGTAACACCTATTAGTGAGGCGAAAGAATCTTCAAATTTAGCAATTTCATAACCCCCGATATATTGTCCCTTCTGAAGTACATTTAAAACAGCATTCTCAATATCATGACCTATCTCAGAGTATTGTCTTTCTAAAGTAAAAGGAGGTATTTTCATAAAATTATCTTAACCCTAAATAAAATGTCTCGGGATAATAAGGAGAATAAAATTTCAATTAAACCAATCAGGTTCCTTTCCAGGAGTCCACTTTATATTACATCCAAGCGATGGTATTTGTTGCCTATTATATGCCAAACCATCATTAAGAGCTTTTACTGCTGCTCTTATATCCACACCAGTTACCGGAATATTATTAGATGGTCTACTATCATCTAATTGGCCATGGTAAAAAAGAGAAAAGTTACTATTTCCCTTATTAGAAAATATATAAAAATCAGGCGTGCATGCGGCCTTAAGTGTCTTAGCAAAACTTTGATCTTCATCAAAAAGATAAGGAAAATGCCAATTATTTTTTTTTGCTTGGTTTCTTAAATTTTCAGGAGAATCTGCAGGATGGGTATTAATGTCATTACTTGATATAGCAATTATTTGAACATTCTCTTGAAAATCCATATAAAGTTCTGTAATTTGTTTTTCTAAATGTTTTACGAATGGGCAATGAGCACATATGAACATTAAAAATAAATGTCTATCATCTAAATCGGAAAAAGAAAATTTTTCATTATTTAATGAATTAGCGTTAATTAAATCAAAATTTGGCAAACTTGTACCAATTTCTATATCAAGAGAATTTGTTTTCACCATACTTATTTAAAACAGGAAATATACTTGAAGATTATTGTATATTTTTGAGTAATACGTATACAAGTGCACTCTTTGTAGGACAATTATAAAAACAATAAATAAAATGTTACTCGATTTAACTGGCAAAAAAATTCTTGTTACTGGAATTGCCAATAACCGTTCTATAGCTTGGGGGATTGCGCAACAACTCTCAAAAGCTGGGGCTGAACTTGGAATAACATACCTACCAGATGAGAAAGGCAGATTTGAATCTAAAGTTAAAGAATTAACAAAGGTTTTAAATCCATCACTGTTTTTGCCATTAAATGTTCAAAATCCTTCACAAATTGAGGAGGTCTTTGAAAATATTAAAAATAATTGGGGAAATCTTGACGGCTTAGTACATTGCCTCGCATTCGCAGGGAGAGATGAATTAATCGGGGATTATAGTGCAACTTCTTCAGAAGGATTTGATAGAGCTCTTAATATAAGTGCATATTCTTTAGCACCACTTTGTAATGCTGCAAAACCACTTTTCACAGATGGGGCTGGCGTAGTATCTTTAACATACCTTGGGTCCGAAAGAGCGATACCAAATTATAATGTCATGGGAGTTGCAAAAGCAGCATTGGAGGCTTCTGTAAGATATCTTTCAGCAGAACTAGGACCAGAGAAACAAGTAAGAGTTAATGCAATAAGTGCAGGTCCTATTAGAACTCTTGCGAGTTCAGCTATAGGTGGCATTTTAGATATGATTCATAATGTTGAGGAAAAATCACCATTAAGAAGAACAGTAACTCAAACAGAGGTGGGTAACACAGCTGCATTTCTTTTAAGTGACCTTTCCAGTGGAATTTCTGGTCAAACCATTTACGTTGATGCAGGTTATTGCATTAATGGTATGTAAATTCAAATTCTCTTTTAAAAATAATGTCACTACTTAGACAGGCTGAAATTCAGAGAAAAACTAATGAAACAGAAATAAGCGTTTTTCTGGATATTGATGGAAGCGGCAACTCAAATATTGATACTGGGGTTCCATTCTTAGATCATATGCTTCACCAAATTTCTAGTCATGGATTATTTGACTTAAATATCAAAGCGATAGGAGATACAGAGATAGATGATCACCATACTAATGAAGACGTTGGAATTGCTTTAGGCAAGGCTTTTTCTGAGTCACTTGGTGATCGTAAAGGGATCAATAGATTCGGTCATTTTCTTGCTCCCCTTGACGAAGCGCTAATCCAAATAACTTTAGATTGTTCCGGCCGACCTCACTTATCATATAATCTTAAAATTCAATCTTCAAAAATTGGGTCTTATGATACAGAACTAGTAAGAGAATTTTTCATAGCTTTTGTAAATAATAGTGGGATAACATTACACATAAATCAAATTCAAGGTGTTAATGCTCATCACATAGTAGAAGCAACCTTTAAAGCTTTCTCACGTGCGATGAGGATGGCTACTGAAATAGACAAAAGAAGATCTGAAACTATTCCTAGTAGTAAAGGCATGCTTGAAAAGTAATTATAAAATCATTCTTTAATGGTATTTCCACAATTTAAATGATTTTTAGCGAGAATAAAAAAAATTCGATGTAAAAGTGACAAGTTTACAAGAAAAGCAATCCATCAAAAATAATCAATTCAATAAAGAAGATTGGTCAAGTGCTTATCAAAACGTTGAATTAGAATTAGAAAATAAAAATTTAGAAGTAACTCAAGGTAATTCTATTAAAGAATTAAATGGAACTCTTTTTAAAAATGGACCAGGTATTTTAGAAAGAGATGGACAGTGGCTTCATCATCCATTTGATGGTGATGGTATGATCAGTGCCATTAATTTTAAAGATGGCAAAGCAACTTTCACTAATAAATTTGTCAAAACGAAAGGATATTTAGAAGAAAAAAAGAAAAATAAATTTCTTTACAGAGGAGTATTTGGAACACAAAAGAAAGGAGGTATTTTAAATAATGTCCTAGACTTAAATTTTAAAAATATTGCTAATACCCACGTTATAAAATTGGGAGATGAATTACTCGCTCTTTGGGAAGCAGCAGGTCCACATGCTCTTGATCCTAAAAATTTAGAAACAATTGGATTAACAACATTAAAAGGGGTTCTCAAAAAAAACGAGGCTTTTAGTGCTCATCCAAAGATAGATTTGAATTCTAAATATTCAAAAGAGGTCCTTGTTACTTTTGGAGTTCAAACTGGTCCTCAAAGCACTATAAGATTAATGGAGTTTTCAAATAAAGGTAATAAGGCAGGGGAAATTTTATTTGATAGAAAAGATAAATTAAACGGATTTGCATTTTTACATGATTTTGCGATTACGACAAATTGGGCGATATTTTTACAAAATGCCATTGATTTTAATCCTCTTCCATTTGTAATGGGCCAAAAAGGGGCTGCGCAATGCTTAAAATCGAGTCCTAATAAAAAAGCAAAGTTTTTCATTGTCCCAAGGGATAGCGGTTTATATAGAGGAAAACCGCCAGTAATAATCGATGCTCCTGAAGGATTTGTATTTCATCATGTCAATGCTTATGAAGATGAAGAAAATATTGTGTTAGATAGTATTTTTTACGATGATTTTCCATCTGTAGGTCCAGATGAAGACTTTAGAGATATAGATTTCGAAAAATATCCTGCGGGTAAACTTAAAAGATCAATCATAAATCTAAAGAGTCGTTACTCAGAATTATCAACTATTAGCGAACAAACTTGCGAATTTGCAGTAATTAATCCAAAATTTACAGGAATAAAAGCCACTCATAGTTGGATGGCTTGCACAAATGCAAAATCAGGGAATGCACCATTACAAGCTATTAAAAAGATTAATTTAGATACTAAGGAAGAGATTTTTTGGTCTGCTGCACCTCGAGGATTTGTAAGTGAACCTATCATGGTCCCTAAAACCAATTCCAAAAAGGAAGATGAAGGTTATCTTCTAATTCTTGTATGGAATGGGGCTCGTAGAGGTAGTGATTTAATTATATTAGACTCTAAAAATTTAGAACATTTATCCACTTATGAACTACCGATAAATATTCCTCATGGACTACACGGATCATGGTCTAATAATGAAGAAGATTAATTGAAAATAGAATTTAAATGAGGGATTATTTTTTTTAAGGCTTTTCCTCTATGGCTAAGTTTATCCTTAAGTTCATTATCCATCTCTGCAAAAGTTAAATTAGTAGTTAACTCTTCGAAGATAGGATCATAGCCAAAACCGCCCAACCCCCTACGATTAAATAATATATTTCCATAACATTTATCTTCTACATCTATAATTACCTCCCCCTGGGGAGAGGACAAACATATGCTTGCTGCAAAAAAAGCACTTCTATTATTATTATCTTTAAGTTCATTTAGGACCCTATCAATTCTTTTTTTGTCGGTGGTTGCAAATCTTGAAGAGAAAATACCTGGACGGCCATTCAACGCATCTATACATAAACCAGAGTCATCAGCAATAGCATAATTTTTTGTCTTTTTAGAAATTTCACATGCTTTTTTTTGAGCATTTTCTCTAAAATCATTGCCATCCTCAATAATATCGATATCACTAGGTTGTAATAATAATTGGCAATTAATATTTCCAAGCATTTTTTTATATTCATTTATTTTGCCTGGATTTTTACTTGCTAAATATAAAATTTTCTTCATTTAACTAATTATATTTTTAATAAAAAGTTTACTCCAACTTAACGTATCTTTAAGACTATCCTCTGAAGGGGCTTCGCAATATAATCTCAATAAAGGTTCAGTCCCAGAGAATCTAAAAAGTACCCAATAATTATTATCAATACGTAACTTTATACCATCTTGATGAGATACGCTTTTTACTTCATAATCACAAATATATTTTGGAATATTATCAAAAATATAGTTTTTTAAAGCATTTTTCTTGGAGTGATCTGGAAAATTAATATCAATCCTGTCATAAAAACTTGGACCATAATTTCTTTGGATTTGATCGAGACTATCGCAAAGATATTGTTCTTCTTTTGCAATACAATCTAATAACACTATGGAAGCAAATAATGCATCTCTTTCTGGTAAGAAATGACCGAAACCTATTCCACCAGATTCTTCTCCACCTATTAAAATTTTTTCCTTAATCATTTTTTCTGCTATATATTTAAAACCAACTGGCAATTCAAAAACATTCCTATTTTGACCCTCTGCAATTTTGGTAATAACATCTGAACCACTTACAGTTTTAATTACCGGATAATTATTTTGAGCTTTTTTCCCTAGAAAATTTATAAAATATGGAAGCAAAACCTGAGTACTACAATATCTACCTTTTTCATCTATTACAGCTATTCTATCTCCATCCCCATCAAATACTATTCCTAATGTTTTAAATCCCTCTTCCTTTTTTTTAAGTAAGGTATTTTTTAATTCATCAAGATAATTTATTAATGGCTCAGGTGGATTACCACTAAAATAAGGATCTTTTTCTTCTCTAATCCCTTGAATAACACTCTGAGTATTACCATGAAAAAGTTGATTAATACTTGCAGCTGAAGAACCATGCATCGCATCAATAAAAACTTTTATATTCATTTTTCTCAATCTATCTAAGATAAATTGCATATCAAAATATGAATTAATTTTTTCAATATGAAATTGTTTAATATCCTCAATTTGATAATTTGACTTAATAGGTTCTGTTATATTGCCTAACTTGATTCTTCTCTCAACTTCCTTAGTAAATAATTCATTTACAGAAGAGCCCTGAAAATTTTTTATTTTTAAACCAAGCCAATTATATGGATTATGACTAGCTGTAATAACTAATGCACCCAGTATATTTAATTCTCTTACGTACAAACTACAAGAGGGAGTAGTTACAAAACTACTGGATAAAATAACTTCTAATCCACAAGCGTTAACGAAAGGTATTATTGATTTTGCGAAATGTTCGGCCATAAATCTTCGGTCGTATCCTATTAAAATTTTTTTGCTTTTTACCCTATCTGAATATTGAAACTTTAATTCTTGACAAGAAGCCACAACAACTCTACTCAAATTTGCCATATTAAAATCGAAACCAATTATCCCTCTCCACCCATCTGTTCCAAATTTAATAGTTGAGGAAACAGTCTGATCCAACTTATTAAGCTCCCGAGTTAGATTTAAATTTCTATAATAATTTATGTAATATTAATTTAACAACGCTTAATTATTTTTTTGAATAATTTCTTACTAAAAAGTTATTTAAAGTGTAAAAGAAAGGCTTGGCTAGATTTTAAAGGAGATCAAAAATATAAAAGCTGGTCTGCACAAAATTCAATTCAAAACTTTGTAGAGTTTAAAACTTTTGAAGAATACACAGAAAATAATTTATTTAGTGGATTAAAAGGTTGTGAGGATGGGTATATGGGAGTTCTCGGAATCAAAATTCACTACAATTTAAAACAAGACTTAGAAAGTGTAATCAATCCCTCAATACTAATAAAAGTAAAAGGGGAAAGTATTTGGGGTAAGTATAAATACATTCCAGCAATATCAAAATTAGGTAATCGTACCACCAAAGAACATTTATTTGATTTAGCTTTATCATCTATAGCCTTAGAAAAATTCCAAAATTCAAGAGTAGACCATGGAATAGTTTTAAAAAGATATAAAAATCATATAAAAGCAGAAAAAATTTTTTTAAAAGAAAAATTAAAGGATAAAGCTATCAATATATTTTCTGAACTAAAAAATTCTTTAAATCAAAATATTCCTGAAATCACAGAGAATAGAAAAAAGTGTTCAATTTGTTCTTGGCAAAAATATTGCGATAATGAAGCAAAATCCAAAGGATACTTAACTGATATTGATGGTATTGGTTTAAATACTTCTATATTTCTCAACAAACTAGGTGTAAAAGATATTAATCAATTAGCAAGTTTTAATAAAAAGGTATTAGATCTAAAATTATTAAACAATCAAGAAAAAAATATTCCAAAATATTTAAAATTTATAGATCAATCTAAAGCATATATTTCAGGAAGGGCAATTAGTTTGCCAAATAGAAATCAATATTTAAAAATATTTTTTGAAAACCAACCGGGCTTTCTCATCTTTGATATTGAGTCAAATCCGGATGAAAATCACGATTTTTTATATGGTCTTTTATCAATAAGAAATATTTGGCAAAATTCAACAAATGATATTTATGAACCAATACTAGATTTAAACAATGAAAAGAAAAAAATATCTGAATCTGAAATTTTAAAAAAATTAAAATTGAAAAATGATTGGCCAATTTTACATTATGGTGACACAGAAAAAATTGCCATTATTAAACTTGCAAGAAAAGCAAACTATATGGAATCAGAAATTGAAATCCTAAAATCAAGATTCATAGATTTACATGTAATTGTTAGAAAATCCTGGATACTTCCATTAAAAAACTATAGTTTAAAAACAGTTGCAAATTGGGTTGGCTTTAATTGGGAACAGAAAAATGTAAGTGGATCTAAAGCATTATTCTGGTGGCTTCAATATCAAAACAACAAAACCAATATATTTCTTGAAAAAATAATCAACTATAATAAAGACGATTGCTTAGCAACTTTGCATATTGCAAGGTGGTTATTAAAAAACTCTAGTGATGAATTTATAAAAAGATAGAACCTATAGATTTTTTCATATTAATTTCTCCAAAATCTTCTAAATAAAAAGACTCATGCTCTTCTAAATATTTACTTTTAATTATTGCTAAACCTATCACTTTTAAATTCTCAGAAAAAATATATGATGTGATATATCCAACGATTATATCTTTTATTACGTTTAGGTAAATTTTTTTGTTTTTGCATATAGTATTCCCCTCAGAGATAGATCCACGCCATACCCTAATTTCTTGTTTTAGTGATGATAATTTTCTTAATCTAGCCATAGTTTCTTGTCCCAAATAACATCCTTTATTAAAATCCACAAGATCTAACAAACCAAGCTCAAGAGGATTATGGGTCCCCTCTATTTCATAATTTAGAATAGGAAGCGCTTGCAAAATTTTCCATTCTTTAAGTCGTAACTTATCAAAAACCGTAAAATTATTCTTTTTTATATACTCCTCAATATTATTTTCTTTTATTAATTTAGGACATCCATCGCGCCAAGGAATATTCTCATCTACCTCTTGAATTCTAAAGTTTTTGTATATATCACTTAATGAAATATCATCAGTAGGAAATATCATATCTTCAAAAAACTTTTTAATTTCATAAAGATCGCCCTCTAAAGCAATAATAATGATGTCATTTTCATAGAAATATATTTCCAATATTGCTCTTAAAGCACCTTTAGGTGTCAACCAACAGGTTTGAACAACTTCATTTTGTAAATTCATATTTGAAGTTGTTAAGCCATTCAAGAATCGATTAGAGTCTTTTCCTTTAATCGAAAGAGCCTCAAACTCTTCTAACCAATAATTCCCATTATTCATTATTGATTTCATCAATTTATAAAATCACGTATTTTAAATAAACTTTTTAACTTTATATTATTTTTTAAAAGATTCTCTTCTCCACCCTCCTCTCTATCAACTATTGAAATAACCTCGTTAACAATAAAATTATTATCTCTTAACTTTTGTATTGCTTTCAAACAAGATCCTGCAGTAGTAACAACATCCTCTAAAACGGTAACAATATTATGAGGTTCTAAATCAGGACCCTCCACCCCTGCTTTTGTACCATATTTTTTAACTTCTTTTCTGATAATTAAACCATCAAGAAATAAACTACGATTTGCAGCCAATACAATTACACCACTTACTAATGGATCTGCCCCTAAAGTTAATCCAGCAACTACTTTAGATTGTGGATCAATTAATTCTAGAAATAAATTACTTATCAAATTTAATCCATATCCATTAAGAGAAACAGGTTTACAATTGATATAGTGCGGACTTTTTTTACCTGAAGACAATGTAAAATCACCATTTCTATAAGATCTCTCTTGCAAAAGTTGACAAAGCTTAGCCCTTTTATCTTTGAAATCTTTAGATAAATTATTCATAAAAAAAGCATTTATATATTTAAAGATTAGAAGAAAAAAAAGAAATCTCACAAAACCTTACTAAGTTGGTGCTTTTTGAAATATTATTTTTGTGTACTATATATATAAACATTGTTTTATTAATGTACAAATTTTGGGGGTGTAGCAATCTGGTGAATGCAGCGAACTCATAATTCGCCTTAGGCGAGTTCGATCCTCGCCACCCCCATCACCAATTTGAAAATGCATGAAAATAATTTTTTTATTTCTTTTTCTAATATTGCCTGCTTTCTTTGCGGCTAGTGAACTTTCAGTTTTACTTCTAAGACCAAGTAAAGTTCTAAGATTAATTGAAGAAAAAAGGAAAGGGGCATACTCAATATTAAAAATTCAAAAAAGATTTAGATCTTCTCTTATCACATCTCAATTTGGAGTCACTATTTCATTAGTAGCAATAGGATGGATAGGTAAAAGTATAGCTAGCAGTGTATGGACAATAAATTCCTTAAAAAGTAGATTTTTTGATCTTTTTCTTTTTTTTATAATTGTTTTAATCAGCACACTTGTCTCAGGACTAATTCCAAAAGCACTGGTAATTAATAATCCTGAAACTGCAGCTTTAAGATTAACAACAATTTTTGAAGCTGTGAGAAAGGGAATGAAACCAGTAGTTTCTATTCTTGAATTATTTGCAAGCGCATGTTTAAGGTTATTTAATTTAAATAATAAATGGGACTCATTAAATTCAGGTTTATCGGCAGGCGAACTTGAAACATTAATAGAAACAAACAATGTTACAGGTCTAAAACCAGATGAAAAAAATATAATTGAGGGGGTTTTTGCACTAAAAGACACCCAAGTAAAAGAGGCAATGATTCCTAGATCAGAGATGGTAACTTTGCCTAAAGATATAACTTTTGCAAAACTTATGGAACAGGTTGATAAAACGAGGCATGCAAGATTTTTTGTAATTGATGAATCTCTTGATGATGTTTTAGGTGTTTTAGATCTTCGATATCTTGCAAAGCCTATATCTAAAGGCGAAATGGATGCAAATACTTCTTTAGAACCCTTTCTTCTTCCCGTGACAAAAGTAATTGAGACATGTTCCTTAGCAGAAATATTACCTTTAGTTAGAGATTACAATCCATTTCTCCTTGTTGTTGATGAACATGGAGGCACTGAAGGTTTAATCACAGCTGCTGACTTAACTGGAGAAATAGTCGGAGATGAGATGCAAAATAATAAACTATATTCTGATATGAAACAATTGGACAATTCTTCAAAGAAATGGTCTTTAGCAGGCAAAGCTGAAATTATTGAGATAAATAAGAGGTTGGATTGTTTCATTCCAGAGGGTACTGATTATCATACACTTGCGGGTTTTTTATTAGAAAAATTTCAATTAGTTCCGAGTATAGGTGATACTTTAGAATATAAAAATATTAAATTTGAAATAATATCTATGTCTGGTCCTAAAATAGATCGTGTAAAAATAATTCTTCCATTAACCTAAATTGACCATCTTATAGACGATAATATTAAATATCTATGGGAAATAAGAAATGAAAAAAGACTCATACCCGGTAAAGGTCGGAGTCATTGGTATAGGTAATATGGGGTGGCATCATGCTAGGGTACTTAGCCTACTAAAGGATGCAGAATTAGTGGGTGTTGCAGATCTTAATGAAGAAAGAGGTAAATTAGCTATTGATCAATTCCAATGCGATTGGTACGAAAATTATCATGATTTAATAGCGAAAGTGGATGCAATATGTATTGCAGTTCCAACTCTTTTGCATCATAAAGTTGGATTAGATTGCCTTAATGCTGGTGTACATGTACTTATTGAGAAACCAATAGCAGCAAGAGAAGCAGAAGCAGCTTCTCTAATAAAAGCATCTAAAATTAAAAACTGCTTATTACAAGTTGGCCATATAGAACGTTTTAATCCAGCCTTTCGAGAATTATCCAAAATTATTAATAATGAGAAAATAGTTGTTTTAGAAGCTAGAAGACATAGTCCAAATGCAGATAGAGCTAATGATGTTTCTGTGGTAATGGATCTAATGATTCATGACATAGATCTTATTCTTGAATTAGTTAACTCAAAAATTAAAAATTTATCAGCTGTAGGAGGTCGTAATAAAGATGGTTTAATTGACTATGTAAATGCAACTATAGTATTTAACAACAATGTAATAGCTAGTCTTACTGCAAGCAAAATGAGTCATAAAAAAATACGTAGTTTAAGCGTTCATTGCCAGAATTCCTTAGTGGAAACAGATTTTCTCAATCATACGCTTCATATTCATAGAAAATCAAATGAATCTTATACCGCAGATCACGGTGAGTTGGTTTATCGCAATGATGGATTCGTAGAAGAGGTTAGTACTACATCAATTGAACCTCTTTATGCAGAACTTGAACACTTTTTGAAATGTGTTCAAGGTAAAGAGTTACCAGAAGTGGATGGAGAACAAGCCTCAAGAGCACTTAGTATTGCAGATTTTATTGAATGTGCAGTAGAAAAGCCTAGTAAAGGGAATAATCTTAGAAACACTTATTTAAATCCAACGGCAGCTTGCCACACAAAAACTAATAAGAAGAAAAATAGAGGGATTAATGGTAGAACATCAACAGTTGGAGCAAAAGCTTTGTACGCCTCTGGGAGTTCAGCGAATGTATTTAAAAAAAACAACACCTTCTAAATAAAAAATATAATTACTATAAGACGTTACCACGTATGGTGAGCAATGGAGGATCTTTTCCAAGGAGCGAAATCTATTGTAAAACAATTATCTTTAATTGCTTTTGAAATTGAAGACGTAAATCGAATTAAATGATGAATATTATGCAAACTAATCAAGGTAAGGCCTAATATTTCATCATTTCTTACAAGGTGATGTATATAAGCACGAGAATACTTTGTACATGTTTCACAAGAGCATGTTTTATCAATGGGCAAATAATCATTCTTAAATCGAGCATTTCTCATATTCCACCTTTCATTGTTAAATAATGCAGTACCATGCCTACCTAGTCGCGTAGGTAAAACACAATCGAATAGATCAAAACCCTTTGAAATTGCTAACGCAATTTCATTTAAAGAACCAATACCCATCAAGTATCTTGGTTTATTAATAGGTAAAAAGTTTGGTATGAGATTTATAACATTATGAATCTCATCAATATTTTCTCCAACACTTACTCCACCAACTGCAATACCAGGTAAATCAAATGAGCTAACGAAATTAGCGCTTAATTCTCTCAAAGCAGAATATTTCCCTCCTTGTACTATCCCAAATAGTGCCTGATCATTTCTAGTCTTTGCTTTAATACATCTTTCTAACCAATGATGAGTCCTTATCAAAGAATCTTCAATATCATTTTCTGAGGCCGTATGAGGAGGACAGTGATCAAAGGCCATTGCTATATCTGATCCGATATCCATTTGTATTTCCATAACTTTTTCGGGAGAAAGGAAGATATGACTTCCATCTCTAGGATTTTTAAAATCCACTCCAGCATTAGTTATTTTATTCAAATTTGCCAAACTAAATACTTGATAACCTCCTGAATCAGTAAGTATTGGTTTATCCCAATTCATAAATTTATGTATACCACCAGCATTTTTAATAATACTTTCACCAGGTTGCAGATGTAGATGAAATGTATTAGATAAAATCATCGATGCATTAGTAGAAGCTAACTGACGAGAACTTATTCCTTTAACTGTTCCAAGTGTTCCCACTGGCATAAATTTTGGTGTTTCAACTATTCCATGTGGAGTATAAAATATACCAGTTCTTGCAGCTGAATTTTTGCAGAAGGATGTAATCTCAAAATCAAACACAATCTTTATTAATCTATAATCCTAACTATTCTCTAAATTTACTCTATTATCAATAAAAGATATAGATTTATTTGTTATTAGAAAGAATCTCCTAAATGATTTTGCAGGTGCTTGGATATTTTATACGATATTCCCTCAGCTACCTTATTTGAAACCAAAATTTAAAAATATCGCACAATTTTCACCTCCTTTAGGTTTGATAATTGGCTTCATTCAATGCCTTATTTTTAAATTATTAATAATCAACTCTTGGTCTCCAATTGCAAGCGCAATTATATGTTTGGTAAGTGGATATATTCTTACAGGTGGTCTTCATATTGACGGTTTGATGGATACTTTTGATGGAATATATGCAAATAAGAAAAAAAGGCTTAAAGCAATGAAAGACTCTCGAGTTGGATCATTTGGAGTTTTAGCTATGCTTATTTTTAGTTTCATACAATTAGCTTCAATAATACAACTTGAGAATAACTTGATTTACAGTTTGCCAATATGTTTATTCTGGGGTAGATTCTCAACTCTTATTTATATAGAAAAATTCAAATATATCAGCTACAAAAGTAAGACTTTATCTCATAAAAAGTATTGGAGAGGTTTAAAAAAAGAGGCTATTATTTCAATAATATTTTTGGCAATAATTATTAGTCTAGATTTTTCTACATCTAATTCTTATCAGGATATTTTCAAACATTTATCTTTATTATTTATCAGTATTTTTTGTTCATTTAAGGTACCTCAAGTTTTAGGTAAAAAGATTGGTGGCTTCAATGGAGATAGTTGTGGGGCTTGCATCATAATATGTGAGACCACATTACTTCTTACACATGCAATATTTCATTAGGAAATTTTAGATAAAAAATATTAACTTTACTAGTATCTTCAAAATAAGAATCTAAATCCTCATCATTATTTTGTTCATACAGAATTAAGTCCCCGCCAATTTGAGTAGCTAGTTGTCTTGCTACATAAAGACCCACACCAGATCCCTCCTTATCTTTTGAAGCATCACCTCTAAATCCTTTTTTAAAAATATTTACCTTTTCTTCTTTTGAAATAACTTTACCAGTATCAAAAATTAAAATTCCAAACTTTATAAACTTTACTCCTACTTCAGAATTTTTATTTGAATATTTAAAAGCATTCTCTAACAAATTTGCAACTATCTCAGCAATTACCCCATATTTTGAAGGAACTTCTTCTAGGATCCAATCAGGCCATTCAATATTTTGGCACCACACTTTATTTTGTAACTTTGCACTCGCTTTGCCTCTCTCAAAAATAGGTAATAAAAGGCTTTGAAGATTTATCGTTTTATTAGATTTAAGATTTGGTGGGAGAAGTAATCTTTCATCACTAATTCCTCCTTTGATTTTTATAGTTTTATTTAGTTGATCAAAAGAATTTACATATTCATTTATTTGCTTCTGCTCATTCAACATACTTTCGACAATATCTAAAGCATCGCTATCTGAGCCAAGTCTCTTTATAAGTAATTTTGCATAAGTTCTCAATGCAGCTAATGGATTTCTTAATTGATGAACGATAACTCCAACTTGATTTCTAAGATAATTAATTTCCTTATTATTGTTTTGCCTTTCAATTTCAATAGAAAAAGTTTTTGCCAATGAGGAGGCTAAAGCTTTCAATCTAGAGTCAAGTATTAATGGCCACTCACTATCTTTGTACTCTGTTTCCACCCTCAGTACACCAATTAAGATATCCTCATCTTGCAATGGATACCATCTTCGATTCGCTGAGGCAAATTTTAATTCAGGATCATCATCTATAGGCAGTAGTGACCTATCAATTTGTGGCCACTGCCCTATCAACTCAAATCCAGCATTAGCTCCCTCTTTCGCAGAAGCTAAATAAACGACTAGATGCCTAACCCCCATAAAGCAGCCAAAACTCTCGAGCTGCTTTAAAACTAAATCTTCAAATTTAATAGAGGGCTTCATAATTTAAATCAAGAAATTTTTTCAAAAAAATTTCTAAAAAAGCTTGTAAAATATAAAAAAAGTATTAAGATTGTTAGGGATGGCTGAATTTGATCATCCTTTTTTATGAACCAATGTTCATAATTAATATGCTACATCAGAGGTTGATGGGTCCTCTATGTATATATACAAGTGATTAAGTCACATTTAATTGATTAGTAAAACAAAATTTTACTTTTAATCAAAATAAAGAACTATAGAGGATCTAAATCAATGTCAAAAAAAAGAAAAAGAATTAGCAGAAGAAGATTAGCAGGACAAAGAGTTATGGCTCATGTGCCTATTTATCATATTGAGACAGGTAAACACAAGCCTGTAACCGCAGCTAGAAGATTCATCGCTGAAAACGGGTTATCTGCACCATGCGTATTCAATGTGAGAAGAAATGAGCACACTACTGATAGGTTCTTCTGGGGAGAAAAAGGATTATTTAGTGCGCAATACGCAGAAGAAAACCATTTTCTATTTCCATCATTAAAAACTGTAGTCGAAGGTATTGGAGAAGAAAAGATTTTTGAAGGATTAGAATTATCTGCAGATGATTGGGAGGAAATTGAAGAGTATGAATACGCGTTTGTTTAGAAAATAATATTAATTTCAGACTTTATAATATCGATAAAATTAATATCAATTTCATGAAATCCACTAAATTCATGCAATTTACAGGAATAATTTGAATATTTTTTTAAGTCGCCATAAATTTGCCTAGAAGCTGCAACTGGCACAACTTCATCTTTTTCACCATGACTTAATAATATTGGTGAATTAATTTTTTTATCCCAATTAGGATGAGGATATCCACTACAAGAGACTATTAAACCTAAATTTAATCTTGAACCAGCTGCAATACTCATTGCTGCCCCCTGAGAGAAACCTAGTAAGATTGAATTACTTAGCGGGATATCGTTATTGCCTATTTCTTTAAGTGTAGATATTAACTTATTAACCTCAAGTTCTGCTTCTGACCAATTAGCAGGATATAAACCATACCATTGTCTACCTATACTATCAGTTCTTAAATTAGGCGCTCTTAAAGAAATAATATCAAAATCTTTTTGTAAACCATCTGTGACCTGTTTCCCTATAGGTAAAAGATCATCGGCATCAGCTCCCCAGCCATGAAGAAGAATTATTCTATATTTCGCACTTTTAGAGTTAATCGAAACATATTCATGATGCATAAAAGATTTCATGTGTATATTCTTAAGTAACTAAATAAAATTCTAAATGTCTCCATTTGCTTTAATAAGTGTCTCTGATAAAACCAACATCATACCTTTTGCAAAAACTTTAGTTGAAAAATTTAATTACAGAATTCTATCAAGTGGAGGAACTGCTGAATATTTGCATAAAGCCAATATACCTGTAATCAAAGTTTCAGATTTCACAAAATCGCCAGAGATACTTGAAGGAAGAGTAAAAACACTTCATCCTAAAATTCATGGAGGAATTTTAGCAAAAAGATCTGATAAAAATCATATTAATGATTTGGCAGTGAATGATTTTGAATTTATTGATCTTGTAGTTGTAAACTTATATCCTTTTCAACAAAAAATCAAAGATGATTGTGATTGGGATGAAGCAATTGAAAATATTGATATTGGAGGTCCCTCAATGATTAGATCAGCTGCAAAAAATCATAAAGATGTCTCTATATTAATAGACCCTACTCAATATGATCATTTTTTAAGGGAGATAGAGAAAGGGAAACTCTCAGATCAATTTAGAACCAAATTAGCCTATGAAGCTTTTCAACATACTGCTGATTATGATGTAGCGATTTCTAATTGGATGAGCAAAGAAAAAAAACTAGAGCAAAAATATCATTTAGATACCAATCAATTAATTCAGACTCTGAGATATGGGGAAAATCCCCATCAAAAGGCGAATTGGTATGGTTCATATGATGAAGGCTGGAAGAAAGCTAAGCAATTGCAAGGGAAAGAATTGAGTTATAACAATCTACTTGATCTGGAATCAGCTCTATCCACTGTTTTAGAGTTCAACAAAAACAAATCCGAACTAAGCTCAAATGCTGCGATCATACTAAAACACAATAATCCCTGTGGAGCAGCTATTGGTAGCTCTATTGAGGATGCTTTTAAAAAAGCACTTGCATGTGATCCTATTAGCGCATTTGGTGGAATAGTAGCCTTAAATAATATTGTTGATGTTGATACGGCTAAACAACTTTCTAATATATTTCTTGAGTGCGTAGTAGCTCCATCTTTTAGCCAAGAAGCATTAGATATTCTTAAAAACAAAAAAAATCTGAGACTTCTTGAATTAGATCTTAAAAATATTAATTATAAAAATCAATCTTCCTACAAATCAATTTTAGGTGGGTTATTAATTCAAGAAAGTGACAATATCGAAGATAATAGCCATGAATGGAAATTAGTTACAAATAAAAAGCCAACTGAAGAGGAGTTTGAAGAATTTAGATTTTGCATGGAAAGTTTGCAAACATGTTAAATCTAATGCAATTGTAATTTCTAAAGGATTACAGACAATTGGCATTGGAGCGGGTCAAATGAATAGGGTAGGTGCTGCCAGAATAGCTCTTGAATCTGCAAAAAATTATTCAAAGGGTGGCTCACTTGCAAGCGATGGGTTCTTCCCTTTCGCAGATAGTGTTGAAATTGCAAATAAATATGGTATTAAATCAATTATTCAACCAGGAGGTAGTGTAAGAGATCAAGAATCGGTAGATATGTGTAATAAATTAGATATATCAATGATATTTACTAATAGAAGGCACTTCCTTCACTAATTACTCTTAGGATAATAAGTTATTTTATTTGTCTTTCTAAATAGAGCTAATCTTCCTGGACCCGCGCATAAGAAATAAAGCGAAATAGCTCCATAAATAAATGATAATTCAAATGCATAATTATGTCCCTCTACGACAGCCAGTGGGAAACCCTCTAAACCTGTATCCAACATATGGAAATATAAAGCAAATGCCATAGTTGAAAAGAGACCTAAAGCGGACAACCTAGCAAAAACACCAGTAGCTAAACCAAGCGGGCAAACTAACTGGGTTATTGCAGCACCAAATGTCCAGACAACAGGGTCGCCAGGTAAAAAAGGAAAATATTTACCAACAACAAATTCAGCAAAACCCTGAGGATCCTGAAGTTTTTCAAGTCCATGATGAATCATCAATAAAGAGAAGCCTATTCTTAGAATAAAAATTGATAATTCTCCTAAAATATTAACTTCAGGATTTCCAGAAGGATTAGCTACAACTACTTCTACCTTCTGGGGGGCTTTAGATGTATTCATTTGAGCGGTTTGATTTTGTTCAGGGAGTGATGTGTCTTCCATATTACTTTTAAGTTTTTATTATTCTAAATAATAAAGTACATCTTTAGGAAATTTAAAAATTATTAAATTATCAAGCTAATTTGAGATTATGAAGTTATTAAAACTAGTTTTTCAATAACATCTGCTACAACTTTATCTGGAGTAGAGGCACCAGAGGTAATTCCAACATTAATATTCCCATCCGGAATAAAATTTTTCTTCAATACCAAATCTGACTCAAGAGGCTTATGACATATTGAATTGTTTTCTACTGAAATCCTATCAGGAGTATCAATATGAAAAGATACAATATTATTGGTAACCGCAATTTCTTGAAGATGAGTTGTGTTAGATGAATTAAATCCTCCTATAACAACAAGTATATCTAGATCTTCATCAACTAATGAAAACATTGCATCTTGTCTCTCTTCAGTAGCATCACAAATAGTATTAAAAGCTAAGAAATGATCATTAATCTTTGCAGGACCATATTTTTTTAACATAGTATTTTCAAATAATTTTCCAATTTCTTCAGTCTCACTTTTGAGCATTGTAGTTTGATTCGCTACACCAACTCTTTCAAGATGAATATCAGGATCAAATCCTTTAGAGCAAGCCTTCGCAAACTTTTTCATAAATTCTTCTTTCTTCTCTTTGCCTAATATGTAATTTGATACGTACTCTGCTTCAGCTAAATCAAAAACAACTAAATAATTTCCAGCAAAAGATCTTGTAGCTAAAGTTTCTTCATGTTTATATTTACCATGAATAATAGAGGTAAAAGTATGTTTTTTATGTTTCTCAACAGTATGCCAAACCTTTGACACCCAGGGACATGTAGTATCAATAATATGACATTCTTTCTCATGTAATAATTGCATTTCTTGAACAGTAGCTCCAAAAGCTGGAAGAATAACAACATCTCCATGTGAAACTGATGAAAAATCCTTTATTCCATTTTTTGCAGAAATTATTTTCACATTCATTCTGCTTAAATGATTATTGACTGATGGATTATGGATTATTTCATTCGTCATCCAAATAGTTTCTTTTGGATAATGTCTGCGCGTCTCATAAGCCATTGCTACGGCGCGTTCGACACCCCAACAAAATCCAAATGATTTAGCTAATTGAATATTTAATCTACCCTTTTGAAAAGTAAAATTATTTTCCCTTATAGATGCTATTAATTCACTTTGATATGACTCCCCCAGCGCCTTTGCTCGCTGAGTAGGAGATTCAAAACCTCGACGGTTATACCTTCCTGAGTGTTGTATGGCGTGTTTTACTGCTTGAGTATCCATGTTTAAGATATTACAACATTTTCATTAAATTTAAAGAAACAAAAAAAAACCTGACATAAGTCAGGTTTTTTATTTACAAAACTAAGTTTATTTAATAGAGGCAAAGTCAGGATATGCTTCCATTCCATGCTCTCCAATATCTAAACCTTGTATCTCTTCTTTTTCAGATACTCGGATTCCACCGAATAATCCTCCGATGACTGACCAAGCTATCCAACATGTAACAAGTGTCCATATTGCATAAGCTGCGCATCCAAGTGCTTGTACAAAGAATTGATTAAATCCAGCACCAACTAAGAAACCAAGAGGAGATCCATCACCTTGTATGTCATAGCCCCAAATACCTACAACTAAAGTTCCCCAGACACCGCAAACTCCGTGTACTGAGAATGCGCCAACAGGATCATCAATTTCAGCAGCATCTAAAGCAGAAACTGCGAATACAACAATCACTCCTCCTACTAAGCCTGCAAGCCAAGAGCCTACAAGTGTTAAATTTGCACAGCCAGCAGTAATACTTACAAGTCCTGCAAGAATACCATTGATAATCATGGTTAAGTCTGGTTTACCAGAGGTCATTGTAGAAATCACAGTTGCTCCGATAGCTCCACCTGCAGCAGCTAATGTTGTAGTAACTGCAACGTATGGCACCCATTGATCCATAGCTAGTTGAGATCCTGGGTTAAACCCATACCAACCAATCCATAAGACAAGGGCTCCCAAAGTGGCTATAGCCATATTATGGCCTGGCATTGCCTGAGGCTTACCAGAAACAAACTTACCAATTCTTGGTCCAAGTAGCATAGCTCCAACTAATCCAGCCCAAGCTCCTACAGAGTGAACGATAGAGGATCCTGCAAAATCAACAAATCCTAATTCAGATAACCAGCCACCATTCCACTGCCAACTTCCTGATATTGGATAAATTACTGCTGTTAGTACTAAAGCAAAAACAACAAATTCACCAAACTTGACTCTTTCAGCGACAAGACCAGAAACAATTGTTGCAGCAGTACCAGCGAAAGCAGACTGGAATAGAAAATCTACAGTAGGGACTAATCCTCCATCAGCTACAGTTTCAGCTGTTACAGTAGGGTCAAAAAATAAACCATTAAAATACAGCCAACCTCCAGCTATACTTCCTCCGTACATAATTGAGTAACCGACTGTCCAATATGCAGTTACAGCAAGAGCAAATACGAAAAGGTTTTTTGCGAGAATGTTTACTGCGTTTTTTGAACGACACATACCTGCTTCAACCATAGCGAAGCCAGCATTCATGAAGATCACCAAAATTGTAGCGATCAAAAGCCATAAATTATTGGCAAGAAAAGCTGCATTTAATTCAGGCAATTCAGCTGCATGAGCAGATAGATTGAAAAGTCCTAATCCAAATAAAGCTAATGGAACAGTTGCAAGCCACAAAAGAGAGCGATTTGAACTGAATCCACGAATACTCCTTAATAAGAGCATTGGGCCATCAACAAGACTTACATCTTGTAATTTTGACCTAGAGCGCCTTTGAGGCGTTTGCATTGCAGTGGTCATAAAATTTTTTATTTACAAGAGAAAACAGGTTTCTCCTGTTCTCTTCACATATAATTTTGACCAGAAAATATATTCATGGCTAGTAGTTGTTGATACCGTTTTGAGAGTTTATTAATATTTATTTATTTTCAAATACTTTTAGTTGATTAATAATCAACCCAAAATATTGACTATTTAGTTTCTAATAAAGGAATAATTTTTTTCAAAGTTACATGATCTTTATAGAAAGAGAAACAGCAGGGTATTACTATCAAACCTTTCTTGATAGATTCGCGAAACAAGTCTCCATATAAAGGATCTACTTCATCACCAGATGAAAAAGATTGTACATCCGTCCTTGTGATACAAGGTATTAAAACTCCTTTTGAATTTGGAATTATTTCCATTAATTCTCTTAAATGTTTTTGCCCCCTGGTTGTTATTGTGTCAGGGAAAAGAGCAACATCATCTTTAACCCAAGTAGTATTTTTCACTTCAATATAAATATTTCTTTTGTCGGGATTTGATGATTTTGGAGTAATTAGAAAATCTATCCTACTTTTATTCTCTATCCCATAGGGTACTTCTGCCCTGATTAATTCTATTTCACCTATAAATTCTTCTAATAGTTTATCTTCAATAGTTTTTCTTATTAATTTATTTGCAAATAGTGTATTTACTCCCACCCATATTTTTTCGCCTTGATAACTAATAATCTCTACTTGTTCCCATGTCCAAGAGAGTTTTCTTGTTGGGGAAGGTGAAAAACTTACCCTTACTCGTGAATCTTTTGTGATCAAACTTTTCATTGGCCCAGTATTTGGACAATGAGCAGTAATAGTAGTGCCATCATCAAGTTCAATATCCGCAAGAAATCTTTTATATCTTTTTACTAATTTCCCCTCTTTTAAGGGTTCAAACGTAATCAATCGATTACTCATTTTGTATAAAATAAGAAAATTTATTTATATACATTATTAAAATTTTGATAAAAAAGATATAACTATTACATGAAATCTTTTTTTAAAAATAATATTATTCCAATCTTCTTTGGAACTTTTTTAAGTAAATTTATTGGATTTATAAGACAAGTATTTATTGCGGGAGCTTATGGGATAGGTATTGCATATGACGCATATAACTATGCTTACATAATTCCTGGTTTCTTGATAATTATAATTAGTGGTATAAATGGTCCTCTTCATAATGCACTAGTAGCCGTCTTAACTCCTTTAAAAACAAAAGAAGCTGCAATCATACTTAACCAGGTAAGTTTAAAAATAACCGTCATACTACTTTTAATCGGTTGTCTTATATTTCTAAAAGCAGACTTTATAATTCCGTTTCTTGCACCAAATTTAAATAATGAAAGTCAAATCATTGCTATACAACAATTAAAAATACTTTCACCATGCATCCCTCTCTCTGGATTTATTGGACTTAGCTATGGCGCATTAAATACCAAAAATAAATTCTTAATATCTAGTTTAAGTCCCTCTATCATTAGTTTAGTTACAGTAATTTTCATTGCATTTTCTTGGCTAAATAATTTTCAAGATTTTGGAATAAGTTACTTATCTAAATCGTTATTATTAGCTACAGCAACCCTAGCAGGCACAACAATACAGTTTTTTATTCAACTATACGAAATTTATAAAATTGGATTATTAGATTTAAAAATCACTTTGATGAAAGCAACTCATGCAGAGAAAAGAATATTAAATCTTATATTACCCGCTTCCTTAACTTCTGGGCTTGGACAAATAAATGTTTTAGTAGATATGTTTTTTATTTCAAGTTTTAGAGGAGCAGCTTCGGGATTAGCTTATGGAAATCTTTTAATTCAAGCGCCGCTAGGCATATTATCAAATATTGTAATTTTGCCTTTGCTCCCAAAATTTTCAAAACTAATCAACAAAAACAAAAAGGATCAAGTAAAGCAAATTCTGATTGAAGGTATAGAGAATTGTTTTCTATCAACTATATTTTTGGGCGGGTTGTTTATAACTTTTAATGGATTAATTGTTGAATTAGTTTTTCAAAGAGGTGCTTTTGATAACCAAGCAGTTTCTATGGTTCAAAAAATTTTAATAGCTTATGCGGTTGGTATTCCATTTTATCTATATAGAGATTTACTTATCAGATTTTATTACTCAATTGAGAAAACCAAACTAC
Source organism: Prochlorococcus marinus bv. HNLC2 (assembly GCA_000218745.1). Taxonomy (GTDB): domain Bacteria; phylum Cyanobacteriota; class Cyanobacteriia; order PCC-6307; family Cyanobiaceae; genus Prochlorococcus_A; species Prochlorococcus_A marinus_T. The sequence continues at coordinate 243,671 of GL947595.1, read as the reverse complement.
CTTTTCAAATATCTTTAGTTGGAATAGTTTTAAATATTATATTTGATTGGCTTCTAACAGGTGCTCCAACAATAAATAATGGGAATTTGCTTAGTTTTAATTATGGAGCTGTGGGAGTTGTTTTATCTTCAGGATTTGTCAACTTAATAGTATGTTCAATTTTATCATTGAGATTATCAAAAAATAACTATGATATCCCTAATCTTTTAATACTCAAAAAGGTTGTTTTTAAAGTAATTTCTAGCATTTTTGCTAGTTCAATATCCTTATCTTTATTAAATCAAATTTATTATGCAAGAAATAGTTTCATCTCAAAAATTACAATCTTAATAATTGGTTTCACCGTTTTTACATTAATTTATTATGTTTTAACAAAATTCTTTAAAGTTAATAAATTATATTTAAAATCAAAAATTTAAATAAATTTATCAAGAATATCTTCTAGTTCTTTAACTTGAGATTTTGCAATGAACTTGAATAGAGAAATATTTTCATTTCCGCCACCAATACTTACATTGATAGATTTCAAACTAGTTTCTGCAGCAGCTTGAATACCCATTTGCAAATTACTCATACACCCCAAAGCTAATCTTCTTGAAAGTCCTGCATCACCAAGATAAAGATTCCATTTTTCAATCTTTATGCAAATTCTTTCAGAAATCAAATTTTCTAAGTCACTAATTGTTGAAGCATTTTCATTCATAATTAATTACCAATATTATTAAATTAAATATAATAAGTCTTAAATTCTTCGAAGAGTTAAAGTCATTTAATTTTGAATATCCTAAATTTCTCAAAGAATGTTAATAATCAATATTTTAAAGAACCAGATGGTTGACTTAGAGACCCTAGAACAGAGATATTACAATAACGTGCGCCTGTAGCTCAGTGGATTAGAGCATCTGACTACGGATCAGAGTGTCGGGAGTTCGAATCTCTCCAGGCGCGTTTTAAACTATCAAATAATTTTTTTATATTTTCAAGAAAATTTTCTATTATATTTAATAGATATTGAACATTATTTGTAATGAGTATTTTAAGCAAACTCGAGTTTAGTGATCCAATAATTTCGAATCTGATTGAACAAGAAAAAAACCGTCAAGAAAATCACCTTGAACTAATCGCAAGCGAAAATTTTACATCGTTAGCTGTTATGGAAGCACAAGGATCTGTTTTAACGAATAAATATGCTGAAGGTCTTCCTCAAAAAAGATATTATGGCGGCTGTGAATTCGTAGATCAAATAGAAGAATTAGCTATAGAAAGAGCTAAATCCCTTTTTGAGGCAGATTGGGCAAATGTTCAACCTCATAGTGGAGCTCAAGCAAATGCAGCAGTATTCTTAAGTTTACTTGAACCTGGTGATTCTATCTTAGGTATGGACTTATCTCATGGTGGACATTTAACACATGGTTCACCAGTAAATATGAGTGGAAAATGGTTTAAAGCACATCATTATGGTGTAGATAAAGAAACAAATCTTTTAGATTTTAATTCAATAAGAGAAATTGCACTTCGTACAAAACCTAAACTTATTATTTGTGGTTATTCAGCATATCCAAGGCTGATCGATTTTAAGGAGTTCAGAAAAATTGCGGATGAAACAGGGGCTTACTTAATGGCTGACATTGCTCACATAGCAGGTTTAGTAGCAAGCAAACTTCATCCTAATCCAATTAGTTATTGTGATGTTGTTACAACTACAACTCATAAAACTTTAAGAGGTCCCAGAGGAGGACTTATTTTATGCAGAGATAAAGAATTTGGCAAAAAATTCGATAAATCAGTCTTCCCTGGTACTCAGGGCGGTCCCTTGGAACATATTATTGCTGCTAAAGCAGTTGCTTTTGGAGAAGCGCTAAAACCTGATTTTATAGAGTACTCTCAAAAAGTAATTAATAATGCAAAAATCCTCGCAAAAACTCTTATTGAGAAGGGAATTGATATTGTTAGTGGCGGGACTGATAATCATATTGTTTTATTAGATTTAAGAGGGATAAATATGACTGGAAAAGTTGCAGACTTATTAGTAAGCGAAGTGAATATAACAGCCAACAAAAATACTGTCCCGTTTGATCCTGAATCACCATTTGTGACAAGTGGTTTAAGATTGGGAACTGCTGCTCTCACAACACGAGGATTTAACGAGGAAGCATTTATAAAAGTAGGAGAAATCATAGCTGAAAGGTTATTAAATCCTAATGATTTATCGATTGAAAAATCCTGTAAACAAAAAGTGCTAGATTTATGTAATCGCTTTCCTCTATATGAAGGGAAACTTGAACCATCAATCCAATAAAAATTCCATTAAAGGGGTTGAAATTCTTTCTATAGGCACAGAATTACTCCTAGGAAATATTTTAAATACCAACTCAAAATGGATCTCTGAGCAGTTATCTTCAATTGGTGTTAGCCACTATAGACAAACAACAATTGGAGATAACCTTGAAAGATTAACAAAAGTCATACAAGAAATCTCATTACGAAGTAATCTACTAATTACTACAGGAGGTCTTGGACCTACCCCAGATGATTTAACTACTGAAGCTATCGCTAATGCTTTTAATAACCATTTATTTGAGAGAGAATATCTTTGGGTTGAGATTCAAAATAAACTTTCAAAACTCGTTATAAATAATGAAAATTCAAGTTTAAGAAAGCAATGTCTGTTTCCAGAAAATGCACAAATAGTCAATAATCCAAGAGGTATTGCACCAGGAATGATTTGGAACCCAACTAAAGAATTCACGATTATTACTTTTCCAGGAGTGCCAAGCGAATTAAAAGAAATGTGGAAAGAAAGTATTCACGAATTCATAAAAACTAAATTTTCTGATGGATCTATATTCTTTTCCAAAACTTTAAAATTTTCAGGTATTGGAGAGTCTTCCATTGCAGAAGAGATTGAAGATCTACTTAATTTAAGAAACCCAACAGTAGCTCCTTATGCAAATTTAGGAGAGGTTAAGTTAAGAATTACTGCCAAATCAACAAGCAAAGATGATGCTATTAAACAAATTCAACCCATTAAGGAGGAGTTAGAAAGAAAATTCACTAAATATATTTTTGGAGAAGATGATGATACTTTGTCTTCAGTAATTATTAATTTATTGAAGGATAGAAATGAATCAATAGTCTTTGCTGAATCTTGCACAGGAGGCTTACTCTCCTCATCAATCACATCTGAAGCTGGCGCTTCTGAGATATTTAAAGGAGGTATTGTTGCGTATAGCAACGAAATTAAGCAAGATTTATTAGGTGTTCCAAAAAGTTTTTTAGATACCCATGGTGCTGTTTCTGAAGAAGTTGCTGAAAAGATGGCAATAGGTGTTAAAAACAAATTAAATGCTGATTGGGCAATCGCTATTAGCGGTATTGCAGGTCCACAGGGGGGGACTGAAATGAAGCCTGTAGGATTAGTCTATATTTCTATAATTAATCCAAATAATAAACATACAAATATTAAAAAATTATATAATTCAAGAAGAAATAGATGTGAAATTCAGAAACTAAGTGTAAATGAGTGTTTAAACAGTCTACGATTGATCTTATTATCTAATAAGGGTTAACTTTTTTCAAATTGAGTCAATACACATTATTTGATAAAGTTTGGGATTTGCATAAAGTTGCAGATCTTCCGGGAGGATCTTCTCAGATTTTTATTGGCTTGCACCTTATTCATGAGGTTACTAGTCCGCAAGCATTTGGAGCTTTAAAAGATAAGAATTTAAATGTTAAATTTCCATCAAGAACCGTTGCTACTGTTGATCATATAGTTCCTACAGATAATCAAAGCAGGCCTTTTAAAGATATTCTTGCGGAGCAAATGATTGACACCTTAGAAAAGAACTGTGCAGATCATAAAATTAGGTTTTTTAATATTGGCAGCGGAAGTCAAGGTATAGTTCATGTTGTAGCCCCTGAACTTGGCTTAACTCAACCAGGCATGACAATTGCCTGCGGAGACTCCCATACATCAACACACGGAGCATTTGGATCAATAGCATTTGGGATAGGTACCAGCCAAGTGAGAGATGTTTTAGCTTCTCAAACACTAGCTATGAATAAACTTAAAGTCAGAAAAATATTTTGTAAAAATAAATTAACCGATGGTGTATATGCTAAGGATTTAGTACTCCATATAATAAATCAATTAGGGGTTAAGGCCGGAGTTGGCTACGCATATGAATTTACAGGTCCAGCAATTAGTGAATTATCAATGGAAGAAAGGATGACAATTTGCAATATGTCTATTGAAGGAGGAGCGAGATGCGGATACATAAATCCAGATGAAACTACGTTTAATTATATTAAAGAGAAAAAATGTTCTCCAAAAAATCAAAATTGGCATTTAGCTGTTAAATGGTGGAAGTCCTTAGTTAGCGAAGAAAATGCCATATATGATGATGAAATTATTATTGATGCAGCAAAAGTTGAGCCGACAGTTACATGGGGAATAACACCTGGTCAAAGTGTGGGTATTAATCAAAAAATTCCTGAGTTAAATGATTTAAGCAAAGATGACCAATTTATCGCTGGAGAAGCTTATGAATATATGGGTTTCAATCCAGGGCAAAAAATTAAGAATACCCCTATTGATGTTTGTTTTATCGGAAGCTGCACAAATGGGAGAATTAGTGATCTCCGTGTCGCCTCAAAAATTGTCAAAGGTAATAGAGTAGCCCCCCATATAAAAGCATTTGTGGTTCCAGGATCTGAAAAAGTTGCTAAAGAGGCAATACATGAAGGTCTTGATGAGATTTTCAAACAAGCCGGATTTCAATGGAGAGAACCTGGATGTTCCATGTGCTTAGCCATGAATCCAGATAAGCTTAAAGGTAATCAAATTAGTGCAAGTTCCAGTAATAGAAATTTCAAAGGAAGACAAGGTTCTCCTAATGGAAGAACTTTATTGATGAGTCCAGCTATGGTTGCTGCTGCAGCAATATCTGGAAAAGTATGTGATGTCAGAGATTTCCTAAAAAAATGACAGGAGACTTTTTTGCCCCTCAAGGTAAAATCAAAATAATTAAGGGTAGATGTATCTCATTAATTGGAGATGATATTGATACGGATAGGATAATTCCTGCAAGATTTCTGAAATGCGTAACTTTTGATTCTTTAGGTAGTGCAGTTTTTGAAGATGATAGGAAAGATCTAAAAGGTAAGCATCCCTTTGATTTAACAATAAATAAAAACTCTTCAATACTAATTGTTAATAGTAACTTTGGATGCGGTTCTAGTAGAGAACATGCACCTCAAGCATTATTAAGATGGGGCATTAGAGCAATTATTGGAGAAAGTTTTGCAGAGATTTTCTATAGTAATTGTGTGGCAATTGGAATTCCTTGTTTTACGATGGATAAAATTTCAATTAATACAATTCAAGAGAAGTCAGAGAAGGGGTTAATATTTGATATAGATATTTCAAAAGCAGAAGCAAGGACCTCTGAAAGTAAATTTAAGCTTGAAATTAAATCATCATCTAGAAATATGTTTTTATCTGGAGAGTGGGACGCTACTTCAACTTTATTAAACAACTCAAGTTTAATTGAAGAAAAAATTAAACAACTACCTTATGTACAATTAAATGAAGATTTTTCTAAATAAACAAAAATTGTTTTAAAAGAATATGAGATTAATATTTATCAAATAGATCTTTATTTGGCTAAATCGATCTAAAGACAGAAGTACCTAGTATTTAAATAATTAGTCTTGAGGACTTTCTAAATCTTTTCTGTTAGGAGTTCTAGTTGGATCACTTGCAAGAAATCCAAAAAGAAATATTCCTACAAAAAAGAATACAATTGTGTAAACAGAAATTTTAAGTGCGAGCATGAAATTAACTAACCTTCAGAATTTATCTTATTAAATTTATATTTAATTGATGAGAAATAGTGCCTAAATGTGAAATTTTGCTAGATTTTGAAATACTTTTTTGTTAATAAACAGAAATTTTAAAATTAATCGTCATGGTCATCCCATGGATCAGTTAATTGTGCAGACTTTGCTCCAAATGCTCTCCACAAGCCAAAACCAGTTAAACCAACTAAAACTATTAGGATAGATATCCCAATTGAAAGAGCAGGATCAGGTGTAGATGATAAAGATTGCATCAATTTTGATAAGTTTGTAAACAAATTATGTTAAACATCTAATACAATAACGAAATAAATTGTATTTAGGGTATTTAAACCATGGGTCAAAAAACTGCACTGGGAAGTTTATTAAAGGCAATTGGCAATTCTGGTCAAGGTAAAGTTGTTCCTGGATGGGGTGCTGTTCCAGTAATGACAATAATTGGGATATTCCTTTTATTATTTCTCGTGATACTTCTTCAGATTTATAACCAATCATTACTATTACAAGGTTTCTCAGTTGATTGGAATGGAAATTAGATTTACCTAATTTCATATTTAATTCAAAAAAAACAATTATCAAACATAATTTTCAATCTTTTCTAACATTATTTGCTTAAATATCATGAAAAGTGAGAAATTTATTATTGGTTTAGGTAATCCAGGCAAAACTTACAAGAATAACAGGCACAACATAGGTTTTTTATTCATAGAGGAAGTTGCTAATAAATACGGATTAAAATTAAATAAAAAGAATAAATTGTTTTGCAATTACTGCGAATATTTCATAGATGATGTTAATTACAGATTATTTATGCCTAGTACATTTATGAATAATAGTGGTGATAGCGTAAAAGCGATAATTGATTGGTACAAAATTAATCCTGAAAAATTATTTATTATTGTTGATGATATTGATTTACCTTTTGGAAAAATTAGATTTCGAAAGAAAGGAGGCTCTGGTGGTCATAATGGCTTAAAAAGTATAATTGACAAAATCAAAACAAAAGAATTCAAAAGAATCAGAATTGGTATAGGTTCACCTCCAGATTTAGAAAAGGAAAAAAGAAGTAATACCATTTCTCATGTTTTGGGAGATTTCTCTAGTAGAGAAAAACTAAATCTTGATGAAATTTTTAAGAAAATCATTGAATCGATCGAAAAATGGGACACAATTAATAATGAAATTATAATTTCTCAATTAAATACATTTAGTACTAGTAGAAAAGATGCAATCTAGACCTAAAACAACAGCTTATCTCTGTATTAAAGAATATAACTTCAAAACAAAAGAGCTAAAGGGGTTTATTGAGGCAAGTGAATTCAAATGGAACTTTATTTGGTCATTTAATCAGGGAAGATTATCTGTTAATCCCCCATTAGGACGAGCATTAATAGAAGATTCTCTTTTAAGATT
>GL947595.1:209056-236296 GCA_000218745.1 Prochlorococcus marinus bv. HNLC2 | reverse complement strand
TACAAAAATCAAAAATTTTATTTGCATTTAAAGCAAATTAAAGATAAAAAATAATCATAAGTATACACATTCTTAAATGATAAAACTAAATTTAGTTAAAAGATGTGAGTGCGAACATTGCCTAAGAAAATTAAAACAAATCAGTCAATCAAAGAAATATTGGGATAAAATTACAGATTCGGAAAAAAGAGCGGCTTAAATTTTTATCTGTTGCTAAAAAAATAATAGAGATAAATTTTCAAGTGTTACATTTTTTGTTAATGTCTTTTGATATGTTACTTATACCTTTTTGTATATTAGGAGTGTTCTATTTTATTAATCACAAAAGTAAGATTAAAAAAGCTAAATAGTTTTAAATTTTAAGTCTAGGCGCAAATTTAGATTCTTTAAATTGAATATAATTAAATTATTTTTTCTCCCAAAGCCCTTAATAGAATCCTTATAAAATATCAAGGAGAGATTAAGGCTATTAAATAAATACAAAAAGTCCCTTGACCTGTATCAACCTTACAGCTAATCCTGTGTCCATCTAAAATAATTTGCTAATGCATGGGGATAAAGAAAAAAGATATTAATATAACTATTAAAAATGCTAGATGTTTATCACTTTACATGCTGCTAATGTTGAATATTATTGTTTAATTAAATCTCTCCACAAGCAAGCCATTATATAGATGATAGTTAAACTTGAAAAAGTTAAAAGAAAAGTAGAGATTGACAAAATAGCTCCTAAATTAATCCAAAAAGAAAACCCTGAAGAAAAACCAACAACAAACAATAATATAAACTCAGTTAAATTTTGTCGAGCAGTGTTCATAAGTAAATCAGTTCGAATCATTGCTTATGATTTAATTGCTTGTTTAAGATCAAATTTTTCAGCATTTTTTGTCTGGCATTCCTTATCATCTTTGTCACACTTTATTTCAGAAGCTTTATTACTATGACTGCTACAACCACCTGCCATTACAGGTAAACCACTTGTTACTGAAAAGGCAGTCAGACAGGTAAAGGTAATAAATGGTAATAATTTTTTCATGCTATTGTTAAGTTATGTAAACTTATTATGTTTCATAAATCAATAAACTGTGGATAATCAAAATACGTTTAACGCTATCACTCATGGATAAATAATTATGTATGGCATAGTAATTATCTACTCAATCGCTAGTTTGTTATTACTTGGTGGATTTGCGTTCGTAACATTTAAAATGAATAACTACAAATAATTCTTTATAATCAAAAAATGAAAAGTATTACTTTAAAAAATAAGGGTATTAAAACTTTTTTAGATTTTTTGGCAAGAGTTGCAATATCAGCAATATTCATATCAGCCATCCCTGGAAAAATTGCAGGTTTTGGAAGAACAGTCGAATATATATCTTCAAAGGGTATTCCCGATCCAATCGCATCCATCCTTTTAGTTGGAGCAATCATATGTCTAACTTTAGGTTCTGGATTTTTTATCTTTGGAGGAAATCAAAAAATTGGTTCGGCTTTCTTATTACTTTTTCTTATTCCCACAACATTAATTTTTCATGTATTCCCTTTCCATCAAAGAGCAGTATTTATGAATCTCGGATTAATAGGTGGATTACTTATTTCTGCATTAAGGGAACCAAAATAAAGTAGCTTTTATAAATAGAGGGTTGTTTTCTCTTGTAAATAATTTATGTTTTTTCAATTGGTGCCACAGTTAATCCTTTGTTAACCAGTTGCTGATGATATAGCTCTGCCTGTTCAAAAGGTCCTCTCCATACTTCTGCCGAACCTATCTTATCTACTTTCACTGCAAGATCCCACGATCTTTTTTCACTCATTCCTGGGATGATTGTCAGAAGACAATTTGCCACATGTTGAAACGTATTAAAATTATCATCTAATACTATTACTCTTGCTTCTGGATATTTTGCTTTTGCAGTCTTTGGATTTAAAACTGTACTATTTGAATTATCCATCATTATTTTTGCTGCAGTTGATTTTGCTGTTGATCAACTACTGACTGCTTAAATTCTATTTTTCTTGCAAGTCTATGAATGGCTGAACATGATGTGGTTTTCCTTTTAGACAATAAGATTACTTGCTGTTTATTTTGTGGAGTTAAATTGTACTTCTTCAAAAATTTCCCCATACTCAAAAGTTATTGTAAATGATTATTTCTCCTAAAAAGAGATGAACTTCCATTTTAGGGCAAGAGAAAAGGAGTAACCCTATTTTGGAGAATAAAAAATACCTATTAAAAGCTAGTCATTACAACAGTTTTAATAGGTATTACCACCTTACCGTTAATCCTCTGTTGCATCGACCTGGAAAAGCCAGAAGAGGAGTCAAAGTTTTGCTTCCATTTCCATCTACAGGGATGGTTTACTTCCACATAACGACAGACTCCACAAGTCGATAAAGAGTCAGATCAGAGCACAAGAAAAGAATTGAACCAATAAAGCAGTATTTTAATAATAACTTATTTGATTAATTGTAAGGGGAAGGCCAAATTCTATTTACCTCATCAATTAGTTTTTTAGATTTCAAAAACCTTTCCTCATAACTTTTCTCATCTAAAAGAAATGTAATATGTCCCATTTTCCTTCCAATAGTTTCTTTTGATTTGCCATACCAATGAATATACCCCCCATTTATATTGGATAATCTCTCAATTCTATTTTCAATAGAAAGCGGGAAATTCTTCTTAAGACCTAATAAATTTATCATTAATGACCCTTCAGATTTCATTTTTATCTCAGGAGGATTAATACCAGTTGATATACAAATATGTTGATCAAATTGACTTGAATTACATGCTTCGATTGAAAAATGTCCTGAATTATGTGTTCTAGGAGCTATTTCATTTATTAACAAACCCATATTTCCAAAAAAGAATTCAATGCTTAAAACCCCTACATAATCTAATTCATTAACAATTGAAGAAAATATATTTAATGCAAAAATATTGATATCATATGTTGTATTAGCAGGAGATAGAACCCATTGACATATATTATTTGATTGAAATGTCTCTACGAGAGGAAATAACCTAATTTTGCCTGAAGAATCTCTTGAACCAACTAAAGCAAATTCTTTTTCATACTCCACCCATTCTTCAATTAACCATTCTTCTGGATTATTGTGATTAAAAAAAGAATTTAAATCTTCTTGATCAACAATCTTTCTATTACCCTTCCCGTCATATCCGCCTTTAAAATTTTTTGCCATAACCGGAAACTTCCAATCTTTAAATTGTTCATCAATCTTTTTAGATTCTTTCATTTGCATCCAATTTGGAGAAGGTAGACCTAATTTTTTAATAAATTTTTTTTGCGAAATCCTATCAACCAAAGGTGAAATAGAATCTAAATCTGGAACGAAGTTTTTATGGGAACTTAATTGTTTTAATTTATCTACTTTTATCCATTCATTTTCAAAGATAATTTTTTCGCACTCATTTAATAAATTTTTATTCCCTTTAATCTGTAATGGATCAGCCTCAATCACAAAATCAGCCTTTAAACTCCCTGGATCTTTCAAAGACTTTGTTTGAACGCAAACTTTTATATCTCGTTCCTTAGCTGCCTCTACAAGCATCAAAGCTAATTGACCACCGCCAATTATACCGACAGGATATGTTTTATTTTGTTTATTATTATTGCTTTTGTAAGACATATAAAAATTTTATTATGATTTTAAATTCTTAACAACAAATAAATTAATAGTGTATTTCAAATCAACTCATACTAAAGTTTATAATTAAAAAAAACAATTGTTTTAATTTCAGAAATTAATTGTGTCCAAGAACAAAATCTTAGTTCCGTTAGATAAAAAGTCTTATGAGGTTTTTATAGAATCTGGCCTTTTAGATGATATAGGGAACCAACTTATAAATCTAGGAATAAAAAATACAAGAAAAATACTTATAATCTCAAATAAAGAAATAGCAGATTTATTTGGTAAAAGAATATTAGATAGTTTGAGCAAAAATAATTATTCAGCAAGAATCTTTTTAATAAATCCAGGAGAGGCTTTTAAGAACGTAAATACTCTTAATCAAATATATGATGCTGCCTACGAATATGGTCTAGAAAGGGGGTCGTTAATGATTGCTTTAGGAGGTGGAATAGTTGGAGATGTAACTGGCTTCGCTGCTGCAACTTGGTTAAGGGGAATAGATTTTATCCAAATCCCTACGACACTTCTTTCTATGGTGGATTCATCTGTTGGAGGAAAAACTGGAGTCAACCATCCAAAAGGCAAAAATCTAATTGGAGCTTTTCATCAACCAAAGGCTGTGTATATAGATCCTAATACTTTAGAAACTTTACCTGTTAGAGAATTCCGAGCAGGAATGGCAGAAATAATAAAATATGGAATTATAAAAGACTTTGAACTATTTGAATTTTTAGAAAACAAAGAGAATCAAAAACAAATAATAGATTTAAATAATAAAAGTCTTATAAAAATTATTAAAAAATCAGTTGAAACCAAATCAGATATTGTTGCTATGGACGAGAAGGAAAATGGTATTCGAGCAATTTTAAATTATGGACATTCTTTTGGTCACGTAATTGAAAATTTATGTGGATATGGGGAGTTTTTACATGGTGAAGCGATATCAGTTGGCATGAGAATAGCTGGTGACATTGCATCAGATATAGGCTTATGGTCAAAAGAAGAGGCTTTAAGACAAAATGAACTCATAAAAAACTATGGATTGCCAATTAAAATACCTAATTTAAAGAAGGAAAGCATTATGAAAATATTAATGGGTGATAAAAAAGTAAAAGATGGCAGAATGAGATTTGTCTTACCCAAAAAAATTGGAGAAGTAGAGATTTTTAATAATATAGAAGAAAAAGATTTTATAAATTACTTCAATTAATTAATACATTTTGATTTAAATTTAAAATCCTTTTCTGCAACATCGAAAACGAACCATTTGAAATCACCTAAACACAGAGGATCAACTAATCTCAGCAATGCTTCCCTTTTTAATAAGGCTTTAGAAATATCCTTTTGATAGGAGTTTTGAATATCATAAAGTTTTTCTGCCAAACCAAGTAATAAAAGTGCTTCTCCTTGCTTTACTATGCCATTAAATCCAAAACCAATATCTTTTGCTTTCTCTATTAAAATATCACTACAAATATGACATGTTAAATCACAATCACCTGGTGAAAAAAGAAAGTCATTTATTGCTTTTTGATTCTTGTAGGCAAGTAAAGTTCCATCATATTTTTGGGATGAATAGTATTTTTTAGACTCTATTGCATAATCAATAATCAATAAAATACCAAGTTTAAGTTTTTTATATATTTGTTTTAACCATTCTGATTGATGAACGTGTAACTCAGTAGTCCATCCTTCAGGGGCGTCTTCTGGCGGGATATTTATCCCAAACTGATTTCTTAAATAATTAATTTTTCTCTTTAAATTTTCATCTAAATTATTTTTAGATAAGAATAATTCTCCAATCTTTTCATTAAAAGAAACATTTTGCTGATATAAATTTCCTTGGAAATATTGAATTCTTTCAACTGGAAAAGCATCTAATACTTCATTAGCAATAATTATTCCATTTATTGATTTATCCTCAAAATCTTCTAATTTTATCCAGGAGATATCAACTCCATAATTTAAAAATTCTTCTAAATTATTTTTTTGCATTATTTTCATCCCTGGATTTAACTCAATTATTTTAAAGGAGATATCTTTCAAAATTTTCTTATTATTAATAAAAAAATAATGTATTATTCCCTTAATAAGGCAACCTTTTCCTGAACCGAATTCAATAATATTAAAATCACCTTTAAATTTAGTACTATTTTTTATTTGTTCTAACCATTCTTCTATTTGTATTGATAGAAAATAAGAAAAATCACCTGTCAATGATGGAGATGTAACGAAATCCCCATTAATTCCTAGATTAGCTTTTCCGCTACCGTAATACCCATTATTTGGATCATTTAAAACAATATCCATAAAATCATAAAAGGTAACCTTCCCTCCTTTTTCATTAATTTTTTAATTAGCCATTTCGGACTATTCGCAGGAAATTTATTCATCATTAAAATTATATTTAGTTGATATTTTTTTATGCCTTCAAAGATTAACTATTTATTGGGAATATTTCTATCCTTAATGATACTTTTATTTAATAGTCCTTCTTTTGCAATAAGTAATCCCGATCTTTTACCTCAGAATGAAACACCTATTATTGATTTAGCAAAAACATTAAGTCCTATTCAAAAGGAGAATCTTGAAAAGACATTAAATAATTTTGAATTAGAAAGTGGATGGAAGATAAAATATCTATCACAATTTGAAAGTAGTCCTGGATTAGCCATCAAAGATTTCTGGAAGCTTGATGAGACGAGCCTTCTTATTATTGCAGATCCTAGAGGAGGGAATTTATTAAATTTTAATGTCGGCGATGCATATTTTTCCTTCTTACCAAGATTATTTTGGGTAGAACTTCAAACCAGATATGGTAATCAATATTATGTTCGAGAGCATGGGGAAGATGGAGCCGTATTAGATGCAATTAATTCAGTTAAAATTTGTCTTGAGAAGGGTGGCTGTCAAGTTGTTCCTGGACTTCCAAAAGAACAATATTTATGGACATTATCTACTTCTATTTTAGGTGGTTTAATAGCAGGCTTTTCAGCAGCTCCAAGAAAGAAAAATGAATTAATATCAATTGGTTTTTTAGCACTTCTATCTCCTTTATGGGGAATGTTATTTGGAGTTTTTGGAATAGCTCCAATAATTACGAGAACTTCAGAAATATTACCTCTAATAAAAAATGGCCTTGCTTTTACTGCGGCAGCAATTGGGGGATATATTTTATCTCAGACTTTATTTTCTAAATATCAGAGTCCAAAAGTTTAAGAATGACTATTGATTTGATAAATTAAAAAGCATTTCCTCACTTTCCAATTTACCTGAAATTGAATACCACCTTTGAGCAATATAATTTAACTCATTATCACAAAATTCAACCCATGAAAAATTAATAAGAGTTCTACCTGCATTATCCTTTTTATATCTCGGTACTATTGCAGCGTTTAAAAAAAAGGTACCCCCATTGTCAATTTTTAACATTTTTCTATTACCTTGATTTCTGTTGAGAATATTATGCATATGACCAAAGACAACAAGATCTACCTTTCTATTTTTTTTAATTTCTGTTAATGCAATATTTAAATCTCTATCTCCCCAATCAACGGGTGGTACTTTCCAATCCCTTCCGCAAATACTGTTAGGTTCTGAACCAAGGCCTGTAGGACCTGTATGAGAAATGATTATGAGAGGTAAATCATCGCGAGCCTCAATTGAGCAATTAATTATTTTTCTAGCAGATTCTTCTTCAGATAATGGACCATAAACACCTAATACTTCTTTTGAAAGAAAATATCCTCCGCCCGAGCTACATGGCCTACCTCCGATGATATTTATTTTATTTTCAAATATATTTAACTTCCATCCACAGAATTTCTCTTGAAGTACTCTGATTTGTTTTAGTAAAGTTTCTCCTGTCTTGTCTGAACCCCTGTCATGATTTCCTAAAATCACATAAGCAGGTATATCAAGACGATTAATTTCTTTTATTGTTTTTATTTTTCCTTCTGAAATATCTCCAACAAACAAAACAAAATCAGGCCTCACTATAGATAAAATCGCAATATCAGCCTTTGACCATAAGCCATGACAATCACCAACAATAGCAATTTTTAAATTTGGCAAAGATTTTTCTGTTTTAAAGCATATAATTAATCAAGATACATCCTCAATCCTGACCAGCACAACCTCTACTGCCAATAAAGAATCAACAAGAACTGAAGAGGATTTAATTTCTGAGATAAAGGAGTTATGTCAAAATTCTAATGCAATAATTTTAGCTCATTATTATCAAGCTCCTGAAATTCAAGACATCGCAGACTTTATTGGAGATTCTTTGGATTTATCAAGGAAAGCCGCTAATACCAATGCAGATATAATAATTTTTTGCGGGGTTCATTTCATGGCGGAAACTGCAAAAATTCTCTGCCCAGATAAAACTGTTTTAATCCCAGATATTGAAGCTGGATGCTCCTTGGCAAATGATTGTCCAGCAGATGAATTCAAGAAATTTAGAGAAGCCAACCCAGATCATTATGTAGTTAGTTATATAAATTGTACTGCTGAAGTTAAAGCTCAAAGTGACCTTATATGCACAAGTAGTAATGCAGTTTCATTAGTTAAAAAACTACCAAAAGATAAAAAAATTATTTTTGCACCAGATCAAAATCTTGGTCGATGGGTGCAAAAAAATTCTGGAAAAGAACTCAAGTTATGGCCTGGAAGTTGTATTGTGCATGAAACATTTAGTGAAGAAGCATTAATGAAATTAAAATTTCAAAATCCAGATTCAAAAATTATAGCTCATCCTGAATGTAGCCAAAACCTGCTTGTACTAGCAGATTTTATAGGTTCTACAAGCAAATTATTGGATTTTATAAGTAATGATTCCTCAAAAACATTCATGGTACTAACTGAGCCAGGAATTATTCATCAAATGAAAAGGAAAGAACCTAATAAAAATTTTATTGAAGTGCCTGACATTGAAGGTTGTAAATGTAATGAATGTCCATACATGAAATTAAATACTTTAGAAAAAATCCTTCACTGCATTAAACATAAAAATCCTAGTATTGAACTTGAATCTAAAATAATTAAAAAAGCTTATACCCCTTTAAAAAGGATGCTAGATATGAGTCTATAATTGAAAATATAATCATTAATCACTTTTTTTTAGAGCAGCATATATATTTGAAGATTTTGGATCATAACTTGAAAACGATCCTTTAACTTTGATCAAATTAATTAATAAATTTTCTCCTGCTTTATATTGTTTATCTTTTTTTGTACCTATTTCTTTCTGTAATAATATATTGGAATTCATATTAATTTCTAAATCGGGAGTAATACCAAATTTATTTATATCAGTTCCATTAGGTGTTAGATATTTTGCAACAGTAACTGTCAAGCCAGATCCATCGACCAGTGCTCTCATAGATTGAACAAGGCCTTTCCCAAAAGTTTTCTTTCCAACTAATTTACCTCTCTGATTATCTCTTATAGCGCCAGAAACAATTTCACTAGCACTGGCAGAGCCTTCATTAACAAGTACTACTAGGGGTTTATTAGTTAAGGCACTTCCATTAGCCTTCTTGATTTCTTTTAAACCATCTTTTGACAATGTGCTAACAATAATTCCTTTATTAATAAATTGTCTAGATATATCAATACTTGAATCAAGAAGTCCTCCAGGGTTGCTTCTTAAATCAAGTACATAGCCTGCAACATCTTTATTTTCATAATCTAGAAGTGTATCCTTCATTTCTCTGGAGGCATTAGCATTAAATTGCTTAATTCTTACATATCCAACCAGATAACCTTCTTTGGTATTATTTATCTTACTAACCACTGATCTTATTTCAATTTTTTTTCTCATAAGTGATTTATAAAATATTTTTCCATTCCTTGAAATACCTAGGATTACTTGTGTACCTTTTTTCCCTCTTATTAAATTAACAGCTTTCTCAATATCCATACCTTTCGTATTTATCTTATCAATGGAAATAATTCTATCTTTAGCTTTAATGCCAGCTTGATAAGCTGGAGATCCTTCTATCGGTGAAACTATTACAAAGTTATCTGATTCTTCATCCTTAACTATTTGAATACCTACACCAGTTAATTCTCCTGAGGTATCAATTCTCATTTCATAAAATTGTTTAGGATCTAAGAATCTTGTATAAGGATCATTAAGTTTAGCTAACATTTCTCTTATAGCATCATATGCATCTGAAGAATTAGCATATTTTCTAGTTAATAATTTTTTTCTTAACTTTATCCAATTAGACCTATTAAAATCTCCATCTGAATCCAAAAAATCTCTATAAATTATTTGCCAAACATGATCGATTACTTCTTTATTACTATTTTTTAAAATAGAGGACTCAATAGAATTTACTAAAATTATTCCTGAAAAAACTAGAGGAATAAAAAAGAGGAATTTATTCTTAAAGATACTTTGTGTTCCTAAATTCAATTCTTAATTCCTCGATTTAAAAAATATAAAAGTAAAAATATCATTCTGGATCAATCCATTTACCATCATCTTTAATAAGCTGAATCAAAGCTTGAACTCCTTCATCTTCAGGAACCCTTCTAATTTCCTCTTTTCTTCTATATAAGGCAATAGTACCTTTCCCTTTACCAACATATCCATAATCTGCATCAGCCATTTCACCAGGGCCATTAACAATACAACCCATAACTGCAATATCTAAACCAGTGAGATGTGAGGTTGCATTCCTTACTTTATTTACAACTTCTTCTAGATTAAAGAGTGTTCTTCCGCAGCTTGGACAACTAATGTATTCAACCATTGTTTTTCTTAATCCCAATGATTGCAATATTGAATAGCCAACTGGTATTTCTTTCTCAGGAGCCTCTGTTAATGAGACCCTTATAGTATCTCCAAGCCCTTCCGCAAGTAGTGTAGCAATACCTGCAGTACTTTTTATTCTTCCATAATCACCATCACCAGCCTCTGTGACTCCTAAATGCAATGGGTAGTTATAACCCTCACTATCTAGCCTATCGGCGATCATTCTATAAGCTGCCATCATTACTGGCGCCCTAGATGCTTTCATCGAAATTATTATGTTATGAAAATCAAGCTCATCGCAAATTTTTACAAATTCCATAGCTGACTCAGTCATACCTAAAGGTGTATCACCATAAGTAAAAAGCATTCTCTCAGAAAGAGATCCATGATTAACTCCTATTCTAAGAGCTTTATTTTGAGATTTTAAGACCTCTACTAAAGGAGTAAATCTTTTCAAGATAGTATTTTTAATCGAATCAAATTCCTCAAAGCTATATTCAGTTCGATTTGGATCTGATTTTTCAAAAACGAATAAGCCTGGATTTATTCTTACTTTATCAACATGCTTTGCCACTTCCATAGCAATTTTCATACCATTATGATGCACATCCGCCACAAGAGGTGTATTAATTCCAAGCTCTCTTAAATTTTTTTTTATTTCGCCAACGGCTTTAGCATGCGCTACAGATGGAACAGTTAATCTTACAATTTCACAATCAACGTCATGAAGTCTTTTTATTGCTAATGTTGCATTATCTATATCCATAGTATCTTCATTTATCATAGATTGAATTCTTACTGGATGATCACTACCTATACCTACATCCCCAACCATCACTGTTTTAGTAACTCTCCTCTCAATTTGAGTAGAATACCTTTTTGAAAGATTATTTACTTCTTTTGATTTAGTTAATGACATCAAATCAATAGTATTAATTTATATCAGCTTAATTAATACTATATAGTTTTTTTCTCACTTTCTGAAGATCTTTTAACGTAAGTGCATATGGATTATTAATATCATCTTTAGAAAACCTCAATAAATATGATGGATGAAAAATAATCATAAATTGTCTATCGTTTTTTTTTATCCACTTCCCCCTTATATTTGAAATAGGTTCATTTAACTCCAAAATTGCTTTCATTGCAGTTGCGCCAGTCAAAATAATAATTCTTGGATCAACTAATTTAATCTGTTGTAATAACCAAGGTTTATGATTGAAAACTTCAATTTTTGTAGGTTTTCTATTCTTTGGGGGCCTAGATTTTATTACGTTACAAAAATAAACATCATCATATATATTTATTTTTGAAATTTCTAGTAAATTTTTTAACAACTTTCCTGATTTACCAACAAAAGGTCTACCCTCCAAATCTTCTTTAGATCCTGGAGCTTCTCCAACAATTAATAAATCTGCAAAAACATTACCATCACCAACAACTAAATTACTCAAAATGTTAAATGCATTAATTTAAATGTTAATAAAATATCCAGAAATTATTTTTACATAAGTAATACTATTAAACAATAGCTATGGATTAATAATTCTAAATTTCATTGAAAGAATTTAATTAAGAAAAATAATAAAAAAAGTCAAATAAGTGCAAACTTATTTATCCTTAAAAATATAATTTTTAATTTTAAAAGTGTTAACTAATGCACTTTAAATCAAATGAGTGAAGAAATCTTATCAAGAAGAGCACTTTCTATTGAACCTTCACTTACTCTTCAAATAAGTGCAAAAGCCAAGGAGCTAGAGGCGAAAGGAAGAGATATTTGTAATCTAAGTGCTGGTGAGCCTGATTTTGAGGCCCCTAATGAAGTTTTGAAAGCAACCTCTGATGCACTCTCAAAAGGGTTTACAAAATATGGTCCTGCATCAGGTGATATTGATTTAAGAAAGTCAATAACTAAAAAACTCCAAGAAAAAAATAATATCGATATTGGACTTGATAATGTAATGATTACAAATGGTGCTAAACAAGCTATTTATAATTTATTTCAAGTACTACTAAATGAAGGTGATGAGGTCATTATCCCAGCACCATATTGGTTAAGTTACCCTCAAATTGTCAAACTTGCAGGGGGTAAACCAATTGTCCTCAAGTCTCACCCCGAGACCAGTTTTAAAATTGATATTCAAGAGCTTTGCTCAAAAATTTCACCCAGAACAAAATTTATAATCCTTAATACCCCAAATAACCCAACAGGAAAGATTCTTGAAAAAAAAGAATTAATAGAAATCGCAGATATAGTTCGCCAAAACAAGAATATTAATATCTTATCTGATGAAATATATGAATGTATTTTAGAAAAAGGTTTTAGGCATTATAGTTTAGCCTCAATAGCTAGTGATATAAAAAATAGAATTTTTACAATAAATGGATTTGCGAAAGGATGGGCTATGACGGGTTGGAGAGTGGGTTATTTAGCTGGTAGAGAGGACGTTATAAAAGCATCTTCATCACTCCAAAGTCAAAGTACAAGCAATGTTTGTTCATTTGCTCAAAAGGGGGCAATAGCCGCGTTACAAATGGGGCCAGAATATTTCGAAAAGATCAATGAAATTTATGATAAGAGAAGAAACCTATTAGTAAATGGGCTTAATAAAATTAAAAACATTAGTTTTTCAAATCCTAATGGAGCATTTTATGCCTTCCCTAAACTGCCAAATAATAGTATTTCATCAATAGATTTTTGTAAAAAAGCTATTGATGATTTTGGATTAGTAGTTGTACCTGGAATAGTTTTTGGAGATGATCAATGTATTAGAATTTCATGTGCAGCTTCACATCAAAAAATAATTGATGGAATTGAACGCCTTCAAAAATCAATTTATAAATATTATCAATTATGAATAAAATAAATTTTCGCTTTCTAAAATCTTCTTTATTATTATTTTTCTTCTTATATCTTTTTTCAGAACCACTTAAAGCTAAAGAAAAGATTCTAAAGATTGGAGCAATTCCAGATCAAAATCAAGAAATTCTTGATAAGAGATTTAATTTGTTGTCAGAAGAATTATCAAAACAACTTGATATAAAAATTAAATACGTTCCAGTAGTAAATTATGTTGCTGCGGTAACGGCCTTTAGAACAAATTCCTTAGATTTAGTTTGGTTTGGTGGTCTTTCCGGAGTTCAAGCAAGATTACAAACACCAAATTCTATTGTTTTAGCTCAAAGAGATATTGATAAGAAGTTTAAAAGTGTATTTATAACTAATAAAAAACTTTCAATAAAAAGAACAACGAATATTAATGATTTAAAGTTACTAACAAAATATAGATTTACTTTCGGTTCTGAGAACTCAACATCAGGAAGACTAATGCCTCAATATTTCCTTAATATTGCGGGCGTTGAATTAACTGACTTCAATGGTCAAACAGTCGGCTTTAGTGGAAGTCATGATGCAACAATAGCCTTAGTAAATAGCGGTGCCTATGATGCAGGAGTTCTAAATAAGCAAGTATGGGATAGAAATATGAAAAAAAATCCAACAAGAGTAAAAAATGCAACTGTCTTTTTCATTACTCCCTCATATGTTGATTATCATTGGTTAGCCCAAGGCAATCTTGATCAGAAATTTAGAAATGGATTTACTAAAGAGTTAAGAGAAGTTATTCTCAATTTAAATCCAAAAAATAAAAATCAAAAGTTAATTTTAGAAATGTTTAATGCAAAAAAATTTATTAAAGCAAATTCTGAAGATTATAAAGAAATAGAATTTATCGCAAGAAAACTTAAAAAAATTAGATGACTGAAGCTCTAATTGAATTAAAGAATATTTCATTTAAATATAAAAATTCATACATAATTAAAAATATTAATCTTAAAATTTTTGAAGGGAATCAAATTGCTCTTATTGGAAAAAGTGGATCAGGAAAAAGTACATTAATTTCTTTACTAAATGGCACTTTGATACCAACAAGTGGCAATATTAAATTCTTTAATTTACCATTCCATAAATTAGATAATTCACAAAAAAGCAAAATCAGCACAATTTGGCAAGATTTAAGATTAATCGAAGATCTTTCCGCAGAACAAAATGTTAATTGTGGATTATTAGGTAAAAAAAATTTCCTATTTGCTCTTAAGAACTTATTAAGCATATCGTCTTACAGAAAAGCTCATGAAGTTATGAAAATATGCAAAATATCTCCATCAATTTTCATAAAAAAAATAATAAATCTATCTGGCGGTCAAAAACAAAGAATTGCAATAGCCAGATCATTAATTCAAGAACCTAAGATATTACTTGCAGATGAACCATTTAATAATTTAGATCCAGAATTAACTAACTTGGTAATAAAATTATTCCTTAATGAAGAGAATCAAAATTATATAAGAATTTCAAATACAATTTTGATTGCTCTTCATAAAATTGATTTAATAGAAAACTTTAATAGGATTATTGGCCTTAAGAATGGGACTATATCTTTTGATCTCAGCAAAGGAGAATTAAAAGATAATCTCTTAGATGACTTTTATGAATTCAGTGAAGAAAATTAAATTTAATATGATTTTATTAAGCTACTTACCAATATTTATATTTATACCATTAGGTTTTCAATTATTAAATAATTTTCATTTAGGTGGATTTGGAATTTTTATTGAATTTTTATCATCAATAGTAAATCCTAAGATAAATATTGAAATATTAATAAATTTATTTGGAAGATTGAAAGAAACTATTTTTATTGCATTTGCAAGTTGGATATTAAGCATTACTTTTGGAATAATATTAGGTATTTTATCTTCGGATATTTTTTTTGAATTATTCAAAATACCAAAAACACTTAAAATATTTCTTAGAGGTATTCTTACGATCTTAAGATCAATCCATGAATTAGTTTGGTGTTTAATCTTAATGCAGTTATTTGGGGTAAATATTTCAGTTGGAATAATCGCAATTTGCATACCTTACATTTCAATTAATGCGAAGGTCTTTTGTGAACAACTTGAAAGTATTAGTTATGAGCAATATCAGTCTATAATAAGCATTTCATCTAATAGATTCTCTACTTTAATCACCCTAATTTGGATACCTTTTTCTGATATATTGCAAAACTTTGGCATATACAGATTAGAGTGCTCAATAAGAAGTGCTACTATTCTTGGTTTATTTGGTATTGGGGGAATAGGAACAAATATTCTTTTAAATTTTAAAGCCTTAAATTTTAATGAATTATGGACTTATCTTTGGGCATTGGCTTTATTAGTTATTATTACAAAAGCTTTATTCAATAATTTAAAATTCAGATATTTAGAGCCGAATAAATCTATATTCTTATTTATTATTTTTATAACTTTTTTTATATATTATTTCTTTTTTGTTTTTAATTTCTTTATTAATTCAAATATAAATTTATCATATTTTTTTGAAACATTTACATTCAGGAATATAAATATTTCTTTGAATGAATTTCTAGATATGTCATTCTCCACAATACTAATAAGTTTAAGTGCAACAGCAATAGCAATTAGTTTACCCCCTGTCTTATTTTTAATATTTGATAATAAATTTATGATCTATATTTTTAGAATTTTTGCATTCTGGCTCCGCTTAATCCCTCCTACAATAGTTATTTTGATCTTATTAATTTTTAATCAACCATCTTTTGCTTTAGCTGCGCTTACTTTAGGTATTTATAATGCAGCAATTACTCTTAGATTATTAAATATAAATTTAAATGAAATCAATAAAGATTTATATGAGGGGATAATAAGTTTTGGTTCTTCCAGAAGAGTAGGTTGGATATATGGATTATTTTTAAAACAAGCTAAAAGTTATTTAGCTTATTGTGCATATAGATCTGACATAATTTTTAGAGAGACTGCAATTGTTGGAGTAATAGGAGGCAAAGGTCTTGGCTGGCAACTTACTGAATCACTAAGTTCCTTTGCATGGGAAGAAGTTACTTTTATTTTAATAGCCTATAGTTCTATAGCTATGGTAGGAGAATTTATAAATGGTAAAATCAAATCAAACTTAAATTGATTATTAGATAAATTCTTCAGATTTAAAGTGAATAAGTTATCAAAACAACTCATAGTTATTGGAGATAGTTCTGTATATGGATGGGGAGACTCAGAGGGTGGGGGATGGTGTGAAAGGCTTCGAAAAGATTGGTCTAAGGTTAATAATGGTCCTGTAATTTATCCATTAGGTGTAAGAGGCGATGGAATAGAAAAAGTTGCTTTAAGATGGCAAAATGAATGGTCCTCAAGAGGAGAAACAAGAAGAAACAAACCAAAAGCAATTCTTTTAAACGTTGGCCTAAATGATACTGCTAGTATTGGACAAATAAATGGAAGGCATCAATTAGAAATAGATGGATTTGAATATGGATTTGAGAGATTAATTAGTGATATAAAAGCTCAAACAGAAATTTTTGTAATGGGATTATCTCCTGTAGATGAGTCAAAGATGCCATTTGCAGGTTGTTTATGGTACTCAAATCATTTTTGCAATTCCTATGAAAAAAGAATGGAAGCAGTCTGCTTAAATCAAAATGTACCTTTCTTAGCTACTTTTAAAGATATGTTTACTGATAAAAGAAGAATAAATTGGATTTCTGATGATGGCATTCATTTAAATTCTCAAGGACATTTATGGTTATATCAACGTTTAAGAAGTTGGGAAATTCTTAATAAATGGAAAGAAGAATAAAACTTTTTCTAAAAGACATCAAAGCAAAATAGATAAAAATAAGACAATGGAAATAATTGAAGATAATGTGGTCTGAATAAAATTTACAAACTCATTACTGAGATGATACTTTTCCTGATATCTTGCACCTATTATACTTTCAGCAAGTGTCGCAATAAATCCTGAAATCAATACTATAAAAAAATGGTCTTTTGTTGAAATAATGCCCAACAGAAGCATAAAGTATGACATCAAACAAGAACCAAAAAGACTAGCAAAAGTACCTTCTAAACTAATTCCCCCCTCGGTACCTTTTTTTACTTTTTGTAGTGTAGTAATTAAAAAAGTATTTCTTCCAAACCTCTTCCCAATTTCACTCCCAAAAGTATCAGCAAGTTTTGCTGCGAAACTTGCTGCAAAAGCAACTTCCAAAATACTTTGATTTAGGATATTTAATTTAATCATTATTGCAAATATAACTCCAGTAGCTGCTGATCCCCAAACATTTTCAGGTCCTCTACGTCCACCTCTTTTTTCAGCAATCCCAATATTTTGTTTATATTGAAAACCTACTTTAGTAACAAGCGAACCGAGTATTAAATAGATAACAACACTAATCCACCCAAAAAATCCGATACATCCCCATAAGATAGTCCCTAATGCACCAGCACTTATCCAACCATTTCTTGTCATGATTGGGGTTTTATAAAAAAAACAAATCAGAATAAAATTAAGTAGAAATCCTACAATAAAATCATTTAATAAAATATTCATAATCACGAATAATAAATTGAACGCATCAATTCTTCCCTACATTCTGCTAGCACTGATGCAGTATTAATTGCTGCAGTTGAGGTTCTTAAAATATTTTCTGATAATTTAATAAATTGCATTTTTAAGTTTCGAAATTTTTCTATCTCATTTTTTGACCAGCCTCCCTCTGGCCCAATTACATTCCAAATAATGAAATTTTTTCCCTTAATAATTTTTTTATTTGAAATCCATTTTCTTAATCCAATAGTATTATCACTTCTAGTCACAGAGATTGAAACAAAATCATTTTTATTTAAAGAATTAATCCAATCATTTACATCAATAAAACTATATAGTTCTGGCCTCCATAATCTCTCACTTTGTTCAACAGACTCGTTAATTATCGAATACCATCTATCCATTTTTAAAGAATGATTTGATACCTTTTTTATTTGTCTTTCTGAAATTAAGGGTTGAATAATATCAATACCAATTTCCGTAGTCATTTTTAAAATATCCTCAAAACCTCTTTTAGGTGGGGAAATTGCTAATCCTATAAGAAGTTTTTTATTTTCCTTAAAATAATGAGGCTTATCAAAGGAAGAAAATTGTATATTTTTTTGATCTATTTTTTTCCCTTTCCAAAGAGCTCCTTCACCATTAACAATTGATATCTCATATCCATTTTTTAATCGCATTACTTTATTAATATAGTGGGATTCCTTATCAGTAAGTTTTAAATTATTATTATTTGAACTTTTCAATCTATCGCTAGAAATTAATAATCTTATTAGATCTTCCATATTTAATTTTTAAAAATCAAATCAGGATGCTCCTCAATAGCCCAATCACTATTTTCTCCACCAATTACCAATTGATCAATCTTGACATAATCATTTGAGATTTGTTTTAAAACATTTATTAATACATCAATTGAAAGAGCATCGGATGTTCCAAAATCAACCCAACATCTTGACCATAAATTCTGATACTCCATTTGCCCTAAATTATGCATAAGCGAGGGAATTGATGCATTCGAAAGATTATTATCATAATTCATCCAACTTAATTCGGATCCCTCCTGATGAGATTGTAAATTCTCTGAATTAAATCCTCCTAATCGTCCTAAAACGTACCAACTATCGAAAACACCATCAAGATAATTTTTTTCCGATTGATCAGGTATTTCAAAAAACTTTATCCATATCCAGCAATTAAAAGGGTCAACTTCTCTGAATAAAACATTCATTCGATTTTTTAGTTTTTATTTATATAAACTATTATAAGATTGATAATTATAGAATCAAAAATTATAAACTTATAAATATAAAATGCTCAAATTAGAAAACATTACATATCAACCACAAACAGGAAATATTAAAATTCTTGATAATATCGATTTAAATATAAATACATTTGAAATAGTTTTAATTTGTGGAAAAAGTGGATGCGGGAAAACTACTCTTTTAGAAATTATTTGCGGTTTAATTAATCAACAGAATGGAAATATTTTATGGAATGATAAAAATTTATCTGCTAGACAACGCAGATGGCTATGCGGGGTTGTTTTTCAATTTCCTGAAAGATATTTTATTGGATCGACGATAGGAAAAGAATTAAGGATTGGTCATAAATCACTCTATGAAAGGGATTTAAGAGGGGTTTTAAACAAAGTGGGTTTATCTGAAATTAATCTAAAAACTCCTCCTGAAGAATTAAGTGGTGGCCAACAGCGTAGATTAGCTGTTGCTGTTCAGCTTTTAAGAAATCCTAATCTTATTCTTTTAGATGAACCAACAGCCGGCTTAGATTGGTCGATGAAAAATGAAGTAAAAAATCTCATATATGGTTTAAAAGATAAAAATACAATCATTATTGTGACCCATGAACCTAAATTATTTGAAACCATACCTACCAAAACATTTCTCCTTGAAAAGGGTAAACTTGATTTATTGAGAGGTTAATTATTGGAAGATAAAATTGTTAGAGCTACTGCCGCAAATGGTGGAATCCGATTGATTGCAGTATCTGTTACTGAATCGACGTTAGAGGCAAGATCAAGACATCAACTTTCATATTTAACTACCACTATTATTGGTAGATCATTCAGTGCAGCACTACTTTTAGCAAGTTCAATGAAAATTATGCACGCCAGAGTTACTTTTAGAATTAGATCTGATGGCCCTTTAAAGGGATTATTAGTTGATGCAGGTAGAGACGGTACAGTGAGAGGTTATGTTGGCAATCCTAATTTAGAGTTAGATCCTATCAAGAATGAAAAAGGAAAATATTCATTTGATTTTAAAAAAGCAGCTGGAACAGGATATTTAAATGTAATTCGTGACAATGGTGTAGGAGATCCATTCACAAGTACTGTTGAGTTAGTAAGTGGAAGCATTGCAGAAGATTTAGCATCCTACCTTGTCCATTCTGAGCAAACGCCCTCTGCAGTTTTCATTGGTGAAAAATATAAAAATAATGAACTTCTGTGCAGTGGTGGCTTATTAGCTCAAGTTCTACCAAAAAAAGAAACTGATCCACTTTTAATATCTCTTTTAGAGAAAAGATGCCAAGAAATAAATTCATTCAGTGAAGAACTTTATAATTCTAAAAATAATTTACTTTCATTGATTAAGAATATTTTTCCAGATATTGATGACCTCTCTTTATCTGAAATAGCTAGATCACAAAAAGTTGAATTCAAATGCAGATGTTCAAGAGAAAGAAGCCTCAATGCAATAAAAATGTTAGATAAAAAAGAATTGGAAGATATCCTAAAAAAAGAGGGACAAGCAGAATTAGTTTGCGAATTTTGCAAAAATAAATATTTAATAAATGCTGATGAGCTATCTGAAATGATCAGAAATTAAATCTCAAAGAAAAACAATCCCTAGCCAAAGTATCAAGATTGCTGGAATACTTTGAATTTTTTCTTGTGATAAAGAATTAGTAGAAACTTCCTGGATTAGTGAATTAGTCTCAATTAAACCTCCAAAAATTAGTCCTAGAGATAAAAAAGCCACGCTCCAACCTAGTGAACTCAAAAATCTTTTGCCTGATTTTATTTGTACATAGGTAAGAATTAAGGTAGAGATTGAAAGAAGAAGTCTATTATAGGAATCTGGGCTTAGAAATAACAATATTAAAAATATTAAAGCAAGAGATAATTTTGTCGGTAATTGATCAATATTTTTTTCTGAAAAATTAGATGAGGCATAGCTTTGAGTGTTATTAATAGTCTTTTTACTCAAATTTTTAATTTTAGATAAAAGTGGAAATTGGCTATTTATAGTTTGCATTTTTTTATTTTCTTTTTGAGAAGCATTTTGTGCTTCAAAACTTATACTTCCAGATTGCCTAGCCTTTAAACTACCCATAAGAAGTTGGTCAAAGGAAGATTCTATTTTTGCCTTAGCAAGAATATCATCTCCAGCTTCTTTAACTTTTTTATCCCTCGCTTTCTGAATATCCTCAAAATCTGCACCTTCTGTTACTCCAAGTATTTCATAAGGGGTTTTGTCTTGGCTGTAATCGTTTTTATTATTGTCCAATTTTTTTTTAATATCTAATAGCTTAACTTATTTTTGAATTCATTAAGAGTTTTATAAATCAATTGGTTCAACTCCACTTACAACTGGAGCAACTTTATTAAGATTCAATTTTGGTTGATCTTCTAAAAATTGATTTAGATTCCATTCATTTTTAAAAAGGATAACTGGTCTATTCCAGCAATCTTTAACAATCTTACAATTGAAAACTCTTCCAAGTTCATCTACGGATGACCACCCCTCTGATACCCACCTAGCTATCTGATAAGGCATTGATTCAAGAATTGAATCAACACCATATTCATTTTTTAACCTGTGCTTTACAACCTCCAATTGTAATTGTCCTACAGCTGCAAGGATTGGATCTCTTTTGCTTTCATCAATATCATAAAGAATTTGAACAGCCCCTTCTTCTCTTAGTTCATTTACCCCTTTTCTAAAGTTTTTAAATGCCGAAGGATTAGGATTTCTCAACCAACTAAATATTTCCGGGCTAAAACAGGGAATACCCTCATACTCAATATGATTGCCTGTATACAAGGTATCTCCTATTGAGAACATCCCAGGATTATTTAAACCAATAACATCTCCCGGGTAAGCATCATCTACAACCTCCCTATCTTTTCCAAATATCTTTTGTGGTCTAGATAATCTAATAACCTTTCCAGTTCTAGAGTGTTTAACAGACATATCTTTCTCAAATCTGCCACTACATACCCTTATAAAAGCTACTCTATCTCTATGTTTTGGATCCATATTAGCCTGAAGCTTGAAAACGAATCCACTAAATTCGTTAAAAGTTGGTTCAATATTCCCATTATTACTATTTCTTGATGAAGGTTTTTTAGCTAAATTAAGGAATTTATCTAAGAAAGGTCGTACACCAAAATTTGTCATAGCAGAACCAAAGAAAACTGGAGTTAGTTCGCCACAATAAATTTTTTCCTTATCAAAACTAGCCCCCGCTTCATCTAAGACTTCAAGCTCTTCAAGAGCATTATTAAGTAAATTTTCCTCTAAGTAATTTGAAAGATTTTGTTCATCTAATTTTATCCTTTTTTCATAAGATTGTTTTCCTCTAGCGGCTTTATCAAACAATATTACCTCTTTAGTTAATCTATCAATTACCCCTCTAAATTGATCGCCACTCCCAATTGGCCAATTTATAGGAATGGTTGCAAGACCAAGCTCAGATTCTATTTCATCTAATAAAGTTAAAGGTTCTCTTCCTGGCCTATCCATTTTATTTATAAAGGTAAAAATTGGAATTTTTCTCATTTTGCAAACCTCAAATAATTTCCTTGTTTGAGGTTCAAGTCCTTTAGCAGCATCTTCCAACATAACTGCATTATCAGCCGCGGCTAATGTTCTATAAGTATCTTCTGAAAAATCCTGGTGCCCTGGAGTATCTAAAAGGTTTATAACTGATTCTTCATATTCAAATTGCAAAACAGTTGAGGTAATTGAAATTCCCCTCTGTTTTTCAAGTTCCATCCAATCAGAAGTTGCTTTTCTTTGATTTCCCCTAGCTTTAACTGCTCCAGCTTGTTGTATGGCCCCACCATATAAAAGTAATTTTTCAGTAAGAGTTGTTTTGCCAGCATCAGGATGAGAAATTATTGCAAAGTTTCTTCTCTTATTAACTTCATCAGATATGATTTCGGTATTAATATTTTGATCATTTGTACCCATCTATGTAATTTTATTCCTAAATAATTTTGCTTAGATTATTAAACACTACCATAAAGGATTAAATACTTATTGTCCTCTTCCAAAACATCAAGATGAACAAGATTTTTATCTGCTATTAGGTTTCTTAATTCATCTGCTCTGTAAGAGGCTTGCAAAGATGCATAATAATCACTAGTTAGAGTTTCATTATATTTTGATGCACATTCAGCTTTTAATTCCAATGCATATTTTTCATTGATAGGCCTTATTAAATCTTTGTGAAAATTCAATGTATTTTCACTTGATAAAGAAAGAATGCATTCAAAGAATTCATTTATATGTGTTATGTGATGAATTAAGCTATTGCTAACCAAAAGATTTATGTGCTTTTTATCAGATATATCAACTAATTTAATATTCTTGATGTCTTCACATAAATAATTTAAGTTATTTAAGGGTTTTTCCTGTAAATTTTTTCTAATCTTAGCTTTATGGATCATTTCTTTAGATCCATCAATACCAAGAACAGAAGTATTAGGCCACTCTTTAGATAATTTCTCACTAATATTTCCAGGACCGCATCCCAAATCCACAATTAAATCATTAGAGTTAAGTGAATATTATTTTTTTTTAAATAATTTTTTATCAATCTAATAAATTTGATTTCGCCTTTTGAAAAATCAGCCTCAGAGTATGAATCTACTTGATCTTTCGTATTCATTAACTCTGGCTCTGCCCTTCTATCCATAAGTAAAACATTAATTTATAAATATTTTTACATAAAGCGTTAAATAGTGATAAGAAAAGTTGCAGACACCACAGGTGGAGTTATTGTAAGCATTACGAACCTATTACACACCTAAATTCATCGTGACAGTTGCACCAAATAAAGCTTCATCTGAGAACAATAGTAATGATCTCCAAAAGGATGATTTCCCTAAAACAGCTCCTGCTGCAAATCCAGTTTTCTATAGAACCTATAGTAGAAAAACGACTACTGGCAGAGAGAGTTGGTTAGAGGTTGGGGAAAGAAATCTCACAGGTCTTAAAGAGTTAGGAAAGCTCTCTATTGAAGAGTTAAAATTAATGCAAGAGATGCAAAAGAGTCAGAAAGCCCTTCCCTCTGGTAGGTGGTTATGGATTGGAGGGACACCTTGGATTAATAAAAATGAGAATTTTTCAGGAGCTTACAACTGCACTTCCACAAACTTAGTAGATTGGGAAGCTTTTGCCCTCATGATGGATTTAGCAATGATGGGTTGTGGAACAGGAGCAATAATTGAACCTGAATTTATCAAGAAGTTACCAAAAATCAATAATTTATTAAATATAAAATCTATTAGTTCAGTTGGGGTTACTCCTAAGGAATTAAGGCAAGAAAAAACTTCTAAAGTGATTAAAGGAAATGAAATTTTTATCAAGGTAGGAGATAGCAGAAGAGGTTGGGTAGACAGTTACAAATTTCTTTTAGAAGCTTCCAGCGATGAAACTTTAGGAGGCAATGTTGATATACATATAGATTTGACAGATGTAAGACCAGCAGGAGAATCTTTAAAAGGATTTGGAGGAATGGCAAATCCCATAAAATTAAATGATCTTTATTCAAGGGTAGCTTCACTACTAAGTAAAGCTATTGGAAGAAGACTTACTTCGGTAGAGTGCTGTTTATTAATAGATGAAGCAGCAGTAACAATTGTCGCAGGGAAATATAAGGAGAAGTGCTGGTATGAGGCAATTCTCATCTGATGATATAGATGCAGCTACTGCTAAAGAAAATTTATGGAGCCAAGATAAAGAGGGTAACTGGAGAATTGATCCAGAGAAAGATGCTTTAAGGATGGCAAATCATACTAGGGTTTATCATTCAAAACCCTCTTATCAAACAATTCTTGAGGCAGTAACCAAGCAGTTTAATTCAGGAGAGGGAGCTATTCAATTTGCTCCTGAAGCAATTGCAAGATCAAATGCAGATATTCTTAATAAAGATGAATTAAGGAAAGAATTTATAGAGATCTATTCTGAACAAGGAAAAGAAGAAGCAAAAAATTGGATTAATCTTAATTTTGGTCCCTTCTCTAACGAAGAATTAAACCACAGAATGACAAGATATGGATTGAATCCATGTGGTGAAATCTTAGGAAATGATTTTCACTGTAATTTAGCAGAAGTTCATTTAAATCAAATTGATCCTAATGATTTAGAAGAACAAGAAAAAGCATTTAAATCAGCTGCCCTATCTGTAGCTTGCTTACTTAATCATAAATTCGAAGTCCAAAGGTATAGAGTTAGTAGGGAATATGATCCAATAGTTGGAGTTAGTTTTACTGGGCTTTTTGATTTCTTTGTACATGCTTTTGGGACATCATGGCTTAAGTGGTGGGAAGAAGGAAGGCCTGATACTGATGAAGGTAAATTATTTAAACAAAAAGAATCTAGATATCTTGAATCATGGAGAAAGATTGTTAAAGAAACGGTTTGGGAATATTGCGATAACCATAACCTAAGAAGACCCAATAGATGCACTACAGTTCAACCTGCAGGAACAAAAAGTCTCTTAACTGGAGCTGCTCCTGGTTGGCATCCGCCCAAAGCTCAACGTTTCATTAGGAGAATAACTTTTAGAAAAAATGATCCTGTTGCTCTTGCCTGCATGGACTACGGATATTCTGTTGTCCCTTCTCAATCTGATAAAGATGAGAATGGATGCCTACTAGACAATCCGTTTGATCCAAGGTGTACTGAATGGCTTGTTGAGATACCTACAGAAGTAAGTTGGGCTAATTTAGAAGGAGCCGATCAAATTAATATCAATAATTTTTCAGCTCTCACACAGTTTGATTTTTATATGCAAGTTCAAAAGTTTTATACTGAGCACAATACCTCAGCTACCATTGAATTTAGAGAAAATGAAATTGAGGATCTAGCACTAGCTATCCATAAGGCCATTGATAATAATGATGGATATATTTCAGCAGCTTTGCTTGCAAGATTTGATGCAAATGCAACTTTCCCAAGATTGCCTTTTGAACCTATTAATAAAGACGAATATAATTCTTTACAAAATAAAGTTAAAGAGAGAAGAGTTAATAATGATTTCTTTGATGCTCTTAATAAATATGATATTGGTGAACTATCAGAAGCTGGTCCTGCAGGATGTGATTCAGATAAATGTTTATTGCCATTAGATAAGCCTAAGAATTAATTATTAAGTTTATTAATTAATTTAGGTTAAATAGTTTTTCATTATTGCTTTTCTAGCTAACTCTAGAGAAGCAATAATTTAAAAATGACTATTTCACTTAATATAGGTAGATTATTCAATGATGATTCTCATGAAGCTTTAATTGATGAATTAAAAAAAAGAAATAGTCAAGAATCAATATTAGAATTTGAACAAAAATTTAATAATCAAAATGAAAAAAACCTACATATTCATATATGTAGGTTTTTAAAAAACAGACAGATATCAAGAGCCCTTGCAGCTAAATGGCTAATTACTATGCTTGATAACAAAGAATCTCTAATAAATTCTCTTTCTGATTGATTAAGTTAAAGCTGATAGTCTCCAAAGAGCTATTCCAAAGATTGAAAAGCCCATAATTAGAGTAAAAGCTAAAGCATTTTGTACCTGAGCTCTTTCATTCATCATATTTGAAAATGGAAGAAACTGAACAAACAATGGTTTTTCTTCAACTATTGCAGATTTTTTTAACTGTGTTTTTTTTACCTCTTGAAAACATAAAATAAAATTATGATCTAATGAATTTTACATTTAAAAGGCATATTAAAAAAAAATAGATCCCTAAAGTGAACAAAATGTAACTTGTATAAATTACTTTAATAAATCACAATCCTTTTATTGCTATAGAGGAGGAAGTATTGCCACTTTGAAAATTTAAATTTTGACTTCAATGAGACCATTTTTTTTCATATTCCAAGACCTTCTCCTGTTTGATATTAAACCTGTTTATTATTAAACTAATTTCAGATTAATTTAAAAGAATGGATAAAAAACCTTTATTTAAAGCTCCATATGATTTAAAAGATGTCAGTATTTTATTCTCTATAGTCGCACTTTTTTTATTAATCACTGCTGTTCTGGGAAATAATCTTTTTGGGATATTTCAAGATAACGTTAATTTTGGATAAAGAGTCTTATTAATAATTCCTTTAATTAAGAAAATTAGAATTTT
>GL947595.1:151037-208956 GCA_000218745.1 Prochlorococcus marinus bv. HNLC2 | reverse complement strand
CACTCCATAATGCAACAGATAAAAATAGGAGACATTGTACGGGAGACATTATTATCATTGACAATAATCTTGGAACAACTAAGTATTGAACTGGCTCTGTTTTTAACATGGTTATGGCATCAATTTGCTCCGTTACTTTCATTGTGCCTAATTGCGCGGCATATGCTGTGGCAACTTTTCCTGTCATTAAGGTTGCAGTTAGTAAAGGAGCCATTTCTCTTGCCATACCAACTGCTAAAAGTCCTCCGATTTCGCTAGATACTCCCATTCCTGTCAATTGTGAAGCAACTTGAATATTAAAAACTGTTCCAGCGGCAATACCAGTTATTAAAACAATTAAAAAACTTCCTGGACCAGATTCCATTAATTGCTCTGTAAGATCATTTTTAGATATTTTCCCTTGAAAAATATAGTTAATTGCCTGCCCACCTATGATCAGACTTTTAAATATTCGTTCTAAGAATTTTGTAGTAGCCATAATAATATTCTAGTTCAAAATAAATTTTTTATCCCATTTTTGCATGACTTTTAGACCCAGTAAAATTAGTATAATTGGAATCAATCCAATACAAATTCTTATAGTTATTTGGGTTAATTCTGTCTGTTGCAAACAATCACTCATGTTGCATTTTTCTGGAGTGGAATATCCCGATAAAGAAAGGAGTAATCCTAATAATTGAACACTGATGCCAATCCCGATTTTTTGAATTAAGACCATCCAAGCTGTATATATTCCTGATGATTTTTCAGGGTCTTCATCGATTGCATCTGGTAATAATGACCAAGGTATTAAATAGGCGGTTGAGGCACCAACTCCAATTAAACAAATTGAAATTACGAGAATTATTAATAAAAGCATGTTATTGTTTGTATATAAAAACATGTTCTCTGTTACATTTAAAGTTTGAAACGAAGGTATAAATAAAACTGATAAACAAGCAAATATCCAAATGATTGAACCATAATATAATGCAGATATTCTTCCAAATTTATTTGAAAAAAAACTCCATATTTGCAATCCTGCTAGTGCACTTAATTGAAATGGTATTGGGATCCATTTCGCATATTTTGAGGGGATATATAAAACTTGTTCAACATAAATTAAAGATACAGTCTGCATGAGTTGAAGAGCGCACCATAGTAATAAATAAAGAGTTATCACTTTAATAAACTTTTTATTATTGAATATTCTTTTTAATTGAATTTTTATGGGGATAATTTTTTTTGAAGGTCTTCTAGCTTTTTTTGCAAAAGGTGCTAAACCCCAACAAGATATTAATGTAGCAATTACAGCTATAGTTCCACTGAGCTTACCCATCGTAAAGTATCCAAATTCATTTTTAGAAAGAATATTTGCAGCTATTATTAAACCGCTTAATCCAGCTAATATGGAGCCAGTAAATCTTGCAGCATTCAATCTAGTTCTAATAGAAACTTCTTCTGAAAGTTCGGTTGATAATGCCGCGAAAGGTAGATTGACGCTGGTATAAGCAGTCATTAATATTATGGAAATTAAAATATAGTAAGTTGTTTTTTGTGTGAGACTTCCATTAGGCACCCACCAAATAGAAGCGAGGGCAATCCCAAGAGGAATTGCTCCTATAAGCATCCAAGGTAATCTGGGCCCCCACTTTGTCTTTGTTCTATCACTTAGCCATCCAATAAATGGATCATTTATGGCATCCCAAATCTTTATTAACATTAATATTGATCCTGCTATTAAAGCTGGTAATCCCGCATAACCAATAAAAAAAGGAAATAAATAAAATCCAAGCTGAGTCGCAGCTAACCCAGTCCCTGCATCGCCAAGTCCATATGAAAACATTAATCTTCGTTTGGAATTATTTATATTTGAGTGTGAATTTTTCAATCTTTTTGGACTTCAGTGAATTCTTTGATAATGTATTATTGCAAAGGTAATGATTTTTGCACTTTGCGGGCGTAGTTTAGTGGTAAAACCTCAGCCTTCCAAGCTGATGATGCGGGTTCGATTCCCGCCGCCCGCTTTAATCAATTTGATTATTACTGCCAAGTAATTGATTGGCAATAAGCATCACAGTACTTCTACTCTTAACTTCTACTAATTTATCATTAATTATTTCAGGTTTTAATTGAGATGATTTAAATGTATCGATTATTTTCAACCAATTTTTAGATGGTTTTGGGGGAGAAAACTTTATATCTTTTGAATATGCATTTAAGGCTATCCATATTAGCGGTTCATTATTAGTGGATTTATTTAAGCTGAATGCCAAAGTATGAGACCAACTACTCCAGTCAGGGCTATTAGTATTTATTCCATGCCATTGGTAATTTATTAATTCTTCTGAGTTGACATGAGATGAGTTAATTAGATACATATATTTTTTTCTTATCTTTATTAGTAATTTCACATAATTAAGAAGTTCAAGATCCTGCTCATTTTTATCCCAATTCATCCATCCAAGAAGGTTATTTTGACACCAAGTATTATTATTCCCACCTTGGGATCTTCCAATTTCATCACCCATTAGCATCATTGGGACTCCTCTAGAAATAAATAAAGTAAAAAGAAGATTTTTTTGTTGTTGTTTTCTTCTGGATTGAATAATATTGTCACTGGTTGGCCCCTCAACTCCATGATTCCATGAATTATTATTATTTTCACCATCTCTATTTTGCTCTTTGTTAGCAAAGTTATATTTTTTGTTGAAACTTACTAAATCTTTCAAGGTAAATCCATCATGAGCGGTTACAAAATTAATTGATTTTATAGGTTTATTAGCTCCTCCATATATATTTGGACTGCCTTTGATTTTATCGCTCATATTCCAAGCCGTATCCTCTTCCCCTTTCCAAAACTTTCTTACATCATCTCTAAAATGCCCATTCCATGTGTAAGTTGAGCGCGATGGAAAATCCTTTATTTTATAAAGCCCACCACAATCCCATGGTTCACTGATAAGTTTTATTGATGTTAATTCTGGATCAGATTCGATATCTTCAAAAAGTGGCGGGTTATCCAAAGGGATCAAATTTTCCCCTCTTGTTAGAGCTATGCCTAAATCAAATCGAAAACCATCTATGCCAAATTCATTTGCCCAACATTTTAATGATTCGATTATTAATTTTCTTACAAGTCCCCTATTAGCTGCTATTGTGTTACCGCATCCGCTGACATCTTTAAAACCTTTGTCCTCATCAAGGAAATAATAAAGGTTTTCATCTATCCCTTTCCAAGATAGTGCGGGCCCGCATTCATTCCCTTCTGAAGTATGGTTATAAACAACATCTAAGATGACTTCAATACCAAATTTATGACATTCTTGGACAAAAGCTCTCAATTCATTCCTTATTATTTTGGGAGATTCATCGGAAAAATATTGATAATGAGGTGAAAACCAATTAATAGGACTATATCCCCAGAAATTATTAAGTCCATTGGGAGAATCATTTGGATCAAAGCAAAAGATTGGAAGTAGTTCTATAGCTGTTATGCCAAGTTCTTTAAGATAAGGAATTTTTGATTTAATTTTTGTGAAGCAACTTTTTCCCTCATCAAAATCCTTACAAAAATAATTTTTTGTAAAAGCCTCAACATGTAATTCATAAATAATTAAATCCTCCCATGAGTGTTTGGGTCTTGGATAGTCTTTAAAGTTAAATTTATCTCTTTCGCAAACAACACTTTTTAAGAGCGTTATTTGAATTATTACCACAATTAACTGAATTTTCTCTTTTATAATTATCCCAACCAACAATACCTCTTGAACAAGGATCAATTAAGATTTTGTCAGAATAATCCTTATTAATATGATTCTTCTTTTGATATACTCTATATGCGTAAAAAGTATTTTCAGTTAATCCCTCTATTTCCGCATGCCAATATGGCCCAGATCTAAACTTTTCATCAAGACGATAGATGCATTTTGGATGAGTTGAATTCTTTTCTTCAAAAATTAATATTTCAATGAAATCTGCATTAGTAGCGACTATAGAAAAATTCACGCCAAGTTTTGTTATGGAACTTCCAAGCGGTGATGGCTGACCAATATTAATTCCTGCCAATTTTAAATTAGATAATTGATGATAATGAATTAAAAATTTTTAACTCATTAACTTGATCATAATTCTTTAAATTAATAAAATTCTCAATTTTGATGTTTTTAAGATTTATTTATTAAATAGGGACTAATTTTATAAAAATACTAATTGCAATAAAATTTTTATTGAATAATCTTTTCTTTCATGTGATGAGAAGGAAATATATTAGAAAGTTAATAAAAAATAATAAAAGTTTTCCATTTTTATTATTTTTTAAAATCAAAGATTTTAGGAAGTTGATCTAATCCAATATTTTTAAAGTTAAAGTTAGTTATAGCAATAGTTTTGAGAGGTTTGAATAAACTTTTATTTCTCTTGATATCAAAATTTATTTTCTTATATTATTAAAAATTCTTGATATAAATGTCAGTAAAGTTTGTATAAAGCTTTGCGCCGCCGGCATTTTCGGTTGCCGGATTTGTATTTGCTCCATATGATATGCAAGTTCGAGATATTTAGACTTTTTAAAAATCGTCTTTTAAAAATCTCTGCTATATAAACAATTCAATGAACAAAGCTGATTTAGTAAACCTTGTTGCAGCTCGTACTGAGCTCACAAAAACAGATGTTTCTTTAGTAGTTGATGCAGCTATTGAAACTATTGTTGATTCGGTCGTGGAGGGCAAAAAAGTCTCCATACTTGGATTTGGTTCCTTTGAACCAAGAGATCGTTCTGCAAGGCAGGGCTTAAACCCTAAGACAGGCGAAAAAATAGCAATTCCTGCTAAAAGAGTACCTACATTTTCCGCAGGAAAGTTATTTAAGGATAGAGTTCAGGGTTAATATACTCTTGAATCTGATCTTTTCTAAAGGTGCTCAATATGAGCACCTTTTTAATTTTTAATTATTTCCAATTAAGTTCTTTTTAGAGTAGTTTGATTTTATTAAAATATTTTATAAAAAAATTTGTTCTTAAGAACAAGAATTTCTTAATTCTCTTAATAGTAATTCTTTTAAATGTTCTTCCTAATTCTTCTTTTGCAGCAATTAGTATTGTGAATTATCTTAATTTAGACGAATTAAAAACATGTTTAAGAAAAAGTAATTTTGAAGAATGTCAAAATTTAATTTTGATTATGGAAAAATTACAAATAGAAGCATCTAATAAGGGAAATTTTAGATGTCAATCAACTTTACTTGGCATTCAAACAGAACTTATTAAAAATTTGTATTTTGAGAAAAATGAAATTCTTCCAGAACCAATTATTCACTCTAATCTAATTAAAAATTGTTAATTTTAGAACAAAAATATAAATCTACAATATTATTAAATTGATTACTATATTTCATGAATAAGAAGGGTTTCTCTGATTTATCAAATGGAGTTAATGACAAAGTTGAAGATGAAGGCAAACCTAAAAAAGGTCTTGCAAAAATTTTAGCTGAAAAAAAGTTTACTTATACATTACCTGGTAAAAGGCAAATTAATATCTTTGCATTTGTTGTTTTGGGCCTAAATTTATTTTTTGTTGTGGGAATTCTTTTGTTTTTTAATAATGATACATTTCATGATTTTATATTTAATGTAGGGAGATAGTTTAATGATATATTTAAATTTTCAAACTATAAAATAAAGAATGAAATTTATAAGCTCAATTTTTCAGTCAATTTTATTAATTGTAATTGTTGGAATATTAAGTTATTGGTTATTAGGGTTTAATTCAGCTTTTGAGGCTGACCAAATGTGTCATTCTACAATGGCTAATTTTAATTCAAATAATCAAAACTTAGGCTGCGATCACGATACCGAAACGCATCAATGGATACTATATGAAAAAAATGATGATTCTCAACCTGCAAAAGTCATCAAAAGATTTAGATACAGATTTTTATAGTTTTAATTTTTTATAAATTTTGAAGCCTATTAAAAAAGATATTATTCCCGTAATTGTAAAAGTGAGATATTGCCAGATAGAACCTTCACTATAAATTTCTGCTTTGTAAAGAGGATAATCAATAAGTGATCCAACTGATCCCCAAATAATAACCCAAGCAGAGATATAGAGTATAACCTTAAGATTTTTATTTTCTTTCCAAGCCATTGTTAATTAATACCAAAAATTGATGAAGTCACGGGACGACCACTTAGGACTAATTCAGTCAATATTAACATCAAAAATCCCACCATGGCTGCTCTTCCGTTAACAAGTTCCGCACTTGAATTAAATCCGAATACCTGTTTTACTTCTTCGCCACTATTATCTATCCATTTACTATTATTTTCATCATCTTTCTAATGAGTTATTTTGAAAATCCTTCTTTTCCATTTAAACCTTTTTTCTAATAATAAGAAAAAAAATTCTAAGTTGTTTGTTGCAAATAAATCAATAGAAAAATAATACTAAAAAGAAAAATCCACAGTAACAGCAATCTAAAAATTAAATTTTTTATTATCTCTACAGAGTTAAAGCTACATTTTTCCCCTAATGAATTTAATATTGGTTTTTTAACTACACCATTTGGGTAAATATTTTCACCACCTAGTTGAACATTCGCAACATGAGCAAATATACCTTCT
The DNA here is from genome assembly GCA_000218745.1 of Prochlorococcus marinus bv. HNLC2. Classification (GTDB taxonomy): domain Bacteria; phylum Cyanobacteriota; class Cyanobacteriia; order PCC-6307; family Cyanobiaceae; genus Prochlorococcus_A; species Prochlorococcus_A marinus_T. The sequence continues at coordinate 202,355 of GL947595.1, read as the reverse complement.
GAAATGCCTGCATTAGGAGATTCATATCTATGTCCTTCCTCAAAGACTGTTTGAATGAGATTAAAATAATTTTTTGTCCTTTTTTTTACAAAAGGTAAACTATAAACAACTAATCTTGCTGGAATGTAAGTTGCAAAATCTTCAATTTTTGCACTAAAAAAACCTAGTTTTTTATAAAAATCATACTTGTATCCGATCATTGAATCTAATGTACTTATTGCTTTGTAAGTGAACCCTAAGGAGAGAGGTCCAGGGAGATAGATAGAATAATGAATAGAAAAAGTACCTATAAAAATCCAAAATAGTGGCCCAAATATTCCATCTACAGAGTTTTCAGTCAAACTTTCTATGGTGGATCTTAATAAATCCTCAAGAGAGGATGAGGTAACGTCCCTACTTACAATCTTTTGAACTTTTGAAACTATTTTTTTCAATGTATCGTCATCTATAAATTTTTTATTAATCAAATAAGAGATTTCTCTAACTCTTGAAATAAGACTTTTAGTCGCTAAGCAACTTGATAAACCAAATAGAATAGCAAAACCCCAAAAGGTATTATTATTTGATTTTAAGAAAAATATCTCCAGGATCTTTCCTGCAGAAAAGCTTACCAATATCGTTATAAAAGCTATGAATAAACCGCTCCATTTCAGTAAACTTTCTTTTTTATTAAAAAGATGTACACAATATTTAGATGATTTACTTATAAAAAAACCCATTACCTGAACAGGATGTACAAGAAATAAAGGATCTCCTATTAATAAATCTAATCCGATGGAGCTAATTACTAATAAAAAAATATTTACTTCAGCCAACTGAACATAGATCGAAGTCCTTTACCAACAATTTCAATTTTATGATTAGAATTATCTTCTCTTTGTTTAGTCATATATGGCTTACCCTCTTTGCATTCATTTACAAAGTTTCTTGCAAAAGTACCATCTTGGATATCCCCTAAAATTCTTTTCATTTCTTCTCTAGTTTCATTATTAATTAGTCTCTTCCCGCTAACATAATCTCCATACTCAGCAGTATTTGAAATCGAGTCGCGCATCTGAGAAAGACCTCCCTTAACCATTAGATCAACAATCAATTTAACTTCATGAAGACATTCAAAATAAGCCAACTCTGGCTGATAACCCGCTTCAACTAAAGTTTCAAATCCTGCTTTTACTAATTCAGATAATCCGCCGCATAAAACTGCTTGCTCCCCAAATAGATCTGTCTCTGTTTCTTCTTTAAAATTAGTCTCAAGAATACCTGCTCTGGTACCACCGATCCCTTTTGCATATGCCATCGCTAACTCTCTTGCATTGCCTGAATAATCCTGTTCAACAGCAATTAAAGCAGGCACCCCTTGGCCATTTTGGTATTCCCATCGAACTGTGTGACCAGGACCTTTTGGAGCGATCATTACTACATCAATAAACGAAGGAGGTTTAATTAGTTCAAATCTTATGTTGAACCCGTGAGCAAAGCTTAGTATCTTCCCTGGTTTTAAATATGGCTTTATTTCTTTTTCATAAATATCACTTTGGAATTCATCTGGAAGTAAGACCATGATCCAATCAGCTTTATCACAAGCTTCAGCTACGGTGAATACCTTTAAACCATCATTAATAGCTTTACCCTCAGATTTACTACCCTTGTATAAACCAACAATCACATCCATCCCACTATCTTTGAGATTGAGGGCATGGGCGTGGCCTTGGGAACCATAACCTATGATTGCAAGAGTTTTATTACTCAAAAGACTAAGATCGGCGTCAGAATCATAAAAAAGTTGTGTCATTAGCGAAGTGGTTATTTTTTTAATAATGTTTATTTTAGTCTCTATTTGACTAAAAAATTAAATTAAGTAATTTTATAAAAATAATAATTATTTAGATTTAACTGCAAAGTTAAGATTAACTAGCCTCACTTGGATGCGATATGACACGATCTATTAGTCCATAATTTTTTGCTTCTTCAGCACTTAAGAAATAATCTCTATCAGTATCCTTTTCAATCTTTTCAAAAGATTGTCCAGTCATCTCTGACATTGATTGATTTAACATATCCTTAATTCGTAAAATCTCTCTAGCTTCAATTTCAATATCACTCGCCTGCCTTTGTGAAGTTCCTCCCAATGGCTGATGAATCATTATTCGGCTGTGTGGCAATGCAACTCTTTTACCTTTTGTTCCTGCAGCAAGTAAAAAAGCACCCATAGAAGCAGCTAATCCTACACAGATTGTCACTACATCGCTTTTGACGTATTTTATTGTGTCATAAATTGCTAAACCTGCTGTAACAGATCCTCCTGGGCTATTTATGTATAAATAAATTGGCTTTGTATTGTCATCAGAATCAAGATAGAGCATTTGAGCAACTAAGCTATTGGCGATACCATCATTAACTTCTTGTCCAAGGAATAAAATCCTTTCAACGCCTAATCGTGTATATATGTCAACCCATCTTTCATACTGACTTCCTGGGAGTCTGTAGGGTACGCTTGGTGTTCCTATTGGCATAATAAAAATGAATTAAATTTGTTGGGGTAAATCTTTTTGACTGGTAAGTATCCTATCTATAACACCATATTCAACAGCTTGTTGTGGATTGAGGTAACTCATACGATCAGAGTCTTTAGATAGTTCTTCTATAGTTTTGCCAGTATTGCTCGAGAGTATTTTAAGCATTGACTTCTTATTTTTAAGTACTTCTTCTGCTCTTATTTGTATATCTGTAGCTTGACCTCTAGCTCCGCTAATTGGTTGGTGGAGGACAATCGATGCGTGTGGGAGAGCTGCTCTTTGACCCTTGGTTCCTGATGATAAAATGACGGCAGCTGTTCCCATGGCTTGTCCAATACAAATAGTATGAACAGGAGGTTTTATATAACTAATAGTATCGCAAATAGCAAATGCCTCAGTTTCAAATCCCACAGCATCGCCTGTATACCAACTAGTTCCAGTTGAATTTATATAAAAATATATAGGTTTATCAGGATTATCAAATTCAAGATAAAGAAGTTGAGCAATGATAAGTTCAGTGACATCCATACCTAGTTGTCTTTTAGCATCATCATCTGAAAATAATGGTAAGCCAAGATAAACTATCCTTTCTTTAAGTAATAAAGATGGTAGATCTGGAGGCGGTGTTCTCATAACACTACTCTCTCCATAATAAGGAGCAGAAACCGTCATTCTTTAAAAATAAACTTCTTATCAGATTCTAACCAGAGTTACCCTTGAGTTGCTTGAGATTTAAAAGATTTGTTTGACTCCTGATCATTTATTAGTTTTCCAAAGACCATTCTTCCTGTTGGAGTCTGTAATGCACCAGTGATAACTATATCTAATCTTGTGCCAACAAATTTTTTGGCTTCTTCTATGACAACCATTGTTCCGTCATCTAAATAACCAATACCTTGCATTTTTTCCTTCCCTTCACGAACAATTTTAATATTAAGAGATTCGCCTGGCTGAACTTCCGGTCTTAATGCAATTACAAGATCACTTAAATTTAAAACTTTCAGTTCTTTTACTTCAGCAATTTGAGAAAGGTTATAATCAGCTGTTATTAGAGTCCCAGTCATATCTTGAGTTATTTGTAATAATTTTTCATCAGTACCTTCTCCTTCGTATTTTGTTGGATTAATTACAAGCCTTCTACCATATATTTCTCTTAATTCTTTTAATAATTTAAGTCCTCTTCTTCCTTTAGATCTTTTTTCATTGCTGCTTGAATCAGCGAGCGTTTGAAGTTCGTCAATTACACTCTGTGCAACTATTATTTGGCCTTCCAATAAGCCACAGTTTAAGAGACCATTTATTCTTCCATCAATAATTACACTTGTATCAAGAATCTTTGGACTTGCTGCAGGTAAGATCCCTTCGTTCACTAGATATGCATCTGTATTATTTGGATTGAAAATTCTTAGTAAAGTTCGACCATGCGTATCAGCTAGTTTATAACCTAAAACACCAAAGAAAATATTACTCAATATGGCTGATAGAGGTTTTGCAAAAAATACTTCTCGCGGAAATGGTATTAATAATATTGGAGCTAGTAATAAATTCGCTACTAATAAACCTAAAATTAATCCAACCGATCTACTGATTAATAGATCTGTTGGCATAGTTCTTATCTGATCTAAAAATGTCTTCCTTAATTGAAGAAATACAAATCCTGCTGCGAGACCAACGAAAGATCCTATTATCGCTAAAACGATTCTAAATCCTTCGATGTTGGAAACTTGTTTTAAAACATCAATAGGTAAAAGATCAACTCCAAGCCACCCTGATGCGGCTCCTGACAATACAAATAAGATAATTACTAAAATATCTGTCATAACCCTAATCTACTAGGGTTTATTAATTGAGTAAATAAAGATTTTATTTTTTAAATTGTTTATTAAGATCTTCTAATGAAATACTAAATTAAATAGATATGTATAGATACCCTAGAAGTGCTTATATCCATATTCCTTTTTGCCATAGAAGATGCTTCTATTGCGACTTTGCAGTGGTGCCAATAGGTGACAATATTGATAGCCTCAATGGAAATAAAAGTGATACTGTAAAGGATTATTTGACGTATCTTAAAAAGGAAATATTATCAATTAAACACAAATCCCCTTTATCAACAATTTATATTGGAGGCGGGACTCCCTCAATATTGGATCCAACTCAAATAGAGGATTTAATTAATATTTTTAGAAAATATTATGGAATAGATAGAGGTGCAGAAATAACAATGGAAGTAGATCCTGCAAGTTTTGATGAGTATTCTCTCAATGGTTTTATAAATGCTGGAATTAATCGTTTTAGTTTAGGTGCTCAAAGTTTTAATGATGAAATATTAAAAAAATCTGGAAGGAGACATACAAAAGATGATGTTTTCAATTCTTGTTCATGGCTAAGTAAGGCAAAAAATGAAAACTTTATAAGAAGTTGGAGCTTAGACTTAATTCAAAATCTGCCAGAAAGTGGAACTAATATATGGACAATCGATTTAAAAGAAGCAATTAAATTTTTGCCACCACATATTTCAATTTATGATTTGATTATTGAGGATGGTACTGTTTTTAAGAAGCTTTATGATCTTGGTAAACTTTCCTTACCCAATAATGATGAGTCCTATGAAAATAGCGCACTGACAAGTTTATTTTTAAAGCAATCAGGATATGTAAGGTATGAAATATCAAATTACTCAATTTCAGGTCATCAATCAAGACATAATAGAGTTTATTGGAAAGGTTTAGGATGGTGGAGCTTTGGACAAGGATCTACTAGTTCTCCTTGGGGTAGAAGATTGACAAGACCAAAGACAACCGAACTTTATAAAGAATGGGTAACAAATCAATGTTCATTAGCTCTGGATGAGTCTTTATTAAAATCATCTTTTAAAGAGATAGATTTAGATGAAAAAATAATGTTAAATTTGAGAACTAGTGAAGGTGTAAATGTAAGAAATTTAATGAAAGAGTATGGATGGAGTGATGAAAAGATAGAAGGTAATTATTTAAAATTGATAAAAACTTGGGATAAATACCTAGATGGTGGATTACTTAAAAATGAGGGAGATAGATTTTTCTTAAGCGATCCAAAAGGAATGGAATTAAGCAACCAAATATTAATTGATATGTTTAATTGGTGGGAAAAAATCAATTAAGTCTTTCATCTTCTATCCATTTTTTTAATTTATCTTTAAAAATGTTTTTACCATCAATCAATGGTTCGCAAAAAGGAGGTTGTTTATCAGTTAAGCCTAATAAATCAGCCGTTACTCGTATTTGGCCATCACAATGGTTTCCTGCACCAATTCCAATTGTGGGTATTTTTAAGTTTTCTCTGATATCTTTGGCAAGCAAATTAGGAACATGTTCTAAAACAATCGCAAAACAGCCCAACTTTTCTAAAGACTTCGCTTCTTTTTTGATTTTTTCTTGAGTAATATAATTATCTCCCTGTTGTTTAAGTCCCTGATTTAAAAAGTTTTGTGGGGTTAAGCCTACATGTCCCATTACAGGAATTCCCATCCTTATTAATCTAGAAATTACATTTAAAGTTTCTGGTTCTGCTCCCTCTAGTTTTACACCTTTTGCAGGGGTATCTTTAATTATTTTCCCTGCATTTTCAACAGCCTTATCCTCTCCGCACTGATAACTTAGGAAAGGTAAATCGCAGATAAGAAGAGGTTGAGCATCAAGGTTATAAGAAAAGCCTCTACAAACAGCATTTGTATGATCGATCATATTTCTTAAAGTTACTGGTAGAGTAGTTTTATAACCCAAAGCTACCATTCCTAATGAATCACCAACTAAAACAATATCTGCTCCCGCAATTTCTGCCAAAGATCCAGTAATTGAATCCCATGCCGTCAAAGCAATAATCTTTTTTGAGTTTTTAAAGTTAATAAGTTCTGAGGGAATCATGATGATATTAATAATTTATTGCATAGGTTGCTATGATATTAATTGACTCGGCCTTTCGCGGTTTTAACGCCTAAATCTGGTCAGGACCGGAAGGTAGCAGCCACACAGGATGCTTAAAGCAGGCGAGATAACCGGGTCACATTTTTCAGGAATTAACCTTCATCTCTTCTATTTTGTCTTAATCTCAAAAATTCTGGAATATTTGCTCCTGTCTCTTTATTATCAGAAATATTCCTAAGTGGCTGTGCAGATAATCTACTTTTAAGTCTCTGTTGCCTATTTATTTCCTTCGTATCAAAACCAGTAGCAATTACTGTAACTTGTATTTCGCCTTCCATTGAATCATCAATGGAAGTTCCAAAAATAATGTTAGCTTCTGGATCAACCAAATCAGAAATTACTTCAGTAGCAGAATTCACATCTTCAAGAGTCATATCGCTGCCACCAGTAATATTAATTACACATGCTTTAGCACCATTAATTCTTCCAGCCTCAAGCAATGGAGAACTGATAGCTGATTGAGCAGCCTCTAATGCTCTTGATCTTCCGGAGCTTACTCCAATTCCAAGTAATGCAGAACCTGCTTCAGTCATTACTGATCTTATATCCGCGAAATCTAAATTGACTTCACCTGGACAAGTTATGATATCACTTATTCCTTTAACTCCCATTCTTAAAACATCATCAGCATTTTTGAAAGCTTCTTTTAAAGGAGCTCCAGATATAATATCTTTTAAACGATCATTAGGGATAACAATAAGAGTATCTACATTTTCAGCTAATCTGGCAATCCCTTCTTCTGCTTGACGCATCCTTCTTTTACCTTCAAAAGAAAATGGTTTCGTAACGATACCTACTGTTAAAGCCCCAGTTTGTTTGGCAATTTCTGCTACTACTGGGGCTGCACCTGTACCAGTACCACCTCCCATGCCCGCTGCAATAAATACCAAGTCGGCTCCATCCAAAGATTGTTGTAATTCTTCTCTAGATTCTTCCGCAGCTTTTTGTCCGATACTTGGATTACCTCCTGCTCCTAAACCTCTAGTTAAATTTTGACCTAATTGAACTCTTTGATTTGCAGATGATTGCAATAGTGCTTGTGCGTCAGTATTAAGTACTCTAAAAGATACTCCCTCAAGATCACTATCGATCATTCGGTTTACAGCATTACTCCCTCCACCTCCAACACCAATAACTTCTATTTTGGCATTTTGGCTTGGAAGGATTTCATTAGATTGATTGATGTTTGGATTGTTCCCGAAGCTCATCGCTATTTAAAAACAAATTAATATACCTTGGTGCATTATGAACTCACTCAGGTCATCTGTAGGAATTTCTTGACGAAAGTCCTTAAAAGAATTTCATCCCGATATTAGTAAAAATCTTATAAAAACCTTGCCATGATTACCTTTTTTAAAAAATACGTTTAAAAAAATATTCTCAATTATTAGGGTTTGAACACTTTTATTGTTGGATTGTTTGGATCTGTAATGTCTAAACTTTCTAAATTTTTAAGAATATTTTTTTGTTTTAGTTGTTTTTTTATCTCTGGTATTAGGTTTAGTTGAGTATCTAATTTAGAATGTTCATAACCTAACAGTATTTTTTTAAGTACTTTCTCCTCAATAAATATAAATTCATTTGAAGCAATATTAATTAATTCAAGATCATTAATATTATTTTCGTAAAATTTAAAAATTTTAGACACTATCTCAGCATAATTTTTTTTCCAGCCAATAATTTTTATAGGGTATATATTTTTTTCTTTAATGCTTGCAAATTCTTTAGGGATGAAAATACCTTCGGAGTCAACATAGCCATAAAATTTTCTATCAAGTTTTTTTGACTCTGCATAAGCTAATGGAATTCTAGTTTGTAAATAAATTTTTAATTGAAAAGGAATTAACCTCCTATTTATAGAAATATTTTTAAGTGATAAATTTTCTTTTAATTCTTTTTCGAGATAACTTGTTTTGATGAAAATTAATTTTGTAGGAAATATTAGTGATGAATTATCAATTAAATCTTTCTTGGTTATGAATTCATCTCCCTCGATAAATAAATCATCTAGCTTTACTTCTTTAAAAGACCTTATAGTTAAAAAACTTGTTAGGAACAAAAAAATTAATAGTCCTATAAATTTTGAAGAAATAATAATATTTTTCTTTTTCACAAATCACAACGAGCTTTTTCCATTAATTGATCCATCCATTCTCTAGCTTTATCTGCATCTGAAAAAGGAACGTCCATTTCTTTACCACTACCTACAAGTCTAAGTCTGCATTTACCCTGAGATTCATTTGTTAATGGTGCTTCGCCGGAAGTGAGAGCCATTAGCTCTACTAATTCAAGTTTTTTAATTACAAAACTACCTTGATCTTTAAAATTTCCAGCTTCAAATGCACTCCAGGTTAATTTGCCATCTTTCAAAGATGCTGCTCCTGAACTATCTAACTTACAAAGTTCTGAACCTCTAGCCCAATTAACGAATAGATTTTGTCTTCTTCTTTCTAACCAACCTAAAGCAGTTAATAGAAAGAATATAAAGAGTAATGGCAACCAAAGAAGTCCATGTAACATTTACGATTCAATGACAATATTTATAAGTTTAGCTACAAGTTGATCAATGTCTAAACCTAATGGTTTCCAAAGTAACGGGAACATACTTTTGTCAGTAAATCCAGGAATAGTATTAATTTCATTAAGATAAATTTTATTAGTTCCTTTTTCTAAAAAAAAGTCTACTCTTGCAAAAACCTCAACATTCAAAGCTTTACAACCTTCAATTGCAAATGTTTGAATCTGATCTCTAATATTTTTATCAATTAATGCTGGAATAGTTAATTTATTTTCAAGTTCGTATTTTGACTCATAGTCGTACCATTCAGATTTACACTCTACTTCTCCAACTTCAGAAGGATGTAAATTATTTTTACCAATAATTCCGCACTCCAATTCCCTGACATTTAAGCCTTCTTCAATGATTATTCTTTTGTCAATTTCCCAAGCTTTTTTTAATGCTATGGGAAGTTCTTTTATATTATTGATTTTTGAAATTCCAAGTGATGAACCAGAGTTAGAGGGTTTAATAAATAATGGAAAATTTAATTTAGCATTTACTTTCTTAATTATATTTTGTAATTCATTAGTATTATTTGGGTCATAATTTTGTAAGGGTAAATAATTAACTTGAGGAATTTTTAAATTTGCAAATAATAACTTTGAAGTTATTTTATCCATACAAATAGCAGAACCAAGAATCCCTGATGATATAAATGGTTTTTGAGTGAATTTTAGTAATCCTTGAATAGTTCCGTCCTCTCCATTAAAACCATGAAGAATGGGGAACCATACATCAATTTCTTTTACGTTTAAAATCTCAATTAAATTTTTTGGCTTGTATGTTTCTTCAAGTTCAAATTCTTTAATATTCAATTTGTTTTTAAGAATTAAAATTGATCTCTCATGTGAAAACCATTTGCCCTCCCTACTTATATAAAAAGTTTTTAAATTAAAAAATTTTTTATTTTGTTTTGAGTTTAAGGCTCTAAAAATTGCTTGAGCTGAAGTAATAGATACAAAATGCTCATTTGATTTTCCACCAAAGATAAGGCCTACACATTTTTTACTTATAGAGCCCATTAAATTTTCATATTATTAGCTACAAATTTCTCCTGATAAGGAAAAAGATCTTACCTGATTTATTCTCACATTTAATTCAGTACCAATTAAGTTGATTTGCTGAGTATTAGGGATCTCAACAAAATTTAATCGGCGAGAAGGTGACCTTTCTATTAGCTGAGATAATTCTGTGCTAATCAAGTTAATTTGTTGGTTTTGATCTGGAATCTCAATAAAAGTTAATCTATTAGTTCGAGTTCTGCCCATTAATTGAGAAGGATTTTTTGGATTAAATCCTTCTATTAATATTTTCTCTTTTGTATTGAGGTAGCGTTTATTCCGTTCTCTTGAAGTTTTTTCTACTATTTCATTTAGCTCATTAAGTCTTTCTTTTTTTACCTCCTCAGGAATTTGATTTTCCCATTTTGATGCAGGGGTATTTGGTCTTGGTGAATAGGCTGCAGTATTAACTAAATCAAAACCGATCTCGCTTATTAGTGATAATGTATCTTCGAATTGTTTTGATGTCTCTCCTGGGAAAGCCACAATAGCATCAGCAGTTATAGATGCATTAGGCATGAGAATTCTTATATTTTCAATGATTTCTTTATATTTTTCTATTGTATAACCTCTTGACATCATTCTAAGGATCTCATTATTTCCACTTTGAAATGGGATATGGAAATGTTCACAAACTTTATCTAACTCATAACAAGCTTGAATTAGCCTTTTTGAGAAGTATCTTGGATGACTGGTTGCAAATCTATACCTTTTTATTCCTTCAATATCATGAATGTAATAAAGTAAATCAGTAAGTGTAGTTAGTTCTCTGCCTGTCATTGTTTTACTAGGAAGATCTCTCCCATAAGCATCAATATTCTGACCTAAAAGAGTTATCTCTTTAAAGTTATTTTTTGCAAGGGAGATAATCTCATTTTTTATTGCATTAGGTAATCTGGACTGTTCTCGACCTCTAACTGACGGCACGACGCAATAAGAGCATCTCTCATTACAACCATAAATAATATTTACCCATCCACAAATGGAGCTTTCTCTTCTAGCATTTGTGATATCCTCGGAAATGAATATTTCTTCAGTGGCCACAACTTGGTTTCCTAGATCAACTCTTTCTAATAAATTTCCAAGATTGTTAACGTGTTGTGGTCCCATTACTAAATCTAATTCTGGGACTTTTCTTAGAAGAGATTCACCTTCTTGTTGAGCTAAGCAACCGGCAATAATTAATTTAAGTTCTGGAAGTTTATGTTTCCTTTTTGCCTGCTTGCCTAGATAGCTATATACTTTTTGTTCTGCATTATCTCTTATAGTACAAGTATTGTATAGCACTAAATCTGCATTAAATTCATCTTCAGCTTTCGTATATCCCAAATTTTCAAGAATTCCTGCCATTCTCTCAGAATCGGCTTTATTCATTTGACAGCCAAAAGTTGTAATCCAGTAACTCCCTGAATCTGTTCTAGCTCTGAGGCCTTTATATTTTTCCTTGTATTTAGTTTTTAGCACTTTATTAAAATAAAAAACTTTTAGATATTACATAACCCAAAAATACACACTAAATAATTTTATCGCCATAAATATTTGGAGGGCGAGCGAGGGGATTCGAACCCCCGAATAGCGGCGCCACAAGCCGCTGCCTTAACCACTTGGCGACGCCCGCCTCACATACAAGAATCTAACAAGTTATGTGCAAAAAATGAAAACTTTTTTTTGTTTTGAGATGAATTTGAGTTATTTTCCTTAACAATTTATAATTAAATGTTGATAGTTAATACTTAAATTTGGTTTTGAGTGATTTTGGACAAATAAAAGTATTAGTTCCAAGGTGTATTTGCAATATAAATGAAAGTAGAGAATTATATGTTAACTCGGATGGGTTTACTCCTCTAGAAATATCATGGAATGGAGGGTTTGTTACAAAGATAAAATCAATAGATATTGATGAATTGGATGAAGTTAAAAGAATTCTATTTCCTAGATTTGCTGAAGCTCATGCTCATTTTGATAAAGCTTTCTCTTGGAATAATTTTCCAAATTTAAGGTCTGATTACGCAAATGCTCTCTCAGTAAATCTTGAGGAACATATCACAAGAACACCAAAAAAAGTTATTAAAAGAGCTAAAAAGTCTATGAATTATGCAATAAGTAATGGATATAGAGCGATAAGGACTCATATTGATACATATCTTTCACAAGATGAAGAGATATGGAATGAGATTTTTAATTTGAGAAAAGAATATTCAAATTTACTAGAATTGCAATTTGTAGCTCTAGCTCCTTTGGAATTTTGGAGTACTTTAAATGGTGAAATATTAGCAAAAAAATTAACTCAAAATAATGGACTTTTAGGGGGAGTATTAGTTCCACCCTTTAATAAGGATATTCATTCATCGCTTTCACATCTCTTGAAATTAGCGATGAAATTTAATTTAGGGGTAGATTTGCATGTAGATGAATCTTCTTTTCAACCAGGAAGAGGTATGAAATTACTATTAAAAATAATTGATAAATTAAATTGCAATATTCCCATAACATGTAGTCATTCAAGCAGCATTTTATTACTTAAAAATAGAGAGATTCATAAAATTGGGAAGAGAATTGCTGAGAGAAATATAAAGGTTATAGCCTTGCCACTTACAAATTTTTGGCTTTTAAATCGTGATCAGAATAATAATTCACTGCAAAGACCAGTTGCACCAGTTAAACAACTTCAACAATCATTTGTTGATGTTTCTATTGGGAGTGATAATGTTCAGGATCCTTGGTATCCATTTGGTAATTTTGATCCTTTTTATTTAATGTCACATGCGATGCCTATGTTGCAACTTAATCCTTGGGATAGACTAACTCTCTCTGCATTCTTAAATGCTCCAAGTAGATTATTGGGTTTAACTTGGGATGGAATCCTTTCTGTGGGATGCCCAGCGGATTTTGTTTTAGTTGAGGGTAATAATTGGGGTGATATTTTTTCAAACTCTATAAAAAGGAAGGTACTTATTAAAGGCAATTGGTATCAAAAATGATTTATCTTATAAAAAGCTAGAAAAAATTTAATGTCTAATATTGAAAAGTTAAAGACTTATTTGAAAACTATTAATAACTTAGAGGTTATAAATAATACTTCAGACTTAAAAAGGCTTTCAAGAGATTTTTATGATTACTCACCGATATTAAAAGAGGAATTAAAAGGATGTATAGCGGATGTTGTTGTAAGACCTAAGAATATAGAATCAATTTGTGCGGTAGCTAGAAAATGCTGGGATTTATCTATTCCTATTACAATTAGAGGAGGTGGAACTGGCAATTACGGGCAATGTGTACCTCTTTTAAAAGGAGTTGTAATGCATATGAATTACTTTAATAAGGTTGAAGAATTTTATCCAGATACCGGTTTTGTAAAAGTGCAATCTGGATGTCTTATGAGTGATGTAAATAAAGAACTTGCAAAAAATGGAAGAGAACTTAGATTATTACCAAGTACATGGAGAACCGCCACAATAGGAGGATTTATATCTGGAGGATCAGGAGGGATAGGTTCAATTAGATGGGGCTTTTTAAGGGATCCAGGCAACTTAATTGGAGTGGAGGCTATTAATATAGATTCTAATCCTCAATTATTAAAGTTTAATGCGGAGGAATCTGAACCTCTAAACCATGCTTATGGAACAAATGGCATTATTACCTCTTTAATATTACCCACTGCTGTAAAACGTGATTGGTACTCTGTAGTTGTAAATTGTGATGATCTAGATAAATCTGTCGAGATTTTAAAATTATTTAGTGCTGCCGCAATAAATCTAAAACTTGGAGCAATCCTTGAAAAAGACATAGTTGAATATATGCCTAAATGGTTTAAGGGGAAAAATAAAAGTCATAAAGTTGTATTACAAGTATCTTTAGGCGGCATCCAAACAATAGATCTTATATGTAAAAAATATGATTTGGAATTGCAAAATTTAGGAAGAGATATTGATCTTGAGTATGGAATCTCTGATGTAGTTTGGAATCATACTACTCTTCAAATGAGGGCTAAGGATAAAAATTGGACTTATTTACAAATGCTTTTACCTCTAGGGGATGAATTAAAACTTATTAAAACTATGAGAAAGAAATATGGCAGAAATTTATTATGGCATTTAGAGGCAGTGTCTCAACAAGGAGTCCCCAGGCTTGCAGCACTTCCAGTGTTGAAATGGAGTGGAGAAAGTGAATTAACCCAAATTATTGATGATTGCAAATTACTTGGAGCAATAATTTTTAATCCACATACAATAACTGTTGAAGGTGGAGGATTAGGGGTTATTGATGCTGATCAAGTTAAGGCTAAGATTAAATATGATCCAAAAGGGCTACTTAATCCAGGAAAGCTAGAGGGATGGGAAAAAAGAAACATTTATAATTAACTAGTAATTTTTAAAAATTCAGATACCAAAAATATTGAACCAGTTAATACGGGATGACACTCTGGCCACTTTCCACTGATTAAGAAATTTAAAGCATTATTGAGATTTTTAAATTCAGTAATATTTTTAGAATCAAAATCTGATAATTCTGTAATTTCTTCAAGAGTCCAACTTTTTTGATTTGGGACGGGAACTAATAAAAATTTATCTTTTGGTTTCCTAAGATTATTAATAATACCTTTGATATTTTTTTGCTTTTGAACCCCAATGATCCAATAAATACCCTTTTCTTGATTAACCCAACTTTTTCTTTCTTCAGCTAAAACTTTTGCTCCCAATGGGTTATGAGCTGAATCAAGAAGAATCTTTTTGTTCCCCCATGAAATGATTTCCATTCTGCCAGGCCATTTCGTTTCAGCAAGACTTTTTTTAATTAATTGTCTATTAATATTCCATCCCTTTTGGCAAAGAATTTCAATAACTCCCAAAGCTACAGCAGCATTTTCTCTTTGAAAATAACCCTTAAGTCCTAGTTCCCATTTTTTAGAAAGAGGCTTTACCCAATGCATTTTTGCTCCAACTTCTTTTACTCTTTGATTGATAATATTTTTAGCTTCCAGGCTTTGTTCGCAACTTATTACTTCTGAATTCTTTTCAATTACAGCTGCTTTCTCTTTTGCAATTTCCTTTACTGATTCACCCAAATATTCAGAGTGATCTATATCAATTTTGCTAATTGCAATTATTGACCTATCTTTATGGGCGGTAGTAGCGTCTAATCTTCCTCCAAGTCCTGCTTCAAGAATTAATAAAGTTGCTTTTTTGTGATGAAAATATTGCATGCTGCTACAAATAATAGATTCGAATGGAGATAGTTTAAATTCACTTAATTTTTTTTGTGTTTTTGAAAGGTAATGATCCAGTTCATTTTTTTTAATTTTATTTTTTTTGAAACTTATCCTTTCAGTAATATCAATTAGATGAGGCGAAGTCGCAACGCCTACACTGATATCCGCGGCACATAAAATATTTTCTATAAAAGCAGTGATTGATCCTTTTCCATTTGTTCCAACTACTTGAATAGCTGGAATATTAATACATGGATTATCTAACTTATTAAGTGCATTTTTGACTCTTGATATTCCTAATTGAATATTTGCTCTCTCATTCTCTGGAGAATATAAATTAAAATTTGTTGTATTGATTTCTTGCAATTGTTTTCAACAAAAATCTTTAAAAATCGAATATAGTTTTTTTAAAAGTTGCTTTGTCTCATTTCTTGATATTGTTAGCGGCGGGACAATCCTAATAACATTACTTCCTGCTGCCACGATTAATAAGCCATTATCAAATGCTTTAGAAGTAACTGATTTTAGATCTATTGAGTTTTCCTGAAGTACTATGCCTTGTAAAAGCCCCATTCCCCTTCTACCTTTAATGATGTGTGGAAAATCACTTGCCATTTGACTTAAGCCTTCTTCTATTTGATTACCTCTTGAGATTACGTTTTGCAATAAGTTCCTACGTTTAATTTCTTCTAGTACAGTAATAGCTGCTCTGCATGCAAAAGGATTACCACCAAATGTGCTTGCGTGATCACCAGGATTAAAAATATTAGCCTTTTTGTTAACTAATAAAGCTCCTATTGGATGTCCCCCTCCAAGACCTTTAGCAAGTGTGAATGCATCTGGTTCTATACCTAAGTTTTCATATCCCCACATTTTTCCAGTCCTACCAACACCACTTTGTACTTCATCAAGAATAAGTAAAGTGTCATTCTTATCACATAATTCTCTCAATTCTCTAAAAAATTTCTTTTCTCCTGGTATTACTCCACCCTCTCCTTGGATTGGTTCAATAATGATTCCAGAGATTCTTTGCTTGTTTTGGACGCTTTCACTAAATATTTTTCTTATTGAATCAATTTTATTGTATTTGAAAAATCTAAAGCCGCTTAGAAGAGGTTCAAATCCTTTTTGGTACTTTGGCTGCCCTGTGGCACTTAGTGCACCAATGGTTCTTCCATGAAAACTTGATTCTGCTGCAAGAATAAGAGATTCTTTTGAATTATCTTTATTATTTCCATATTTTTTAATTAGCTTGATAGCTGATTCAATCGCTTCGGCTCCACTATTGCAGAAGAAAACACTTTCTGCACAACTACTATTGGTTAGCAACTTGCTTAAAAGCTCTTGTTCCTCGATATTATATAAATTTGAAATATGTTGAATTTTTTTTAATTGTGCTGATAATTTTTTCCTGAGTAGTCTATCGCTATGGCCAAGACTGCATGTTGCAATTCCTGCAACTGCATCAAGATACTTTTTACCATTTTTATCCCATAACCAACATCCTTTACCTTTCCTAAAAGAAATATTAAACCTATTGTAAGTATTCATTAAAGTGGGAGCGGTCGGACTTGAACCGACATACCCGAGGGTGCCGCATTTTGAGTGCGGTGCGTCTACCAATTTCACCACGCTCCCAAAGTGTTTTTTAAGTTTCTTTTTAATTATAATCTAAAAATTTTCTAAGGTCACGATAATCTTAAAGAAACCTAAGCAGCTTTAAATTTTTCTGTATTTTTACTAATATTCTCATCGACTATGGTTTGATTAAAAAAAATTTGTTCATTAAAATTTCTCGTAATATTAGCTCCAAGAATATTTAATTTTGATTCAAAACAGTCATAACCTCTATCTAAATGCTCAAGACCACCGATATAACTAGTATCCTTTGCACTCAAGGCAGCAATGATTAATGCAGCAGTTGACCTAAGATCCGAACCTTTAAGGTTTTGGCCCTTTAGTTCATCTACTCCTTGAATTTTTGCAATATTATTAACAAGTTGGATAGAGGCACCCATTCTATTTAATAAATCAACATGACCCATTCTATTCTCGTAAATAGTTTCTGAGATTTCTGAGTTACCTTTAGCAATTGCCATTAAGGCAGTAAAAGGTGCTTGTAAATCTGTGGGGAATCCAGGGAAAGGAGCGGTTTTTATATTAACTGCTTTAATTTCTTTTGTTTTAATAGTGATTTCATTTCCTTTAATAAAAATTTTGCTACCAGTAGCTTTTAGTGTTTCCAAGACACTTTCTAAATGATTTGGAATAACAGGTCCAATAGTAATATTGGATAAAGTTGCAGCTGATGCTATTAAAAAAGTTCCTGCTTCAATTCTATCTGGGATTACTTTGTGCTTACAGCCACTTAATTTCTCTACCCCATCGATTGTAATTTTTGAATTTCCATAGCCGTGTATTTGTGCTCCCATTTTATTTAGCATTAGGCATAAATCTTGAATTTCTGGCTCTCTTGCAGCATTTTCAATAACTGTTCGGCCCTCTGCTAATGTTGCAGCCATTATTAATGTCTCAGTTGCTCCGACACTAGGGCAACTAAGTAATATTTTTGAACCTACAAGTTTTTTCTTTTTCCCTTGTATTTTTGCGTTTACAAAACCATCTTTAACTTCAATATTTGCTCCAAGTTCTCTGAGTCCTGTTATGTGTTGATCAATAGGTCTCTTACCAATTTTGCATCCGCCTGGCAGGGCTAAAGTCACTTCACCAAGCATGCTTAGAAGAGGGCCGATACAAAAAAAACTTGCTCGCAGGCCATTCACTAATTCGAAAGGTAGATTATCTCCAATATGAAGGTTTTTAGAATTAATTATTAGATTATTTGCATTATTAGAATTTAATTTCACTCCTAAATGCTTAAGAATATTTTTCATCTTTTCTATATCTGACAACTTTGGAACATTATTTAAAATCACTTTTTCATTTGTAAGTAAGGAAGCAGCTAATAAAACCAAAGCAGAGTTTTTGGCACCACTAATTTTTACTTTTCCTTCTAATATTTTCTTGCCTTTTATCTTAAGATTTTGAGATTTAAGATTTGACTCATTTTTGCTTACGCAAATCATTCATTATGAGATTGTTGTTTTAATAATGACAAATTACCAATACTAAGTCCACCCTTCTTAATGGATATATTGTTAAGGTAATCTGGAAAAATTTTTTGACTTTAGTATTTTTGGATACGACGAAAAAGGGGAATATGTATCTTTTAATAATTGAGACGAAATTAAATGAGAGTTTCAATGTCATTACGCTTACTACTCTTATTTAATTTTACTTAAATAGAATTTTTATTATTTGTCCTAACTCAAAATAAAAATTACTATGTAAAGAGAACATATGTATTTATTATTGAAAATCAGTCCTCTCCAATCACAAGTAAAAATAATCCTTTAATAAAAAGATTTAGATCTTTTAAGGATAAATTGCCAATAAAAGAAAGTGATTCTTTTTGTATTGAGGGAACTCATTTGTTGGAGGAATCTATAAAGGCAGGTATTATTCCTTTTAAAGTAATTGCTACATCTGATTGGTTAGCTAAAAATAACTCCAAAAAAACAATTTTTGATTCATCCTTAATCAATGTCGTTTCGCAAAATGCTTTAGCATCTGCGATCTCTACAAAAAATCCAGATGGTGTCGCAGCATTAGTTCATAGGTCTTCCTTGATGGATTTTTCTTTAGATGATAAAGATGATCTTATTCTTGTTCTTGATAGGATTCAAGACCCAGGAAATATGGGTAATCTCTTTAGAATTGCATTAGCTGCTGGAGTAAACAAAATTTTATTAGCTGGCGGAGCTAACCCACTTAGTCCGAAAGTTTTAAGGTCATCATGTGGTTCAATATTTCATCTGCCTTTTAAAAGAATTGAGGGTGATGAGGAAAATATTATTAAAAAGTTATTAAATTCTTTAAAGGATTTCAATAAGAAAGGATTCCAGGTAATCTTAACAGCTGGAGCCAGTAAATCTGCAGAAATAACCTTAAAACCCTATTGGGAACTAAATTGGCAGAAACCTACAGCGCTTATTCTAGGTAATGAGGGATCAGGTATTCACAACACAATTAAAGAAGCATTTAATGAAACAATTACTATTCCGCATAATGAGCTTGTAGAATCTTTAAATGTGGCTTGCGTGGCTGTTCCATTACTCCTTGAAAGGGGAAGAGCTGCATTAACTTCAAAATGAGAAAGCAAAAGTGACTAATTCAAAATTTGATTTTAACTTGATAGTTATTGGTGCAGGTTATGGTGGATTTGATGCCGCCAAACATGCTGCAGAAAAGGGCCTTAAAGTTGCCATTATAGAGAGTGGCGATATGGGAGGAACTTGCGTTAATAGAGGATGCGTTCCATCTAAAGCTTTATTGGCCGCAAGTGGAAAGGTTAGGGAAATTGCGAATTATGAACATCTTTCAAAATTCGGTATTCATACATCGCCAATAAGGTTTGAAAGGTCAAAGATTTCTGATCATGCAAATAATTTGGTGATTAATATAAGAGAAAATCTTACTAAAACTCTTACTAGAAGTGGAGTAGAAATTATAAGAGGCATAGGTAGAATTGAGGGACATCAAAAAGTTGCTGTAAGAGATAAGAATGGAATTGATAAAACTTTTTCTTGTGAAAATATCATTATCGCTACGGGATCTTCTCCTTTTGTCCCAAGAGGAATAACACTTGATAATAAAACTGTTTTCACAAGTGATCAAGCAATAAAACTTGAATGGCTTCCAAGATGGATTGCTATTATCGGTAGTGGCTATATTGGGCTTGAATTTGCAGATATTTATACAGCATTGGGATGCGAGGTAACAATGATTGAGGCTTTAGAAAATATAATGCCTACATTTGATCCTGATATAACTAAAATTGCCAAAAAATCGCTTTTGAGTTCAAGAGATATTGAGACAAAGTCAAATGTGTTTGCTACCAAAATTACCCCTGGTTGCCCTGTAAATATTGAGTTAACAAATGCTAAATCAAAAGAGATACAGGAAGTTTTAGAGGTTGATGCTGTTTTAGTGGCAACAGGGAGAAGCCCAAATAGTAAGGATTTGAATCTTGAATCTTTAGAAATAAAAACTAATAAAGGATTTATTCAAATAGATGATAATATGAGAGTCTTAAGTGATGGAAAAGTAATTCCAAATTTATGGGCAGTTGGAGATGTTACAGGAAAACTTATGCTTGCTCATACAGCGGCTGCACAAGGAACAATAGCTGTAGAAAATATATGCGGTCATGAAAGGACAATTGATTACAAGACCATACCGGCTGCAACTTTTACTCATCCTGAAATAAGTTCTGTTGGTTTATCTGAATCTGAAGCTAAAGCATCATCAGAGAGTGAAAACTTTAGTCTTGGAATTGTTAAAAGTTACTTTAAAGCTAATTCAAAAGCTTTGGCTGAGCTTGGAAGGGGATGGTTTGCTTAAGTTGATTTTTAATAAAGATAATGGACAAGTTTTAGGTGCTCATATATTTGGATTACATGCGGCAGATCTTATTCAAGAAATCGCTAATGCAATTTCAAGGAATCAAAATGTCACTGAATTATCACAAGAAGTTCATACACATCCGACTTTAAGTGAAGTTGTAGAAGTCGCTTATAAACAAGCTGCTTTAATGATCAATTAAATTCTTAAAATGGAAATAAGAAGAAAACCTCCAAATCCAAAAGTAAGAGTTGAAAATTTAGAGTATGCAATTCCTCATGAAGACTCAGAAGCTAAGAATATACTTGAGGAGATTGTTTGGTATAAAGATATTGAAATTAATAACTTTAAGAAGTCGCTTTCTTTAAATGATTTAATAAATCAGATAGATAATCTTCCATCAACTAAGGGTTTTATAAATGGTTTAATAAGATCTAAAAATAATCCAGCTGTAATAGCAGAAGTCAAAAAGGCAAGTCCAAGTAAAGGTGTAATTAGGGAAGACTTTGATCCTCAAAAGATTGTAAGTATTTATGAAAGATCAGGAGCATCCTGTATCTCTGTACTCACTGATAAAAAGTTTTTCCAAGGTGGATTTGAAATTCTTAAAGATGTGAGGGCACATACTGATCTTCCTTTACTTTGTAAAGATTTTATTATTTCTCCTTACCAAGTTTATAAAGCAAGACTCTCTGGGGCTGATGCAATTCTGCTTATTGCAGCTATTTTAAAGGATTCTGATTTAATTTATTTAAAAAAAATAGCTGATCAATTGAAATTGGATGTATTAGTAGAGGTTCATAATCGTGAAGAAATGGATAGAGTTCTTATCTTTAAATAGTTTTAAGTTGATAGGTATAAATAATAGAGACTTAAAAACATTCCAAACTGATTTAAAAGTCTCATTTGATTTAATGAATAAATATTTAGATTACACGACTGATAAAAAAGTAATATTTATAAGTGAATCTGGAATTAAAAATTCTGAAGATTTAAATAATCTCAAATCACATGGTATTAGAGGAGTTTTGATAGGTGAAAGTTTTATGAAAGAAAAAGATATTGAATCTGCCTTTAAGAAATTACTTAACGCTGTTTAAAAAAATACTCCAAATTTGCCAATCAAAATTTATAATTAAAAGTTGTTTACGCATGCATTGATGCAATATATAATACCTACTGGTCTTATCGCTGGAATTATTCATGTAATAAGTGGTGCAGACCATCTTATAGCAATGACACCCTCATCAATAACAAATCCAAAGTTAGCACTAAAAAATGGCTTATCTTGGGGATTGGGGCATTCTTCAGGTGTAATTATTCTTTCTATAGTTGCAATATTTTTTAAGGACATTGCTCACATAACTAAATTTTCTAATTTTGCAGAATTTTTAGTCGGTATATCGCTCTTAATAATTGGAACTATTGCAATAAAAAATTCATTTAAATTCAATATTCATAATCATCAACACGAGCATAATAATGGAATTACTCATAAGCATTTTCATTATCATGAAAATAGAGATAAGAGACATAATAGGCATTCTCATGCTTTAACTAGTTTAGGCATATTACATGGATTAGCGGGAGGTTCACATTTGATAGCAGTTATTCCAGCTCTAGCTTTACCTATGGAGGAAGCACTAGCCTATTTAATAGCCTATTTAATTGGATCTTCAATAATAATGATTTTCTTCACATATCTAATTTCACTATCGACGATGAAAGCTGGTAAAAATTTCATTAAAAAGCTTTTTGCTTTTGCTGGAGGTTTATCATTTGCGATGGGATTATTTTGGGTTCAAAAAAGCACATTATTATTTATTACTTAGCAGATTTTTTAAGTTCAAAAATCCATAGTTGGTGATATGGAATATGACAATGCCTATAATCCTTTCCTTTTGAATAAATCCAAAGAAATTACTACTATCTTTACTACATTCTTTATTATCCCCACAAACTTCAACTCCAAATTCGGTTAATTTTGTAATTCTTTTAACTGAATTTATATTTAGAAGAGGATGTTTGAATATAACAATGTCACCTATTTTTAAAGAAGATTTATTCTTTGAGTAAATCTTATAAAAAACAATGTCTCCATTTTTTAAGAATGGAGACATTGAAATATCACAAACTTTCGCATATCTTATGTGAAATAAGTTTGCTATTACACTTTCTATAAATTTATCTGAAATTCTATTTACTCAACTAGCTTTAACAAAAGAATCACTTCTACCCTTAGTCTGCCAAAAAATATTATGAATTTTTTCAACATAGCTCATCAATTCTTCGGCTTTAGCTATGTCAATACTCACTTTGCATGCACTACATAGTTTTGTTGCTTTCCATATGGTGTCATGAAGATCTGGGTAATTTTCTAGGTGTACTGGTTTAAAATAATCTGTCCATAAGATTAGTAATTCTTTTTTTGTCTCTTTTGCTTGGTCCTCTTTGATAGCTACATATCTTGAAAAGGTATTGTTGTACGCGGACCATTCCTCTGAATTTGGGCTTGATGGAGGATTTAAATCAACTATTTTTTTTGTCATAGATAGAACAGCTTCTGCTGCAACTCTCGCGGAGGCAGGATCATAAACTCCGCAAGGACCATCGCAGTGTGCATAAACTTTCATCATTGCCTTTTTATTAAAAAGGGAATTCATTAATTTACTAAACATTCGATTAATTAAAGTTAACTTTATTTTAGTTACATATCCTCTATTTTGAAAAGTCTTAAATATTTTCTAATTTTCTTAACTAACCTTTAATAGTTCTACCTCGAATATTAATGTCGCGTTAGCTGGAATTACATTTCCAGCGCCTCTTGAGCCATATCCTAATTGAGGAGGAATGGTCAGCTTTCTTTTACCTCCTACTTTCATACCTGCAACGCCCTCATCCCAGCCCTTTATTACTCTTCCTGCACCTAAGGGGAAACTAAAGGGTGCTCTTCCAATACTTGTGTCAAATTGATCTCCATTAGTTAAAGTCCCAGTGTAATTGACTGTAACTGTTTGACCAGAGGATGCTTCATCTCCTTTACCTATTTCAAGATCTTCAATAATTAAGCCACTTTCAGTGGTTCTTGAATTTGTATTTTCATTAGAATCATTAGCCATGGCAAAAAGAGTTGGATTGGGATCAGAGGGGTCTAATTCAAATAAATTATCTTTAGGTTTTGATAATGTTTTATTTAAATTAATATTTAGATTTGTATTCACTGAAGATTGTGCAGCATTAACACTCTTAGGGGAAGTGAATTGACTATAAATAGTTACTGAAATGCACAGTAAAAAAACAGCAAAACTAATTAATACTTCTTTCACAAAAGGAAAAAATAACTAATTCTATTTTGGCAGAAAAAGGTACACTTAATTTGTTTTTAATAAAATGTATTAAGATTTGATTCGCTGTTGAAAGTACTTAAAAGAAATAATTTCAATGATTTATTAATTCCACTGATTGGTGGTTGTGCAGGGGGGTATGCAGTCTCTAATGATTTGTGGATTATTTTCATGCCTTTATCTTTAACCATTTTATGGGCAGGATTTGATAAAGGTTTTTCAAATTTTTTCTGGGGTTTATCATTTATTTTGGCCAGTCATTATTGGTTATTGTATTTACACCCGCTAACATGGTTGGGTTTCTCTTGGATAATAAGTTTATTTATTACGACAATAATTTATTTTGGATGCGCGATTGGGGGGGGATGTTTAATCTTTTTATGGGGATATGTTGCACAAAAACTAATCAATAAAAAATATATTTTTTCTGGAAATATTATTGATATATTTTTGAAGGTTTTATTTTTGTGCTTCCTTTGGGCATTCGGTGAATTAATACTTAGTCAAACCCCATTTTTTTGGATTGGAATTGGTGATAGTTTAATTCCTGGGGATTTTTATCTTGCAGGTTTAGCTCGCTGGATAGGTTCTACTGGCTTGTGCATATTGCAACTTTTAATAGGATTTTGGATATTTTGTCTCTTTGAGAAATGGAAAAGAAATTTACAAATTAAGGGGTTATTTTTTTTTGGAACAATATCACTTGTTGCTTTGCATTTAGGAGGAGCTTTTTTAACACTTCCTAAATCTTTAGATAATGTATATCCAGTTTTTATATGGCAGACAAATACACCTACAAGAGAAAAATTGTTGATTGATAATAAAACCATGAATGAAAAATTTTTGAATATTCAAAACAGAGCATTATCAAAAAATGCTTTATTGTTAGTTACACCCGAGGGTACTTTAAGGAGTGATTTTGTTTTTAATTTTCCTAGTAAAATTAATACTCTAGCGGGTGGATTTAGAAGGTTTAAGAATCAGTTAAGGAGCTCTCTTTTATTTTTTGAAGAAGGAGAAAAATTATTTTCAGGATTTATTGATAAAAATAGATTAGTGCCAATAGGTGAAAAATATCCAAAAGTTTTTGATAAATATAAGGGAATATCTTCTGTAGGAGGTATTCAATCTGGTCCGAAATCTAGATATTTTGCGTTGAAAAATTTGCCAAATTTTGCAATAGCAATTTGCTATGAAATTACTGATGGATTAAAAATTCGTGCGGCAATAAGAAGTGGAGCAGAAATGATTTTGGCAATTGCGAATTTAGATCCATATCCAAAAAAAATTCATGATCAATTTATATCTATGGCTTCAATGCGAAGTATTGAAAATAATAGAGAAACAATCATTGCTTCAAATACAGGACCATCCGGCCTTATAAGAAGTGATGGGAGAGTTGATAAATTGATTGAAAAAAATATTTCAGATAGCATTACTGTTTATCCAAATAAGATTAATCAAAATACTTTTTATAATAAATTTGGATTAAAAGTTTTAATTATAGTTTTTATCTTACTAATAGTGGTTAATTTTTTTATAAGTATTTAACAAATCAATCCTCCTCCTAGGAGGATATCTTTTTTATAAAAAACTGCAGCTTGTCCTGGTGTTATTGAAGATTGAGGCTCATCCAAAACTAATTTAAACCTTTTGTTAATATTGCCTTCACTTTGAGGAATTAATTTACCCTTGATAGGTTTACTTCTATATCTAATTTGAGCATCAACTTCTATAGGTGAATTCGGTTCCTCTATTGAGACCCAATTAAGTTCTTTTATGAAAGCCTCTCTCTCTAGTAAATCACTAATGCTTGCAACATAAACTATATTTTTTAAATGGTCTAATTTTTTTACATATAAAGGTTCTGACCAAGCTATTCCTAATCCTTTTCTTTGTCCAACCGTATAGTGCTGAATACCATTATGTGAGCCTAAAATTTGACCATTAATATGTTTTATTTCTCCTACTTTGGCCTCAATATGCTTATCTATAAAATTTAACATTGACCCATAATGTTCAACTAAACATAGATCCTGACTTTCAGGTTTTTTTGCTGTTCTTAAACCTAATCTTGCCGCTTCTTTTCTTGTCTCCTCTTTTTTAAGTTCACCTAGTGGCAAAATTAATCTACTAAGGACTTCTTGCGAAAGGCTATAAAGGAAATAACTTTGATCTTTATTTGAGTCAACACCCCTTAGCAGTAGATAATCTTTGTATTTAAAATTATTTGAATGAGATAAGGAGACGTTGTTCTTTTTGACACGAGCATAATGACCAGTCGCTATATTTGTAAATTCATTCTGATCTTTCGCCCAATTAAGCATTTCTTCAAATTTAACATTTTTATTACACATTGAGCAGGGCAATGGTGTGATACCAACTTCATATCCTCCAGTTGTTTCCTTTATAACTTTTTCTGCAAAAAGATTTCTTGAGTCAATAATATGATGCTTGATACCTAAGTCTTCACATAGACCGGCAGCATCAACTAATCCCTCAGAACAACATGAACCTTCACCTTTCATTAACCATAGAGTTAGTCCCTCTACGTCCCATCCCGTTTCTATTAGAAGTGCTGCTGATAAAGAACTATCAACACCTCCAGATAAACCCACCACAATTTTTTTTTGGTTTTTAGATTTACTATTAGTAGAAGAATAGTTCTCTAACTTTTTTTCTGTAATAGATTTGATCATAAAACAAAGTTTTTTGAACAGTTTGAATGTTATCTAATTACCTATTATGACAAAAATTAGTTTTCCAAAAGCAGATTCGGAACATTTAATTGTTTATCCTAAACAAATGTCAGAGATTGAGGATGAACTTTTTAATAATGGGATGCCTGAAGCAGCACTTATGGAAAAAGTTGGAATAAAAATAAGTAATTGGTTTTTAGAAAGGGAAAATCTTTTGAAAAGTGGTTTAGTTGTAATAATAGGTCCTGGACATAACGGCGGAGATGGAGCAGTAATTGCCAGAGAGTTATTTCTTAAAGGTTATATAGTCTCAGTATGGTGTCCTTTCCAAATCAGGAAAACATTAACAATTAAACATCTAAGTTATATAACCTCTTTAGGAATAAAGATTCTTAGTAATGCTCCTGATCCAGAAAAAAATGAATTATGGATAGATGCAGTTTTTGGAAATAATCAGACAAGAAGTACTGATAGTAATCTTATTGAGTTATTTAATGAAAAATCGAAAACCAATAAAGGTAAGATTGTTTCCATTGATATTCCTACTGGCTTAAATCCTAATTCTGGTAAACCCTTTGCAGATAAAGCAGTAAAGGCAAATTATACTTTATCAATTGGCCTGAAAAAAATAGGTTTATTGCAGGATTCTGCAATACCTTATGTTGGTCAAATTCATAATATTGAAATAGGAATTTTTAAAAGCCATTTAGTAAAATTAGATCAAAGAATTTTAAGTCTCTCTCGAAAAGATTTTAATGATATAAGCCTTTATCTTCCGCCTGCTAATTCAGATAAATATTCAAGAGGTAGAACATTATTAATTGTGGGAAGTGAAAAATATCCTGGTGCAGCTTTATTAGCAATAAAAGGAGCTTTAGCTAGTGGCGTTGGATCAATAACAGCTCTTTCTCCCAAATCTGTAGCTAATTTAATTTGGAATATTTCTCCTGAAGTTGTTATAAATGATTTTGCTAAGTCTTCTGAGGAGGGGAACTCCCTTTTTTACGATTCTCTTAAGAATAAAGATTTAAATCGCTATGAAACAATTTTAATTGGTCCAGGTATTGGAGTTGACATAACAGATTGGGAGAAAGCTGCTAAGTATTTGTGTGATTTTAAAGGGACTCTTATCCTAGACGCTGATGCTTTGAATAGGATAGCAAAATCTAAAAATGGTTCTAAATTTTTTCTCGAAAGAAGTTTTCAAACCTGGATTACACCTCATTACCAAGAGTTCAAGAGATTATTTCCTGATCTAGATGAACACAATAGAGTTGACTTATCTATGAAAGCAGCAAATCAATTCAACTTAGACCTTTTATTAAAAGGAGCTAATAGTATTATTTCTGATAGTAAAGGTTCAGTTTGGCAAATATACGAGTCAGATCCTTTCACTGCGAGGGCTGGATTAGGGGACCTTTTATCTGGATTTATATCAGGTTTATGTGCTTTGGAATTATCGTCTGGAGAAATCATTAATGCTGAGTCGTTTGCAAAATATGTTTTTTTACATTCTTATGCAGCATCAAATTCCTCAAAAGGATCAACAGCTTCACTTATCGGAAATCAATTATCGAAAATTGTAAGGCAAATAAAAACGAGGCAAATGTTATGAAAATGACAATTAAATGGAGTTTTTTATAGTTTTAAACACATAACTAAAGATTTGTTACTGCAAATCTGAAGCGGATATTAAAAATTAGGGGTTTTTTAAAAAAGTGTAGGAAAGTTTTAATACCGAAAAGGTAAAAATCATGGTTTCATCCATTCCTATATCTACTGAACCTCAAAAGAGGAGAGGTAACGATCCAATTAGTTGGTATCTTTCAAATATTGGCAGAGTTCCTTTGCTTACTCCTGCTGAAGAAATTGAATTAGGAAATCAAGTTCAAAAAATGATGATATTGACTGAAGATGGTCAAGTTAATGAAAAGACAAAAGATTTTACCTCTCATCAGAAAAGAACTTTAAAAATTGGTCGTAGAGCCAAAGAGAGAATGATGAAGGCAAATCTTCGATTAGTTGTAAGTGTTGCAAAAAAATATCAAGGCAAGGGTTTAGAACTTTTAGATTTAGTGCAAGAGGGCTCATTAGGGTTGGAAAGAGCAGTTGAAAAATTTGATCCTACAAGAGGTTATAAGTTTTCTACTTATGCTTTTTGGTGGATTCGCCAAAGTATGACGCGCGCAATAGCTTGCCAATCTAGGACCATACGCCTACCAGTACATTTAAGTGAAAGATTAGCAACCATTAGAAAAGTCAGTAGAGAACTTGCTCATAAACTTGGAGCAATGCCAAGTAGAGTCGAAATAGCTGAAGCTATGGATATTGATGTTGATGAACTTGATTCTGTTTTAAGACAAGCACTTTCCACAAGCAGTTTAGATGCACCTGTAAATGGAGATGATGGGCGTAGTTTCTTAGGTGATCTTATTGCAGATACTAATCATGAAGAACCCTTAGATAAGGTTGAGCAAAAGATACATCAAGAGCAATTAGGTAAATGGTTAAGCCATTTAAGTGAGCAAGAGCAGCATGTGTTGCGTTTAAGATTTGGACTAGATGGTAATGAGAGACATACTCTTGCTGAAATAGGAAGATTGCTTGAAGTCTCGAGAGAAAGAGTAAGGCAAGTTGAGTTGAAGGCTTTAAGAAAGCTTAGAAATTTAACAAGAAAATTACCAAGTGGTATCTGAATTAATTTTCAGCCCAAATATATTTAGTTAATTCTTCTGTGTTTGGCTCGGGTGCCTCTAATGCTTTCGTTACAGAAGTTGTTATTTCTGAATCAATCTTCTTATCAATATCTTTTAATTCTTTCTCATCAGAATAATTACCATCAATCAACTCTCTTGATAATTTTTTAATTGGATCTCTTTTAGCCCAGAAAGCTTTCTCTTCTTCAGCTCTTAATTCATCTGGATCTGCAAGAGAATGACCTCTATATCTATAAGTAAGACATTCCAGAAGAGTTGGCCCTTCACCTGCCCTTGCTCTTTTTATAGCCCTTTGTGCGGCTCCTCTAACTGCTAAAACATCCATTCCATCAACTTCTTCACCATGCATCCCAAAAGCTGATGCTTTTCTCCAAATTTCAGGATTACTTGTAGCTCTGTCATGAGCCATGCCAATAGCCCATTTATTGTTTTCAACAACAAAGAGGATTGGTAATTTCCATAATTGAGCCATGTTGAGGCATTCGAAAAACTGCCCATTGTTGCAAGTTCCATCTCCAAAAAATGCTGCTGTGACTGAATCACTTCCTTTATCTCCTGTAACTTCTCTTTTATATTTACTAGAGAATGCAGCCCCTAAAGCTACGGGTATTCCCTCACCAATGAAAGCGTAACCACCTAGTAAATGATGCTCTTTTGAAAACAAGTGCATTGATCCTCCACGTCCTTTACTGCACCCAGTCTCTTTACCAAATAACTCGCTCATAACCTCGAAAGGGGGGACTCCAGCACTAAGGGCATGAACATGGTCCCTATAAGTACTACAAAACCAATCATGTTTTTTCTTCATTGCACCTATGACCCCAGTACTTATTGCTTCTTGTCCGTTATAAAGATGAACGAATCCAAACATCTTACCTCTGTAATACATTTCTGCACATTTATCTTCGAATCTTCTGCCAAGGATCATATCTTCATATAATCTTAGCCCTGAATCACGATCTAATTTTGCTCTTTCAAAATCTTGAAGATTAGAAATTCTCTCTACATGTGTTTCCAAGAAATTACCTTAATGAAGTTTTGATTTGATAACATTCTAAGACTCAATGGTCATTTTTTATGTTTTTTTTTTAAAACTCTATAAGACCCTATGAAAAAATTTTTTTAATTGATAATATTTGTCTAAGGATTTTAGTAGGAAACTTGTTTGGAACTACCATTAGATCATTTTCGTTTAATAGGTGTAAATCCTTCTGCAACATCAGAAGAGATTTTAAGATCCTTTCAATTGCGTTTAGATAAAACACCTGATGAAGGATTCACCTATGAGGTGTTAACGCAAAGGTCAGAATTATTACGCTTAACCGCAGACTTATTAACTAATAATGAGAGCAGACAAGAATATGATAAACAAGTGCTTAATGGTGCTTCTGGACTTGAGTTTTCTACCAATAGGGAAGTCGCTGGTTTAATACTATTATGGGAATCAGGAGCTGCAAAGGAAACTTTTAAACTTGCAAGGCAAGCATTGCAACCTCCTCAAACACCTGCTCTTGGAAGTACTAGAGAAGCTGATTTAACTTTATTAGCAGCTTTAACCTCAAGAGATGCAGCTATTCAAGAACAAGATCAAAGATGTTATGCAAACGCAGCTGATTTTCTACAGGAAGGTATACAAATTCTTCAAAGGATGGGTAAATTATCAGATTTAAGAAAGAATCTTGAGGATGACTTAGCATCTCTTCTCCCATATAGGATTCTTGACTTTCTTAGTAGAGATTTAAACGATTATGAATCTCATAAGAAAGGAATAACTCTTCTTCAAAATTTAATCATTAAAAGGGGAGGTCTTGAAGGTAAGAATAAATCTGAATATATTAATTTTTTAAATCAAAATGAGTTTGAAGTCTTTTTTGAACAAATAAAACCTTTTCTTACCGTTCAAGAACAGATAGATTTATTTTCAGATTTATATAAAAGAGGTTCATTAGAAGCGGGTTTTGAATTGTTTATTGCTATTACTGCAATGGGTTTTTCACAAAAAAAACCAGAAAAGTTGTTTGAGGCGAAAAAACTTATTAAAAATCTTAAATTATCTGGTTTCGACTCCATGCCCTTAATTGGTTGTCTAGATTTGCTACTCGCAGATATAAAACAAGCTGAAGCGAGATTCTCAAGTAGTTCAGATGAAAATTTAAGGAATTGGTTTAATGAATACGAAGGAGAGAAATTAGAGGCGATTTGTTTATATTGTCAAAACTGGTTAGAGAATGAGGTTTTACAAAACTTCAGAGACATTGACATACAAGATGTAAATCTTGATTTATGGTTCAGTCAGAGGGAAATTCAAGATTTTATAGAGAAAATTGAAAATAAGTCAAAAAGGGTAATTTCAAAAGCAAATTTCTCAGGTTTTGGAAAAAACCTTAAAAATACTTTTATAAAAGATTTTTCTGAAGTTGATCTTGAAGAGAATTCTGATGTTCAAGATGGAAGTAAACTACCTGTTCCAGGAGGTATTAAAGAAGATGAAATTGTTTATATTGATGAAGAACTGCCCGCAGAATTGATCTTTAAAAATAAAACTTTAGAAATTTATAACTACTGCAATGAAAAATATACGGAACTAAAATATTTTTGCGGTGAATTTATTAAAAATAGTAAGTTTATTAAAGATGGTAATTTACTAGATAAATCTTCCTATTTACTTTATTTTTATACTTTTTCAATTGTATTTTTTCTTGGGATAAGCTCGAGTTTTCTTAGAACTAATTTTAAAAATAATTTCGATAAATCTCCTGATAAATCATCGATATTTCAGAAGTATAAATGATAAAAAAATAATGATGAAGAATCTTCAGATATTTCTCAGGCTGAATTAATTGAGGAATATTCAAAAAATATTGCTAAAAATAAATTTATTTCTCAGGATATAAATTCGCTTAATGAACTTTCTCCAAATTTAGATCAAATTCAGAATTTACTGGAATCATGGCTCATGAGCAAGAGTAAATTTTTATCAGGAGATGATCAATTAGATATATCAAAAATAGTTAAAAGAAATCTAATACTGAGGCTTAAAAATGAAAGACAACAAGATATTAAAAATAATATTACAAAGATATAAAAACTGAGGTTCAAGATATTGAATTTTTATCCCAATCTCCTTCAAGAATATCTGTATCCGTAAAATTAAATTACTCTGAAAAAATTATAAATGCAAATGGAGAATTAATAAGTGAGACAAGTTTTAAACCTTTCTTAAAAGTTAAATATATTCTTGGATTTTCTAATAAATCATGGAAATTAGTTGATTATGTGAGCGGAGTTTAGCTTTTTAAATATTTAGTTTATAATTAATATTTAGAGTTATTTTTTACTGATGTTTGACGAACTTTCTGCAAAATTTGAAGACGCAGTAAAGGGGTTAAGAGGTGAAGCAAAAATTAGCGAAACTAATATAGATTTGGCTTTAAAAGATGTAAGAAAAGCTTTAATAAATGCAGATGTAAGTTTATCTGTTGTAAAAGATTTTATAAATGATGTTAAAGTTAAAGCTGTTGGTGAAGAAGTTGTAAGGGGAGTTAATCCAAGTCAAAAATTTATAGAAATAGTTAATAAAGAATTGATTAACATAATGGGGAATGAAAATGCCCCTATAGAAGAAAATATAAATAAACCTACAGTGATTCTAATGGCTGGTTTACAGGGTGCCGGCAAAACTACCGCTTCAGGAAAATTAGGTCTTTATTTAAAAGATAAAGATAAGAAAGTTCTTTTGATTGCCGCAGATACATATAGGCCTGCAGCTATTGATCAACTCAAAACACTTGGAGCACAGCATGATTTAGAAGTTTTTTCTGATCTAGATAAAAATATCAAACCAGAGGAAATTGTAAAGAGGGGAATTGAATTAGGAATAAAAGATAATAAAGATTACATAATTATCGATACTGCGGGAAGATTACAAATTGATGAATCAATGATGGATGAAATGGTTCGAATTAAAAAGGTTTCGGAGCCAGATGAAGTTTTTTTAGTTGTGGATTCAATGATTGGGCAGGAGGCTGCAGATCTTACAAAATCCTTTCATGAAAAGGTAGGAATAACAGGGGCAATCTTAACTAAACTTGATGGTGATTCAAGAGGAGGAGCTGCTCTTTCAATAAGAAAAATCAGTGGAAAACCAATCAAATTTATTGGTACAGGGGAAAAGATAGAAGCATTGCAACCCTTTCATCCTGAGCGAATGGCAAGTCGTATTCTAGGAATGGGAGATGTACTAACACTAGTAGAAAAAGCTCAAAAAGAAGTTGAATTAGCGGATGCCGAAGTAATGCAGAAAAAGCTTCAAGAGGCAACATTTGATTTTAACGATTTTGTTAAACAGATGAGGTTAATTAAAAGGATGGGCTCGCTTGGCGGTTTGGTTAAATTAATTCCAGGTATGAATAAAATTGATGATGGAATGATAAAAGATGGAGAGGCGCAGCTAAAGAAAATTGAAGCCATGATTAGTTCAATGACTTTAAATGAAAAGCAGAAACCAGAGTTGTTAGCAGCTCAACCAAGTAGAAGGAGCAGAATTGCAAAAGGTAGTGGCTTTGAAGTTAAAGAAGTTGATAAGGTTTTATCTGACTTTCAAAGGATGAGAGGATTTATGAAGCAAATGTCGAATGGCGGAATGCCTGGAATGGGTGGAATGCCTGGAATGGGTGGAATGCCTGGAATGGGTGGAATGCCTGGAATGGGTGGAATGCCTGGAATGCCTGGTCTAATAATTACAGGCCCTCTAAGAAACAAAAGTCTAATAAAAAGAAAAAAGGATTTGCTGATTTATAAATTTCCAATAATCAACCTTTCAATGATAAAATTTAATTATCTTTATTAAATTTAAATATGATTAAACTGCGCCTGAAGCGCTTTGGTAAGAAAAAAGAGGCAAGTTTCAGAATCGTTGCATGTAACAGTACCTCAAGAAGGGACGGTAGACCTCTTGAAGAATTAGGCTTCTATAATCCAAGGACCAAGGAAACAAGACTAGATACAGAAGCTTTAAGAAACAGGTTAACTCAAGGAGCTCAACCTACTAATGTTGTCAGAACTCTCTTAGAAAAAGGAGGATTACTTGAAAAAAAAGTTAGACCATCTATTGCTATTGGAAAAGCAAAATTAGCTCAAAAAGAAAAAGCAGCAAAATTAGAGAATGATAAAAAAGATAATAATGAAACTAAAAACAACGAAAGTGAATAAGTAGTTTGTTTGTTTTTTTTAAACTTTTAAATAAATGAGAGAAGTATCTTCAGAAGGTCATTTTATTATTGATCTTCCAAGTACTGATGCTGCAACTGCCCTTTCTGGACCTGGAAATTCGTTTATAAAAAAATTTGAAGATTTAACTGGAGTATCTCTTACTATCAGGGGACTTCAATTAGAGATGAATGGGATTATACCAAAGCTTGAACAAGCATCTGCATTAGTTGAATTAACAAGACCAATATGGGAACAAGGTTTGGAAGTTCCAGAAGTAGATTTAAAAGCTGCCTTTACTTCTCTGAATATGGGACAAGCCTCATCTCATGCTGAGCTTGGAAAAAAGGTGCTTGCTCGTTCAAAAGCTGGAAAATATTTAAGACCAAGAACTATAAGACAAAAAGCTTATGTTGATGCTATTGAGAATTTTGATTTAACATTTGCTATCGGTCCTGCAGGTACAGGTAAAACCTTCTTAGCTACTATTCTCGCATCCAGATTGTTAAGTGAAAAAAAAATTGAAAGAATTATTTTAACTAGACCAGCAGTAGAGGCTGGCGAAAACCTGGGTTTTTTACCAGGAGATCTTCAACAAAAAGTTGATCCTTATCTTAGACCTCTATTTGATTCTCTACATAATATTTTTGGTTATGAGAAGACAAATGCACTTATAGAAAAAGGGATAATTGAAGTTGCTCCCCTGGCATTTATGAGAGGTAGAACATTAGATGATGCTCTCATTATTCTTGACGAAGCTCAAAATGCTACTAAGGCACAAATGAGGATGTTTCTTACAAGATTAGGTGAAAGATCAAAAATGGTTGTTAATGGTGACGTTACACAAATCGACTTAAAGAATAATCAAGAAAGTGGATTGGTCGAAGCGGTTAAACTCTTCTCAAATACAGACGGTATAAAAATTTGTCGTTTAACTGTTGAAGATGTTGTTCGACATACACTTGTTCAAAAAATTATTGAGGTTTATCAATGATTTCTAAATTGGGTGATCCGCACACGATTTTATATTAAAAATAGACTATTATTAATACAAATTAAATTTAAAAATGCCTGCAAGCAGTAATTTCCAACAAGCTATTCGCGATGCTCGAACAAGCTCTATTGTTGGACCGAATGTAGTAAGTAAAGCCCTCCCATATGTTGGAGGAGGAATGGTTTTAACTTCTTTAGGTGTTCTAGCTGGAATATCCTTGATAGCATCTAATCCAACACTGTTTCAACCACTCTCTATCATTGCTCTCATAGCTGAATTAGTATTGTTCTTTGTAGCTACAAGTGCTGCAAACAATGCAAATAATGCTAAAGCTCTTCCTCTACTTACTGGTTTTAGTTTATTAACAGGTTTTACTCTAAGTGGAATTGTTGCATTAGCAATTGGTACTGTAGGGATCGGATCTGTTGGAACAGCAGCATTAGCTACAGGAATTACTTTTGTAATTGCCTCATACACTGGCCAAAGGATGAGTGATAGCGTGGGTCAAGCATTAAGTAGTGTAGTAGGCCTTGGATTAATTGGCTTACTTATTGCAATGTTTGTCCAACTTATTGGTGGATTATTTGCACCTGGACTTTTTGGTGGATCTGGACTTGAATTATTAATAGCAGGATTTGGTACGGTGATATTTGTGGCTATGTCTTTTGTTGATTTTTATACTATGCCAAGAAGATATAGTGATGATCAATATTTAGCAGGAGCTCTAGGAATGTATTTAACTTACATTAATTTATTTGTTTTTATACTTAGATTAATGATTGCTTTACAGGGTGGTGGACGAAGAGATTAATCTTCCTAATCCAGATTAATTAATTTTAGGGCGATACAATCTGCCCTTTTATTTTGCAATTTTTGAAATTTTTTCTCTTATAAATTCTTTTTGTTTTAAATCATAATTTTTGGAATTATTTATACTATTTCCTAAGTTATCTAAGTTATCCAAAATCATATTTACTTTATTATTTACTAATTTTGTATCCAATACCTTTAATATGTTTATGCATCTATCAGAAATATTTGAAGAAATTTCCTCATACTCAGGATTCTTGTCTCTTTGATGGTTAATAATTTGAGCAGAACTCATGATAAGGTTTTTTAACGTAATTTCTACAATTTGTTCTCCACCCTCTACAAATTTAAATATTAGCGAACTGGGTAATTTATCTAATAATGAACAATTAATATCTGATAGTGCATAGGCAAAAAATCCTCTTAAACCATTTTTGGTTTTAACTAACTCAGCTATTCTGTCTGCCAATACCTCATCGCTTAACAATTCTTGCTCCCAGTCTTTGCACCATTGAGTGGCTATGTCTATTGATTGATAAAAAGATGGTTTTTCAGAAGTTGTGGTTTTTTTATCCATTTTGAATCAAAATTTTATTATGGATCATAAAAGAAATTTTGGAAAATTATAAATCAGGCTTTGTTACTTTGATCGGTAGGCCTAATGTAGGAAAATCAACTTTGATAAACAAATTAATAGGTGAAAAAATTGCAATTACTTCTCCAGTAGCACAAACAACCAGAAAAAAATTAAAAGGTATTCTCACTACAAAAGACAGTCAAATTATATTTATTGATACTCCTGGAATTCATAAACCTCACCATCTACTGGGGAAAACATTAGTAAAAAATGCAAAATCAGCTATTAATGGAGTAGATCTTATTTTATTAATTTTTGATTCTAATGATAAGCCAGGTAGAGGGGATAAATATATTAAAGATTTACTTGCAACGAATCAAACAAAATATATTATTGTTCTTAATAAGTGGGACTTGGTACAAGAGAATGAAAAAGATTTACGTCTTAATCAATATAAAGAAATATTTACTAATAACTCAATCTATTTTCAGACTGTGAGCTCAATTTCTGGAGAAGGATGTGATGAACTGATTAATTTAGTAAATGATCATCTCCCAAGTGGACCTATGCTTTATCCAAATGATACGTTAAGTGATCAACCATTTAATATATTACTTGGAGAATTAATTAGGGAACAAGTTTTAAAAAATACTAGAGAAGAGATTCCACATAGCGTGGCGGTAATTATTGAAAAGATTGAAGAAGTAAAAAATAAAAAATCTGCAAGTAAAGAAAATCTTACTGCTATATTAGCTACGATAATAGTTGAGAAGAAAAGTCAAAAAGGAATTCTTATTGGAAAAAAAGGTTCAATGTTGAAGATTATTGGACAGGCCGCAAGAATTAATATGAAGAAATTAATCGATGGGCCTATTTATTTAGAGTTGTTTGTAAAAATTATTCCAAATTGGAGAAAGAAGGAGTCTAAATTGGCTGAATTTGGTTATCAGGAGGACTC
This sequence comes from Prochlorococcus marinus bv. HNLC2, assembly GCA_000218745.1. Taxonomy (GTDB): domain Bacteria; phylum Cyanobacteriota; class Cyanobacteriia; order PCC-6307; family Cyanobiaceae; genus Prochlorococcus_A; species Prochlorococcus_A marinus_T. The sequence goes on along the minus strand of GL947595.1, from coordinate 164,274 downwards.
TTAAATGCATAAAGTGAGTTTTGATGTGATTAGTTTATATCCAAATGCATTTGATAATTTAAATAATATGGGAGTCATTACTAGGGCTATAAAGAATCAATTAATTTCAATTAATGTTACTGATTTGAGAGAGTATGGAGAGGGTTCTTATAAGCAAGTGGATGATCTTCCTTATGGAGGTGGATCAGGGATGTTATTAAAGCCTGAACCTATTTTTAATGCTTTTGAATCGATTCAGAAATTTGATAATACTATAACTTTACTTATGACTCCCCAAGGAAAAGTACTTAAAGCAAAATGATCTATTAAGATGGTCAAATTATGATCAAGTTATTTTAATTTGTGGTCAATATGAAGGGTTTGATGAAAGAGTAAGATGTATTGCTGATGAAGAAGTTTCCTTCGGTGACTTCATACTGACTGGAGGTGAAATACCTGCAATGTCTATAATTAATGGAGTTACAAGATTAATCCCTGGAACTCTGGGCGATATAAATTCATTAGTTAGTGAAAGTCATAACAATGGTCTTTTAGAATATCCTCAATACACAAGACCAGCTAAATTTAGAGGAATGGAGGTTCCAGGTATTTTATTAAGCGGAAATCATAAAGAAATAAATGATTGGAGAGAAAGGGAAATGATAAAGAGAACTTCAGATAGAAGAAATGATTTAATTTTATCTAAGGACTTTAAAAATGCACCGGTTAGTAAGAGAATAAAAGGAGATAAGAATGACTCAATGAGGTTTCGTATCGGTAATGGGTATGATATCCATCAACTTGTAAAAGGAAGAGATTTGATTATAGGGGGAGTAAAATTATCTCATCCCGATAATATTGGTTTAGATGGACATAGCGATGCTGATGTATTAAGTCATGCAATTATGGACGCATTGTTAGGTGCACTCTCTTTAGGAGATATAGGTAAATACTTTCCGCCTACAGATGAAAAATGGAAGAATGCTGATAGTTTAGTTTTGCTATCTAAAGTAGTTGAGTTAGTTAAAAATCAAGGGTGGGAAATAACTAATATTGATAGTGTTATTGTTGCGGAAAGACCAAAATTTAAACCGCATATAGAATTAATGAAAAATAATATATCAAAAATTACAGAAATTGATAAAGATTTAATTGGTATAAAAGCTACAACAAATGAAAAATTAGGTCCGGAAGGTCGTGAAGAAGGTATAAGTTGCCATGCCGTAGCACTTCTGGAGCAAAAATAATGGAATTAAAGTTTTTAAAAAAGACTTTTAGATGGATTTCTTTGGCTTTGATAGTCTTAGTAGCCAGTTTCCAGTACAATTTTGCAAGTGTAAATGCTGCAACTATGATTAATATGAAAGAGAATCCAATAATTGAGGAACTAAGGTTAAGAGTTCCTTCACAATATAAAGATAATTGGATTAATGCAGAAAAAGAAGTTTGGGAACCATGGTTAGCAAATAAAAAAGGATTTCTTGGTAGAGAAATCTTTTATAATAAAGAAAAAGAGGAAGCTTTAGTCTTGGTAAAGTGGGCAAATAAAAGTTTATGGAAGAGTATTTCAGTCAAAGAAGTTAGTGAAATTCAAAGTATTTTTGAAGAAAATGTGAAAAATGATTTAAAACTTGATAGGAATCCTTTTGAGTTAATTGATGAGGGTGAATTATACGTTCAAGGATGAATAAAGATATTAACTTTGATTTTGATAGACAAAATCGTATTGGCATTATTGAAGCCATATGGGGTGAGCATAAAAATGTTGATCAGTTAAAAAAAATTTGTGAACAGGTTCTTGATAAAAACGAATTAGTCTTCATAACAAGAATTAATTTTGATAAAGCAAAATTAATCTTGGAAACTTATAAAAATGCAGAATTCTACAGAGAAGCATCTTGCCTTATTATCGGCAAAAATTTTAAAAAATTATCAACTGATAAAAAAGTTGCAATTGTGGCTGGTGGAACTAGTGATTTAAGTGTCTCTCTCGAGGCAAAATTGGCTTTGGAAGTTCATGGAATTACATGTAAGACATTTATAGATGTTGGTGTTGCAGGTATACATAGACTTTTTAATAACCTAGAAGATATTAATAAATTTGATGTGATAATAGTTTGTGCAGGTATGGAAGGAGCTCTTCCAACAGTTTTAGGAGGCCTTTTACCCCAACCTATAATTGCTGTTCCTATTTCAGTTGGATATGGAGTAAGTAAAATGGGTTTTGCTGCTCTTAATAGCATGCTCTCAAGCTGCGCTCCAGGAATATCAGTTATGAATATAGATAATGGTTATGGAGCAGCAATGGCTGCTTTGAGAATAATTAAAATTATTTAGAGTCAATTACTTTTATTATCTATTTCTAAAAGATTTTCAATCCATAGATTTAACCTTTTTGAAAGAATGCCTTCATCTCTCATTTTTAATGCTTTCATAATAACTTGATTATTAACCCACTCTGGATAACGTTTTTGCATTTTCTTTTATCTCTTTATGTAATTTGAAACAAATATATTAGTAATTTGCAAGCTCGAAGTAACAAATTTAATCTATGTTGTCAGATTTGGTACTTAATCTAGATAATTCAGATGAATTACATTCATTCTCAACATTTTTCAACCTATCAATTAGATCTGATAGATCTTTAGAAGCTAATTCTCCATTTCGCTCCCACTTCATTGATCTAGGATTTTGTTTTAAATCTTTTTCCATTTTTACATGTAAAGTATTATGAATATAAAATGAAAAAAATTTTTTTGATTAAATGTTTCAGGAATTAGGTTAAAAAATTATGAAGATATTTGTGCTCTTTACTGTATTCTTTAAAACATTTTAATTAATTGATTTTATCGTCAATATTGAATATTTAATTAAAAATTTATCCACCACCAACAATGGAAACTATTTCTAACTTATCTCCATCTTTTACCTTGTTTTCTTGCCAAGATTGATTATTAATAATTAAATTATTCAATTCAACAATTATAGTATTATTTTTATATCCTAATTGAATTAAAGTTTCAGTTAGAGTGAATTCTTTATTTGAATTATTAATAAATTTTTCTTCACCATTAACTTTAATTTTCATGGTTTAAACTTTTTAAAATTATCATAGCTTTATTTTTAGGATTTTCATGATTCATAATTTCTGAGACAATAGCTACTTTTTTAATATTATTAGACTTTAATTTTGGAATATTTTCATTTTTAATCCCTCCGATTGCATACCAAGGGATTTTTATATCTTTTGTTAATTTTTTAATGTGATCAATTCCTAAAGGTTTTTTATTTTTTTTGGTATTTGTTTTAAAAACTGGTCCAATGCCTAAATAATCGCATCCATTCTGTATGGCCTGTTTTATATCTTGCTCATTATTAGCAGATATTCCAATTATTTTTGAGAATCCAAGTATTTTTCTTGCTGATATCAAATCTAAATCATTCTGCCCAAGATGGACTCCATCCGCTTCAGATGCAAGTGCAATATCGAGCCTGTCATTAACAATAAAAATGGCTCCGTGTTCTTTACATAATTTTCTAATAATTTTTGCTGTTTTAAGGTTGTTTGAATCATCTGTCTCTTTAAATCTATGTTGAATGATTTTCACTCCCCCAATAAGAAGATTTTCAATATCTACAATTAAATCCGGTTTTTCATTAGTTATTAAATATAAATTATTCTTAATAAGAATTTCATTTAAATTTTTATTGCATGTTAGATTTAGAAGCTCAATTTCTAAGCTGTAAATCTCATAACGAATCAAAGAAGCTGCTTTTGAGAGCTCATAATTATTATTTCTTGAAAATTCTTCTAAAACTCTAAGAGCTTCTTGAATCCTGCTTGAATTTGAACTTATGATGTTTTCTGTATAAATTCTTTTAAATTGTTCTGGATGATTTAGACCATTGCACTTATCTTCCGTATAGTTTCTTGCTTTTTTGTAATAATCTAAATGATGACTGCCAAGTATTTGCCTAAAGTCTTTTATCTTTTTCACAATATCGACTCGATCTAAACCATATCTAGCCCAATCCTCTAAAACTCTTAATCCTTCTCTAGCTCTATCAAGATTAGCATCAATTATTTGGGCAATTCTCAAGTCATCTTTTTGATTTTGGTTATTTCTCATGGTTTCAATTATTAATTTCTTGCAAGATTGTTTTTGCTAATTCTTTATCTTTTGAAATCTGATTTGATAATTCTTCCATATTAGAAAATTTTATTTGAGTTCTTATCATTTGTATAGGTTCAACAAATAATTCTAAATCATATAAATTGATATTTTTGTCAATAATATGTACTTCAACCGCAGAGGGTGATAAAGGATTAATTGTAGGTTGTGGTCCAAGATTCATTACGGATGGAAACTTAATACCAGAGTTAATTTCCTTAGTCCATGCAGCGTATACTCCTTCGCCTGGTAAGAATTTCCTACCGTCAATTTGAAGATTAGCTGTTGGAAATCCTATCTTTTTTCCAATACCTTTACCTTTGACAACTTTCCCTGAAAAACTATATGGCCTTTTTAAAAGGTCTTTGGCTTTTACTAAGTCACTTTGTAAAAGTAAATTCCTTACTCTGCTGCTACTTATTCTTCCTTCTTGGTCTTCTAAAAGTGGGACAATATTTAGTTTTATATTTTTGTTTTTTATAGAATTTTTAATTGTATTAATATCACCGCGTCTTTTATAACCAAATCTAAAGTTTTCACCAACTGAAATAGTTCTTGCTTGGAGTTGATTTATAAGAATATTATTTATAAATTCTTCTGCACTTAATCTAGATAACTCCAAATCAAATGGAATTAAAACCAATTGTTTAATTCCTAGATTTTCAAGTAAAGGAAGTTTCTCTGAGGGTAAGTCTAGCCTTAGTCTTGTTTCCTTATAAAGAATTTCTCTTGGATGGGGCCAGAAACTTGCGATTGTCGGGGTGTATTCATATTCATTTACAACACTTTTTATTAATGTTCTATGACCTTCATGCAAACCATCAAAGCTGCCAATAGCTAAGGATGTTGGTTCTTTGATTTCGGATGGAGTTAATAATGAGATCACAATAAACGTGCAATTATGCAACTTTGATGGCAAATTTGAATAAGAGATTCAAAAACGAATGAATGGTTAATAAAATAGATTTTCAATTACTTTCATTTGGAATGAGAAGGATAGGATGGATAAGATTTTGGATTCAATCTATCTTAAGTGTTGTAGTTACCGCTGTTTTACTTTTTTCAAATTTTGTAAGTAATGATAGCGAAGGTCAACTTGGATTGGCGCCAGGATTATCACTAACATCAATTTCTTTAATATTATTATTTTTTAGTCTTTGGCAAGGCTGGCTTATCGTAAGAACAGGAAGGGCAATTAGTAGCAATGCAAGACCGTCAAGGGGGCAAACAAGTAGGTTAATTAAAAGAGGCATTGTAAATGATTTATTGGGTATTCTTTTTGGGCTAGTAGGATATCAGGCCTTAATGGGAGCGCTATTTATTCAAGCATCAACGCAAACTCAAGGTATTGCTATTGCAACTAGCTCTGATGTAGCGATAACAGGTTTAGAGATATTGTCAGTATTAAGTAATACACAAGTAATCGCTGCTCATTTTATTGGCTTATGCTTCTCACTTTGGTTGTTAAGAAGAATTTATAGTAATTGAATATCAGGAAGTTGATCTAAACCATCTCTCCAAAACAAATCAGGTTCAATTGGGGTAAGAGATAACTTACTTTTTTCAATTTGAGAGACGTCACTTGGCCAATTTTTAGGACCATACCCTTTTGAATTTAAATCCAGAACTGCTTCTCCAGCTAACCAATAATAAATATCTCCTCTGGGATCTTCTCTCTTTGTAAATTGGTTTTTGTATTTTCTTATTGATAATCTAGTCCAAGATCCCCCAAGAATATTATTTTCTTCGCAAGGGGGAACATTTAAATTTAGTAATAATGATTTTGGCCAATTATTGCATAATGCTTGTTCTGCAATTTTTAATGAAATTTTACTTGCAAATTCAAAATTTCTCCACTTGAAGCTAGCGAGACTTACAGCCATTGAGGGGATATTTTCTAAAGTACCTTCCATCGCAGCTGCTACAGTACCTGAACAAAAAATATCAGTGCCTAAATTAGGACCTTGATTAACCCCAGAAATTACTAAATCAGGCTTTTTTTTAATTAATTCAGACAAAGCAAGCTTGACACAATCAGCAGGGGTCCCTGAACACCCCCAAGCTTGAATGCCATCTTCAAATAACTCATCTGCCCTTTCAACTCTTATAGGTGATTGTAATGTTAGACCATGTCCTGTAGCCGATCTCTCTTGATCAGGACATACTACTGTAACTTTATGACCTCTTAGTAATGCTGTTTTAGCAAGTGATCTTATACCATCAGCAAAAATACCATCATCGTTACTAATTAAAATATTTAATGATTCCATTTAGAAATAGATTTTTAATATGGTCTATGGTTAAGTAAAATAAATCAATACTTAATTTAACTATATCAGTGAGTGACATTGCATCTTTAAATCAAATCGAGAAAGAGTTAGAGCAGCTTTCCAATTCTGCTTATGAAACAATCCAAAATATTGATGATGATAAAGAACTAGAAAATCTGAGAATTTCACTTTTAGGTAAGAAAGGTAAATTATCAAGCATTCTTAAGAACATGGGAAAACTGAATAATACTCAAAGACCCTTGATTGGCCAAAAAGCAAATATTCTAAAAAGTAATTTATTAGAAAAAATAAACTCTAGAAAAGAGGAATTAATAAATAATGCTCTTGAAATAAAAATTGCTAATGAGAAAATTGATATAACTATACCCTCGGTTGGAAACCCCACTGGAAATAAACATCCTTTGATTTCTACTCAAGATGAAATAGTTGATATTTTTTGTGGTTTGGGTTACACAGTTGAAAATGGACCAGAGATAGAAAGCGATTTTTATAACTTTGAATCACTAAATATTCCTGAAAATCATCCAGCTAGAGATATGCAAGATACTTTTTACTTAAAAGATAATTTTCTTTTAAGAACGCATACATCACCTGTTCAAATAAGATTTCTTGAGAATAATCCACCTCCAGTAAGGATTATTGCTCCTGGGAGGGTTTATAGAAGAGATGCTGTTGATGCAACTCACTCCCCAGTCTTTAATCAAGTAGAAGTTTTGTGTATTGATGAAGGAATAAATTTTAGTCATTTGAGGGGCACAGTTTTAACATTTTTGAAGACTTTCTTTGGAGATTTACCCGTTAGATTCAGAGCTAGTTATTTTCCTTTTACTGAACCATCTGCAGAAGTTGATGTTAAATGGAAAGGTAAATGGCTAGAAGTTATGGGTTGTGGGATGGTAGATCCTATGGTTCTTGATAAATTGGGAATCGATTCTGAAAAATGGACAGGATTTGCTGCAGGACTCGGGGTTGAAAGATTTTGTATGGTTAGACATCAAATTGATGATATAAGAAAATTTTATACAAATGATTTAAGGTTTCTTGAGCAATTTTAGTAAACTAAAAACTTTAGAAATTAGCTTTTATACAACAATTTAGTTTAGAGTGTAATAGTAATATTTTCCTCGATTGGTGCGAAGAGCTGGCCTAATCGTCAATGATGCGAAAGAATTAGCTGTAAAGACGGCTGTTTCAGTCCAACAGAAGTTGGAAAATTCTGGTTATGAAGTTTTAAGAGTTAGTAGCTCTGGAGGTATGGTTGGGTTTGCCAACCCAGATCAGCATATGAGACCACTAGGATATTCTACTTGCGTCCCAGAAGTTTTTAATTCATCAATTGAATTTGCAATTGTTCTTGGTGGAGATGGAACGGTTTTATCTGCTGCGAGGCAAACAGCTCCTGCAAGTATTCCAATTCTTACAATAAATACTGGTCATCTTGGCTTTTTAGCTGAAGCATATTTAGCGAACTTAGAAGATGCAATTGATAAATTAATTAAAGGGGATTGGGAAATTGAAGAAAGGAAGAGTTTGATAATTAGCGTTATGAGAAATGATCAAAGACGATGGGAGTCTCTTTGTCTTAATGAAATGGCCTTGCATAGAGAACCTTTGACGAGTATGTGCCACTTTGAAATATCAATTGGAAGACATGCACCTGTTGATATATCAGCTGATGGAGTTATATTATCCACTCCAACTGGTTCAACTGCTTATTCGCTTAGTGCTGGAGGGCCAGTAATAACTCCAGATTGCCCAGTGGTTCAATTAACTCCAATTGCTCCTCATTCATTAGCTTCCAGAGCTTTAGTATTTAATGATTCTGAACCTGTTACGGTTTTTCCTGCTACACCTGAAAGATTAATAATGGTGGTTGATGGTAATGCTGGATGTTATATATGGCCAGAAGATAGAGTTTTAATAAGAAAAAGTAGTCACCCAGTAAAATTTATAAGACTAGAAGAACATGAATTTTTCCAAGTTCTAAGAAATAAATTAGGTTGGGGATTACCTCATGTAGCAAAACCTGATAAGGAATAAATAGTTATTAATTAATTTTCTTCGCTTTTATTATAAAAACTGGGTTATTTGGTTCAAATCTTGTCCCTTCTGCAATAGATAACCCTTTTTGTATCTGCACAAGTGTAATGTTAATTTGAAAATTTAATTCTATAAAAATAGATTTAATTTCTTGAAGTATTTCCAAAGTTATTAAGGGAAGCACGAAGATATCTCCCTTCACCATATTGTTTGATAATTTTTTTATAATATAAATTTTGGTTTCTTTATTACATCCTCCAATAACAACCCTATTGGGAATTTTAAAAGTATCACTTAGATTTATTTCAATAAATTCTTTTATATCCTTTTCCTGAATTTGCTCTGGCTTAACGTCAATTCTTCGAGCATTTTCTGAAATAATTTCTTTTGTTCCAAATCTTTTATCAATAGAATAAAGTTTTAATTGTGGTCTAAGCTTTAATGCCTCCAAGCCAATAGTTCCACTACCAGCACCAATATCCCAAATCACTCCATTTTCAGGCAGTTCTAAATCTGCAAGTATTTGAATTCTAATTTCCTTTTTTGTTAATAAGTTTGGCCTGTCATTAAAAGTTTTGAATAAAGAATCATCAATACCAAATAAGGGGTAAGTATCTTTGTAATTGAAGACTTCTTTTTTGGTTAAAATAATAATGTGCAAATCAGAAATATCTTTTGGTAATTCTTCATTTGTTTTTAAAGCTGTTAATTTTTCTCCTTTAAATCCAAGTTCTTCGCATATCCAAATTTCATAAAAATTATCTAGTTGCAGTTCTAAAAGATTTCTTCTAATTAATTCAAGATTATTTTTTTTAGGGTCTGGAATAATTGCTAAATTATGCGCTCGAGATTTTATTGCCTTTATCAGTTCATCTGTTTCTCTACCATGAATACTTATGCATTTTACGCTTTGCCAAGGTTTTTTTAATTTTCTAAAGGCAAGTTGAACACAAGTCATAGAGGGATAAAACAATAATTCCTCTTTAGGAAAATGATCTAGAAGGACTCTTCCTATTCCAAACCATAATGGATCACCCCGTGATATTAGGACTACATCACTTTTATTGTTTTCTAACCACTTTATTAGATCATTATTACTACCTGAGGAAAAAAGTTTCTTTTTACAATTTTCCGATTTATTGAACCAAATATTTATTTGATCAAAATAAGACTGAGGGATGGCTATATTTTCAATATTTCTTAAAAGTGATTTAACACTTGATGATAATTCTTCAAAGTCATAAGAATTTATCCCTACTACATGAATCTTTCTGTTTTTTACTTTCATAAAAGTTCCATTTTCAGATTTAGACTCTTAAATTTGTATGAGTGTATAAATTATCCTATTATTAAGCGAGTGATTTATAAAGTGACTTTTTGTCTGATAGAAGAAAACGATTGCATGAACTCTTAATAGCTTTAATAAATAAAGAAGCTAATCTTGAGTTGATAGAAGAAAATTCTAACGAATTAACTTCAAATTATCCTAGTGATGAAACGATCAATTTCTCAAAAGTTATTGAAAGAAATCGTAAAATCTTGAAGAAATATCAGTCACTTGTTAGATCCGCAGTAACTCTTGATGCTCTTATGGATTCAGAAAATGAAGAAAATTACAAACTTAATAAATAAATTCTCCGTTAAAAGACTTCTATTAAGCTTTTTAATGGTTTTATTTGTTTTAGCTCCCATTCAAGTTTCAGCAGAAATAGCAGAAACTGAAATTAATAGTGAAATGATAAATGCAAGTAGTGAGTTTCTTAGAGACTTAGATTATGAAACATGGCAATTGGTTGCTTATAAATCACCTTATAATGACGATAAATTAATCTTAAGGGTCATTGGTTATCCTGGTAGTTTAAGGATAGATCATCCACTTAATTTAAAAGTAGAGTCAGGCAGAAAAGAATGGCTTTTAACTGATAAAACTTTACTAAATGATGAATTGGCTAAAGATAGTAGACAAGCTGCAGCGGAATTTGATCTAGAGCAACTCATACAAGATATTTCTCAAAATGACCATTGAGACTATCTTTGGATGGGGTCTTTTCAGAATTACCTGTTCCTCCTTTTTTAGTAAAAGAATGGAGATCTCTAAATTAATCTAAATAGTGGAATGAATATTGATAGTAATGTCCATTTAAAGTGGATGAGAAGAGCTATTGATTTAGCATTATTAGGCAAAGGTAGAACAAGTCCTAATCCTTTGGTGGGAGCAGTTATTCTTGACAAAAATGGTGAATTAATAGCAGAAGGTTTTCATTTAAAGGCCGGATTACCTCATGCAGAAGCAATGGCTTTTGATAACTTGAAGAAAAATCCTCAAGGGAGGAAGTCTTTATGTAAATCTCGAACCATGCTGCCATGAAGGTAAAACACCTCCTTGTGTAAAAAGAATTATATCTTCTGGATTAAAAAAAGTTTTTGTATCTATTAAAGATCCTGATATAAGAGTTGCAGGCAAAGGGATTGATCAGCTAAGAGAAGCAGGGATAGAAGTTAATTTAGGATTATGCGAAGAAGAAGCTATTTCAATAAATAGGTCTTTTATTCATAGAAATTTAACAGGTCAGTCGTACGGAGTACTTAAGTGGGCTATGAGTATAGATGGCAGGATCGGTTTAAAAAATGGAAAGAGTCAGTGGATTACTGATATTTATTCAAGGTCAATGGTACATTCGATAAGAGCTGAGTTTGATGCAATTATTGTAGGAGGAAATACTTTAAGAAAAGATAATCCTTTATTAACAAGTCGCAGCAGAAAATCTCCAGAGCCTTTAAGAGTTGTTTTTACAAGGACTTTAAATCTACCTTTGGAAAGAAATCTTTGGAATTGCGACGTAGCAAAGACTCTTATTGTTTATGTTGAATCATCAGCCAACGAAAAAAATTTAGATAAAATTCCAAGATGTATAGAGTTGGCAAAAATACCTTCTGATAATCCACAATTATTATCTAAATTATTAGGTGAAAGAGGATTTAATAAGATTTTGTGGGAATGCGGCCCCGACTTAGCTACTTCAGCCATTAAAAATGGCTGTATTCAAGAAACAATCACATTTATAGCTCCTAAAATTTTGGGTGGCGTTAATTCAATGACCCCTTTTGCAGATTTTCATTTTGAAGATATGGATGAAGTAAAAATACTCAGCAAAAGTACTATTCAGCTCCTTGATAAAGATATTTGTATCAAAAATATCTTATAAAAGATGATCTGTTTATGTATTTTTCAAAGAAAAACCGTACGGTTCTTACCCAAAATCTAAATTTCGCTTCGTAATTGTCTTATATAGATTATGATAATACAACATCCTAAATTAGAAAAATGCCTATCAGACAAGACGATAATCAACCAAATAGACGTTTTGGCATCGTAAATATAATTCTTATAGGTGTAGGTGCTCTACTTTTATTTAGTAGCCTCTTCCCTAATCAGAATATGCAAATACCAAGAGTTCCATATTCTCTATTTATTGATCAAGTAAATGATGGTGAAGTTAAAAGAGCTTATATTACTCAAGAGCAAATTAGATATGAGTTAAATGGAGCTGAGGATGGTGCACCCTCTGTATTGGCTACAACTCCTATTTTTGATATGGATCTGCCTCAAAGGTTAGAAAATAAAGGAGTCGAATTTGCAGCTGCACCACCCAAAAAACCAAATATTTTCTCAACAATTCTAAGTTGGGTAGTTCCTCCCCTAATATTTATTTTAGTTCTCCAGTTCTTTGCAAGAAGAAGTATGGGAGGTGGAGGTGCTCAGGGAGCATTAAGTTTTACAAAAAGCAAAGCTAAAGTGTATGTTCCTGATGATGAATCAAAAATTACTTTTGATGATGTTGCTGGTGTTGATGAAGCAAAAGATGAATTAACAGAGATTGTCGATTTTCTCAAAAAGCCAGAAAGATATACAGATATTGGAGCGAGAATTCCAAAAGGGGTTTTATTAGTTGGTCCTCCAGGAACAGGAAAAACTCTCCTTTCAAAAGCCGTAGCTGGTGAAGCTGAGGTACCTTTCTTTATTATTTCTGGTTCAGAATTTGTGGAACTCTTTGTTGGTGCAGGAGCAGCAAGAGTAAGAGATTTATTTGAACAAGCTAAGAAAAAGGCTCCATGCATAATTTTTATTGATGAATTGGATGCAATCGGTAAGAGTCGGTCAGGATCAATGGGTGTTGTAGGTGGTAACGATGAGAGAGAACAAACACTTAACCAGTTACTTACTGAAATGGATGGCTTCGCAGCCTCTGACAAGCCAGTGATAGTCTTGGCTGCCACTAACCAACCTGAGGTTTTGGATGCTGCACTATTGAGACCAGGTAGATTTGATAGACAAGTTTTAGTTGATAGACCAGATCTAATAGGAAGAAAAACTATCTTAGAAATTTATACAAAAAAAGTTAAATTAGCTGACGAAATAGATCTTAGAATCGATAGCCCAAGCGACCTCAGGATTTGCAGGAGCTGATCTAGCAAACATGGTTAATGAAGCAGCTCTATTAGCTGCAAGAGCTAATAGAAAAAGTGTAGAACAACAAGATCTAAGTGAAGCTATTGAAAGAGTAGTAGCCGGACTTGAAAAGAAAAGTAGAGTGCTGCAAGATGATGAAAAGAAAGTTGTTGCTTACCATGAAGTAGGACATGCTATTGTTGGTCACTTAATGCCGGGAGGTTCAAAAGTTGCAAAAATTTCTATAGTTCCAAGGGGTATGAGTGCTTTGGGCTATACACTTCAACTACCTACCGAAGAAAGAT
>GL947595.1:135404-150937 GCA_000218745.1 Prochlorococcus marinus bv. HNLC2 | reverse complement strand
ATATACCAGTTGTTTCTAAATTCAAGATCTTTCCAAAGATATTCTCCACCAAGGCCAAGTCTGCTATGAGCATCACTATAATCAGTCATTCTGTAATCTAAGAAAATATTAGCGCCAACCATAGATACATCATCAGGTCGATTTCTAATACCTAAACCCAAGTTAATAGTGGAGCCTTCTGCATCTGTAGCCGTAGCAAATCTTGCTTGAGAAAAAGCAAGAGTTTTGAGATCACCCTCATCATCTTTTGCAAGTTCTCCAAGTTTCATAAGACTATTTACGGAGAAACTTGTATCTGATTCTGTTCCACCGGAAATATTTATAGAAGTTTGAGCAAAAAAAGGAATATTTCTTATTTGACTGTTTGCGGTTGAATTTACAAAATCAAATCCAGCGTCGACTAATAATCTATTGAGATCATTTGCCATGATGCTCGTATAATCACTGCCCTCTGAACCATCATTCATTAACGGAACAAATTTTGTTGCGTAGGTTGCTCCTTTAATTATGTATTCATCTAACTGATTTTTTGGTTGATAAATATTCTGAGCATTTTCAACTTGATCAAATTTTATTTTATTAAATTCAAATTCATTCGCTGAAACAGAGAGGGTTGAGCAAAAAGCAAAAGGAAGTAATGCTTTAAAAAATTTCATTAATAACTTAATTCTTCATAAAGCTATCAATTTAGATTTCATTTCGAGGCAATTATTTTGAACTTTTTATATTTTAGGAATAATTATCATATACAAAAAATAATTATTTTTCAAAAATTAATAATTTTCACACCCAAAATTCAAAAAGAATTAACTCAAATATAAAATTATGGGTGCGTTTTGGGTGCGAGGTATTTTGCATTAAATATATATTAGCTGAGACTTACTGCTATAACTGATCGGGGCGATAGGATTCGAACCTACGACCTAGTGCTCCCAAAGCACCCGCGCTACCAAGCTGCGCCACGCCCCGACATTAAAATATTAATCTAAAATAGTAAAAACTTAAAGTAAATATAGAAAAAGTTTCATAAATTCCAATTCAGATTATTATTTAGTAATCAATATACAATTATTAGCAATAATTTGTCTTAGAAAGAAAAATAATATATTTTGAATTATTAAAACAAAATATTAAACAATGAAAGAGATTAAAACTCCTTGGGGATCAATTACTCCAAAAGTAGATTTATTTCCTATTTATTATTTGATTTTTATTTACGGTTTTATATATATCTTTCCTTTTGGTAAATCTTTAATAGGTATAAGCTGGTTTGACTTTTTGAGAAGTGAAGATGGACCATTAGAGTGGATACAATTTTTTCAATACCTTTTTGCATCTATAATTTCTCTCTTTATTTTTATTAAAAGTAGAAATAAAAAATCATTTAAAATTCTCATTTGGTTAGTTCTTGCTTTAGCGTGCTTTATTATTGCAGGGGAAGAAATTAGCTGGAGCGAAAGAATAACAGGTTTTAGTTTGAATTCAATCTCAGAGATAAATGTTCAAGGAGAAACAAACTTTCATAATTTGCCATTTTTTCATCACAATTTGCTGGATCTAACTTTCATACTAAGTTCTCTTTTTTTAGGATGGATAGGATGGCGTAAATGGCCTAATGTTAAATCTTTGCCAGGAAAGAATTGAGTCTATACTTTTTATTTGTAGCTTTATTCTATTTTTATTTTGATATTTCATGGGTTTCAACTATTAGTCAAATAAGAAACGATCAAGAAATTTTTGAATTATTATTTTCAAGTGGTATCTTTAAACATTGCTTAAATAATGTAAAAGAATTAAAAATAAAATAATTATATTAAACCTAACGAACCGGCTGTAACACCTACAGCTAAGAAAAAAGAAAATTCTAATAAATCTCTGGGTAGAGAATTGACAATTAATTTAAATTGAGTCATTTTACCTTGTGCTCCTCAGGTTTTTTAATTTTTAAATAATTTAGCTAAGATTTTTAACAGTTGAGAGTTATTGACTGATTTTTTCTTTTTTCTAAAGATTTAATATTTTCTTTATCGATTGATATTTAAAGAGCATAATTTCTTTGAATCAAAATCAAAAGCTCTTTATCAAATAATTTGCTATTAATGTATCAACTTATTCGTTAAATAATTTAATGGACTATCTTAAAAAGACTTTAAATAAGCAAAAAATTAAAAATGATTATGAAGAAATTGATACTCGTCTAGCTTCAGGATGGTACGTAGACTCATTAGGAAGCCAAAAAAAGAAAAAATATAAAACGAGTAAAGTCTCTTTTAAAATTTCTAGAAAATTATAGATCGAATCAATACTCATCTTTTAAAAAAATATTTATTAATATCTCTTAAGAGATGTAATTTATTTTGTCAAAATCAGATTTCGATAAAAATGGAATAGATCAAATAGGTATACATTGGGGGCAATATTTAGCCTTAACTTTTTCTTCTTTCTTTATTTTTTCAATCTGTTTATACAAAGCAATTCCAGAATTTAGAAATTTTGTTCTTGACATAATCTGGTTTATTAATTGCAGTGGATTTAATTGTAATGGAGCTTGAAAAATAAAAATTTGATTTAAATAAGTCATTAAAGACTAAATCTTGAAATACAAAGATTTTCTAATCTAAACTTCAGTTAATTTAACTTGAGATGTTCTTCAACAAACCTTTTAAACTTATATTCTTAAAAAAATTGTTTTTTAATTAGAAATATAAAGTTTAAAAGTTTTGTGAAACGTAAAATTAATAATTAAAAGTATTTAATTCAGAAAATCTCAGATATTACGTAGTCAAAAAAGCATAATTTATAACTAATACTGAAAATTCAATAATTACTAATCCTTCATTTGTTCTTTCAGCTATATTCCAGAAGTTTTTTGCATTAGATTTAAGAGCGAATTTAAAATTTATTCTAAAATAAGAAAAAAAAAAAAAAAAAACAGCTTTGCAACAAAGTTGCAAGAGCTGCCTTAGATAAATATTAAGTATGTGGTTAGAACCAACCTGGAATAATTTGTCCTGTTGTAACGTAAGCACCTACTGCTGCAACGAAACCTAACATAGCTGCCCAACCATTAAAACGTTCTGCTTCTGGAGTCATGATAATAATAATTAATTTATGTAAATGATTGTAACAGGAATATGAAGGATTGTAAAGCCTTTTTCTAAAATTTGTTTTTTTATACCAAAAAAAAGCAAATCACTAGATGAATGTAACGTATTTGTATCGATTATGTATTTAATTTTAAGGGATTATCAATTTATTTCTAAAAGTTCCTCATTTGTAAGTGCAGGTTTGAAATTAAAAATTAAATTATAATTCTCTCTCCAAGGTTTAAAAATTTTATATAGTTTTTTCAAGTTTTCTGTCTTACAAATAACTATCCCAGTTCCATCTTGCGGGGAGTGATAACAATTAATTAATTCAAAGCCATCGCAATGACTATTTATTTTTTCTTCATTAAGGGAATTACAAAATTCTTTAGTTGCGAATAATTGATCTTCGGAATTAGAAAATGACCAGCTAACAATATAAATTTGCATAATTTTAGAGTTCTACAATATTTTGGACAATTTTTACTTTGTATACAAAATTATGGGTCGCCTGAGATTCGAACTCAGGACCAGCCGGTTAAAAGCCGGATGCTCTACCGCTGAGCTAGCGACCCATGATTAAATTGAATACATAAGAAATTATCCCTTCTAAAGGAAAAAAAAACAACTCTATATCTTAAGTCGAACAATAGATATACAAAATTTATTAAAAGATTTAAAAATATATTAAAAAATCTTTCAGTTTTAAAAATAATTCCTAAACAAGAAAACTAAAAAAATATTCATGTATCTAACTAATTAATTATTATAAATTTACGAATAGGCAAAATTAATATTCCAGCTAAATTATTTGATAGGAGTATATTTATTTTCTTGGATTATCCAGAAGTTAAAGTTATTGGTGCTGGCTTAGCTGGCACTGAAGCAGCCTGGCAAATAGCTAATGCTGGAGTACCTGTAAAACTTTTTGAAATGAGGCCTTCAATATCATCGCCTGCACACCACACCGATGAGTTTGCAGAATTAGTTTGTAGTAATAGCTTTGGTGCGATAAGTCCTGATCGTGCAGCAGGATTATTGCAAGCCGAACTTCGAATCTTTAATTCTTTAATAATAAAAACAGCAGATAAATTCGCCGTCCCTGCTGGAGGTGCTTTAGCTGTTGATAGATCTAAGTTCAGTAAAGCTTTAACTGAAGAATTAGAAAAGCATCCTCTTATAGAAATCCATAGAGAGGAAAATTATAATATGCCTTCACAATCAGAGATCGCAGTTATTGCTACAGGACCACTAACTTCAAAAAAATTGGCAAAAGAAATCAGACTCTTTACTGGCATTGATTCCTGTCATTTTTACGATGCTGCTAGTCCCATTATCTTAGGGGAAAGTATTGATTATGATTTAGTTTTTAAAGCAAGTAGGTATGACAAAGGAGATCCCTCTTATTTAAATTGCCCAATGAGTAAATTAATTTATGACAAATTTCGAGATGAATTGATTAATGGTGAACAGGCGCAATTAAAAGAATTTGAAAAGGAATCTGCAAATTTCTTTGAAGGATGTTTGCCCATAGAAGAATTAGCCAGAAGAGGTTGTGAAACGATGAGATATGGTCCTTTGAAATCAATTGGGTTGTGGAATCCTGATTGGGGAGATCTACAAGATAAGCAAAATAGATTAAAAAAACGACCCTATGCCATTGTTCAATTGAGAAAAGAAGATGTTGATGGAAAATTGTTAAATATGGTTGGTTTTCAAACAAATTTAAAATGGTCTGAGCAAAAAAGAATCTTTAGAATGATTCCTGGATTAGCTAATGCTGAATTTATACGTTTTGGAGTAATGCATAGGAATACTTTTTTGGAATCTCCAAGATTACTGTCACCAACACTTCAATTTATCAAGCAGAATAGTTTATTCGCTGCTGGTCAAATAACTGGTACAGAAGGTTATGCTGCTGCTGCTGCTGGAGGTTTACTCGCTGGATTAAATGCATCATTATTAACAAAAAATAAAAAACCTATGATTTTCCCTGACGAAACAATTATTGGTTCACTTATGAATTATGTAAGCGGAAATAATAAATATTTTGCATCTCACAGAAACAAAAGTTTTCAACCCATGCCTGCCTCTTTTGGTTTAATCCCAAATTTAGATAAAAGAATTAGGGATAAAAAAATGCGATATGAGGCATACAAAGAGAGGTCAATAAAAATAATTCATGAATTTAAAAAAATAATATCTTCCAATTTAGAAGATAGACTTTGCATTCCTAGGATTTAATTATCTAGAATAATAAAAAAACTTAAATGAAAAATATAAAAGAAAATTTAGATATTATCGTAATAGGATCTGGTATTGGAGGTCTTGTCACCGCATCACAATTGGCATCAAAAGGTGCAAAGGTTTTAGTCCTTGAGAAATATTTAATTCCTGGAGGAAGTGGAGGATCATTTAAAAGAAAAGGATATACTTTTGACGTTGGTGCTTCAATGATATTTGGGTTTGGAGACAAAGGATACACAAATTTGTTAACTAGAGCATTAAAAGATATCGGTGAAAATTGCGAAACCATACCAGATCCTGTCCAACTCGAATATCATCTACCAAATAATTTCAATTTGTCAGTTGATAGAAAATATGAAGAATTTATTAAAAAACTAGTTAACCGTTTTCCTCATGAAGAAAAAGGAATAAGAAAATTCTATGGTACTTGTGAGAAAGTTTTTAAATGTCTTGATTCAATGCCTCTCTTATCAATAGAGGATCCTAATTACCTTTTTAAAGTTTTTTTCAAATCCCCATTATCTTGTTTAGGCTTAGCAAGATGGCTCCCTATTAATGCAGGTGATGTCGCTAAAAAATATATAAATGATACAGAATTACTAAAATTTATAGATATCGAATGTTTTTGTTGGTCTGTAATGCCTGCACTCAAAACGCCAATGATTAATGCTGGTATGGTCTTTACTGACAGACACGTAGGGGGTATAAATTATCCCAAAGGTGGAGTTGGACAAATCGCAGAGAAATTAGTCTCTGGTTTAGAAAAGTTAGGGAGCAGTATTAGATATAAAGCTAATGTAAATGAAATATTAATAAGAGATAATAGAGCCATCGGAGTAAAATTAAGCAACGGTGAAACTCTTTATGCAGAAAATATAGTCTCAAATTCAACAAGATGGGATACTTTTGGACTTAAAGGTCATAATGAAGGTTTAGTTAAGAATAAATATGTCCCAAAGAGAGAATATAAATGGGCAGAGACTTATAAAGCATCCCCATCATTTGTATCTATTCATCTTGGAGTAAATAGTAAAATTATAAGTGAGGAATTTAATTGTCATCACATTATCGTTGAAAAATGGGAAGAGCTTGAAAATGAAAAGGGTGTAATTTTTATCTCAATACCTACTTTATTGGATCCAACATTAGCTCCAGAGGGGAAACATATAGTCCATGCATTTACTCCTTCATCAATTCAAGAATGGGAAAATCTTAAAAGAAAAGATTATCTAGAAAAAAAGGAATCATACTTTAAATTTATTATCGATAAAATTTCAAAAATAATTCCAAATATTAGTGAAAACATTGATCATAAAGAAATTGGCACTCCAAGAACACATAAAAAGTTTTTAGGAAGATTTGAAGGAAGTTATGGGCCCATTCCAAATAAAAAATTATTAGGTCTGCTTCCTATGCCTTTTAATACCACGAAAATTAAAAACTTTTATTGTGTAGGTGATTCTTGTTTCCCTGGACAGGGTCTTAATGCTGTTGCTTTTAGTGGTTATGCTTGTTCACATAAAATTGGAGCAAAATTAAATCTGAACAGTAAAGATTTACCTAATTAAATAAAAAAGAAATTTAAAAGTTTCTAATATAAATATTAATAATTCTATATAATTTAAACTAAAATTATTAATTACTCAAATAGTTGACTTCTAAAAATTAGATTTATGAATATTCTTTAAAGATTGTCAACACTAAATCTATATCCTTGTTGTCTTACGGTTGTAATACCTCCCCCTTCTCCCAAACCAGCTTGTTCTAGTTTTCTTCTCAGAGTTAGGACCTGAGTATCTACTGAACGTGGGCCTCCACTAAACGGGGGCCAAGCCATTCTTAATAGCTCTTGACGGCTTCTAACCATGCCTGGAGGCATAAGTAAAGCACATAATAGAGCAAATTCTCTTGGGCTCAGTTCAACAGGCTTTTCGCTGAGTGTAACTTGCCTTAGAAGGAGATGAACCTCTAAGGGGCCAACGGATACTTTTTCTTGTAGTCCAATTCTCCCTCTTTTTAAGAGAGTTCTACATCTAGCAGCTAATTCTTCTAAACCAAAAGGTTTACGTAAAACATCATCAGCTCCTTCATCTAGTAAATTTACTAAAGGTTCTACCCCAGATCTTGCAGTTAAGACAATAACTGAAGATCCAAGTTGTTGAGCTAATCTCATAGCTGAATTATTCTCAAGTATTTCAGCACTTACTAAAAGATCAGGGGATTGTTCCCTGCATAAATCAATAGCCTCTGAAGCCGAGCCTACAGCAGCAGCTAAATGACCATCTTGACGAAGTCTTTGAACAAGTACAGTTCTTAATGTGGGGTGTGGTTCAACAACTAGAACTCTCGAAGGTGTTTGAGAGGTTGAAGGCAATTGTGAATTACCAGGAGTTGAAGCTAAGATTTGCTCAGTTGATTGCATTCTTAATTACTGTTTGACCAGGCAATTTTTTATTCATCCTTAATAAGGTATAACAAATGCAAATTAAAAATCGGAATCTATCGAATTATGACATCATTTGAAAATCCAATTGCAATTCGTCACTTTCAGTCAATTTGTGACAATTGTCAGGACTTAATTAATCAGCATTACACTCAATCTGATATTAAATTATTTAGCGATGGATATCTCCAAGCCCTTAGGAACAGCAATACTTTAGAGTCAAAAGACCAAGAGAAATTAGAACGATTAATAGAAAGATGGGTACAAGATCCATCTAGTTTTACTGACCCAAATGATCTTCAAAAAAACCAATTTTTTAGGTGAAATTTTATTTATGAATATTAATTTTTATTAAGTTTAAAGTAATGTTCTTTTAGTAATGTCTTAAGACGCTAATTCAATTTCAATTTTTTCTTTCAATTCTCCATTGTTATACATCTCAATAAGAATATCCGATCCACCCAGAAATTCTCCCTTCAAATATACCTGTGGGATAGTAGGCCAATTTGAGTATTCTTTAATTCCCTCTCTAACCTCAAAATCACTCAAAACGTCAAAAGTTGAATATTCAATTCCCAAAGAATTTAAAATTTGTACAACATTATTTGAGAATCCACATTGAGGCATTAATTTGTTTCCCTTCATAAAAACCATTACAGGACTAGAGTCTATTAGTTTTTGAATCTTATCTTTAATTTGATTTTCCATAAATTAGTTTGGTGTTTGTGTTTTTAAAGCTAAAGCATGAATTGCTTCTGAAGCCAATTCTTCTTTTAAGGCAGAATAAACAAGCTGATGTTGTTTAACTAATGATAAGCCATTAAATTCTTCAGAGATAACAGTTACTTGCAAATGATCATTACCATTAAATGCTTCAACCTCAACTCGTGAATTAGGAATTTTATTAGTAATGAGATTAATGACGTCTGTTTTTTTTACCATTTGAAATTTAAATACCTTTATAAGGGGTTTCGACAAATCCTAGTTCTACTAAGTTCATTATAGGCGGCTTTACCCTCAGGACTTGTAGGTGTCATCAATCTAATAATTTCTACCAAAAGAGGTACAGATACTTCGGGCTGATTTTTTCTTTTATAGAGAGCGGAAAGCTTAGCATTAGACTCTGCCCAGATTTTTAGTGTTTGCCTGCCTTTAAGATCCATTTCCCTAGGAATCCTTGCATCAACACCTCTAAAAGAGCCATTTAAGTCTCTAAAGAACCCAGATAGTTGTTTTGCTAAGTTGCGAGCTTGATCATATGAATCCTTAGCCTTTTCAAAATTTCCTTTATTAATAAATTCATCTCCATCATCGAGAAACTTTTGGACATTTTTAATTGAAAATTGATCTAGTTTACTAGAAAGAACCTTGTACTGATTGGTATTTCTATTCTCCGCAAGTAAAAAATCTTTATTAGAGAAAGGACCAAAACACAAAAAACATAAAATAATAATCTTAGGGAGTTTCATTTTTATTTTTTTAACTTATTGTAGCTGATCATATAATCATCGACCTACCAAGCCAAGTGCATTTAATTCAGCTTCATTAATTTTACTCCTGAGGATATTATTAAAATCATCAATTGAGAATCCCTCAAAATCATTTAAATTAAGAGGCTTTTCTATACATAATGCAACTTGATCTCTAAATCTAGGATTTATTCGACTGTATGCTATGCCTATAGGTACAATTTGAACTGGTGTTCCTTTTCTAGATGCTAACTTAGCTAAGCGGAATAATCCTTGTTTAAAATTAACTTTTTTTCTATTTTTATTTATCTTCCCTTCAGGAAAAATAACAAGTTGATTTTGAGATATTATGAGATCTATTGCATAACGAAGGGAAAATAAGGATGGTGAAGCTTGGTTAATAGAAAAGCAACCAAGTCTTTTCAAGAACCAACCTTGAATACCTTTCATTTCCGGGGTCGTAACCATAAACCTGCAATCTTTATTAGTAATCCTTCTACCAGTTGCTAAAGTCAAAGCTAACCCATCCCATCTTGATCTATGAGTAGGAGCTAATATAACTGAGCCCTTAAGAGATGAAAGATGTTCTTTTCCAATAATTATTTTTTTACTAAAAAAGAACCTCATAACAATGTCTTGAGTTAACCACATCGCTAGCAATGCTAGAAATGGTTGAACTCCAAAAGAGATTTCAGATTTATCTTTTTTCAAGCTCACCTTAAATTACCATTTATAATAAAATTAAACCCTTATGAAATTTTATCGGCTATCATTGGGCAGTTAAATCATCGTCTAACCTAAACTTTTAAATTATTAATATTTTATGGTCACTTTAGGAGTCAATCTTGATCACATCGCAAATGTTAGAGAAGCAAGAAAAACTAACGAGCCAGATCCTGTTCAATTTGCCTTTTTAGCTGAATTAGGAGGAGCAGATTCAATTACTGTTCATTTAAGAGAAGATAGAAGACACATACAAGATAGAGATTTATTTCTCCTAAAAGAGACAATAAAAACCAAATTAAACCTCGAAATGGCTGCTACTGAAGAAATGCTTCAAATAGCGAAAAAAGTTAGACCAAACTATGTAACCCTTGTCCCTGAGAAAAGAGAAGAAGTAACAACTGAAGGTGGGCTGGATATTAATGCTGATAAAGAATTTTACGCTAAATTTGTAGGAGATTTAAAAAATTCATCTATTCTGGTAAGTGCCTTTATTGATCCGGATATCTCGCAAATTCAATCTTCTCAAGAAGTAGGTTGCGAAATTATCGAATTACATACTGGAAGCTATGCAATTTCCAAAGATCAAGAACAAAAAAATGAACTAATGAGAATTAAAGAAGCGACATTTTTTGCGTCAGATCATAATCTAATTGTTAATGCGGGCCATGGTTTAACATTTCAAAATGTTGAAAAAATTGCATCAATTAACAATATCAATGAACTTAACATAGGCCATAGTATTGTTTCAAGAGCTCTTGCAATAGGGCTTGAAAACTCAGTTCGCGAGATGAAGACTCTTATTTCAAAAAATTAAAGGACATGACGAAGTACCATTTTGTTGCCGCAAGTGAAAAGTTTCTAACAGTAGAAGAACCACTCGAAGAAATCCTTAAAGAAAGGAGAAGAAATTATAGCGAAAATGATAAAGAAATAGATTTTTGGCTTTTATTAAATCCATCCTTTCTTAACGCACCACAATTTGCTGATTTAAATAAAAAAATTCCCTCACCTTCTGCCGCTGTTATCTCAACGGATAAAAAATTTATAACATTTCTAAAACTAAGATTAGAGTTTGTAGCTTACGGTGAATTTGAATGCCCATCCCCTGAAATTGAAGATGCACTCGCCACCGATTCATTAAATTAGTTATTTAATTGATAAATACTTATTATTCAGACAAAATTGATTGGCTTGTTGAGCTTTTAGCCAAAAAACTAGAAACCAATCCCCCCTCAGTCTTTGAGAAAATAAATATATGTGTTAATAAATTCCTTCTTGGGGAATGGGTGAAAAATCAAATTACTTTAAGTAATGGAATTTTTGCATATTGCGAAATTAAATCAATTACTGATTTCACAAAATATTTAGTAAAAAATATCAATCAAAATAATGAAAAATATTATTGGGACTTCGAATCTTTGAAATGGGAAGTAATAAATTCTTTAGAAGAATTAAATCAATTTAAAGAATCTTGGCCAATAGAATTCTGGGTAAATAAATCGAAAAATAGTAAAATAATCGATAAAAGTTTATACTATTTTTCAATTAACGTTGCCAAAACCTTTTCAGATTATTTGATTTATAGGCCAGAATTAATATATGGTTGGCATAAAGCGAGTATTGATTCAAACAAACTTTTTAATAATTTAGAGAAGCATGAGTATTGGCAGGCTTTACTTTTTAAATTAATAGAGAAAAAAAATAATAACTTTTTGTCTTTTGATATTTTAGAAATAATTAAAGGTATTGATAAAAAAACAATAATCAATCCAAATATTCAAAAAGAAATAAATATTATTACATCAGACGAAATATCGCAATTATACATCGATTTCTATCAAAAAATTTCTAATTTTTCGAATATTAATTTATATATTCTTTCACCAGGATTTGACCTATGGCAGAGGACTAACACATTGATTGAAAATAATTTAAATTTGAATAAAAAAATTAAAGATAATTTAATAGATCCAATTTCAGAAATTAATATAGGAAAGTCATCAGCAAATTTTCAAAAATTAATTGAAGAGAGTGAGAATCATAATCAAATAAATATTAATTTGGAATTACTATATTCAGATCCTCTATATCCATATAAAAACAAAAAAGAAATTCCTCTTTTAAAACAAGTACAAAATTCAGTAATTAATAAAACGAATATTCCTTTTACAAAAAAAGAAACCGATTTATCTCTAATTTTTAAAGAATTACCAAATATCATAAATGAACTAGAATTTATAAAATTAGAAATAATTAATCTTCTAAAAAATGAAGAAGATATTAAATTAAGAGATATTGCAATTATTACTCCTGATTTAGCTTTAATAAAGAAGCATTTAAGATTTGTATTTACAAATTTTAAATCAACAGGTATTGAAATACCTTTCACAACTTCAAAAACAAGTTTTAGTGAAATTTCAAATATTTTCGGTTATATAAATCAACTAATTAATATATCCTCTAATAAAATTAATAATTATAATTTAAAAAATCTCTTCAATAATGAAGCCATTACTGAAATATTTAATCTTGAAAAAGATGAAATAAATATTTTTACAAATTTGCTTAAAGAAACAGGCTTTGATTGGGGTTTAGATGAAATTGATCGAATGGGAGAATATAGAAATAGTTTAGATTGGTGCTTAGAAAAAATAAAATTAGGTTTAATTTATAATGAAAATATATATTTTAAAGAATATGATTTATCACCAACTTTAATAGGATTAGATAATTTAGATTTACATAAAATAATTAGGTTAGTAGAATTATTTATTTTTCATATAAAATTATTTAAAGAAGAAAAAGATATTGATGAATGGATAATCTCTATAGAATCAATTCTTGATGATTTATTTAACAAAAATTATTCTTATGAGATTAATGAATTTAAAAGCATAATACAGGAATATAAAGGTAAACTTGGATGTAAAAAGAAAATAGATATTATCGCATTCAAAGAATGTTTAGATTCTATATTTAATAAAAATTATAATTCTTTAAATAATAGAAAAGATGAAATAATTATAAGTGAAATGAAAAATATTAGCTGTGTTCCTTATAAATATATTTTCATTTGTGGAATGAACGACAGATTTTTTCCAAAAACATTTAAAAAAGAGAAATATAATATCTTAGAAAGAAATATAATTTTTGGGGATCCAAACCAAAATAATATTTATAAGGACTTATTTTTATATTTTTTAATCTCATGCAAAAACAGATTTTATATTACTTGGTCTGAGAAAGATTTAGAAGAAAACAAGTTAAATATCTCTTCAACATTAAAGAGATTTAAACAATTTATAGAATCAAATAGTTTTTCAGAAAAGATTACGGAATCTAATAATAATATTATAAAAAGCTTTATACCTGATAAAAAAGATTTTTTTAAAAAAAGTTTCCCAATAATAAATAGTTTAGAATGGAATTACAAAAAAAATAATGGTGAAATTTATAAAATCTCAGAATTACAAGAATTACTTAAAGATCCACAAAGAAATTGGCTTATTAAAAAAGATATTAAACCTCCAAGAAGATTTAAAATTATTAATAAAAAAGAAATTAATCCATTAAAAAAAATAAATTTTATTGAAAAAATTTTAAACAAAATAAAAATTGATAATATAAATTTTGAAGAAAATATTCTAAATTTAAATTTAAAAGAAGAAATAATTTCATTTGGAATTATTGCTCCCAAAAATAGTATTTATAGTTTTGAAAAAGATTTTAAGGGAATTTTTAAAAGTCTTGTAGAAGTAATAAATAAATTTAAAGATATTGAACAAATCACTTTCAAAGACAATCTTAATAGAGAATCGTTTTATAAATCTAATAAAGATCTAATTGAATTAAAACATACTAAATTAAATATTAATAATATTGCCGACTCATGGATTAAACTTCTTTTTTATGCATCACAATATGATGAAATAGAATCAACTAAATTAATTTTTTTAAAAGATTTTAAATATAATATAAAAGAGTTAAAATCTCCAGGAAAACAAGAAGCAAGAAAGATCTTATCTATATATTCAAATATTTACTTTGAACATCAACAAAAATGTTTACCTATTCCACCAATAAGTAGTTTTAACTTTATAAATGCTTTAAATTTTTTTGATTATGAAAAAGCTCAGAATATATTTAAAAGAACTTGGGTTGGAAGTGAATTTTCTTTAGGAGAAAGAGAAAAATATGAAATGAAGTTATGTTTTGGTGAATCTAAAGATCCAGATTTTTTCATTAAAAATGATTCATTTAATAAACTATCAAATTCTCTATATCAGCCAATCATTAATTCATTAGATAAATCAAAAAATTTCATACTATGAATATTAATAATATTGATTTAAAAAATGGTTTTAAGATGATTGAGGCAAGTGCTGGCACAGGTAAAACATTTACTTTATCCCACTTAGCATTAAAAAAAA
This sequence comes from Prochlorococcus marinus bv. HNLC2, assembly GCA_000218745.1. Taxonomy (GTDB): domain Bacteria; phylum Cyanobacteriota; class Cyanobacteriia; order PCC-6307; family Cyanobiaceae; genus Prochlorococcus_A; species Prochlorococcus_A marinus_T. Next base: position 136,536 of record GL947595.1, on the reverse strand, counting down.
TTATAGAAGATAAAATCAATCCAGAGGATATACTTATAATTACTTATACAAAAAAAGCGGCAAATGATTTAAGAGAAAAGATAATAGAAAGCTTTGTTTCTTTTAAAGAATATATTTTTAATAATAAAATTGAAAATATTGATGAAACCCTCATAAATTGGTATGAGAATATGGATTGTGATTTTAGATCAATCGATAATATTCTCCCTTTAATTGATTCAGTATTAGATAATCCAAGATCAATAAATATATTCACTATTGATAGTTTATTTAAGAAAATTATTGATGAAAATAATATAGAATTTAATATTTCTCCAAAAATTATAATTGAAAATAATTTTGATAATATTTATAAGTCTATAATTGATCAATTATGGATTAAAGATTTCTTAAATTTAGATATAAGTTTAATTAATGCTATCAGCCAAAAGGATCTTGATCTAGGCAAAAGTTATGGTAAAAAAATAAATAGAAAATTTTTTACTGAATTACTTAAAAATATAGATAATGATAATCTTTATAAATTCGATTTAATTCATTATGATAAAAGCAGTAGTGAAATATCTAAAATATTAAAAGATTACATTTATTCTTCTTGGGAAGAATTTTATAAATATTGGTCCTCTGAAGGTTCTCTATTATATGAATACCTGATTTCGATAGGCGAAAATCTTAATTCTAATTCTCCCGCAAAAAAAATATATACAACAAGAAATAGAAAATTAAAAAAAAATTCAGAAATAATTGAAGATATTAATAGAGATTTAAATAATCAAAATAATATAAGCGAATTAATATTTAAAATAACAAAAAATGATGATATATCAAAATATTTCTATGAGGGTTATTTAAAAAAAAAGATATCTAACTATGAACAATTATATGATGATAAGAAATTTATAAATTTGCAGGAAAGTATTTACAAAATAAAATATGGTTTTTTTAATAAGTTTTTAAAAATTTTTATTTCTAAAGCTTTAAATAATTTAGAAATTAAAAAGCATGAACTTGATATTTTTAAATCAAGTGACATTTCTAAAAAATTGCAAAATAGAATAAAAAATAACAAAGTAAATAATGACAAATTTAAAAGAATATCTAATCTATATAAAGTAATATTCATAGATGAATT
>GL947595.1:63033-135304 GCA_000218745.1 Prochlorococcus marinus bv. HNLC2 | reverse complement strand
ACATTCAAATCCTATGAATTAATATCACAAAAAGATCTTTTAAATGAAATTTTTCAATTAGCTGCAATCATTGAAGAGGAGTTAATTGATAATAGATATAACTTAAATATTTTAAATGATTGGTATTTAAATGAATTAGATCCTTTTAATAGAAAAAATATAGGAGAGAGATATATTACAATAAACGATTCAAATACTAATGGTATAAATATTAATACTATTCATAGTAGTAAAGGTTTAGAATTTGATATTGTTTTATGTCCATACCTTTGGAATAAAAGTGAACCTCAAAAAGGTCCTTTATGGAAAAATTTGTATAAAGAAAATTTAATTTTAGAGTTAGACTATGCTTACAAAGATGTTGAAGATATTTATAAAAATAATATTTTGGAAGAGATAAAGGAGAATGAGAGATTAATATACGTAGCATTAACAAGAGCAAAAAATAAATTAGTTGTTTTTAATAACTTAGATCAGCAGGATAATAATCTTTTAAGCAGTATTTTATCTGAATTAGAAAATAAAGAAAAATATTCAATTAAATCAACAGAACTAGAGTTTAATAATAATAAATATCATGAAAATAAGGTTGCTAATTATTCAATAGAACTAGATAAATTCAGGATATTAAACAAAATAAACATTTAAATAAAGAGAAAAATATTAATCTTTTAAGTAGTTACTCCTCTTGGATAAAGAGTTCAAAAGGTAAGTTTGAAATAGAATATGATGATAAAGACTATGAAGATAATTTCACAAAGATAGATGAAGAAAATTACTTAATAAGAAAAATTTTAGCGAATCAAATTTTCCTAATCCACTTAGTATCTTTCCAAAAGGAATAAATGCAGGTATATGCTTACACAAGATAATTGAGAAATTTAATTTTCAATCTGACTCAGATAAAATTCTTGAGGAAATTATAAATAAAGAATTATTTAATTTTAATATTGATCAATCTTTTACAAAAAGTGTTTTAGAAGGTATTAAGAGAATTATTTATACACCTTTAGGGAATAATCTTAAAAACATAAAATTAAAAGATATTCCAGATAATAAAATTATTAAAGAATTTAAATACAACTTAGCTTTATCTAAAAAAGATAAAATAATAAAAACAGAAGATATAGAAAAATGTTTTTTATTGGATAGTGAATATGAGTTTGGAAAAGATTATGCTGAAAGAATTAAAAAACTTGATATTTATAGTAAAGGTTTTCATACAGGGTGTATAGATTGTATTATGCCAGTTGGAAATAATATTGAAGAAAGTAAATGGTGGATAATAGATTGGAAAAGTAATTTTATCAGTAAAAATGATCTAACAGAAAGTTATCCTTTTAATTATGATTATAAAAATATGAAGCAAGAAATGTATAAACATCATTACCCATTACAGGCCCATTTATATTTGCTTGCATTACATAGATTTTTACAATGGAGGTTGCCTAATTACTTGCCTGAGAAATCATTGGGGGGTTACATTTATATTTTTATAAGAGGATTACCTAATAGTGATGAAAAATTATTTTCTTATAATGCAATACCTGGAGTATTTTCTAGCAGTGTTTCTATAAAAAGAATTTTATATTTAGATAAATTATTTAAATATGATTAATAAAACTAATAATAAAAACAATAAATTAAATTTTGATTATTATTATATTTATAATTTAATTAAAAAAATATTTAATTTTGATGAAAATCAATATTCGCTATACATAAAAGATGTAATTCAAATTTTATTTGAATCTGAAAAAAAGGGAAATACATTTGTTGATATTAATAATAAAATAACTGATTTTGAATTATTTCAAAAAGGATGGCCTGATTTACATTTAAAAGCTTTAAGAGAAACTGGATTAATAGAGTCTATAAATTCGCCAATAATATTTAAAAATTCAAAATTATCTTGGATAAAATGGAATAATAAATTTGAAGAGATTGAACAAAAGCTCTCAAAAAGAATCAAAAATAATTTTAATAAATCTAAATTTAAAAATGAAAATGATTTAAATAAGATATTAGGATTATTAGAATATTCCGATTTAATCCTAATAGAAGGGGGTCCAGGAACAGGTAAAACAACATTAGTTATTGAATCAATCTCGAATTTAATTAAAAATAATAAATTTATGAATATAGGGATAGCTGCTCCTACTGGAAAAGCGACAGGAAGAATGAAGGAAGCTATAGATAAACAATTAAGTAAAATTAATGAGAATTTTTTTATTGATTGCCAAACACTTCATTCTTGGATTGATAATTCACGATTCAATTTAAAAAAATTAAAATTTCAATTAAGTGAAATAGATATACTTGTTATTGATGAAATGTCTATGGTTGGTTTTGATATTTTTGAATCTACAATTAATAATATTTCTAGTGATTGTAAAATAATACTAATAGGAGATTCTAACCAATTACCTCCGATAAATAGTCATTCAATTTGGAACTATATCTTTGAAATATCAACAAATAATATTTTTGAAAAAATTACTATTAAATTAAATAAAATATATAGAAATAGTGGAGATATTATTAATTTAAGTAAATCAGTCATAACAAAATCTAAGACTGCTTTTAAAGAACAAATAAAACTTATAAATGCTAATAAAGATAGTAATGTAAAAATATTTCATCAACCAAAATATATAATTCCATCAAGATTAGTTAATGATATAAATATTCACCTAGATGACCTAAAAAATTCTGTTCAAAAATTAAGTTCTAAAAAATATATCTTTGAAAAAGATATAAATAATCTTTTAGATTTTGAGAAAGAATTAGCTAATGAAATATTAAATAAATTAAATAGTCAAATAATTTTATGTCAAAGGAATAAAGGTTTGTGGAGTGTGCAGAATATCCATGAAATAATTCTTTATCAAAATAAACAAATTAAATTTCAAGATTTAGAAGAAGGGATACCTATCATGTGCACTAAAAATAATTCTGATTTGGGGTTATCAAACGGTGATCTTGGAGTTTTAATTGGAAAATCAGAAACAAGAAGATTTTTATTTAAAATTTTTGATAATCATAATGAACAGGTAATAAGATTAATTAATCCATCAACAATAGAAAATATAGTTCCAGCTATTGCCATAACCATTCATAAGTCTCAAGGGAGCGAGGCAGGAAAAGTATGCTTACTCTGGGATAAATCTAAAAATACAATAAAAAAATCTTCAGTAAAAACAACAGATCAAAATTTATTTTTTAATAATAATTTTGATAGAAGGCTTTTTTACACTGCCATTACAAGAGCAAAAAATAATTTAGATTTATATTATTCCTAATAAAAAAATGTTTATAAGATTTTATACACCTCAGGATGGTAGATTAGGAATAAGGCTCTGAATGGCAAATCAACAACAATTCTTTGTTTAGATAATAATAGTTGAATGCCTGACCAGATGAAATCAGGCATTATTAATGGCACAAAAAACTAAAAAACTTTCTTCAAGTTATGAAGAAAGTGAATTCAAAAACGAATTTGTCAAAAATTCAAAATCAGATATTGAAAATGATACAAATTCTAAAGATTTGAAAAAGCAAGCCTCTCATGAAAAGAATTTTAAAGATTTTGGTTTTAAAGAATCAATACTTAAGTCTTTAGAAAAAAAAGGATACGTAAATCCTACACCTATTCAACTAGCTGCAATACCAGAATTAATGCAGGGAAGAGATCTATTAGGTCAGGCACAAACTGGTACAGGGAAAACAGCAGCTTTTGCTTTACCAATCATTGATAAGTTAGAAAATAATAATGAAATAAAAGCGAAAGTATTAGTAATGACTCCTACAAGAGAATTAGCCACTCAGGTAGCAGATTCCTTCAAAAGCTATAGCTCAGAATCAAAAGATTTAAAAACGATTGCAATATATGGAGGAACAGATTTTAGGAACCAAATATCATCATTAAAAAGAAAAACAGATATCGTCGTTGGAACTCCTGGCAGAATAATGGACCACATAAGGCAAGGAACTTTTAATATAAATAAAGTTAATTGTCTTGTATTAGATGAAGCAGATGAAATGCTAAAAATGGGTTTTTTAGAAGATATTGAATGGATAATAGATAAACTTCCTGAAGATAAGCAAATGGTATTATTTTCAGCAACAATGCCAAACGAAATCAAAATTATTGCAAAGAAATATCTTAATAATCCAGCTGAAATAAAAATAAAAAGTATTAAAAAAGAAGCTCAATTAATTTCTCAAAAGTTCGTAAATGTACAAAGACAATACAAATTGCAGGCCCTTAAAAGAATTTTAGAAATTAATAATGAAGGGGTTATTATTTTTGTTAGAACAAAATCTTTAACCACATCAATAGCTGAAGAATTAGAAACTGCTGGGCATAGTGTAGCTGTTCTAAATGGTGACATACCTCAAAATCAAAGAGAAGCAACTGTTGATAGACTAAAAAAAGGATTTATAGATATCCTTGTAGCAACTGATGTTGCTGCTAGAGGATTAGATGTAGAAAGGATTAAACTAGTAATAAATTATGATTTTCCTTTTGATTCAGAAACCTATACTCATAGGATTGGAAGAACTGGAAGAGCAGGTCGAACAGGTGAAGCTATTTTATTTGTTAACAGAAGAGAAAAACATTTTTTAAGAGGTTTAGAAAATTCAACTAAATCAAAAATCGAAGAGTTTTTGATTCCAAGTAACAAAATTATCAATGAAAACAGGATGGATAAATTGACAAAAGATATCAATAAAAATTCAGTAATAATAGAAAAAAATAATGAAAATAAATCCTTAATGATTGATATTTTAGATACATTAAAATTTAAATATTCTATGAATGAAGAAAATATTGCTATGGCAGCAATTAACTTGGCAATTGGAAATAAGCCTTTCTTTGTTGAAGAAGATGAATCTTGGATAAACAAGCAAAATAGTTTTAATCCAGAAAAATCTAATAGAGGTAATATAAGGTCAAAAAATTCTACTCGAAGATCAAACTATCAAAATGCTGGATTTGAAACATTCAAATTTAATTTTGGGAGAAATAATAATATAAGAGTGGGTAATATAATTTCAACAATATGTAATGCTACAAATTTAAATGGAAAAGTAATTGGTAAAATACAGATTTTCAATGATTATAGTCTTGTAGATTTACCAAAAGATTTAAAAAAAGAAACAAAAAATCAATTAAAGAATCTTAGAATAAGAAATTAAAGGAGAAATGAAATTTAAATTATATTTTTTATCTTTTTTAGGATTTATTTTCTTTAATCAAATATTAACAATAAAAAGTTCACCGGAATTAAATACAAATTCAATCATAAAAATATTTTGCATAGAAAATGTAAAATCCGAAATAAGAAAAGCTAATCTTATCTATACAGAAAGTTTTGGTAATAAGGTATGTGATTGTTACTTAAAAAATATTAACAATAATATTGAACATGAAAAATCTATTTTCAAATGCAAAGAGGATGCAAATAAACAATTAGATTCACATTTAAAAGAATAAAAATTTTTCAATGAGTAAAGTTAAAAGTCAAAACCCAATAATAAGGTTATATATAAATTTATCAAATGAGCAAAATATATTAATTTTTGCTTTTTTGAGTTCAATTATAAATAGAATTCTTGATCTTGCACCCCCAGTGATTATTGGATTAGCTGTAGATATAGTGGTGAAAGAACAAAATTCTTGGATAGCAAGTTTTGGAATAAAAGATGTTCCTAGTCAATTAATATTGCTTGCTTTAGTAACAGGTTTTATTTGGAGTGGCGAATCAATTTTCCAGTATCTTTATGCTGTTTTATGGAGAAATCTTGCACAAATATCACAACATAAATTAAGAATTAAAGCTTATGAGCATATACAAAAATTAGATATGCAATTTTTTGAAACTGATAATACAGGGAGACTACTATCTATATTAAATGATGATATAAATCAGCTTGAAAGATTTTTAGATCATGGCGCAAACGAAATTATCCAATTACTTGTATCAGTAATAATAATAGGCGGAACAATAATTATAACAGCCCCTTTTATTGCATTATTCGCATTTGCTCCTATTCCTATTATTTTGATTGGTTCAATAAAATTCCAAAGAAAGTTAGGCCCAAAATATAAAGATGTCAGAAAGAAAGCAGGTCTTCTTGCTTCTCGTTTAAATAATAATTTGGGTGGAATACTAACTATAAAGAGCTTTACAACTGAAAATTGGGAATTAAAAAGATTAATTCGTGAGAGTAATGCGTATCAAAAAAGTAATAAATCAGCAATAAAACTCTCATCAGCTTTTATACCATTAATAAGATTTGCAATTTTATTTGCCTTTGTTGCGATTTTACTTATTGGCGGTTTTCAAACTTGGAATGGCATTTTAAGCGTAGGGACATATAGTTTTTTAGTTTTCATAACACAAAGGTTATTATGGCCTTTAACTACATTAGGGCATGTTTTAGATGAATTCCAAAGATCTATGGCATCAGTTAATAGGGTAATAGATCTTATTGATACACCAATTAGAATATTAGATGGAAATAAAAAAATTAATATAAGAAACATTAAAGGTGAAGTAAATTTTAAAAATATTTACTTTAGTTATCCAAGAAGAAAGTCAACTCTTAATAATATTAATTTTAAAATTCCAAACAATACAACATTAGGAATAGTGGGACTAACTGGTTCAGGTAAAAGTACAATTATTAAGCTTCTCTTAAGAATTTATGATGCGAATAAAGGTCTAATAACTATTGATAATATTCCAATAAATGAAATCAAACTAAAAGACTTAAGAAAATCAATATCTTTAGTTAGTCAAGAAACCTATCTTTTTCAAGGTACTATTTTAGAAAATATATCTTATGGATCTACTAGGGCTAATTTTAAAGATATTTCAGAAGCAGCTAAAATAGCAGAAGCACATAATTTCATTACAAGACTGCCTGATGGCTATAAAACATTAGTTGGTGAGCGTGGTCAAAAGTTATCAGGAGGGCAAAGACAAAGAATAGCATTAGCAAGAGCAATACTGAAAGATGCTCCGATATTAATCCTTGATGAGGCAACTGCATCTGTAGATAATGAGACTGAACTTTTAATTCAACGATCACTAATTAAAATAAAACAAAAAAGAACAACAATTGTTATCGCTCATAGATTAAGCACAATAAAAAGTGCTGATAATATAATTGTTTTGGAAAAAGGAAAAATTATTGAGGAGGGCAGACATGATTTCTTGATCAAAAAAAATGGTATTTATTCAGAATTATGGAAAGTGCAAGCTGGGATATAAAATTTAGATCAAGAAATTAAATGATTCGACAACATTAGCAAACATTTTTTCTACTTTGTTCCATCTTTCTTGATTAGTACCAACTGCAAAAGTATATATACTTCCTCTATCTACTACAACTGTCGCCAGCTCATGTCTATCTTGATTATTCAAGATTAATTCATATTCCAAATCATAAAAAACATGATTAGATAATTCTCTTTTATTTGCATTAATTAGCTTTACAGAACGACCAGATCCTTCAGGAGCAATAACCTTATCGATTAATGTTTGTCCAACCTCAGAGGGTGAACCTAATTGCTCTAATTGAACGTCCTTATCAATATCTGAAACTACTAGACTTAAAGTCTCATTACTATTAATTATATCGTGATATATAATTTCAGGTCCTCCATCAACTTTAATTCTTGTCCAACCAGTGGGATAGAAGAATCCATATCTACCATCAGGACTTTGATAAGCCTCAAGGCCAGCGCTAAGTCCACTCCCACAAGCACTTAAGCAAAAGCACATAACTATAATTAGAAAATATTTAAATGGATTAAAATTCATTAGCTTCATTGGTTTAGATCTTCGTAGAAGTATCATAAGACATTAAAAGCAAACATATAGAACCAAATTTGATTTATGGCACTAGATTAATCCTAAAAGTAGTTTTATTTTGATAACTTTTACAAAACCACTTGCTAAGTTAATCGAACATTTTGAGAGATTTCCTGGAATTGGACCTAGGACGGCTCAAAGGCTTGCACTTTATATTCTAAAACAACCTGAAAAAACAATTAAAGATTTTTCACAATCATTATTGGAAGCCCACAATAATGTTGGCCAGTGCAAAAGTTGTTTTAATTTAACATCGGAACTTGAGTGTGAAATTTGTAGGAATCCAGATAGAGATCAGAAATTAATATGCGTGGTTGCAGAGACAAAAGATTTGCTTGCATTAGAGAGAGCTAGAGAATATAAAGGTCATTATCATGTCATAGGTGGATTAATATCACCTATGGATTCGATTGGACCAGAATTATTAGAGATCAAAAGTCTAGTTGAAAGAGTAAGCAAAAATGAAATAAATGAAATTATTCTTGCACTTACTCCTAGTGTTGAAGGGGATACGACTAGTCTTTACATAGCAAAATTATTAAGTCCTTTTACAAAGGTCACAAGAATAGCTTATGGACTGCCTATGGGCAGCGAATTGGAATATGTTGATGAAGTAACACTTGCAAGAGCACTTGAGGGAAGAACGGATATTTTATAAATATGGATGACTTTCAGTTTGAAACCAAAGAAAATTTATTGAGGTTACCTTCATGGATAAATTTTCCAATAAGTAAAGCATCCGAATTCGAGAGGATACAAAATCTCATAAAGAAATCTAATATTCATACAATTTGCGAAGAAGGAAGATGTCCAAATAGGGCGGAATGTTATGCATCTGGTACTGCAACTTTTCTTTTAGGAGGATCTGTTTGTTCACGAGCATGCGCATTTTGCCAAGTAAATAAAGGGAGACCACTGGAGGTTGATCTTCAAGAAAGTAAAAAAGTTGCTAATGCTGTAAAGACATTAAATCTGAAATATGTTGTTCTTACTTCAGTAGCAAGGGATGACCTAAAAGATCATGGTGCAATATTTTTTACTTCAACTATTGATGAAATCAGGAAAACTGATAATAATATCAAGATCGAAGTTCTTACACCTGATTTGTGGGGAGGAGGTAAAAATCTTGAAGAAAGAGCAATACTTCAAAAAGAAAGATTAAAGAAAATTTTAGATAAAGAACCTTGTTGTTTTAACCACAATTTAGAAACTGTAGAAAGACTCCAAAAAGAAGTCAGGAGAGGAGCTAATTATAAAAGCTCTATTAATCTTTTAAGATTATCAAAACAGTTATCACCACAGATACAGACCAAGTCAGGAATAATGCTTGGTCTTGGAGAAAATTTAGATGAAATAAAAAAAACTATCTTAGATTTAAAAGAGGCAAAATGTGACCAAATTACTATAGGGCAATACCTTAGACCATCTTTAAAACATTTACCAGTAAAGAAATATTGGGATCCAAAAGAATTCAATGATATCTCTGATTTCTCAAAAAATGTTGGCTTTAGCAAAGTATCTTGTGGACCACTAATAAGAAGTAGTTATCATGCAGGATAAATGAAGTTTAAATTTTTAAATTTTTTTTCTAATTTACTCATAATTTTCTTGCAATCACCTTTCATTAAAGTTCCTGCCCCTCCCCATATTAATCTTAAAAGCAAATCTGAAGGGCTTGATCCTACCTCCTTTATTACTCTAAAACCAATTAATCTAAAATATCTTACAAGTTTTTTACTATAACCATCTTCATCATAGATAGCTAATAATCTTGCATTTTCACAATTAGTTTGTTCTAGTGCCCAAGCCATAGTTGTGGCCCAAATCAGTTCAGAAACATATTCTGGTGAATTACTTAAGATTCTCAAAGTATCTAACTGCAAACCATTCTTATTTGGAAAAGTCCAACCTTTTATTTCTCCAAAAATCTTTACAGAATTATTAGTAATTCTTGCAACAACAATTCTAAAAAATTTCAGTCCGAAAACTTCCCTCATTTGGATTTTAATTGTTAAATCTAAGGATTTAGCTAGCTCCTCTAATGAATCTATTGTCATTTCTTAAAAGTATTTTTAAGATTTGATTTTGATTGTGTTTTTTGCTTATCAATTTGTTTCTGTCTTTCTGCAAATCTTTTTCTATCTTCATCACTAAACTTACTAATACATAGATGACATTGAACTCCCTCTATAAATTCTTTTTTAGCTTTATCCTCTATGGAGAGAGGCATACCACATGCATGGCAAATAGTATATGAACCTTTTTTTAATTGTTTATTTAAAGCTACTCTTTCATCAAAAACATAACATTCTCCCTCATATAAATTATCTTTTGAGGGAATCATTTCTAAGTATTTTAATATTCCTCCCTTAAGGTGATAAACATTTTTAAAACCTTTCTTTTTTAGTAATGAAGTTGCTTTTTCACATCTAATTCCACCTGTACAAAACATTGCAATATTATCTACTTGTTTTCCATTTAGATATTTATCAATATTTTTATCAACCCAATTTGGGAATTCTCTGAAGTTTCTTGTTTTAGGATTAATAGAGTTATTAAAGCCTCCAAGAGAAACTTCATAGTCATTTCTTGTATCGATAACTAATGTATTTTTATCATTTAATAATTTATTCCATTCAAATGCATTTACATAAGTACCCCTTTTACTTAAGTTAAGATTACTTATACCCATTGTTACAATCTCTGACTTAATTTTTATTTTTAATTTTTTAAAAACTTTGTTTTTTGAAAAACTTAATTTTTCATTTAAATCTTCATTATTAAAATAATTTTTTATTAATTTAATAGTCTTCTTTGTTATTGAGTCTTCTCCACAAATTGTTCCATTAATTCCCTCCTCTGCAATTATTATTAATCCTGTTAGACCCTCTTTTTCATAATTTAACAAAGTATTCTTCAGCTCATTTAAAAAATTTTTATCAATATGAATAAAACAGTAAAATGAAATTACTGATTTTAAATTTTTCATTTTGAAGTCACAGCATTCTTATTAAATCTAAAGTTCTTATTAAAAGAAACTCCCACTTCGCTAAGAAGTTTCCTATCTGTCTCGCAAGCAGGATTTGAGGTAGTAAGCAACTCATCGCCATAAAAAATAGAATTTGCTCCGCACTGAAAGCATAGTATTTGAGCTTCCTTGGTTAAATTTTCTCGCCCAGCACTTAGTCTAACTTTACTCTTTGGCATGAGTATTCTTGCTGAAGCAATCATTCTAATCATCTCTAGGGAATCAATTGCTTTTGAATCTTCAAGTCCAGTACCTTCGATAGCTACTAATGAATTGATTGGCACACTTTCTGGATGAGGGTTCATATTTGAGAGAACCTGAAGGAGGGATGCTCTATCTTTTTTTGATTCACCTAATCCAATAATCCCGCCACAACAAATATTTATACCAGCATTTCTCACTCTTTTTAAGGTATCTAATCTATCTTGATAGGTTCTTGTAGTAATAATATTTTGATAGAATTCCGGACTTGTATCTAGGTTATGGTTATAAGCTGTCAATCCTGCCTCTGCTAATTTGGCAGCCTGATTATCATTAAGCATGCCTGCCGTAACGCACGCCTCCATCCCTAATTTTCTTACTCCTCTGACCATTTCTAACATTGAGTTAAAAGCACTTCCATCTCTTATCTCTCTCCAAGCCCAACCCATACAAAATCTCTCTGCACCTTCATCTTTGGCTAACTGTGCTCTCTTTAAAACAGAAGCCACCTCTTGCAAAGGATTACTTTTTAATTGACTTGAACTATAAATTGATTGACTACAGTAAGAACAATTTTCTGTACAACCGCCTGTTTTTACACTAAAAAGAGAAGAAAGTTGAACTTTATAATCATTATATTTTCTATGAATTATCTGTGCCTTCCACATCAAATCGATGAGAGGCATATTTAAAATTTCAAGAATTTCTTCTCTGCTCCAATTAAATCTCAAATCCTTTGAGGTCTCAACTAAATCTAGTTCAATCATATTTTTGCTATTCATTCAATAATATTCTAGCTATCTAGAGTAAAAGAACTTTTAATAGTTTCCTTTGTTAACGAATCTATACCTCCAAAACGCCTTTTCCTCGATTGATAATCGATGATGGCTTTTAAAAATTCATTTTCATTAAATTCAGGCCATAATTTTTCTGTTATGTATATTTCTGAATATGCAAGTTGCCATAACAAGAAATTGCTAATTCTCCTCTCTCCACTAGTCCTAATAAGAAGGTCAGGATCATTAAAACCTTTTGTTAAGAGTTCAGATTCAAAGACTTTTTCATTTATATTATCAGGATTTATTTCCCCTAAAACTGACTTCTTTGCCAATTCTTGAGCAACTTTTACAAGCTCTTGCCTCCCTCCATAATTAGTGCATACATTAAAAATAAATTCACTATTATGTCTTGTTATTTCTTCAGAATGATTGATTTTTTTTCTTAGATTTTCTGGGAAAGGGGACAAATTGCCTATAAAGTTAATTCTGATTGATTCTTTATTTAATTCTTCAATTTCTCTATCTAATACTTTTTCAAATAAATTTATCAGGAAATTAACTTCTTCAGTTGGTCTAGACCAATTCTCAGTTGAAAAAGCATAAACTGTTAAAATCTTTACACCCCAACATTTGGCCAACTGTAATATTTTTTTTAGCACTGATACTCCTTTATTATGTCCATAAGACCTAGAAAATCCTTTTTTTATACCCCACCGACCATTCCCATCCATAATAATTGCTATATGATTTGGAATTCGAAGTTTATCTATTTCCTGAGATAAATCTAAAATTTTATTGGTTGGATTTTTTAAAATCATAATTAATCTCAAAAATTGTTTTTATCAGTCAGAATTTCTCAAAGATTTATCAATAGCAATATTTGGAATAATATCAGTTGTACTCTTTTTTGGCGATGATACATTTCTATTTGCAGATGATTTTGCAACTACAGGTGTGTTTATATTTCCTATAAATTCATTTAAAAGCTCTTGTAATCTACTACTAGTGATAGGCCTTTCTAGCTTACCCTGATTCGCTAATGATAATGTGCCTGTCTCTTCTGAAACAACAATACAAATGCATCTATCAAATCTCTCTGTTATGCCCAAAGCTGCCAAATGTCTTGTCCCATATCTACTTATACCTTGCCTTGACAAAGGTAAAATAACACCCGCAGATATGATTTTATCACCCTTAACCAACACAGCTCCATCATGTAGAGGAGTATCAGTAGCAAAAAGATTTATCAAAAGATCCGTCGAAAGTTGAGCTTCAATATTTATTCCAGAATATAAGAAATCTTCAGGCCTTAAATCGCTACCTAAATCTACTACCATTAACGCTCCTCTTCTATTTTGTGAAAGTTTACCGGCGGCCTCGACAAGTTGATTAACAGAATTACCATTTGCTCTGAATTCTTTTGGAGGGTTTCCTAAAAGAACAGTAAGTCTTCCCGTTCCTAATAACTCCATTAATCTTCTAAGCTCTCCTTGCCAAAGAATTGCCAATGAGAGAGAGCAAGCTAACACAACTGCATCAATTAATTTAGAAGTAAGAGGAAGGTTTGCATATCTTTGCACAAACCATGCCAATGAAACTAGAAATAAATAACCTCTTAGAAGCCATAATGTACGTTTTTCTTTTACTCTTGCAAAGAAAAGGAGTCCAAAACCAGCTGCGAACAAAACATCAAAAACAACTTTAAGATTTATAAACCCCCAAAAATTCACATTAAATTAAGTTATCTACTATCAACTTACCGAAGAATGACTAATAAAGCGATCAGGTAAAACATCAAATCTTAAAAGATCTTCTGGTGTTTCTCTTTTTTGAATTAATTCGGAATTACCATCATTTAGAAGTATTGATGCAGGTCTAGGAATACGATTATAGTTAGAACTCATTGATAAGTTATATGCCCCTGTTCCAAATACGCATAATAGATCTCCAGTCTTACAATTACCTAGTAAGATATTTTTAAATAAAACATCTCCTGATTCGCAATGTTTCCCTGCAATAGTGAAATGTTTTGGAGAATTTAAATTCAACGGATCGCTTACTAAACAAGCAGAATAATTTGATTGATAAGTAATTGGTCTAGGATTATCACTCATCCCACCATCTACAGAGATATAGGTTTTTAATCCTGGTATCTCCTTAAAAGCACCTAATTTATATATTGTAACCCCAGATGTAGCAACAATTGAACGACCAGGTTCGCACATGAGAGTTGGTAGTTTAAATTTATTTTTTTCACATGCTTTTATTAGGGCTTTTGATATTGTTTCAACCCACTCATCAATAGTTGGCGGATCATCATTTGGGATATATTTTACTCCTAATCCACCTCCTAGATTTAGCTCGGTAATTATATGACCAAATTTTTGTGCTTCCAAAGCTACTTTTACCATTATCTCTGCCAAGTCATTATGAGGATCCAATTCAAATATCTGAGATCCTATATGTGCATGTAATCCAACTAATTTCACATTTTTAGATTTTTTTATTTTACTAAAAACAACTTCTAAGTTCTCAATTCCAAAACCAAATTTACTGTCAACCGATCCAGTTTTAATATATTCATGAGTGTGACATTCAATTCCTGGAGTAAATCTCACCATAACTTCTTGAGTTGTATTTAAAGATTCTGAAAAAGTTATTAGTCGTTCTAAATCAAAGCTATTATCTACAACAATTTTAATTTTATTTCTTATGGCAAATTCTATTTCTCTATCTGACTTATTATTGCCATGAAAAACTATTTTTTTATTATCAACCCCCCCATTTAAAGCTGTTATGAGCTCACCTTCAGAAACTGCATCTAGGCCTAATCCCTCTGAGTGGATTAAATTACTCATAAATAAAGAGCTATTAGCTTTAGAAGCGTAAATTGGTAAAGACTTCCCAGGATAGTATTTCTCCAAAGCTCTTTTATAAGCCCTACATGAGCTTCGAAGTGTCATCTCATCTAAAAGATATATTGGAGAACCATATCTTTCTACCAAATTATTTATTGAACAATTAGCTATTGATAAGTTTCCATTTTTATCAATACTTGTAGAAATAGGAACAATATTTTTATTTGGACTATCAAAAAATATTTTATTTTTTAGAAATGATGAATTTACTTCCATTTTACCAATTTTGATATAAAGCATTCTACAACTTATTATTTGAAATAAGTTTCACAAACTAATATCAAAAAAATCAAAAAATGTATTTAGTAAAAAAAATAACAAGAAAAGAATCACAAGAGTGTCATGAAATAGATTTAATGACTATTAAATTATGGAATCTTAAACAATGGGAAAAGGAGTTAAGAAAAAATTATGTTTATGCTTTTGCCTGTTTTAGGAATTATCAAATTGTAGGTATTTGTGTTTTCCAGAAAATCTTTTGCAATGCTGAATTAACTTATTTATCAATTCATCCAACATTTAAAAGAAGAGGACTAGGGAAAAAACTCCTAAAAGAAACTTTTAAACAATGTGAAAGTTTTGCTATCGAAAAAATCCAATTAGAAGTATCAGATAAAAATTTAGATGCACTAAATTTTTATCATGCTTTTGGATTTAAAACGATAGGAATTAGAAAAAAATATTACAAGGATGGTTCAAATGCTCTTTTACAAGAAAAGAAATTGTTAAAAAAATAATTAATTTTTTTCTTGTGCGGATAACCAGAATCCTTTAAATTCTAGTTATTACCTTCAATCCCACTCATAATGTAGTATTTGAACTAGCAAGAAAAAACATAAGGTATTCACAAAAGCTCATTCTAAACACAAAATAGGCTCAATACTGGTAGGTTATTATATAGAAAGCTCAAATAGTAATGTTTGAAAGATTTACTGAAAAAGCAATAAAAGTCATCATGCTGGCTCAAGAAGAAGCTAGAAGACTTGGTCATAATTTCGTGGGTACTGAACAAATACTCTTAGGATTAATTGGAGAAGGAACTGGTGTAGCTGCTAAAGTTCTCAAATCACTTGGTGTGAACTTAAAAGATTCTAGAATTGAAGTTGAAAAAATTATTGGTAGAGGTTCTGGTTTTGTAGCAGTTGAAATTCCCTTTACTCCAAGGGCTAAAAGAGTTCTTGAACTCTCATTAGAAGAGGCAAGACAACTAGGTCATAACTATATTGGTACAGAACATCTTCTACTTGGCCTTATTAGAGAAGGCGAAGGTGTAGCTGCAAGAGTCTTAGAAAATCTAGGTATTGATCTAACCAAAGTAAGAACTCAAGTCATAAGGATGCTTGGCGAAACTGCTGAAGTAGGTTCTGGCAGTGGTAGTGGCAAAGGTAATGTTAAAACAGCTACTCTAGATGAATTTGGAACAAATCTAACTAAATTAGCTAGTGAATCTAAATTAGACCCAGTTGTTGGGCGTCATGATGAAATTGATAGAGTAGTGCAAATTCTTGGCAGAAGAACTAAAAATAATCCAGTATTAATAGGCGAGCCAGGAGTTGGTAAAACAGCTATCGCAGAAGGTTTAGCTCAAAGAATACAACAAGGAGAAATTCCAGATATTCTTGAAGATAAAAGAGTTTTAACACTAGATATTGGTCTTCTTGTTGCTGGAACAAAATATAGAGGAGAATTTGAGGAGCGTCTTAAGAAAATAATGGAAGAAATAAAATCAGCAGGAAACGTTATTCTAGTTATTGATGAAGTTCATACCCTTATTGGAGCTGGTGCTGCTGAGGGGGCTATTGATGCTGCAAATATTTTAAAACCAGCTCTAGCTAGAGGAGAACTTCAATGTATTGGTGCAACAACTTTAGATGAATATCGTAAGCATATTGAACGTGATGCTGCCTTGGAAAGAAGATTTCAACCTGTTATGGTAGGAGAACCTTCAATAGATGACACTATTGAAATCCTTCGAGGTTTAAGAGAGAGATATGAGCAACACCACCGTCTCAAAATTACTGATGAAGCTCTTGAAGCTGCAGCTCACCTTGGAGATAGATACATTTCTGATAGATTCCTACCAGATAAAGCAATAGACTTAATTGATGAAGCTGGAAGTAGAGTGAGGTTAATTAATTCTAAACTACCTCCTGAAGCTAAGCAAATTGACAAAGAGTTAAGAGAAATACAGAAACAAAAAGAAGAAGCTGTTAGAGACCAAAATTTTGATCAGGCTAGTCAACTTAAGAGAGAAAGAGCTTGAATTATCATCTCAAATAAAAAAATTACTTGAAAATAAAAAAGATGGTCAAGTTGATAGCTCCAACGCAGATAGTGAAAATTCTATTAAAAATACAGAAATTGTAGAGAATCCTGTAGTTAGCGAAGAAGATGTAGCTCACATAGTAGCTTCTTGGACAGGAGTACCCGTTCAAAAATTAACGGAAACTGAGTCCGTCAAATTATTGAATATGGAAGATACTCTTCACAAAAGACTTATTGGTCAAGATGAAGCAGTTAAAGCTGTATCGAGAGCGATAAGGAGAGCACGAGTTGGTCTTAAGAATCCGAATAGACCTATCGCAAGTTTTATTTTTTCAGGACCCACAGGTGTAGGTAAAACTGAACTCACAAAAGCTCTAGCATCTTATTTCTTTGGAAGCGAAGAAGCGATGATCAGGTTAGATATGTCTGAGTTTATGGAAAGACATACCGTAAGTAAATTGATTGGGTCTCCCCCAGGATATGTTGGGTTTAATGAAGGTGGTCAATTAACTGAAGCTGTAAGAAGAAGACCATATACTGTAGTTCTTTTTGATGAAGTTGAAAAAGCACATCCAGATGTTTTCAATTTACTATTGCAACTTCTTGAGGAAGGAAGATTAACCGACTCTAAAGGCAGAACTGTAGATTTTAAAAATACTTTATTAATAATGACCTCAAATATTGGCTCAAAAGTAATTGAGAAAGGTGGAGGAGGCCTTGGCTTTGAATTCTCTGGAGAATCAATTGAGGATAGTCAGTACAATAGAATAAAATCTCTAGTTAATGAAGAACTTAAACAATACTTCAGACCAGAATTCTTGAACAGATTGGATGAAATTATTGTATTCAGACAATTAACTAAAAATGAAGTAAAAGACATCGCTGAAATAATGTTGAGAGAAGTATTCTCTAGGTTAAGTGAAAAAGGGATAAAGTTAAGTGTTACAGATTCTTTTAAGGAAAGATTAGTTGAGGAAGGTTATAATCCTTCTTACGGCGCAAGGCCATTAAGAAGGGCTGTGATGAGGCTTTTAGAAGATAGTCTCGCCGAAGAAGTTCTTTCTGGGCGAATCAAAGATGGAGATATTGCACTTGTAGATATTGATGAAAACAAAAAAGTAACTGTTAAAATTTCTTCTGAAGAATCGCCTCAAGAGCTGGCAGGAGCAAACTTCTAAAAAGTAACTATTTAATGTATTTAGTATCTCCCAAAAGGGTTTTCAAAGGAAATAAAGCTTGGGAAAAAGCTTTACCAGAAATATCAAAATTAACAAAATTTCCTTTAATTGTGGGAAGAAGTAGTTCAACTAACTCCTTAAGACAAAAAATAATACAAGATTTAAATCTTTATAACATTAATGCGTTAAATGAAACTTTACATTTTGATTGTTGCGAAGAAGATTTAAATAGGCTTTATAAAATATCCTCTAAAAATAATTGTGACGCTATTATTGCTGCTGGAGGAGGTAAGGTTTTAGATGCCGGTAAAATTCTCGCACATCAACTCTCAATTCCTTGTATTACAGTCCCCTTAAGCGCTTCTACTTGTGCTGGATGGACTGCATTAGGAAATATATATTCTCAACAAGGTCAATTTATAAAAGATATAAATCTTTCCTCTTGTCCAGATATTTTAGTCTTTGATTATTCTTTTATAAAAACCGCACCAACAAATACTCTTACTAGTGGAATAGCTGACTCTTTAGCTAAGTGGTATGAATCATCAATTACGAGCTCATCAAATAGAGATGGTCTCGTACAACAAGCTATACAAATCTCAAGAGTGTTGAGAGATCAATTATTCCTAGATAGTGAAGAGGCATTAGCTGAGTCTTCAATGGAAAATATAGCATGGAGAAATGTAATAGAGGGCAATGGCTTAACTGCAGGACTAATTGGCGGAATTGGAGGAGCGAAATGTAGAACAGCTGCAGCACACGCCATACATAATGCAATTACACAACTCCAGCCTAAAAAGAAACCATTACATGGTGAAATAGTAGGAGTAGGTATTTTAATTCAATTAAAATTAGAAGAAATTAAAAATGATAATAAACTCGCAGATCAATCAATAAAACAATTAGTACAATTCATGAAGAAGCTAGATTTGCCAACAACAATTGGTGAACTTGGAATAGATATATTTGATAATAATAATCTTCAAAGAATTGCTGATTTCACATGTAGAAAAGAGTCAGAGATTCACTTTCTTCCCTTTTCTGTAAGTCCTGATGATATCGTCAAAACCATTTCAATTTTTGAAGGTCAAAAAATTACTATTTAGGATCTATATTTAATGTGATTAAAAATAGCCTTAAATACTCCAACTATAATTATTTTAATAAAGTCAAGAATATAATTTTTGATCCTTTAGGTAGAAATATATTAAATGAAACTCAATGGATTGAATTAAATCAAAATTGGGGTAATGCAAAATTTCCAATTTTAATTAGTGGGGTTGGCGATCCCATACTATTTTTACACGGCTTTGATAGCAGCCTATTGGAGTTTAGAAGAATTTATCCCTACTTAAAAAATCATTTCCAACTAATCATTCCTGACTTATTTGGTTTTGGATTTTCACCAAGAATTTTTAATAATCAATATAATCCTGAAAATATAATTCTTAATTTAATCGATTTGATCAAAGAACTTAAAATATCTAAAAAACTGAATATTGTGGGTGCCTCTATGGGAGGTTCTGCAGCTCTATTACTTTCTAAAGAAATTTCTAAAGATATAGATAAAATCATCCTTTTATCTCCTGCTGGTTTATTTGGAGATTCAAAGAGCATACCTAGACCATTTAATCAAATTGGTGCAGCATTCTTAGGATTACCATTAGTTAGAAAAAATCTCTGTAGACAAGCTTTTGCTTACCCCGACAAAAGTGTTGGAATCGAGGAGGAACAGATAGCATCTATCCATCTTGGTTGCAAGGGATGGAGGAATTCTCTTGCTTCTTTTGCCAATAGTGGAGGATTTGGCGGCTCTTACAAATATTTCCAAAATCATCCAGTTAAAACCGTCTGCGGATTAAACGATAGGATACTCGGCAAAAATGAACTAAATAAATTGAGAAACACTAAAAGTTTAAATTTCTTAGGTTTAAAAAACTGCGGCCATTTACCTCACATAGATTTACCAGAATTAACAAGCAAAATTATATTTGACTTTTTCCAGTAATAATTAACAAACTCATACAAGTTAAATGAAAAATTTTAAAACCTTTTAACTCTAAATAACCTTAAAGTAATCCAGCGCCAAAATCGTATAGAAGATCAATGATGGAGTAAAAATATAACTATCTATTCTATCGAGAATACCTCCATGACCAGGCAATAGGTTTCCTGAATCTTTTAACTTTGCATCTCTTTTCATCATTGATTCAATAAGATCTCCTACTAAAGCCATTAATGAAACAATGACCCCAAAAATGAAACCAATCAGCACTGCATTATTCCAATTAAATATTAAGGCAAATACAATGCCCGTAACAATAGAGCAAAGTATTCCTCCTAATAGACCTTCAATTGTTTTACTAGGAGAAATGGGAGAAAGAAATGTTTTCCCAAATTTTTTCCCTATGAAGTATGAACCAATATCACTAGAAACAATTAAAAAACATGTAATTAGAGTGATTTTAAAACCAGTTAAGTTGCTGTAATTTGAAAATCCGTTTCCACTATAGTGTGAACTCGCAACAATAGAATCTAGTTCTCTTAATTTAATCCAAAAGCTTGGTAGAAAACCCAAATAAAAAAGTCCGAATATAGACGTAGCAATATCAGCTATTTTGCCAGGTTTAGGCTGTAATAAAAGCCAAGTACATATTAATATTGAGGAGATAGATAAAGTAGCATTTGATATTCCTTTTTCTAAGATTCCATTAACTTCAAGATATGTAGAAATTATTATTAATGAACAAGAGACTAAAGCTGTTTTTGTAGCAGGCTTTATACCCTTAAATTCAGCCATTCGGAAAAGTTCTAATAAAGCAAAATAAGTCAATATGGTTACAGCAATTGTGAAATAGTACCCTCCTAGTGAAACCACTAAAAGCCCGAAGATTCCTATAATTAAGCCACTTTTAAATCTCATTAAATATTGTTAGGTTATTAATACTTTTATGTAGAAATTATACAGATCTTCGCAATATTTACCTTTTTCAATAATCCAATCAACTCTTTCTTGATCTATTATTTCTCCAGGAATCACTAAAGGGAATCCCAGGAGGATATGGACAAACAATTTCTGCACAAACTTTTCCAACAGATTCTTTAATAGGAATTTTATAAGACTTTTTCATCCATGCTTCTGAAGGAGTGATAAAGGGCATTTGTATAGATTTAAAAGGTGGCTTTATATTTTTTAATTGTTTATGGGGTTTAATAGTTAAAAGTAGTTTATTCCATAAATTCTCTAAAATACCTACAAAATTTTTTTGCTTGGCAAATCCAAGCACAAAGGTTATTGTCATCATTTCAGGTAATTCTGCAATAAGTCCATTTTCATAAAAAAATTTATCAGCCGAAAAGCCATCAATTCCATACAATCCTGTATTTAGAATAATCTTAAAAGGATCATCATTTCTAACAACGGGAATTCCCCTTTTAAATAATTCATCAAAAGTATTTTTTGCGATATTTATTCTCTTTTGAAAATTCCTCAGACTATTAATTTCAATCCAATCATTTAAAGATTCCTCACAAGAAGATAGCAAAAGTGAATTAGGGCTTGTAGTTTGAAGAAGATTTATACTTTGTTGAACATTTTCATGTTCTACTTTAGTTCCATTATGCCATAAAATTGCTGTTTGACTTAATCCATTCAGGGATTTATGTAATGAATGAACAACAAGGTCTGCTTTCGAACTCACGGCAGATTTTGGTAATCCATAATTATCACAAAATAAAAAATAGGCTCCATGAGCCTCATCTACTAAAACAGGTATATTCCTCTCATGTGAAAGATAAATAAGAGATTCTATATCGCTTGCATATCCTTGATAATAAGGATTAACTAAAACAATACCTGCCAATTGAATATCGTTCAATAACTTATTATTAAGAACTTTTTTAAACCATTCTGTTGTAATAGGTAGATAATGTCCGGTTTCTTCTGAATATTCAATATCAAATAGAATTGGGGTTAGATTTGCGATAATACAAGCTTTTATTACACAAGTATGAATATTTCTTGGCATCAAAAGATAATTTCCGCGCTTAGCCATTGCTAAAATTCCTGATTGAATTAGACCAGAGGCGCCGTTAACACCAAACCAACATTGATTAGTAGAGAACTTTTTTGAAAAATAATTTTGCGCCTCAACTACTAAACCCTTTTCTGTTGTAGGAGATCCTAATTCTGGTAATTCTGGCAAATCCCAGGAACCGGGATATTTTCGAAGTAATTTTATAATATTTCTGGGCAACGCTTGGCCTCTATTATGAGAGGGGAAAAAAAGCGATTTAAAAAATTTTTTTTTAGAAAAGAAGAAATACTCATAAAGTATTATTGACTCTTATACAATTGTTGTAAAGGGTATTTTCATTTTTTATTTTTGTTAGACAAATGAATAAGTCAAAAATGCAATATTCGCCAAAAAATGATCTTATATGGATCTTTTTAAGACCATGGATATTAATTCCAAGAACTTTATATATTTTACTTACTTTAATATTTTTCCTAATAAGGCTTGCTATCCAAGGATCGAGTAATAATGAGAAAACACAGAAAGAATTATCAAAATATCTTTTTAATATAATTACAGATCTAGGGCCATGTTTCATTAAGCTAGGTCAAGCTTTATCAACCAGGCCAGACTTAGTAAGGCAGGATTGGTTAACCGAATTAACAAAACTACAGGATGATCTTCCTCCCTTTGATCATAAAATAGCTTTAAAAACAATTGAAGATGAATTAGGTGATACAGCTTCAAGTTTATTAGTAGAATTTCCAAATAAACCAATAGCCTCAGCCAGTCTTGGGCAAGTTTACAAAGCTAAATTCAAACCTAATAGTTACGTAGCAGTAAAAGTACAAAGACCTAATTTAGAATTCATTATTAGGAGAGATATTGTTATCTTAAAAATATTAGCGAATATTTTATCTCCTTTTTTACCACTTAATATTGGAGTAGGTATTGGAGAAATAATAGATGAATTTGGAAAAGCATTATTTGAAGAAATTGACTATGAGAAAGAAGCAGAGAATGCAAAAAAATTCGCAAAACTTTTTAAAAATAATGATCAAGTTATTATCCCAAAAGTAATAGATGCAATCTCATCAAAAAAAGTAATCACTACTTCCTGGATAGAAGGAGTAAAATTAAAAGATAGAAATGAACTAAAAAATAATGGTTTAATCCCATCTTCTTTTATAAGAACTGGAGTTATTAGTGGACTTCAACAATTATTTGAACATGGTTATTTTCATGCCGATCCGCATCCAGGCAATATGTTTGCAATGAAAGGAGGTGATGAAAAAAATGGAAACATAGCTTATGTCGATTTTGGAATGATGGACTCCATCTCAGACTCAGATAGGCTTACTTTGATAAAAGCTATAGTTCACCTTATAAATAATGAATTTTTTCTCCTAGCAAAAGATTTCCAGAAACTAGGTTTCTTAAGTTCTGATCAAAATTTAGAAGTTCTTGTTAATCCTTTAAAAGAGGTACTAGGGATTCATTAGGAAAAGAGGTTGGGAATTTTAACTTTAAGGAGATAACTGATAAATTTTCAAAGTTAATGTATTCATATCCCTTTAGAGTCCCTAGTAGATTTGCACTAATTATTAGAGCCGTAGTAAGTCAAGAAGGATTAGCTTTAAGACTTGATCCTGGATTTAAAATTATAAATATTGCATATCCTTATATCGCAAAAAAACTTTTAACAGATAACTCTGATGAAATTGTGAATATTCTTTTAGAAGTTATTTTCGATAAAAAAGGAAAAATTCAACTAGAAAAATTAGAAAGTTTATTAAATATATTATTTAAGGATTCAGTAAATATTAATTCCGATTTAATTCCAGTAGCTAATGCTAGTTTTAAATTATTTATAAGTGAAAAAGGTTCCGAAGTAAGAAAGAATCTTTTACTAAGTATCATTAAGGATGACAAATTAGAGTTTGAAGATGCTGAAAAATTATTTAATTTATTGAAAGAAACCTTTAGTCCTATTAAGTTAGCCAAAAATGCGGTAAAAAAAATAATATCCCCAGTTTAAATTATATTTTCAGCTAATGCTAAAAATTATTTTTATAAATTTAATCTACTAGAATATATTTAGCAAATTTAGTATTTACATTAAAATAGGATGATTTCTTACTATGAAAATTTCTCAAGAAGAAAAGAAATTTTATTAGGTTATAAAGTTTTAGAATTGAAAATAGTTAGTTTCGGAAAAATAACACTTGGATGTTTAAAGAAAAGGTGATTTGAAATTATTTAATAAATATTTTTTTAAGGATTTAGAATTATGAGATTTTTAAATTTGAATAAGAATTCAGATGTTAAGACTAACAATAATACAGATATTACTGATCCCTATATTGAGATTGGAAATTTAACTAAGGAAGCAAGAATTGCTAAGAATTTATCAATAGATGATTTATCTGATTTGTCAAAAATCCCAAATTCAACACTAATAGCCATAGAAAAAAATAATAAGTCTTTACTGCCAAAATATCCTTTCAATAGATCAATATTGTTAAAATTAGAAGAATGTCTTTCAATAAAAAATCATCAACTTATTAAATTAGCTAATCAAGGTCGCAAACCAATAAAAAAAATCTCAAAAAAAAATATTGTAATTAATAAATTAAATATTTTAAATTCATGGCAAGGTAATTTAATTTATTTTTTTATTATTTTAATATCGATATTTGTACTGAATAGTTTTTATTTAAATAGCAGGATTATTGAATTTAAGTATATTGAAAAAAATATATCAAAATAAGCAAATACATATATAATTATTTATTAATTTATTCTTGAATATATCTCTCCCTAGTTTTCCGTATTTTTCTAAAGAATAAATCAACAACTCATTTAATTCTCTTATTTTCCACTTCCAATTATTTTCTATTGTACCAGGTGTATTTAACCTACTAGAATTATCTAAAGAGAGAATATCCTGGATTGGTACTATAAATAAATTAGCATTTGTTTTCATGCCAATTTCTATAATATTCCAAGGAGGGATATGAGATGAGCCATATGTTTGATCAATTTCAATTCTTTTATGTTGATCTAAATCTTGCCACCAAGAAATAGCAGTAGAATTATCATGGGTTCCAGTATAAACCACACAATTTTTGTCTTGAATATTTTTAGGTAAATAGGGGTTATCAATATTACCGTCAAATGCAAATTGCAGAATTTTCATTCCTGGCAAAGCAAAGCTATTTCTTAAAGTGATTACATCTTCTGTAATAACTCCCAAATCTTCTGCAATTATTGGAAGTTTTGTTACTTTAAAAGATTTGGTTATAGTTTTCAACAATTCTTTTCCTGGAGATTTTATCCAACTGCCATTTATTGCGTTCTTAGCTTCACCATCAACTCTCCAATATCCTGCGAATGCTCTAAAGTGATCCACTCTAAGAATATCTACTAATTCAAACTGTCTCTTAAATCTTTTTACCCACCAATCATATTTTGTTCTTTGATGTTTAGCCCAATAGTAAACTGGTGTTCCCCATAATTGTCCCGTTGAAGAAAAATAATCAGGAGGTACTCCACTTTGAAAAATTAAGTTTCCTTCATTTGAAACAGAAAATAATGATTTATTACTCCAAACATCAACGCTATCTTTAGAAACATAAAAAGGCAGATCTCCAATAAGTTTTATCTCTTTTTCACTAGCATATTTTTTTATGTTTATCCATTGTCGATTTAAATGCCATTGAAATAATTTTTTTACTAATATTTCTTTCACTCTTGAATTTATAAAATTTCTTATAGATTCCTCTTCTTTTAGCCTAAAAACTTCAGGCCATTCCCACCAGCCTTTATTATCAAATTCTTCTTTTAAAACCATAAAGACAGCATAATCTTCTACCCAAGGATTAATTTTGCACCAATTATAAAAATTATTTCTGATTATTTCTGATTGATTATTCCAATGATCCAAAATATTATTTTCTATCAAAACAGATAAAGAGTCTGCAATTTTAAAATCAAAGAAATCGTATTTCGCTCCTTCTGAAGAAATTTTTGAAATTTCTTGGTTTTCAGCGATGAAACCACTATTAATTAATTCATTAACATCTAGGAACCAGGGATTAATTGCAAAACTTGATGGAGAACTATAAGGGGACCCTGTTTGATCTGCTGGAGTTAATGGCAAGAATTGCCAATATCTTATTTTGTTAATTGATAATAAATTTATCCACTTCTTTAAACCTTCTCCAAATGTACCGCAATAACTCCCACCAGGTATAGATGAAGGATGCACAAGAATTCCAAGTGATCTTTGTGAAAGGAAAGAATCTACTAGTTGCATATTGAACAATTTACTTATTTTTAAACTTTCTAATAGGTATATATATAAATATCCACAAATTTGAAATCAAACCATTTAATAAAAAACTTAAATAAAAAATTAATTATTTGTTGTAAGATCATATATTTATTGGCTAATCAATTATAAATTTGTCTAGATGTGAAGTTTTTGCTTTAAGAATGAAATTTTTTGTGTCATTTTCACATTAAAGACTACGATATTAATGTGTACTTTAAATTGCAAATTTCGTGACTAGTTTTATCACGGCAGTGCAAAACGAACAGCCAAACTTTAATTTAAGCAATAGCAGACTTAGGTTAGTAAGTGGTACTTCAAATCCTGAATTAGCAGAGGAGATTGCTAATTATCTAGGAATTAAGAATGTACCTTTAGTCTCTAAAAGATTTGCGGATGGGGAGCTATATGTTCAAATTCAACAATCAATTAGAGGATGTGATGTCTTTTTGATTCAACCTACTTGTGCACCAGTCAATGATAGCTTGATGGAACTCATGATCATGGTTGATGCATGTAAAAGAGCGTCAGCAAGACAAATTACAGCTGTAATTCCATATTTCGGTTATGCCAGAGCTGATAGAAAAACTTCTGGAAGAGAATCAATTACAGCTAAATTGACAGCTAATCTATTAGAAAAATCAGGTGTAGATAGAGTACTTGCAATGGATTTACATTCAGCTCAAATTCAAGGTTATTTTGATATTCCATGCGATCATATTTATGGCTCCCCTGTTTTAATAGATTATCTCGAATCCCTAAATTTAGGAGAAATTGTAGTGGTTTCTCCAGATGTAGGAGGTGTGGCTAGAGCTAGAGCATTTGCGAAATTAATGAAAGATGCTCCATTAGCGATTATTGATAAAAGAAGATCAGCTCATAATATTTCTGAAAGTTTAACAGTTATTGGAGAAGTAAAAGGTAAAACCGCTATTCTTATTGATGACATGATAGATACTGGTGGAACAATATGTTCAGGAGCAAATTTACTGCGTAAAGAGGGAGCTAAACAAATTTTTGCATGCGCATCACATGCTGTGTTCTCTCCTCCATCAACAGAAAGACTAAGTAAAAAGGATTTATTTGAACAAGTTATTGTAACTAACAGTATTCCTGTCTCTGATAAAGAAGTTTTCCCTCAGTTAAAAGTATTATCTGTTGCCAATATGCTTGGAGAGGCTATTTGGAGAATTCATGAAGAGAGCTCAGTAAGCTCTATGTTTAGATAAATATCACTTTTTATTATTTTTTTATATCTTTGAATCATCTTTAAGCAGATCATTTACTTTTTGAGATACATCTTTTGGAATGCTATCAGGGCAATAATTCATTGCGGTTGAAACTATTTGAAATTCTGCACCTGCAAATAATTGCTTTCTCTCTAATTTAGTATCTCCCAATTCCTTTATAAGTCCTCCGTGCTTTCCCTCTAAAACTTGTACATAAGTAGCTGTAGCTACTCCAAGAGCTTTTGGGAATTCGACACCAGCTTTTTCAGCGATACATAAATATGAAGCACCCATCCCTTTATAGAGATATAAATCTTTATCATCAGCAGGAATTAGTTTTTTATTTGCAAGAACCTCATTGTTTCGAAAATTGACATCCATTAATAAACTTAAAAGAATTAGAGGAAAAAAATTATTCTTAAAAACTTACCAGAAAAAAATTTTAAGATCATTAATATTTTTTTATTAGTTATTCAAAGATAACATTATTTATTTTTGATTTAAATTTTATTAATAGAATTTATGAAACTATTCTTGTCTCATGATGAGTTTCTACTATTTCAAGAATATTTTTATTCCATGAATAAATAACTCTGTATCTGAAATTATCCATATCAATAAGTCGAGTATGCTCAAGAATATACCAATCTTCATATGAAGATTCAAAAATCATTTCATGTTCATCAACTTGTCTAATATTTGATATTCCATTTTTCTCACTTAGATAAAACTTTTCTCTTATTAACTGATGATCTTTCAAATATGCTTCCATTTCTCCTGACTCTTTAAATTCAGGATTTTCATTAAAGAATTCATATTTTTCTGATGGTGACCAAGAAAATTTATAATGAGATTTCCATTCATTTTTATTAGTTAAACCTTCAATTTTTAGATTCATGCAAATACTATATCTCTTATTTTTCTTTTTCATAAAATAGGATCTTTCAGATTTCCATGAGCCAATATTTCTAGAGAACCATCGTTTTAAATTACTATTCAATGAAAGATTTGGCGAGTTCAAACCTGATATATCTATATTGTTATTTTGATTAATAGCTACCATTTCTTAAAATAGGTCTATCTATTTTTTAGCTTATCTGTAAAATTAGTTTAAATATCTTAAGGTGTTTATAAGCATTGACAGCTTTTCAACACTTCTTGAAACTCTTGAATGATAAAAAAGAGCTAAAATTAATACTTGTTGCATCTAGAGGCCATCTCTCTAGAGGTGATTTGCGCGCATTAGTTGATTATCTTGAAAGTGATAATCATGAGTTTGAAATATCTCTTCAGATTTCTGATCCAACAGAGCAACCTGAGTTATTAGAGTTACATAGATTAGTTGCCATACCAGCTTTAATTAAGGTTTCCCCTTCTCCAAAACAAATCTTTGCAGGAAGTAATATTTATAAGCAATTACGAACTTGGCTTCCCAGATGGAAACAAGAAAGATTAGTTAAAAATCTTGGAATCAATCTTCAAGCTTCAAAACTTGATACGACCAGGACTCAAAAAGAGATCCTTTTAGAGGATGAGCTCTTGGTATTGCGTCAGGAAAACGAAACATTAACTAAAAGAATCGAATCCCAAGAAAGATTATTGAGAATGGTCGCTCATGAATTGAGAACACCATTAACTGCAGCTACACTTGCCGTACAAAGTCAGAAGCTAGGCCAAATAAATTTAAAAAAACTTCAAGAGGTTATTAAAAGACGTTTAGAAGAAATAGAGCTTTTGTCTCAAGATCTACTAGAGGTAGGCACTACAAGATGGGAAGCATTATTTAACCCACAAAAAATCGATCTAGGAAATATCTCGGCGGAAGCAATTCTCGAATTAGAAAAATTCTGGAGATTAAGAAAAATAGTTATTGATACAGACATCCCCTCTGATTTACCAAGTGTTTTTGCAGATCAAAGAAGAATGAGACAGGTATTTTTAAATTTGATTGAGAATGCTTTAAAGTTTTCAGAAGATGCTGGATCAATAAAAATAACTATGATTCACAAAACCAATCAATGGGTTGAAGTCACAATTTGTGACAAAGGCCCAGGTATTCCTAAGAATGAACAACAAAGAATATTCCTAGACAAGGTAAGACTCCCACAGACATCCGAGGAGACTTCTGGCTTCGGCATTGGCTTATCAGTATGCAGAAGAATAGTTGAAGTGCATGGCGGAAGAATATGGGTTGTATCAGAAATCAACGAGGGTTCTTGTTTCCATTTCACAGTTCCTGTGTGGCAAGGTCAAAATAAAGATCAAGAGGACTTGACGAAAGGTTAGTTTTCCCCTTAATTTTTAATTAGCTAATATGCTATTACTTGGCCCCATCGTCTAGAGGCCTAGGACACCTCCCTTTCACGGAGGCGACAGGGGTTCGAATCCCCTTGGGGCTATCAAAATAATTTCTAAAGTGAAAGCCTGGCTTGTTTATCAACAGCTATTAGGTTTTCACTTAGATCTCTTTTTAATCTTTTTTCTATCATTGCGATGGGCATCCATTGACATCCTTTTACAGTTAAATCATAAATTAAAGAATTTTTTACAGAATTATTCATAGACTGAATTTGCCAACTACCCTCAAATCTTCGGAAATCTCCCTTAATTAATTTAAACTTTATAAGACCAAGTTCTTTTTCTTCATATAAATCTAGAAAAACTTCAGCAGAAAATTTAATCCCTAAAAAATCTTGAGAACCAATTTGCTTGAGATGAAAATTATTTTCATTTCTAAAAAGAGTTTTACTTGATATGAGATTTGGGATGAAAAGATTAAGACGATCATAATCAGTCAATACATTCCAAAGAGAATCAAAATTTGCGTTAGTGGTAAGTTGAGCGGCCAGCCTTCTAGCACCATCAGGGAGTTTTTCCATTGTTTGCTCAATGGTCTTGTAATCATTTATTTCATCTTGATTTAATGATTCTTGAGAAAAGTCCATTAACAAATATTTTTAGGAAGGGAAAATCTTCATTGAGTAACTATACTCATAAATTCCTAAATTTTGATAAAAAACTTTTTTTTTTTAAATTTATTCCGATCTCAAAACGTAACCATTTTTGTAAATTGAATACATTTTTGTGTACAACTTGATAATCTCTTATAAAAGTAATTTACAAAATGGCTTACTCGGAAGCAAAAGTTATTGCAGGTGGATTAGCTCACATCCCAATAATAATTGGAATTTTTTGGCTTATAAGAAGTTATTTCAACAAAAGAACAAATAATTTTGAGTTGGCTCAAAAATCAACAAAAGTAAAACCTCCTTTAAAAAAAGTTGAGAACAAAGCCGTAGCAAATAAAAAAGTCGAAAGCAAAGTTTCTGATACTAAAAAGCTTGAAAATAAAGTTACTGAAACTAATAAGTCTGTGTAAAAGTAAAGTTTCTGATGCTAAAAAGCTTGAAAATAAAGTTACTGAAACTAATAAAGTCGTAATAAAGTTTCTGATGCTATAAAGCTTGAAAATAAATCTTCAGAATCCATAAGTTCAGAAATAAAAACAGTACCTCCAAAAACCGAAGAAAATACTAAAATTGATCAAAAGCCCTTAAATAAAATGAAACACGCTGACGTTCCAGTTAATACCTATAGACCTAAGACCCCATTTGTAGGGACTGTCAAAGAAAACTATAGCCTTCTTAAAGAAGGAGCTATTGGTAGAGTTAACCATATTACTTTCGATTTATCAGGGGGAGATCCTTTCTTAAATTATGTTGAAGGCCAAAGTGTTGGAATAATGGCTGCTGGTGAAGATACTAATGGTAAACCACACAAGTTAAGGTTATATTCTATTGCCAGCACAAGGCATGGAGATGATTTTGAGGGTAATACAGTTTCCCTATGTGTGAGACAACTTCAATACGAAAAAGATGGCCAAACAATTAATGGAGTTTGTTCAACATATTTATGTGATATAAAACCTGGCGACCAAGTCAAGATTACTGGTCCTGTAGGGAAGGAAATGCTCCTTCCTGAGGATGAGGATGCAAATATAGTAATGCTTGCCACTGGAACGGGTATAGCCCCAATGAGAGCCTACCTAAGAAGAATGTTCGAACCCTCAGAAAGGGAAAAGAATAATTGGAATTTCAAAGGTAAAGCTTGGCTGTTTATGGGAGCCCCAAAATCTGCAAATCTTTTATACGAGGAAGACTTACAAAGATACTTACAAAATTATCCTGATAATTTTAAATACACAAAAGCAATTAGTCGAGAACAGCAAAATACAAAAGGTGGAAGAATGTATATCCAAGATAGAGTTTTAGAGTCAGCTAACGAACTCTTCAATATGATTGAAGATGAGAAGACTCACATATATCTTTGTGGATTAAAGGGTATGGAGCCTGGCATTGATGAAGCAATGACAAAAGCTGCTGAAGAGAAAGGACTTAATTGGGCAGAATTACGACCTCAACTTAGAAAAGCTGGTAGATGGCATGTTGAAACTTATTAAAAATTAAACTTATTACTTTTTTACTTTTTGGTTTAGACACATTTCGTAGCGCTATTATAAAAAATCGATGACTTTATTTATAGATAGTATCTCAACTAGGTATGCAATCTTCTATAAGTAATCCATTAAGATTAGGTTTAAGACAAGAAAGAGTTATTCCTCCACAATGTTTAGTAATTTTTGGTGCGAGTGGAGATCTTACACATAGGAAACTTATTCCTGCTCTTTTCGAGCTTTTTCTTCAAAGACGATTGCCCAGTGAATTTGCCATAGTTGGATGCGCTAGAAGGCCTTGGAGTGATGAAGAATTTAAAGAAAAAATGAGACTGAAACTATGTGACAAAATATCCTCTCATGAGCAAGAATGGACTAAATTTACAGAATTTCTTTTTTATGAACCTGTAGATCTTCAAGAAGAAAGTCATGTTAAACGACTATCTCAAAGATTAATTGAAATTGATAGATTAAAAGCAACTCATGGTAATAAAACTTTCTATCTTTCCGTATCACCAAATTTTTATGAAGGGGGATGTAAATCACTAAAAAATGTAGGTTTATTGGATGATCCTATCAAGAGCAGAATTGTTATTGAAAAGCCATTTGGTAGAGACTATAGCAGTGCCAGAAAACTTAATAAGATAGTACAAAGTTGTGCAAATGAAAGCCAAATTTATAGGATAGATCATTATCTTGGTAAAGAAACCGTTCAAAATATCTTAGTTTTAAGATTTGCGAATACAATTTTTGAACCTATATGGAATAGAAATTACATTTCAAACATACAAATCACCTCTTCAGAAACAGTTGGTGTTGAAGATAGAGCGGGGTATTATGAGACCTCAGGAGCACTTAGAGATATGCTGCAAAATCATTTAACCCAAATGCTTGCAGTAATTGCTATGGAACCTCCAGGTAAATTTGATCCTGAAGCGATAAGAAACGAAAAAGCAAAGGTTCTACAAGCATCAAAATTAGCTAATGAGATAGAACCTTGGAATTGTTGCATAAGAGGGCAATATGAAGAAGGTGGCAATTATGATAATCCACTAAAGGGTTATAGAGACGAAAATGGCGTTGGCAAAAATAGCACAACTGAAACATACATAGCAACAAAAATCTTTATAGATAATTGGAGGTGGCAAGGCGTTCCTTTCTATTTAAGAACAGGGAAAAGGCTTCCAAAAAGATTAGGTGAAATTGTACTTACTTTTAAAGATGTTCCTGTTCATTTATTCGAGTCTACAATTATTAATCCTGCTCCAAATCAGCTTATAATTAGAATCCAACCCGATGAAGGTGCCACCTTTAAATTTGAAGTAAAATCACCTGGATCAGGAATGAGATCAAGACCTGTAGAAATGGAATTTTCATATGATGAATCTTTTGGAGAACCCTCTGATGAGGGTTATGTAAGGCTCTTGGCTGATTCTATGTTAGGAGATCCAACACTTTTTACGAGAAGTGATGAAGTTGAGGCGGCATGGAAACTTTACACTCCCCTTATTGAATTAATGGAGAATGCTCCCTGGAAACTCCCCGTACATAAATATGAGTCAATGACTTGGGGCCCCCCGGAATCTGATCAATTATTAGCTAAAGATAATATTTTTTGGCGCCGACCCTAAATTTTATTATGAAACCTCAACTAACTTTGCAGACCCCTTTAGAACTTCCAGCTCATGAAATCCCTAATTATTTGAAAAAATTATGGATTTCAAAAGATGAGCTTGATTCAGGAGCAAATACTTTCTCTTTAATAGTTTGGCAGCCTTCATGGCTCGAACAATGTTTTGTAAAAAGTAAATTAATTAATGGTCCTATCACAGGATATTTAACTGAAGAAATAATAACGGCTGCAAAGAAATTAATTTTAGAAAATGGATTACCTTTAGCTACTCCCTTGCAAAGCAGAGAATTGATAGATTTATTAAATAAGAATATTTTTGATGATTCTTTTGAGGATCTAAGAGGACAATTCTTTGAATCCTCAATAAGTACACTAAACCCAAGAAGAATAATTACACTAGCACCTACAATTCAGGATAAACATGATATTAAGACTTTCGTTTCAGCATATTGTCCATTAAGTGATGAAATAAGAGATCAAACAATATGCGGCGATTTAGTTGTGTTTAGAGGGAGTATAAGATCAATAGTTACAGAAGGACTAAAAATTATTGAAAAGCTATCAATCGATGACCTCCCATCATGGCTTTGGTGGAATGGGAGCTTAGATGATTCACCAGAAATTTTTGATTATTTTTCAAAGGAAGGAAAAAGATTGATAATTGATACGGCAAATGGTTCTTCGGAAAGATGTATAGATATTCTTACTAAGGCATTAAAATCTAAAAGAGCAATTAACGATTTAAATTGGGTTAGGCTAAAAAGTTGGAGAGAATCTTTAGCAATGATATTCGATCCTCCCTCTAGAAGAAATTTACTTGAGCACATAACCCAAATAGATGTAGATATCGAAGGAGATAATATGGTTCAAGCTTTATTTTTAATCTCTTGGATTAGCGATAAGTTAAATTGGCAACTTGTAGAAGCTAAAAAGGAAAACGAAATTACACTAATTAAATTTAAAAGAGATAACGGAGATTACATATTAACTTCCATAAATCCAATGCCTATTGGTAACCCTAGTATTCATTCAGGACAAGTTATAGGCTTAAGATTGATATCAAAAGTTAGTAAAGATCCCAAAAAAAATACATGCATAATCCTTGGATCAGAATCAGCGGAGTGTATGAGATTAGAAGCTGGTGGCATGGCGGATATGCACCTCATCGAAGAAGTTGTCCCTAGTTTTCTTATGTCTTCTGAAGCCGATGTGAGTAAATTATTGGCAAGTAGTAGAGGAGACACCAGTCCTTTATTTGAGAATAGTATAAATATAACCTCAAAAATCTTTAAAATTTTAAAATTTTAAAGATCAATGTCCTGCATTATTTCAGCACCTGCAACTGGTAATGGAAAGACAACAGTCTCACTCTTGATATCTAGTTGGGCTTATTCAAAAGGATTAAAACTTCAAACATTTAAAGTAGGTCCAGATTATCTAGATCAACAACAACTAAGTTCCATTGGTCATCCAATTTGTAGAAACTTAGATATTTTCCTCAGCGGAGAGAAATGGATTAAAAGAACATTTATTAAATATGCAAGTGAGATGGATCTAGCACTCATTGAGGGAGCAATGGGTCTCTTTGATGGGCTTGGATCAACTGATTTTTCTAGCACAGCCAATGTTGCAAAGGTTTTAAAATTGCCAATAATATTTGTCGTTGATGCCAAGGGTAAAGTAGCTTCACTTTTGCCTTTATTAAAAGGGTTTAAAGATTTTGATAATGAGGTTTCAATAAAAGGAATCATTTTTAATAATGTAAACTCAGAAAGACACAAAAAATTGATTAATGAAGTTTTTAAAAATGAATCAATTCAAATCCTTGGTTTTTTGCCGTTCAATAAAAGAATAGCTCTAAGTAGTGGGAGATTAGGTTTAACTTCCCCAAAAGAGTCAGAAAAAATAATTGATATAGATTACTTTGCAAATTTTGCAGAAAAACATTTAAACATTTCACAAATAGTTAAATTATTAAAGCCCCCTGATAAAAAGAATTCTAGGTTTGAATATTCAAATTTAATTAAGTTAAAAGATAATAGACCAATTGCAATAGCCGAAGATAAAATATTTCATTTTCAATATCCAGAGACAAAGGAATACCTAAAAGAGATTGGGATACCTATAATTTCATGGAATATATATGACGATGAAGAGATTCCAATCGAAGCAAAATCATTAATAATTCCAGGCGGTTTTCCTGAAAAATATGCAAAGCATATTAGTTCTTCAAAAAGAAGCTTGAATTCTTTGAGGAATTTCTATAAGAGGGGTTTTATTTATGCAGAGTGTGGAGGAATGATGCTTTTAGGCCAATCAATTCAAGATCAAAATGGTT
Source organism: Prochlorococcus marinus bv. HNLC2 (assembly GCA_000218745.1). GTDB lineage: Bacteria > Cyanobacteriota > Cyanobacteriia > PCC-6307 > Cyanobiaceae > Prochlorococcus_A > Prochlorococcus_A marinus_T. The sequence continues at coordinate 99,047 of GL947595.1, read as the reverse complement.
ACCAGTTTAAAATGGGAGGAATCTTACCCTTGAAATTTAAAAAGGGGAATTTATCAGTTGGCTATAGATATATAAAAGGGAAAAAAAAATCATTATTTTTAAAAGAGAATCAATTTCTTAGAGGACATGAATTTCATTACTGGCAAATTCAAAAAGACTCTTTTATTCCAGATAAAGATCTCAAAAGTACATCAGAATTTAGATCCTCTTGGGATATCAAATCATGGGGTACTAACTATACAGAGGAGGGGCTAGAAAATAAATACATACATGCGAGCTGGATACATTTGCATTTTCCAAGCAATACTCATGCATTGAAAAACTTATTAAACATTACTCAAAGTCTTTTATAGAAATCAATTGATAATCATAGAAAAAATTTCATAAGGAGAGCCAAGATAAACAATTCCAGGAAGAGTAATTAATGGTCCAAGAAAACTTCCAACAACAACCTCTAATTTTGTATGTCCTAATGATTCTTTTAGAAAAATCTCCTTGTTTTTATCTAATTCCCTTGAAATCTTATTTATCTCAATTGCCTGCATCCCAGCTGATCTGCGAATACCGCTTGCATCATACATAACTATCAGAGAAATTCCTACTGATAGAGCAAATGCAGGATTATCGAATCCTAATTCCCATCCTATTCCTGCTGACAATGCAGAAATTAATGCAGAATGACTTGAAGGCATCCCACCTGTCTGAAAAACGATTCCAAATCTTAATTCACCCTCTGAAAAGAGATTAAATATTATTTTTAGAAGTTGAGCTGTAAGACATGATACTAAGCTCCAAAAAAGTAGTTGATTTTTTAATAGTTCTGATAACTCTGTCATATTTGAATAAATTTTTATCTATCTCTATTAGTAATAAAATCAGCAAGCGCAATTAAACAAATTGCATCTTCCCCCCATGGCATTATTGCTTCCTTAGCATTTTTAACTAAACTTAATGCTCTTCTTTTGGATTCCTCCAATCCAAGTAATTTTGGATAAGTGGTCTTATCAGCCAAAAGATCTTTACCCGCTGTTTTTCCTAAAATCTCACTATTAGATGTCACATCTAAAATATCATCGATGATTTGGAATGCCAAACCAATCCCCCTTGCATATTTAGTAAGAGCCTCAAGCATTTTTGTATCTGCCCCAGCTATCATAGCCCCAGTCCTTACACAAGCTTTTAGAAGAGCACCTGTTTTATGTAAATGAATATATTCTAAAGTTTCAAGATCAACTTCTTTACCCTCACACTCTAAATCGACTACTTGACCACCGACTAATCCTGGAGCACCAGCTACCAATGATAGTTCACCTACAACATTTAAAAGCCTTTCAGGACTAACTCCAGGGCTTCTTAATGAGACCATCTCAAAAGCTCTTGTAAGCAATGCATCGCCAGCAAGTATAGCAATAGCATCTCCGTATACTTTATGGTTTGTAGGTCTTCCTCTCCTTAAGTCGTCATTATCCATTGATGGTAAATCATCATGAATAAGTGACATCGTATGGATCATTTCAATAGCAACTGCTGTGGGCACTGCAAAATTTGGATCACCTCCCGCCAAAGAACAGGATGCTAAACATAAAATAGGTCTTATCCTTTTTCCACCCGCCAACAAAGAATATCTCATTGATTCTCTAAGTATTTCTGGTTTTTCTGGTGAAAGTGAAAAGTCAAGAGCATCTTCAACGACCTTTTTCGTCTCTATCAGATATTTTTCAAAATCAAACTCGGAAGAATTAACTTTATTCATTATCTAAATTCTTAAATTTTTTAAACTGTTCTTTTGTTTCATGGTAAGAGATCTTTCAAAGTTGAATTAAGTCCGCACCTTTTTTGCCAACTATAAATTGTGTTTACTAACAACATCGTAACTGTCATTGGCCCAACGCCCCCAGGAACTGGAGTATATGCCAATACTTTAGATACAACATCTTCTAATTTTACATCCCCGCATAATTGAGTTGTACCATTATTTGAACTTTTTAATCTATGAATCCCAACATCGATGACGACAGCACCCTCTTTGATGAAACTTGAATCTATTAAATTTGGTTTACCTGCAGCTACGACTAATATATCTGCCTTATTTGAAATTTCCTTTAAATTAGTTGTTTTAGAATGGGTAATTGTTACAGTCCCATTTAAATTTACCATCATTAAAGCAATTGGTTTCCCAACAAGAAGGCTTCTTCCTATAACTACAATCTGTTTACCTGAAATTGTTATTTTTTGGGAATTTAAAAGGTTAATAATACCTGCAGGTGTACAAGATCTTAATCCAGATTCATTTTTTAATAACTTCCCAACATTATTTTCATGTAATCCATCTACGTCTTTAGCGGGAGATATTTTACTAATCAATTTTTGTGCATCCAATTGTGAGGGTAAAGGTAATTGCAACAATATGCCATCTACCTCAGCATTTAAATTTAATTTATTTAATAATTCTTCTAAGTCTCTATTACTTACATCATTATCTAAATGAAAAAGTAAACTTTTAATTCCTACCCTTTCGCAGGCCTTTTCTTTGTTTTTTACATACACTCCACTAGCGGGATCATCGCCTACCCTTATGACAGCTAAGCTGGGTGGTCTTTCCCCTTCTTTAATACCTTTATGAATATCATTTTTTAATCTTTCTTGAATCTCTAAAGATAATTGTCTACCATCTAATTTTATTGGCATTTTAAAAAAGTTCTCCTTTTTTATATAAGATGCCTATAATTTGAAGAAAAAGAAATAGATTAAAATATATTCTGTGCAAAACCTTACATGGCTATTAAAGAAAATAAATATTTTATGGGTAAGAGGTCAGTTACCATCTAGGTTGCCAACTCCATTCCAAAAGATTGATAACTTAATTATTTTTCTGATTTGTATCCTTATATCTATAATTTCATCATTTAAGCTTCTGGACTTCAAACCTTTAAATCCAGAAATAGTTTTTTCTTGGTCTGTTACGTTCTTGGAGATTTTGTTTTGTTGCATATCTTTGATTTATATTTCAAAGAAAGAGAATCCCACTATTAATGCAAGGCAAATAATTCTTATTCTTGGTTTATTATTAATCGCCCAAGGAATTAAATTAAACTTTTCAACCTTTAGTCCTTTATCAATAATTGTTCCTCCTGCTCTAATAATTTCCCAAGGCATGGGCACCCTAACTGCTCTTACATGGGTATCAATAGCCTGTATAAATTGGCCAGGTTCAGTCAATTTAGTAAGTAACAATTTATTGTTAATAACCTTTATCTCCGCATGCATTGTATCAATTCTAGGTGGAAAGATTAGAGGTCGAGCTCAACTACTTCAAATATCAATACTCGTACCTTTTGGAGCACTTATTAGTCAATGGATTATTTTGTTTGCAAATGATAAAAATTATAGATATTACAATATTCCAAATTTGTTAATAAGTCCTGGGGATATTTTTTCGGATTTTATTCTTTTAGCAATTCTTATGTTGGTGACAATTTTAATTATGCCAATTTTGGAATCAATTTTTGGTTTATTAACAAAAGCTAGACTTCTTGAGCTTGCTGATCAAGAAAAACCTTTATTGAGAAAACTATCCGTTGAAGCGCCTGGAACTTTTGAACATACACTTTTAATATGCGGCTTAGCTGAGGAGGCCACAAGGATGATAGGAGGAGATGTTGATCTTATAAGAACAGGAGCTTTATATCACGATATTGGTAAACTTCATGCGCCAAATTGGTTTATAGAGAATCAAACTGGATCTACAAATCCTCATGACAAGCTTGATAATCCCATCTTAAGTGCAGAAATCTTACAAGATCATGTTGATAAAGGTTTAAATTTAGCAAGAAAATATAGACTTCCAAAACCATTAGCAAGTTTTATCCCAGAGCATCAAGGTACTTTAAAAATGGGATATTTCCTTCATAAAGCAAAAGAAAAAAATAGTGCTGTTTCAGAAAGTATTTTTCGCTACAAAGGCCCTATCCCTCAATCCAAAGAGACAGCTATTTTAATGCTTGCAGATGGTTGTGAAGCTGCATTAAGAGCTATGAAAATAGATGCTACTGACCATGAAGCAATTACAACAATTTCTAAAATTATTAAATCAAGAGAAAATGATGGTCAATTATCAGAAAGTAATTTATCAAAAGCAGAAATTTTTCTTATCAAAAAGTCATTTTTAAATGTTTGGAAAAGAATTAGGCATAGAAGAATTCAATATCCAACATCAAAAAACAATACTTTTTCCTAAAAGTTATAGTCTAATTTTCCTTCGATGCTTTGGAAGGCACCAATACAGCAATGCCATAACACTTAATAGAGATGTTGCCAGAGTTACTCCACCAAGGCCTATAAAATCTCTAAGATTAATTAGTCGTACTATTGAATAAGGTAATGCTCCTGAAATTACCATTGAAAGCGAAATCAAAGTAAGAGTAACACCCCATTTTTTTTCTGCTAATAAAGCCGATGAAGAGACAATTCCAACAATTGCTGCTGGCCATCCCAGACTGATAGCTAAAGTAATATTTGCAACTTTTAGAGGGGGACCGTAGCTTATTACTAAAGCTATTACGGGTAAAGCTATGACATTACTAATCAAACCTATCCAGGATAGGGACCAGTAGCCAATTATCCTATCTCTCATTGAATATTTAACTATTATTAAATTAAGATTACCACTTATTAAAATAAAAGACAGCAAACTATTAATTGAGAAATTAATAATTTTAATCCAAGTTACACTTTTCCTTTTTTTTCAACAGCATCTCTTTGTGGGTGTATAGAGTCCTTTTTCTCAGTAAAGATTAATCTATTTAAAGCATTTACATAAGCATTAGCTGATGCTACCACAACATCTGTGTCGGCTGAATGTCCAGAATAAATTTTACCGTTATTCCTTATCCTAATAGTTACTTCACCAAGAGCATCAATTCCTTCGGTAACTGACTTAACAGAAAACTCTATAAGCTCATTAGGAACTTTAGCAAGAGTATTTAATGCTTCACAAACCGCATCAACAGGCCCCGTTCCTAAAGCGACAACAGTACTTTCAGTTAGTTCCTCAGTATCATACAAAGTTATTGTAGCTGTGGGCTTAGATGAATTTCCGCAGCTTACTTGTACAAGTTTTAATTGAAATTTGGATTCAGGAAGTTGAACTTGTTCACTTACAATCGCTTCTAAATCTCTATCAGTTATTTCTCTTTTCCTATCAGCTAACTCCTTAAAACGTGCAAAAGCATCATTTAAGTCTTCTCTACTTAAGTCGTACCCCATTTCTTCTAATCTTGCTCTTACAGCACTTCTCCCACTTAATTTTCCTAAAGAAATTTTATTATCACTAAGCCCAACAGTTTTTGCATCTATTATTTCATAAGTTAATCTATTTTTAAGAACTCCATCCTGATGAATTCCTGACTCATGAGCAAAAGCATTTGCTCCAACAATTGCTTTATTTGGCTGTACATTCATACCAGTCAAATTTGAAACCAAGCGTGATGTCTTTGTGATTTCTTCAGTTCTTATAGCTGTTAAGGGGGTTGGAGAATCTGGGCTTCTATTAAAGAATTTATTATAAAAACTCTTTCTAACATGTAATGCCATAACAAGCTCTTCAAGAGATGCATTTCCCGCCCTTTCTCCTATCCCATTTATTGTGCACTCTAGTTGTCTTGCTCCGTTCTTCATTGCCTCTAAGAAGTTAGCGACTGCTAACCCTAAATCATTATGTCCATGAACAGAAAGTACCGCCTCATCAATATTTGGTACATTTTTATTTATGTCAGCTATTAATTTTCCGAATTCGGTTGGAGTCGTAAAGCCAACCGTATCAGGAATATTTATAGTAGTTGCTCCAGCAGAAATTGCTAATCCAATAACTTCATAAAGAAATTCTGGATCACTTCTTGATGCGTCTTCGCAAGAAAATTCGACATCATCTAAAAATGATTTAGCATAACAAACCATTTCTGGAACTATTGATAAAACGTCTTTTCTTGACTTCTTAAGTTTATGTTCTAAATGTATATCACTAGTAGCAATAAAAGTATGAATCCTTTTTTTTGGAGCAGGACTTAATGCTTCATAACATGCCTTAATATCATTTTTAGATGCACGCGCAAGTCCACAGATTATTGGTCCATTCTTACCACCTACAACCTCAGCAATTTTATTTACAGCTTTAAAATCTCCTGGGCTTGCAAATGGAAAGCCCGCCTCTATGACATCTACCCCTAATCTTGCTAATTGATGAGCTATAGCTAACTTCTCTTCTAGATTTAAGCTAGCACCTGGAGATTGCTCCCCATCCCTTAATGTGGTATCAAATATTAGTATTCTGCCAGGATCTTTGGACATTTGATTACTAATTGTTATTTATATAATAATTGAATTAAAAAATAATTACTAGATTCTAACTAAAAAAATAAATCATATTTCATTAATTATCAAAAAATTAGTTAAATTATTTTATCAAAAACGATTTTTAAACATAACTAAAGTATTCTTTAAAAAAGTTATTGAAGATTTTGATCCAAAATTAAAAACTTTAAATTTAAAATTTTTTAAAATTTCATATAAATGCTGGACAATAAAAAAGATGAGAATTATTTAGGGAAATTAGCATTTGTCCTCCATGCACACCTACCCTATGTTAGAAAAAGTGAAAAGAATTCCTTAGAAGAGGATTGGTTATTTCAGGCAATTTTAGAATCCTATTTACCTTTACTTCAAGTAATGGAGTCCTCTGAAAAGCTTAATGATAATGCCAAATTGACAATTAGTTTATCACCTACTTTATTATCCCTTTTAAAAGATCCAGAAATAAAAGCAAAGTTTCCTGAATGGATAATGACAAGAATAGATTTACTTAATGAATTATCAAAAGAAGATAAAGCATACTCTGAATTTCTTCTAAAAAGATTACAAAAGCAATTAAAGGACTGGGAGAAATGCCAGGGAGACTTAATCATAAGATTTAAAAATTTATCTAAAACTGGCTTCTTAGATATCATGACTTGCGCCGCTACTCATGGATACTTACCAATATTAAGAGAAAATGAGGAAACGGTAATTGGGCAAATTAAAACGGCTATTCATTTTCATGAAAATATTTTTGAATTTAAGCCACTAGGAATATGGCTACCTGAGTGTGCTTATTATGAAAATCTTGATAATATCCTTCTTAATTGTGGAATAAGATATGCAGTGCTAGATGGACATGGAATTTTAAATTCAAAACCTAGACCACGGTATGGCGTTTATGCGCCAATCTGTTCCAGAAGAGGGGTTGCTTTCTTCGGTAGGGATAGTGAATCAACTCTTCCTGTTTGGTCATCAAGAGAAGGTTTCCCAGGACATGGTTCATACAGAGAGTTTCATAAAGATTTAGGCTGGGAAATGCCTTTATCAAAATTGAAAGAGAAAGGAATATCTAGTAGTAGGCCACTTGGATTGAAATTTCATAGAATAACTAATAGTCGAACCACTCTCGGTGAAAAAGACTATTATCGAGAGAAAGAAGCAAATAATAAAGCAAAAGAAGATGCAGAAAATTATCTTCTTCAAAGATCAGTACAATTAAAAAATTTAAAAATATCAAGTTCATTCAATCCCATTTTAGTAGCTCCATTTGATGCTGAATTATTTGGGCATTGGTGGTATGAGGGTCCAATATTCTTAAATCATATTTTTAAAAATTCATCAAAATATGCAATAAAATTAACTCATTTAAGAGAAATATTAACTAACAAACCTCAAATTCAAATCTGTGACCCTTCACCATCTAGCTGGGGACAAGGTGGTTATCATAATTATTGGTTAAATGATAAAAATTCATGGATTGTTCCTGAGATAAGTAAAGCAGGAGAAACTTTCACACGAATTGTTTCAAGAAATTCTTTTAATGATATTAATATAAGAATTTTAAAGCAAGCTGCTCGAGAATTACTTTTAGCTCAGTCTTCAGATTGGAGTTTCATTCTAAGAGCAGGAACTACTACTGAACTTGCAAGAGATAGAATTAATCGACATCTTTCAAGATTTTGGAAACTAGTTGAATATCTTGAAAAAGACTTTGAAGATTATGTTTTCTTAAAGACAATTGAAGAAGAGGATCGGATATTTCCAGAGGTAAATATAAGTAATTGGGAAAAAAGAAATTAATTTATTTTAAGCATTCCTAATTTTATTTTTAAAGGAGACTTTATAAACATTTTAGACATTACATAAATTAATTTTGGTAAAGGTAAGGTGTTAGTCAAAAAACCTGACCACTCTTTTGTTGATAATTGAAAAAAATTAAGGAAAAAACTTCTAAGCATTTTTTCATCAAAACTCATCAACCTTTTAAGACCATACTGATAAAGTTTATGCCTTTGTTTTAATTCGAAAGGCCATAAAACATCCCAACCTTTTTTTGCTAATTCAATAGAACTTAAATTTGGATCTTTTAAAAAAATCTTTAATTTTTGAGCAAGCATAGGAGATCTTCTTAAAAGAGATCCGACCATATATCCAGAAGCAGGATGTACCATACTTGCGGCTCCGCCGAATGCAAGAATTGCTTGATTTCTCAATGGCAAAGGAAGATTCATAGGGAATAGACAATCTTCTTCATGAAAAATTTCTTTAATTTGAATATCTTTATTACTAAGTCTTCTAATAAGTCTTTTCTTTAAAAAATCTTTGGATAAAGGAGGATAACTTGCAAGTGATGTTTCTTCAACGAAGAAAACATCATTCCCCAAATCCATAGCATAAAGAAAAGATGGAGACTCTTGAAGTTCCTTCTTGCTTAAATGATCAGATCTATAATCCATTAAAACAAATTGTTCTTTTTCAACAGGTGGGGAAGAAAATTTACCAACTATTCCATATGCTGCCTGTTGAGCGACCTCCTTTGAGAATGGCCTTTTGATAAAGTTACTTCTATGACCACTTGCATCAATTACTAATCTAGATTTCAATTTAAATCCAGATTGACATTGAACCTCTGTAACTTTATTAGAAGAAAAAATTTCTAACGCTTTATCTTCTATCCATTCAATATCCTCACATCTTCTTAGCAATTCATTTTGAAATGCACTTCTGTCAATTAATCCATAATCATACTGATGCTCAGTGGGTATATTGCCATCTTCGCTTGCTCCATTACCAAAAAAACTTACTGTTTTTGACCATCTATGAGACAAAAGAGATTCAAGATCTAATTCCTCAAGTTCTGAAGCCCAAATTCCATATGTATTAGACCATTTAACTTTTGGAGATTTAGTAGAGATACATTTAATTAGTAAATTTTGACCAGCTAATTGAGAAGCTAAACATAAAGCTGCTGGACCTGAACCTAAAATTAAAATATCAAGTGTTTCCATATGAATTAAAAAATCAGTAAATCTTATGCATATACTTTACGGAGAGTCTTCCTCTTCATTTTTTTCTTCATCAATTTGTTCATGTGGGACAAGGACAACCTCGGCTAAATGATCTCCTTCATCAAGCCTTTGTAACTTAACTCCTGTGGCAGCTCTTGACTGTTGGGAGACCTTATCTGCATTTGTTCTAACAATAACCCCTCTTTCTGTGACCAAAAGAATTTCTTCCCCTGCTCCAAGAACTTTAAGCCCTACAAGAACATCATCTTTAATCCTAAATTTTATTGCTCTTAGTCCCATCCCTGCTCTCTTTTGTAATCTAAATTGGGTAACAGGTACTCTTTTACCTAAACCAAAAGAACTTGCAACTAAAACCCATGGCCCCTCTGAAAGATTAATATCTTGTTCTTCATTATTTTCATCGTCTAAAGGATCCAATTTGGAAAGTTTTTCCACCAACTCAGATGTTAAAACATCCATTGAAACAAGCTTATCTCCATCTCTTAAATTCATAGATTTCACTCCTCTAGCAGTCCTTCCAAGTGGTCTTAATTCGTTTTGATCTAGTCTAAAGTGAATTGTCATTCCCTTACTTGAACCTATAAGGACACTATCACCTTCACTAGAGGCCCTTACCCAAGTCAAGGCATCACCCTCTTCTAAGCTAATTGCAATTAATCCATTTGAACGAATTTTTGAAAATGCTGATAATGGGGTTCTTTTGATAAAACCTCCTCTAGTAAGCATTAATAAATAATTTTCATTATCAAAAGATTCAACCGACAAAAGAGACGTAATTTTTTCTTCTCTTGGTATGGGAAGTAACTGAACAGATGGAGTCCCTTTAGCTGTCCTGCTGCTTAAGGGGACTCTATATGCCGGTAATGCATAAGCAACTCCTCTATCACTAAAAAGCAGCAAAGTATCATGATCATTGCAACTTATAAATAATTTAACTTCATCATCTCCTTGAGTTTTTGTGCCTGCTTTCCCCCTTGACCCTCTGCTCGTAGACTCAAATTCACTTACTGGCATTCGCTTTAAATAACCAGCCTCACTTAGCAAGACTACTGATCTTTCATTCGCTATTAAATCAATATCATCTAATCCACCTCCTAAATTAAGAATTTCAGTTTTTCGAGGAGAGGCAAACCTTTCACTAATTTTATTTAGTTCATCAATTATGATGCTTAAGATTTTTTCTTTATCTTCCAAAATATTTTTATATTCATTAATCTTTTTAGTTAATTCTTCATGCTCATCCTTTATTTTATCTGCTTCCAAAGCAGTTAATCTTCTCAGTTGCATTTGCAAAATAGCATCTGCTTGTGTTGTTGATAAATTATGATTTATTTGAAGCTGTTCACGAGCAGAGGCCGTATCCTTAGCTCCTCTAATAAGATTTATTATCTCATCCATGCTATTTAATGCCAACAATAAACCTACAATAATATGATCTCTTTCTTCAGCCTTTCTTAGTAAAAATAAAGTTCTTCTTCTAATAGTTTCAACTCTAAAATCTAAAAATACATCGAGCATTTTTCGTAAAGATAAAGTTGTAGGCTCTCCATTAACGAGAGCTAGGATATTTGCACTAAAGTTATTTTGTAAAGGAGTTAATTTAAAAAGATTATTCAGCACTACTTGTGGATAAGCATCTCTTTTTAATTCAATTACAATTCTCATTCCATCTCTGTCACTTTCATCTCTGATATCTGAAATTCCATCTAATTTCTTATCATTTACTAAATCTGCAATTCTTTCTATCAGTCCAGCTTTATTTGTTTGAAAAGGTAATTCTGTAATTATTACAGCATCTTTCTCAGGTCTACCTGGAGCTTTAATTTGATGAATTTCAGCAACTCCCCTCATTGTTATTGAACCTTTTCCTGATAAGTAAGTCTCTCGAATACCCTCTCTTCCAAGAATTTGTCCTCCTGTTGGGAAATCAGGTCCTTTAATAAGTTCAAATAATTCTTTTTCCTCCATCTCAGGATTCTTTATTAAACCTTTTAATCCATCAATTAACTCTCCTAAGTTGTGTGGAGGAATATTTGTTGCCATACCAACAGCTATTCCTGAAGATCCATTTAACAATAACTGAGGAATCCTTGCCGGTAAAACAGTAGGTTCTTGTTGAGAACCATCAAAATTATCAGAAAAATCAACAGTTTCAGATTCTATATCCTCTAATAAACTTTCATCTGTTAAAGATTGCAATCTAGATTCTGTATATCTCATTGCTGCAGGGGGATCATTATCAACTGATCCAAAATTTCCATGCCCATCTATAAGTGGCATTCGCATAGAAAAATCTTGAGCCATTCGAACTAACGCATCATAAACTGCGGTATCCCCATGAGGATGGTATTTACCAAGTACCTCTCCAACGACTCTGGCACATTTTCTATATGGCCTACTGCTTGTTAAACCAAGTTCATACATAGCATAAAGGATTCTTCTATGAACTGGCTTCAATCCATCTCTAGCGTCAGGCAATGCTCTCCCGACTATAACGCTCATCGCATACTCGAGATAAGAACGCGACATTTCGTTCCTCAAATCAGTTTGAATAATGCGATTATTATCTTCACCTAAATCATTGTCATCAATGCCTTGATTATCAGCCATATAAAAATCCTTTTTCTAATGATAATCGCTTTATGCCATATTGAATAAAAAGATTTTTTTAAAAAATTTTCAAATACTCACATTAGATGCGCAAATAATGAAATTTTTCTTTTTTTCTTAAATAATGTTGGCTTTATACACCTTTAGTTGTTAGTTTATTCAGAATATATTGTATTAATTTCGTGAATATTAACATTGGCATTAACAAAAAAGTAAGAAGAGCTTATGGAATTGATGAAATTGCTCTAGTCCCAGGAGAAAGAACACTTGATTATGAATTAACAAATCCTGCTTGGAAAATAGGCAATATAGAAAGAGATATTCCCATAATCGCTAGTGCTATGGATAGTGTTGTTGATGTCAAAACAGCAATTGAGCTTTCAAAACTGGGTTCATTAGGAGTATTAAATATGGAAGGCATTCAAATGAGGTATGAAGAGCCGGAAAAAGTACTTGAACAAATATCAGCTGTAGGCAAAGATGAATTTGTACCCCTGATGCAAAAGATTTACCGTGAACCAATTAAAGAGGATCTTATTTTCAAAAGAATCAAAGAAATTAAAGACTCTGGAGGGATTGCCGCAATTAGTGGAACCCCTCAAGCTGCAATTAAATATAAAGAAGCCATATTAGAAGCTGATCCAAATCTATTTTTTTTACAAGGAACTGTTGTTTCTACTAAACATTTAGGTGTTAATGGACAAGAGACATTAAATATTAATGAATTATGCAATACCTTAAATTTGCCAGTAGTAGCAGGGAATTGTGTAACATATGACGTTGCAAAACTTTTAATGGAGGCTGGAGTTGAAGGTTTAATGGTCGGTATTGGGCCAGGAGCAGCCTGTACATCAAGAGGTGTATTAGGGATAGGAATTCCTCAAGCCACTGCTATTTCTGATTGCAGTGCAGCTAGAGATGATTTCTATAAGCAAAGTGGGAAATATATTCCAATAATCGCTGATGGTGGAATTGTTACAGGTGGAGATATTTGCAAATGCATAGCCTGTGGAGCTGATGCTGTAATGATAGGTTCTCCTATTGCAAGAGCATCAAGTGCACCAGGACGAGGTTTTCACTGGGGAATGGCAACTCCAAGTCAAGTATTACCAAGAGGAACTAGGATTGAAGTAGGCTCAACTGGTTCATTAGAGAGAATATTAAAAGGTCCTGCTTTACTAGATGATGGGACTCATAATCTTCTTGGAGCAATAAGAACATCAATGAGCACGTTAGGAGCTAAAACTATCAAAGAGATGCAAAAAGTAGAAATTGTAATTGCTCCAGCACTACTAACTGAGGGTAAAGTTTATCAAAAAGCTCAACAACTTGGAATGGGCAAATAGAAATCTTGTTAGAGAAAGAGAACAAAATTTTCAATAAGAGCTATTATTAGCAAATGGGGGAAACCCCATACTCCTCACACACAAATCGCCCGATTTATCGGGCTTTTTTTAATACAATATGTTACTTATACAATTTATATCTGTAATGAAATCATCGGTAAGAAAAATTAGCTGCTAAATTTTCTAAAGGAATATATAAATTATGTCATCAGCTCCTGCCGTCACTGATTCTTCATTTGATAAAGAAGTTTTGCAAAGCGATTTGCCTGTTTTAGTAGATTTTTGGGCTCCTTGGTGCGGACCATGTAGGATGGTTGCCCCAATAGTTGAAGAAATCTCTAAAGATTTTGAAGGCAAAATCAAAGTTTTTAAGCTTAATACTGATGAAAACCCCAATGTTGCTAGTCAGTATGGCATTAGAAGTATTCCAACACTAATGATATTCAAAGGTGGTCAAAAAGTTGACACTGTTGTAGGTGCAGTACCCAAAGGAACCCTTTCAAGCACTTTATCTAAACATCTTTAAGACCCAATCGTGAGTAAAATTGGACTAATTGATTACGGAATGGGTAACATCCATTCTGTTAGAAAAGCCATAGAAACTCTTCAAGAAGAAGTTTTACTAATAAAAGATAAGAATCAAATCAATCAATGTAAAGCTCTTGTAATTCCTGGGCAAGGTGCTTTCGACCCAGCTATTGAAAATTTAAATAAGACAGATTTAATTTTTAATATTAAAGATTGGATTAAGCGAGGCAATCATTTTTTAGGAATTTGCTTGGGCTTACAAATACTTTTTGAAAATAGTGAAGAGGGTTTTAGCAAAGGTCTTGGATTAATTAAAGGCAAAATTAAAAAGATACCCCATATTGAAAACCAGAAAATTCCTCATATTGGATGGTGTAATCTTATTCAAAAAAAAGAAAGTAAATTAATAAAAAGTAATTTAGATAGTAATTGGGTTTATTTTGATCATTCTTACTATGCATCTCCAACTAATGAAAAAATAATTTCCGCAAATGTTGAATATGGATCAATTTATTTAACTGCCATCATTGAAAAAGATAATTTAGTGGCTTGTCAATTTCATCCAGAAAAATCTGGAAAAACAGGCGAATCAATATTATTAAAGTGGCTTAAAACTATTAATTAGTCTTTTTGTCATGAAGACTCACTTAAAACTTATTGGAGGGCAAAAGATTTATAGCCCTAAAACAAACCTTACTAGGCCGACAACCTTAATGGTTAGAGAAGCAATTTTTAATATCTTAGGTAGAGAAGTCGTAAACTCTTTTTGGTTAGATTTATATAGTGGTTCTGGTTCAATATCATGTGAAGCTATAAATCATGGTGCAAAAAAAATAATTGCTATTGAAAAAAATAGAGAAATCGCGATGATTTGCAAAAAAAATTTATTATCAATGATTAAACCTGAAGAGAAAGATATAAAAATTGAAATTATTTCCCAGGATGTTTTTACTTGGATAAGGCAAACCAAAAAAAAATCTCTCCTCCTCAAAAATTATAAATTTCGAAAAAGAGAAATTCGATTTTATTTATTTAGACCCTCCCTACAAAGAATTTTTAGATAAATCATTATTAAATTTAATATTTACAGCAGATTTTATAAAGAAAAGCTCAATAGTAATTTACGAGCATGCAAAAAATAATTTTATTGAAGATAGCGATGTATGGAAAATAATTGATAAAAGAAAATATGGTCAAACTAGGGTTTCTTTTCTAATCAAAATCTAACATACCTGAACCACGTCTATACTGATTCCAGGCACTTACAAATAGGCCTAAAAGAGTTATAGGAACTAAGCCTAAAACAATGCCACAAAGAAGAGGTTCAATCATTACAAATTTTATTTCTAATTTAGTCTGACACAATTATAATTTTTTGTGAAAAAATCTTCATCTAATGCAGCAGAATAAATACAATATGAAATTTATACTTTTAATAAGCAAAAAGATAATTAAGATTTAGCACCTTACTTAAATCTAACAAACTTTGAGTCCATATGATTAAATTTATTCATTGGATAATCAATAAAAAGAAATGATAAACTCCATTTAAAAAGCAATGAAGATTTATTCAGAATAATTATTAAATTTTATTATTATGCTTTCAAAGCAATTTTAAAGAGGAAAAAATTTTTTTACTAAATTTAATAAATAAGCTTTAGTTAATTCGTAGTTATTAAATTTCTAACAAATTGGAAAATACTCAACAACCATATAATTTAAAAATCATATTAGTCGAACCAAATGGTCCAATAAATGTTGGGAGCATAGCAAGATTATGTTCAAATTTTAATGTGAGCGAGCTTAGAGTTGTTTCACCGAATTGCGATATATATGGATTAGATTCAAAGAAGATGGCGATGAAGGGAATTTCCTATTTAAATAATTGTATGGTCTATGAAAGCCTTAGTAATGCATTATTAGATTGTGATTTAGTTTTAGCGACTTATGGGAGAATAAGTCTTTCAAAAGATGAACGACAAACCTCACTTCAAGAAGTTTCACAATGGATTAAAAAATTCAAAAATATAAAAAACCTTGCCATAATTTTTGGAAGAGAAGATAGGGGTTTGTCAAACGATGAGCTTCTTTTAGCACAAAAAGTTTTCACTATAGAAACCAGCAATAATCCTTCTTTAAACTTATCTCATGCAGTTTCCATTGTTCTTTACGAATTGTGCAAAGAAATAAATTATAAAAATATAAAATGTAAAAAGGATATTAATTTAGCAAGCCCAATTCAAATAGAAAATACATTTAAAGATTTAGATAAACTACTTTTAAAAATTGGATATCTTTTACCACATACTTCAAAAAGTAAAATAAATAAATTTAAAAAATATATACTCAAAGCAGAGACATCTAAATTGGAATTAGATACTCTAAGGGGTATTATCCATCAGATGAATTGGGCCTTAAAAAATAATGAAAAGAAGTAATTATTTAACTTTTAAATTAAAGAAATTATTATCAATGACTCTAAAAACTTTAATTTTATTTATTGGATTAAATATTATCTTAACTACTATTTTTGTTTTAATAAAAGAGCAAATCCAAGAAAACTTTCAGAAAGAGACAAGTTATTTATACCTTAAGGATACAAGATAAAATTTAAAAAATTTATCTTAAAGAATATTTACTAATAACATTATCTGAAGTAGCATCAAATGTCATAATTACTAAGAATAAAAAGAAAAGTGAATTCATCAAAGAAAAGAAGGGTATTTCCTTTTACAGCTGTAATTGGTCAAGAAGAAATGAAATTAGCACTACTTCTAAATGTTATTGATCCAAGAATAGGAGGAGTAATGATAATGGGGGATAGAGGTACTGGGAAATCAACTACCATTAGAGCTCTGGCTGATCTATTACCAGCAATTGAAGTAGTAAAAGGAGATCCATACAACAGTTCGCCAAATGATCCTGATCTTCAAAGTCAAGAAGTTCTAGAGCGATTAGAAGAAGGTAATCAACTCGAACTGGAAGGCAAGCAAGTTCCGATGGTTGATCTTCCATTAGGAGCTACTGAAGACAGGCTTTGTGGAACTATTGATATTGAGAAAGCATTAAGTGAGGGCATAAAAGCTTTTGAACCCGGTCTATTAGCAAAAGCTAATAGAGGTCTACTATATGTAGATGAAGTAAATTTGCTGGATGATCATCTTGTAGATGTTCTTCTTGATTCTGCTGCATCTGGTTGGAACACTGTTGAAAGAGAAGGAGTATCAGTAAGGCATCCTGCGAGATTTGTTTTAATAGGATCTGGGAATCCAGAAGAGGGAGAACTTCGTCCTCAATTACTTGATCGATTTGGAATGAGTGTAGAAGTAAAAACGGTTAGAGATGCTGATTTAAGAGTTAAAGTAGTCGATCAAAGAACTTCTTTTGATAATGATCCGGAAACATTTTTCAATAATTTAGAAAACAAACAAAATGAATTACAAAAGAAGGTTATTGCCGCACAGGAAAAACTTAATTCTGTAAAAATTGATGAAGATCTAAGATTAAATATCTCTGCTATTTGCGGAGAACTTGATGTAGATGGATTGAGAGGGGATATTGTTACAAATAGATCTGCTAAAGCAATAGCTGCTTTTGAAGGAAGGGATGAGGTATCAGAGGAAGATATAGCAAGAGTTATAACCTGCTCATTAAGGCATCGATTAAGAAAAGACCCATTAGAACAAGTTGATTCAGGAGAAAAAGTTATTCAAGCATTTTGCAAAATCTTTGAAATAAATGAAACAGATAATATTTCAAAATTTCAATTAGCATTAAATGAGGAATAAGATTGATAATAATTGGAATAGACCCAGGATTAGCAAGAGTAGGTTATGGAATTATTGAAGCTTCAAATGGTAATAAAAAACTCCTTGATTGTGGCATAATAGAAACTCCAAAAGGTAAATTGGAAGAAAAAAGGTTATTAGAAATTTTCCAAGATTTACAAAAACTTATCAATAAGTGGAAACCAAATTATGCTGCAGTTGAAAAATTCTTTTTTTATAAATCAAGCACTACTATAAGTGTTGTTCAAGCTAGAGGGGTTATTATGATGACCCTTGGTTTATTAGATATCCCAATAAGTGAATACGCTCCAGCACAAATCAAGCTTGCTGTTAGCGGTTCAGGTAAAGCCAATAAGAAAGAAATACTTAATGCTGTTATGTTAGATCTTAATCTAAATTATGCGCCAAAACCAGATGATTCAGCAGATGCTATAGCAATAGCTTTAACTAAAATATATGAAGGACAATATTAATCCCTAAAACATGAATATTGAACAGCTCAAATTTATTGAAAGAAAGAGGTATAGATTTCTTAGAAAAAAAAATACTGAAAATGTCAAAAATGCTGTAAACAAAAATGTAAACAAATTTTTAAATATATATTTTAAAAATAGAGAGATTAAAGATTACTTAGCAATCTATTGGCCTCTTAAAGATGAAATTGATTTGAGGAATTTATCAAAAAACTTTTCAATCGCGTTACCAAAATGTTTACCTAATAAAATCCTTCAATTTTATGCTTGGAAAAATTCACCTCTTGAGAAAGATTATGAAGGTATTCCATCTCCTAAAAATAATTTTTTATTAAACCATAAACAAATATCTATAATTTTTGTTCCATGCCTTTCAATAGATAGAAAATTGACAAGATTAGGATATGGAGGAGGTTATTTTGATTATCTTAGATCTGATTCCCTTTGGGGTTCAGTCCCTTGTATTGGAATATTAACTTCAAATTGCATAAGTAAATCATTATTACCTAAAGCAAAATGGGATCTTCCATTAACAGGCTACATTACAGAGAAAGAAATCTTAGTATAATGATCTTTTATCAATTGAAATTCTTTTAGGATGGAAAATAAAATTATCTATAACGAATTATTTAAGATTGTAGAAAAGCTTAAATCAACTGATGATCCAAAAAGAAAATATGAATATATTTTATGGTTGGGTAAAAAATTAAATTCTCCTAAAGAAGATATTTTAATTCCACATAACAAAGTTAAAGGTTGCGTCTCAGAAGTATATGTTCAAGGAGAAATAATCGATGGAAAGATTTTTTGGGAGGGTTACTCTGATGCACTCATAACGAAAGGTTTATTATCTTTTCTAATAAAGGGCTTAAATAATTTATCCCCTTTAGAAGTTATTAATTTAGATGATAATTTTATTTATGAAACTGGACTAAATAAGAGTCTTACCCCATCTCGCTCAAATGGATTCTTTAATATTCTAAAAAAAATGAAAAATCAAGCAAATGATCTTTTAAGTAAGTCAATACTATAAAATTATTTATATTTACAAAATAAAAAATGAATAAATGTAGGATTGGTATTATTGGATTAGGAACAGTTGGAGAAGGAGTCTATAAAATCCTTAACTCAGAATTAGATACCCATCCTATTTTAAAAGAAATAGAGATAGTAAAAATCGCAGTTAAAAACCTTTCAAAAAAAAGAGAATTTATAGATAATAAAGATTTACTTACAGACAATATAAATTCTCTTATAAATGATCCAAATATAGATGTAATAGTAGAGGTTATGGGAGGTATTAATGAAACTAAAGATATCATTTTAAAGTCATTAAATTCTGGCAAATCAGTTGTTACAGCGAATAAGGCTGTAATGGCAAGATATGGGGAAGAGATTCAAGATATAGCTGCCAAGAACAAAGTATACATCCTTTTTGAAGCGGCTGTATGTGGCGGAATTCCCATAATAGAACCTTTAAAAAGATCTCTAAAGGGTAATCAAATAAGAAAAATGATGGGAATAATTAATGGAACAACAAACTTTATTCTTTCAAAAATGTCTTCAGAAAAAGCTTCTTATGAAGAGACTTTAAAATTATCTCAGGAACTTGGATATGCAGAGATTGATCCCTCTGCTGACGTTGAAGGTCATGATGCGGCAGACAAAATATCAATATTGACAGAATTAGCTTTTGGAGGCAAAGTACTTCGAAATGAAATAGATACTGAAGGTATAAATTTTATTGATCTCAAAGATATTGAATATGCAAACAAATTAGGATTCGAAATAAAGCTTTTAGCAGTATCTGAAAGAACAAATCATAAAAAAGATGAAGATTCACTTCCATTAAATGTATGGGTTGGTCCTACCCTTATACCCAAAGCTCATCCTTTGGCTTCTATTGAAGGTGTTAATAATGCAATTCTTGTTGAAGGCGATCCTGTTGGTGAAATTATGTTATATGGGCCTGGAGCAGGAAGTGGGCCTACTGCTTCTTCAGTAGTCTCAGATATTTTAAATTTGAAAGAAATATCCTTAAAAAAGAGATTTAATAGTTCAATGGATAGTTTTCAAATTGACCCATTACTCTCATTCAAATTCTGGAGAAAATGCCATATTATCAAAACCTCACAAATTAGAAAAAAAATTATCTTAGGATACTTTGTAAGGATACTCCTGGGGTAATTGGAAAAATAGGAAATATTTTTGGAGAGAATGGAGTTTCTATTGAATCTATAGTGCAGTTAGATGCAAGGGGAAATGAAGCAGAAATTATTGTTATTACACATGAGGTAGAACAAGGAAATATTGAAATCTCTAAAAATAAATTAAATTCACTTTCTGAAGTCAACAATATTGCGAGTCAATTAAATTGCATTTGAATTTGCAAAATTTAAAAATACTTGTTAAATCAAGTATGAGAAGTTATAAATCATTTAATGATTAAATTAAAAGGCAAAAGCAATAATAGCCTCAGCGATATTAATTTCAAGGGAGCAAATAATATAAAAATTGGTAAATGTATCAAAATAAAAAATAGCAAAAAGATTTTTCAAATAGTAGGTCTAAACGACAAAAGAAAAATATGCTGGGTCAGAGAGTGGCCAATAAAAAATAGTGCTCATGTTACTTTTCAATTATCAGTAAATAATATTTTAGACCAACTATCTATAGCTTGAAAAATAAAGATAATGGTAAATCAGGAAATGTTTAAATCCAAGAGAATAAATACTCTTACAATATCAACAGTATGCTTACTTCTTACATTATTTCAAAACTCTTGTCAGACTAATGCTCCTTCAAAGAGAATTACCATCGCAAGTTCTGGGAAAGTTAATTCTTTAGATCCAGCAAGAGCAAATACTTTAAAAGCTTTGCAATTAATTAGTTCTTTAGGAGACACTCTTTATGAATTAGACAATGATGGGGAATTGATACCTAAGCTTGCCTCAAAAATGCCTGTTATTTCTAAAGATAAATTAAAAATATCTATAAGTCTTAAGAAAAATATACTTTTTCATGATGGTACACCTTTTGACTCAAAGGCAATGAAATTTACCATAGAAAGATTTCAAAGAATTGGAACAAATAATTATATTTTAGATAAAAAAATTAAGTCAATTGAAACACCAAATAAGAATACTTTAATAATTAATTTAAATAAACCAACAAGTTCGCTTGAAGGATTATTAACTTCAGTCAATTTAACTGCTATCTCACCAAGTTTTTATAAAAACCATATTGATAAATTCCTTAATAATAATTTTGTAGGAACGGGTGAATATGTTTTAAAAAGTTTTTCAAATGAAGTTCAAATATTAGATCCTAATTTAAATTATTGGGATCTCAAGCCTAAAAATCAAGGCATAAATTTTGTAGGATACTCTAATTCCTCTTCTTTATATGGAGCCTTAAAAAGTAAACAGATAGATGTTCTTTTATCTAATTCAATTGATGATAGTCAAAGAAAGGATTTAAATTCTTTAAGCAAAAAAACACAAATCAAAGAAGGTATAAGTAATCCAACTGAAGTTAGTTTTATAACTTTAAGAACTAACATTGAACCATTAAATAAAAAAGAAATAAGATTAGCAATTTCAAAAACCATTAATAGAGAGGAAATAAGTAAAAATGTAAGTTATGGTTTAAGGCATCCTTCAAAATCAATTGTGCCTCAAATCTTTAAGGGTGATAATTTAGTTTCTTGGCCAAAATATAGTCCTAAGGAAGCAATAAAAATTCTTAAAGATGAAGGTTTCTGTAACGGAAAAACTTTAAATTTACCATTAACTTACAGATCTAATGTCCCCACTGATAAATTAATCGCACTTTATTGGAAGCAAGATGTGCAAGCTTATATGGAAGATTGTCTGTCAATTAATATTAATGGCGTAGAGTCAACTACAATTTATAAGAATCTTAGTGAAGGATTATATACAGCTGTTATTCTTGATTGGACTGGCACATATTCTGATCCTGAAGCTTACCTATTACCATTGCTTAGTTGTAATAAATTAGATAAAAATATTTGTAATCAAGGCGAGTCAGTTTATAGTGGAAGCTTTTGGGGATCTGAAAAGATAGAAAAATTATTTTTAGAAGCTCAAAGTTTATATGGTAATGAAAGATTAAAAATATTACTTAATATTGAAAGATTAGCTTCAGAAGCAATACCTTATATTCCAATTTGGGTTTCATCTCAGAAAGCATGGTCGCAAAAAAATATTTCAAAACCTATTTTTAATGGAGCTGGCAGGCTTTTAATGGGTGATTTAGAGATTATTAATGAGTAAAAACTATACTAAGATTATTAAATATACTTTTCTCAAGGTATCTTTAATTCCTTTGAGTTTACTTATAATATCATCATTAGTTTTTATTTTATTAAGAGTAGCTCCTGGTGATCCTGTCGATGCCATATTAGGTTCTGGCGCTGATGATATAGCAAGAGAAGCTCTAAGAACTAGGTTAGGTTTAAATGAGTCAATTATAAGCCAATATTATAATTACATTGAAAAATTGATCCATTTTGATTTAGGAAAGTCTCTTAGTAACCAAGAACCTGTAATTAATATCATTCGGAATTCTCTTCCTGCAAGTTTAGAGCTTGGATTTGTATCTATTATTATCGCAATTTTAATAGGCTTACCTATTGGTTATTGGGGATTAAATAATAAAAATAAAAAATCAGATTACATATCAAGAATTTTTGGAATAAGTACTTATGCTATCCCCCCGTTTTGGGGTGCAATGATGGCACAATTAATTTTTTCTGTAATTCTTAGAATATTTCCAATCGGAGGAAGATTTCCAATTTACCAACAGTCAACTAACATAACTGGTTTTATAATTTTAGATAGTATTTTTAAAAATAACTTTCTTGCATTACAGGGGGCTCTTTACCATATTGCTTTACCTTCATTAACTCTTGGTTTTTTACTAAGTGGAATTTTCAGCAGGTCTTTTAGATTAAATCTAGAAAAATCTTATAGTAGTCAATATGTTGATGCAGCAATTTGCAGAGGAATTGATAACAGAAATATTTTACTAAATTATGCTATTCCTAATGCACTTTTACCAATTTTAACAATCTCTGGCGTTACATTAGCTTCATTAGCTGGAGGTGCTTTACTTATTGAAGTTACATTTTCTTGGCCTGGGATAGCCCTTAGACTTCAAGAGGCAATAACTCAGAGGGACTATAATCTTGTTCAGGGTATTGTTTTAGTTACATCTTTTCTGATAGTAAGCCTAAATCTTTTAATAGATATACTAATAGCATTTTTTGATCCCAGAATAGAATACTAATTTTTAATTATTTCTCTAACCTGATCAGTTCCTAATAAATGAAATTTAAGATCATATGCATTTTGTTTTTTAATAATATCCATACCATTTTTTCTATCAAGAGTATTCAAAAATTTAACAATAATTTCTAATGATAAATTTTGAAAATCAAACGGATAAGATCCTATAAAATTTTCATTAATATTAAAAACATCTTCACCAGAATCAATTGTAGAATTTGCGTCAGTTACTCTTATTGGTGAGAAATGACTTGCTCCCTCAACGACAAGAAATCTATTATTTGATTTACTTTCAGCTGATAGAAAAAGTTTAAATTGTTCACTTAAAAGAGGCGTTATTAAATCATATGTTCCACCAATTAATAAAACAGGTATATTAATACCTATTTTTTTAGGGTATGGCCATATCAAACTTCCAAAACTATTAAAACCGATTAATGCTTTCAAATCAGAAGATTGATTAAATTCTGGAAGTGGTATTTGCGATAGTTGACATTGTAATAGTTTAGATAAATTGGTAACCGCAAAATCTTCTAAAGCTTTATCACATCTTTCTTCAAAGCCATTAATTGGAGGATAACCCTCATATAAAAATGCAACTAATGAACCCAAAGAGTGTCCCATTAAAATATAGGATTGATTTTTTAAATTAAAAAATCCTTCTTTATTAGCATTTATGATTTCATTTAAATCTTTAATCCTATAAAGATAATTATCTGCACCTCCAGGTAAAGCTTCTTTACCTTTTATTACTGCTTTAAAAGTATCGGAATTACTCCCTTCATGATCTATAAAAATCACAGGCCAACCTCTTTTACTGAGTTCAGAACCTATCCATCTGAAGTTTCCAATATCACCTCCTAATCCGGGCATAAATATAATTACATCTTTTTCAATATTATTATTTACTGGTTTCCATATTTCTACATTAAGTTGATTTTTTCTATGTGATACCTTAATACTTTTTCTTGAAGAAGTAATATTTTCTTCCTTTTTAGAACTTAAAATTAAAATTTCCTTAGTTTTATCAAAATCATTTAATTTAGTAATTAATTTTTGTTGTTCCTCTAATTCCTTCTTCCAAGATGAGATTATCAAAATTAGATTATCTACATCTAATTTAATTTGATTAATTGGTATAGCTCTTAAAATATCAATAGTAGATAATTTTTCTTTTTTTTCAAGAAGATTTTCAATTGTATTAAAAAGTATTACTCCATTTTGATCCTTTGGAATAATAATAATATTACTTAATTCTGAAATTAATTTTCTACCCATCCAACTTCTTAAAAGCTGTTTAGAAAAATTCTCCTCATTAAAAACATTAAATTCTAAGAATTTTGATAATTCAAATATTTTTTTTAAGCCATTATTCTTAAACCACTCCAATAGTTCTGTAGAATCTTCTTTATAAGTTCTTAATTTAGATAATTGATCTATTGAAATTGGAATTGACATTTCCTCAAATTTAATATTAATTATTTCAGCACCTTTTAAAGGTTTGTTAGCTGAAAAGGAACTTAAAAAAAAGAATAAGAGTATACAAATGATTTTCAATTGTGATTAATCCAAGTAATTTAAAAGCTATTAATCTTTGGTGGATTCAATTTCCAAACCAATTAAAGTTAATAACTAAGATAAGATTTTTTGCGTCATTTGGAGCAGGAGGAGTTCTTTACTTAACATCTCTTATATTTAATAATATTGGACTATCAGCAACTGAAATTGGACTTGGTTTTACATTTTCAGCAATTTTAGGAACCATAACAAGAATCATTTCAGGGAAATACCTTAATAAGAATAAAAACATAGTACTGCCTCTATTAATTTCATCATTTTTGAGTATTATTGCAAGTTTTTTATTATTTATGGCAAAAGATACATTTTTATATCTATTTGGCCAATCATTAATTGGGGCTGCAGCCGGTATTTATTGGCCAGCAGCTGAGATCGCAGTCCCTTACTTATGTCAACCATGCTCTACCCCTAAAGCATATGCATTAGTTAGGACCTCTGAAGCTATTGGCGTATTTCTTGGTGTTTTTTTAGGAAGTCTGCTGAATTTATTTGTATATTTTAAATTTATTTATTTAAATGATATTTTCTGTATGATTACCATTATTTTTTTAATAATCAAAAATAAAAATATTATCGAGATTACTTTAAGAGAATATGCTTCTAATAATTTAATTAGTTCTCAATCAAAGCAAAATAAGTGGCACAAAAATTCAAAATTAATACTCTCATCAATAATATTATTAACAACTTGTTTAGCATTAATTCAAGTTTCTCTACCTTTAGATTTTGTAAAAGGAGGTATATATAGAGAATCTATAAGTAAAAACTTTACAAGTTATATAATATCTTTTCAACTAATTTTACTATTATTCATACAATGGCCAATTGGTAATTGGATATCAAATAAAGATCGATTTTTTGGACTTCAATTCAGCCTAATCAATTTTTCTATAGGATCATTATTATTATTTACTTCTAGTTACTCTAAAGAATTTGGCTTGGTTTTAATGTTCATAGCAATAATATTTTGCAGCTTAGGCATTTCTTCATTTCTCCCAACATCTTCAGATATTGTTTTTAAAATTGCTCCAAATAACCAAAAAGGTTTAGCTTTAGCGCTGCTCTCACAATGTTTTGCTCTTGGTTATTTTTCAGGCCCTTTGATATCTGGAAGAGTATTAGATATTTATGGTAATGCTTCTTTAATATGGTTAAATATTTCCATACTTTGTTTTTTGTTAGCAACTTTAATATTTAAAAAGAAATTTTAGATATTAATAGTCAATTCTTTTCAGAAATTTCAATTAATCTCCTTTCTCTTAGAAATAGAAAAAAAGGTGCGGAGAATGCAAAAGCTATTAAAAATGTTCCAATATAAACAATCCACATATTCTTAATATTTAATTTTTTAGACTCGTTAATAATCCATATAAATATTGCACTTGCTCCAATTAATAAATCTCTTGATATTGATTCAGCGGCTGGATTATTACTTGCTAATTGAATAAATTTCAAAATATCAAAATTAGGTCCATATTCTAGAGCAAAATTATAATTTGATATCATAGGTAATACTGCTCCAAATATAGCCAAAACCAAATAAAGATAACTTAATTTATACTTATTGTTTTTTAAAGAATAAAATGTGTTCACGATAAAAATTTTAATAATATCTATTTTAACCAATGAAACAGAAACAAAAGAATTTTGAAAAATCAGGAAAATACCAAAAAGGCAATTTAAGATTTGCAGTTATAGGTCATGTCGAATGGATGAATTTTCTTGAAGTTGATTCTTTACCAAAGGCAGGCATAATATGCCATTCAAAAAGATCTTTAGAAATGCCTGCAGGAGGTGGCGGGGTTATTGCAAAAACACTACGTGAAATAACAACTAGCGATGTACATTTTTTTACATCTTTAGGGAATGATTTTTATGGGATTCAAACTAAAGAAATATTTGAAAAAATGGGTATTAATTTACATATTGCATGGAGAAATTCTCCTACAAGAAAAGGATTTAGTTTAGTTGATAAATCAGGAGAACGATCAATAACTATAGTTGGTGAAAGGTTAGCTCCTTCATCAAAAGATAATTTAAATTGGGAACTTTTAAAAGAAATGGATGGAGTATTCATAACTGCTGGTGATGAAGAGATATTTAAGAAATCAAGATCATGCCCAATTCTATGTACTACTCCAAGAGTAGGTATTAAAACAATTAGTAACTCTAAAGTATTTATTGATGCTCTAATAGGAAGTAATTTAGACCCAGACGAAATTTTTTCTTTATCAGATTTAACCAATATTCCAAAATTCATAATAAAAACAGAAGGTAAAGATGGGGGTATTGTATTGCCAGGAGGAAGATTCAAAGCTGTTAGTAATTTTATTCCAATTATTGATTCTTATGGGTGTGGAGACTCCTTTGCCGCAGGAATACTTTTTGGATTAGCTTCTAAATGGAATATTGAAAAAACAGTTAAATTAGGTACAGTATTAGGTGGTAATTGTATTGGAAATTTTGGTCCTTATGCAAATATTCAAAAAATTTTTAAATAAGATTTAAATGAAAAATACTTCACCTATAAAATTTAATAATATCATTGATGCATACATCCTTTTTACTATATTTTTTTTTACATTATCAATAAATGCATTATCTGTTTTATTTGAATTATTTACATATGGAATTTTTAAAAAGGAAATTTTAACCGAAAGTAGTAAATTAGGTTTTGATATAACAATAAAAATGTAATTAAAATGAAATACATATTATTAGTTACTGTATTTGTACTTGTACTAATTTATTTATATTTAAAAGCAAAAAAATCAACTAATAAACTTTTAAAAAAAAATAAGAAAATCTCAAATTTTAAAAAGTCATTATTAAGTAAGGAATTTAATATTAAAAAAATTTATCTTAGAAATGATGAGCGAATAAATCTAAATCCAGATATTAATATTAAGGTTGATATTTATGATAAAGATTATGAAATAATAAATAAAACTAATTTGCACAGAGCAAGACTAGCGAAATTTAAAAAATCAAAATTTAACGGGGAATTTATATATTTGGATAAAGACGAAAATGTATATAAAATTATAAAGGGCGTAAAAAAGTATTTATAGTATTTCAACTACATTCAAGACTATCTCTTGTTGATACACCTGTTGTTGGATTAATTCCATCTGCAATTTTACAAAGATTTCTCTGATCTTCACTATCAAGAATAGCAAAAGTAAAATCTGCGCCATCTATTTGTGCTCCAGCAAAACTACTTCCTGAGGCAATCATATTTATTAAAACAGCATTTCTTAAATCAGTTTTTTGAAAATTAACCCTATCAGAGAGAGTATCTGTTAGGTTGATGCCATTTAAATTTGAACCTTTTAGATCAGACAAAGTTAAGGTTGTTCCATGTAAATCAACATCACTAAAGTCAGCATCCCTTGCTATTGCTCCGGCAATTGATGATAAGTGAAGATCTTCTCCATGAAAATCATATCCAGTTATATCAGAGCGAACATAACTAGGAACTTCGTCACCTTCACCCTTTACTGCAACATTGGCTCCAGCATAAACAGGAGCAGTGAAAAGTATAAAAGTTAATATTATGGATAGAAAGTTTTTAAAAAAGATAATTAACCTCATTTGAAGACTAATAATTATTTTTTATTTTAGAACAAACGTTATATCATTTGAGATATTAGAGAAAAATTGATTACAGTTTTAAATTAATCTATATAGGAAATCTCAAAGAATCTATTTAAAAAGCTAGATAATATTATTAATGCAACTATTTGCATTAGTAAATAAATATTGAAGAGAATAAAATTATAATTTTTGTATTTCTATTAAAGATAAATTGATAAAACTATATTTGATCAACTACTATTAAATTATTAATTAATTTTCGAGTGAAATTTAATACCTTTTTGATAGTCCTATTTATAATTTCAACAAATTTTTTTTCTCAAGAAAAACTTAAATCGCATAATGAACAAAATGGTGGTTGCAAATCTCATTGCTATAAAAATGAATCAATATTTAATTATTTAAATTCAAATAATAAAAACATCAAATTCAAAAAAAGAAATTTGAATTCTTGTGTTAATAGAAATTTATGTCGAGGTTAAAGCTATTTATTAAATATAATTTTTTAATTCGGTATTGTAGCCTTGATAAGTATCTTTTTTTATTTGCCCTCTATTAATTATTGATATTATAAAAGTATAAAAAAGTGGCAAAATTAGAGTTGCTACTATTATTAAAGAAACAATTTGTTTTACATTAAGAAATGATTTCTTAATCATTTCTTCTCCGCATAACCCGCACAATAATTTGCCTGTATTACTCACAGATTTAAACTGATATTTCGAATTACAATATGGGCAGAAATATTTACTCATGATAAAACTTATATTTATTAATTATAAACTATAAATTTGTTTCAAACTCAATAAAAATGGATTGGTAGAGTATGAATAATCAATTAACTTTTCTTAAAGAATAAATAAAATTTTAATTACATCAAAAATTTGAATACCCTCCAAAGTGCAAACCTAAATTATTTAAATGATCAGCTTCCCTATTTTTAGCTTTATTGATCTTTATATCTCTATTAATTTTATTGCTTTAATTAATAATTTTGTTCAAAAAATAGTTCCATTTTCTTGTATCGAAGTTTAGTAAATATTCCAAATTAGAATTAATGGAACTAAACATTAAATAAGAACTCCATAACATCTCCTTCATTTACTACATATTCTTTACCTTCACTTCTAAGTAATCCTTTACTTTTTGCATTAGCTATTGAACCTGAATCTAATAAGTTTTGATATGAAATTGTTTGAGCTCTAATAAATCCTTTTTCAAAATCAGTATGAATTACTCCTGCTGCTTGTGGAGCAGTCATCCCATTTTTTATTGTCCATGCCTTAGTCTCTTTTTCACCAGTAGTAAAGTAAGTTTTTAATCCTAATAATTTATAGGTTGATCTAATTAAAGAACTTAATCCTCCTTCTTCTACTCCTAATCCTGCAAGATAGTCTTTCTTATCTTCAGGATCTAACTCTATTAATTCAGATTCGACTTGAGCTGATATTTTTATACATTCTGTTTTTTCATTATTTGCAAATTGCTGAACTTTTGATGAGAAATCATTACCTTCAGCTAGATCATTTTCATTTAAATTGGTTGCATAAATAATTGGTTTTGCAGTAAGGAAACCTAATTGTTTAATTATTAAATTTTCTTCATCACTCAGAGATATCGATCTAACTGAAAATCCTTTTTGTAATTCTTCCTCAATTTTTTCTAATAAAGTATCTTCTTTTAATGCTTCTTTGCTTGTCTTAATCTGTTTTTAATTCTTTCTCTTCTTTTTTGAAGTTGAGATAAATCCGCCAAATTTAATTCCAAATTAATTATTTCAATATCATCAAGAGGATCTACCTTTCCCGAAACATGGATTACTTCACTATCTTCGAAACATCTAACAACATGTACGATTGCATCAACCTCCCTAATATTGGATAGAAATTTATTACCTAAACCTTCACCTTTACTAGCCCCTTTTACAAGACCTGCGATATCAACAAATTCAATTTTTGTAGGAATAACATTAATACTTGAACTGAACCTGGCGAGTTGATTTAATCTTTCATCAGGAACAGATACTATTCCTTTATTAGGTTCAATTGTACAAAAAGGAAAGTTTGCTGCCTGAGCCTTAGAATTCTCAACAAGTGCATTAAAAAGAGTTGATTTCCCTACATTAGGTAACCCTATAATTCCAGCCTTTAACATTTGAAAAAATTTTTATTTGAAAATTATCAAAGAAACATTATTTAGTTATATAATACAAATTATCTAATCGAAGATAAATAGGAAATAATCTTGTTGATTAGTTACTAATTATTAATCTCTTTTTGCAGTCACTAGAAACATGCTTGATTTAATAAAAAAAAATATTAACTATAAGAATGGAATAATATTTTTTATTTTTGCGAGTCTTTCATTTTTTCTCATTAACAATTTAAAAAAAAATAAACCTAAAGATATTTCAGAATTTGTTGTTCCTGTCGAAAGAGGTTCATTATCAGAAAGTATTAATAGCAGTGGAGAAATCAAAGCAAGTAGATCTGTAAAAATAAGTCCAAGAAAACAAGGCTTTATTAAATCAATAAAAGTTAATGAGGGAGATTATGTTAAAAAAAACCAAATTATTGCAACTCTGGATAACTTAGATTTCAAATATAAGATTGAGGAACTTGAACTTCAAGCAGAAAAGCAAAAATCGGATTTTATGAGAAGAGAATATTTATATAAAGAAGGTGCAATTAGTAAACAAGATCTTGAAGACTACCAAATTAAATTTGAAACAAGTCAAGCAAAATTTAATGATGCTTCAGCAGAAAATAGCTTTTATTTCATAAAAGCTCCATTTGATGGAGAAATTACGGCAAAATATGTTGAGACAGGATCATACGTCGCTCCAAGTGCTAATTTAAGTTCAAATCCAAATTCTAAAAATTATATTTTTGAATTATCAGATGGGATCGAAATAATAGCTAAAGTTCCAGAGAGTGATATTGGTCGTATTAAAATAGGTCAAGAAGCTCTTGTTAGAATTGAGGCATATCCATCAAGAAAATTCAAAGCTGAGATCATAGAAATTGCATCAAGAGCTTAAAAGATAATAACGTTACTTCATTTGAAGTGACTTTGAAATTTAAGGATGCAATAGAAGATATAAAAATAGGAATGACCGCTGATTTAGAATTTAAGATTACTGATAATGATGAAAAAATTTTAATCCCTACAGTTTCCATCGTTACAGAAAAAGGCAAAAAGGGAATTTTAGTAGTAGGTAAAAATAATTCTCCAAAATTTAAAGAGATCGAATTAGGAATTAGTAGTGGAAGCAAAACATCTGTAATAGAGGGTTTAAAAGAGGGTGAACTTATATTTGTAGATATTCCCCCTTGGTCAAATAGAAATAAATAAAAATGACTGAAAATATTTCAACAAAACCAATACTACTTTTGGTAGATGGTCACTCACTTGCTTTCAGAAGTTTTTATGCTTTCAGTAAAGGAGCTGATGGAGGATTAACTACCAAAGATGGATTTCCTACAAGTGTTACTTATGGATTTTTGAAAAGCCTTCTTGATAATTGCAAAAATATAAGTCCCGAAGGAGTATGCATCGCTTTTGATACAGAAGTCCCAACTTTTAGGCATGATCTTGATCCAAATTATAAAGCTAATAGAGATGTTGCTCCAGATAGATTTTTTCAAGATATAGATCAATTAGAAATAATTTTGAGAGAAAACCTCAATTTACCAATTTTTAAATCGCCTGGTTTTGAAGCAGATGATATTCTAGGCACTATTGCTAATGATGCTGCATCAAAAGGATGGCAAGTCAATATTCTTTCTGGCGATAGAGATTTATTTCAATTAGTAGATGATGAAAAAGATATTTATGTTCTCTACATGGGAGGAGGGCCTTATGCAAAAAGTGGTAATCCTCTTCTCATGGATGAGAAAGGAGTAATAAATAAATTAGGAGTTTCACCTGAAAAAGTTGTTGATTTAAAAGCTTTAACAGGAGACAGTTCAGATAATATTCCAGGAGTAAAAGGAGTTGGGCCAAAAACAGCTATAAATTTATTAAAAGAAAATTATGATTTAGATGGTGTTTATAATCAGCTAGAAGATGTTATTAAATTAAAGGATAAATCTTATAAAGGTTTTATAAAAGGAGCAGTTATAGAAAAACTTAAAAATGATAAATACAATGCTTACTTATCAAGAGATCTAGCAACAATTAATATCACAGTTCCTTTAATTAATGATGATAAATATGAACTGAGTTTTATAGAAGAAAAAAGTCTCTCAGAGTCTTTAAAAAAACTTGAATTATCTACTTTATTAAGACAAGTGCCTACTTTTAAAGCCACTTTCAGTAAGGGTGGCTTTAAAAAAATCATATACAAAATGATTTAGAAAATGATAAAAATTCTGAACAAAATAACGATTCAGATGAGAATAAAATCCCTGAAATTGAAGTGAAGATTATTGAAACTTTCGCTGAATTAAATAATTTTGTCAAAAAATTAGATAATACAAAAAATCTTATAGCTATTGATACAGAGACATCAAGCCTTAATCCAATTGAAGCTCAATTAGTCGGGATAGGTTTTTGTTTAGGAAATAAATTTGATGATTTATATTATGTTCCTACAGGTCATCAAACTACTAATAATTCTATTAAACAATTAAATCTTGAAGTTGTTCTAAATGCATTAAAGAATTGGTTAGAAAATCCAAAAAAAATGAAGACTCTACAAAACTGTAAGTTTGATAGACAAATTTTTTATAATCATGGAATAGATCTTAAAGGAGTTGTTTTTGATACTTTGTTAGCTGATTATGTTTTAAATAATCAAGAGAAACATGGTTTGAATGAAATTTCTCTAAGAGAGTTCGGTTATAAGCCAAAATCTTTTAAAGAAACAATCGGAAAACTTAAAAATTTCTCTTTCGTAGATATCAAGGAAGCTAGCATTTATTGTGGTTATGATGTTTTTCTTACAAGAAAAATATCTGAACTACTTTTAAATAAAGTTGAAACTAATAATAAATTATCTAAAGTTTTATTTGATATTGAATTACCTCTTGAGCCTGTTTTATCCCAAATGGAAAATAGTGGAATAAGAATTGATATTCCTTATTTAAATCAACTTTCAGATGAATTAAAAGAGTCTTTACTTGAAATTGAAAAAAAAGTTTTTGATTTAGCAGGTAAGAATTTCAACTTGGCATCACCAAAACAATTAGGAGAAATTTTATTTGAGGAACTTGATCTGGATAAGAAAAAATCTAGAAAAACCAAAACAGGTTGGAGTACAGATGCTGCAGTCTTGGATAAATTATCTGATGAACATAAAATAATACCTCTACTAATAGAGCATAGAACTTCAGCAAATTATTAAGCACTTATATAGATGCTCTACCTTTGCTTGTGAATACAAAAACAGGCAGAGTACATACTAATTTTAATCAAGCTGCAACTACCACAGGAAGATTAAGTAGCAGTAATCCTAACCTTCAAAACATTCCTGTGAGGACAGAATTTAGTAAAAGAATCAGAAAAGCATTTTTACCAGAAGAAGGTTTTAAACTTTTATCTGCAGATTATTCACAAATAGAATTAAGAATTCTTGCACACTTAGCTGAAGAAGATATCTTAATAAATGCCTTTAACAATAATGATGATATCCATTCTTTAACAGCTCAATTAATTTTTGATAAAAAGGAAATATCTCCTAATGAAAGGAGAGTAGGCAAAACTATAAATTTTGGCGTTATTTATGGAATGGGAGTTAAAAAATTCGCACGCTCCACAGGAGTAAATATAAATGAAGCAAAAGAATTTCTGATTAAATATAAAGAAAGATATTCAAAAATTTTTAAATTTTTAGAACTCCAAGAGAGATTAGCACTCTCAAGAGGATATGTAGAAACAATTTTTGGAAGAAAAAGAGAGTTTAAATTTGATAAAAATGGTTTAGGAAGATTAATAGGAACAGATCCATACGAAATTGATTTAAAGACTGCTAGGAAAGCTGGTATGGAAGCTCAATCTTTAAGAGCAGCCGCAAATGCTCCTATTCAAGGTTCAAGTGCTGACATAATCAAAATTGCCATGATTAAATTACAAGATAAAATTAATATTTCAGGTATTCCTTTAAAGCTTTTACTCCAAGTTCATGACGAACTAGTTTTGGAGGTTCCCAAAGATATTGTAGATACATCAGCTGAGCTCGTGAAATCAACAATGGAAGAGTGTGTAAAATTAAGCGTTCCTCTTCTAGTTGATGTGGGGATAGGAGATAATTGGATGGATACAAAATAAATTTATGAAAGACTATATATTAAAATGATCAAATTTTATAATACTTTAACTAAAAGCATAGAGGTTTTTAAACCTATTAATGACGAAGTTAAAATATATTGTTGTGGAGTAACTGTTTATGATTTATGCCATCTTGGACATGCAAGAAGCTATATAGCATGGGATGTTTTAAGAAGATTTCTAATATACAGTAAATACAAAGTAAGATATGTCCAGAACTTTACAGATATTGACGACAAAATTTTAAAAAGAGCAAAAGAAGAAAATAGTTCAATGAAAGAAGTCTCTGAAAAAAACATTATTGAATTTCATAAAGACATGGATGCTTTGGGGATAATGAGGCCTGATAGCATGCCAAGAGCCACAAATCATATATGCAATATCTGCTCTTTCATAACTATTCTTGAGGAAAAAGGTTACGCTTACTCTAAAGATGGAGACGTTTATTATTCTGTTTTTAAAAATAAAAACTATGGGAAGCTAAGTAACCAAAATATACAAGAACAAAATATCAATCAGCAAGGCAGAATGAATAATGATGAAAATAGCAAAAAGATTACTCCACAAGATTTTGCACTATGGAAAAAGGCAAAAGATGATGAACCATATTTTGATTCTCCATGGGGAAAAGGTAGGCCAGGATGGCATATTGAGTGTTCTGCAATGGTTAAAGATGAATTAGGAGATACTATTGATATCCATTTAGGTGGATCTGATTTAATTTTTCCTCATCATGAAAATGAAATTGCTCAATCAGAAGCAGCGAATGGGAAAAAACTTGCAAATTATTGGCTTCATAACGGAATGGTCAATGTTAATGGACAGAAAATGAGTAAATCCCTGAGAAATTTTAAAACGATAAGAGAACTTACTAAATCAGGAATTAGCCCGATGACTTTGAGATATTTTGTTCTGACTGTTAATTATAGAAAACCTCTTGATTTTACAGAAGAGGCATTAAAAAGCGCTTCAGAAGCATGGAGAAATATCAATACAGCACTTTCATTAGTAGATATAACAAAAGATACCTATATATCTTTTGCTCTAAATGAACAAGAAGAATTAATTGAGCAAAAATATAAAGAAAAGGTACAGGATGAAATATCTCAAAAAAAGTTCAAGTTGCTGAGGCTCT
>GL947595.1:39592-62933 GCA_000218745.1 Prochlorococcus marinus bv. HNLC2 | reverse complement strand
TTTGATCTTTTTAGTTTGCTTACTGCCAGGAAGAATAATAAAATCATATATTTCTAGTTTTTCAACTTTTTTAATCCACTTTAATTTGATTGAGCTTTCATTTTCTAAAGGATGTAAATCTGAGAAATTACTTATAGAGGGAAACTTGATAATCCCAACTTTTAAATCAAATTTATCTTTATCAAATTTTCTATCGAGAAGATCTAATGAATCTTCTGGAGGTAATTTATCATCTAATACTGGTAATATCCCTAAAATTGGTATTTTGGTTTTTTTTTCGATCCATTTTTTACCTTCAGAAAATAAAGAAAGATCACCTCTAAATCTATTTATAATTATTCCCTTTATAAGCTTCCTTTCCTCAGGTTGCATTAATTCCAGAGTCCCAATTATTTGTGCAAAAACCCCACCTTTCTCTATATCAGCAACTAATATGCAGTCTGCGTCAAGATATTTAGCAATTCTTAAATTAGTAAGATCCCTATGAATTAAATTCATCTCAACTGGACTACCTGCGCCTTCAATTATCAATCTATGATTGGGATCCTCTTCTAAAATAATTTTAATACCTTCTTTAATTGCATTCCAACCTGAATCAAACCATTTTCTATAGTAATTTTTTGCAGTAGTTATCCCTTTACTTTTACCTAAATGAATAACTTCACTGGTTGAGTTGCCATTAGGTTTAAGTAAAACTGGGTTCATAAACGAAGAAGGAGAAATTCCTGAAGCAAATGCTTGCAAAGCTTGAGAATAGGCCATTTCTCCGCCGTTTAAATCTACCCATGCATTGTTACTCATATTTTGCCCTTTAAAAGGTACAGGCTTCTCACCAATTTTCTTGAGTATCCTGCAAATAGCAGTAACTGTGACTGATTTGCCTACTCCACTTGAGGTGCCAAGAATCATAATAGATTTCTTTTTAGTATTTAATTTTTCATTAAATTTCATATTAAAATTGATATTTAATTTTATATTGATTAGGCTTTGTAACAAACCATAAATAATTACTTTAGCTAACAGTGTTAATTCTAGCTTCATCTTCAAAATCTAGAAAAAAACTACTTCAAAAATGCAGATATTCAATTTTTTCAATTAGCTAGTACTTTTGATGAAAGCACTATAAAGGAGAAAAATATTATTAATCTTGCTTCTGAATTATCTTATTCAAAAGCTAAAAATACTCTTGAAAAAATAGAAAGTTCTAATGAAAAGTTCAAATTAGATAATTCTTCATTAGAGGTATTGGGATGCGATTCTATTTTTGAATTTAAAGGGAAAGCTTTTGGAAAACCTTTAAATAATCAAGAGGCTTATGAAAGATGGCTTTTGATGTCCTCTAATTCTGGATATTTACATACTGGGCATACTATATTATTTTGTGAATTTACAAATAATATGAAAGAAATTATTTGTAAAAAAAAGGTTAGAGAAGTTATTAGTTCTAAAATAACTTTTGCAAAGTTAGAAAAAAATGAGATTAAAAATTATGTAAATAGTAATGAGCCACTTAATTGTGCAGGAGGTTTTGCACTTGAGGGAAGAGGCGGAAAATATATAGAAAAAATTGATGGATGTTTTAGTAATGTGATGGGTTTAAGTTTGCCTTGGCTTAGGAGAATACTATTAAATCAAGGAATATATATATAAAAAAACCCTGCGTAAGCAGGGTTTTTTTATCTAAACTAATAAACTAAATTATTAATCTAAATCAGGCATTTCTAATGCTGGCTCATCATTTCGATCAATTCCTTTCTCGAAACCAGCAGCTGCAGCTCTTGCACGTCCTGCGTGCCATAGGTGGCCAATAAATGTAAACCAACCTAAGAAGAATTGTGCAGCAGCTAACCATTGTCTTAAATTAACAAAGTTAACAGCATTAGGCTCTGTAATAATTCCACCAACAGAGTTGATAGAAGCATTAGGAGCATGTGTCATATACTCAGCAGCTCTTCTTACCTGCCAAGGTTGAATATCATTTTGGATCTTTTCAAGGCTTAAACCATTAGGACCTCTTAAAGGTTCTAACCATGGACCTCTGAAGTCCCAAAATCTCATTGTTTCTCCACCGAATATAATTTCACCAGTAGGAGATCTCATAAGATACTTACCAAGACCTGTAGGACCCATTGTAGAACCTACATTAGCTCCAATTCTTTGGTCTCTAACTAGGAAAGTAAAACTCTGAGCCTGTGAAGCTTCAGCGTTTGTAGGACCATAGAATTCAGAAGGATAAGCAGTATTGTTAAACCAAATAAATGTTGAAGCAATAAAACTTGCAACACAAATTCCACCCAAAGCATAGCTTAGTAAACCTTCACCATTCCAGATAAATGCTCTTCTTGCCCAACCAAATGGTTCGGTAAAAATATGGAAAATACCACCAATAATAGCAGTTACTCCAACATAAACATGTCCACCAACAATATCTTCCATTGAGTTAACTCCGATAATTGATCCTGAACCACCCCAAGGAGATCTAAATAGATAACCAAGAATAATTCTAGGATCTAAAGTTGGATTAATTAATCTAACTTCACCACCACCAGGTGCCCATGTATCATAAGCACCGCCTATGAAACACCAGTTTACTGACCAAGCAAGTGCTCCAACACCTAGAACAATTAGATGATATCCAAGGATATTAGTCATCTGATTTTTATCTCTCCAGTCAGTAGAAAAGAAAGGAAAATCTTGCTCTAGCTTTTCAGGACCTGCTAGTGAATGATAAATACCTCCAAAACCAAGAACTGCTGATGCAATTAAATGAACAACTCCTGCTTGGAAGAAAGGCATAATATCAGTTACTTCACCACCAGGACCGATTCCATAACCAAACATAGCTACGTGAGGCATACATATTAAGCCTTGCTCCCACATAGGTTTATCAAAAGTGAAGTGATTTACTTCAAATAACATCATTGCACCAGCCCAAAATACAATTAGGCCAGAGTGTGCAATGTGAGCTCCAAGTAAACGGCCAGATAAATTAATTAATCTGGCGTTACCCACATACCAAGCGTAACCAGTTTCTTCAATACTCTGGTTTGGAGCTCTTAGTAAATTATTAAAGGGCGTTTCCACGTGGAAGAACCTCCTCAGGGAATACAAAGTTTTCGTGTGGCTGATCCACAGATGACATCCATGCTCTCATACCTTCGTTCAAAAGTATATTTTTTGTATAGAAAGTTTCAAACTCTGGATCTTCTGCTGCACGGATTTCTTGGCTTACGAAATCATAAGCTCTTAGGTTAAGTGCAAGTCCAACAATACCAATTGATGAAGTCCACATTCCCATAACAGGAACAAACAACATTAAGAAGTGAAGGAAACGCTTGTTTGAGAAAGCAATACCAAAAATTTGGCTCCAAAATCTATTCGCTGTAATCATTGAATAGGTTTCTTCTTCTTGTGTAGGATCAAAAGCTCTAAATGTAGTACTTTGAACTTTTCCATCTGTGTAAATACTTGAATCTTCGTAAAGAGTATTTTGTACTGTTGCTCCATGAATAGCACAAAGTAATGCACCACCAAGAATTCCAGCTACACCCATCATGTGAAAAGGATTAAGTGTAATGTTGTGGAAACCTTGAATAAATAAGATGTAACGGAAAATAGCAGCTACACCAAATGAAGGTGCAAAGAACCAACTATGTTGTCCTAAAGGATAAATAAGGAAAATACTTGTAAAAACTGCAATTACAGCTGAAAATGCTAGTGCGTTGTAAGGTCTAATACCAACAAGACCTGCAATTTCAAACTGACGAAGCATAAAGCCTATAAGACCAAATACTCCATGTAATGCAACGAAGTTCCAAAGACCACCAAGTTGTAGCCATCTAACAAAGCTACCTTGGGCTTCAGGACCCCATAAAAACAAAAGACTGTGACCCATGGCATCTCCAGGGGTACTAACAGCTGCTGTTAAAAAATTACAACCTTCAAGGTAGGAGCTTGCTACTCCATGTGTATACCAAGAGGTTACAAATGTTGTTCCGGTAAACCATCCACCAATGGACAAAAATGCACATGGTAGAAGTAATAAACCAGACCAACCAATAAATACAAACCGGTCGCGCTTTAACCAATCATCAAGGACATCAAACCATCCTCTTTGTGGTGCGCTTCCTACGGCGATCGTCATGAGAAAACGTGTTTAGCTTCGGGATACGCTGAGACTTTAACAAAGATTGTGGGTAATGTGGGGAAATATTTTTATATATGAAACGCCTTGTAAAGCTTTCCTGACCTTTTTAATAAAAAATAGGTAAAAATACTTGGGAATATTTGTTAGATTGTTAATAATTAATTAAAACATTTATCAAATATCTATGGATTCTAATTTTTCCTCATTAAAAAAAATCGAACAAAAAATAAATGGCTCTAGAAAGTTATCCAATTATTTAGTTGGGGGGATGTTAACTATAGGCGGCGTTGGTTTTATACTTGCATCTTTATCAAGTTACACAGGAAGAGATCTTTTGCCTCTTGGAAATCCTTCAAGTTTGCTTTTCATACCTCAAGGAATAATTATGGGTGCTTATGGAGTAATTGCAAATTTATTAAATATTTATCTTTGGTATATGGTTTATATAAACTTTGGATCTGGATACAATAGGTTTGATAAGGATGAAAAAGTTATAGAGATCAGCAGGAAAGGACTTTTTAAAGAAATAAATGTAAAGATTGCTTTTGATGAAATTAAATCTGTAAAACTTGATATAAGTGAGGGTTTTAACCCAAGAAGAAGAATAGGATTAGTTCTGAAGGGTAGAAAAAAAATAATGCCACTAAGTAGTTCAGGTGATTTAAAACCTCTTCTTCAAGTGGAAGAGGAAGGAGCTAGATTAGCAAAGTTTTTAAGTGTAAATCTGGAGGGTATTAAATAATTTTCTTTCTAACTTCTAAAAAATTTATTTTTAATCTTTTAATTTTAATACTACTTTCAAGTTGCAAATACAAAATCAAAAGAGATAGTGAATATTTTTGTCGAAATTACAAACTTGATTGTGTTAAAGAAAATATTATTGTTACTTTTAAGACTTCCAAAGGTGATTTTGATGTTGAATTGTTTGGCTCTTCAAACCCTCTGACAGTTTCAAATTTTAAAAAAAATATTTCTAATAATATTTATAGAAATTCAAAATTCTATAAATTAATTGAATACTCTAATACTAAAATCATCCGTGGAGGGATAAATCATGAAAATGAAGAATATATTTTAAATAATAAAACCATAAAAAATATACCTCTAGAAATTCAACTTACAACTAAGCAAGAACCAATATATAACAAGGAAATAAGTGATCCTCTGGAATTTAAATTTTTGAAAAACACTCTTCAAAAAGGCTCAATCTCAATGGTAAAAATTAGTAAAACTAAATCCTCTTCTACAGAATTTTTTATTTCAACTCAAAAATCAGCTGTTCTAGAAGGAAGATATTCAGTTTTTGGAAAAGTTATTAATGGATTTGAAATTTTAGAAAATCTTGAAAGTAAGGACTATATATTAAAAATTGAATTTAATAATTAGATATCAAAACTATATTTATTTATCTTAAGCATTTCTGTATTAACACCCGAGGAACGCTTAAGAGCAATTTTCCCAGTTCTAGCAATTTCTAATATCCCATATGGCTCTAGCAATTTTTCCAAAGCAACTAACTTCCCTGGGTCTCCAACAACTTCAAGTGTGAGAGCCATATCTGATACATCTACTACTTTGGCTCTAAAAATTTGAACTAAATCAAGAATTTTTCCTCTTGTTTCATCTTTGCTTGAAACTTTGAGTAACATTAGTTCTCTCTCTACAGCTGCGAGATTAGATAGATCAGCAACTCCTAAAACATTAAATAATTTATTAAGTTGTTTTGTCATTTGCTGAAGAGTTTTATTATCTCCTTCAACTACCATAGTTAATCTTGACATGCCTTTAGTTTCAGCAGGACCTACCGCAAGGCTATCTATATTAAAACCTCTTCTAGCAAACAACCCTGAAATTCTACTTAAAGCTCCAGACTCATCTTCAACTAAAACTGATAATGTGTGTTTCATTTGTTAAAAATTTTTTAATTCTTTGATCCATTCATGAGAAATGTTATTGAATTTATGATAATCCTCATCATGCACACAATGGCCAGAATTTGGTACTATTTTTAATTTTACCCAAGGATAGAGATTTGCAATCCTTTTCCCAAAAAATAATGGAATAAAAGTATCTTTTTCACCCCAAATAATAAGTAAGGGGACCTTCTTAACTTTATTTAGATTATCTAGTAAATAAGAAGACTTTAATTTATTTGATCTTGTTGACATTCCAAATAACATTGCTCTCAATGCTCTGGAGGCAGTATTTCTTTTGACTGGCTTTGTGATTATTTTAATTAATGTTTCATCAACATTTGTTTTTTTGAAGTATGCAGAGTTAATGCCGAATTGAATTATTTTTAAATTTACTATTAAAAAAAGTATTATTTCAATAGGGATTAATTTTGTAAGAATTTTAATAATAAGGATTTTTAATTTTTGATATCTTCTTTTTTTCTCATTTTTAAAAGATTCTATACTTACTGGATCTGGTAATGGTGATGCGATAATGGCATGTACTTCTTCTGGGACAGCTACGGCACAAGTTAAGGCGACAAGTCCACCTAGAGAATTACCAATGATAATTATTTTTTTTGAATGTATTGGTCTAATTACTTCTCTTATGAAATCTGTTATTTGATCACACCAAATACCATTATCTAACTTTCCAACGTTATTGATTCCTGGTTGATCAGATTCGCCAAAACCTAATAAGTCTATAGAGTAAACAGCATATCCCATTTCTGCAAATGGAAGAATATTAAATCTCCAATGAGCACTGCTGGCTCCAAATCCATGAAGAAGTAAAATTGGAATATTACTTTCTTGATTTTCTACATTCCATGCAATTTTAAAGCCATTCCAATTCCAATATTTCAAATTATTATTGGAAAATAAATTTAAGCTCATATTTTTGGAGAAATTTTTAAATAAATTAAAAACTTACTTACATTATCTATCCTTTAATAAAAAAAGTGCAATAATAAGGGTTAAATAAACCACTGAATTATATCTTAAATGGCACAGGAGATCTTTACTATCGCTGCTGTATTTTGGGTTCTGATACCAATTGGCCTCATAGGGGGAGCTCTTTTATTAAAATATCAAGGTGATTAATTCTCGCGAATTTATTCAAAATTAGGTTAATCTCTGATGGTGAAGTATATTCGATGGTATGAAAATTCTTTTAGTAGGAGCTACTGGTACTCTTGGGAGGCAAATTGCAAAAAATGCTATTGAAAATGGCCATGAAGTTAGATGCATAGTAAGAAATCCTAGAAAAGCCTCATTTTTGCAGGAATGGGGTTGTGAACTTACTAAAGGAGATTTACTTAGGAAAGATGATATAAGCTATGCATTGCAAGATGTTGATGCTGTAGTTGACGCTGCAACGAGTAGGCCTGAAGATAGTAAAAGTATCTATGAAACTGATTGGGAAGGTAAATTAAATTTATATAATTCATGTGAAAGTAAAGGTATTAAAAGAGTAATTTTCTTGTCAATTCTTTTAACAGAACAATTTAGAAATGTACCTTTAATGGATGTAAAATATTGTACTGAAAAGCTTTTAGAAAAATCTAATTTTGATTATACAATTTTTAAATGTGCTGCATTTATGCAGGGAGTTATTAGTCAATTCGCTATTCCCATACTTGATAGCCAAGCGGTATGGATGAGTGGAACCCCAACTAAAATTGCCTATATAAATACGCAAGATATGGCAAAAATTATAGTTTCCTCTTTGCAAAACCCTGATACACATAGGATCTCTCTTCCATTAGTAGGTCCAAAAGCTTGGGATGCAAATGAAATAATTGCTTTATGCGAAAAATATAGTAAAAGGAAGGCTAAAATTTTTCGAGTTGCTGATTTTATTCTCAAGGCTACTCAATCAGCAGTATCTTTTTTCCAAGATTCTTTAAATGTTGCTGAAAGACTTGCTTTCGCTGAAGTTACAAGTAGTGGTAAAGAATTAAATGCAGATATGAAAAAAACTTTGGAATTACTTGATATCAAAGAGACTGAAATGACCTCTTTAGAAAGTTATATAAAAGAATACTATCAGCAAATTTTAAAAAGACTAAAAGAGTTAGAAGTTGACTTAGATATAGAAGAGAAAAAAAGATTACCCTTTTAACTTGCTTTT
Source organism: Prochlorococcus marinus bv. HNLC2 (assembly GCA_000218745.1). Classification (GTDB taxonomy): domain Bacteria; phylum Cyanobacteriota; class Cyanobacteriia; order PCC-6307; family Cyanobiaceae; genus Prochlorococcus_A; species Prochlorococcus_A marinus_T. The sequence goes on along the minus strand of GL947595.1, from coordinate 54,700 downwards.
ATTTTTTATAGTAGTATACTTGTACTATATTTCTATAATGAATATGTCTTTAGCTAGATCAAAAAATTTAGAGAGAAAATTAAATCTCATCTCTAAGGAAGCCTCCACTGAGCTTAATAATGTTTGTGGGTCTAATCTTTGGGAAACGTTAGGTTTTGTTTATTTTGATCAATTTGATAATAAAGATAAAATAGCTAAGGCGAATTTTTATTATGGTCAATTACAGCTAGTAAAAGAATTGAAATCATTTTTTTAATTAATTTTCTTTTATATAGATTGTTTTTACATTACTACTTTAAATTCCCTTTATTCTTTGTTCTGATAGTATATATTAAGTATTTAAAATTTTTAATGATAGAGACCTCAGGTGTTATTGAAAAAGAACAAGGAAATGGTTTTTATTTAGTAACCCTAGAACAGCCTGAGGGTCACCAGTGCCTTTGTAGAGCTGCTGGTAAATTAACTAAGTTTAGGATTAAGCTTCTAGCGGGAGACAAGGTACTAGTTGAAATTAGTCCATATGACTTAACAAGAGGAAGAATAACTTATAGGGAAAGAAATGCTGGTGGATCTTCAAAACCAAATAATTCTAAGCAAAATAATAACAGAAAAAGATAGATAATTTCTCTATTTAATTAAGCTTTTAATTGCTTCTTTGAATTCACTTCTTTGTTTAACTCCTTTCCACTGTCTTTTAAGAAGTTTATCTTTGAAAAGTTGAACTGTTGGAGTGCCATTAATGCCTGCTTGTTTTGCTATTTCTTGATCTTTATCTATATCTATCTCTATTCCTTGTACCTGTCCATTTAACTCACTAATGACTCTTTTTAATTGAGGTTTAAGTACATGGCAGGGACCACAACTTGGGGAGCTAAATATAACCAGAATTGGTTTAGCGCTTTCATGGTATAACTTCCTTAATGCATAACTTCCTTTTTGCCACTCCGAATTAAAATCAAAAGTCTCTTCATTTGTATCTTCATCTACATTATTAGTAGAACTTTCTGATTTTTTAGGTTCAGGTTGTTCCCTTGTAATTATTTTGGCTAAATTCTTTTCTGAAAGCCATCTCTCTGCTGCTAAAGCTGCCATACATCCACTACCTGCAGCAGTTACTCCTTGCCTCCACTCTGCATCGGCAACATCTCCTGCGGCAAATATTCCTTCAATTGAGGTTTCTGGTCTGCCGCTTTCACATTTTATATAGCCCCTGCTATCTATCTCTAATTGATTGTTTAAAAATCCCGTATTTGGAGTATGGCCAATAGCGTAAAAGAGACCTTTAACTTTAATAACTTCTTGATTCGAATCTAAATCAATGGTTTTTATATTTTCTAGCCATTCGCTTCCAATTGCTTCAGTAACTGAGGTATTCCAGTGAATTTGTATTTTGGGGTTAGCATTAACTCTGTCAATCATCGCAGCACTGGCTCTGAGTTTGTTAGATCTAACAATTAAGTGAACTTTGCTTCCATACTTAGTGAGATAGACAGCCTCCTCACATGCAGAGTCCCCACCTCCTATCACTGCTAAATCAGCTTCTCTGAATTGGGGTGTTGCTCCATCACAAATTGCACATGCACTTATTCCTTTGCTCCAAAATAATTCTTCATTAATAATTCCTAGCCTATTAGCACTAGCTCCAGTTGCAATGATGACAGAATTAGATTTTATTTTCTCTTCTAAGGTTGTTATTTCAAATGGTTTATCAATACATTTAATTGAGGTCACATCACTTTCTATTAACTTTGTCCCCCATCTAACAGCTTGTGATTTCATCAAGTCCATTAAATCAGGTCCTAACACTCCATCAGGGAAGCCAGGAAAGTTTTCCACGAATGTTGTAGTCATTAATTGACCTCCTGGTATTCCTCCAGAGGTAAATCCAGTTATAAGTAAGGGTTGAAGATTAGCTCTCGCAGCATATATGGCGGCAGTATAACCTGCAGGGCCAGAACCTATAATTACAACATTTTCAGTGCCAAGATTTTCAACTAGATTATCCATAGTTTTTAAATTTCTCTTTTATTCTAGATATTAAAAATTAAAAATATTATTTATATTTCATTTAGACTAAATACTAATATTTAATCTTTAGTCTTTTTATTCAAAAGATATTTTAAATTTTTTGGGAAATTCATGACATATTTTGAAAGGTTGAGATTATCTTGTCCTATATTTACAATCCACTCTCTGAATTCCTCTGCTATTGCATAACTATCTTCATATTTCTCTAATTTGTCCATAACAGTAATTCTGTTTGAAGCCCAAGAAGTAGCTATGTCTATTCTTCTCTTAGGTAAATTTCCCATAGTACTTTTTTGATTACATATAGGAAAGCATATTTTTGGGCGCACTAATGGTTAAATTTGGTACAAATTAGTATTAAATAACAAAAATTTTTGTTTTTATTTATATTTGACCTATTAATAGGGGTAAATATAAAGAAAATATAAAGAAATGCTAGACTGCTTCGGTGTGGTTGGTCAAAAGTCTTTCGACTTCGTCAAAACCCTCTTTTGCTGAATTAAGAGCTAATTGTTTGCTTACATGTTCTTCTGAAATTAATTTAGAAGAAATCTTTTCTAGTAATATTTCTTTCCTGTCTCGCAATGATTTTATTATTTCTTCTTCAATAATTGTTTTAATTGCTTTTGAGATGATTTTTTTATCATTTGCCTCCTCAAAGGTTCCTTGAACTAATTCTTGTATAAACAATCTATGAACTTCGCTACTTCTTAGGAAGCTTTCAGTAGCATTTATTATCCCCTCTACTAAAGCTTCATCAGGCTCAGAATCATTTTCGGCTAATTTAAACTCCCAATCTAAATGTCTTCTTTGCCAGCCAGAAGAATGAAGACTAGGCATAACTGTTTGAGAATATGTATCTACGGACATTTCGTAAATTCGTTCAGCTAACTTTTCGCACCATTCTCTACCGTGCTTTTGTAAATTTTTTTGCATAGCTTGTCTTGGCACAGCATGACCGCCATGGTGGCTATGACATACGCCGTCTGGACATTCAATAGCTTTTATACTCATTTGTTTGATAATTCAACATATTTTCTTAATAGCTAATTTTTAAAAAAAAGAAAATATATCTTTAATAAAATTCTAAGACTTTTAAGAGAAATCTATATATCCTTAAAATGTCTGAGATTTTTTAAATTGACAAAATTTCTAATTCCATGTGAAGAAACCCTTGGTGAAAGTAGAGTTTCGGCTACTCCAGAAACTGTTAAGAAGTTAAAAACACTTGGCTGTGAAATATTTATTGAAAAATCAGCGGGAGAACTATCAGGGTTTAATGACTTTTCTTATGAAAAAAATGGTGGGGTAATTTTTTCTAAAAATGATAATAATGCTTGGGAAACTGCCGATATCATTTTTTGTATTAATTGTCCTGATGAGGAGAGATTAAAGAAATTAAAAAAAGGAGCTTTAATAATAGGGTTGTTAAATCCATTTGGAAATAAACCTCTTGCTCAACATTTATTTGATCAAAATTTATCAGCGATTTCTCTAGAATTACTACCTAGAATAAGCAGAGCACAATCTTGCGATGTTCTCTCTTCTCAGGCTAATATCGCCGGTTACAAATCAGTTTTACTTGCAGCAAGTGAATTAGATAGATATTTTCCAATGCTTATGACAGCAGCGGGTACGGTGCAACCTGCGAAAGTAGTTGTGCTAGGTGGAGGAGTTGCTGGATTGCAAGCTGTTGCAACTGCAAAAAGATTGGGTGCTTTAGTATTTGTTTCTGATATAAGACCAGCTGTTAAAGAGCAAGTTGAATCATTAGGAGCAAAGTTTATAAAGCTGCCGGAAATTGAGGAAAAACCATCTGAATCAGGTGGATATGCTAAGGCTGTTTCTAGTAAATTTCTTGAAGAACAAAGACAAATACTTTCTGAGCATTTGTCTGAAGCTGATGTTGCTATTTGTACTGCACAAGTTCTAGGAAAGAAAGCTCCAATACTTATTAATGAAAAAATGCTACAAAAAATGAGGCCAGGATCTGTTGTCGTGGATTTAGCTGTTTCCCAAGGTGGTAATTGTGTCAATACTGAGCCAAACGAAACGATCATTTATAAAGGTGTAAAACTTATAGGTGCTCCTGACTTGCCAGCATCTGTGCCTTATCACGCTAGTAGTTTGTATGCTAGAAATTTAAATTCACTAATAACACCCTTTATAAAAGAAGGTAATTTAGATCTTGATAAAAATGATGAAATTATACAAGGTTGTTTAATAAGTGATAAAGGAGCTATCCTTCAAGAAAAAGTTTTTGAAATAGGAGGAGGCAATTAGAAATGGATTTTGCACAAGCTTTTTGGATATTGTTATTAGGAAGTCTTTTGGGGTTGGAATTAATAGGTAAAGTTCCTCCTACACTTCATACTCCTCTAATGAGTGGAGCTAATGCTATTTCAGGGATAACGATGCTAGCTGCTCTAACTTTGATAATTCAGGCAAAAAATAATTTACCTCTTTTATTAATAGGTTCAATATCTCTTGGATTCGCTTTATTCAATGTTGTTGGAGGCTTTTTTGTCACAGATAGGATGCTTGCAATGTTTAATCGTAAACCTTCTAAAAATTCAAAATTAAAATGAATATCACATTAATTCAATCATTAATTAATCTTCTCTCGGTTTTATTTTTAGCACTAGGAATAAAAGGCCTATCAAAAGTTAGGTCAGCTAGAGAAGCTAATAGACTTGCTGCTTTTGCAATGTTTCTATCAGTTATAGGTCTTCTTTTTTACTATTTAGGCACTAACGGTATAACCCAACAATCATGGCTATGGATAATAGTTGGATCTTTAATAGGAAGCTTATTTGGGGCAATTCTTGCAAAAAAAGTTCCTATGACATCTATGCCTGAAACAGTTGCACTTTTTAATGGGTGTGGAGGAATGTCTTCTTTGCTCGTTGCTCTTGGAGTAGTATTCTTTCAAAAAAATCAATCTTTAATACAAGATTTATCAATTTCAGTCTCAATATTTGTTGGAGCGATAACTTTTTCAGGTTCCATTATAGCGATGGCAAAGTTGCAAGGTTGGCTATCAACTCCTTCTTGGACTCAAAATAGAGTAAGACATTTAATAAATGTTTCTATTGCAATAATTTCACTAATAGCCTTTATAAATTTACTTCAATCATCTGATAGTTCGACTATATGGCTCCTTGTTATTTCATCAACAGTATTAGGAATTGGAGTGACATTGCCTATTGGTGGAGCAGATATGCCTGTAGTCATTTCTTTACTTAATAGTTATTCTGGAATTGCAGCTGCAGCGGCAGGTTTTGTTGTAGAGAGTCAATTACTGATTGTAGCTGGAGCTATGGTAGGAGCAGCAGGTCTAATTCTTACTCAGGTAATGTGCAAGGGTATGAATAGATCTTTGATTTCTGTTCTTTTTGGTGGGACTTTAGCTTCTAAAAGCGAAAAATCATCTGGGGGAGGTGAATATACAAATATTACATCTTGTAGCGTTGAAGAATGTGCTCTTACATTAGAAGCTGCTAATAAAGTGATAATTGTCCCAGGATATGGTTTGGCTGTCGCTCAGGCTCAACACACTTTGAGAGAGGTAGCAAAGATTTTAGAACAAAATGAGATTGAAGTTTGTTACGCAATACATCCAGTAGCGGGAAGAATGCCAGGTCATATGAATGTTCTGCTGGCTGAAGCAGACGTTCCTTATGAGCAACTTAAGGAGATGGATATTGTAAATCCAGATTTTCCTGCAGCTGATGTGGTCTTAGTTTTGGGTGCAAATGATGTTGTCAATCCACAAGCAAAAAGTGATAAAAATTCTCCACTATATGGAATGCCTGTTTTAGATGTTCAGGAAGCAAGAACCGTTTTTGTTATTAAAAGAGGAATGAGTGCAGGATATTCAGGAATAAAGAATGATTTATTTGATTTGCCAAATACTTCGATGGTTTTTGGAGATGCTAAAAAGGTCCTTAGCGAACTTATGTCTGAATTAAAGGAATTAGGAGTAGGTGCGAAGTAAGATTAATAAATCAGGAGATTTAAGTTTTTTTAAAATTGAAAAATTTACCCAAGTTTTTCCATGGATAGGAGGTGATCTTCAAACCATAAGGGATACCTTTTGTTTTGAGTTTAAATTATTCAAAAATGCAGAAAAAGTTTTTATTCCAGTAAATAATATTGATTCAGATAAGTACACTAAAGATTATCTTTTAGGCTTTTTAGAATTTCCAAATAATTCTGTTCCAAAGGGATTAGTCATAGTAACCCATGGATTAGGAGGTTCAACAAAAAGATATGGATTAAGGAGAATTTCAAAGAAACTCTTAGATGAAGGATATATTGTTTTTAAGCTGAATTTAAGAGGAGCTGGATCAGGAAGATACTTATCAGGTAGCAATTATTCTGCCAAATGTTCAAAAGATATTATCTCAGTAGTGAGTTTTTTAAGAAATAAGTTTAAAGAAGAAAAAGAGGCTTATAGATTAAATGATAAATATTTTCCAATATTTGGAATTGGATTATCTCTAGGAGGTACTATATTTCTTAATGCATGCATTGACTATAAAAGTAAGAATACAGAGAAATTATTTGATGGGCTTGCTTGTGTAAGTAGTCCTCTAGATTTATTGTCCTGTAGTCAATGCATAGATAAACCTAGAAATTTTATTTATCAAAAATGGTTAATTAGTCGTCTTAAGAGTCAAGTTTTAAAAAGTCAAGATAATAATGAAGATTTGATCGCTAAAGATATTATTAAAAGAAAACTAAAAAAAATAAAAACAATAAGGGAATTTGATGATACTTTGACTGCACCCAGTTGGGGATATAAATCGGTTAATGATTATTATCAAGATGCCTCTCCTTTATGTAAACTAATAACTTTTTATGAAAAGTTACCTGTATGTCTTTTTATACATGCAAAGGATGATCCATGGGTTCCCTATAAATCTACTTTTGAATTGAAAAATTTGATTTCCAAGAAGCAGAAGAAGTTTTTAATATTGATAACTGAAAAAGGAGGGCATAATGGTTTCCATTCACCTAAGGGCTGTTGGTCTGATAATGTTGTAAGCCAATGGATAAATCACAAAGTAAATAATTTAGATTAAACTAAAAAAATTTAATTATTTAAAAGTTTTTGAGATTATGTTTAATATTATTTTGCCTCGATATATTTAAAGTTTTTTTTAATTTCTTCTTTAACAAATATTCTTGCCCACTTATCAAACTTTAATATCTCATCTAAGTTTGGTGAATTTGAAATATCTTGCAAATGCTTATCACATGCTTTCTCAATAAATTTTGGAATATCTAAAAAAGAAATTTGTTCTTGTAAAAACATTTCAACAGCAATCTCATTTGCAGCATTCAATACAGCAGGCATTGTTCCAGAGTATTTTCCTGCTGCATAAGCAAGATTCATACAAGGATATTTTTCTGTGTCAGGTTTTTTAAAAGTTAATTCACTTATTTCGGATAAATTTAATCTCTTCCAATTTGTTTTATATCTCTCAGGCCAACTCATAGCATATAAAATTGGCAATTTCATATCTGGCCATCCTAACTGAGCTAAAACGGAAGAATCTTCCATCTCAATCATTGAGTGAATAATGCTTTGAGGGTGTATTACAATTTCAATATTTTCGTAAGGAGTACCAAATAGATAATGAGCCTCAATAACTTCTAATCCTTTATTCATAAGTGTTGCAGAATCTACTGTTATTTTTTTTCCCATATCCCAATTTGGATGAGAAGTTGCATCAGCAACAGTGACATGCTTTAAATCATCAACGGCCCAATCTCTGAAAGCACCTCCAGAAGCTGTTAAATGTATAGCTTTTAAGCCGTGAGGTATTTCCCCTGTAGAAAAATCAGCATTTTCAAAATTAGGTAATCCTTGTAAGCATTGAAAGATAGCTGAATGTTCTGAGTCAGCAGGTAAAAGTCTACTCCCTTTTTCTTTTAATGCAGGTATAACAACTGAACCTGCGGCAATTAAAGTTTCTTTATTGGCAAGTGCAATATTTTTTCCTGCATTAATAGCTGACATTGTTGGAATTAATCCAGCACATCCTACGATTCCAGTTATGACAGTATCTGCAGTATCCCATGCTGCAACAATATTTATACCTTCTTTCCCGCAAACTACTAGTGGAGGTTTCCTATCTCTAAGTTATTAATATTATTTTTTAATTCCTCTAAAAGATTTTCATCTTCAATCGCAATTACTTCTGGTTTATGTTTAATAGCTTGTTCCGTTAATAAATCTATATTTCTACCTGCTGAAAGAGCTACGACTTTAAATTTATCAGGAAGTTCACTAGCTATTTCCAGAGTTTGTGTCCCTATTGAGCCTGTAGAACCAAGAACAGTGATGTATTTCAAATTTCTCTTTGATTTCTAGTATTTTCTCATTTAAAGGTGAATTTAAAGAATAAAAATTTCAAATTGGTTTTTTTCTTAAAATTTAGATTTTTATCCATGTAGTCTTCTCAGGAGATTGATCAATAAGTTCAATACCTTTTCCCTTTAATAAATTCCTTATATTGTCTGCCTTTTCATAATTTTTTATCTTTTTTGCTTCCAATCTTTCATTAATAAGTGACAATATTTGCTCTTCATCTATTTTACTATCTATTAATGCAACCTCTTTTTTTAACCCAAGTACCTCTGTTAATTCTTTAAGAGTTATAAAGTTCTCAAAAAGAAAGAATTTTTTATTGGAGTTTATTTCAACATTATTTAATCTTTGAAGTTGGTTTATGAAATTTTTCAGTGGTTTTGCTAATTCATAAATTATTGCAATTGCTCCTGCTGTATTAAGGTCATTGCTTAGAGAATCAACAAATTCTTGTTTTTTTTGAGATATTTCATCGTAAACTTTCTCTCTATATTTTTCTTCGATTAATTCATTTTGTTCATTTTTATTAAAAGATATTGTGAACTCTTTTGATATTTCTACCAATGAAAGTGCTATGTTAATATTTTTCCAAGCCTCTGCTGCACTTTTTAATGACTCTTCTGTAAAATCAAGAGGTTTTCTATAATTAACTGTTAGAACAAAATATCTTAATGTCATTGGGCTTATTCCTGATTTTATAAGTTCTCTTATGGTTTTAAAATTTTTAAGGGATTTACTCATTTTCTGACCATTTACATTTACCATTCCATTATGAAGCCAATAATTTGCAAGTTTTTTCCCATTAGCTGATTCTGATTGAGCAATTTCATTTTCATGATGAGGGAAAATTAAATCAGATCCACCCAAATGGATATCAATAGTTTCTCCTAGTTCATCTTTAACCATCGCTGAGCACTCAATATGCCATCCTGGCCTACCTTTACCCCATGGAGAGTCAAAAGATGGTTCATCATCTTTAGCTTTTTTCCATAGTGCAAAATCTTGTGGATTAACTTTTTTGCTGTTTTCATCTTTATTCATTCTGCCTTGCTGATTAATATTTTGTTCTTGTATATTTTGGTTACTTAGTTTTCCATAGTTTTTATTTTTAAAAACAGAATAATAAACGTCACCATCTTTAGAGTATGCGTAACCTTTTTCCTCAAGAATAGTTATGAAAGAACAGATATTACATATATGATTTGTAGCTTTTGGCATGCTATCAGGCCTCATAATCCCTAAAGAATCCATGTCTTTGTGGAATTCAATAATGTTTTTTTCAGAGACTTCTTTCATGGAACTATTTTCTTCCTTAGCTCTTTTTAAAATTTTGTCATCAATATCTGTAAAGTTCTGGACATATCTCACTTTATATTTACTGTATATTAGAAATCTTCTCAAAACATCCCAAGATATATAGCTTCTTGCATGTCCAAGATGGCATAAATCATAGACAGTTACACCACAGCAATATATTTTTACTTCGTCATTAATAGGTTTAAAAACCTCTATGCTTTTAGTTAAAGTATTATAAAATTGATCATCTAATTAATAGTATTTCGTAAGATTTATTTGTATCCATCCAATTATCTCCTATCCCAACATCTACTAAAAGGGGAACGCTTAATTTTACACAATCTTGCATTGTTGATTTAACTAGCTCAGCTGAAATATCAACAACATCTTTAGGGACCTCCAAAACTAGTTCATCATGAACTTGAAGTAAAAGTTTTAATGGAATTCCAGTATCATTAATTTTTTCTTGTAATTTAATCATAGCAATTTTAATTATGTCAGCACTTGATCCTTGAATTGGGGCATTAGCAGCTGCTCTCAAAGATTGAGCTTCCATTCCAGCTTTCCTAGCAGTTTTTAAATCAATCTCATATGGATCTGTCCCTTTTAATCTTCCTAACCCATTCCTATCAAATTTAAACTCTCTTTTTCTTCCAAAAATTGTTTCAACATATCCTCTTGAGAGCGCTAATCTTTCTTGAAGTTCCAGAAATTTAAAAATTTTAGAGTATCTTTCCTTATATTTAATCAAGAATTCTTTTGCTTCATTTATATTTACTCCTGTTGAACGTGCAAATTTTTTAACTCCCATTCCATAAATAACTCCAAAGTTTATAGTTTTCCCTACTCTTCTTTCATTAGAAGAAATTTCTTTTTTATCAAAAATTAATTGAGCTGTTAAAGAATGTATATCATCATTATTATTAAAAGCATTTATCAAAATATTTTCTTTAGCTAAGTGTGCAAGAATTCTTAGTTCTATTTGTGAATAATCTGCAGATAAAAGTTTAAATCCTTCTTCTGGTAAAAATGCTTTCCTGATTCTTTTACTAAATTCAGTCCTCACAGGAATATTTTGTAGGTTTGGATTGCTGCTACTTAATCTGCCGGTGGTGGTTGCAGCTTGATTAAAGTTAGTATGTACTCTGCCAGTTTTTGGATTTACAAGCAAAGGTAGAGCATCTATATAAGTGCTTAATAATTTGCTGAAAGTTCTATGCTCAATTAGTAAAGGTATTATTTTATGTTCATCAGATAATTTATCCAAGACTGCAGCATCTGTACTCCAACCTGTTTTGGTTTTTCTAGATTTTTTCTTATCCAGATCAAGTTCCTCAAATAAAATTTCTCCTAATTGTTTCGGAGATGCTAGGTTGAAATTCTTACCTGCTAAATCAAAAACTTTTTTTTCAATGTCAAATAAAGAATCTTTTAATTCATCTGAAAGTTGATTTAAATAAGGAATATCTATTCTTATTCCACTATTTTCCATTTGGGATAAAACAGGCTCAAGTGGTAATTCAATATCGTATAAAACTTTTGATAATTTATTATTAGTTTCCAATTTATTTAAAAGTAGTTCAGATATTTTTCTTGTAAGAAAAACATCATAACCACAATAAATACTAGCTTCTTTGATATCTACGAAAGAGAAATTTTTAAGTTTTCCTATTGTTTCTTTAAAAGATTTTGGCTTATATCCAAACTCTCTTAAAGAAATTTCACTCAAACCATGTTTCTCTTGATTATTTAAAACATAATCAGCTAATAAAGTGTCAAAAACAACACCTTTAAGATCTATTCCGTGATTATAAAAAATTTGTCTATCAAATTTACAGTTTTGAAGAGTCTTCTTTTTTTGCGAATTTTCTAACCAACTCTTTAATACACTAAGAACATCTTCAAGATTTAATTGTTTAGTAGAATTAGTAGTTTGATGACCTGTAGGAACATAATATAAATCATCAAGTTTATCTCCTAAACAAAAACCTATCCCTACTAATTGAGCTTCAATTGGATTAAGGCTTGATGTCTCTGTATCAATAGCTATAAGATTTTTTGTATCCTCTAATTTTTTTACAAAATTATTTAATTCAGCGAAAGTTTCAATAATATTTACTTCAATTTGAGGGATTTTATTCTCATCTGAATCGTTATTTTGTTCATAATTTTTACCATTTTCTAAATCATTTTTGACCTGATTTTTGTTAAAGCCACCCTTATTGAAAGTGGCTTTAAAAGTAGGCACTTGTCTTAATAAAGTAGATAATTCAAGTTTTTTTAAAGACTCTGAGAGACTTTTTTCTTCTATTAAACTAAGTTCATACTTATCATCATTAATTAAAGGAACTTTGATATTAATTGTCGCTAGATCTCTTGATAGGTAAGCATTGTATTTATCATTTCTAAGTTTTTCTATAACTGCTCCTTTTATACAACCTTTGTAAGACTTATCCTTTAGTTTAATAACATCCTCTAGCTGACTATAAACACCATCTAAATCATAATTTTCTTTTAATAAATTTATGGCTGTTTTTGGCCCAACTCCTCTTACTCCTGGAATATTATCTGAACTATCTCTGTTAAAGCTTTTAAATCAACAACTTTTTCAGGTGAAACTCCTAATTTATCTATTACTCCTTTCTCATCCATGAGAACGGGATTACCACTTTTTGCATAAGGCCCACCTCCCATGTAGAGAACATAAATATCTTTTTCATCATCTACTAATTGAAATAAATCTCTATCCCCAGAAAGAATATTGACTTGCCATCCTTTTGATGCAGCATCATTAGCAATAGTGCCTAGAATATCATCTGCTTCAAAACCAGGCGATTTAAAAATTGGTAAATTGAGGCTTTCTCTCAAAATTATTTCTAATTGATCTATATCTTGAAAAAATCTATCTGGAGCAACATCTCTATTAGCTTTATAATTTGGATCAAGATCATGCCTAAAAGTTGGGACCTCTGTATCAAAAGCGATGCATACTCCTTCAGGACTTATATTTTTGCAATTATCAAGTAGGCTTTTCAAAAATCCATAAGTAACACTTGTAGGAAATCCATCTTTGGTAGTTAATCCACCATCAGCTCCTTTACTGAAAGCATAAAAACTTCTGAAAGCAAGTGAGTGTCCATCTACCAATAGAAGTATTGGTTTTGTTGAGATATTATCATTCATTTTTATTTATTTATATTTGACCAAGGGGGAATATCTACAAATATAAGTTCACCCTCTTTTAAACCCTCTACTACAGATGTTTTACTTCCGCTACTAATTCCTAATTCGATCTCTTTGAATTTTGGAGAATTATTTTACCAACTACTAAAATTCCCTTTTTGCCTTTTTCTGTAACGATGGAAACTGTAGGGATTAAAATTTTTTCATCATTATCAGTAATCTTAAATTCTAAATCAGCGGTCATTCCTATTTTTATATCTTCTATTGCATCCTTAAATTTCAAAGTCACTTCAAATGAAGTAACGTTATTATCTTTTAGAGCTCTTGATGCAATTTCTATGATCTCAGCTTTGAATTTTCTTGATGGATATGCCTCAATTCTTATAAGAGCTTCTTGACCTATTTTTATACGGCCAATATCACTCTCTGGAACTTTGGCGATTATTTCGATTCCATCTGATAATTCAAAAATGAAATTTTTAGAATTTGGATTTGAACTTAAATTTGCACTTGGAGTGACGTATGATCCTGTCTCAACATATTTTGCTGTAATTTCTCCATCAAATGGAGCTTTTATGAAATAAAAACTATTTTCTGCTGAAGCATCATTTAATTTTGCTTGACTTGTTTTAAATTTAATTCGGTAGTCTTCAAGATCTTGTTTACTAATTGCACCTTCATTATATAAATATTCTCTTCTCATAAAATCGGATTTTTGCTTTTCTGCTTGAAGTTCAAATTCCTCAATCTTATATTTGAAATCTAAGTTGTCCAGAGTTGCAATAATTTGGTTCTTTTTAACATAATCTCCCTCATTAACTTTTATTGATTTAATAAAGCCTTGTTTTCTTGGACTTATTTTTACAGATCTGCTTGCTTTGATTTCTCCACTGCTATTAATACTTTCTGATAATGAACCTCTTTCGACAGGAACAACAAATTCTGAAATATCTTTAGGTTTATTTTTTTTTAAATTGTTAATGAGAAAAAATGAAAGACTCGCAAAAATAAAAAATATTATTCCATTCTTATAGTTAATATTTTTTTTTATTAAATCAAGCATGTTTCTAGTGACTGCAAAAAGAGATTAATAATTAGTAACTAATCAACAAGATTATTTCCTATTTATCTTCGATTAGATAATTTGTATTATATAACTAAATAATGTTTCTTTGATAATTTTCAAATAAAAATTTTTTCAAATGTTAAAGGCTGGAATTATAGGTTTACCTAATGTAGGGAAATCAACTCTTTTTAATGCACTTGTTGAGAATTCTAAGGCTCAAGCAGCAAACTTTCCCTTTTGTACAATTGAACCTAATAAGGGAATAGTATCTGTTCCTGATGAAAGATTAAATCAACTCGCTAAGTTCAGCTCAAGTATAAATGTTATTCCTACAAAAATTGAATTTGTTGATATCGCAGGTCTTGTAAAAGGGGCTAGTAAAGGTGAAGGTTTAGGTAATAAATTTCTATCCAATATTAGGGAGGTTGATGCAATCGTACATGTTGTTAGATGTTTCGAAGATAGTGAAGTAATCCATGTTTCGGGAAAGGTAGATCCCCTAGATGATATTGAAATTATTAATTTGGAATTAAATTTGGCGGATTTATCTCAACTTCAAAAAAGAAGAGAAAGAATTAAAAAACAGATTAAGACAAGTAAAGAAGCACTAAAAGAAGATACTTTATTAGAAAAAATTGAGGAAGAATTAGAAAAAGGATTTTCAGTTAGATCGATATCTCTGAGCGATGAAGAAAATTTAATAATTAAACAATTAGGTTTCCTTACTGCAAAACCAATTATTTACGCAACAAATTTAAATGAAAATGATCTAGCTGAAGGTAATGATTTCTCATCAAAAGTTAAGGAATTTGCAAATAATGAAAAAACAGAATGTATAAAAATATCAGCTCAAGTCGAATCTGAATTAATAGAATTAGATCCTGAAGATAAGAAAGACTATCTAGCAGGATTAGGAGTAGAAGAAGGAGGATTAAGTTCTTTAATTAAATCAACCTATAAATTACTAGGATTAAAAACTTACTTTACTACAGGTGAAAAAGAGACTAAGGCATGGACAATAAAAAATGGGATGACTGCTCCACAAGCAGCAGGAGTAATTCATACTGATTTTGAAAAAGGATTTATTAGAGCTCAAACAATTTCATATCAAAAATTATTAGATTCAGGTTCAATATCTAATGCAAAGAGTAAAGGA
>GL947595.1:27178-39492 GCA_000218745.1 Prochlorococcus marinus bv. HNLC2 | reverse complement strand
TGGAGCTAGAAAAACTGAACAATCCCCATCACCCAGTCTTTATATGATAATAGCACTACATATGGCGCTTGTGATTAAAAAGACTTCTTAAATAGTACCTTTTCGTTTTATTTGTCAGGATATAAATCCCTATCGCGTATTCTTTTACAGAAAAAGCTTTTTATTGGATATGCTTTTCACTCACAAAATAGTTACGATGCTCCGCGTAAAATATACATAGTCTATAGTATAGTGCTCTATGCATAGACTATAAAAAGTACCTTAGAAATAGGCTAATAAGATATTTTTCTAAACACATTAATATGATTTTATTGGCTTTTAATTTTGTAAAGAAGCTTGATAATTGCTTTAGAATCCTACAATCAAAAGTATCTCTAATAGCTTGCTTTGTTTGAATTAGATCAATGAAAATAGGTTTTTGCACTTTATTTAATAGTTTTAGAGTTTATATTATTTATTACTATTGAGTAACTTAATGATTTAAATCTCAATATATATTTCTTTAAAGCTAGCTAAGTAATTCAGTAAGTTAGATCTTGAAATATTAGATATCTAGAGCAGGAATTAAATTTTGATAATTTTGTAGTGGTATGAGCAAGTAGTTCTTCATCGATGAATAGTTATAGATAGCTATTAAATTAGAAACAAGAAACCCCTATAGAAATTCCAACTACTACAGGGGTTATTAAATTGGATCGTACTATATAGAACCAATTTATGTCTTGGAGTAAACGCAGAGTTGACTCTTTGAGGTTTGGCCTCCATTTATTTATAGCAAAGAAATTTAAAACTTTAGCCTTAGTAAGATGATATTTATATGCATAAATCTCAAATTAGTTGAAAAATTAACTAGAAAAGGATCAAACTAAAAGATATGCTCATTTGTTTATAGGTTCAATTTTTTCAACAATTTTCTTTAAATCCTCTAATAATTTCATTTTCCCAATATTTATCATTTTTAAAGTATCTTCATACATTTTTAATTGAACATCTGCTGTTCTAAGGCCATTAACTAATCCCTTGCCTTCATCTGGGAGTGAATCAATATAATATTCAGAATCATCAATATTAAGTATGGGACGATTTTTGTTTGAATTCATTTTTTTATTTAAACTTTTACGATTATAAGTTTTGGCGTGACTATTAACTCCAGAAAATATTTTTATATTAAGTTCAGAACAATAAATTTTCAGATTTTATTATATCTAATCTTAAATTTAATTGATGGTCATTTATCCGTATATATTAGTTCCTCAAACCGTACAATATTCAGAGTCAGAAAAAGTCAATACCTAGCTAGAAAGTAGAAACAAACTAACTTATCAAGTGTCATCAACTCCAATTAAATCTTGTAAAAAATATTTATTAACTTACAAAGATTCATCAAACAACTTACATCAATTAGGAATCTACGCTCGTGATGCATATGATTGCTTAATGCTTGCTAGGGATTTCAATTCTTATGTTCATGATCATCCTAACGCGGTGACAAGAATACAACAAAAGGTCTGAGGAAATTAGTTATGAATTTTAAAATCTCATCATCTTCAATTCAAAATAAGAGTATTAGAGACCTCGAAAGTTCATCTAAAGAATATCCAACTCTAGATGATTTAATGAGAGAACAAAATACTCTAGATAACAAAGCAAATACAGTTCATCGTAGAAGAGATTTAGATTCTCTTGGCTAATTAAAAAAAATAAAGTAATTTATATGTAAATGTTTTAGGAATAAGTATTGGAATTATTACAAGAGATTTTTCCTCCATGGCATATCTATTTAGATGTTTTTCTTATTGGAGTTAGTTTGTATATTTATTTAAGAATTACAAAAAAAATAAATACCAAATAATGATTATTAAAGAAGAAGAAAGAATTTATAAGAAACCAAAAATAAGTATATTTTGGAATTTTCTTATTTATGGAAGTACTATTGCAATTGGGATTCTCTTAATCTGGATCTATTCTGCTTATATATTTATAAATAAATAAATATTAGTAATTTTCTAATTCAGTTAGATTTGAAAATCTTTTAAAAAAATGTAAATTAACTTCTAAAAATAAATAACTAATTATTTAAGAAGTATAAAAGGATTATTCAACTTGGTTTATTCTCGAAAGACTTGCAAAAAACTTAGAATTTAAGAAATTCAATAATAGGTAAATCATGAAGCAATTATTTACAAAATCTAGATCAAAATATCTTTTTGCTTTAGGTCTTATAGCTATATCCATTGGATTCATATCCAAAAAAGTAATTACCTATCCAACAGAATGTACACCAATTAATAATATGGAAATGACCTATTTATTCAAAATCTAATAGATAAAACTTTTCATAAGTCTAAAAATTGCTAAGTTTCAAATAAGAAATAAATTAATTTAACTAAATATGTTTAATTTAATACCTGATGATTTACTGCAAGTCATGAGAATACTTGGAGTTTTTGTTGGGTTATATACAATTATGTTTGGTTTATTACTTGTAACAGATCGATCTGAATTAAAAAAACAAAAGTAGATATTAAGCCTTAACTTCTATTCTTTATCTTTTATATTCTGAGCTTTTAGATTTTTATCTTTTAAAGAAAATCCTAAAACTAAAAAAGCTATGTATAAAGCAATAGCAGAAGAAGCTATTATAAATGTTATTTGTAAGTTCATAATTAGAGGTTATCAGATGATAGCTAATATTTTTATAGATCATTTTTTAATAAGTTGTTAATTAATTTAATTATTGATTAAAGTCTTTACTTTTTACTAGTCATTTTGAAAGAAAGATATGCAAAACCTCCTAACAATAGCAAACTTGTTACTCCATACATAATCGCAATCCCATACATATTCGTGATTAAAAAGAAATCTAATTTCAAAATCATAAAGATACCTTTCTATAGATCAAAATAATGTTATTTGATGGCATTTCTATAATTTGTTCTTGATTAAAACCATTAATCATTGCTTCTTCATTTACATTTTCTAGATTTCTAACACCCCAATCATTATTTTGTTTTTTTAATGACTTATCAAATAACTTGTTGCTTTCAGAAGTATGTTTATCTTTAATTTTAAAAGGTCCGTACAATAAAAGAAATCTTCTTTCTTTTAGTATTTTGCTTGATTCTTTAAATAATGATTCTGTGCATTGCCAGGGCGCTATGTGAATCATGTTTATAGATATGATCCCCTGCAAGGAATCAAGAATATTTGAGGGGATTTGCCAAGGAGTATCTTTGACATCAATTTTTAAAGGTTCAGGCATTTTATTATTTAATCTCTCATGATCAATCCATGAACTAATACTTTTTCTATATTCCATTTCGGGGTCACTTGTTTGCCATATTATTTCTGGAAATCTTTTCTGGAATTCAATTCCATGTTCACCGCTTCCGCTGCCAATTTCTAAAATAGAACCTTTTGTTAGAGGGATTTTTGATAAAATATCCCCAATATATTTTTTATTTCTTTGAGTGGCAGGAAAAAATAGTCTATGGTCCAAAAAAAAAGATATATATTCCTTTAATTTAGATCAGCTGTCAAGCAAAAGAATTTTTTTAAGGGAATTTAATTTTAAAATTTGTCTAATTAACATTCATTTAAAATTGATTTCCATCTTAATTGACTCGCTTTAATTGCTTCAATTGGGACTTCTTCCCCGGATATCTCAAATGCTTTAATTAATGAATCGTTAGCTAATAATCCTAATTTTGCTGCCTTCCTCTGCCTGGAACATACTTGACTCCTAGACCCCTCTTTTAATGTAACCTCAATTTCTTTTAGGATTTGTTTGGCCTCATTGGATTTAGAATAAAAATCATTCATATAAACATCTAATGGGGTTTCTGCCAGAATGGGATTTAGTAAAAATAAATTAGTAAAAAAGAATATTAGAAAAATAAAGGTTTTTCTTTTCATATAGATAAGAATGTTGATCACTTTTTCTTCAAAATAAAAAATAAACTAAATTTAAGGAAACTAATTTTAATTATCAAAATTAAATTTTTTAATTTTTCTCAATAAAAGTATTTGTTTAATTATTGTATCCTGCAAAAGGTATTTATAAAATGAATTTTACTTTTTAATTTTTTAGTTTTACCTTTTCAAACTCAACTTTGGAAACTATTCTAATTTTATAACTGGGATATCTTTTCTTCCACCATCTGTTAATGGATATAGCAACTCCTGTTAAATCTTTAGAACAGATATGTACCCATAAAATTTTTTCCTTATCTTGCTTATGAAATTCCCAATTTGTAGATAAATTCATTGAATAAAATTAATAATCAATCCAGCAAAAGCACTTCCTAAAAGTAGGAGTATCATAAATAAAGCTAATAACTTTGCCAATCCCATTACTTATCAAATTTAATATATTAGTTTTGTAATTATATTAGAGTAATAAATATTTGCTAACTATTAAATTTAACTTATTCAACTAATTGCATTTTATAAATAATATCCTTGCAATTATTAGCTTTATCCCACTCTCTTGCCCACTCAGTATCTAACATAATTAAAAATTCTTCTAAGCTTGAAACAGTATAGAAGGAATGAGATTTGTGGTCATTTATTTTAATTAACTCATAATCTATAACTATTCCTTCTCCTTGCTCTTTAACCCATTGCTTAACAGTCTCCTTATAATACTGAAAAGAGCAGTCAAAGCTGCAAATGATAAATAATTTCTCCATTAAAAAGAGGGGGTTGACCCCCTCTAATTTAGATCGATTTGAATAATTTGAAAACCTAAACTTTTTTATTAGAAGGTCCAATAGCTTTTAATTCCTTTTTTAGCTCTTTTTCTCTTTCTTCAAGATGTTTAAGTTGAGCTTTGTAAGCCTCTTCAAGTTTTTTCTTTTGATTAATAATTCCATTTAGTTCATCTTGATGCTGCGTTTTTTTTAACTCTTTCATCTCACTATCAGAGATTACATAAACTGGCCTATATGAAGGAGCATCAAATAATAGATCAAACATTGAGTACATTTTTACCTCTTGATAATTACTCCTTTATTTTTCTATAGATTTAAAATGTTTGTAGTGATGCAAGCCGAAGGATTTTGTATGGTAAATACACCGAACTTCGGCATATACGACAAAACCGAATCGTAAAAACCGATTTAAATTTATGTTCAGTTTTACTGAATTTTCTTTTTAAATTAATTTCAACAGATTTCTCTAATTTTCGAACAATAAACTTTTTATAAATTACATGTAAAGTAAGAATAATCTTTAATAGGAATATAAAAGTAAAAAGAATGTTGTCAGAAAAAGACCAAATAAGGCAGCAAGTGTTAGAAGAGAATATCCCATCGATATTTTAGAGACTTATAAAAATATAAGTTTCTAATCCTTTTAAAATTGTGCTATTAAATACTAAATTTATTAAATTCAAGAAATAAAAATTATCAATTAAAATCATGCGGCAAAAGAATCTTCATTATTTGGAACTCTTATCCTTTCCTCTAATTTTGGACCATATAATTCATTGCCCCATATCTCTACTCTTGAATTATATGGAGCCATAAAAGTTAAAACCTCTAATGGAAATAAGACTCTTTCAAAAAAGAATTTTGAGGGCCCAATACATCTAAGAACAACCATCCTTTCTCCCTTATTTTTATAAGAAAACTCAATCATTAAAAGATAAATATTTATCTCTATTAAACAATTAATCAATACTCTAAATTTGTATTAGAAATTACCTTAATTAAATTAAATCTAAAGATTTAATATTTAATCAATTAAATTTTTTATTATGTTTATCCAGGCACGTAGAGCATAATAAATGTCCTTTATTTTTTATAAATACTTTTCTTGACCTTTCAATATCGATCTTGCAAATAATGCATTTAAAAGTTGGCATAAAGATTTATAATTTTTTAATTAAATTTGAAAATAAGGTTTATAAAATAGGTTCTTCTCTAACAAAAAAAATTTCGTAGGAATTATAATCATCAATTATCCACTCTTTATATTCTTCATATATTGATAATTTATCTAAACCATTTAAATACCTCATCCTTGTAAAAGCATGAAGAAGGGCTAAGTATGGTGTATCTATCATTAATTTTGATTTAACTATTTTCATTATTAAAATTCTTAATAAACTTGAAAGTATTTAAAATTACATTTTTAACTTTTACAAAACTATTTAAGGTTTTGAATACAAGAGATTTTATTAATAAATTATTGATTGAATAAGTCTTTGTATTAATGCTAATAAGACTAAGGCAACTAGAAGGCCAATATTATGATTTTTCATTCTTATAAGTCGTCCTCACTCTGACCAAAGGGGTTATACCTAATATCCATTATTAATACTACAGCGATTGATAGTAGCAATAAACCAAAAATAACTTGTGGTGGTGGAAAAATCATTTAATTATTAATTGAAGGTGTGATAACTAATAAAAGTGAATATTGAATAATAAAAATTCAGTAAGACTTTTTCTTATGATAAGAAATAATTTTTTTTACTGATATTTATGATAATTATTGTCCCTAATTTATATTAACGATACTTTTTACTCTCTAAGGTTCTATAAATAAATTCAAAATGTTCATAGTCTATAGTTATTGTTCTGTATGTATCAGTTTCAATTTTTCTATTATTTTTTAATTCAACTTTTAAAGTTGGATGTTTAATTGAATAAGAAGGATTTAATCCAATACGCTTTGCGCGTTTATGCATATCTTTTTTTACCTGAGGATTACATCCACAAAATAAAATTGTTGGCTTAGTAGTCTTATTTAATGAAGCTTTTGAAATTTTCTCTGCAATCTCTATTGTAATGTTCTCAAGAATATTCATTATTAGGAAGGATTTTTTATCGTAATTTTGATGAAGCGTTAATAAATTTAGTTATGGCAGATACATTTACCACCTTTCCATGCAGAGCATTTCTTCTTTTTACATTTCCGCTTTTTCTTTTTTTTCATGACAAAGAAAAGGTAACTTACTAATTATAATTCGATCTGAAATTGGGAATTAAAGATTTGTATTCACCATAGATTACCCTTTAAATGTCTTTCGATACATATACTTTCGCAATCTTGATCTATGCCCTTGGGGTTTATATCGCAATAAGATAAGCATTCATAATAAGCATCTACTGGATGCTGCTCTTCTTTTTGATTGTGGTTCTTTTCTCTAATCATGATCTTGGTTTGATTCGTTTATGTTAGAACTAATTTCGTTAATAAGTTCATCTAGCCATTCAGTATTATTCTCTTGCCTTTTATGTGATTGGCTTTTTTGATTGCTCATAAATGATCTCTTTAAGTTTGCTTATATTATTTGCAATATTTAATGTGATCAATAAGCAAAAATACTAAAACCTTTGTATTGACATACTTCTTTTAAGAAATCTTTACAATCCTGATAATGAATATAAAAGTAATCATTTCAAGAAAATATTAATTCAAAAATTTACAATGATTTAATCAAAAATGAGTAGCTTTAATATAATTTGCTTTCATACAACTATTATTTTTTAGCTGCATTACCTTTTGCTCTTAGTATAAGAACAAACGATATAGCAGCAATAATTAATCCAATATCAATTAATAAGTGATAATTCATAAAAATTCTTGTTTAATTTAATTTAAAAAATAGTTCAAGAAAATTATAAAACTTTAGTTATTTAAAGATTAATTTAGTGGTAAAAGAGATTATTAAAATTTATTATTTTTTACATTCCCATTGCTCTTCTAAGTTTTGCCGCTTCGTCTAAACCCTCTAATATTGTAAATGTAGAATTTTCAGTAGCCTCTTGTCTAATCCTTGAAAGTTTTTTATATGCTTCCGATTCATACGCTTCAACTGCTGCTCTCATGGATGGGAATTCACAAATTACAGCTAAATTAGCATCTTCAGTTCTTTCCTTCCCTATTGGCTGGTTATCCTTTGCAAATACTTCTCCACCAACCTCTTTTAGCCATGGACCAACTTTATTTACATATTCATCAAATAACTCCTGATTAATTATTTTTGCTGTTGAAATCCAATAACCTTTGGCACCTCTTTTATCCATGTTTATTCATAAGTTCAATACTTAATTAAATTATATGTCAAGAAGGATTATTTATTTTTCTTATCCCAACCAAACATTTTTGCCATTCGACCAGTTCTTGCAAAGTATAAAATTAACCAACAAAAAAGTATAAAAGCTACCAAATTTGGAAATATACCCCCAATAATTTCTGGCGATGATGATTCCATATAAAAACGTATCTAATTCTAATTTAGATCTTCATTTAACTAAATTAGTTATTTATGTATTGCATTTTTCTTGATTTATAAAAATATCTAGTAGAGCTCAAGAACGAAAAAAGTTTTTTTATTTACCAAAAAACTATTAATAGAAAATAAGATTAATGTAATAGCTATTGTTTTTGATTTCTAAGATGGCAATTTTGATAAAACAATTAGTTTTAGGGGAAAGATGTTCAAAATGAAATCAAGGCGGTTAAATAACCAACAAAGAAAATCATCATTAGATCATGTTCTATGGCTTGTAGAGAATTATTTACCTCAAAAGAATAAAGCTTCTCATAAGGAATTCAGTATAGACAATTTAGAAGCTGAGACTATCAAACAAATCAATAAACTAGCATCTTCCCGTTCTAAATCAATTGCTGAGGAGTTAAACAATACGAAGATTACATTTACTGTAGGGAGTTGGGCGTTACCTTTTTTGAATTTTTTGAAAAGATCAGGCGTTATCAAATAATTTTTAGTATTTTTTCAAAAAAATCCTCAGTGAACTTACAATAAAAAACTTTAATATAGAATGATGAAATATTTATTATTAGCTTCTGAGTTAGTAAATTTATATAATTTTTTAAAACAAACTCAATTGACTGGTTGGCGATTTATTCAATTCTTCTATTAGCCAGTCATCTGGTGACCATCCCATCATTATGGGAAATAAACCTTTAAGTTCATCATTATCTTTTACATTTTCAGTCCATTGTTCTTCAATACCTTCAGGTATTACGACAGGCATTCTGTGATGAAGTGGTTTTATTAATTCATTTGGATCAGTGGTTAAGATGCAACAACTTTCTAACTCAGCACCATCTTGGGAAGTCCATCTGGACCAAATTCCCCCTAACCAGAAGGTTGCATAATTTTTTTTTCTTATTCGAAATCCTTTTTCAAAAAAACCACTTGCAGGGATTAAACATCTTTTATGTCTCCAACTACTTTGGAATAATTTCTTTTCTCCAACCGTTTCTGAACGAGCATTAAAGGGTCTTGGAAGAGATTTATCAAAAGGATTCTTTGCCCATGGAGATATAAAGCCCCAAGACATAAAAGTTGTTTTCATTTTACCTTCATTTTTGATTACTAAAACTGGATCATTAGGCTTTATTTGAGTTTGTATTTCGTATTTACTTTTTAGTCCAGGAGGATAGTCTTGTTTTAATACTTTTGGCAGTGCATCAAATTTAGTTTTTAATTCAAATCTCCCGCACATTTACTTAATTTATTAATGAAATTATTAAAGTAATTATCTTCTCAGCTATAAATCTCTTATCCATGAGAACTTAATTTTTAGGCAATATAAAGACGTCTTAATAGTATAAGAAACTTTATAAATTAGTAAATTAACCTTATACATATTTACAAGCTTTAATTTAGAAATGGTTTAAAGTTTTTATTAAGATCTTTTTTGTAGGGTATCTAATCTTCAAAATCATTAATGAGTAATGACAAAATTTAAAGGCAATAATTTTTTACAATAGGAAATATCTTTGGCTCATTGGGACCTCATTTAAAGGATCACAAGTAAGTAATTCACCATCTGCAAATACTTCATAAGTTTGAGGATCTACAGATATTTTTGGCAATATATTATTTAACTTCAAAACTTCTTTTTTAATTAATCTAGTATTCTCAACTGCTACACATTTTTTTTGCAAACCAAGTTTTTTAGGGACCCCAAGATCGATTGCATTTTTACTCAAAAAGAGCAAAGAACTATTGGTTCTAGATAATCCATAATTTGCGAACATAGGTCTTCCATAAACGGGGCCAGGAGTTGGAATGGAGGCATTTGCATCTCCCATTTGAGCCCAAACTATTGAACCACTCTTTAAAATAATTTCGGGTTTTACTCCAAAGAATGCTGGTTTCCATAAAACCAAGTCTGCTAATTTGCCTGTCTCAACAGAACCTATATGTTTTTCAAGACCATGAGCAATTGCAGGGTTAATAGTGATCTTAGAAATATATCTTTTTACTCTAAAGTTATCATGTCTTTCTGAATCTTCTTTTAAATGACCTCTTTGTACTTTCATTTTATGGGCTGTCTGAAATGTTCTCGTTATAACCTCACCAACTCTTCCCATCGCTTGTGAGTCACTAGCAATTATCGAGAATGCCCCAATATCATGAAGAATATCTTCTGCAGCTATTGTTTCCCTTCTGATCCTTGATTCTGCAAACGCAATATCTTCTGGAATTTTAGAGTCTAAATGATGACAAACCATAAGCATGTCCAAATGTTCTTCAAGCGTATTTTTTGTATAAGGCCTTGTTGGATTTGTACTACTTGGTAAAACATTATTTTCTCCACAAATTTTTATTATGTCAGGCGCATGTCCTCCTCCTGCTCCTTCAGTATGAAAAGTATGGATAGTTCTACCAGATATTGCATTTATAGTGTCTTCAACGAAACCGGCTTCATTCAAAGTATCAGTATGAATACAAACTTGAATATCGTTCAAATCAGCAACATTTAAGCAAGAATTTATTGTCGCTGGAGTAGTGCCCCAATCTTCATGTAATTTAAGTCCACATGCACCTGCATTGACCTGATCAATTAGATTTCTCTCATTAGTAGAATTACCTTTACCAAAGAAGCCTAAATTTATTGGGAAAGCTTCTGCAGATTGAAGCATCCTACTTATATGAAAAGATCCAGGTGTACATGTTGTTGCATTTGTACCAGTAGCAGGGCCTGTCCCCCCTCCTAACATTGTTGTAATTCCAGAAGCTAATGCTGCTTCTATTTGTTGAGGACAAATAAAGTGAATATGCGTATCTATTGATCCAGCCGTTACTATATGACCTTCACCTGCAATAACTTCTGTTGATGCACCTATGATTATGTCAACATTATCTTGAATATCGGGATTACCTGCTTTACCAATATTAAATATCTTTCCATCTTTTATTCCTATATCAGCTTTAACAATCCCCCACCAATCAATAATTAGAGCATTAGTTATGACTGTATCAACGGAACCCTCATCTCTCGAAAATTGTGATTGACCCATACCATCTCTTATGACTTTACCTCCGCCAAATTTAACTTCATCTCCATAGGTAGTAAAATCTTTTTCAACCTCAATTATCAATTGTGTATCGGCAAGTCTCACTCTATCCCCAGTCGTAGGACCATAAGTTTGAGAATACGTTTTTTTATCTATTTTGTAGGGCATAATTTAATTTTTTAAAGGACCGTTTATCAGGTTATTGAAGCCATAAACATTTCTTGCTCCACCATAAGGAATTAGTTTTACTTCAGTTGTATCTCCAGGCTCAAATCTTATAGCTGTTCCTGAAGGGATATCTAAACGCATACCTAAGGCTTTATCTCTATTAAAATCAAGAGCTTTATTAGTCTCAAAGAAGTGATAATGTGATCCGACTTGAATTGGTCTGTCCCCTAAATTAGATACTTTTAATTTAATGAATTTTTTTGAATTATTTAACTCAATAAATCCTTCATCATTGATTATTTCTCCAGGTATTAGATATTTCATAATTAACTTATTGGATTATGAATCGTAACTAATTTAGTTCCATCAGGAAAGATTGCTTCTATTTGTACTTCATCAACCATTTCGGGAATTCCTTCCATAACTTGCTCTCTTGAGAGCCAACTAGTACCATCAGACATTAATTCACTCACACTTTTGCCATCTCTTGCACCCTCTAGTACTTGGAAACTTAAGAAGGCAACTGTTTCTGGATAGTTTAACTTTAAACCTCTATTCAATCTTCTCTCAGCTAGTTGTGCTGCTAAAAATATTAATAATTTATCTTTTTCTTGTGGGGTTAAATTCATAACTTAAATTTATAAGTAAATATCTTTTAGAAATGTTACTACTGAACATAATTAATAATTAATAGTGTCCTGTAATGGCCAAACTCCTTCGTATTTTGGCTTTAAAAAGCCACTCTCAATTCTTAATTTTGTCCAGATCCAAAAGAAATTCTGTCTAGCCTCTTGGGTCGATGAACCAAGAAATCTTATTGAGATTCCGTTTTCTAAAAGTCCAAAGAAAGATTATTTTTT
>GL947595.1:22900-27078 GCA_000218745.1 Prochlorococcus marinus bv. HNLC2 | reverse complement strand
ATGTTTTTCGTTAAGGTTCCTTTTATGAAAGAACAAATACGCTTTCAATTCCTAATATGGGTGGTTTAGCAAAAGTTTTACCAATTACATTTGCATTCTTTTTGGCAAGTTCCTTAGCCTCACTTGCTTTACCAGGAATGAGCGGATTTATTAGTGAAATAACAGTATTTTTAGGTATTACAAGTCAAGAAGGTTTTACTTCCTTATTCAGATCCATAACCATTCTTATAGCGGCGATAGGACTTGTACTCACACCTATATATCTACTGTCTATGTGTAGGAGAGTATTTTTTGGGCCAAGAATACCTGCACTCGCAACGGTTGCTGAGATGAATGGTAGAGAACTCACCATAGGTTTAAGCTTATTATTACCAACTCTTCTGATAGGTTTCTGGCCAAAAGTTGCAATTAATTTATACGAATCTTCAACCAATGCTCTCAGTCAGCAGCTAACTTTAGCTAAATTAGTTGGAATAATTTCAACCTTTAATTGAATAATATGACTGCTGATGTTGTTGATAAAGTCCTCTTTAAATGCGAGGGATTACCTAATTTTAATCAATTTACTCCTCAAAGAATTGAAAAGGAATTTCCAGTTTTACTTGAGAAATTAAATTCAGATTTTAACGATATTGAAACTGAATTTTCTTCGTTAATAATTAATGAAAATTTAGATTGGGACATGTAATGAACCCTCTTAATAAGATAAATGAAGAACTTAGGTGGAGTTGGGGAGTTATTAGTCATTTAAATTCAGTTAAGAACTCTGAACAATTAAGAGACGTTTACGCAAAATTACTTCCAAATGTAATAAATCTTGGAAATAAGTTTGGTCAAAGTAAAATAATCTATAAAGCTTTAAAAATACTGAGAGAAACTAATAATCTGGATGTGACTAGAAATAGAATTTTAGACAAAGAAATTATTGATATGGAACATAGTGGTATTTCTTTAAATGAATCTGATCAAAAAGAGTACAATGCAATTTCAGAAAGATTAGGAGAATTATCAACAAAATTTAGTAATAATGTCCTTGATGCTACAAATAAATGGTTTTTAATTTTAGAGAATAAATCTCAAATAAAAGGACTGCCATAAAGAGTTCTTGAATTAATGGCTTTATCTGCCCATAAACATTTAAAAAAAGAAGGGGACGTTGATTCACAAAATGGTCCTTGGAAATTGAGCTTAGATATTCCAACCTATACAGCTTTTATGAGTTACGCAGAAGATAGTTCTCCTAAGAGAAAAACTATATAAGGCTTTTGTAAGTAGAGCTTCTGATGGAGATGAAAATAATAGTCTAATTATTGAAGAAATTTTAACTCTAAGAACTAAACAAGCGAAGCTACTTGGATATGCTAGTTGGGCTGATTTAAGCTTATCAACCAAAATGGCTGGTAAAATAAATAGCGTTGAAAAACTTTTAGAGGAATTAAGAGAACCTTCATTCAAAGCAGCTGAATTAGAATTAGAAAATTTAAATAACTTTGCTCATAAAAATGGATTTAATGTCAATAATCAGCTTAAGCCGTGGGATATAAGTTACTGGTCTGAACTTTTAAGAAAGGAAAAACTTAATTTAGATCAAGAAGCCTTAAGACCATGGTTCCCTCTTGAAGATGTTTTAAAAGGATTATTTGGATTATGCGAGAAACTCTTTGATATTAAAGTTGTTGAAGCAAATGGGGAAGCACCTGTTTGGAATGAAGATGTTCTTTTCTTTAATATTTTTAATAATTCTAATAATAAAATCGCCTCATTTTATTTAGATCCTTTTTCACGTCCAGAGTCAAAAAGAGGTGGGGCATGGATGGATGAATGTTTAAATAAAAATATTGATTCAGAGGGGAATCAAATTGTTCCAGTAGCCTATCTCGTATGTAATCAAACTCCTCCCTCCAAAAACAAGCCGAGTCTGATGAGTTTTGATGAGGTACAGACATTATTTCATGAATTTGGTCATGGCCTCCAACATATGCTTACAACAATAGATTTACCTCAAGCTGCAGGAATAAATAATGTTGAATGGGATGCAGTTGAACTTCCTAGCCAATTTATGGAAAATTGGTGTTTTGATAAAAAAACCTTGCTAAATATCGCTAAGCATTATGAAACCGGTGAGAAATTACATGAAGAAGATTATGAGAAACTTTGTGCTAATAGAACTTTTAATTGTGGAATGAGTACTTTAAGGCAGCTACATTTTGCAATAACTGATTTAAGATTACATAGCAATTTAACTTCCTATCAAGAATTAAATTCTGATGAGATAAGAAGAGATATCGCAAAAAATACCACTTTAATACCTCCTATTAATGAGGATAAGTTTCTCTGCTGTTTTAGTCATATTTTTGCAGGAGGCTATTCCGCTGGATACTATTCATACAAGTGGGCAGAAGTTTTAAGTGCCGATGCATTCTCTATGTTTGAAGAAGCTGGTTTAGAAAATGATCAAGAAATAAAAGATATTGGGAAAAATTTTAAGGAAACCATCTTGAGTCTAGGAGGAAGTTTACCTCCATTAGAAATCTTTAAATTATTTAGAGGTCGCGAACCAAAAACTGATCCCTTAATAAGACATTTGGGTCTAAAAGCCTCTAAGTAATTATTGAATTAACTATTGCATCTATTGCAATTGGATTTCTTACTAGATTCCTATGCTTGTATATATTTAAGCTGTATTTCCTCCAACCGGCAGATTAGCTTTCCAACCAGGAAAAACCATAAAGTCCCATTTTGTATAAAAACTAATACAATCTATTTTTTTTAAGTAAATAATCATATTCTGAAAGTTCTTTTAAAAGAGAACTGCTTATTTTCATTTCAGAAATCCCCTTAAAAAGATTTTTTGGCACTAATTGAGCGGTAAGCGTACCTCTATGGGGTGATCCAATACTGATGAATCTTTTTGTTTTAAGATATCCATTAAATTTATTAATCCAATAACGTGCAATTATTCCTCCCATAGAGAATCCTAAGATATCAATTTCTCTCTCATTGCCATATTTTTTAGTTATTAACCCATCTAAAGATTCCGCTAAATCTATTATTGAAATTCGACCAAAATAATGATCTAATGTTGGAGCATAATATTCGACATCATAATAATCGAGTCTTTTTAAAAGATTATTAAAAATTGCAGAAGTATTCCATAATCCATGAATCAAAATAATTGGTCTTTTACAAATACTCAAAATTATTCTCTATTGAAAAATCTTGTAATTGAAACCTCTCCTGTAAAACCCGTAATTGGCGGCTTACATTTTGTAAGTTTAATTTTTATGCGCTCAGGGGAAAATTTATTAGCAATAATTTTTAAAATTTCAGATGAATATTTCTCAATAGTAAAGCAAGAAAAATTTCTAGAATGATCCTTAATATCATTAATTAAAATAGAATAATCTATTGTTAAATTTAAATCATCTCTTTTTGAACATTTACTAAAATCAAACCAAAGGGATACATCCAAAGAAAATAATTGACCAAATTTCCTCTCCTCCATTAAGACTCCAACCCTAGCCCATATTTTTATATCTTTAATTTCTAAAAAAGAACTTTCCATTCATTACCTAATTATAAATCTTTATGTGTAAAAGATTTTTTGCCAGAATTAAAATCATCAACTATGTGGCCATTACCTTTTAAAAAATATTTATATGTTATGAGTCCTTCTAACCCAACAGGTCCTCTTGGAGGAAGTGATTGTGTACTAATACCAACCTCAGCACCAAATCCATATCTAAAGCCATCTGCAAATCTTGTAGAACAATTATGAAAAACACCAGCACTATCAACAGTGTTCATAAAAAAGGAAGCATTCTTATTATCTTCGGTAATAATTCCATCAGTATGTCTAGAACCATACTTCTGAATATGATCAATAGCTTCAAACATAGAATCAACTATTTTTATAGATAAAATCAAGTCCAAATATTCAGTTTCCCAGTCTTCATGTGAAGCAGCTAATTTAATTCCATATTTAATAGATTTTTCATCGCCTCTCAATTCAACTTTATTCTCTTTAAAAACAGGAATTGCTTTACTTAGAAAATCTGAAGCAACATCTTTATGAATCAATAAAGTTTCTATCGCATTACAAGCTGCTGGATACTGTATTTTACTATCCAAAGAAACTTTTACTGCTAAATCAATATTACAATTATTATCAATAAATA
>GL947595.1:17823-22800 GCA_000218745.1 Prochlorococcus marinus bv. HNLC2 | reverse complement strand
AGCCTAAATAAATTTATTATTGCAAGCAGAGATTCTAAAGAAATTAGAGATCAACAAAATCAAATGGGAAAATCTCTTTTAGATTTATCAAAAAACTTTGGAGCTAAATTCCCTTTTGAAGTTGAAAATTTAATTACATGGCCATTAGCCTGGAGTTGGGCTTGCTTTTCATTTGAAATTACAAAAATAGAAATGGTAGAGAATTTTATATATGCATGGACTTCAAATCAACTAAGTGCTGCAATGAGGTTAATCCCACTAGGATCCACAAAGGCTCAAATGATCCAATATGAACTTTTAGAAATAATTAATAAGATTTCTCAAGAGATTATTAATAAAAAAATAAGTGATATTTATGTTGGTAATGTTGGTTTATCAATGGCCCAACAAAATCATAATGATCTTTATTCAAAACTTTTTAAAAATTAATGAGTAGTAAATTACGAGTTGGAGTGGCAGGACCTGTTGGATCAGGTAAAACAGCATTGCTTGCTATTTTATGTGAAAAGTTAAAGAATGATTTTGAAATTGCTGTTGTAACAAATGATATTTATACTCAAGAGGATGCAAATTTTCTCATAGATAGAAATATTCTTGAAAAAGGAAGAATAGTGGGAGTAGAGACTGGTGGATGTCCTCATACAGCTATCAGAGAGGACTGCTCTCTTAATAAAAATGCTGTTGTTGAATTGGAAGAAAAATATGATCCTCTTGATTTTATTTTTGTTGAGAGTGGAGGTGATAACTTAGCCGCTAGTTTTAGTCCTGAGTTAGTAGATATTTCTATTTATGTAATTGACGTATCGGCGGGAGATAAGATTCCTAGAAAAGGGGGGCCAGGTATTACAAGATCAGATTTATTGATAATTAATAAAATTGATCTTTCAGAAATGGTTGGAGCAAATTTAGAAATTATGGAAAATGATACAAAAAAAATGAGAGGAGATATGCCATGGTTTTTTACAAATCTGAAAACATATGAAGGAATCGATTTAGTAATGGATTTTTTAATTAAACAAATTCCATAATAAGTTTTTAGTTTCTAAATACAAGCTATCTTCTGTCTTTAGAGTGTTGAAAGATAGCAAATGATTTTTAAAAATAATAATTAGATCTAAATTAAGTTTATAAAAATATTAAATATTAAATTTATTAAGGTTTAAAAAATATTTTTAAAAGGTATTTTTATAAAATGCTTATAAATAATTATCAGCATTAAGTAACAAATAATAGTGTAATTCTTTTGATAAAGTATTAGTTAATACAGAAAATCAAAACAACTATTTTTCTATTTTTAAAAGGTGATTTCTGATACAAAATGAATCATTATTGATCAATATCTTCAAAATTATCCTTTATAGGATATTTTTTTATAAATTAAATCATGGGAATTTCAAGGCGTATTTTTGCTGGTCTAGCCACAGCATCACTTGCTACTGTTTTGTCTTCGTGCGGAGGGGGATCAGGTACCTCTGGAAGTTTTGACGACACTGTTACGGTTGGTATCTTGCACTCTTTGTCTGGAACAATGGCTATTTCAGAATCAACTCTTGTTGATACTGAAAAAATGGCAATTGAAGAGATAAATGCTGCAGGTGGCGTTAATGTAGGAGGCAAAAGTTATAAAATCGAATATATAGTCGAAGATGGAGCCTCTGATTGGCCAACTTTTGCTGAGAAATCAAAGAAATTAATTGATCAGGATCAAGTACCTGTAGTATTTGGTGGTTGGACATCTGCAAGCAGAAAAGCAATGCTGCCTGTTTATGAATCGAAGGATGCTTTCCTTTATTATCCAATTCAATATGAAGCTCAAGAATGTTCTAATAACATTTTCTACACGGGCGCTACACCTAATCAACAATCTGAACCTGCTACAGAATTTATGTATAAACGATCTCCTGCAGCAGGGGGAGATTTCTTTTTAGTCGGTTCAGATTATGTTTTCCCAAGAACATCTAATACGATTACTAAAGCTCAAGTTAAACAACTTGGTGGAAAAGTTGTTGGAGAGGATTATCTTCCTTTAGGTAATACAGAAGTTGCACCTATTATCTCAAAAATTAAAAAGGCTCTTCCAAAAGGAGGAATCATTATTAATACTTTAAATGGTGATCAAAACGTAGCCTTTCTTTAAACAAATTCAAGATGCTGGAATAACACCTTCCAATGGTTATTATGTAATGAATTATTCAATTGCTGAGGAGGAAATTAGTACTATTGGTCCTGAATTTCTTGAGGGTCATTATGGTGCTTGGAACTATATGATGTCAATCGATACTCCTGCTTCTAAGAAATTTGCTTCAAACTTTAAAAAGAGGTGG
Source organism: Prochlorococcus marinus bv. HNLC2 (assembly GCA_000218745.1). Taxonomy (GTDB): domain Bacteria; phylum Cyanobacteriota; class Cyanobacteriia; order PCC-6307; family Cyanobiaceae; genus Prochlorococcus_A; species Prochlorococcus_A marinus_T. Next base: position 20,476 of record GL947595.1, on the reverse strand, counting down.
GGAGCAGATCGTGTTGTCGCTGACCCACAAGAATCAGCTTATAACATGGTTTATTTATGGAAACAAGCAGTTGAGGATGCTGGTACATTCGATGACAATGCTGTAAGAAAAGCACTCGTAGGTCAGAAATTTGATGCTCCTCAAGGACCTGTTGAAGTTATGCCTAATCATCATTTATCTCAAACTGTAAGAATTGGTGAAATTAACTCTGAAGGTGGTTTTACTATCCTTGAAGAAACAGGTGTAGTTCTACCTCAAGCGTGGAACCAGAAACATCCAAGTTCTAAAGGTTTTGCTTGCGATTGGACAGATCCTTCTAAAGGTGAAAAATACAAGCTCTAAATAAATAGAACTTTTCACTTAAAAAGAGGAGGCTAATACCTCCTCTTCTTTTATCAAATAAATAAATTTCTTAAATTGGAGTTACTTCTAGATAGCCTTTTTAACGGTGTAGCAATTGGTTCAGTTTTGCTTGTTGCAGCATTAGGCTTAGCAATTGTTTTTGGATTAATGGGCGTAATTAATCTCGCACATGGAGAATTAATGATGCTTGGAGCATATACAACTTATGTAACACAACTAATCTTCAAGTTACCAATACTAAAGCCCTTCTACAACTGGTATGTAATTATCTCTATTTTTCTAGCCTTCATAGTAAGTGGAGTAGTTGGAATAATTCTTGAAAAGTTAATAATCCGTCGACTTTATGGAAATCCTTTAGAGACATTATTAGCTACATGGGGCGTTAGCCTTATCTTGCAACAATTTGTCAGATCTGTTCCTCTCTCATATGGTGCAGGCTTAATTATCGCTCTTCTCTTGGGGTTAATACTTCCTTTATTGTTTTCTAATAAAATTAAACAATCAACCAAATTTAAATATTATAAATTCGGTGCATGGTCAATTGCAGCAATTTTAGGTGTATCATCTGCTGAATTTATATCTTCACTGATAAGTAAATTAGGAAGAGCTAGCGCTAGAAATGTAGACGTTACTGCACCTTTATGGATGAGAGGCCAGATAGAGATACTTGGGAATACATTCCCCAAAACGAGATTAATGATAATAGTTATCACATTAATTTCAGTTTTGGCAATAACTTTTTTCTTAAATCAGAGTGCTTGGGGTCTGAGAATAAGAGCGGTTACTCAAAATAGACAAATGAGTGATTGCTTGGGTATATCCACAGAAAAAGTTGATGTACTTACATTCGGGATTGGTTCTGGATTAGCAGGGGTTGCGGGAGTTGCTGTTTCTCTGCTTGGTTCAGTGGGGCCAAATGTAGGTGGAAACTACATTGTTGGATGCTTCATGGTAGTTGTTCTTGGTGGTGTTGGAAACTTGCTTGGCACTGTATTTGCTTCTTTTGGGATAGGAATTATGACAGACTTAATCGGTGCAGGCCGTTTATTAAACATTTGGCCAAATATGCCAATACCTTTTTCAAATATAGTTAATTTTTTTGCGACAACAAGTATGGCAAGAGTAATGGTTTTTGCTCTAATAGTTATTTTCTTGCAATTTAAACCATCAGGTTTATTTCCTCAAAAAGGAAGGATGGTTGAGAATTGACTAATAGAATTCAAATGAAATTTTCAAAAAAGATCAAATTTATTTTTTGGATTATTTTAATAGCCTTTATTATTTTGGCACCCTCCTTATTGCCTGTTTTTAGACTAAATTTACTTGGAAGGTATTTATCTCTATCCATAGTGGCTTTAGGAGTAGATCTTATTTGGGGATTTACTGGTTTATTGAGTCTTGGACAGGGAATATTTTTTGCATTGGGTGGATATTGTGCGGCAATGTATTTACAACTTACGAGTTCTTCTGAATTTCCAAATAATATCCCCGAATTTTTTGCACTTTATGGTGTTGAAAATCTTCCTTTTTTTTGGGAGCCATTCAGATCGCCTCTCTTTACTTTATTTGCTATCGCGTTAATACCAGCATTAGTTGCAGGGATATTAGGATTTTTAGTATTTCGGAATAGAATAAAAGGTGTTTATTTTTCAATACTCACTCAAGCATCTCTTTTAGTATTTTTTAATTTTTTTAATGGGCAACAGAAACTTATAAATGGCACTAATGGATTAAAGACTGATGTAACTCAATTATTTGGACAAATGGTTGGATCAGAATTAATTCAAAGATATTTCTTCTGGATATCTGCATTTCTTGTAATTGCAGCTTGGTATTTTTCAAAATGGTTAATTAGTGGACGTTTTGGAAATATTCTTATTGGAATTCGAGATGACGAGCCAAGAGTGAGATTCGCAGGATATAATCCAGTCGTTTTTAAAACCATTATATTTGCTGTTGCTGGAGCATTAGCAGGGATTTCGGGTGCTTTATATACTGTCCAGTCTGGAATAGTTTCACCCCAATTCATGACTGTTCCTTTTTCTATAGAAATGGTTATTTGGGTTGCGGTTGGGGGAAGAGGAACTTTACTTGGTGCGATTTTAGGAGCAGTTATCATAAATTATGCAAAAAGTCTTGTTAGCGAAGCATTACCAGCAAGTTGGATGTTTATACAAGGAGGCTTATTTATCCTGGTAGTGACAGCATTACCAGAGGGTATATTAGGTTGGGTTTATGGTGAAGGTCCGAGAAATCTATTGCAAAGAATAGGTTTTATAAGAAAAATTAA
>GL947595.1:15509-17723 GCA_000218745.1 Prochlorococcus marinus bv. HNLC2 | reverse complement strand
ATTTATAAAATCACAATAAAAACTTCTTTGTTTTTTAAAAAACTAAAAAAGACTTCCTTGAATTTCACTCTTATCAAGATTAATTTCTCTATATATTGTTTTGGCATATTGCTCTGAATAAGCACAATTTTTACAAGATAAATTAGATTTAGGTATTTCTGTACTATTCATTATATTGATCATTTCTTCTAACTTATTTTCGATCCAATTTATATTCCAAAAATAGGGTACTAAATACTCATCAAAATTCAAAGTTTTATCGAAAACCTCATCATCTCTTTTAGCATTGCATACCAGAAAATATGAAGTTGCATCCAATTTAAATCCCATACCTAAAAGAAGATATGCATAAAAATCCATCTGTATTTTATATCCTTCATGATATGGATCTTGTAGATAATTAATCTTATCTAAACGACCCAGTTTGGCTTGAGATTTATAATCCACAATTATTAATTTCTTAGAGATTTTATTTTGCCAGATATCATCAATTCCTCCAGTTAAAATAATATTAGTTTTTTTATATCGGAGTGTTAAACCTTTGTGCAAGGAATCTCTCCAATTATCAAGTTCATCATGATAAAAAGGGACTAAATTATCTAAATTATTTGATATAAATAAACGATGTGGAATTTGCCTTTCTCTACAATAATCAAATTCTTTTTTTAAGAGCAAATCTGTAGTTTCGTTTAAAGACCAGCCTGGCATACCAGGTGATTCTAAACCTTTTATTCGATCAAGATAGAAACATCTTTTACAGCATAAAAAATTGAAAAATTTTCCTCTACTAATTTTAAAATCACCTTTTTGATTAGGAGAATAAATAGATGATGATTTTGTTCTTAAACCATGAGCAATAACCAATTCTTTTTTACTATTTCTTTTTAGATCAATCATGAATACAACAAGCTAAAAGAGGTTTATTTTGATTAATTTAATACCAATCCTCCATCCACTATTAAGTTTTGACCAGTTACTGCTCTAGCCCAAGGAGATGCAAAAAATAAAACTGCATCTGCAAAATCTTTCGTGGTAGTAATTTTTCTTAGAGGAGTGATACCTGCAATATAATCAAAAACACTATCAGGAGTAGCTTTACTCGCATCTGTAATTTTTAATAATCCCCCAGACACCATATTTACCGTGATATTATCAGGTCCTAAATCTATGGCAGCAGTTCTTGTTAAAGACAATAGTCCACCTTTTGAGGCAGTATAGTCATGATATGGAACAACTGGATTTTGAAATAAATTTGTTCCAATTGTTATTACTCTTCCAAACTGATTTTCTCTCATGCTAGGAGTAAAAACTTGTAGTAAATTTAATAATCCTTTCTGAGAAGTTTCTATTTGCCCTTGAAAATCAACCCACGAAATTTCGTCGATTTTCTTTCTTTTTTCGCCATTAAAACTATAGTCATTTATCGCATTATGAATAATTGTAGTAATGCTAATTTGATTATTATTGAGTTCTCTTTGCATATTAAAAACTTCATCTTTATTCCTAATATCTCCCTTTAATAAAAAAGCGTTTTTACCAAATTTATCAGCTAATTCTTCTGCATTTTTCCTTGATTTTCTGTAATTTATTATTATCCTTGCACCCTCCCTATAAAAGGATTTAGCGATTTCAGACCCAAGACCTCTCCCAGATCCTGAAATAAAGACGGTTTGATTTTGTATTGGCAAATGCATTTTTAAAATTAAATTTTTCAAATTAACTTAATTATATTTATTATAAACTTGTTAAATAAATAAATTCTTAAATGATTCATAAGCATAATCTGAATAACTAATAACTAAAAAGATAATTTGTATTATTAAAATTGATAAGAATATGGATTAATAACTTTGATAAATTTAAATTCACTAAAATATCTTTCTTAATAAATCAATAATTAAGATATAAACTTATAGATTACTGCTAAAAACAGAAATTGATTTAAAATAAAAAATTTTTTAAAATTGAAAATATATATATAAACAAAACATATGATTGTTAATAATAAAAACTCAATTAGAAAGTTATCAATAATTGGAAATGGATGGTTCACAGGCAAAATTTCGCTTGAATATATTGGAAGACATGCATGTAATAGTGCAATTTTGGATGAAGAAGATTTTGAATTAGAGGAAGGAAAATTAGAGTTAGAAAATAAATACTTAAGCTTTTCTAATACAATGGGCATTATATTAGAAAATCTAATACAAAAGA
>GL947595.1:13962-15409 GCA_000218745.1 Prochlorococcus marinus bv. HNLC2 | reverse complement strand
TTGATAAAATGAAAATTAATGAATTTGATAAATTTAAGTTAAATAAAATATCTTTTTTAATAAAAAATTTTTAAAAATTGAAAGTTATAAATACAAAAAAATATTATTAGATGAATAGTATAAAAAAGTAATTATTGATAAAGCTAAAAAGCGATTAAAAAGAGTTTATAAACATCAACTTTTAAAGGAAATAAAAAATATATACGCTTATAACAGCAACATAAAAATTTTTGGTGCTATTATTTTTAAAGATAATAAATCAAATTTTATATTTACTTAATTACGAAAATGAAATATAATAAAACAAAACATATGATTGTTAATAATAAAAACTCAAATAGAAAGTTATCAATAATTGGAAATGGATGGTACACAGGCAAAATTTCGCTTGAATATATTGGAAGACATGCATGTAATAGTGCAATTTTGGATGAAGAAGATTTTGAATTAGAGGAAGGAAAATTAGAGTTAGAAAATAAATACTTAAGCTTTTCTAATACAATGAGCATTATATTAGAAAATCTTAATACAAAAGAAAGAGAGCTATTTGAGTTTAAGCAATTAAAAAAATTAGGAATTTATCGTGGTGATTTAAATCCTGAAGACCTAGTGCTGACAAATTCATTTGAAAAAATTCCTAGGAAATGCATTAATCATTGGGAATATGATGATGATGAATATTATTTAGAGTATCAAGAAGACTGGAAAGGAATTTATGGAGAATTAACATTCTTGAAAGGAGAACTATTTGAACCAAAAAAATTAGATATTTATACAAAAAAATTAGATACTGGGAATGACTTTTTTGAATGGGTTTGCCATCTAGAGTACTTTGGAAAAAAAATTAAAAAGATACAAAAAAAGCCTGGAAAAATAACAAAAAGACTACGTACATATTAAATTTACTTCCCAAATAAATATTTGAGAGCAATAATACTAATGTACTATTATCCTGAAAAATGTCTTTTGAAGCAAGAATCCATTCAAAGCAATATGTGCATATTATTCCTGTAATATTCAGAAACAATGACTTAAACTCAAGTCAAGAGAGCGAAAAAAGAAGTTTTAAGAAGTTTAAAAAAGAAAAAAATTAATTTATGCTTTTTTTCTTGATATTGCTTAGATAGTCCAAAAAAATTTTTTGTTCTCAGATCAAAAAATGAACACCCTGCTAGAAAAAATTTATAATAGTATAGTTTTATGGAAATAATAAAAACACCACCTCATATTATTTTACAATCGACTAAAGAAGTAATATTTTATTTGTCTAAAGAATATAATTCAAGCTTAGATATTAAACTATGGATGGACAATTTGAATTTAAACGGCTACAAGGGTATGACTATAAAAAGTAAGTGTATTTTCAATAAATTAAAAGATCAAAATTATAAGTAAAATAATTTTAATAAGAATGCAAAGGAAATCAAATTCACAAACGAGTATAAAA
>GL947595.1:7219-13862 GCA_000218745.1 Prochlorococcus marinus bv. HNLC2 | reverse complement strand
TCTTGCTGGTGGAGAAGGATTAAATCAAAGTAATTCAAATGATTTTGATAGCGATTCATTCTCCTCAACTACCTCAGCAGCTTTTTACTCTAACTTCATACTTGGAGCTACAGATAGAGCTACTGACGACAAAACTAACTTCATTCACGATTATGGGGTAGAAATTACTTCTACTATTACTGGTAATGACGCTTTAGTTGTAGGTTTGGAATCTGGTAGTAATGCAACACAGACTGATTTCGACATACCTAACACCATGGATTCCAAAGATAATACAGGACTCGTTTTCAACCAATTGAGTTATACTCGTCAACTTGGCGATAGATTAACTGTTTTCGTTGGACATCAAGGTACACCAGGTAGTCTTCTTTACACCAATGCTTGTGCATATGGAGGGCAAACTGATGTATTGGATGACTGTGGTATTAGAACTTCTAACCTTGATGAAGAGTTAGGTGCATCTTTCGGTGCAAGTTTTGACATCTATGATGGACTTACAGCTGCCTTTGGTTACGAAGGTGAAGGTGGTGAGACAACCCATGGTCTCATGTCTAAAGAAGCTACTGATGCATTTGGTGCACAAATTGCCTATACAGGTGATAACTACGGTGTAGCATTTGCTTTTGCTTCTATAGAGAATCATGATGCTAGTGCTGGAAATGGTATTGACGCAGATCGCGGAGTTACCACCAGTAGTGCTTTAAGTGCTTATTATTCTCCAGACCTTGAGAACTTCCCATCTGTTAGTGTTGGCTTCGAATCAACTCATGATGATTCTGCTGCCGCAGACGATGATAGGACAAGTAACTACTTTGTTGGACTACAATGGGATGAAATTGGAAATGGTAGTTTAGGTGCTTCCTTTGGATCAAAAGCTCCTGAGCCAGAAAACCAAGACCCTGAAAAGATGTATGAAGTTTTCTACGCATACAACTACGCTGATGGTATTACAATTACACCTATTGTATTTGTAAAAGAAAATGCATCAGCTACTGTAAATGATGAAACAGGAATATTCCTAAAGACATCATTTAATTTCTAATTTAGATATTCTCTAACTTAGTTCTACACACATTTTCCTACACATTAAAGGGCCTCATATTAGGCCCTTTTTTTTATCAAATTAAATAAGAAAGCCCTTAATGCTTTCTAATCATTAAAAATAAATTAAATAAAAAAAGCCCTTCAGGGCTTTCTTGTAAAAAAACTAAATAAATGTTTTACCAACAATTCTCACCCTCTCCAATTGGAATACAGGTACTTGATTTTTTAGCTTCATCGGCTATTTTTTGTGCATTCTTATCAAGAATGAAATCAGCAGAAATAGGCATATCCGTATTCCACTCCTTTAATCCCCCAAGATCATTTTCACCAGCTTTTACAACGTTACTATTAGCTGAAGATATAGCAAGTGCACTAGTCGCTGCGATAAAAACTGCAATAGAACTTTTGTTAGACATTTGAAAATAATAGCAATATTATTATATTAGTTATTTTAAAATTAAATATCTAGTTACAGTATAAAATGATGCTTTAATTACTTAGTAATCTTAAAAGATTTGAGTAGGATTTAAAAATTAGATCTAGATCATCTGATCTACCATATTTGGAGAGTAGACTTCTTGCTCCTGCATCTATGTCAAAAAGGTATTCTCTTTCTTCAATACTTTTTACATAGCTTTCTATCCAACCTACGCATACTAATCTAACTCCACTTGCTATATCTTTAACTGAATGTAAGTAAGTGCTTGGATAAATTAATATCTCACCAGAATTTAATTTGAATTTATTTTCTGAGTTAATGTTTTCTACTATAAGTTCTCCTCCCTCATAGCTTGTTTTTTTATTTATAAAAATTGTAAAAGATAAGTCTGATCTCCCAGAAGACATAAATGCATTATCTATGTGTCTTCCATACTTCATTCCTTTACTTGATTTTGTAAACATAATGCCATGAATGTTCTTAGGCAATGTAAAACTTTTAATAAGTGGATTTGAAAGAATTTTTTTTATTATTAATTTTGATAGATTTTTAGAAATTTCTGAATTTCGACTAAGTTGCAAATTATTTTTTACTTGAGCAGCATGAGAGCCTGCTGTTTTTTTCCCATCTTCCCAATGATCATTATTATCATTTAATTTATTTTGAATTATTTTAATTTCTTCATCATTCAGTAGTGGACAGGTCAAATAATTCATTGTTTTACGTAGAAATGATACATTGGAATGTATGCAAAATAGCTTTTGGATCTCTTAACCAAGAGATGGTTATAGAGTAACAATAGATACTAAATTCTAAAAGTGCAAAAACTCAAAAAATTGTTTTATTCTGCTTTATCCTTTTCTTTATTGTTTAATATAAGTATCCCAGTTAATTCTTCAGAAAAAGAGGTTAAAGTTTATTCTGGGAGGCACTATAACACCGATAGAGCAGTTTATAAAAAGTTTGCTGAAGAAACTGGAATTAAAGTAAGACTTATAGAGGCTGCAGGAATTTCACTTATTGAAAGGTTGAAGAGAGAAGGGGAAAATTCGCAAGCTGATTTAATATTACTTGTAGATGCTGCCAGAATAACAAATGCCTCTAAAGCAGGTTTACTTCAAAGTATTTCCTCTAATAGTTTAGAAGAAAATGTTCCATCTGATCTAAAAGATCCAGGTAAAGAATGGTATGCCCTTACGAGAAGAGTTAGGGTTATGGTGGCTAATCCAAAAGTAGTTGATATTGCAAAAATTAAAGACTACACAGATTTATCTGATCCCTCGCTAAAAGGTAAAGTTTGCCTAAGGAATAGAAAAAGTCCATATAATCAATCTTTAGTTGCTAATCAGATTGTTAATAAAGGCGAGGCAGCAACTAAATCTTGGTTGAATGGAATGATTTCAAATGTTAGTAAACCATTTTTCCCTGGAGATATAGCAATAGTTAGAGCAGTAGCTAAAAAGAAATGTGGAATTGGTATAGTAAATCACTATTATGTTGCAAGAATGTTAGCAGGTGTTAATGGAAGAAGAGATACTCTTTATGCACGTAGAACAAATGTATTAACCCCTAATCCAGCTCACGTGAATATAAGTGCTGGAGGTGTTGCTAAATATGCTAAAAATAAATCTGAGGCAATCAAATTACTTGAATTTTTAGCTTCACCTCAAGGTAGTTCAGGTTTGGCTGCTCCAACATTTGAGCATCCTTTGAAAGAAGTCAACCAGAACCCAATTGTAAAAAACTTTGGTGGATTTACTTCTGATGATGTAACGGTACAGCAACTTGGTAAATTTAATACGCAAGCTATTAAATTAATGAAGAATGCTGGTTGGCAGTAATTGAATATTAAATAACTATTCTGCTATTTTTGCATGCATAAGATTTACTAGGAATGGTGGTTGAGTGGTTAAAGGCGAACGATTCGAAATCGTTTGACGGGAGACTGTTCGTGGGTTCTAATCCCACCCTTTCCGTAAGAATTTTTAATTTTTCAAGTGAGAATGATTTTTTATTAATAATTAATTATGAAATTTTTATCCTTGCATAATTAAATATTTATTTAATGATAAGTTTATCAATTTAAAAAGGCGTAAAGGATTTAGCATAGTGATAAATAAAGTTATTTATGTAAAAGGTATGTATTATTATTAGTAAAAATATTTAAAAGATGAAAGGATTTGGAGAAAATAATAATTATAAAAAAATAAATAAAAGATCTGATAATCCTTCAATTGAGGAGATTATAAATTATGCAATTAATTTCCAATTAAAAGGTAATTTTGAAGAAGCTAATAAATGTTATAAATATTGTATTGATAATGGAATTAAAGATCCAAGAGTATTTTGTAATTATGGATTAATATTACTTAAATTGGGTGATTTACAAAATGCTAAATTAATGATGGAGAGATCAATTGAAATTTCACCAAATGATACGAAATCTTATAATAATCTTTCTGGAATATTGCAAGAATTAGGAAAATTCGATGAGGCAGAAACTATATTATATAAATCATTAGAAATTGATCAAAAAAATTCAATTACTTATAGCAATCTTGGGACAGTATTAATTCATCAAGGAAAATTTGATGAGGCAGAATTAATCTTAAAGAAATCAATTTCAATTAACCCCAAAGAAGGAAATTCTTATTTAAGTCTTGGTATTGTAATGCGAATATTAGGTAAAACGGAAGAGGCGGTGGAAAATACTTATAAAGCAATAGATATACAGCCTAATAATGATGATGCATACTGTAATCTTGGTGATATTTATATGATGATTAGTGAGTATAAAAAAGCGATAACAGTATTTGAGAAAGCCGCAAAATTAAATAACAACAATCAATCTGCAAAATATGGATTGTTTATTTGCAAGGGATCAATCTGTGATTGGAGCAATTATAACGTTAAAGATTCTTGGATGAATAAACTTGGAGTTATTGGAAAACCTTTGAATCCATATCATTTTCTAATATATGATGATAATCCAATAAATCATTTAAAGAGAGCTAAAAAATATGCAAAAAAATATTTTAATAAAAAGGATATTTTAGATTTTTCGAAAAGAAAAACAGAGAAGATAAGAATAGGTTATTTCTCTGCAGATTTTAAAGATCATCCAGTAACACATGTGATTACACCTCTCTTGGAATCACATAATAAAGAAATTTTTGAAATATTTCTTTATTCTTTTTCGTTAAAGAAGATAGTTATACAAATAGACTTAAAAATTTAGGATGCATCTTTAAAAATATTAGTGAATTTGATGAACAAGAAATTATTAAATTAGTTCGATCAGATAATTTGAATATTGCAATTGATCTTATGGGATATACCAGCGAAAACAGGTTTTATATTTTTAGGAATAGAATTGCTCCTTCTCAAATAAATTATTTGGGTTTCCCAGGAACTATGGGTTCTAAATATTATGATTATATAATCGGAGATAAAATAACAATACCTAAAAAAGATGAAAAATTTTATACTGAGAAAGTTCTAAGATTAAATCATTTTTTTCCGCCAAATAGATTTATAAGAGATTTATCATCAGAATTTAGTTTGACAAAAAAGGATTTTAAAATCCCTCAAAATGCCTTTATATTTACTTGCTTCAATGCAAGTAAAAAAATACTCCCAAAGAATTTGATATTTGGATGAATCTTTTATATGAAATAAAAGATAGTATTTTATGGTTAAGAAAATCTGATAATCTTTCAGTAATAAATTTAAAAAAAGAAGCTGAAAAAAGAAATATTGATCCTGATAGAATAATATTTGCTGAAAGATTAGAAAAGAAAGAACAGCATTTAGCAAGGTATAAAATTAGTGATTTAGGATTAGATACTTTCAATTACAATGGCCATACAACAACTTCTGATGCTTTATGGAGTGGATTACCAGTTTTAACAAAAACTGGTAAAAGTTTCGCATCAAGGGTTGCTGCAAGCATTTTAAATTCGCTTGATTTAAATGATTTAATAACAACTACAGAGAAGGAATATGAGGAGAAAGCATTATATTTAGCGCAAAATAGAGATGAAATATTAAAATAAAAACGCAATTAAAAACTAGAAATGATAAAAATTTTGTAAATCCAGAAAATTATACAAAAGAAATAGAAAGTTTATATATGAAAATAATTAAATAGATATTCATTAAGAGTATAAGAATTGATTTAAATGGTTCATATTTATATAAGAAAATCTGATAGATAAATTTGTACCAACATTTTTTAAATTTATCAAAATAAAAATTTAATGTTTTTAATTTGATTGGTGATTGCTTAATTCCAGTATGGGTCAGTTGTAAATTCTATATTTAATTCTTGATCAGATAATTCTATGTTAGTTATGCAAGGTCTTATAGTCTTTCCATTAACATCTATTTCACATGCACCACAGCTTCCAGATAGGCAACCAGTAGGAATAATAATATTTGCTTTTTTTGCATTATTAAACCAATCATCTCCTTCATTCGCTTCCGTTAAAACTTTATTTGGCCAGTTAATTTTTATAAGAGGTTTTTTCAATTCAGAAATTTAGAAAGGTTAATGTATTTATTGAATTGTATGGCAAGATTCTCAATAATTGAATCTCTTTTTATTTTATAGTTTTTTATTTTTTTTTCTAATATTGGTAATTCTTTTTTATTTCTTATTAAGTTTATATAGCTCTCCCTCCATAAATCATTCTCGAAAATACCATGAATATAAGTACCCACAGTAGATCCACCATTATTATTTTCAAAATACCAACCAAGATTATCATCCTCAAATAATGGCATTATTTTTAAATCCATATTTTTATAAACAATATCACTTTTTCCATTATGAATTTCAAATCCATTAATAGTTGCTTCGCAGGGCCATAAGGATCTGCAATTGACTTGTCTGGTTTTTTTCTTTCTATTGAAAACAGTTTTTAATGGCAATATACCTATTCCATTTATTTCTCTTTTGAGAACATTATTATTAGGACCCTCTTTTAAGTAGGGATCCTTTAAACGTTCTCCAAGCATTTGCAACCCTCCACATATCCCGATGATATTCCCTTTTCCTAATGAATATGATCTGAGTTCTTTTGATAGGCCTGATTCTTCTAAGAAAATTTGATCTTTTATAGTTTGCTTACTGCCAGGAAGAATAATAGAATCATATAT
>GL947595.1:6024-7119 GCA_000218745.1 Prochlorococcus marinus bv. HNLC2 | reverse complement strand
GTTAAAGAGGGAGAAATGGTATGTTTAATTGGCAGAAATGGTGTAGGTAAAACTACATTACTTAAATCATTAATTGGAATACTCAAAATTCAATCGGGTGAAATAAATTTTCTTGGGGAGATAATTAATAGGCAAAAACCATACCAAAGGGCCAGGAAGGGAATAGCTTATGTGCCTCAGGGGAGAGAGATAATACCTTATTTAACCGTTGAGGAAAATTTAATGCTTGGATTGGAATCATTAAATGGTGGCCTAACAAAGAATAATAAGATAGATAATTTTATTTATGAACTATTTCCTATTTTGAAGGATTTTCTTGATAGAAGAGGAGGAGATTTAAGTGGAGGCCAACAACAACAATTGGCTATTGCAAGAGCCCTTCTTGGTGAGCCTAAATTACTTCTACTTGATGAACCAACAGAGGGAATTCAACCAAATATTATCTTAGATATTGAAAATGCAGTGAGAAAGATCATTTATGAAAAAGGTATTGGCGTTTTGCTTGTTGAACAACATTTACACTTTGTCCGACAAGCAGATAGGTATTACGCTATGCAAAGAGGAGGTATCGTTGCAAGTGGATATTCCAATGAGTTAAGTAAAGAGGTCATATCAAGGTTTTTATCTGTTTAAATATAATTTTTTTTTGGAATTAAATAAAATTTGAGCTAATTTTTTTGATTATTTAATTTTATATCTAAATAGGCAAATATTAATAAAAATAAGCAAGAAATTAAACCTGCAATAAGAACTACAGTTATTGTAGAAAGGAAATTATGATTTCCATCAAAATAATCAATTTGATTTAAAAACTTTGAGAGTTTCATAAAAATTTTTGTGCATAATATTACTTTCTTTTAAAGGCAGGATTTAAAAGGTATCTATTCTATCAAAATTAAAATAAGTACTAAAAAGTTTTCAAAGCTTATAAGATGATGTTTTGACCTATAATAACTTGATTCTTAGAATAAATTTTAGCTTGCAATTTCGTCTATATTTTTTGATTTTATAAATCGTACTGTTTTTGGGGTTTTTTCATTTAAAGTTTTATTTTTAGATTTTAAATTGGTAAGACCTCTATCTCTACTTCCTTAA
>GL947595.1:4540-5924 GCA_000218745.1 Prochlorococcus marinus bv. HNLC2 | reverse complement strand
ATTAATCTCTTATAGTTTTTTATTCGATTGTCTAATATTGGCAATCCTTTTTTACTTTTGATTAAATTAATATAGCTTTCTCTCCATAAGTCATTCTCAAAAATACCATGAATATAAGTGCCAAGAGTAGAGCCACCTTTATCATTTTCAAAATACCAGCCAAGTTTATTATTTTTAAATAATGCCTTAATTTTTGGCCCTTTCTTTTGAGAAATAAGATCACTTGCACCATTATGAATCTCAAATCCATCAATAACTGCTTCACATGGCCATAAGGATTTGCAACTTATTTGTCTTGTTTGTTTACTTTTGTTGAAAATAGTTCTTATGGGCAATATCCCTATGCCACTTATTTCTTTTTTTAAAAATTTATTGCTACCTTCTTTTAAGTAGGGATCCTCTAAACTTTTTCCAAGCATTTGTAATCCTCCACATATTCCAATAATATTTCCTTTACCTAAAGAATAAGCTCTGATTTCTTTTGATAGACCAGATTCTTCTAGAAATATTTGATCTTTTATGGTTTGTTTACTACCAGGAAGAATAATAAAATCAAAAACCTGAAGGTTCTCTGATTCTTTTACCCACTTTAATTGGATTGTATTTTCATTCTCTAAAGGGTGTAAATCGGAGAAATTACTTATAGAGGGAAACTTTATAACTCCTACTTTTAAATCAAATTGATCCTTATGAAATTTTCTATCTAAGAGATCTAATGAATCTTCTGGAGGGAGTTTATCATCTAATACTGGTAATATTCCTAAAATTGGTATTTTTGTTTTATCTTCAATCCATTTCTTTCCTCCAGAAAATAAGGAAAGATCACCTCTAAATCTATTAATAATTATTCCTTTTATGAGTTTTCTTTCGTCAGGCTGCATCAGTTCGAGAGTCCCAATTATTTGCGCAAATACACCACCTTTTTCTATATCAGCAACTAAGATGCAATCTGCATCAAGATATTTAGCAATTCTTAAGTTCGTTAGATCTCTATGAATTAAATTCATCTCAACTGGACTACCTGCTCCTTCAATTATCAATCTACAGTTTGGATCTTTTTCTAAAATAATTTTAATACCTTTTTTAATTGCATCCCATCCCGAATCAAACCAATTTTTATAGTAATTTTTTGCAGTAGTTATCCCTTTACTTTCACCCAAATGAATGACCTCACTAGTTGAGTTGCCATTAGGGTTTAAGTAACACTGGGTTCATAAATGAAGCACGAGAAATTCCTGAAGCAAATGCTTGCAAAGCTTGAGAATAAGCCATTTCTCCGCCGTCTAAATCTACCCATGCATTGTTACTCATATTTTGCCCTTTAAAAGTATAGGCTTCTCACAATTTTCTTAAGATCCTGCATATAGCAGTCACTGTTACTGAT
>GL947595.1:0-4440 GCA_000218745.1 Prochlorococcus marinus bv. HNLC2 | reverse complement strand
AAACAAAATTACCTAAGGCTAGATCAAATTAACCCCCCAGATGTAAGACTTGTTTTTCAAAACCCTGCTTTATTAGGTTCTCTAACTATTGAGGAGAACGTTGGTTTTATTTTATATAGAAGCAAAAAATTTACTAAAAAAGTTATTAAAGAGTTAGTAAATGAATGTTTAGAAGAGGTAGGACTTTTTAATGTTTCAAACAAACTGCCAAATGAATTAAGTGGAGGCATGCAAAAAAGAGTTAGTTTTGCTAGAGCATTAATTAATCAATCAACTAATTCCACTAAAAATAGACCCTTACTACTATTTGATGAGCCTACGGCTGGTCTTGATCCCATAGCATCCTCAAGAATTGAAGATTTGATTAATAAAACAAATACAAAAGTAAAAGGATCTTCTATTGTTGTTAGCCATGTTCTTAGTACTATAGAGAGGACCTCTTCGAGAGTATTAATGCTTTATGGCGGTAAATTCCGTTGGGAGGGAACTATCTCAGAATTTAAAAAAACTAAGGATCCATATGTTTTTCAATTCAGGAATGGTAACCTTGATGGTCCCATGCAACCAAAAGAGATTTAAAACTTATGCGTAGAAGTTTGCGAGACTCGATAGTAGGTTTTTCCTTATTAGGAGGACTCATAATATTTTCTTTATTCTCCTTTTGGTTAAGAGGAATAAAATTATCATCTAAAAATTGGCATCTATTTGCTGAGTTTTCAAATGCTAGTGGTCTATCAAAGAAATCACCAGTCACATACAGAGGAATACTAGTTGGTTCAGTAGAGGATATTATTTTTACCAATGAATCTATTAAAGCGAAAGTCGTTCTTAATAATCCCGATATAATGCTTCCTCAACCTGCATTTGCGAAAGTAGTAACAAATTCATTCTTAGGAGGAGATGTACAAGTCGCTTTAGAGGCAGGAAAACAGATTATTCCAAAGGGGACAGAAAAAGCTACTTCAAAAAAATGTGAAAGCGAATTAATTGTTTGTCAAGGGGATACTATTAGTGGTAAGCAGTTGTCTAGCCTATCAAATGTCACAAATAGACTTAACCAATTACTAAAAGAATCTAATCAAGAAAATTTAATTGAAAATATTGTAAATTCCATTGATCAATTTGATAGAACACAAGAAAATCTTGATGAATTAATTTATTTATCAAAAAAAGAAATCCTAAGAATAAAACCTCTAATAAATGACCTCACTATCGCAGCTGGACATTTAAATAAAATATTAGCCACTGTTGATGATGATGAAACTCTTGAAGATATTAGATCTACATTAGAAGCAACTAGCTCGATCTCTCAAAAAATGGATAGTATGGCTGATGATTTTCAATCATTAATGAAAGACAAAGAACTTACAAGTGCTTTAAGGGATCTTACTATTGGAATTTCAAAATTTCTTAACGAAGTTTATCCATAAAATAATCACTAAATCTCATTTATTGCGTTCAGAGCCATTGCTGCTATAGCTTGATCTGTAGCTTTTGGTAATTGAACATATTTACCTTGCGCCGCCTCTGCCAAATCCTTTCCAAATCCGCTAGCTATAAATTTTCTTTCAGTATCAATTATCAAAAGTTTTATTCCAAGCATTGGATAATTTGATGCCACACTTAGGACCTCCTCTTTAAGATTTTTATTATCCATTTCACTATCATCTGATTCGCCAAGAGAAACACTTAGTGGGACATTCCCGCGGCCATCAGTAATTGCCACAACGATGGCTTGACCAATATCACCCGTAGAAATTGCATTTTTTGCTACTTTTGCAGCCTGAGTTAAGCCGTGAGCTAGTGGAGAACCACCTCCACAAGGCATAGTTTCTAGTCTTCTTTTTGCCGCTGTAATAGATCTTGTAGGGGGCAAAAGAACCTCCGCTTGATTTCCGCGAAAAGGTATTAAAGAAACTTCATCTCTATTTTCATAAGCTTCTGTAAGCAACCTAATAACTGCTCCCTTAGCACTTTGCATCCTATTTAGAGCCATTGAGCCACTAGCATCAACAAGAAAAATGACTAATGCTCCAGATTTCTTTTGTAGTAATTTAGCTCTAAAATCGCTTTCTTCAACAATAATTTTTTTATCAGGATTTTTTAATCTCCTGGTTTTCTGATAAGGCGCTGCTGCTCTCAAAGTTGCATCTACTGCAATACGTTTCAAGGGTCCCCTTGGGATTATTGGTTTTACATATCTTCCTCTCGTTTGACTAAGAATGATAGATCTACTTCCGCTATTCCCCGATTTTGCCTTAGCTGAAGAAAATAGTAAAAGATCTGGATCAACAACGCAAGCTTCAGGATCTAGGATAAATTCTTCTGGAATATCAGGAGTAGATTCATCATCACCATCAGACTCCTCTTGTTCTTGTTCCTCTTGTTCTTGTTCTTGATTGTCATTAGTGTCCTCTTTTGAATCATCCTGACCAGACTGAGGAGGGGGAGTCTGTTCCTCTGGAGGAGGAGGTTCAATTTCATTATCATCTGGTGGTAATTGTTGAGATCTCGGCAAAATCACTAACCTTACAGCAACTTTAAGATCATCAGAATTAACTTTCTCATCACCTCTTAAAGCAGCATTTGCTTTAGCAACTTTTACAGCAAATAATTCAGGTCTATGCCCCTCAACTCCACCTCTTATTGCTTCATTAACTAAATAAGAAATTTGATCATTTGAGATGGAAACATCAGGTAGCCATTGTCTTGCCAAAATTAATTGAGTAGATAAATTATCAGTTTCTTCTGACCACATTTCAGAAAACTTTAAGTTATTTTCAGCATGAGCTAAAACAGATTTTGTGATTTCTACTCGTTGTGAATTATCGATTGATTGATTTGCAGAGAGAACTATTGCAAATCTATCTAAAACATGATCTCTCAAAACTCCTTCTTCAGGATTATAAGTTGCTATGAGTAAAGCTTTGCATGGATGAGAGAGACTTAAACCATCTCTTTCAACATAATTTTGCTCTCTTCCTGTAGCCTCAAGTACTAAATTAACAATCCCATCATCTAATAAATTTATATCATCTATATATAAAACTCCTCTATGAGCTTCAGCTAAAATTCCCGGTTGAAAAACTTGTTCACCTGAATTTAATGAAGCTGCCACATCAATAGAACCAACAAGTCTATCTTCAGTAATCCCAATTGGAACTTGAACAAATGGAGTTTGTATAACCTTTGAGGGAATAACAGTTTCAGAAATATTATTTTGATATTTTTCTAATATATTTTGAGTCTCTGCATCCCATTCATCAGGTTTTAAAGGATCAAGATTTCTGCAAATAGGTTTATATTTTTTATCTCTAATATCAACTTTTTCTGCAATAACATCGTTATCAAGTACCTCAACAGGAGGCATTAAAGCATGTAAGCCCCTAGCTAAAACAGATTTACCTGTACCCCTTCCTCCTGCAATTACTACTCCTCCCAGACTGGGATCAACAGCAGCCAATAATAAAGATAACTTTAATAAATTATGTCCTGTTATCGCAGCTAAAGGGAAAGACCTAAGAGAATCATTTTTATTCATTAAATCTTT
Source organism: Prochlorococcus marinus bv. HNLC2 (assembly GCA_000218745.1). Classification (GTDB taxonomy): domain Bacteria; phylum Cyanobacteriota; class Cyanobacteriia; order PCC-6307; family Cyanobiaceae; genus Prochlorococcus_A; species Prochlorococcus_A marinus_T. The sequence goes on along the minus strand of GL947595.1, from coordinate 890 downwards.
AATATTTGATTTACTTTGTGCCTCTTTTTCCAAATTCAATTTAAAAATACCTGATATAGAATTTATACAATAAATTGGTTATTTTTTGTGGAATTATCAAATCTTAATATCAAAAATGGATTATGTTTATCTTTAGGAGCAAATATTGATAGTAAATTTGGAAGCCCTATTAATTCACTAATTGAATCAAAAGAAAGGATTGAAAAAATAATTAATAATTTAATTCATTTAAATCATTCAGATAATTTAGAAAAATACATATTAAAAAAAATGTTCAATTGGTCTTCTCTATATCAAACAAGTCCATTAGGAGTCCTTGATAAACAACCTGACTATATTAATTGTTTATTATTGGTCAAAGGAGATTTACTACCACCCTCTTCAAATGAAAAAGCAAGATTTCTCCTAAAAGAATTTCAAAATTTAGAAAAAGAATTTGGAAGAAATAAATCCTCGGAAGAGCAAAGATGGCTTCCAAGACCTCTTGATATAGATATTATATGGTGGGATGATTTATATATTAATGATGATGATTTCAAAATTCCTCATCCAAGATTTAAAAATCGTAATTTTATAATTTCTCCCTTAGCAGAGTTGCTAAGTATTACTCAGAAAATAGAAAAATTAAATGTTAAAAATTGGGTATTAAGTTAATGTACATTTGCGCAAAAAAATTGTTAGGGTAGTTTTATTTGATGAAAAATGGAGAATAATCGTTTTATAAAAAAACCGATTTTTAAAGAAAAAATATCTGAATTAAAAACAAAAAAATTTAGCTTTGAAATTAATAGAGTTGAACTTCCTAATGGACACGAAGGTGAATATGGAAGTATAAAATTTCCAAACGCGGCATTAGCAGTTCCAATTAGACGTGATAATAAAGTCATCAT